>SAQR01000024.1 GCA_004020365.1 Mesorhizobium sp.
CCGGAGAGCACGGCGTCCAATGCCGTCAGCTACACCACGCCAGTGGGCACGATCTCATCGTCGGCGAACCCCGTTGGAATTATGCCCACTCTGCCGGGACCGAACCAAAATCACCGCCTATCTCATCTCTCCGCTAAATCAGCACGCATTTGAGGGCAGCCATTCCGCGCAAGCTCGGCGGCATGTCGATCCAATCGACCGACCCGGCTTGCTGAGTTCCACTGCGCACCTTCTTTGAACCCAGTGAACGGCAATGCCGGTGCTGAACCGCGCATACGCGGGCGTGCTGTGTGACGCATTCAGAAACCACGTTTCTAAGGTCATGCAAATTGCGCCGTCTAATCCAGCATCGCCCGGCGAGCTAGCTTTAGCGCTAGCTACCAAACTGCCAATGTCTCAGTCGGCCGGGAAGCTCCAGGCTGCTTGGGAAGCCTGTTCGGGTGGAGCAACCCAGGAGAACCTACCGGCCATGATCTCACTGAATATCAACGGGCGAGAGCACGAGGTTGACGTTGACCCCGAAACGCCGATCCTTTGGGTCCTGCGTGACACGCTAGGAATGACCGGCACCAAATTCGGCTGCGGCGCAGCGCTCTGTGGCGCTTGTACGGTGCATCTGGATGGCGAGGCCATCCGCTCGTGCAGCACGCCGGTTTCCGCCGTTGAAAGCGGCAAGATCACCACAATTGAAAAGGCAACCGACGGCACCGACCGTGTCGGCGCGGCCGTCCACGCTGCATGGGTCAGGCACGATGTGGCGCAATGCGGCTACTGTCAGAGCGGCCAGATCATGAGCGCGACGGCCTTGCTCGCGTCGCTGTTGCCCGACGCGCAGCCGACCGCCGAAGAGATCGACTCCGCCATGGCCGGAAACATCTGCCGATGTGGAACCTATGCCCGTATCCGCGCCGCTATAGCCGACGCCGCCAGCACTCTCGTCTGAAGGAGACGCATATGTTCCCCAACATGGACCACAAAGAGCTGCCGCGTGCGCTGCAGCACATCATGGAACGGGACCGTTCAACGACGGTCCCGGCGATGCCACGCCGCAGCTTTCTCAAGCTGACGGGGACCCTCGGCCTGGCTGTCGGCATTTTCCCTCACTTGGCCGTCGCGCAGTCGACCGACGCCGATGTGGCGGCAGCCAGTCTGAAGCCGACCGAGCAGCCCTCTGCATTTGTCCAGATCGCGCCCAATGGAGAGGTTACGGTCACGATCAACCGGCTGGAGTTCGGTCAAGGCGTCCAAACGGCATTGCCCATGATCCTTGCCGAAGAACTCGATGCGGACTGGAACCTGGTACGCAGCCAACTCGGCACCAATGACATGGCCTATGTCGATCCGCTCTTCGGCATGCACCTTACCGGCGGTTCGAACACAATCAAGAACAGCTTTACGCAGTATCGCGAACTGGGTGCTCGTGTTCGCGCCATGCTGCTGGCGGCCGCGGCGACCCGCTGGAACGTGGATGCGTCCACTCTGCGAACTGAGGCAGGCGCGGTTCTGGCCTCCGATGGCCGCAAGCTCGGTTATGGCGAGCTTGCCGAGGCGGCCATGGCCTTGCCAGTGCCGCAGAAGATTGCGCTGAAGGATCCCAAGGATTTCCGTATTGTCGGCCAGCCCACCCGGCGTTTGGACGCTCAAGCCAAGAGCAGCGGCCAACAGAGTTTTGGCATCGACTTCAAGCTGCCGGGGCAGTTGACGGCCGTGGTGGCTCGTCCTCCGGTCTTCGGAGCCAGGATAGCCTCCCTGGACGACAGCGCAACTCGCGCCGTCAAGGGCGTGAAGGCCGTCCTGCGCGTGCCGCTGGATCGCGGTGCCGAGGGCGTGGCCGTGGTGGCCGACGGATATTGGCAGGCGTCTCAGGGCCGCGATGCCCTTAAGGTGGAGTGGGACACATCGGCTGTCGAAAAGGTCGATAGCGAACAGCAACTCGCGCAGTATCGCGAGATGGCCGCTCGCCCCGGCCCGCGCGAGTTCGATTCCGACATGGTGCCATTGGAAACGGCGCCCCTGAAGCTGGAAGCTGAGTTCGTGTTCCCGTATCTCGCCCACGCGGCGATGGAACCGCTGAACTGCACGGTACAGTTTGCCGACGATCGTGCCGAGATCTGGGTGGGGAGCCAAAGTGCCGGACCCGATGCCGCTGCTGCCGCAGCGGCGCTCGGCCTCAAGCCGGAACAGGTCGTGCTTAACGTGCAGATGTCGGGCGGCGGCTTCGGTCGGCGCTTTTCCAGCACCTACGACACCGTGATCGAGGCCTGCGAAATAGCCAAGGCCGCCAAGGCGGCGGGGCTGAAGGCACCGATCCGTACGCTTTGGAGCCGCGAGGACGATATGAGGGGCGGCTACTACCGTCCAATGCACCTGCACCGCGCCCGCATCGGCTTTGACAATCAAGGCAATGTGCTGGCCTGGGATCACAGCATCGTCGGCCAATCCATACTTACGGGAACCGTGTTCGAGCAGTTCATGGTGAAGAACGGCATCGATGCCGCCACGACCGAGGGCATGCGAAACCCCTATCCGCTTCCAATGCGGCTTACGGTGCATCATCCCAAGGTCAACGTGCCGGTTCTGTGGTGGCGTAGCGTCGGCTCCACCCATACCGCTTTCGTGATGGAGACCTTGCTCGATGATATTGCGCGTGCAACCGACCAAGATCCCGTCGCCTACCGCATGCAGCTCTTCGGTGATCAGCACATTCGCCATCGTGATGCATTGCAACTGGCCGTGGACAAAAGCGGGTACGGCAAGACGCAATTGTCCGAGGGGCGGGCCTGGGGTGTGGCGGTGCACGAGTCCTTCAGCTCAGTGGTGGCTTACGTGGTGGAAGCCTCTGTTGCCGACGGACAGCCTAAACTGCATCGGGTCACCGCCGGGGTTCACTGCAATCTGGCCGTCAACCCTCTGACCGTGGAGGCGCAGGTACAGGGCGCGGCGATCATGGGCTTGTCGATGTGCTTGGCAGGCTCTGCAATTACGCTCAACGACGGCGTCGTCGAGCAGAGCAACTTCAGCGACTATACGGTGGCGCGCATAACGGACGTGCCGGAATTCGATATCCACATCGTGCCGAGCGCCGAACCGCCCACCGGCATGGGCGAGCCCGGCTTGCCGCCATTGGCGCCGGCATTTGCCAACGCCATAGCACGGCTCACAGGAAAACCGCTGCGTCAATTGCCGTTCAATCTGACGTAGTCGTTTTTATGCCAAACCGCTTCTGCTCGCTGCTTGTTGTTCCGGCAGCGAGCGAGGCAGATAACCGCCTTGTCGGCGCTCGGCTGCCATCGGGGCATTCGGAATCCGCGCAGTGCCAGGCAGTCCCGAATGCTGACCGTGCCGGCGGGCTGCGTGGAGCATAAATATGTCGAGACAGGCATGCTGATTATCCGCCATAATCCTCATGGATATAGAAATGAGGTTTATAGGTGAGAAGAGGCGACTTCAGCGAATGGGCTGTGTTTATCGCGGTTGCCGAGGAGGGGAGTTTTACACGCGCAGCCGCAAAGCTCGGCCTCTCCCAATCCGCGCTTAGCTATGCGGTGCGCATGCTCGAACAACGGATCGGTGTGCGGTTGATCTCGCGAACAACGCGCAGCCTGTCGCTGACCGAGGCAGGCGAAAGGCTACTTATCAGCCTGCGGCCGGCATTTGACCATATCGACAGTGAAATTGCTGCGCTCACGGCGCTCCGCGACAAGCCTGCAGGCACGATCCGCATCACCACGTTCCGGCATGCCGCCCAAACTGTCCTGTGGCCCGTATTGTCGAAACTCCTGCAGAATTATCCCGACATCACGGTTGAGATCCATATCGATGAAGGTCTCACCGACATTGTCGCAGAGCGCTTCGACGCCGGTATCCGCATGGGCGAACAGGTGCAAAAGGACATGGTGGCTGTCCGGATCAGCCCAGACGTCAGGATGGCAGTTGTGGGATCCCCGTCGTACTTTGCCAATCGTCCCGCCCCGCAGACACCCCGCGACTTGAGCGAACACCGATGCGCAAGCTATCGCCAGAACACTGGGGGCGGCCTTTATGCCTGGGAGTTCGAACAGGACGGTGTCGAACTTGAGGTCCGGGTCAATGGACCGGTTATTTTCAACGACAACGAGATGCTCTTGCATGCCGCAGTCGATGGCTTGTGTTTGGTGTACACGTTCGAAAACCAGATATCCCAGCACATTGCCGACGGCCGCCTAGTCCGGGTGCTGGAAGACTGGTGCCCGCCATATTCTGGCTACCATCTCTATTATCCAAGCCGGCGGCAGCATACTGCCGCCTTCACGCTTCTGGTCGACGCGCTTCGATACAGGGCATAACGAGGCGGCCGACCATTTATCAATGTGATTTCTAACTTCATGCCTTGCGACAGCCAAAGGCTAGAGTGTCCCACCGCGACTTGGATCCGCGCAGCCTCGCATACGTTATTAGGCGGATTGCCAAATCCACTACACTCGAACCTGAACGCCATGACGAAACTGATGCTTACCCTATCTGCGCTTTACACGGCCGTTGTCGGCCTGGCGCTGATGTTCTTTCCGGTGCAGTTCGGGCGGGGCGCCGTGCCGACGGATGCCGCACCCGAGTTGCTCGCGCTGCTGCGGCTTCTCGGCGGACCGTTCCTCGGCATCGCCGTGCTTAACTGGTTGTCGAGAAGTGCTGAGCCGTCAACGATCCGTGTCGTCGTGCTCGCCAACATCGTCGGTTTCGGCGCCGTCGCGGCGAACGACATTTGGGGCGTCGCCAGCGGCGAAGCGAGAGACATCGCCAGGCTATTTCTGGTTATCCATCTGCTCTTTACATTGGCCTTCGTGGCGGTGGCGGTTCGCGGAGTTAAACCCTGAGGTTCCGCACCGGCGCCCGCTCTTCAGCTCTTACTGCGCCCCATGCGAGCACGAAATTCGGCAGTCGAATTGGTGCGGGGAAACGGTTCCGAAGGCAATTGTACACCGAGAAAGGCACAAAGCGGCCCCCACCCTTCGGAGACCTGATAAGTAAGAAGGCGCTCGGGCGGCAGCGTTGCTCTCACCGTAGCGTTATGTTCTTCATAGACGGCGATTGCATGATGACGGTCATTAAAGCGACCTCCAAAGACACCATTGCTAACCACTGCCACACCAAAGGACTGTGGGTCATTGCTGGCAGTGTCCATCATAAGTCCTATTGTTTGCGCCACGCTGTCATACCAGGCATCGGGGTCACGAACTGTGAGAACAACTTTTGCATCAGGGTAGTGATCGCTCACTTCGCGCCAGTAATGCGCCGTTGGCCAATCGACAGCGGAACGATAGCCGGCATATGCCAGATCCCAGTTCGGGAGTTGTCCCTGACCAGCGGCGCGCCACAGTTTTTTCTGTTCGGGGTTGGTATTCACGTCTGCCATATGGTGGCAAGGCCCGAACCCAAGATGCTCCAATGCCAGTTTCAGCGAATACGTGCCGGTGCGCCCCATGCCCGCGCCAATGACATCTAGAGACATCAGCATCCTCCAGGGTGACTTCAATCGCTCAAAATACCGACCTTCCTTCTATTTCGCTACATGTTTGAAGGTCTCCGGGTCGTTTCCTGCCAGACCCTGCGGGCACCGAGCGTCACGTTTTCACCACTGGTCAGTAAGTTGCTGGCTACCTGATGGATTGGCCAGGACACCAACTTCGAGCTTGCACGCGGCAACACACCGCGTAGAGCTATAGGAGTTTCGCGGACGCACAACAAAGGGCGCAACCCAGACGTCGGGCGTCACGATCGAAGACAGCGACAAGGCAACCGCTTCAGGCGGCTTTTATGTCGGCTCGGCTCGTGTCGGCGGCACTCCTGATGCAGTTATGGAAGATCAGAAGTCGTCCGGGACAGGGGGCGGAACGCCGGTCGCTACGACATGGACGACGCATGCCCTCAACACCGAAGTTCGCGACCCGTCAGGCCTAGTATCAATAGCCTCCGACCAGTTCACACCGACTGTTGATGGTTGGGTCGAATGGGAGATTCTCTCGTATACCATCTCCAGTTTCGGCTCACGTCTGCAAAACATGACAGATACCACAACCGCCGGAATGGGTGTTGTAGCCCATGGCAACGGCAGCCCGAACTCAGGTGCGACATCGATGGGCGGCGCGGCGGTCGTCGCCAGCAAGGCCTTTGCGATCCAGTATTACGCCAATGCCGCCCCTGCGAATGGTCTTGGCCTGGCTCTTTCGCAGGGGACAGAAGTTTACGCTCGGGTGAAATATTGGAGGACGGCATGAGATACGCCCGCATCATTGATGGCGTGGTGGATTCGATCGCGTACGATCTGCCCTATTTCCAAGGCGGCCCAGAGCCGGGATGGACAGAGGTTCCCGACGATGTTTTCGCCGGCTTTTCATTCGAGGGTGAGAAATTCACCGGCCCAGAGCCAACGCCGCCGCCTCGTCAGACAGTTCTGAAATCGCTTGTGCAGGCTCGTATCATCGAAGCTGCCTTGACGCAAAACCCGGTCTATTTCGCCCGCTGGTTCGCGCCCGATCGACCCGAGGTCTACTGCGACGACCCGGACGCCATCCTGCTCGTCACGGCTCTTGGCCTCGACCCTGACGCGATTCTCGCGCCTATCGTTTGAAGCTTGGCCGTCCATGCGTTCTCGCTGAGATGGGGCGGCCCAGCAACCGGTTGGGGTTTGGGTGGTGGCCGCTGGGCCTAACCGGCGGGGGGCGTCTGCGGGACGGTCGCCGGCTGCTTCTACCATAAGCAGATACATGCATCGTTACTAATTTAGTAAAATTGTCACGTTCCGTTCCCCTGGCTATCAAATCGGATGAGCCTAGAGTCAATTTGGTGCCTAAACGAGTGAGTGCCGGCGGCCGGCTACAATTTATTCCTCCGATGATGCCTACCTTGGTCGCCAAGCCGCCCCAAGGTGACGACTGGATGCATGAAGCCAAGTTCGACGGCTACCGCTCGCAAATTATCATCGACGCCGGCGGGGCGCGGATTTTCACCCGCCGGGGCTAGACTGGACATCGAAGTACCGCGATTTGGCCGAGGCAGCCAAAGGTCTCAGCGTACAGAACGTCATCATCGACGGCGAAGTCGTCGTCTTGAATGAGGCTGGCCTTTCGGATTTTGCCGCGCTGCGCAAGGCAATCACCAGGCGCTGACAGCCGCATCCAATTCAGTGAGACAATGCCAGGCGGGCGATCTATCATCTGATCGACGCGGCCGGCTTGGAGGGGATGGTATCGAAGCGTCGGGACAGCAAATATCGCAGCGGCCCGACTACCAATTGGCTGAAGACAAAATCCTTCACCGAAAGCGAATTCGAGCTTCTTGGCGTCGAACGCGAGAGGGACAAGCCGGCGTTTGCTCTGATGGCTGAGCCAGGCACCCGGAAATATGTCGGCAGTGCCTTCGTCAGCATCAATCGCGAGATGGGCGAGCGGCTTTGGAAGCGCGTCCAGGAACATGCCGGGCCACCGCCCAAGGACATCCCAAAGCGGCCGGCGACGCAATGGGTCAAGCCGGGCATCAAAGCCCGCGTGAAGCACCTGCGCGGCGAGGAAGACCTTCGGCACGCCTCGCTGCAGGATTTCTGGGATGAAAGCTAGCTTTCCGCGTTCTATGCGCTGCCGCTTGTCTCGCTTTCCTCGTCAAGTGCTGAGGCACCGGCCAATAGGCGTTGGCAATCAGCCAAATCAAGCGGGCTAATGGTTTCCAGCAAAGGACGCGCGGCGTGGTATACCATCACTATCCGGGGAAACATTGGATACGCAGCCGCTCAGCGCCATCAAAATCAACACCAAAAATAGTCGCATCTTTCCCTCCGAATTGGGGGCACTTAGCACGGATGTCATGCTGGTGCCTGGCCGCCGACCGAAAGCGAGGCCCGTTCAGAAACTTATGGAGACCGACATTCCCGGATGAACCCGGTTTCTGGCGACACAGTAGCCATCATGGCCGCCCCAGGCAATGTTGAGCGCGGTGCGGGAGGGTGTTAAGGCCGCCATTGCACAGCTGCCCTGCGACATGCGAGTTTGTCAACCAAATGGCTCATCATGGGAGTCTCGTCATGTCCATTCGCCGGATTGCGTTGACCTCAACAGCGGTCATGCTTGCCTTCACAACCCACGCCCAGGCCAGGCCGGACACCCGCGCCATGACCTGCCAACAGACGCAGGCGCTAATCCAGAGCCATGGCTCGGCGGTGCTGACCACCGGCCCGAACACCTATGCCCTCTACGTCCGCCGGTACAGCAATGCGTGCGACTGGTCGTTAATCCCAGCGGTAGGGTTTGTGCCGACGCGCGATGGCCAGTGCTTGGTTCATCTATGCAGAGAACCGCTCTACACTCCTCCCGGCTGACGGTGACGAGCATAGCTATTCTGCCGCGCCTTTCGGTAGGAAGCCCTTGGCCTCAGATCATCCACGATCACGGCTTCGCCTTCAGTCGGACACCCGGGCTTCCGTGATTCAGAAACTCGATGCCCTCGGCCTCCAGCACGGTCATCACGGCGCGCACCTTATCAAGGCCACTCGTGAGCCCTTCGGCGCCTTTCTTCTCCATGGCGCTTACCGTGTTGATGTTGATTCCGGCACGCTTCGCAAGCGCCGAAGGCATGCCCGATGTCAAACCGCCGCCGCCTTCTCAACCTGACCGGGGCAGGGCTCGCTCTCGCCGCCACCGCTGCCAGCGTTCGAAAAGCCGCGGCAGTGCCGATCGACGCCGCACCAGCCGGGAGGGCAAAAGCCTCGCCCGAGCTTCGTGCAGCAATCAAGGCACGTTTGCAGCAGCTGCGACGAGGTAGCCCTTGGCCGGAAAGCCACAGCCGCAGAACACCGGACGTGGGACGATGCCAGCCATGGCGAATATTCCACGCTCTGGAACGTGTGTCGGTTCCCCGCCAGCACTCATGCCGACCTCGCCACAAAGGGCCGCTATCTCAAGCGGTTCCACAACACTTCCTTTAGCCAGCTTTTGGAAGAACACGTCGACGCGCTCTTGCTGTCCATGATCGGGGCAGGGAAAGGTGGTGCAGTATGAATCCGGTTACCGCCGCACCGACCGTCGAACCGTTTTGCGTCTCTGACACGTTCGTCACGGCGCCGGCCCGCTCCAGTTCATGGGCGAAAATCTCAGGCTAACCCTGCACGTCTTGCAGCGGTCGACCTATGACGGCGGCACAGAAAACGCCGTGGTCTCAAAGATTGTTGGAAGTCGCACCGACATGCTGAAAATCGCGGCCGCCATCCTTAGTGCTTGCAACTCCCGGTCAACGCCAAGCGACAGAGTGGTGGAAAACTTCATGGAGTTTCTTGAAGGGCCCACGGGACGGCACTGAAACCCGGCACCAAAGACGAAAACCTAGTAGGCCCGCTGCCTCACGGTGGCGGGTTTTTTGAATCTCGATAATGCTGCGGGTTAGTGGCCATCGCGCTTGGAAGGCGAGAGGCGCTTGATCAGGTCGATTGTCCGGTTGATCGTGTTGGCGCGGAAATGGGCGCCTTCTGAAAAGAGTTCGGCGCGAAGCGTCTCAAGCCGGCGAAGCGTGTCGGAAATCTCGGTTGCGGTGGGGTGCTCGCCGCCTGCCGGGGAGCGGCAGACGGAGGTAGCCACATCTGCCCCTCTACCTTCTGCAAGCCATGTCTCATCAGATTGTGCTAAATTACGCGCTTCATCTGAGTGGGAGACTCCACGCCATGGTGACCGCGAGGGAATACGCCAGGAACGCGACGGCTGCGCTCCATGATGTCCTGCACGTTCCGCCGGAGGCCTTCGATGACGACGGCACTGCCGCTATCATCGAACGAGCGATCAAGAGCGCCGCGCGCGAGCGCGACGGCAGGGTGCGCCGTCAGATCAACGAGGCGAAGGCGGCCGCCGAGCGGCGCCTGGCGCAGCTGCTCTCTTCTTCGCCCGCGGTGATCTACTCCTTCAAGGCGACCGGCGATTTCGCGCCCACCTTCGTGAGCGAGAACATCAGGGCCATATTCGGCTACGCGCCGGAGGAATATCTCCAGGACCCGTCATTCTGGCGCGACCGCGTCCACGCGGACGATCTCGCCCGCGTCGACGATGCGATTTCGAAATTCTTCCAGAACGGAATCCACTCCGTGGAATATCGCTTTCGGCGCAAGGACGGCTCCTGGTGCTGGGTGAACGACGAGCAGCACCTGATCAAGGACAAGGACGGCAAGCCGCGGGAGATCGTCGGATCATGGAGCGACATCTCGGCGCGCAAGGCGGCGGAGGAAGCGCAGGCGGCGGCACACGCCCGCCTCTCCGAATTGCTGACCAGCTCGCCGGCCGTGATCTACAGCTATCGCGCCACGGGAGACTTCGCGCCGACCTTCGTCAGCGAAAACATCAGGGACTGGCTGGGCTACGAACCGCAAGAATATCTCGAGGCCGCAGATTTTTGGCGCCGGTCAGTCCACCCCGACGACCTTGCCGCAGTGGAGGCCGAGTCCGTCCAGCTCTACAAGAATGGTCGCCATACGGTCGAGTACCGCTTTTTGAAGAAGGACGGCACCTGGTGCTGGGTGAATGACGAACAGCACTTGATCCGGGGCGCGGATGGCCAACCGGCCGAGGTGGTCGGCTCATGGAGCGACATCACCGACCGCAAGCAGGCGGAAGAAGCCGCAGCAGCAGCCCAGGATCGCGTCGAATATCTGCTCACGCGTTCGCCCGCCGTGATCTACAGCTTCAGGGCCACAGGCGACTATGGGCCGACATTCATCAGCCGCAACGTCAAAGACCTGCTCGGTTACGAACCCGAGGAATATCTCGAAAACGCTGATTTCTGGCGCGACCGCGTGCACCCCGAGGACCTGCCGCGCGTCGAGAAGGCCTATGAGAGGCTGTTCGAGGAGGGTCGCCTCGCCAATGAGTACCGGTTCCGCAAGAAGGACGGCCGCTACTGCTGGATCAGCGACGATCTGCAGTTGCAGCGCAACGCCACGGGCGAGCCGGTCGAGGTGGTCGGCGCATGGAGCGATATCACGGCCCGCAAGCAGATCGGCGAAGCCCTGGTTGCCGCACAGGATCGCCTCGTGCGCGTGCTCTCGGCTGCACCGGCGGTGATCTACAGCTTCAAGGCTACCGGCGACTATGCGCCGATCATCATCAGCGAGAACGTCAGGAGCCTGCTCGGATACGAGCCCAGTGAATACCTCGAGAACGCCGATTTCTGGCGCACGCGCGTGCACCCCGACGAGCTCGCAGCGGTGGAGGCCGAATCCGCCCAGCTGTTCAAGAACGGCCACCACACGGTCGAGTACCGGTTTCGCAAAAAGGACGGCACCTGGTGCTGGGTGAACGATGAGCAGCAACTGATCCGCGATAGGGACGGCCAGCCCCTCGAAATCGTCGGCTCATGGAGCGACGTGACCGCGCGCAAGCAGGCGGAGAACGCCCTACGGCAGAGCGAGCAGCGCCTGACGGACGCGATCGAGTCGATCTCGGAAGGGTTTTCGTTATACGACGCCGAGGACCGGCTGGTCGTCTGCAACAGAGCTTATGGCGATCTGCTCTATGCTGGAAGCGGCATGCCGGCTGCGGGCACGCCATACGAGACGCTGATCCGCAACGCCGCGGAACAGGGCCTCGTTCAAGACGCGAAGGGGCGGGTTGAGGAGTGGGTGGCCGGCCAGTTGGCCAGGCACAAGCAGCCGGAAGGACCGCACATGCAGCAGCGGGCCGACGGCCGCTGGCTCCAGATCAACGAGCGCAAGACGACAGAGGGCGGAACTGTCGCCGTCTACACGAACATCACCGAGATCAAGCGGGCTGAAGAGAATATCCGCAAGGCGAAACACAAGGCCGAGCGGGCGAATGAGCTCGTAACTGAGAAGAACAGAGCCTTGGAAGCCTTGTCGAACAAGCTCTCTAAGTATCTGTCGCCACAGGTCTATTCGTCGATATTCTCCGGTTCGCAAGAGGTTAAGATCGCTTCGCACCGCAAGAAGCTTACGGTGTTCTTCTCCGATATCGCGGATTTCACTGCGACCACCGACGATCTGGAATCCGAGGAACTGACCAGCCTGCTCAACCACTACTTGACGGAAATGTCGAAGATCGCCCTGGAGCATGGCGCGACGATCGACAAGTACATTGGCGATGCAATCCTGGCGTTCTTCGGCGACCCGGAAACAAGGGGCATCAAGCAGGATGCCATGGCCTGCGTCAGCATGGCGATCGCGATGCAGCGGCGGATGCGGGAATTGCAGGCTGAGTGGCGCGATCGCGGGCTGCAGAAGCCGTTCCGGCTGCGGATTGGCATCAATACAGGCTATTGCACAGTAGGAAACTTCGGCAGCGAAGATCGCATGGAGTATACCATCATCGGCGGCGAGGTGAATCTGGCCTCACGGTTGCAGTCGCATGCCGAACTCGACGGCATTCTGCTCAGCCACGAGACTTATTCCCTGGTCAAGGAGATGGTCGTGGCCGAGGAGCGGGAGCCCATCCATGCCAAGGGCATCGCCAGGCCGGTGCGCAACTACAAGGTGCTCGACCGGATCGACGACATGGTCATCCAGGGACGCGCGATCCGCGAAGAGCAGGACGGGCTGCGAGTTCTCGTCGACTTGCGGAAGACGGACAAGGCAAGCGCTGTCAAAACGCTAGAGGGCATCATTTCGCGACTCAAAAATTGAAGCCGAGCCGCTGGCCCCTCCGGCGCAATTCAGTGTTCCGCTCACTTTGCAATCCGAGAGCGGTCGTTTCTCCGACCTTCATGCCTGGATGAGTGCCAACCCCGCTGAGGACTTGTCGATCCCTGTGCTCGCAACGCGCATGAACATGAGCCAGCGCAGCTTCCTGCGACATTATCGCAATCATACGGGGCGTACACCGAGTAAGGTGGTCGAAGCGCTGCGCCTAGAGGCGGCGCGCCATTTGCTTCTCAATACCGATCATCCCATGAAAGATATCGCCGCCCGGTGCGGTTTTGGGAATGAGGCAACTTTCTTGCGGCGGTTTGCCAAATCGTTTGGCACCAGCCCGGGCCAGCATCGCGCGCATTTTGGATCGCAGATGCGAGGTTAAATGATCATCCGGAAGCTGCGCATCTGTGGGATGAGAGCGGTCCGGTATTGTTATCGCCGTTTAGGAGCTCGATGGACGTCCTGAACAGACCGGCAGAATGGGTGTTTTCTTCCGGCCCAAAAAAGCAGCAGATTGGCTGCACTCACCTTTGCTATTGCTCGGCAAGCGAGGCCGCCCGCAAGTCTAATAAGAAGCAGAGATTTCCGTGATCTGACCTGCGGGCGACGGAATCCTATCAGGCCAGCGTCTCGGCCAGCCACTGCCTGACGCTGCGCGGGGTGATCCCGAGCAGGCGCTGCGCGCTGGTATCTTCGGCGATTACATTGTCTGCGGCGTGCGAAAATGCTTGGTAGACACCCACGACGCCAGCGGCGGCAGGGCCGAACATAGGCTCTATCAGCTGGCCGAACGCTTGCGGCGTCAGTGCCTCGAAGCTGATGGCGCGGCCGAACTGCTCCGAGAACCCTGCGGCAAGATCCGCGCCTTTGAGGCCGGGCAGCTGGCCTACGCCAACGACGCCAGTCACCGAAGTGTCGCTGAGCAGCCGTTCGGCCGCCTCCGCCACGTCCAGATGCGAACTCCACGCGACGGGGAAGTCGGCCCGCAAGGGATAGCGCAGCACGCCTTCCGCATTCACCGGCTGGATGATCATCGGTAACAACAGGTTTTCCAGGTAAAGCCGGGGTGCGATGACGGCATGGGAGACGCCGCTTTCCCTGACGCGGCGCAAGAGGATCGCGATGGCGCTGTCCTCGGGTGCCTGCAAGACGGTCCCAGGCTGGTCAATGATCGTGCCGCTGGTCGAGATCACGACGCGCTTCGGCTTGGCGGTCTTGATCGCTGCGCCGATGTTGTTGGCGTATTGCACGCGAACAGGTTCCGGCCCTTGCGGAAGATGAATGAATACGCCGTCGGCATCGCGATAGGCGGCTGCCAGCGACGCTACCGACTCACTGTCGACGGCAACGGCCGGCTTGCCTTCCACTTTGGCCGGGTCCCGAACTGCGGCGACCGCCGCCTTGCCCGAGGCGAGCAGGCGCGCATAGAGCGGACCGCCCTGTGCCCCGGTCGCCCCATGAATGACGTAAGACATTAGGTACTCCTTCATTGATATAGCAATTGGGTTGGTGCAATAAATGCATTGGTTACGTCAAATGCACCAATGGAACAAAATACGCATGAGCAACACAAATATACCGCCCTGCGGCGTTGAGCGTTTTCTGCTCCTCCTCGACGGTCCCTGGGCGACGCTGATCGTGCGCGAATTGCTCAACGGGCCGCGCCGCTTCACCGAATTGCGAGACGCCTTGCCGGGCATCAGCGCACATACGCTCACACATCGCCTGCGCCGGTTCGAGCAGCACTGGCTGGTGACGCGCACGGCGTTCGCCGAGACTCCGCCGCGAGTGGTTTATGAACTGACCGCTTTGGGCATGTCCCTTCGGGATGTCCTCTACACGATGAACGATTGGGGCAATGCGCTACCCGACGCGGTGCTGACCTCCCGACCTCCTGTGAGACCGGCTGAGAACGAACCCTCGAAGACACTGGAGTTCTGATATCTTTCTGATCACCCGCTGCCCACCGGCATCCGGCCGACGGACTTCGACCTCATCGAACTCAATGAAGCTTAAAGGCACCGTCTCATCCTACACACAGAAGCGGGTCACCTAAGCGGAGCACGCCGTTCCCGGTCGAGTTCCGGGTCATGGGACCCGACCCGCGCAACTCTACAGCATTTCCGAAAAGGCCCTCGACATCATGCGCGGCGTCCCCGACGTGCGGCAGGCCAACCGCGACTGCGGCGAAGTCGCATATGCGTGTCCGCCTCGCGGAGCTGACACAATGTCTGTTCGCGGCTCAATCCGCCGGGTGCATGTCTTTTCACGATACTGCCGTCGACTCTACGATGAGGGGCTTTGCCGGCCTAGGCGAGGGCAGGGCGCTACGTTAAATTGCCACTGACTTCGATCGGCTTCTCGGCTGTTTGCCACCCATTCCAGCAGAAGCGAATCGGATAGAAGCGTAGGGAAAACCGCACGTCGGCGCGCAATATCGCGCCCTGGCGTAGAAAAGGCGGTGGCTCCCCGGGCCGGATTCGAACCAGCGACCAACCGGTTAACAGCCGGTTGCTCTACCACTGAGCTACCGGGGAACAGAGGCTCTCATGTGAGTGGCGCAGCCTATAGCAAACCCGTTTCGGCTTTGCAAAGAAGCATTTCGTATTTTTCGGCGCTTTTTCGTGCCACGATTTCTGGCAATCATGTGCGCGCGTCCTCATATGAGCCGTCTGGCGGGGTGCGCGGAACCGAAAAGGCGGTTGCGGCTTTCGTCAGCTGATGCTTTTACTTTGCCCGAATGGACCACTAACCAGACATGAGCGCAGCAAGCCACAACCACCCACCGGCACGAAAAATATCGGTCTTCGGCCGTCAGTTCACCATGCCGCGCTCGCGCGGCCTCAGGATTGCGATCGGTATTGTGCTGATCTTCGGTGGCATTCTCGGCTTTCTGCCGATCCTGGGCTTCTGGATGGTGCCGATTGGATTGCTGGTGCTCTCCTACGAGTTTGCCGTGGTGCGCCGCCACCGGCGCCGGCTCGTCGTGTGGTGGGAACGGCGGCGGCGGCCGAACTGATGGTTTGCACCGCAGGGGCAAGCTTCTGTGAAGGGGCGTCTTTCCGGCTCGACTCAACCTGGCCAATGCCCGGAACTCGTTTCCCGGCCCTCGCAGTTCTCCTTCAGAATGGCGGACCTCCTGCTTATCCAACGTAAAGTCCAGGGCCCGGCATCCCTCTGCCATACTGCGTGCTTACCAATTAGTTAATATTTTAATGGCAGGATGCGTATCGAGGATTCGATGCGTGGCATCATGCCGAGGGGAAACCGTCCAGAATGCACCATGGCCGCTTGACGGCATTTTCGCCGCAACCTATTGGAACCGGGTGGAACGCCGGGAGCAATGAGGCCTCGTGGCGGAGTGGTTACGCAGAGGACTGCAAATCCTTGCACCCCGGTTCGATTCCGGGCGAGGCCTCCAAATGCCTAAGCTCCCGCGCACCAGCGCCAGGGGGCTTGAATTCCCGTCGACATGAGCCGCGGTCTTGGCGCGGCAAGCGGATTGATCTTGGGCGGATTGATCTTGGGCAAATTGGTTTGGGCGGATTGGTTGGAAGATGAGCGCTGATTTTGCCGAACGTCGTGTAAAAATGGTCGACGGCCAGATCCGCACCACCGACGTAACCAGCGCGCCGCTGCTCGAGGCGATGCTTGTCGTGCCGCGCGAGGCGTTTGTCGCCCCCGATCAGCGCGATCTGGCCTATATCGACGAGGACATCCGCGTTGCCAATACAGCCGACGGCCCACGCTATCTCATGGAGCCTTCGCCGCTGGCCAAGCTGATGCAACTGGCCGAGATCGGCCCCGGCGATTCGGCGCTCGATGTCGGCTGCGGCACCGGCTATGCGGCGGCGATCCTGTCGCGGCTGGCAAAGTCCGTCGTTGCGCTGGAAAGCGATCCGGCATTGGCCGAGACCGCGATGTCGACGCTTTCGGCGCTGGGCTGCGACAATGTCAGCGTGGTCAAGGGACCGCTGCCGGAAGGCCATGCCGCGGGAGCGCCCTACGACGTCATTTTCATCGGCGGCAGCGTCGAGAAAGTGCCGGAACCGTTGCTCGACCAGCTTGCGGAAGGCGGTCGGCTCGTCGCCGTCGAAGGGCAGGGGAATTCGGGCGTGGCCCGATTGTTTCTGAAAACAGGGGGGGTTGTAACCGGAAGAGCCGCCTTTAATGCGGCAATTAAGCCACTACCGGGATTCGAACGTATTCGTGCGTTCGAGTTCTGAGTGATTTTGGCTTGCAGCAAAGCGGTTGTCATGTTCGCTTGCGCTTGAACAATTGTTGCTGATCCGCACAACCGGGGTGTTCTTTTGGGGGCAGACAGCAGGGAACCTGAAACACACGGCGCCGGCTGCTCGAATGGGAGAAGCCGGCGCGGTGTGGTTCCCATGCAAAACGAATGAGGGAATAACGTGCCGTCTTTACGAAAGAGTCTTTTTGCCGCCGTCCTCTTCTCGGCAACCGCGCTTTCTCCGCTAGGCGCCTCGGCGGAAACCATTCTCGGTGCACTTTCAAAAGCTTATCAGAACAATTCCCAGCTCAATTCGGCCCGCGCCGGCGTCCGCGTCACCGATGAGGGCGTTGCCATCGCCAAGTCCGGCTGGCGCCCGGTCATCACCGGTTCTGGGAATATCGATTTCTCCAGAAGCCATTTCGATCCCCGTAGCGGGCCGGGTCGAGATCTTTCGTTAACCACCGGCAACTTCGGCGTCCAGATCGACCAGACCCTGTTCGACGGCTTCCAGACCAGGAACAACGTCGCCGCCGCTGAAGCGCAGGTCCGCGCCTCGTTCGAGAGCCTGCGCAACACCGAAGAGAATATTTTGTTCAATGCGGCAAGCGCTTATATGGACGTGATTCGCGACCGGCAAGTCGCGGTGCTGACGGAACAGAACCTGCAATTCCTGACCGAGCAGGCACGCGCCGCGCGTTCGCGCTTCGAGGTTGGCGAAGGCACCCGCACCGACGTTGCGCAGGCCGATGCCGAGCGCTCCTCCGCTGTGGCGGAACTGGCCGCCGCCCGCGCTCAGGCGCTGGCGAGCGCTGCGACCTATCGCCAGATCGTTGGCGACGAGCCAGGCAGGCTCAGGGGCGCTTCGCCGCTGGCGAAGCTGTTGCCGTCGAATCTCGATACGGCGATCGCGATCGCATCCGTTGAGCACCCGGCCATCCTCGCCACCCAGCACCTGGTCGACGCGGCGGCGTTTTCGGTGAAATCGGCCGAAGGCGCACTGCTGCCGCAGCTTTCGGCTTCCGCCGGCGTTTCCACCGCCTATCGCAGAACGGCCCCGGGCTCCGCCGATACGGGGCAGGACGGCACAACCAATTCGGCCAACATCGGCGCCACCTTGACTATACCGATCTATTCGGGCGGACGGACGTCGGCGATAGTGCGTCAGAATAAGGAATCACTCAGCCAGGCCCGGATCGAGGTCGATGTCAGCCGCGACACCGTGCGGCAGGCCGTGACCTCGGCGTGGACGCAATATACCGCCGCTCAGCAAACTGTGGTGGCCAACAGGCAGGTGATCGCCGCCGCGCAGCTTGCCCTGAGCGGCGTCATCGAGGAGCGTAATGTCGGCCAGCGCACCACGCTCGACGTTCTCAACGCGCAGGCCACGCTCATCACCGCCAAGATCAACCAGGCCGGCGCCGAACGCGATTTGGTGGTGGCGAGCTATGCCATCCTGTCTGCTGTCGGTCGTCTTTCGGTCGATCGTCTCGCCCTTCAGGTAGCGAAATACAAGCCCGAAGAACATTACAATGCCGTCAAGGACAAGTGGTTCGGCCTGCGTACGCCTGACGGCCGCTGATCACCTCACCAGTTTCAACTTCTGTCCAGTTTCAAGCTAATTAGAGCCCGCGCGTCCAAAAAAGGACGCGCGGGCTCTAATCTGTTGAAATCCAACATGCCCTCAGATTGGGGATTCTCGTAAGGCGATCCGTGGGTTACGCTGTTGCCATGATTCGAATCCGGCTTTGGCCGGACAGGAAATCTGCAACGAGTCACAAGGGCGGCGGATGTGACGATGGCGACGGCAAGCAGCGTACAGCGCGAACCTTCCATGGAGGAGATACTGGCTTCCATCAGGAGGATCATCGAGGACAGCGACACCGGCCGCAAGCAGCCGGACGAATCGGACGACCTGCTGCAGGATCTGACGTCGGCAGCCGTGCCGACACCGGCGGCAGGCGCGGCGCCACCTGAGGCAGGCGGGGCGCTGCCGGAGGCAGGCGCGTTTCGCGCCGAGTTGCGTCCGGGATTCGACGCCAGGAGGCCGACCCTGACCGAGGTGCAGGCACAACCGTCTGACGTCGAGCCTGTCATCGCGCGCGTGGAGCCGCCGGTGCGTTTCGATCCGGCTCCGGTCAAATCGCCCCTGACGCCTGCTGGTGACAGGGTCGCGGTCGAAGCGGTCCCGGCCACCACGCCGGCGCCGAATGCGCCAGCGACGGCGATGGCTATGGAGACGACCGACAGTATCGTTGCCGGGTGGCGGCGTGATATCGCCGCAGTCGGCGAAGCAAAGACCGTGGCCAAGCCGGACAGGGCCCCAGACAGGGCTGATCTGCGACAGACGCCGGTCGCCGAACCGAAGGCCGAGGCTTTCGAGGAGGCGGCCGAACCTGCTTTCGAGCCGGCCCCGCCACGAAGTGAGTTGGCGCGCCCGGCGACGAGCGAGGCACCGCCCGCTCGTCCGGCGATCGTTTCCGAACATACGGGCCGGCAAGTTGCCGCCGCCTTCGGCGAGCTTTCCGATGCGTTCGCCAGCCGCAGCAAGAAGACCTTCGACGAGATGGCAGAGGAGATGCTGAGGCCCATGCTGCAGGACTGGCTGGACAACAATCTGCCGACGCTGGTCGAGCGGCTGGTGCGCGAAGAAATCGAACGCGTAGCGCGCGGCGCGCAGTAACTGCTTCGCAATCGCTCGAACGGCCAATTGCCGGAGTCGGCGCCGCCCCTCATCTGCCTGCCGGCATCTTCTCCCCGTGAACGGGGAGAAGGGGCTCTGGCCGCGACCTCGGCACCCTTTCTTGCAACGCTGGAGATTGGCGAAATCTTTAGCGAGGGCGTTTTTCTCCCCGTCCCTATACGGGAGAAATGCCCGGCAGGGCAATGAGGGGAAGCGCAACCTCAAGTGATTTGCCCTGCGACGCTCTTCCGCGAGTTGCACCGGCCTGTCCAGGCGCTATTTGCTGGCATGGCCGTCTGCCGCTCGCTTGCGGTTGACTTGGCAACTGCCTTCCGATTTACACCAAGCCACAATCCCGGACAGCTCGGACGTCTTTCCATGCTCGAAAAAACCTACGACGCAAAAATCGTCGAGCCGAAGATCGCCAAAGTCTGGGAGGAGGCCGACGCGTTTCGTGCCGGCGCAGGCGCCGAGGAGGGCGCGGAAGCCTTTACCATCGTCATCCCGCCGCCGAACGTCACCGGCTCGCTGCATATGGGCCATGCGCTCAACAACACGCTGCAGGACATTCTGGTGCGCTTCGAGCGCATGCGCGGCAAGAACGTGCTGTGGCAGCCCGGCATGGACCATGCCGGCATCGCCACCCAGATGGTGGTCGAGCGCCAGCTGATGGAAAAGCAGATCCATCGCCGCGACCTGACGCGCGATGAGTTCATCGAGAAGGTCTGGGAGTGGAAGGCCGAATCCGGCGGCGCGATCCTTAATCAGCTGAAGCGGCTGGGGGCCTCGGCCGACTGGAGCCGAGAGCGTTTCACCATGGACGAGGGCCTGTCCAGGGCGGTGCTCGAAGTGTTCGTCACGCTTTACAAGAAAGGGCTGATCTACAAAGACAAGCGGCTTGTGAACTGGGACCCGAAGCTGTTGACTGCGATTTCCGACCTTGAGGTCGAACAGCAGGAGGTCAACGGCAATCTCTGGCATTTCCGCTACCCCGTCGGGGGCGAGGTCTTCGATCCGGAAAATCCAAAAACCTTCATCACCGTGGCGACGACGCGGCCCGAGACGATGCTGGGCGATACGGCTGTGGCGGTGCATCCTGACGACGAGCGTTTTCGGCATCTGGTCGGCAAGAACCTCGTCCTGCCGATCGTCGGCCGCAAGATCCCGGTGGTGGCGGACCAATATTCCGATCCGGAGAAAGGCAGCGGCGCGGTCAAGATCACGCCGGCGCACGACTTCAACGACTTCGAGGTCGGCAGGCGCCACAAGCTGCCTGCCATCAATATCCTCACCGTCGAGGCGGCGGTCGCCCTCACCGACAATGACGACTTTCTCGCCGGGCTGGAGGTAACGCCCGAGCGCCAGGCCGTCTGGGATGAGCTCAACGGCCTCGATCGTTTCGTCGCGCGCAAGAAGATCGTCGAGCTGATGGAGGCAGGCGGCTTCCTCGAAAAGGTCGAGCCGCATCGCCACGCCGTGCCGCATGGCGATCGCGGCGGTGTGCCGATCGAACCGTTCCTGACCGAACAATGGTATGCGAACGCGGCGGAGCTCGCCAAGCCGGCGATTGCCTCTGTGCGCGAGGGCCGCACCAGGTTCGTGCCGAAAAACTGGGAGAAGACTTATTTCGACTGGATGGAGAACATCCAGCCTTGGTGCATTTCGCGCCAGCTCTGGTGGGGACACCAGATCCCGGCCTGGTACGGGCCGGACGGCCGCATCTTCGTCGAGAAGACCGAGGAGGAGGCGCTCGCCGCCGCAATCGAATATTATCTGGCGCTGGAAGGGCCGTGGAAAGCCTGGGTCGAGGACAAACTCGAGAATTTCAAGCCGGGCGAGATCCTGATCCGCGACGAGGATGTGCTCGACACATGGTTTTCGTCGGCGCTGTGGCCGTTCTCGACGCTCGGCTGGCCGGACCAGACGCCGGAGCTGAAGACCTACTACCAGACCGACGTGCTGGTAACCGGCTTCGACATCATCTTCTTCTGGGTCGCTCGCATGATGATGATGGGCCTGCATTTCATGGGGGAGGAGCCGTTCCACACAGTCTATGTCCATGCGCTGGTGCGCGACAAGAACGGGCAGAAGATGTCGAAGTCGAAAGGCAACGTCATCGACCCGCTCGATCTCATCGACGAATATGGCGCCGACGCACTGCGTTTCACGCTGACGGTGATGGCGGCCCAAGGACGCGACGTGAAGCTCGATCCGGCCCGCATCGCCGGCTACCGCAATTTTGGTACCAAGCTGTGGAACGCGACGCGTTTTGCCGAGATGAACGACGTCGCGAGAAACGACGATTTCTGGCTCAACGACGCCAAGCTGGCGGTCAACCGCTGGATCCTGACCGAACTGACACGCGCGGCACGCGAAATCACCGACGGCATCACCTCATACCGGTTCAACGAGGCGGCGGGCGTGGCCTACCGCTTCGTCTGGAACCTGTTCTGCGACTGGTACCTGGAACTGTTGAAGCCGGTCTTCATGGGTGCGGACGAGGCTGCCAAGGCCGAGAGCCGGGCTTGCGTCGCCTTCGTGCTCGACGAGATCTACAAGCTGCTGCATCCGATGATGCCGTTCATGACCGAAGAGCTGTGGGCTGAGACAGCAGGTGAGGGCAAGGAACGGCCGTCGCTGCTTTGCCATGCCGCGTGGCCGTCGCCCGACTTCGAGGACGAGGCAGCGGCAGCCGACATCAACTGGCTGATCGACCTGGTCTCAGGCATCCGTTCCGTGCGTTCGGAAATGAACGTGCCGCCGGCGGCGATCGCGCCGCTGATGGTGATCGGCGCCAATACCGCAACCCACGAAAGGCTTGAGCGTCAGGCATCGGCCATCAAGCGACTGGCGCGGGTCGGCGACATCTCGCTTGTCGATACGGCACCCAAGGGTTCCGCCCAGATCGTGCTCAACGAGGCCACCATCTGCCTGCCGCTCGGCAGCCTGATCGACCTTGCCGCCGAGGCGGCGCGGCTGCAAAAGGAACTGGTCAAGGTGACCGAAGAGATCGCCCGCCTGCACAAGAAGCTGTCCAACGACAAATTCGTCGCCAACGCGCCGGAAGATGTCGTCGAAGCCGAGCGCGAAAAACTCGCCGAATATCGCGAGGCGCAAGAGAAGCTTTCGGTGGCGCTGACACGCGTGCGCGAAGCCGGTTGAGCCATCTGTGGTATTTGAGAATCGAATTGACTGGGGAGCGGATTTGCCGAACCGGCTTCCGCTTCTTGGGCGCCTGATGCTCAGGATTCGCCAAGTCCTGCGAACTCGCTTCTCGGGCGGCTTCCTGCACGAAAAATAGGCATTCCGCAGCGTAAATCTTGACGTAAACGGAATGTTTTAGCCCCATTGTTGCCATAATGTAACAATGCGGCCTTGTCGTCGTAAAACGGCTCGTTTTGGCGCCGTTTCAGGCAAATTTTCGGAATTTTTTGGCGATTTGCAGCCAAACGAGCGTTTTCCGGCTTTGCTGTGGAAGCTGTCACTTTGTCTGAAATGCGGTCGGCGGAGGCGTACATGTACGCATCGAGAATTCGTTGTTGCGCCGTTAACCTGAATTGGGTCTAGCTAGTCCATTCGTACTAGGGGAGGAGATTCATGAACAATTTGCGTCTGAAAGCGCTGCTGGGGGCGGGGTGCTTTTCGCTATTGATGTCGGGCGTTGCCAGCGCTGGCGGATTCGACCGGGGCGGTGTCAACATCGATCAGTTGTTCGATGCCGCGCCATATTCGTTCGACGCCGGCGTCACCTATGTTTCGCCACAGCGCAAACTGAAGAATGTGCGGCGCCTGGATTCCCCGCCTGCCCCGGTTGCGTTGTCGTCCCCGTCAGTGGACGTTGATGGCGACTATGTTGTGCCACGCATCGGCTTCAAGGCCAACATCTTTGAACCAGTGGATTGCCTTGCGACCTATACGAAACCGTATGGCGCGGAGGCAGACTTCGGAATGAACAACGCCTATTCGCCAACGGCGGTCAAATACTACGTCAAAACAAATGATTTCGGCCTTACCTGCTCCTACAAGATAAATGTCGGCAAGGGCGCCATCCGGTTCATCGGCGGCGTCTCCTACCAGGAGGTCGATGCGTTTCTGTCGCGCCAGACGCTGCTGGCCTTCGGCAATACCGGCCTCGGCAAGTTCCAGCTTTCCGACGAGGCGTGGGGTTGGCGCGTGGGCGCCGCTTATGAAATTCCCGAGATCGCCTTGCGCGCAAGCCTGATGTACTCTTCGAGCTACAAATACGACGGACTGTCGGGAACAGTCGACTCGACCGGATTTGCAGGTGGGCCGGGAGGAAATGTTACCGGAGTGTTCCCTGTCTCCGCCTCGGCCGAGATACCCCAGGCCGTGGAATTCAAGCTGCAGAGCGGTATAGCTCCTGGCTGGTTGGCTTTTGGCTCGGTTCGCTGGCAGGAATGGAGCAAACTTGGCATTATTCCAATTAACGGCGTGATTAACCCGGTTTTCGGTACACCCTCGAACGTCTCTTTCGACCTGCTCTATCGCGACGGCTGGACGGTTTCGGGCGGCATAGCTCACAAGTTCACCGACCAATTGTCGGCCGCGGTTTCGCTGACCTGGGATCGTGGAACCTCGACGACCTCCGGCTATCAGTCGGACACCTGGTCGGTGGCCAGCGGCATCTCCTATTCGCCGAACGACAAGATCGAGGTCAGACTTGGTGGCTCGATCGGTGTCCTGACCAGTGGATCGTCGACCTTCACCGGCGTTGGCGACACCGCAAATGCCGTCACCTACACATATGACGACGATCTGCTCCTTGCCGGCTCAGCTTCGGTTAAGGTCAAGTTCTAAACATTTGTTTTCAATATCAAAAATGCCGGGCGATGCCCGGCCTTTCTGCTTGAGGGGCCTGCCGGCGACCAAGCGGCATTGCAACGACGCCGCATCCCTCTGCCTCACGCGATCGTGATGTTTTGGCAACAGTTTCTGAACAACCCTCGCGCCACAGCCGCGCCCGCCGACATTGCCTACTTCCCGCCATAAACCCGGCGCACCTCGAATTTGTCCGCACCTCGAATTGTCCCGGGACGCGTGCCAAAAGGCTCGGCGGTGGGGCAGGTCGCATCGCCTGCGGCAAGGAAGAGTATGAACGCCAGAGTCATCTCCAAGGCCAAGCTGCCCAGCCGCTATGTGACCGTCGGTCCGGCGCGTGCGCCGCACCGCTCCTATCTCTATGCGATGGGCTTGTCGGCGGCCGAGATCGCGCAGCCACTGGTCGGCGTCGCGAGCTGCTGGAACGAGGCGGCACCCTGCAACATCTCGCTGATGCGCCAGGCGCAGGTGGTCAAGAAGGGCGTCGCCGCGGCTAATGGGACGCCGCGCGAATTCTGCACCATCACCGTCACGGATGGCATCGCCATGGGCCACCAGGGCATGAAATCGTCACTGGTGTCGCGCGAGGTTATCGCAGATTCGGTCGAACTCACCATGCGCGGCCATTGCTACGATGCGCTGGTCGGCCTTGCCGGTTGCGACAAGTCGCTGCCCGGCATGATGATGGCCATGGTGCGGCTCAACGTGCCGTCGATCTTCATCTATGGCGGCTCGATCCTGCCCGGTTCCTACAAGGGCCGGCAGATCACCGTGCAGGATGTGTTCGAGGCCGTCGGCCAGCACTCGGTCGGCGCGATCGGCGACGCCGAACTCCTCGAAATCGAGCAAGCCGCTTGTCCGTCGGCCGGCTCCTGCGGCGCCCAGTTCACCGCCAACACCATGGCCACCGTCGCCGAGGCCATCGGGCTGGCGCTGCCCTATTCCTGCGGGGCGCCGGCGCCCTATGAGATGCGCGACCGCTTCAATTTCGCCTCCGGCGAAAAGATCATGGAGCTGATCGCAAAGAATATCCGCCCGCGCGACATCGTCACTCTGGAGGCGCTGGAGAATGCGGCGACCGTGGTCTCGGCCACCGGCGGCTCGACCAACGCGGCGCTGCATTTGCCGGCGATCGCGCATGAGGCGGGGATAAAGTTCGACCTCTTCGACGTCGCCAGTATCTTCGAGAAGACGCCTTATATCGCCGACCTGAAGCCGGGTGGCAAATATGTCGCCAAGGACATGTTCGAGGCCGGCGGCATTCCGCTGTTGATGAAGACGTTGCTCGACCACGGCTATCTGCATGGCGACTGCCTGACCGTGACCGGCCGCACTTTAGCCGAAAATATGGAGCACGTTGCCTGGAATGATAGCCAGGATGTGGTCCGTCCCGCCAACCGACCAATCACCCGAACGGGTGGCGTCGTGGGCTTGAAGGGAAACCTTGCCCCCGAAGGCGCGATCGTGAAGGTCGCGGGCATGTCGGAGCTTAAGTTCTCTGGTCCGGCACGCTGTTTCGATTCGGAAGAGGAATGTTTCCAGGCGGTTACGGATCGCAGCTACAGCGAAGGCGAGGTCCTCGTGATCCGCTACGAGGGACCGCGCGGCGGTCCGGGCATGCGCGAAATGCTATCGACGACGGCGGCTCTCTATGGTCAGGGCATGGGCGGCAAGGTGGCTCTCATCACCGACGGGCGTTTTTCGGGCGCGACACGCGGCTTCTGCATCGGCCATGTCGGGCCGGAAGCCGCCGTGGGTGGCCCGATCGGGCTGCTCAGGGATGGCGACTTGATCTCGATCGACGCGGTGAACGGCACCATCGAGGTGGCGCTGTCCGACACCGAACTGGCGACCAGGGCAAAGGCATGGAAGGCGCGCGCGACCGACTATCAGTCGGGCGCGATCTGGAAATATGCACAAACGGTAGGGCCTGCCCGCGACGGGGCGGTCACCCATCCCGGTGGTGCGAGAGAAACACATTGTTATGCGGATATCTGAGTTGCTGAGGCTGTCTGTCTTTTCGGCACTGGTCGCGATCGCCACTTTCGGCGCGACCTTGGGCGCCGCGGGCCAGGCCATGGCCTTCGACGACAAGGTGTTCGACGACAAGACCGGCGTGAAGCCGAAGTCGAGCCCGTGGGCGGTGTTCCAGTTCGGCTTCTCCGCCTACAAGAACGGCCGCAAGGAGCAGGCTGCGGAGGCTTATAAATACGCGGCCGAAAACGGCCAGATCGGCGCCACCTGGAAGCTTGCGCGCATGTATGCCGAGGGTGACGGAGTGGAGCGCGACGATTACGCGGCATTCAAGTTCTTCAGCGAGATCGTCGATCAGGACGTCGAGCCCGGTTCGCCGGAGGAGAGCTATGTCTCGGATGCGCTCGTGGCGCTCGGCGACTATCTGAGGACGGGCATCCCCGGCAGCCCGATCAAAGAGGACGAGGTGGCGGCCCAGGAGTACTACATGCGCGCCGCCGCCAACTACCGCAACCCGAATGCCCAGTTCGAGATGGGCCAGATCTTCCTGAATGGCAAGGGCGGCGTCAAGGCGAGCATCAAGCAGGCCGGACGCTGGTTCCAACTCGCTGCGGAAAAGGGCCATGCCGGCGCGCAGGCGACGCTCGGCCATCTGCTCTTCCAGAGCGGCAAGATCGTTCGGGGGCTGGCGATGATGACCGCGGCGCTTGAACGGGCCGCGCCTTCCGACCAGCCATGGATACGCGGCATGCAGGAAGAGGCGTTCGCCGCCGCGGGCGAGGCCGACCGCCGCACTGCGATTTCACTGGCCGACGACATCCTTACCAAGGGTGGCGGCAACCAGTAGTTGCGAAGCCAACAGCCAGGAAAGACCCAATAGTCAGGAAGGGGATCTCGAAAAGGTCGAGATCAATTCTCGGTCGGTTTCGTCGGAACGGGACCGGACTCCGGCGTTGAAATCGGCGTGGCCGGCGGCGCCCGCGTGGTTTTAGGACAATCTTCCCGGATCCTTTTCCACGACGTGTTGTTGAGCACCATGTCGCAGCGGGCGAGATGGCTCCGGCCGGAAAGCGTCAGGCAGGCGACCTGGCCGATCTGGAATGATGTTCCATTGGCCAGGCATGCAGGATCGGCAAACGCCGATGTCGCCGCGAGGGCGAGCGCGGCGGCACATGGGCAAATCGCAAACCTGTTCGTCATCCTGAACCCCGGCCGAACCCGGATTGCAGCGGAAACCCCGATTGTGGCGATATGACGGTCTATCAACCGGGAGTCCGGCAGTTCGGGCCCAAAATGATCATATTGGCGCAAAACCCAGTTCGATGGCCACCGGCACGTGATCCGAGGGTTTTTCCCAGGCGCGCACGTGCTTTTCGATCGAGGCCGAGGAAAAGCGATTGGCGGCCTCGGGCGAGAGCAGCACGTGATCGATGCGGATGCCGTTGTTCTTCTGCCAGGCGCCGGCCTGATAGTCCCAGAACGTAAAAATGTCCGGCGAATCGCTGACCGCGCGCACAGCTTCGGTGAAGCCGAGATTCTTCAGCCGGCGGAACGCCTGCCTGGTTTGCGGTTGGAACAGCGCATCGCCGAGCCAGTTCTCCGGGAATTTCGCATCAATGTATTCGGGGATGACATTGTAGTCGCCGGCCAGCACCAGCGCCTCTTCGAGTGACAGCCTTTCCTCGGCCCAGCGCTCGAGCCGCGCCATCCAGGACAGCTTGTAGGAGAACTTCTTCTCGTCATCGATCGGGTTGCCGTTCGGCAAATACAGCGAGGCAACGCGCAACGCGCCCTTGTCGGTCGAGAACACGCCCTCGATGAAACGCGCCTGCTCGTCCGTATCGTCGCCCGGCAGGCCTCTGATAACCTCGTCGAAGCGCAGCTTCGACAGGATGGCGACGCCGTTAAAACCCTTTTGGCCATAGATTTCGACATTATAGCCGAGCGCCTCGATCTCGGCCCGTGGAAACTGCTCGTCGGCCGTCTTGATCTCCTGCAGGCAGGCGATGTCAGGCGCGCTTTCCGTCAGCCAATGGGTCAAATTGCCGAGGCGGGCCCGGACGCCGTTGATGTTCCAGGTGACGATTTTCATGACGGCCTCATTGCTGTTCCGGCGGACGGCGTTCGACGAGGCCGATCGTATTGCCTGCCGGATCCTTTAGGAAGGCCATCCATTCGCTTTCCCCCGCCGGCCCGAACAGGCCCTCGGAATCGCGGTGGACGAGCATCGGCGGCGCGGTGAAGGGGACACCGCCGGCCTTTGCCGAGGCGTGGAAATCGTCAAGGCCCGAAATGTCGAGATAGACGGTGCCGGCCGGCAGCCCATCGGTGAACAGCAGCCGCACGTCGCCGGCCATGATGAAGGCGATGCCGGGCGGATCGAAGCGCACGTGCACGGTCATGCCAAGCACGTCTTGCCAGAACGCCAGCGTTGCATCGAGATCGCGCCCGGCTGAAAGCGCGACCTGACGGACCGCGCTAATGGTAGGCATTCTCTAGATACTGAAGCTGGTGCCGCAGCCGCACGAGGCGACCGCATTCGGGTTCCTGATCTGGAACGACTGGCCCATCAGATCGTCGACGAAATCGATCACCGAGCCACCCATATAGACCAGCGAGAGGTCGTCGATCAGCACGGTGGCGCCGTCCTTCTCGATGGCGACGTCATCATCGTTGCGGGTGTCGACCAGATCGAACTTGTAGGAAAAGCCGGAACAGCCGCCGCCCTCGACCGAAACGCGCAGCGCCGTCTTGCCGGTTTCGCCAGATACAATCTTGGCGATCCGCCTGGCGGCGGCGTCGGTCATCTCGACTTTCATGGCGGTCTTGGCATCAGCGCCCATGGGCGTCACCTTGCTTTCGGTTTCACATGATAGGTATGAAGCGCGAAGGGGCAAGTCAACTGCGGTATCGGCGATGACAATTGAGCTGGGGCGATGACCAACGACTTGGGCGACATCGGATTTGGTTATCGGCCGCGCGCGGCCTATGCCTGCGATCCGGCAAAGTCGCGCGGGCGGCTGTTCGACGAGGTGGAAAGCCCGACCCGCACGCCGTTCCAGCGCGATCGCGACCGCATCATTCATTCGACGGCATTCCGCCGGCTGAAGCACAAGACGCAAGTGTTCGTCGCGCATGAGGGCGACCATTACCGCACCCGGCTGACGCATTCGATCGAGGTGGCGCAGATCGCGCGCGCCCTGGCGCGGGCGCTGCGCGGCGACGAGGACCTGGCAGAGGCGGTGGCTCTGGTGCACGATTTCGGCCACACGCCCTTCGGCCATACCGGCGAGGACGCGCTGAACGAGAAGATGGCGGCCTGGGGCGGCTTCGATCACAATGCACAGTCGCTGCGCGTGGTGACGCGGCTGGAGAGCCGCTATGCTGAGTTCGACGGGCTGAACCTCACCTGGGAGACGCTGGAGGGGCTGGTCAAGCACAACGGCCCGCTGACCGACGCCAGCGGAAACGGGCTGAAGGGGCCGGTGCCGCAAGCGATCCGCGACTATTCGGAGCTGCACGACCTCGAACTCGACCGCTTCGCCGGCATCGAGGCGCAGTGCGCGGCGATCGCCGACGATATCGCTTACAACAGCCATGACATCGACGACGGCCTGAGGTCGGGCCTTCTGAAGCTCGACATGCTGGAAAAGGTCTCGCTGCCCGGCTCGATCCTCGACGGCGTCCGTCAGCGCTATCCGGCGCTGGACGATGTGAGGACAGGGCACGAACTGATGCGCCGGCAGATCACGATGATGGTCGAGGACGTCATCGTTTCCACCACCGCCAATCTGGCCCGCATCAAGCCGGACAGCGCCGACGCGGTGAGGGCGGCAGGCCAGACGATGGTGACCTTTTCAGCCGAAATGGCCGCGTTCGAAAAGGAATTGAAGGCGTTTCTCTACAAGCATCTCTATCGGCACAAAGAAGTCATGCGCGTGCGCAACGAGGCCGAGCAGATCGTCAACGACCTGTTCGAGGTCTATTTCGCCGATCCGCGCGCCATGCCCGATGGCTGGCGCGAAGGGCTCGACCGGGCTGACGATCGCATCAAGGCGCGCAGCGTCGCCGATTTCCTGGCGGGCATGACGGATACCTACGCTTTGAAAGAACACCGCCGCTTGTTTGACCATACGCCTGAATTAAGCTAGGCGGTGGCTCGATTTTGCCGGCCAATGGACCGGATTCCCGCAAAGCCGCCAGAGCCAGAGCAACACCAATGAACATCTTCGCCGATTTCAACGCGCGAATTATAAAGGCCGTTGAAGCGCTTGATTTGAAAGACAAAGACGGCGGTTCGCTGGACCTGTCGCGCATCGCTGTCGAGCCGCCGCGCGACGCCAGCCATGGCGACCTCGCGACCAATGCGGCAATGGTGCTGGCCAAGCCGACCGGCCAGCCGCCGCGCGCACTGGCTGAAAGGCTGGCGCAAGCGCTGCGCGCCGACACCGACATCGCCGCTGCAGACGTTGCCGGTCCGGGCTTCGTCAATCTCAGGCTCAAGGACGCGTTCTGGCAGGTGCACCTGACTGGGCTGCTCGGCGAAGGCCGCAATTACGGCCGCTCGACCGTCGGCGGCGGCAAGAAGGCCAATGTCGAATATGTCTCGGCCAATCCGACCGGACCGATGCATGTCGGCCATTGCCGCGGCGCCGTGGTGGGTGATGCGCTCGCCAATCTGATGGCTTTCGCCGGTTATGACGTGACCAAGGAATATGTCATCAACGACGCCGGTTCGCAGATCGACGTGCTCGGCCGCTCTGCCATGCTGCGTTACCGCGAGGCGCTGGGCGAAGACATCGGCGAGATTCCGCCCGGGCTCTATCCCGGCGACTATCTCGTGCCGGTCGGTCAGGCTCTGGCGAGCGAATTTGGCCGTTCCCTGCTGGAGATGCCGGACGAAGAAGCGCTTGCCCTTGTCAAGGACAAGACGATCGATGCGATGATGGCGATGATCCGTGGGGATCTGGCGCTGCTCAATGTGCATCACGACGTCTTTTTCTCGGAGCGCACCCTGCACGCCGACAACGCCCGGAAAATCCGCTCGGCGATCAACGACCTGACCCTCAAGGGCCATATCTACAAGGGCAAGCTGCCGCCGCCCAAGGGCGAGAAACCGGACGACTGGGAGGATCGCGAGCAGACGCTGTTCCGCTCGACGGCGGTCGGCGACGACATGGACCGGGCGCTGGTCAAGTCGGACGGCACCTTCACCTATTTTGCCGCTGATGTCGCCTATTTGAAAGACAAGGTCGATCGCGGTTTCGTCGAGCTGATCTATGTGCTTGGCGCCGATCATGGCGGCTATGTGAAGCGCCTGGAAGCGCTCGCCCGGGCGATTTCCGGCGACGAGGTGAAGCTTACCGTGCTGCTTTGCCAGTTGGTGAAACTTTTTCGCGAGGGCGAGCCGGTGCGCATGTCCAAGCGGTCGGGCGATTTCGTAACGCTGCGCGAAGTGGTGGAGGAGGTCGGTCGCGACCCGATCCGCTTCATGATGCTCTACCGCAAGAACGATGCGCCGCTCGATTTCGACTTCGCCAAGGTGACCGAGCAGTCGAAGGACAATCCGGTTTTCTACGTGCAGTATGCTTCGGCGCGCTGCCATTCGGTGTTCCGGCAAGCGAGCGAACAGTTGGGCGAGGCCAATTTCGACCGCAATCGGCTTGCCGCCGCCACCGCTTCGCTGACCGACGAAGGCGAGATAGGCCTGATCAGGAAGCTTGCGGAATATCCGCGGCTGATCGAATCCGCGGCGCTTGCGCTCGAGCCACACCGGCTGGCATTCTACCTCTACGATCTCGCCTCCAGCTTCCACGGACATTGGAACCGCGGCACCGAGAATCCCGACTTACGTTTTGTTAAGGTTAACGACCGACAATTGACGCATGCCAGACTAGGGCTGGTGCAGGCAGTTTCGGACGTTTTGACGTCCGGCCTGACGCTGATCGGAGCCGATGCGCCTACCGAAATGCGTTAGGTTTGACTAAAAAACCTGTCACCTTTTGCCCACATTGCGCTGGTAAGGGCCAACCCTGCGCGACGTCCACGGCGTCCGAATGAGTGCGAGTTCGGGAACAATAATGGCAGACAAAACCCAGCTGAGAGCAGCCGCCCAAAACGATATCGCCAACGATGATCCGTTCGCGGAACTGACCAGGATCATGGGGTTCGACCCGCGCCAGCCGGTCAAGCCGCAGGCCCAGCCGAAGCCGGCTGCAGCAAGTCAGCCGGCGGACGAGGGCAACTTCGACATCGACCTCGAGAAGGAGTTGATGGGCGAATTCGGCGCCGACGACAATGACGACGCAACCGAGCTTCGCGAGCCGGCTTTCGACGCGGCTGCCACTGACTCGATGGACAACAGGCTTGGGGACAACAGGGTTGGGGACAACAGGCTTGGGGACGACGACCTTGTCGCGTCGCTCGAGCAGGATCTCCTGCTCGACGACGATGCGGCGGACGAAACCGCCGATGCCGTTGCTGCCGATGGTGTGCGCCTTGGCGTTGCCGGAGCATCTACGCCGGCTGTTGAAGCTGCTTTCGACGACGATTTCGACGATGCGCTCGCCAGTTCGCTCGAAGACGTGTCGCCATTCGAAGACGATTTACCGGTGAATGACGAGCTTGGGAACGACGAGCTTGCCGCGTCGCTCGAGCAGGATTTCCGGCTGGACGACGATACCGCGGACGAGGCCGGACAGAATACCGCCGCCGACAGCGCCGCGTCGGCCGCCGAACCCGCGTTCGACGATGAATTCGACAACGCCGTCGCAAGCTCGCTCGAAGACGAACTGACGCTCGACGAGCACGTGCCGGTGGAGGCCGCTGTTGAAGCTCTTGCTGCGCCGGTTTGGGCCGTTTCGGATGAGTCCAACGATGACTTTGCCGACCACGACACCATGGCCGACGACGCCATGGATGACGTCGACATGGATTTCGACATTCGCGCGGCTGAGCCGGTCGAAATCGACGAGCCAGAAATTGACGAACCGGAGGCTATCGCCGCCAAGGGCGACGAGCCTTCCGCGGCGACCCCGGAACATGCGTTCGACGACGATTTTGAATTGAGCTTCGACGACGCGCTTGCCGAGGAAGCCGAGGAGCCGGCTACGCAGGCCTCCGGCGTTGCAGCCCGACCGACGGCGCCAGCCGCCGTGGCCCAGCCGGCAGCGCCAGCGCCAGCCTCCGTCGCTGAGGAGCGGAGCCTCGAAGACGAATTGAACGCGCTGTTGGGCACCATGCGCACACGGGCTGCTCCCGTGGCAGCGTCCGCGGCCAATCAATCCGCCACGGTTCAGCAACCTGTAGCCGCGGCTGGAGAAGCCGCCGACAAACCAGCGGATCCCACCGACGAACTGGTCTGGAGCCTTGACGAGCAAGACCTTTCGGAGCAGCCGAATGATGACGCGATCCAGGCCGCCGACGCCGATCTCGACACCGTTCTCCTCGACGGGCTCGAGGGCCATGATTTCGGCGCTGAAGCTGCTGCCGGACCGGCTGATATCGATTTCGACGACGATGCATTGCACGCCGCCTTCGCCAAGGACATCGGTCTGGATCATGGCGACGGCGACGACGTCGCGGCCGCCGCTCCACAGCAGGATCGGAATGATTCGCTCAGCTGGATGGCCGCACCCTCCGTCGCGCCTGCGCCGGCCCGTTCGTGGAGCCGCGTAACGCCGGTCGCACAGCCGCAGCCTGCCTTTGCAGCCCAGCCGACGGCTTCGGCGGCCACAGAAACAACGATGCCGCCAATGCCTGCGGCACCCTCCTATCAGGAAGAGCCGGCCTATCAGGATGAGACGTCCGAAGGCGATGCCGCCGATGCGGCACCTGCGCCAGCGCAAAGCGAACAACCCTCTGCCTATGACGAGATGCCCGATGTCGAGACGGTCGATGTGCCCGAGCGCGTCGTAGCGCTGGCGGACGACCTCGATATACCGGAACTCGACTTCAATGAAGACGAGCCGCAGCCTGCCTATGACGATCTCGATACCGAGTTCGCCAGCCTTCTCTCGGAAATGAATGCCGTGGACGTCGCTGCCGCCCCGGCGCGCAGCGCGGCGTATGACGACGAATCCTACAATGCTGGATTCAAGCCGGGCGCCGGATTCAAGCCGGAGGCCGGACCCCAGCCGGGGGCAGGGTTCCAGTCAGCGACCGGGTTCCAGTCAGGCTATGAGCCCGACCGCGTTGAAACACGGACCTATGCGGCGAGACCGGTAGCAGCGCCCGTCAGTGCGTCTTACGCCGATGCTGCCAACGGCTTCGATCTGGGCGACTTGCCCAGCGGCCGACCGGTTTCGCAAGCGCAAGCCAACGACTTTGCCCTGGACGACTTCGACTACGACCCCGAACTGGATGAGGCCATGTCGGTTCCAAGCCTGGCCGAGCAGAATGCCGCGAGGCCCCGGAGCCGCGGCCTGCTGGTCGCCGCAATCGTCGGCGCCGTGGCGCTCGCCGGCGGTCTCGGCGCTTTCGCGCTGTCTTTCGGCGGCAACGGCGGCTCCGATGCGCCGGTCATCGTCAAGGCAGACAACGCGCCGATCAAGGTCAGGCCGGAAAACCCGGGCGGCACCGTCGTGCCGAACCAGGACAACAAGGTTTACGACGCCGTGGCCAAGGGGGGCGCCAGGCCTGCCGAACCGGTCCAGGAAAAACTGGTCACCAACACCGAAGAGCCGGTGGACGTGGCCGCCAAGGAACCGCCGCAGAGCCGTGTGGTCGATCTTTCGGCCAACGACATCGACACGGCTGAAGCCGCCGATGCGGCCGGCGACACGCAAGCGGCCGGCGGCACGCAAGCGGCCGGCGGCACGCAAGCGGCCGGGAATGCCGACGTCGCCGCCGCGCCGGCACCCAAGTCCGAGGATCGTATCGCCCAGGTTCTGCAAGAGGCCGGGCAGGGCATCGAGCCGGATGTCGTCGCCGTTGCGCCACGCAAGGTGAGAACCATGGTGGTCAAATCAGATGGTTCACTGGTTGCGCGCGAGGATCCAGCGCCTGCGGCATCGCAGGTGGCTGCCGTCGAGCCTGTCGATCCGACGCCGCAGCTTGTGGCCCCTGCGGGTCAGGCCGACGCCACGGCGCAGACCGGCACCGTACCGTCTGTTGCCGACCAGGCAAGTGGCGACCTGTTGGGCGGCGACCCGGTGGCCGACCCAATGGCCGGCGACCGGGCCGAAACCGCCGCGCCGGAAGCCGCCAAGCCGGAAACAGTCAAGCCGGAAACAGTCAATCTGGCCGCCACGCCGGCGGCTGAAGCTGAAGCCCAAACCACCCAGCCTTTCAACACGCCGGCCACGGTTCCGGTGGCGCCGCAGCGTCCGTCCGACCAGCCGGTGGACGTCGTCGGCGAGGTCAAGCCCGACCAGGTTGCGTCGATCAGTCCGGCGGCGGCCTCGACCGGCGGTGGCTCATGGTCGATGCAGATCGCCTCACAGCCGACCGTCGAAAGCGCCCAGTCGACCTATCAGGATCTGCAGCGTCGCTATGGCAGCGTGCTCTCCGGCCAAACGGCCAACATCGTCAAGGCCGAGATCGCCGGCAAGGGAACGTTCTATCGCGTGCGCGTCCCGGCGAAATCGCGTAACGATGCGATCAACCTGTGCACCAACTACAAGGCGGCCGGCGGGAACTGTTTCGTGTCGCGCTAACCATCTTCAAATCGCCCGCCCTTGGGCCAAAACAACCGGCGCGGTCACAGACCGCGCCGGTTTCCATGTGGAACGGAGTTCTTTGTCGGGATTCCGGCTGAACCGATGTGGCTCGATGCGATTCCCTTTGTCTGCGTGAAGCTCTAAACTCCCGCCCATGACCGAATCAAAATCCATGATCCTTGGCTGCGCCGGGAAATCGCTTACACGCGACGAAATCAATTTTTACCGCAGCGAATGTCCGTGGGGATTCATCCTGTTTGCGCGCAACATCGGCGAGGCCGAACAGATCCGCGACCTGGTCGCCGCGATGCGCGATTGTGTCGAGCGCCCGGACGCCCCGGTGTTCATCGACCAGGAAGGCGGCCGTGTGCAGCGCCTGCGGCCGCCGCTGGCACCGAATTATCCGGCCGGTGGGGCGCTCGGCGCCTTGTGGCGCAACGACCACGATGCCGGCAACCGCGCAGCATGGCTGATGGCGCGGCTGCATGCTTTCGACCTGCTGCGCTACGGCATCACGGCTGATTGCCTGCCGGTGCTCGACGTGCCGATCGAGGGCGCCAGCGACGTCATCGGCGCACGCGCCTATGGCAAGGAGCCCCGCGCCGTCATCGAACTGGGCCGCGCCGCGGCGGAGGGCCTGATGTCGGGCGGCGTGCTGCCGGTGATGAAGCACATTCCCGGGCATGGACGGGCATTCGCCGACACGCACTTCGAACTACCGACCGTCGATGCCTCGATGAGCGACCTGCAGCGGCATGATTTCGCCCCGTTCAGGGAACTCAATCATTTGCCGATGGCGATGACGGCGCATGTCGTTTACAGCGCGATCGACCCGAAGAACCCGGCCACGACCTCCGGCAAGGTCATCGATGAGATCATCCGCGGCGAGATCGGTTTCGACGGGCTGCTGATGAGCGACGACACCTCGATGAAGGCACTTTCTGGGGATTTCCCGACAAAGGCGGCGGCGATCCTTGCGGCGGGCTGCGATCTGGTCCTTCACTGCAACGGCGTCTTCGAGGAGATGGTTGGCATTGCGTCGCGCACAACGGGGCTTGAAGGCATGTCGCTGCAACGCGCGCAACGGGCACTGACCTATATCAAGAACCGCGATCGGGCTGATGAAGCCGAGATACGCGCCGAATTCGCCACCTATTTCGATGCGGTTGCCTAGACCATGATGCCGAAAAGTGGGAGCCGGTTTTTCGGAACAGATCACGGTCAAACAAGCAGATAGAAGCAAAGGACGCGACAGGAATTGGCGGAAACGTTGGACAGCAAGGCCGGCAGGGCCGCACCGATGGACCGTCTTTGGGCCGAGAACGACGATTCGCGGCTGACCGGCGATCCCGCGCTGGTCGTCGATGTCGACGGTTTCGAGGGCCCGCTCGATCTTCTGCTGCATCTTGCCCGCAACCAGAAGGTCGATTTGTCGCGCATCTCGATCCTGGCGCTTGCCGAGCAGTATCTGGCCTTTGTCGAGAAGGTGAGGGCGCTCAGGCTGGAGCTTGCCGCCGACTATTTGGTGATGGCGGCGTGGCTGGCGTTTCTCAAGTCGAAGCTTTTGATCCCCAAGCAACCCGGCGACGACGGTGAAAGCGGCGAGGAACTGGCGGCGGTGCTGCAATTCCGGTTGAAGCGGCTGGAAGCGATGCGCGACGCGGCGGCACGCCTGGTCAATCGAAACCGGCTCGGGCGCGACGTGTTCGCCCGCGGCATGCCGGAAATGGTCATCGTCGAGAAACGCAACGCCTATTCGGCCTCGCTCTACGATCTGCTGACCGCCTATGCGGCGCAACGCCAGAAGCAGGCGATCACGAATGTGACGATCGCCAGGCGCGGTGTGTGGTCGCTCAAGGATGCGCGCGACATCCTCAACAGGCTGATCGGCACGCTTGCCGATTGGACGGCGCTGGACAGTTTCCTGGTCGAATATCTGACCGACCCGGACGAGCGGCGTACCGCGGTTGCCAGTTCGTTTGCGGCGACGTTGGAGCTGGTGCGCGAAGGCAAAATGGAAATGCGGCAGGACGAGGTGTTCGCGCCGCTCTATCTGCGCGGTCGTGCGCAAGGCATCAGGGCAGTTGAGGTGGCATCATGAGCGAGCGCGCCAACGCTTCGGTCATTCCGTTCAAGGTCGACGACGAGACCGAAGACGGCGTGCTCGCCGAGGTGCCGGCAGAAAGCCAGGTCCAGAGCTTGTCCCAAAATCCTGGCGAGCGGCTGCATATGGCGGAAGCCGTGCGCATGGCCGAGGCGATCGTCTTCGCCAGCGCCGAGCCGGTCAGCGAAAAGCAGCTTGCCGGGCGCCTGCCCGACGGCATCAATATTGCCGCGGCGATGGCTGAACTGCAGCAGATTTATGCGCGGCGTGGCGTCAATCTGGTGCGCATTGGCGATGCCTGGGCGTTCCGCACCGCTGGCGATCTCGCTTTCCTGATGAGTCGCGACACGGTGCAGCAGAAGAAGCTTTCCCGTGCGGCGCTCGAAGTGCTGGCGATCATCGCCTACCACCAGCCGGTGACGCGCGCCGAGATCGAGGACATCAGAGGCGTCGAGACCTCGAAGGGCACGCTGGACACGCTGATGGAGACCGAATGGGTGAAGATGCGCGGCCGGCGCCGCACGCCCGGCCGTCCCGTCACCTACGGCACCACCGACATCTTCCTCGACCATTTCGCGTTGGAGGAGATCCGCGATCTCCCCGGCATGGAGGAATTGAAAGGTGCCGGGCTGCTTTCGGGCCGAATGCCGTCGAATTTTTCCATTCCGCTGCCGCCGGCCGACCCGGATGCGCTGGCCGACGACGAGGATCCGCTGACCGACATCGACCTTGAGGAACTCGGCCTGTTGACGCCGCGCGTCGAGGAAGATTGACCGCAAACGACGTGCCGAAAGCGATTGGTATTTGGCGGCTGCGCCGATAGGTAGCGGGCTGAGGCGCCGAAACTGCACGACTTCGGCCACTCATTTATAAACTCTGTCGCGGTTGTGTTTGAATCCCGGCGCGAAAGCGCATAGATCATCGTCAGAGAAAACTTTCGAGAGAGATTGTTATGGGTTCATTTTCGATTTGGCATTGGCTGATCGTGCTGGTGATCGTGCTGCTGGTGTTCGGTCGCGGCAAGATTCCCGAGCTGATGGGTGACATGGCCAAGGGTATCAAGAGCTTCAAGAAGGGCATTGCCGACGACGAGGTTGCCGAGGACAAGCGCACCGTCGAGCACCGTGCCGACGAAACCGTTTCGGCAGCGAAGGAAAAGGCCAGCAAGAGCTGAGCCCAAAACTTTAGTCGGAACGTATCGCCATGTTCGACATCGGCTGGACCGAGATGCTGGTGATCGCGATCGTCATGATCGTGGTCGTCGGGCCCAAGGATTTGCCCAAGATGCTGCGCACTTTCGGCCGCACGACGGCGAAGATGCGCGGCATGGCGGCCGACTTCCAGAAACAGTTCAACGATGCGCTGAAGGAGGCCGAGCTTGACGACGTCAAGAAGTCGGTCGATTCACTCAGAAGCCTCAACCCGGCCGCCGAGATCAGGAAACAGCTCAACCCGTTCGAGCAGGCGGCGGCCGACGTCCGTTCAGGCGTCGACGCGGTGATGAAGCCGAAGCCGGCCGCAGACTCGGTCGCGCCGGCTGTTTCGAGCCCGCAGGATACCGTGCTGAACAATGGCGCGACTGTGCTGCCGGGCGTCAAAGCCCCGGAAGCGGCGCCGGCGGCGCCGACCTTTCCGGCGATGACCGATGGTTCGGTGACACCGCCTGTCGCGACGGCGACGCCGGCCGCATCGCAAGAGGCCTCGGCGGCGAAGATGAAGGGCGCGCCAGCGAAAGCGATGCCGGCCTCCAAGGCCGCAGCGAAGCCAGCGGCAAAACCTGCTGCGACAAAGACTGCGGCTAAAAAGGCCGAGCCGAAGCCTGCACCGGCAGCGGTGAAGAAGCCGGCTGCAGCTGCCAAAAAGACGGCGGGAGCCGCCAAGTGAGCATTTCGGAAAAGGACGAGATCGATAAGTCGGCGGCTCCGCTGATGGAGCATCTGATCGAGTTGCGACGGCGGCTGATGTGGTCGATCGGCGGGTTCTTCGTCGCTTTCCTGTTCTGCTTCTTCTTCGCCAAGCAGTTGTTCAACCTGCTGGTCATCCCGTTCAAATGGGCGACGCAATGGGCAGGGCTCGACCCGCACAAGGTCGAGCTGATCTACACGGCGCCGCAGGAATTCTTCTTCACCCAGGTCAAGCTGGCGATGTTCGGCGGCATGGTGATCGCCTTTCCGCTGATCGCCACCCAGATCTACAAATTCATCGCGCCCGGCCTCTACAAGAACGAACGCAACGCCTTCCTGCCGTTCCTGATCGCTTCGCCGATCCTGTTCCTGATGGGCGCGTCGCTGGTCTATTTCTTCTTCACGCCAATGGTGATGTGGTTCTTCCTCGCCATGCAGCAGACCGGCACCGACGACCAGGTGCAGATTTCACTGCTGCCGAAAGTGTCGGAGTATCTCAGCCTGATCATGACGCTGATCTTCTCCTTCGGCTTGGTGTTCCAGTTGCCGGTGGTGACCAGCCTGATGACGAGGGTGGGCATGCTGTCGTCCGAGGCGCTGGTCGAAAAGCGCAAATGGGCAATCGTCATCGCCTTCGTCGTCGCGGCTATTCTGACGCCGCCTGACCCGATAAGCCAGATCGGTCTGGCCGTTCCCACGATCCTTCTCTACGAGGTTTCGATCTGGTCGGCTCGGCTGATCGAGCGCAGCAAGGAACGGGAACGTCTGGCGCGCGAGAAGCGGGAGGCTGCGGAAGCGGCGGCCGAAAAGCCGGCGGATGCGTCGTCGACCTAGGCTAGCCTGAGGCCGTTAACCTCAGGTCTGCGGGACAACGCCGGGCGCGAGGGAACTCGATCTTCACATCTTGCATCGGTCAAGGATGCGGTTTACGCCCCCTCTAGCCTACTTGAGGACGATCAGACCATGCTTGACATCAAATGGATTCGCGACAATCCGAAGGCCCTTGTCGAGGCGCTCCAGAAGCGCTCGTGGCCGGCTGCGGAGGCGCAGTCCACGGTCGATGATCTGATCGCCAGGGACGAGGCGCGGCGCGAACATCTGACCGAGCTTCAGACAAGGCAGGAGCGCCGCAACGCTGCTTCGAAGGAGATCGGCAATGCCGTGCGTTCGGGTGACGCCGCCCTTGCCGAAAGGCTGAAGGCCGAGGTCGGCGAGATCAAGGCTTTCATCCAGAACGGCGAGGCGCGCGAACGCGAGCTCGACAAGGCGCTGAACGACGCATTGGCGGTGCTGCCCAACGTGCCGCTCGACGACGTGCCGGTCGGCAAGGACGAGCACGACAACGTCGTCAAGCGCACGGTCGGCAAGGTGCCGGCCCGCCCGAACTGGGTGAAGGAGCATTTCGAGGTCGGCGAAGCGCTCGGCATGATGGATTTTGAGCGGGCGGCGAAACTGTCCGGTTCGCGCTTCACGGTGCTCAAGGGCGGACTGGCGCGGATGGAGCGCGCGCTCGGCCAGTTCATGCTGGACCTGCATACGACCGACCATGGCTACGAGGAGATCCAGCCGCCGCTGATGGTGCGCGACGAAGCTCTTTTCGGCACCGGGCAACTGCCGAAGTTCGAGGAGGATCTGTTCTTCACCTCGCGTGGGGACGGCAGGCTTGGCCTCATTCCCACCGCTGAAGTGCCGCTGACCAATCTGGTGCGCGAAGACATCACGCCGCATGAGAAACTGCCGCTGCGCTATACCGCGCTGACCTCGTGCTTCCGCTCGGAAGCGGGCTCGGCCGGGCATGACACGCGTGGCATGCTGCGCCAGCACCAGTTCTACAAGGTCGAACTGGTGTCGATCACCGACCAGGACACCTCGCTTGCCGAGCACGAGCGGATGACCGAATGCGCCGAGGAAGTGCTGAAGCGGCTCGGCCTGCCGTTCCGCACCGTGACACTGTGCACCGGCGACATGGGCTTTGGCGCGCGCAAGACCTATGACATCGAGGTCTGGCTGCCGGGCCAGAACGCCTATCGCGAGATTTCGTCCTGCTCGGTCTGTGGCGATTTCCAGGCGCGGCGCATGGATGCCCGCTACAAGGACAAGGATGGCAAGGGCAACCGCTTCGTCCACACGCTGAACGGTTCCGGCACCGCCGTCGGCCGCGCTCTTATTGCTGTCATCGAGAACTACCAGAATGAGGATGGCAGCGTAACCATTCCTGAAGCGCTTCGGCCTTACATGGGCGGTCTGAAAAAGATCGAATCGAGATAATGCGCATCCTCCTGACCAATGATGACGGCATCCATGCCGAGGGCCTTGCATCGCTCGAACGCATCGCCCGCACGCTGTCGGACGATGTCTGGGTGGTGGCGCCGGAGCAGGATCAGTCCGGCTATGCGCATTCGCTGTCGATCTCGGAGCCGCTGCGCCTGAGAAAGATCGGCGAAAAGCACTTTGCCGTGCGCGGCACGCCGACTGACTGCGTCATCATGGGCGTGAAAAAGATCCTGCCCGCAGCACCAGACCTGATCCTGTCCGGCGTCAATTCCGGCGCCAACATCGCCGACGACGTCACCTATTCGGGCACCGTTGCCGGCGCCATGGAAGGCGCGCTGCTCGGCGTGCGATCGATCGCGCTCAGCCAGGCTTATTCCTATGTCGGCGAGGATCGCCTGGTCCCTTACGAAACCACCGAGGCGCTGGCGCCGGCGCTGCTCAAAAAGCTGGTCGCCATGCCGCTGCCGGATGGCGTGCTGCTCAACGTCAATTTTCCGAATTGCCTCCCCGAAGAGATCGCCGGCACGGTGGTCACCTCGCAAGGCAAGCTCGTCCACAGCCTGTGGGTCGATGAGCGCCGCGACGGCCGCGGGCTTCCCTATTACTGGCTGCGCTTCGGCCGGGAGCCGGTCGAGGGCAAGCAAGGCACTGATCTCTATGCCATGCGCAACCGGCTGGTGTCGGTGACGCCGCTGCAGCTCGATCTGACAGCGCATGAAATCCGCGATCAACTGACCAAGGCGCTCGCATGAATCTGAACCATGGTCCGACGGTCGATGACCGCGAAGGCTTCGCCGCTTTCCTGCTCCGCCTGCGTGGCAAGGGCGTGGTGCCGAAGGCGCTGATCGCCGCCTTCGAGGCGACGCCGCGGCGCGGCTTCCTTTCCGCACAGTTCCATCCGATCGCCTGGTCGGACCGCATGCTGCCGATCGAATGCGGCGAGGCGATCGAGGGCGCCGATCTGCAAGCCGCGGTGATCGCGGCACTTGCCATCGAACCGGGCAACCGGGTGCTCGAGATCGGCACCGGGTCGGGCTACACGGCGGCGGTGATGTCGCGGCTCGCCGCGCGCGTCGTCACAATCGATCGCTACAAGACGCTGGTCGAGCAGGCCAAACAGCGCTTCGAGGCGCTCGGCATTGGCAATGTCATCGTGCGCCAGGCGGACGGCTCCAACGGACTGGCCAATGAAGCGCCGTTCGACCGTATCGTCGCATGGGCGGCCTTCGACAGCCTGCCGCGCTTCCTGCTCGATCAATTGTCGAGCGGCGGCATCGTCATCGCCCCAATCGGACCCGAGGAGGGCGAGCAGGTGCTGGCCAAGCTGACCAAGGTCGGCAGCCGCTTCGAACGCGAGGACATCGGTCTCGTACGCCTGCAGCCGATCCTGCGCAGCGTAGCCGCCGTCATCTAGGATCTGTCGATGTCAGGTGATGCCCGCAACTCACCTGTCTGGTCGGTCACCGGCTTACCTGAGGTGAATCACACCCGTCCGAGCAGCTTTAAATATTTTAAGAAAATTTGCGTCTGATTCTAGAGGTTTAACCGGCCGGTAACATTAACGCGCTTTAATCACGGTCAGTCTGTACCGGGTATCTGCGGGTAAATGCGATGCAATTCAGTATTTTGAAGGCAAACGGACGCAACCTGGCGCGGGGTATCGCCGTCCTGATGGTTGCGGGCACCGCGGCGGGATGCAGTTCCCAGGTCTCGCGGTTCAACAGCGTCGACGACGTCTTCACGTCGTCGACAAACAACCAGCGCGCCATCATCGACAAGCAGGACGCCGCCCAGCCCTATCCCGGCGATGCCGCGGTTTCGGCTGCGCCGCTCGACGGCAGCCACACCCAGTCGGTAAGCCGTTCAAGCCTTGAACCGGTCACAACGCAGCAATTGCCGCCGGTTGACCAGGCGCAGCCGGCTACCGCGTCGGCGCCCGCCGCCAGTCCGGCCCGCACCGCTTCGGCGCCAGCTGCTCCCCGGGTCGACCGGACTGCGACCGCAACCGTGGCAAAGCCGTTCAAAGAGTCACGGCCCAATGCTCCGCGCATGGCGACGGCGGGCGGCGAACCGCGTGCAGCCGAGATCATCGTCAAGGACGGCGAGACCATTTCCGGCCTGTCGCGGCGCTACGGCGTTCCCGCCGACGCCCTGATGAAGGTCAATGGGCTAAGCGCGACCAATGGGCTGAAGACCGGCCAGAAACTCGTCATCCCGGCCTATGCTTATTCGGGCAAAAAACCGGCGCCGAAGCTTGCCGACGCCAAGCCTGCAAACGATACAAAACACGATCTGCCGGGCAAGGCGCCGGAGATGGTGGCCGTGCTGCCGCAGCAGCCCAAGCTGAAGGAGGGCAAATCCGCCGCGCAGGTGGATGCATCGGCCGCGGCAAGCCAGCCGAAGGACGCCGCACCCAAGGCGACTGGTGCCGGTGGCTCCTACACCGTCCAGCAGGGTGATACGCTGTCGGCCATCGCCAGGAAGACCGGCGTTGGCGTGGTTGCGTTGAAGCAGGCGAACGGTATGCAGGACGGTCTGCTCAAGATCGGCCAGACATTGAAGGTGCCGGCCGGCGGCACCGCGACAGTTGCCAGCGCCAAGCCGGCAAAGGTCGATCCGGTAACGACTGCTACCACCCCGCCTGCGGCAAAGACCACGCCCTCGGAAACGCTCGCCGCCTACACGCCGCCGAAGAAGGATACGAAGCTCATCCAGCAGGCCGAGGACGACGACGCGGTCGCGCCGAACGCCACCGGTATCGGCAAGATGCGCTGGCCGGTGCGCGGCCGAGTGATCTCCAGCTTCGGCGGCGGCAAGGACGGTGTCGACATCGCCGTGCCGGAAGGAACGCCAGTCAAGGCGGCTGAGAACGGCGTCGTCATCTATGCCGGCGACGGCCTCAAGGAATTCGGCAACACGGTGCTGGTGCGCCACGAGAACGGTTTGGTCACAGTCTATGGCCACGCCCGTTCGATCGAGGTCCAGCGCGGCCAGAAGGTCAAGCGCGGCCAGGAAATCGCGCAGTCCGGCATGAGCGGCACCACCGACTCACCGAAACTGCATTTCGAAGTCCGCAAGAATTCGGCGCCGGTCGATCCTTCGACCTATCTCGAATAAAGAAAGTCGATCCTTCGACCTATCTCGAATAGAAGAAGAAAAGCGATTGCGAGCCGCCTGACCTCCAGTCCGGCCCGCCGGCTCAGCCCGCCCTGCCAAGGGGCGGGCTTTTTCAGTGAGTGAGCGCGCGCATTGCCTAACCGCGGCCGTCTACCAACAGTGTGACAATCCGTAGGGCGATCACAATTACTGTCGATGGAAATCTTCGATGTCGTCGAGAACGGTGATTGTGACCATGACGTTGAGTGGTGTGTTCCAGTCTACGTGGAGTAGGAATTCCACCCCGCCAGCCTCATCGCCGAGACCGTGGGCACCAACGTTGGACACCCATATCGGAGCCGCCCCTAAGTGCGGGCGGTGACTGCCGTCAAGGCTTGGCCCGAGTGGTCCCGATTGCCATTCGGCAGCGGCAATGATTACTGCAGACTTTATGTTGATCGCAGGCCAATTGAAGTTTATCCTCGTCACTCCTCGCATGTTCGAATAGAATATTCTGATGGAACGAGCCATTGTTTTCAACTCCTTGCAAGATTCATTGATTCTTCGTTGGGAATGCAGCAACCATATCGAGACATGGAACTACAGTAACAGCTATACTTAGATTGGAAGCGGACTTACGTATGGCTTACGCGTCCGATCACAGGCTCGTGATCCGCAGAGAGCAGAATCGGTCCTACAGCCGATAGTTGAGCGCACACCTCGGCTTCGTTCCCGCCGAGACCACTGGGGAACTGGCGACTGAGGTCATGCCACGGCGAAGACTCCATGTTGGCGAGCGCTGCCGGGGAAAGTTGAATGCGGTTGCCGTCGCGCCCGCGCATGAAGGCGTGACGCTTGCAGGCATAGGTCACCTACGGCAGCGACGGATTCGGCCGTGTTTGCGTCTGGTGGCGGCGAGCTTGGTACAAGCCATGCGGACCGGGGCCCAAGTCAATAACTGCGCACATCAATCCTGAAGCGACTTGCCGAGCCGGCCGGCCAGATCCTGGGTGTACTGCCAGGCGACGCGGCCCGAACGGCTGCCGCGCGTCGTCGCCCATTCCAGCGCCTCGGCGCGCAGCGTCTCGGGATCGATGGCGAGGCCGTGATGGCGCACATATCCGTCGATCATGTCGAGATACTCGTCTTGCGAGCATTTGTGGAAGCCGAGCCAGAGGCCGAAACGGTCGGAGAGCGAGACTTTTTCCTCGACCGCTTCCGACGGGTTGATGGCGGTTGAGCGCTCATTGTCGATCATGTCGCGCGGCAAAAGGTGCCGCCGGTTCGACGTGGCGTAGAAGATCACATTGGCCGGGCGGCCCTCGACTCCGCCTTCGAGCGCCGCCTTCAGCGACTTGTAGGACGTGTCGTCGTGGTCGAAGGAAAGGTCGTCGCAAAACAGGATGAAACGGTAAGGCGCTGCCTTCAGCAGCGCCATCAGCTTCGGCAGCGTGTCGATGTCCTCGCGGTGGATCTCGATGAGCTTGAGCGACAAATCCAGCTTTGCCGATGCGTTGACCGCCGCATGCACGGCCTTGACCAGCGAGGATTTTCCCATGCCGCGTGCGCCCCACAACAGCACGTTGTTGGCTGCGTAACCGGAGGCGAAACGCTCGGTGTTGTCGACCAGTATGTCGCGGACGCGGTCGACGCCGCGGATCAGACCGATGTCGACCCGATTGACCTTGCGCACCGGCTCCAGATAGCCGGGATCAGCCTGCCAGACGAAGCAGTCGGCCGCGCCGAGATCGGTTTCCGGCCCCGGGGGCGGGGCGAGGCGGGCGACCGCCTCGATCAGGCGGTCGAGCTTCCTGTTCAGGGCTTCGATGGTGCTGTCGGTCATTCTTGTCTTTTGTCTTTGCATTCACGAAGCAACGGAACCTATCGATTCCGGCGGTTTCGGAACCGGCTCCAACCTTTTGTTAGGGCACGATCTTTTTCGAGAACCGCGCTCCATCTTTCGGGACCATGCTCTAACACGGCTCAACCAGCCGGAAAAGCAGCTGAAATGCTCGGCCGCAGTTGCATTGGCAACTTTACCGACTATATTCCGGCCAAATTTCACGGGGCCGCCAAATTACCCGTTTGGCGGCTGTTTTTCAAAATTCAGGAGTACCTCGATGTTCGTGACACCGGCATATGCCCAAGGCGTCGGCACCTCCCCGGATATGTTCATCAGCATTTTGCCGTTTGTCCTGATTTTCGTGATCATGTATTTTCTGATCATCCGGCCGCAGCGCACGCAGTTGAAGAAGCGCGGCGAGATGCTGGCGGCGGTCCGCCGCGGCGATACGGTCATCACTGGCGGCGGTTTCGTCGGCAAGGTGACCAAGGTGATCGACGACAACGAGCTCGAGATCGATCTCGGCGGCGGCACCAAGGTAACGGCGCTGCGTTCGACGATTGCCGATGTGCGGGTCAAGGGCGAGCCAGTGGCGAACCAGAACGCCAAGAAATAAACGGATTGTCGGCGGAACGGATACATTCCTGACTGGCAAACGCCATTTGCTGTATTTTCGCGCTTCAGGACGACAGTGATCTGGCTGGCCACCTGTCACGGGGCGCCAACGATCTCGTGATGCCGTTGCGCGCTGGTCGCTTGCCGACAAGATTGACAATAGTTGAAGAAAGCCCGATGGCAGCATCAAAGTGAACTGCCTTGTGCTCGACAATCACCTATGTGCGGGCCACGGCGTGCCAGTGGCGAACCAGAGCGCCTAGAAATAACCCGATTCCAGGCGGAACGATCCGCCCGAACGCCCTGACGGACGACGCTATATGCTCTATTTCTCGCGCTTCAAGATGATCCTGATCTGGCTGGCCGTGGCCGCCACAGTGATCCTCGCTGCGCCCAATCTTTTTTCGGCGAGCACGCTCGCCCAGCTTCCCGACTGGGTGCCGAAGCGCCAGATGACGCTCGGCCTCGATCTGCAGGGCGGCTCGCATATCCTGCTCAGGATGGATCCGAACGATCTGATCAAGGATCGGCTGGAGACGACGCGCGACGAAATCAGGACGCGGCTGCGCGACGCCAAGATCGGTTATACCGGCCTTGCCGGATCAGGCCGGGCCGTGCAGGTCCGCATCACCGATCCCGGTCAGGTCGAAGCCGCCAAGACGGCGCTGAAGACATTGACCGACCCGGTGGCCGCCGGCCTGTTCAGCGGCGGCTCCGTCCAGGAAATGTCGCTGGATGATTCCGAGCCCGGCCTGCTCAAATTCGCCTTCACCGATGCCGGCATCAAATATCGCACGTCGACTGCACTGGCCCAGTCGCTCGAAGTCGTCGAGCGCCGCGTCAACGAACTCGGTACCACCGAGCCGATCGTGCAACGCCAAGGCGACGACCGCATTCTGGTCCAGGTGCCTGGCCTGCAGGATCCGCAACGGCTGAAGGACATTCTCGGCCAGACCGCCAAGCTGACCTTCCAAATGGTCGACCAGTCGATGCCGGTGCAGGACGCGCTCAACGGCCGTCCGCCGGCCGGATCCTCGGTGTTGTATTCGCAGGATGATCCGCCGGTTCCCTATCTGATCGAGAACCGCGTCATCGTTTCTGGCGAGAATCTCGTCGATGCGCAGGCGACGTACAATTCCCAGACCAATGAGCCGGTGGTTTCGTTCACCTTCGATTCCAAGGGGGCGGCGCGTTTCGGCCAGGCCACCTCGCAGAATGTCGGCAAGCTGTTTGCCATCATCCTCGACAATCAGGTGATTTCGGCGCCGCAGATCCGCGAACCGATCCTTGGCGGCAGCGGCCAGATCTCAGGCAATTTCACCGCCGAGAGCGCCAACGACCTCGCCGTGCTGTTGCGCGCCGGCGCGTTGCCGGCGACACTGACGGTGATCGAAGAGCGCACGGTAGGCCCTGGGCTCGGCGAGGATTCCATTCACGCCGGCAAGGTCGCCGGCGTGATCGGCTCCATCCTCGTCGTCGTGTTCATGTTCGTGGCCTATGGCTTTCTCGGCTTTATTGCCAACATCGCGCTGGCGGTGCATGTGGCGATGATCATCGCGTTGTTGTCGTTGCTTGGCGCGACACTGACATTGCCCGGCATCGCCGGCATCGTGCTGACCATCGGCATGGCGGTCGATTCAAACGTCCTCATCTACGAGCGCATCCGCGAGGAGCGACGAAACGGTCGCTCGGTCATCCAGGCGATCGACACGGGCTTTTCCAAAGCGCTGGCGACGATCGTCGATTCGAACGTCACCTCACTGATCGCGACCGTGGTGCTGTTCTGGCTCGGGACCGGGCCGGTGAAGGGCTTTGCCGTAACCTTCGCCATCGGCATTCTGACCACCGTCTTCACTGCCTTCACCTTCACCCGCCTGCTGGTGTCGATCTGGCTTCGCCGCGCCCGCCCGAAGGAGTTGCCGCGCGCGCCGGTGACCTTCGTCCCGCCGGGCACGAGAATTCCGTTCATGGGCATCCGCCGCTGGACATTTGCGCTGTCCAGCGTGCTGTCGATCCTGGCGGTCGTGCTGTTCATGACCGTCGACATCAATTACGGCATCGACTTCAAGGGCGGTTCGCTGATCAAGGTCCAGGCCAAGGATGGCACCGCCGATATTGCCGATATCCGCGGCAGGCTTTCGGAACTCAACATCGGTGAAGTGCAGGTGCAGCAGTTCGGCGACCCGAACGACGTCTTGATCCGCGTCGGCACGCAGGAGGGCGGTGAGAACGCCGAACAGACCGTTATCGACAAGGTGCGCGGCGAGTTGCAGGACCACTACGATTTCCGCCGCGTCGAGGTGGTGGGACCGACGGTTTCCGGCGAACTCGCCAAGCAAGGCACCATCGCCATGCTGATCGCGCTGCTCGGAATCCTGGTCTATGTCTGGTTCCGCTTCGAATGGCAGTTCGCGGTCGGCGCAATTATCGCCACGGTCCACGATGTGGTCATGACGATCGGCTTCTTCGTCATCACCGGTCTCGAATTCAACCAGTCGTCGCTTGCGGCGATACTCACCATCATCGGCTATTCGCTCAATGATACGATCGTCGTCTATGACCGTGTTCGCGAAGACTTGCGAAAATACAAGCGGATGCCGCTGCCGCAATTGTTGAACAACGCCATCAACGAGACGCTGTCGCGAACGACGCTGACCTCGGTGACGACGATGCTGGCGCTGCTGGCGCTGGTGCTGTTCGGCGGCGAGGTGATCCGCTCGTTCACTCTGGCGATGCTGTTCGGCGTCGTCTTCGGAACCTATTCGTCGATCTTCATCGCCGCGCCATTGCTCATCCTGTTCAAGCTGCGGCCGGAGACCGCGACGGCCGATGTGGCGAAGCCGGTGAGCGGCGGCAAAGCCATGGCAACCTGACGGGCGGCCAACGGGATGACCAAAGGTATTGTCATCCGTGAAGCGCATTTCCCCGGCCGGGCGCCGATCGAGGCCTATGGCAATGGCGGGTTTCGCTTCGCCGATATGTCGCATCGCGGCTCGCTCCTGTGCCTGCCGTCGGGCATCTATGGCTGGGAGCCGGCTGATCCCCTGGCACTGACGGCGGCGGATTTCGCCAAGCTGCTCAACGAGGCTGACCAGGTCGAGATCCTGCTGGTCGGCGCCGGCAAGGATCTCAGGCCGTTGCCGGTGGCGCTGCGTGCTGCGCTGAAGGCGGCGGGTATCGCGGTCGATCCGATGTCGACTGGTGCTGCCGTGCGGACCTACAATGTTCTTCTGGCGGAAAACCGTGCGGTGGCCGCCGCGCTGATTGCCGTCGAGTGACGTGAGCGAAAACGCCAAAATCGTCATGGAAACGGTGCGCGCCACCGATCATGACCGCTATGTCTGCGCGCTCTATGCGCCCGAGGGCAAGCGCGACGCGCTGTTTTCCCTCTATGCCTTCAATGCCGAGATATCAGGCATTCGCGACCGTATCCGGGAGGCCCTGCCGGGCGAGGTGCGACTGCAATGGTGGCGCGATGTCATCGCAGCCGAGGACACCGGGGTAGGCATCGGCCATCCCGTCGCCGACGCGTTGAAGGCAACGATTTCCGCCTACCGCCTGCCGAAACCCGCCTTCGAGAACATGCTCGAAGCCCGAATTTTCGATCTCTATGACGATCCCATGCCTTCGCGCACCGACCTGGAAGGCTATTGCGGCGAGACCGCAGCGGCGCTCATCCAGCTTGCAGCGATGGTGCTTGATCCCGTCGAAGCGCCGCGTTTCGCCGAACTTGCGGGCAGGGCAGGTTGTGCACAAGCGATGACCGGCCTTTTGCTGCTGCTGCCGGTGCATCGCAAGCGCGGGCAGTGCTTTGTCCCGGCCGACATTCTGGCCGCGGCAGGGTCGTCGTCCGAGGAATTCGTTGCGGGCGATAACGGGCCTGGAGCGCAACGCGCCGTCGCCGCGATGATCGCGCTGGCGCAAGAACATCTTGCGGCATTCGAGCAGGGCGCATCGTCGTTGCCGGATTCGCTGCGACCAGCATTTTTGCCGCTGGCCTTGTCGCGCGCCTATCTCGGAAAGATGGAAGGTTCTCGTCAGTCACCTCTGAACGGCGCGGCGCGGCTCTCGCCGTGGCGCCGGCATTGGCTGCTGTTGCGCCGCGCAATGCGAGGCTGGCCGGACGCCTGAAGGCTGCGAAGTGTGAAGGAACCCAGAGGCGGAAAGCCGGGACTGCCACCGCGCTCATTGAGCTCGCGCGTGACCATCAGGATGGATCACTCGATCCGCCATCGCGCATCAGCGTTTCATAGTCGCGGCCGCCGTAGAAGATGTTGACGATGCGGACGAGATCGCCTTCGACGACGTAAGCGATGATGGCGGAGTGCTCGAACGGAACTGTTCGCAATCCTGGCAGGCTACTCCGCCGCTTCCGCCTGGGAAGGCAGCCCCAGCCATTCGCGGCAGTCGACCAGCGCGCGCGACGTCACCGCACGCCGCTTGGCGACGGTCTTGTCTTTGCCGCGCAGGCGTTTTCCCTCGGCTTTCGGCGCTTCCACCGGAGGGAACAAGCCGAAATTGATGTTCATCGGCTGGAACGAGCGCTTTCCCGGCTCGTCGTCCGAAACGATGTGACCGCCGGTAATATGGTTGAGCAGCGCGCCAAAGGCTGTGGTCATCGGCGGCAGCGCCGGCACTTGGCCCAAGCGCTCGGCGGCGGCAAAGCGCCCGGCGAGCAGGCCGATGGCGGCACTTTCGACATAGCCTTCGCAGCCGGTGATCTGGCCGGCGAAGCGCAGGCCGGGCCGTGATTTCAACTGCAGCGAGTGATCCAGCAGCGTCGGCGAATTGATATAGGTGTTGCGGTGCAGGCCGCCGAGGCGGGCGAATTCGGCGTTTTCCAAGCCCGGGATGGTGCGGAACACGCGCACCTGCTCGGCGTGCTTCAGCTTGGTCTGGAAGCCGACCATGTTGTAGAGCGTGCCCAGCGCATTGTCCTGGCGAAGCTGCACGACGGCATAGGCCTTTACCGACAGATTGTGCGCATTGGTCAACCCCATCGGCTTCATCGGCCCATGGCGCAGCGTCTCGACGCCGCGCTCGGCCATGATCTCAATTGGCAGGCAGCCGTCGAAATAGGGCGTGCCTTCCCATTGCTTGAATTCGGTCTTTTGGCCCTCGACAAGCGCCTGCACGAAGGCGAGATATTGCTCCTTGTCCATCGGACAGTTGATGTAGTCCTTGCCGGTGCCGCCGGGTCCGACCTTGTCGTAGCGTGACTGGAACCAGCAGATGTCCATGTCGATCGTGTCGAAATGGACAATCGGCGCGATGGCGTCGAAGAAGGCGAGCGCGTCCGCGCCGGTTGCTTCCGCGATCGATTGGGCGAGCGAAGGCGCGGTCAGCGGGCCGGTGGCGATGATCGCCTGGTCCCAATCCGCCGGCGGCAGGCCAGGCACTTCCTCGCGCTGGATAGTGATGAGCGGGTGCGCTTCGAGCTTTTTTGTCACCGCTCCGGAAAACCCGTCGCGGTCGACCGCCAGCGCACCGCCGGCCGGCACCTGGTGGGCGTCGCCGGCGCTCATGATCAGCGAACCGGCCAACCGCATTTCGGCGTGCAGCAGGCCGACAGCGTTGGTCTGCGCATCGTCGGAGCGGAAGGAATTGGAACAGACGAGCTCGGCCAATCCATCCGTCTTGTGTGCATCGGTGCCGCGGATGGGACGCATTTCGTGCAGCACGACGGGAACGCCGGCTTCCGCCGCCTGCCAGGCGGCTTCAGAACCGGCCAGGCCACCGCCGATGACGTGAATGGGATTCTTGTTCATGAGCGCCGAAATAATCCTTTGTCGCGGCGATTGCAATTACACGAGCCGGCCGCGCTGTTGCCGCCAAGTGCTGCAATCGTCTACTGTCGGAGAATGGGCGGGATTTTTGCCAGAGCGACATTTCTGACAGTCGTGATCGCCGTGGGTGGATCAGCGGCCGCCGGCGAATTGGCCGCGACGGCTTCCAAGCGGATTCCCATCTGCCACGGCTACAGCTGCAACTATCGCACGATGCTGGCGCTTGGCCCCGGTGACGGCGCGCGTTTCCGCTCTATCCTGCGTGCCGGCGCCGGTTCGCCGCAAGCCGAGCGTGCCGCTATCTCGAAGGCTGTCCGGTATTTCGAGCAGCGCATTTTCCGGAGCACCGGCATTCGCGATCTGCCGCAGTCGGAATTCGGCGCATCGCGCATCAGGGGCCAGATGGATTGTGTCGACGAATCGACCAATACCCATGCGCTGCTGGTCTATCTTGCCGAGCGAAAATTGCTCAGGTTCCACAAGGTCGAGGACAAGGCCTCGCGAGGCTTGTTTTTCGACGGGCGCTATCCCCATTGGACGGCGGTGATCAGCGACCGCGGGGGCACCGAATGGGTGGTGGATTCCTGGTATGCGCCGATGGGCGGCGCACCGGACATTTTTCCGCTCAGCCAGTGGAAGAAGCGGGGCGTGCTGGAAAGCGGTGCCCTCGACTGACGACACTTCCCCGCCAGAACAAAATCTCCCAGAACGATTCTCCCAGAACGGTTTTCAGAGTTCGCCTCGACTTTGAAAAACAACAACACCCGCCGGGGGAGGAGGTCCGGCGGGTGTCGTTTTGCTGGTCGATCCTCGGGAGGAGGTGAAGATCGACCGTATTCGCCATCGCCGGGGAGGAGGTCGGCTTTGACGAAATTCCTTTCGCCTGATGAAGGGGGCGAAACCCTATTGGACGAAATCAATTCGCCCCGGGGAAACAGCGCCCGCCGCGGGAGGAGGTGCGGCGGGCGCCGTTTTTGTGGTCAACCCTCGGGAGGAGGTGAAGGCTGACCGTATCCGTCAGGGTCGGGGAGGAGGTCGACCCTGGCGAAATTCTGACTAGATCGCCTTGCGGGCGATGCTCTTGATCTCTTCGCGGACGATGCCGAGATCATGAAGCTGGCGGTTCGAAAGGCGACCCAGCTCGCTAACCGTCGAGCGATAAACGCGCCAGTTACGATAGTTGCGGATCAGGTTCATTGTCGTTCTCTTTTCAAGTCAAACTGGTTCGGACCATTTGCGGTCCGAAGAGGATTAGACCGCCTTGCGGGCGACGTAGTGGATGTCGCTGCGGTTGATACCGAGGTCGGTCAGTTCACGGTTGCTCAGGCGGCTCAGCTCGGAAACGGTGTCCCGGTAGCGGCGCCAGTTGCGGTAGTTGCGGATCAGGTTCATGGTATTCTCGTTTCGTCTTTTCTTTCGGATCATTCCGTCTTTGTGTACGCTCAGAAGATAGGTCGGGTCATATCGATTTAAAAGCGCTATTGGTGCATGGCAGCAATGCAAATTGTGCAATGCACAATCACCGGCAATTCTCGTCTTCGACTTAGATAGGCCCGAATCGGAAAATGCCGTAGCGTCAACGGTTTGTCCGAGTCGGCTGAAGAAACGACCGAGCGGGGGGAGAAAGGCATGGCGAGCTATTCGTCGCGGGTCCGGGCCGATATCACACGATGGTTGCAGACTGGCCTGATCGACGCCTCGACGGCCGACGCGCTGACGCGCGACGTCGAGGCCAATGAGCGCAAATCACTGAGCTTCGGCTCGATCCTGGCGTTGATGGCGGCATTGCTTTTTGGTGCGGCCGTCCTGATCTTTGTCGCCGCCAACTGGGAAGCCATCCCGCGGCTGGCGCGGGTGGCAGCGCTCTTCGCTATCATCTTCGCCGGCTATGTCGGCGGCGCCGTTCTGAAGGCACGCGACCATGCTGCAATCGGCGAGGCATTCTGGATCGTCGCCGCAACGGCATTCGGCGGATCGATCGCGCTGATCGCCCAGATGTATCATTTGTCCGGCGACGAAGCGTCGGCCCTGATCACCTGGGGCGCGGGCACCGCCCTGGCGGCAGTTGCGCTGCGCTCGAACCCGCTGACCGTTGCTTCTGTCGGCATTGCCGACGCATGGCTGTTCCTGAGAGGCTTCGACTATTTCAGGCGCACGGAATTTCCGCACCTCTTCGTCGTCATGGCGATTGTGTTGTTCGCCATTTCGTTCTGGACCCGCAGCCAGGCGGCGCGGCATCTGATCATCCTGTCGGTCATCTTCTATCTCGTGCTGCTGTTTACGGAATACGAAACGCTGCAGATCGCCGTCCCGCTCATCGTCGTGTCGGCGCTGCTTTTCGCGGCTGCGATATTCGCCGCCGAGCCCGTCGACCGGATATTGCAGCTTGGCGGCCGTCTGCCCTTGCACGCGCTGATCGGGTTTCTCACCGGCCTGGCGATGATCCAGTTCGAACTGGCCGGTGAAAGCGATAACAGCGGCTTTGGCATTGCCTCGGCCGTTGCGCTTGCCGGCATTGTCGCGGCAATTGTGCTGGGCGGCCGCGAGAGCAGGGGCCTGCGCTGGGTTGCCTATGCCGGCTTCGCCTTCGAACTCGCCATCATCTATGTGGTGATGCTGCAGTCGATGCTCGACACGGCAGGCTTCTTCCTTGCAGCCGCTGTGCTTCTTGGCCTGCTTGCCCTTGTCATCCTCCGCGTGGAAAAGCGCATGAGGGCCCCCGACGCAGAAGGAGCGGCGGCATGATGACCGGCAAAAAACTGATCATTTCGGCGTTGGTGCTGGCGCTCGTCCAGATCGGCTTCCTGAGCTGGATCATCGCTGGCCGGGCGGCAATCCTGCGCGACGGCAAGCAAGTGCTGCTGAGGGTCGAGCCAATCGATCCGCGCGATCTCCTGCGCGGCGACTACATTATGCTCAGCTATGATATTTCGCGCCTGCCGGTGAAGCTGATCGCCAACATTCCGGCCGGCAAACTGACGAGCGACGATACGCCGGTCGTGGTCAGGCTGAAGCAGGGCGCCGACGGCTATTGGGGCGCAACCACGGCCTGGTTCGGGCAAGCGCCGGCGCCGGCAGCATCCGACGAAGTCGATATCGTCGGGCATGTGTCAGAAGGGTGGGATCTCAGCGCAGCCACGACGATCGCGCCGGATTACGGCATCGAGCGCTTCTATCTGCCGGAAGGCGAGGGGATGGCGATCCAGAACGACATGCGGGTGCGGCCGTTCGGCGTCCGCGTCGCAATCGCAGCCGATGGCGCCGCGCAGATCAAGGCGCTGATGGACGGCGACGAGACGCTGTTCGAGGAACCGCTCTATTAGAATTGGCCGGTCGGTGACGATCGCGTGCTGGATCTGACTTGCGAATTCGACCGAATGATTTATGCGCTAGGTGTTCGAGGAGTAGGCATCAATTGGTGCGGATGAAAAGACCCCCCTACGCCTTCCGGTACTGGAACCTTAATCCACTGTTCGAGGGGAGCAGTGGTGCGGGTAGAGGGACTCGAACCCCCACGTTCTCACGCCAGAACCTAAATCTGGTGCGTCTACCAATTCCGCCATACCCGCTGGCTTTGCGTCACCGTGACAAGTCTATGTCACAAGCCATGTCACAAGTACAAGACTTTGATTTGCGAGGTTTTGAACCTCGCGCTGGCGTCTACCGCAATCGTTTGGGCAGATCCGAGCCGTGGACCGTGGACTTCACGCCGAGCCATGCATCGCGACCTACGTGAGCTTTGCTTGCTGATCGCACGCCGCTGAGGAGACCGCAACGGGAGTGCCGCATCGGCCGTGGGGCTTTGACAACACTCTCCCGGGCTTGCGGCCGGCCCGCCATTCACAACGTGGCAGGCTTCTCTGCATCAGGATTGCTGCGCCGGGCCATCATTCTGTCAATGTCGCGGTCAAAATAGCGGCCGTTCGCCGGCGCATGATCCCGAGAAACGAAAAATCGTATTTTGGGGATCATGCGCCAAGATCGAGGTGCTACAGCATCGTTTGCGCGTCCAAGAGGACGCGCGGCGGTGTAGACGCGAAGATGGTTGAAAATCGGCCGCGCCTGTGACAAAAGGCGTGTCGAATGTGACGGGATGCGACGATCCACTTCTGCAGAATGTGACAAGAAGTCGGAAAAACAAAGACTTATTCACATTTTGGAGCGTGTTTCTGGACGATTTGAGCCGCGTTGAGTGGACAGATCGCCAAGTCCCGCACCAAAAGCCATTCCCGGCAAGATCATACCGGCAGGCTGTAAACGGCAAGAGCCGTTTGGCTGCCTCATTGGTGGAAACGAAGGTTCTATGATGCAGGTCACCGAAACGCTCAACTCCGGTCTCAAGCGCGAGATCAAGATCACCGTGCCGGCCGGTGACATGGAAGCCAAGCTGATGGCGCGGCTTTCCGATGCCAGGAGCAAAGTCCGCATCAACGGCTTTCGCCCCGGCAAGGTGCCGGTGCAGCACCTGCGCAAGGTCTACGGCAAGTCGTTCATGGCCGAAGTGGTCAACGAGATCCTCAACGATTCGACCCGTTCGATCATTACCGGCCGCGGCGAAAAGGCTGCCATGCAGCCCGAAGTGATTATGACCGAGGACGAGAAGGAGGCCGAGAAGATCCTGGCCGGCGGCGCCGACTTCGAGTTCCGCCTGAACTACGAGATCATTCCGCCAATCGAGATCAAGGATTTCTCCGACATCAAGGTGACGCGTCAGGTGTTCGACGTGCCGGATTCGGAAATCGACGAGCAGGTCAAGCGTGTCGCCGAATCGGCGCGCAGCTACGAACCGAAGACCGGAAAGGCCGCCGAAGGCGACCGCGTGACGATCGACTATGTCGGCAAGATCGACGGCGAAGCCTTCAGCGGCGGCGCCGGCACGGACCAGCCGCTGGTGCTCGGCTCGAAGGAATTCATTCCCGGCTTCGAGGATCAGCTCATCGGCAGCAAGGCCGGTGACGAGAGGCAGGTCACGGTCACATTCCCGGAAAACTACCAGGCGGCGCACCTCGCTGGCAAGGAAGCCACCTTCGACGTCACCGTCAAGGAAGTGTCCCAGCCCGGTGCGTTGGAGATCAACGACGAAATGGCCAAGAATCTCGGCCTGGAGTCGCTGGAGCGTTTGCGTGAAGTGGTGCGCGGCCAGATCGAGAACCAGTTCGGCTCGATGACGCGCCAGAAAATCAAGCGCCAGCTGCTCGACCAGCTCGATGCCGCCTACTCGTTCGAGGCGCCGTCGAAGCTTGTCGAGGCCGAGTTCAACAACATCTGGAACCAGGTCAACCGCGATCTGGAGGCCGCCGGCCGCACCTTCGCCGACGAGGAGACGACGGAAGAAGAGGCGCGCGCCGAATACATGCGGCTTGCCGAGCGCCGTGTGCGTCTCGGCCTGGTTCTCGCCGAAATCGGCGAGAAGGCCGGCGTCACCGTCTCGGACGAGGAATTGCAGCGCGGCCTGTTCGAGCAGGTGCGTCGCTATCCGGCCAACCAGCAGCAGGAAGCCTTAGAATTCTACCGCAGCAATCCCGAAGCGCTGAACACGCTGCGCGCGCCGCTGTTCGAGGAGAAGGTGGTCGACCATCTGCTCAGCCAGATTTCGGTCACCGACGTCAAGGTCAGCAAGGAAGAACTGATGGCCGACGACGAGGACAGCGAGACGACCAAGGCGAAGCCGGCGAAGAAAGCCGCAGCGAAGAAGGCCGACGCCAACAAGGCCGACGATGCGGAAGAGCCCAAGAAGAAGCCCGCGCCGAAGAAGAAAGCTGCCAAGGACGCCGAATAACACGACACTCTGCTGGATGTAAAAGGCCGCCCTCGAGGCGGCCTTTTTTCGCCGCGCCGCATTACTCGTGAGGCAATTGGCTGACGAGGATACGCATCACGGTTACTCGCTTGGGCAGCTCAACGAGAAACTCCTGGTCGCGCGGCAGGTGGTGGATCTTGTGCGGGTCGCCGCCGGTGAAGCTCGCCATGGCATCGACGTCAGGCCAGTACGAGATCGTCACGAACTCCGTTTCTTCTTCGCGATCTTCGCGAAACAACTGTACGCCGAGTGCCTTCTCCTGAAGCGGCGGAATGCCTTCGCGGCGTAGGTATGGCTCGTAGGCGTCCGCCAGATCACGGCGTGTCGTTCCCCGCCAGATCCGGGCGATTGTGGCGTTGTCGATCATGGAGTGCGCTCCTCTCGATGGGTGGTCAGCGATGGCGGAATCCGCTGCGGTGTTGTGCGGGCGATTAATGCAGGACCTTGCCCAGAAACCGTCGCACCAGTGGCAGGGCGACCTCGAAATGGGTCTCCAGCAGCCAGTGCCCTGCGTCGTCCAGCAAATGCAGCTCGGCCTCCGGGAGATCGCGCAGATAGGCGCGCGCTGCCGGCTCGGGCATGTATTCGTCCTTCGGTCCCCAAAGGATCATTGCCGGTGGCCGCTGCTCGCGCAGGTATGCCTGGTAACGAGGGAACCAGTCGAGATTAGCCTTGAGCTTCTCCATCAGTCCGACTGAAAGCGCACGGCGCACAGGCGTATCCATCAGCGGCCAATGCAACTTCCACAGATCGGGCGGGACACGTCGAGCGACGTCGTCATCGACTTCGCCTACGAACTCGGCGCGAAAGCCGTCTTCGCTCACCGCCTGTTCGAGCGGTGCACGGTTCGCTGGCGAAGGATCACGCCAGAAGCGCCGGATCGTTTCATATTTCGGGCCAAGAGCATCGGCGTAGATGTCGCCATTCTGGATGATCAGGGCCCTGATCCGCGATGGGTGCGCTATGGCGTGGCGCAGGCCGATCTGCGAGCCGTAGTCATGCAACCATAACGCGTAGCTGCCGAGCTCCAGCGCGTCGGTGAACCGCTCCAGGAACGTTGCATAGGCATCAAAATCATAACCGAACCGTGCCGGATCGCCACTGTAGCCAAAGCCGGGGAAATCCGGCGCGACCGTCCGCCACCGATCGGCGAGCGCCGGCATCAGCCTGCGATATTGGAAGGATGAGCAGGGATAGCCATGCGGAAGCAGCAACACCGGCGCGGTTTCAGGACCTGCTTGTCTGTAAAAGACGGTGTCGCCGTCGATCGTGCGGGTGCAGTGGCGCACCTCCAGGTCGCTCCTGTCGTTCATAGACGCTTCTCTGATTGTTTGATCTTCCAGATGTTTAACCGTAGCTGGTCTAACGCCTTTACCCGGTATGCGTTCCGGTTGCGCTCGACGCCGATCGGCTTGCCCGTCGCCTCTGCGGCGATCCTGCGGGTCGACTTCTTCTATCTGCCGGCCAGATTCTGTGGTATGTAGATGCCGCAATTCCATACGGGAGACGCGGATATTCCGCTCTGTCGTGAAGGGGCGCATGCCGTGTCGGCACGCGCTGATCGTCCAAGGCAGATTTGGCGATCGGGAGGATATGCCATGCGTGCAATCGCGTTGTTCGCTACCGCGTCCGTTGCGATCTTGGTTACGAGCCAATCCCAGGCACAGGATGCCGCCGCGGGTGAGAAGGTCTTCGCGAAATGCAAGGTTTGTCACGTCGTTGACAAGGATCAGAACAAGGTCGGGCCGTCGCTGAGCGGCGTCATCGGCCGGACGGCGGGCACGCATCCGGGGTTCAAATACTCTAAAGCCATGACCGAAGCGGGTAAATCCGGCCTCAAATGGGACGACGCCACGCTGACGAGTTATCTTCGCGATCCCAAGGCCATGATCAAAGGTGGGAAGATGGCGTTTCCCGGCCTCAAGAAGGACGAGGATCTCGCCAACGTCATCGCCTATCTAAAGCAATTCTCGAAATGACCCGGTTCTTCCACCAGGAAGCAACCCGGGTCTTCCGCCAGGAAGTAACCCGATTCTTCCGCCGGCCGATCGGCCGGCCAGATAGCGTGTGCCAATCGGTAGTCGCCTGAGATGTCGGCTCGGGAAAGCGGCCTCAAGGATACCGGTATCCCAATTTCGGAAGCGACGGTCAGTGATTTCTTCGCGCTTCTGAAACCACGCGTCATGGCGCTTGCTGTTTTTACCGCTTTCGTCGGCCTGATGGTGGCGCCCGGGGCGATGAATCCGGTCATCGCCGTGATTGCAATTGGTGCAATTGCGGTTGGAGCGGGAGCGGCCGGGGCACTCAACATGTGGTACGATGCCGATATTGACGCGTTGATGTCGCGCACGTCAAAGCGGCCGGTCCCGTCAGGCCGGGTCACGCCAGGCGAAGCGCTCGGCTTCGGCCTGGTGCTTTCCGTGCTTGCGATCATGACGCTCGGCGTGCTGGTGGGGTGGCTCGCCGCATCGCTGCTGGCCTTCACCATCTTCTTCTACGTCGTCATCTACACGATGTGGCTGAAACGCTCGACGCCGCAGAACATCGTCATAGGCGGCGCTGCGGGTGCGCTTCCTCCGGTCATCGGGTGGGCGGCCGCCACCGGCGCCGTCGGGGTTGAAAGTCTCGTCTTGTTTCTGATCATTTTCCTCTGGACGCCGCCGCATTTCTGGGCGCTCGCGCTGTTCAAGATCGGCGACTATGCCGCGGCCGGCATTCCCATGATGCCGAACGTGGCCGGCCAGGTTTCGACCAGAAAACAAATCTTCGTCTATTCGCTGATCCTGGCGCCAATCGGCGTGCTCCCTTGGGCTTTCGGATTCGCCAGCGGATTGTACGGGATTGTTTCGGCCGCATTGGGCGCGGGTTTCATCTGGCATGCCTGGAAGCTTCTGGTCGACAAAAGGTGGGCAGAAGGGTGGGAGATGAAACGCGCAAAGGCGCTGTTTGCCTATTCGATTCTCTATCTTTTCGCGATCTTTGCCGTGCTGCTCGCCGATACCGTTGCAATGCGTGCCGTCATGTCAGCCGGAAATTGACGGCCGGAAATTGACGAAATGATCTGCTCAAGCCTCACGTTGGCAGTGCGCAGAATCCCAGCACCAGCAGAATAACTATGCCAAGGCCGAGTATAAGAACGGTCTTTCCATCCATGACCTTCACCCTTCAACCCAGCTTTGAGACTAGCGAAGAAAGGCCGTTAGAGCCAGCCTGATCACCGGAGCCATCCCCGCAGATAAAGGGCCGCGACAAATCCCACGCGAGAGCGTATGTTGATCATGGTGCAGGTCGCGATTTTGCGTGGCCAGTCACGCTGAACGCACCGTGAAATCGCGACCTTACCGGACCTGGTCTGGAGGAATGGTCATGGCAAGTTTTCACGTGATTGCAGGCGCCAGCGAGACGCTGGAGCACACCAGAATTCGAAAGATCGGCATTTCCGACCTGTTCGACGCGCTCAAGCGTGGCGTCGACGATTTCATGGTCAAACCGTCGCACATCGTTTTCCTCTGCCTGATCTATCCGCTTGTCGGCGTCGTGCTCGCTGTCTGGACGTCGGGCAACAACGCGTTGCCGCTGTTGTTTCCGCTGGTGTCTGGTTTTGCGCTGATCGGTCCATTCGCGGCGCTCGGCCTTTATGAGATCAGCCGGCGGAGAGAGGCCGGGCTCGACGCCTCATGGAGCCACGCTTTCGAGGTCAGGAATTCTCCGGCGCTGCCGGCCATCGCGGCGGTCGGGATCATGCTGCTTGTGATCTTCATCGCCTGGCTGTTGACCGCGCAGATATTTTATCAGCAGGTGTTCGGTCCGGCCCCGCCGGAATCACTGTCCAGCTTCGTCAGTGAAATATTCGCCACCGGGCGCGGCTGGACGCTGATTATCATTGGCCACGCGATCGGCTTCGTCTTCGCCGCGGTCGTGTTGTGCACCACGGTCGTCGCGTTCCCGTTGTTGCTCGACCGCGATGTCGGCGCCTACGAAGCCATCCACACCTCGGTGCGGGTTGTCCTGGCGAACCCGATCGTGATGGCTGTCTGGGGACTGATTGTCGCCGTCGCCCTGATCATAGGCTCGCTGCCGGTGTTCGCCGGGCTGGCGGTGGTGCTGCCGATCCTCGGTCACGCCACCTGGCACGTTTATCGGAAAGTCGTGGAATCGCCGGCCTCCACCAGACCGGCGGACTGAAACAATTCTGCCCTGCCGCACCGGCGAGGGACCGTTGCGGCAGGTCGGCAAGAGCGTTCAGTAAGCCGGGTAGCTAAAGCGGGCTTGCTGTGCGTTGCTGGTCAGGTTGCGGAAATCCTTGCCGCTGACATGCACGAGCGTCCTGTGGTCGCCACCCTCGAAATAGATATCGGGGGCATTGCCGAGGCTTTCATCGAGGATCACCGGCACATCATAGGCCGCGCCGATCGGCGGGATGGCGCCGGTGTCGCAATCCTCGAAGATCGACTCCACCTCGTCTTCGGAGGCGAGTCCAATACGTTTATCCATGACGTCCTGCAAAGTGCCGAGCTCGATCCTGTGCGTACTGGGCACCACCGCCAGCGCATAGCCACCGTCGTGGTGAACCACCACCGATTTGGCCATTATGCTGCCGGGCACATGCGCTGCTAAGGCGGACTGCCTGCTTGTCGACGTGCGGTGGTGCTCGACGGTGTCGTAGGAAATTCCTTTCTCGTCGATAAAGTCCTTCAATCTATTTGCGATCGTCATCTTGAGCCTCCCTTCCTGGAGTTCGCGAGGGAGAAACGACGAAAATCGTTCTCCTTCTGTTGTTTTCCGGTGGTGACAAAAATGGGCCAGCTGTCGACCGTTTCAAGGCAAGGCAGAGCGGGCCGTGAACAGCCCCTCGGGCCCTCGACAGGAAATGCGGCCCGAACCCGGATTGCGCGTCAGGGCTCGGCCCCAAAAAACAGCGTCCGGGTGAGAAGCGTGTACTCCGATTCGAAGACCATCATTGCCACGAACACCAGCACCAGGATCGGCGGCAATATGATCGCATAGGTCAGCGCCAGCCGCTCCCAGGCCATGTGCATGAAGACCGCGACGATCAGCCCGGCCTTGAGCATCATGAAGATCAGGATCAGCGACCATCTGAGATAGCCTTGGAGGCCGACATAATCGACCAGATAGGAGCAGGCGCTGAGGATGAACAGCCATACCCAGACCACCAGATAGAGCTTGATCGGGTGCTCCTGATGAACCTCCGCAGGGGCGATGCCGATTGCTGCCGGATCATGCGCTTGAACTCCGTGCAGCGTGTGTTGCCCCAGGCCATTTGCGGTTGCTTCAGCCATATCTGCCTCTCACCAAAGCCATGTCTGCCTCACCAAAGATGTCTGCCTCTCACCAAAGATAGAAGAATGCGAAAATGAACACCCACACCAGGTCGACGAAATGCCAGTAGAGCCCCATGATTTCGACGTGCTCGTAGCGGCCCCTGCGACTGGTGAAGAATCCGGGCCGGCCGGTTTCGTAATCTCCGCGCCAGACCTTTCGCGCCACGATGATCAGGAAGATCACCCCGAACGTCACATGGGTGCCGTGAAAGCCGGTGATCATGAAGAAGGATGACCCGAACTGCGCCGCACCCCACGGATTGCCCCAGGGCCGTACTCCTTCGTTGATCAGCTTGGTCCATTCGAAGGCCTGCATGCCGACGAAGGTCGCGCCGAGTGCTGCGGTCAAAAGCATGAGGATCGCCGTCTTGCGACGGTCGTGGCGGTAGCCGAAATTCACCGCCATGGCCATCGTTCCGCTGCTCGAGATCAGCACGAAGGTCATGATCGCGATAAGGATCAGTGGAATATCCGAGCCGCCAATATGAAGCGAAAAGACCTCGCTCGGATTGGGCCACGGCACCCGGGTGGACATGCGGGCGGTCATGTAGGAGAGCAGAAAGCAGCCGAAGACGAAGGTGTCGCTGAGCAGGAAGATCCACATCATGGCCTTGCCCCAGGACACGTTCTTGAACGCGCGCTGATCCGATGACCAGTCGGCGGCGACGCCTTGCAAGCCCGTCGGCCGCGGCTGTGCTTGGCCAGTATGCGTCAGTGTCGCGTCTGCCATCCGTCCGGCCCTCCTAGGTCAGCAACTGTCGGCAAATCTCGATAAAACTCGCGGCCCAGCCGGCCAGAAGTGCAAAAATGGCGAGCCAGACGAAAAGCAGGAAATGCCAGTACATGGCGCACAGTTCGACACCGAGGCGAAGCCGCTCCGGCCGCGTTCCGTTCCAGGCGCCGGCAGTTGTTCTGCCCAGGCCCACCAGCCCGCCAAGTATGTGCAGGCCATGCATCCCGGTTATCAGGTAGAAAAAACTGTTGGCTGGATTGGCGGTCAGCAAGTAGCCGCCGGCGGTCAGTTCCCGCCAAGCCACAAGCTGTCCGACCAGGAAGGCAAGCGCGGTGAGCCCAGCCGTAACGAGGCCGAGCCTGACCGCGTCGATCTCGCCCCGGCGCGCAGCGACCGAGGCGCATTGCAGCGCGATGCTGCTCAGGACCAGCACGCCGGTGTTGAACCAGAGCACGCGCGGCAGCGGAAGCGCCTGCCAGTCCGACAGCGCCATGCGCATGAAATAGGCGCTGGTGAAAAGCGCAAACAGGCAGCCGACGACGGCGAGGAAGACGCCGAGACCGATCTTTGCGGTCGGCAGCGCCGATCCTTCCAGGCCGATAGTGTCCCCGATCAAACCCTGCTCGAGCCATGGCTTGGCCATCAGCCGCTGGTGGGAAAGCCACCATCCGGCAAAGCCGGCGATGACGAGGAGGAAGACCAGGATGACGCTCATGCCGGCTCTCTGGAGGTTCCGAAGGAGCCCGGCATGTTTTGCGGGATAAAATCCTCCTTGGCGCCCGGCACGCTGTAGTCATAGGCCCAGCGATAGACGATCGGCAGTTCCTTGCCGAAATTGCCATGGGCGGGCGGTGTTTCCGGCGTCTGCCACTCGAGCGTCGTGGCGCGCCACGGATTGCCGCCGGCCTCGCGGCCGTGGCGGATGCTCCAGATCAGATTGAACAGGAACACGATTTGGGCGAAGCCGACAAGGAACGCCATGATGCTGATGAACGCGTTCAGATCGTTGGCCGACTCGGTCATCACTGTCGTGGCAGTCAGTTCGTGGTAGCGGCGCGGCACGCCCATCAGGCCGATGTAGTGCATGGGAAAGAAAATCAGATAGGCACCGAGGAAGGTGACCCAGAAATGGAACTGGCCCATCGCCTCGTTCAGCATCCGGCCGGTGACCTTCGGGTACCAATGATAGATCGCGCCGAAGATCACCAGGATCGGGGCGACGCCCATGACCATATGGAAATGGGCAACGACGAACATCGTGTCCGACAGCGGAACGTCGACGACGACGTTGCCGAGAAACAGTCCGGTCAGACCGCCATTGACGAAGGTGACGATGAAGGCCAGGGCAAAAAGCATCGGCACGGTGAGGTGGATGTCGCCGCGCCACAGCGTCAGCACCCAGTTGTAGACCTTGATCGCGGTCGGCACGGCAATGATCAAGGTCGTGGTGGCGAAGAAGAAGCCGAAATAGGGATGCATGCCGCTGACATACATGTGGTGTGCCCAGACCACGAAGCTCAGCGCACCGATGCCGACGATGGCCCAGACCATCATCCGGTAGCCGAAGATGTTCTTGCGCGCATGGGTGCTGATCAGGTCGGACACGATGCCGAAGGCCGGCAGCGCCACGATGTAGACCTCGGGGTGGCCGAAGAACCAGAACAGATGCTGGAACAGGATCGGGCTGCCGCCGCCGTGCTGCAATTGCTCGCCCATCTCGACGATGGCGGGCATGAAGAAGCTGGTGCCGAGCGCACGGTCGAACAGCATCATCACGCAGGCGACAAACAGCGCCGGGAAGGCGAGCAGCGCCATGATGGTTGCGGTGAAGATACCCCAGACGGTCAGCGGCAGGCGCATCAGCGTCATGCCGCGTGTGCGGGCCTGCAGCACCGTCACGACGTAGTTCAAGCCGCCCATGGTGAAGCCGATAATGAACAGGATCAGCGAGACGAGCATCAGGATGATGCCCCAGTCCTGGCCGCCTGGTGTGCCGGACATGATCGCCTGCGGCGGGTAAAGCGTCCAGCCGGCGCCGGTCGGGCCGCCGGGCGCAAAGAAGCTCGACGCCAAAACCAGCACCGCGAGCAGGTAGATCCAGTAGCTCAGCATGTTGACATAGGGAAAGACCATGTCGCGGGCGCCGACCATCAGCGGGATCAGGTAGTTGCCGAAGCCGCCCAGGAACAGCGCCGTGAGCAGGTAGATCACCATGATCATGCCGTGCATGGTGATGAACTGGTAGTAGGCTTCGGGGCTGATGAAGTCGAACGTGCCGGGGAAGCCGAGCTGCAGCCGCATCAACCAGGACAGCACCAGCGCCACCAGGCCGATTGCCGTCGCCGTCGCCGAATACTGGATGGCAATGACCTTGGCGTCTTGTGAAAAGACGTATTTCGTCCACCAGCTGTGCGGATGATAGAGTTCCATCTCCGCGACTTCGGCCGGCGGTACCGCATCTGCAGGTGTGACATCGACCATATAGGAACACCTCCGTGCCCTTTTCGGCCAGACTCGACAGTTTCGAGCCGTGCCGCAATTTCAATCCAAATAGCCGTCCTTGCCGGCGTCTACTCTGCCGAGCCCACCTGCTGTGGGGCCGACAATTGCGCAAAAGTCTGCTGTTCGCCGAGCCAGGCCAGATAGTCCTCCGGCGTGTCGACCATGACCACACCATTCATCAACGGGTGCCCCTGGCCACAAAGCTCGGCACACAGGACCTGAAAAGTTCCGGTCTTGGTCGGGGTGAACCAGAAATAGGTGACCGAGCCCGGGATCATGTCCATCTTGGCGCGGAATTCCGGCACGTAGAAATCGTGCAGCACGTCGATCGAGCGGAGCAGCATCTTGACCGGCTTGCCAACCGGCAGATGCAGATCGGCGGCTTCGACGACGACATCGTCCTGGCCGTTGGCATCACTGGCGTTCACGCCGAGAGGATTTTCGGGGCTGACGTTGCGGGTGTCGGACATGCCGAGCTTGCCGTCCTTGCCGGGCAAGCGGAAACTCCACTGCCATTGCTGGCCGACGACTTCGACCACTGTTGCGTCGCTTGGGACGCTGACGAACTGGTTCCAGACGAACAGGCCGGGAACCAGCATGGCGGTGACGCCGATTGCGGTGACGATCGTCAGCCACCATTCGAGCCGCTTGTTCTCGGGTTCGTATGCGGCCTGGTTGCCTTCCCGATGACGGAAGCGGAAGACGCAATAAGCCATGAATAGGACGACGGCGGCGAAGACGACGCCGGTGATCCAGAAGGTGATGATGATGGTGTTGTCGATATAGTCCCAGTTAGAGGCAATCGGCGTCCACCACCATGGGCTCAGGAAGTGGAACAACACTGAGCCCACAACTACCAAAACGAGTACAAGCGCTATGGCCATATCCCGTTCCTCCCGGCATTCCAAGGGCGCGAAGCCGTCCCAGGAAATGCCAAATGCATCATAGCTCGATTTCCGGTCGCAATTCTAGTGCGGTCTTCCCGTCAGCCGAAAACGCAAGAGCGATGATGTGGAAGAACCCAAGAAGAAGAAGAAGACTGCGGCGAAGAAAAAACCTGCTCGGGCACCGAACAACACGACTTCCTGCCGAATAGTGAAAGGCCGCGTCGCGGGGTCGATGCTGATTCGGGATGGTGCACCGGGATCAGGCGATTGGTTTTGAGCAGACCGGCTCCTGCTGTCCTGGCTGTCCGGGCTGCTGTCGGGGCGAGGCAAGGCCGATTTCGATTGCCGTGATCGGATCAGCAACGCTCGCCTTGACCGCTGCGCTTTAAGCGATCCAGTGGGTTGTTGCGGCGCAAATGTCTCGAACACAGCCGCGCAGCCAGCGGTGCGCCGGATCGGCATCCAGCCGCGGGTGCCACAAAAGTGAGACCGTGATTTCCGGCAGGGGAACCGGCAGAGGGAACCAGAACATTCGAGCGCGCAGGTTTCCCGTATAGCGTTCGGGAACACTGGCGATCAGGTCTGAGGCACGCGCCAGGGCCAGAGCTTCCGAAAAGCCGCCGACGACCGTCACGACCTCCCGTTTCAATCCTAACGGCGCAAGGGCATCGTCGATCGGTCCCCTGTCGAGCCCGCGACGGGAGATGAGGATGTGCCGGCCGGCTGCGTAGCGGGCTGGGGTCATCGTGACCCCGCACAATGGATGTCCCATCCGCACGACGCCGACGAAACGATCACGGAACAGCGCTTGCGCGCGCACCTCCGGTCCCGTGGCCTTTCCGACAACGCCGGTTTCCAGGTCTACGCTGCCGTCGCGCAGAACCGTGCTGTCCTTGTCCGGCTTCAATACAAAACGCAGTCGCACGCCCGGTGCCTGTTCGCCGACGCGCGCAATGAGATCCGGCCCGAAATTCTCGACAAAGCCGTCCTGGTTTCTGAGCGTGAAGGTCCGCACAAGCCGTTTCAGGTCGAGCATCTCAACAGGGCGCAAAACGGCTTCGGCGTCCTGCACAAGCTGACCGACGCGCTCGCGGAGCTCGAGGGCCCGAGGTGTCGGAACGAGGCCGCGTCCGGCCCTGACCAGCAGCGGATCGCCCGTCGTCTCACGCAATCGCGCCAGCGCCCGGCTCATCGCCGACGGGCTCAGCCGCAGCCTTCTGGCGGCGCGCGCCACGCTGCCTTCCGTCAGCAACACGTCAAGCGTGACAAGCAGATTGAGATCGGGATGCGGCATACCCTAATCGTAGCATGGCCGGCATGATCAGACATAGCGTCAAACGCAATGGTCAAGTGCAAATGATGCGCCTTCCGCCACATCAAGCAAAGGACTACCTGTCTGCCAGCTCCGTTTCGGGAGTCGCGCCAGAAAACGGAGTTCATCTTGAAGCCAATCGATGCAGGACGGGCAGTCGCCGGAAATCCAGAACGGGCACCTGCGGTTCGGTGGGCGCTCGCCAGCCTTTCGCTGTCAATGTTGCTTTCCTCGCTCGGCATCAGCATCGCCAATGTCGCCTTGCCGACGTCGACGCAGGCGTTCGACGCCTCATTCCAGGAGGTCCAGTGGATCGTGCTGGCTTACCTCCTCGCCATCACCACCCTGATCGTCAGCGTCGGGCGACTGGTTGACATCACCGGTCGCCGGCAGCTGCTGCTGGCCGGGCTGTTCCTGTTTACGGTGGCCTCGGTCCTGTGTGGCGTCGCGCCGACGCTGTGGCTGCTGATTGCCGCCCGGGCGGCCCAGGGCTTGGCGGCGGCCATCATGATGACCCTGACCATGGCTTTTGTCGCCGACACGGTGCCGAAGGCAAGGACCGGCAGTGCGATGGGGCTGCTCGGAACGATGTCGGCGATCGGCACCGCTCTCGGTCCCTCGCTCGGCGGTCTGCTGATTGCCGGAGCCGGTTGGCGGGCGATCTTCCTCGTCAACGTGCCACTGGGCTTGCTGGCATTTGGTCTCGCCTATCGCTATCTGCCGGCTGATTGCCGGGGGCCGAAGACGGATCGGGTCGGCTTCGACGTTGTCGGGACGCTGCTGCTTGCCCTGACGCTTGGCGCCTATGCGCTGGCGATGACGATCGGGCGTGGCAGTTTTGGCCCGCTCAACCTGGCTCTGTTGGTGGCTGCAGTCTTGGCGGCCGGCTTTTTTGTGCTTGTCGAGGCGAGAGTGGCGTCGCCTTTGATCCGATTGGCCGCGTTCGGCAATACGACGTTGAGTGCGAGCCTCGCCACGAGTGCACTCGTGGCGACGGTGATGATGGCGACGCTGGTGGTCGGGCCGTTCTATCTGTCTCGTGCGCTCGGGCTCGACGCGGCTGTTGTTGGCATCGTCATGTCGGTCGGTCCGCTTGTCGCCGCGCTGACCGGTGTTCCGGCTGGTCGCATAGCCGACCGTTTTGGCGCTGGGCGCATGACCGTCATTGGGCTCATCGCGATAGCCGCCGGTTGCTCCATTTTATCCGTGATGCCGGCAATATCGGGCATCGCTGGCTACATCGTCCCGATCGCCGTCATCACATCAGGCTATGCGCTGTTTCAAACGGCAAACAACACCGCTGTCATGTCGGATATCCGCCCGGACCAGCGGGGCGTTGTTTCCGGCCTGCTCAATTTGTCGCGCAATCTCGGGCTCATCACCGGCGCATCCGTCATGGGCGCTGTGTTCGCATTCGCCTCCGAGGCGATCGACATCGCAACGGCGCGGCCCGACGTCGTCGCCACCGGTATGCGGATCACGTTTGCGGTCGCAGCAATACTGATTGTCGTCGCGCTCGCCATCGCGGTCGGAGGCCGCGCTCTCGCGGCACGCCCGTCGCTGCGTGGCGTGTCATGACACGAGACAGGACGCTTTCGGGCCGATGCTTGTTGAAACAGGGCGTCAGATCAGCAGCAGGCCCTTCATGCTGGCATGACCCTTCTTGCCGATGATGATGTGATCGTGGACGGCGATGCCGAGCGGTTTGGCCGTCTCGATGACCAGCTTGGTCATCTCGATGTCGGCGCGCGACGGCGTCGGGTCGCCTGACGGATGATTATGCGCCAGAATGATCGCGGTGGCGGAGAGTTCGAGCGCGCGCTTGACCACTTCGCGCGGATAGACCGGCGTGTGGTCGACGGTGCCGACCTGCTGCACCTCGTCGGCGATCAGCGCGTTCTTCTTGTCGAGAAACAGGATGCGGAACTGCTCGCGCTCCTCGAAGGCCATGACCGACCGGCAGTATCCGAGAACCTGCGTCCAGGACGACAGCACCTCGCGGCCCTTGATTTCGCTACGTGCCGCGCGCTGGGCCGTGGCGGCAACGATCTTCAGCTCGAGCGCCACCGTTGGACCGATACCTCTAACCTCCTCGAGCCGTGCGACGGGCGCGCCAAGCACCTCCGCCAGCGTGCCGAAGCGTGCCAGCAATGCCTTGGCAAGAGGCTTGGTGTCGGCGCGGGGGATCAGGCGAAAGAGCAAGAGCTCCAGCAATTCGTAGTCGGGCAGGGCGTCGGAACCGGCCGCAAACCGTTGGCGCAAGCGGTCGCGATGGCCGAGATAATGCGGCTTTTCGACCGACTTATCGACCGAATTGGCTTTCGCGAGCGATTTTATCGGTGTTTCGGGAAAGAAGATCCGTTCGTCTTCGTCGCTGTTTTTTCCCATAGGCCGCCCGCATTTTCTTGGCCGGAAGCATGCGGCCCTCGCACAACACTATGCCGGCAGGCCCGGGCGGTCGAGGTTTTTTGGCGACAGCGTGAAAATCTCGCATCCCGTATCGGTGACGCCGATGGTGTGCTCGTACTGCGCCGACAGCGAGCGGTCGCGTGTCACCGCCGTCCAGCCATCCGACAGCACTTTTACGTGCGGCCGGCCGAGATTGATCATCGGTTCGACGGTGAAGATCATGCCCGGCCGCATCTCGACGCCCTCGCTGGCGCTGCCATAGTGCAGGATGTTTGGCGCATCGTGAAAGAGCTGGCCGACGCCGTGGCCGCAGAAATCGCGCACCACAGAGCAGCGCTCGGCTTCGGCGTAGGTCTGGATGGCGGCGCCGATGGCGCCGGTGCGGGCGCCGGGCCTGATCGCGGCGATGCCGCGCATCAGGCATTCATGCGTGACCTCGAGCAGGCGCTCGGCGGCGCGCTTGATCGTGCCGACCGGATACATGCGCGAGGAATCGCCATGCCAGCCATCGAGGATGTAAGTGACATCGATGTTGACGATGTCGCCGTCCTTCAACGGCTTGCTGTCGGGGATGCCATGGCAGACGACGTGGTTGATCGAGGTGCAGGACGACTTGGTGTAGCCGCGATAGTTGAGCGTCGCCGGTAATGCGCCGTGATCCATGCCGAACTCGAAGACGAAGCGGTCGATGGTTTCGGTGGTGACGCCCGGCGCGACGATCGACACCAGTTCGTCGAGGCAGCGCGCGGTGAGATCGCAGGCCTTGCGCATGCCGGCAAAGCCTTCTTCGCCATAGAGGCGGATCTGGCCGGTGTTTCTGAGCGGTGCCGTGGCGGCGTCGAGATAGGTGACCATTGTGTCCGTCTTGCCGGGTGAAAGGGCTTCTGATGAGCCCGCGAGAGAAAGTCTCCCAGATTTGGCACCGGATGGCGCCAGGTTCAAGGACGAACTGCCGGCGATCGGGCTCAAGCCGGTGATATTCACGCTTTGCGGCCTCCATCTTCGGCCCATGCCGAGCTGTTCGTCCGCACTGACGACATATTTCTGAACAGGATGTGGGCCTGGGCGAAAAGCCGGTCAAAGCAACTTGTTGCGACGAGCGGCGTTGCTGCGCGTTCTGGAGAGACAGGAATGGACAGATTGCAATTCGAGGTGCCGGTGCGCATCACGACCGCGCCTGGCCTGCCGGTCGAGGAAATCTACAGCGTCGAACAGGCGCTGGATTTCCTGCAAGGCTGGCCGGTTCGCCGCCAGGGCGCGCTCTATCAGGCGGCGTTCAACGCCTGCTTCGGCGCCACCGTCGACCTGGTCGAGACCGAGGAGGCTTGCCGGGCGTTCATGGCATTCTGCCGGGTGAGCCGCCTGCTGGCCAGGGACATGATGGTTCCGCGCAAGCGCGGAGGCGAGGCGAGGGGGCTGAGGGCTTAACGGCCGAGCGGGCAAGTCCCAGCAAAATTGCTTGATGCCTAGCTCCATGTGTTCACGAGTGACAAAACTGCCCCTCGGTGGCAAAGCCTTTCGGTGATGCTGTGCCAACCAGCCACGAATCGGCTATGCGTCGCGCATGCAGGAAACGTCCCTTTACATCCCGGTGAAGCGGTTTCTTGAGAGTCTGGACTTCACTGTCAAAGGCGAGGTTGGCGGCTGCGACGTCGTGGGACTGCGTGATGGCGAGCCGCCCGTGCTCGTCATCTGCGAGTTGAAGCTGCAGTTCAACCTCGAGCTCATCCTTCAAGGTGTTGACCGTTCTGCGTCATGCGATGAGGTCTGGCTCGCGGCGAGGATGTCAAGTCGAGGCAAAGGCCGCGAGCACGATCGCCGGTTTCGTGCGCTGTGCAGGCGGCTCGGCTTCGGCCTTCTCGGGGTTGGCTCCGCCGGCAACGTCGAATTGCTGCTCAGTCCGGCCGCCCTGCCGCCAAGACGAGACCCGAAGCGAAGATCGCGCCTGGTGGACGAGCATCGGCGCCGGCGCGGCGACCCCGTGGTCGGCGGCGGCTCGCGTACGCCGGTGATGACCGCTTACCGGCAGGACGCGCTGGCCTGCGCCGCTGCCATGGTCGACGGCCCAAAACGCCCGCGCGACCTGAAAACCATTTCGCCACGCGCCGCCAATATCCTGCTTCACAATGTCTATGGCTGGTTCGCCAGGGCCGAGCGTGGCGTCTATGCGCTTACCGACGTTGGCCATGCTGCGCTACAACGCTGGCCTCAATCGGCGCGATGACGAGGCTGCGCGAGTCCGTTTGCGCGGCTTGCAGCGGCAGGCAGACAACGAAGCCCTCGTCAAGCAACAGAAGAGGTGGAGCGGCTCACGGTTGCCGGCCGCGGAACCGTGAGCAGAGTCGTCAGCCCCAGCGGCACCGACGGCTGGATCACGGGCTTCTCGCGCTCAGGTTTCTTTAGAATGTAGAGCGGCTTGGCAGTCCTCAACTGCTGCAATTGTCGCCGGGCTTTGGCGCGCAGGGCGGTTTCCGCGGCCGCGGGCGATCCATTCTCAAGGACCAGCGTGAAAGCCTGGGCCGCCTCATCCGTCCGCTGCAGGGCGAGAAGGCTGCGGCCCCGGGCATAACGCGCCAGGGTGAGGCCCGGATCGAGGTCCGTGGCTCGCCCAAACGACTCGATGGCTGCGGCGTGGTTGTTTAGCGACTGCTGCGCAATGCCCAGGCAAAGCCAGGCGTTTACAGATTGCGGCGACATCGCTGCAAGCGCGCCGAAGCATTCCGCAGCCTGACGGTGATCGCCCTTCGTACCCAGAACGTGGCCGAGTCCGTATAGAGCCTGATCATGCGTCGGCTCGGTGTTCAGGATTTGGCGATAGACGTTCTCAGCCTGGATGATCCAACCCTTCTTGTGGAGGGTGGCCGCCTCCTGCAACGCCCCGACCAAGGATCGCCTGTCCAGCCGGTCGCCAAGGTTCCGGCCGGTTTTGGTTCGCACGAGAGTGCAGTTGAGGACGGTGTCGTGGGTGCCGAAGGAATATTTGTAAGGTTCGTTGCCGCGCAGGAAATCGTATGTCCGGAAACCGTTCTCGATCGCGCGGCGGATGCAATAACCGTGCAGGACCAGTCCCGACGGCAGCATGTCGGCCGTCTCGTCGCGCCCGACCATGTGGAACAGCATGCTCTTCTTGACCGGATCGAGGAAGATGGCGAGAGCGCTCAAGGGCCGGTCGCCGTGCCAAAGCACAGGCAGAAACAGCGTGCCGCTTTCGAAAGCTTTTCTGAACAGCAGTCGGTTGCTCTTGACCAGGCCGGGAACGAGGTTCCCCTTCCGCGGCGTCCACTTGATGCGCCAGAACTCCAGCAAGATGTCGATATCGCGCTCGATGGTAGAGGCGTCGGCATGTGTTATGCGAAACTCGTCAGAGTTCTCCAGCTTCCGGAGAAATCTCCGCATCTTCTGGCGGGTGTTAGCGCTGAGATTCTGCAGAAGATAATCTTCCCATGAGGACGGGAGGTCGATCGCTGGGCATATGCAGTTGTCAATATTGTCAACCTGGTTGATGCGCCTCATCCGACGCATCGTCAGCCGATTGTCGGAAAGCTGCTCCATAAGCCAGCCTATCCTGCGTTCCGACATCCGCAGGTTTTCCAAATGCAGGCTGGCCCAATGCATCGTCTTCAGATGCTTCGCGAAAACCGCGATTGCCCGGTAGGCGTGTTCCGGCGCGCAGAGGATGCCGGTATAATCGGCTGCGTGGTTCCCCCCCATATACACTTCATGGTAGATTTCGCCGGTCTTTTTTCTCATGCTGGTGCGCTGCCGGAGCGGCAGAAGCGCGACATAGGGAGAGCCTAGCGGCCCCTTGCGCGCCGCCAAAATGAACCATTCACCGTCGAAGCGTCGAAGATAGTGGGAAAGAAAGTCCCACGAGACGAAGAAATGCGCGTCGGGATCCCTGGCGTAGAGGTCGTCCCAGTTGTCGCGAAGCCCCTTTAGTTCTTCTGGGCGTGTTAAGACGTCGATCTGCATATTTACCCCCCGCCGCTACGATCAGCGCTCCATAAATGCCCTGGCCATGCTGTCCTTGATCGGCTTGGACAGGTAGTTGAAAAAGGTCCGCTCCGCCGTCTGGATGAGAATTTCGGCGGGCATGCCAGGCGTCGGAGCAAATCCAGGCACGCGAGCCAGTTCGCTGACCGGCAGGTTGACGCGCGCCAGATAAACCTCCTTTGCGGTCGGACCGGAGGCGTCGGGGAGCGAGTCGGCAGAGACGTAGTAAACTTCGCCGTTCAGAACCGGCGTCGTGCGCGCGTTGAGCGCGACCAGCCGTACCGTCGCCTTTTGTCCGACCTTCACATTGTCGATCTCGGTGCGAGGCACCTGCGCTTCTATGATGAGCGGCACATTCGCCGGCAAGATCTCCATGATGCTCTTGCCGCTCTCGATCACGCCGCCGGACGTGTGGTAGAATAACCGCACGACAGTGCCCGAAACCGGCGCGTTGATCGTTGCTCGGCGCAGCACGTTTTGCGCCTCGCGGGACTGTTCACGGATGCTGTCCAGTTCGGCTTCAACGCCCTCGAGCTCGTCGAGCGCCGCCTGGCGGTAGGCGTTTTCTGTCTGCCGCATCTCCTGTTCGTGCTTGACGACCTGGGCGCCGGTCTCGGATATCTCGGCTGAGAGCCGCCCCATCTGCCCTTCGGCATCTGCTATCGCGCGCTGAATCGCCTTGATTTCGGTCGCGCGGATCAACCCTTGGTCGAGCAGGGTTTTCTTGCCGTTGTATTCCTCGCGTAGAAGACCGAGCTGTATCGTAACCGCTTTCAGCAACTGCTCATAACCGCCCGCCCGGAACTTCAGGGCGCCGATGTTCTGGTCGAGCAATCGGATCTCACTGCTTAATTTGGTGCGCGAGCCCTCGAAGTTGAGACGCTGGCTATGCACGATCGAAGCAATTTCCGGGTCGTCGCGATTTTCAGTTATTATGGCTGGGAACTGTATCGTCTCCGCCCCATGCACCTCGGCGGTTAAGCGCGCCACGATCGCTTCAAGGCGCGCCTGTCGGAAGAACAACTGCCGTTCCTTTGCCCGCGCGGCCGTTTCGTCGAGCAGCACCAAAGGCTGATTGATTTCGACATGGTCGCCTTCGCTAACCAGAAGCTGCTTGATGATACCGCCTTCGAGGTGCTGGATGATCTTGTTCTGTCCGGTGGCCACGAAGCTTCCTTGCGCGATAATCGCCGCTGCGAGCGGTGCTGTGAATGCCCAGGTGCCAAATCCGCCGAAGGTGACGGCCATCAGCAGCAATCCGGCGGTCGTCTGCTTCCAAATGGAACGCGGAACGGCGCCATACCATTGAGCATCTTCGATCTTGGCTATTTCCTTCACGGCCGATCTCTCTCATTTGACCTGAATATTGGCAAAATGGCCGCCATCGAGGCTCATGCCGCGCGCCGCCAAAGCCTGGAGCACGTCCTGACGCATCCCGAAAAGAGCCACGGTGCCGTTGACGAGCACCAGGATCTTATCCACGGTCTGCAGCAAAGCAGGCCGCTGCGTGATCGTCACCATCGTGATCTTTTGCTCTTTGGCTTGCTGTAGAGCGCGCGACAATGCCAACTCGCCAGCGGTGTCGAGGTTCGAATTCGGCTCATCGAGGACCACCAATTTCGGGCTGCCGAAAAAGGCGCGCGCCAACGCGATCCGCTGCTTCTGCCCGCCAGAAAGCGGCGAGCCATCGGCGGCGACGAAGGTCTCGTAGCCATGCGGAAGCGAGGCGATCAGTTCGTGAACGTCGGCCAGTTTGGCGGCTTCGTAGATTGCGCCATCGTCGACGTCCTCGCGCATTCTGGCGATGTTCGCCTTGATCGACCCCGGGAAAAGCTGCACGTCCTGGGGAAGGTAGCCGATGCTTTCACCAAATTGCCGCTGATCCCAGTTCCGCAGGTCCATCAGGTCGAGCCGCACGCTTCCCGAAGTTGGAAGGATCGAGCCGACGAGCATTTTGCCCAGGGTCGTTTTACCGGCGCCCGAATTGCCGATGATCGCAAGCGAGTCTCCGGCCTCCAGGCCAAAGCCGATGCCATTGAGCACGACACGTTTGGTTCCTTGCGGCACGAACAGCAGCCGCTCGACATCGAGACGCCCTTCCGGACGCGGCAGCTTCAGGCGTTCGAAGTTCAGCGGGGATTCCTTCAGCAGCGCACTGATGCGGCCAAAGGCGGCGCGTGACTGCACAACCTGGTTCCACCCTTCAATCGCGCCCTCGATCGGGCCAAGCGCGCGACCGGCAATGATTGACGCGGCGATGACCATGCCGCCTGTGACCGAGCCTTCGATGGCCAGATAGGCGCCCCAGCCGAGCATCACGACCTGGGTCAGCAGCCGGACGCCCTTGGAAAGGGAAGCAAAGGCTATGTTTCGGTCCTGAGCTATGACCTGCCATTTGAGCGAGTTGCCGGTATCCTTGCCCCAGATCCACACGGCTTCCGGGATCATCGCAAGCGCGTTGATGATCTGCGAGTTGCGCGACATCGAGTCGACGTGGAGGTTGGCTTTGGTTTGGCTTGTGTTGGCCTCGCCGAACGGCTTGGCGGTTGCGCGCTGGTTGGCGAGCGTGATGGCCAGCAGCATCAGCGCCGTCGCCACGACAATAAAGCCGAGGTCGGGGTGGATCAGGAATATCGCCAGCATGAACAACGGGGCCATCGGCGCATCGAGAAGAGACAGCAACGTGCCGGACACCAGAAACGTACGCAGCTGCTGAAGATCCCCCAGCGTCTGATATTCGCGCCCGTTGCTGTGCAGTGAAGCCCTGGCGGCTGCGCTGAGGATTGGTCCGCCCAATTGCGCGGCGACCTCGACCGCTGTGCGCATGAGGATGAAGCGCCGGATGGCGTCAAATACCGACTGCAGGATGACTGCGCCGACGATCACGACCGTCAGCATCACCAGGGTGTCGACCGAGCGGCTCGTCAGGACGCGATCCGAAATCTGGAAGAGGTAGACTGGTATCGCAAGCACCAGCACGTTGGTCGCGATCGTAAAGATCATCACCGCGACGAGGTTCTTCTTGACCGCGCGAAGGCCGGCTGTGAGGCTTGCCGAGAGATCGACTGGGCCGAGACGCTTGTGGAACGCGCCGCCGCCGCCGCCATTGCCGCCGCCACCGCCGCCCCCCTTGCCGGTTCCGGTCGGACCACCGCCGCCAGGCACTTCCCGGGCAAGCAAGGGTCCGCGGTCGCCCTCGATTGTCACGCCGGGCAGAACCGGCTTGTTCTTCATCTCCTGCGTGGGCGGCTCCACTCGCGCGCTCGGCTGGTCCTGCTTGCCGGGCGCGTCCTTCGGTGCGTTCGGCGTCTTCCGTTCCAATATTTCCGGCTCGAGTTTGCGCGCGGGCTCTTCCTTTGGTGGCACGGCGCGCTGGGCCGGCTCGGAGATCCGAGGGAGTGATGGCCGGATCTCCTGCGTGGGCGGCTCTACTCGCGCGCTCGGCTGGTCCTGCTTGGCGGGTGCGACCTGCAGTGCGTTCGGCGTCTTGCGTTCCAATAATTCCGGCTCGGGCTTGCGCGCGGGTTCTTCCGTTGGTGAGACGGCGCGCTGGGCCGGTTCGGAGATCCGAGGGCTCATTGGCCGGATGGGGTCGGGCTTTTTAATGCTGTCTGCGGCTGGAGCCGTGGGCGTGGCCGGCGGCGGAGCCGAAGGCGCTTTTGCTTGCGGGGAGGGTGGTTGCACCTCGCGTTGCTGAGCGCGGCTATCACCAGGCAAAGGCGCGGTGGAAGGGCGCGCTTCTTCGGTGACCCTGGCTTGTTCGGTGACCCTGACTTGTTCGGCGACTTTGGCTGGCGTCGCGTCGCGAAGCGATGTTGGCGTTTCGGCTGGCCGGGCGTTCACTAGACGCCGCAATTCGGCAACGACATCGTCCAGTTCTTCCACCGAACGATCGACCGCCTTGCTCTGACGAAACAAAGACTGTGAGATCGGCTCGGCGGCCTCGATCGACGCCTCGCTTCGCGCGACTGCTTCACCGCCGTCATCCGGCCGATCCCATTCTGGTTCTTGGGCGAAAGCGCGCCCGGTTTGATCGTGATCTTCGGTCATTGCTGCCACCCCGGTTCGAAAATCACGCGAGAACGCTTTGCATCGGATCGGAATAGGTCTGCTCAGGCACGAGTGAGGGATACGCCACGTTTTGAGAGGTTTCCGGTGCCAGCATGTCGTCATCGAGGAAAGCGACCGCTTCATTCACCAGCACGTCGGGATTCTGGCCGCCGAGATCGGGGCCGGTGGAAATCAGCTCCGCCTGGATGAGGATCTCGTCCGAATAGATGCCGCCGCCGACATAGGTCTTACCGGTGGAATCCACGTCGGCAATGTAGGCATAATTGACCAGCGAGTTGGTTCCCGTCGAAATTGTCCAGTCGGCCTCCGGATGCGCCAGCGCATTCATGGCCAGCGCCACCTGATCGCTGTCACCAAGAATGGTGGTCTGTTTGACGTATTGCAGATTGAGGATGTCGCCGGAGACGTAGAGCACCCGGATCGCGCCGATGCCCGCGAATGCGCTGTCGTTCAGTATGTCGGAAAGGTCACCCTTGCCGTTCTGCAGGCTTTCACACGCCTTGCGATAAGCTTCAGACATCGCCTCGAAGCGATCGCCGGCGCCGTAATTGACGATGTTGGCCTGATTCCAAAGCAGATTGTCGCTGGTGGAGGCCGCGCCTTCGCCGGTTGTCTGGAAACCATCGACCGCGCCGATCAGGTCGTTGTCCAGGAGCACGTTCAACTGATGGATGATGTTGGCGTCATAAATGTTTCCGCCGACGACGATCAGGTCGTAATTGAAGCCCAGTTCGTCCAGCGAAATGTCGTTAGCCGCCGTGTTGGCGCCGGCTGTCACCAGCGTCTTGACTCCCGATGACGACAGGACGGAAACGTCATTGTCCATCATGAAGGCGTATTGCTGGATCCAGTTCATGATGAGCAGGTCGCCTTCGACCTCGGTGACAACCCAGTGCTTGGGAAAGTCACCCTGCTTGGCCTGCGACGCCGCAGCCTCCGCCGACGGATCGATGCGCTTGAACATCGCGATATTGAAGCCTTGGGTCGGATCGGTCGCGTTCAGGCCCCAACCGTTGATGGAGGAACTGACGAGGTCGCTGTCGCACGCGACATTGATCTGAATGATCGCGTTGAGCTCGACATGGTCGCCCATCACCGCGCAAACCGGCGACTGCAGCCAATTGTTGGCCATCGCCACGCTGTTGACGAGGAGATTGCCGCCGGCTTCCAGCTCGACCGAAACATCGATGTCGATGCTGCCTGACCCAGGCGTGTAGGAGGGTTGCTCGGCCTCTTCTTCGTCGACCTCTTCCTCATCGGCTCGACGGTGCTTCTCCGGGAGGTGATCGTCGAGCTTGGGCGCTTCGTCCACGGACTGCCCATTGACGTAAGTGCCTTCGATGACGTCAGCCTTGACGACGAAAACATCGGCCTCGCCATCCGTTTCCTCCGCATAGCCGTTGAGCCGTTCGCCGGCTGTCTTGATGACAGCCACTATCTCCTCGGACGAACCCGGCATTTCCAGATCGTCGATCGGAGACAGATCCGCCGCCGCGCCCAGCAAGGTCGCCATTTCGGCAGCATGGTCCGCTGCTGCGGGAGAGAATTTCAGGCCATGTCCGCCAGCGCCTGTATAGTCGTTATCGGAGAGCCGAAGCTCCTGATTGATAAGGACCGCCACCGAGCCAGGGGGCTCGATATGGGGCAGGATCAGGCGTGAAGGCGCACTCCCCATCGGCGGCGCGTCCGGGTGGAACAGGAAACCTGGATAGGCGACGTCCGGCTGCGGGATCGCGGGGATGTCTGGAGGAACGAATTGGAAATCCGACCAGGGTGTCGTCAGGACAAGTTTTGGTGGAACTGGCGAATACTCGATGGAGGGAACGAAATCCTCCAGATTGTATCCTGCGTCGATGTTGACCGTTTGACTGGCAAGCTCCGGCGTTTCTTCCTCGACCGCCTGGGCCGCCTTGAATTCGTCATAGGCTTTCCTGAGACGGGCTTGCTCCAGCGTGATTTCAAAGAGTCCCACAAAGTGGCTGATCGCCTCGGTGATCTTGTCCATATACACGGAAGTTTCCTCCGGTTTTCGAGATCATCCGCGCCCTTGCCGGGTCGCGCTTCTCTTCTCTGGTTGGGAAGACTGCGCGGGGTTTTCCCCCGCGCAGTCCCTTTTTTGCAGGTCTCGCTCGGCGAGACCGGCCACGCCAGTTATGTCGCGTCGTCTTCGCCAACCACCGAACTGGTGAGGTTGCCGCCCACTACAGTCATGTCGACCGAGTGGCCTTGCAGGTTGGCGCCCATCACGATCTGCTGGTTGAAGCCGTTCATGTCGATGGTGCCATTGGCGTTGGCCTGGCTTATGGCTTCAATG
>SAQR01000236.1 GCA_004020365.1 Mesorhizobium sp.
GCCGCCTCTATGTGGAAAGAGATGCGCGAAGGCCGCTCCGCCATCGGCCCGCTCGTCAATTCCGAGCTTCATGACCTGGAGGGCATGACGGGCGCTGAGATCAAGGCGCTGCCCGAGCACGACATCAACCGGGGGCATCTCATCTCCATGGACCGCTTCAGCTTGCTCGCCGTGCTTGCAGCGCGCGAAGCCATGCGGCAGGCCGGACTTTCCTGCGACGAAGGGAATGCCCATC
>SAQR01000237.1 GCA_004020365.1 Mesorhizobium sp.
CCTAGTCGGAACTCGCGCATCGAACAGTACATCACGTCTTCCGTCCCCAGCGCACTGGCGGCCTCCCCGTTCGCAATCCAAATAGACGTCTTTCAGCTGTTTGATTGGCATGTCAGCGTGAGCGAGCGCGAGGGACTTAACAACTGACATTATCATTTTGAGATCCTCCCCAGTTCCCGTCGGTCAACATTCAGTCCTTGGGGTCGCAGGTGTAGTGCCGTTCGAAGGTCCCGT
>SAQR01000238.1 GCA_004020365.1 Mesorhizobium sp.
AATTTGATGCGCGCCGCTTCCTGCGTGGCGAAGTAGGCGAATCCCGCCATCGTCAGGCTGATCAGCGCGACGGCGATGAAAGCGACGATCGGAAAGAACTTCTTCAATTTGCTGCTACGGCCCATGAATGGTTTTCGACCTTTATGGGCAAGTCCTCGCGCCAACACAATGGCGCGGCCAAACCATCATGATGGCTGGCATATCACAAGGCTGGTCACATGGTCGGTATTTAGC
>SAQR01000239.1 GCA_004020365.1 Mesorhizobium sp.
TCGGCGGCGGCGACACCGCGTCCGACTGCGTCGGCACCGCCTTCCGCCAGGGCGCCGTTCGTGTCACCCAGCTCGACATCCGGCCGCAGCCGCCGGAAAAGGAAGACAAGCTTTCGGTCTGGCCCTACTGGGCGACGAAGATGCGCACCTCGTCCTCGCAGGCGGAAGGCGCCGAACGCGAGTTCCAGGTGGCGACGCTCGAATTCATCGGCGAGGACGGCGCGTTGACCG
>SAQR01000240.1 GCA_004020365.1 Mesorhizobium sp.
GTTACAGAATAGTGCGTAATTTACATGGGGCGACCAGCGTTTAGGGTCAAGCTCCGCTGCGCAGCGTGATCCCCTAACATGGAAGAGACAAAGATATGGAACCTATTCTCCTTTATGGCTTCCCGGCGGGAAGTTCGATGGGGCTCGTCGCTGCTTTTGAACGCGTCGGACAGCCCTACCGCCTGTGTCGCGTCGACATGCTTATCGAGATGAAGAACGATGCCTATGCC
>SAQR01000241.1 GCA_004020365.1 Mesorhizobium sp.
GGTCTGGGCGCTCGTCATCTCGCTCGGCGCCGGCGGCGTGCTTTTCTGCGCCTTGCTGCTGCGCGGGCAGCGCATCCGGCTCACTCCGCACAGGCTGCGCTATTTCTTCGTCACCGCGGCGGTGTCCTACGCCTTCCCCAATCTCCTGATGTTCTCGGCCATTCCGCATCTTGGCGCCGGCTACACCGGCATCATGTTCACGCTGTCGCCGGTGGTCACGCTGGTATTTT
>SAQR01000242.1 GCA_004020365.1 Mesorhizobium sp.
GCGCGTCCGCAAAGGCCAGCGTGTCGTCGAAGATGTCGCGCTGCATCACCACCGACAGCCAGCCGTCCGTGGAGAATTTCCACACCACGTCGCCATAGGGCCCCGGCGTCAGGAACGAGTAGATCACCACGATCAGCAGCGGGCCGGTGGCCGCCAGCAAGATGATGATCAGTGCCGGCGCCGACAGAAGCCAGCGACCACGGATCTCTCGGCGTTCGGCTTGCTCGGCG
>SAQR01000243.1 GCA_004020365.1 Mesorhizobium sp.
GGCCTCAGCGGCCTGCTCCTTGCGGCCGTTCTTGTAGGCGGAGAAGCCGAACTGGAACACTGCCCACGGGCTGGACTGCGGCTTCACGCCGGTCTTGTCGTCGAACACCTTGTCGTCGAAGGCCATGACCTGGCCAACGGCGCCCAAGGTCGCGCCAAAAGTGGCGATCGCGACCAGTGCCGAAAAGACAGACGACCTCAGCAACTCAGATATCCGCATAACAGTGTGT
>SAQR01000244.1 GCA_004020365.1 Mesorhizobium sp.
CGGTGACGCCGAGCGCTGCCGCCCGGCCGAGAAAATCACGACGGCTGAGCTTGCCGGACGCGACGCGCCGGCTGAGAAATTCCAGTTCGTTTGACATGTTGAGTTCCTCACTCTGTTGGTTCGACCTTGTGGCCGTTCTTCTCGTTTCTTGTGAGGAGAATAATGACCGCAAGGGAAAGCCGTAAGCAAGACCGAATGCGACATGCTGTGGCGTAAATCGTACGTCG
>SAQR01000245.1 GCA_004020365.1 Mesorhizobium sp.
TGCCCAGCGAGGAGGATTTCAACAAGACGATGAGCTACATGGAACGCTTCCTGCGCGGCTTCATGGGCATCGTCAAGGATATGGAAGAGGACAGCGGCGAGGATGGCGCCAGGCCCAATTCGCAAAAGACCTGAGCGCGTTCACCGGGGAAAACCCGGCGCATGACCTTTGTGCTTGAAAACGGCTGATATCGCCGCATAATCGTTCGACTGATCCCGCAAGAAGC
>SAQR01000025.1:0-11200 GCA_004020365.1 Mesorhizobium sp.
ATGCGGGTCAGATAGGTCGCGATCGCACCGGCGATGATGATCCACAAGGTCGTGCTCATGGCCGCGCCTCCACGCCGCTGTGGCGCGGCGGCAGGATGACCGCGAGCAGCACGCCGGCCACGGCGCCGATCGAGACGTGCCAGGGCGAGCCCACCGTCTTATAGGCGATGATGGAGGCAGCAGCGCTGGCGACGACCACCGGCAGCCACAGTGGCCGTTTGCGAAAGCCCATCACCAATCCGAGGAAATAGATCGGCAGCAGGAAATCGATGCCCAGCGCATGGGTATCGGGAATAAGCCTGCCGAACACCGCGCCAAGCGTGCTTTCGGTCACCCAGAACACATAGACCGGCAGGCCAAGCCCCATATACCAGGCGAATCCGACCGTCTCGCCGGCCTCCGCCTTGCGCTCGGCCACCGCGAACTGCGGATCGGTGAGCAGGAAATAGCCGACCGCCTGCTGCACCGGCGGCCAGTGCGCGATGCGCCGGCCGATACCGGCGGAGTAGAGCACATGGCGGAAATTCACGGCGAAGATCGACAGCACGATCAGCCATGGCGCGACATGTTGCCCGAACAGTTCGATGCCGACCATCTGGCTGGCGCCGCCGAAAACCATGGCGCTCATCAGCAAGGCTTCAAGCACCGAAAATCCGTTGTCGACGGCGAGCGCCCCGAACAGCAGTCCAAACGGCGCCGCCGCCACCACGACGGGTATGCTGAGCCGCACGCCTTGCCAGAATTCGCTTTTTGCAGGGTTTTCGGAGATTGCTTCCGCCGACATCAGCCACTCCTTAGAGCGCCGCTCGCCCTTTTGGACGAGCAAAGGACGCTCTAACACTTTGAATCCGCGCGTCGGACCATCCGAGAATCGATTTCCGATTTTCGGGCCGATGCGGGGGAAGGATCGTATGTAGGGAGCGCTGTGAGCCTTGTCACACCAATTCGCTTGAGCCAACGATCAGCGGAAATGATCGCTGGAACGCAGCCAGTCTACTCGACCTGGCCTTCGATCGCCCTGCCCCAGTCGAGCAGCGGCTTGGCCCCCAAGGCGAAATCGACTAGCTCGTCGACCAGCGCCGGCCCGTGGATTCCGGCAGGGTCGATTTCGTGCCGGAGGGCGAAATGCCGGTTGCGGATGGCCGCCGCGAGATCGGCCGCCGTGACATGCTCGAAGCCGCGTGGCGCTCGCTTCATGCAGCCTTCCGCATCGAGTTCGAGGCGGTTTTGCTTCAGCGCCTCGATCAGCGCCCGGAATTCACCCGGCCGCGTCGCGATGGCGTTGCGCATTGCCAGCAACAGCGCCGGCCCGGGCTGCCACCAGGCGACGCCGGCAAAGCAGCGCTCAAGCCCGATATGGACGAAGAACACGCCCTGTTCCATCTTGGTGCCGTCAGGCGAGAGGATTGCCGACAGATGCCGGTTGTACGGCCGCTTGTCCCTGGCGAAACGCACGTCGCGATTGATCCGGAACAGCGACTTCTTGCGATCGCCGCGCAAACCCAGACCGACCGCCGCGAAGCGCTCGGAGAGCGTTTCGACCAGATCGCCAAAGGGGTCGCGCAGCTCGCCTTTGAAGAGGTCGCGGTTTTCCAGAAACCACTCCCGGCTCTGGTGAAAATCGAGTGCCTTGAGGAAGGGAATGGCCTTTTGGCCAAAACCGTTAAACGCCACCGTCACGCCTTGCCGATCCGCGCCAACCACGCATTCTCGTCGATCACTTCGATGCCGAGTTCGGTGGCGAGCTTGAGCTTGGAACCCGCACCTGGTCCGGCGACGACAAGATCGGTCTTCTTCGACACCGAGCCGGCAACCTTGGCGCCGAGCTTTTCGGCCATCGCCTTGGCCTCGTCGCGCGACATCTTTTCCAGCGCGCCGGTGAAGACCACCGTTTTGCCGGAGACCGGCGAGTCCGACACCGGCCGCTCGGCGTCGATCACTTCGACTTCGGCCGCCAGTTTCTCGACCAGCGCTCGATTGTGCTCCTCGCCGAAGTAACGCGCGACGGAATCGATCACGGCGTCGCCGATGTCGTCCAGCGCGTCCATTTCCTCGCGCGTCTGCAGATCGCCATTGGCGACGGCCAGCGCGGCATCGTGAAAGGCTTTCCAGGATCCGTAGGCGCGGGCGAAGGTGATGGCGGTTCGCTCGCCGACGTGGCGGATGCCAAGGCCATAGATCATGCGATCGAGCGGGATCTTTCTCCGGTCCTCGATCGCCGCAAACAGTTTTGCCGCTGACGTTTCACCGAAGCCGTCCTTGTCCCTTAGCGTCTTCAGGTTCGCCGCATCGCGCCGGGCAAGCGAAAAGATGTCGGCCGGGCTCTTCACCGGCAGGTCCGGGTCGTTGAAGAACAGTTCGATCTGCTTTTCGCCAAGCCCCTCTATGTCGAAGGCGCGCCGCGACACAAAGTGGCGCAGATGTTCGATGCGCTGATAGGGACAGGCGAATTCGCCACTGCAACGCCGGACGACGCCTTCGACGCCGCCCGCCGTCTCCTCGCGCACCACCGCCGTATGCAGGTCGCAAGGACAGACGGTCGGAAATTCGAACGGCTTTGCGTCGGCCGGCCGCTTTTCGAGATCGACGCCAAGGATCTGAGGAATGACGTCGCCGGCGCGCTGGATGTGGACCGTGTCGCCGATCATCACCCCAAGCCGCTCGATCTCCTCGGCATTGTGCAGCGTCGCGTTGGTCACCACGACGCCGCCGACCGTCACCGGCACCAGCCGCGCCACCGGCGTCAGCGCGCCGGTGCGGCCGACCTGGATGTCGATGCCGGTCAGGATCGTCGTCGCCTTCTCGGCCGGAAATTTGTGCGCGATCGCCCAGCGCGGCGAGCGCGAGACGAAGCCCAGCCGCTGCTGCAGCTCAAGGCTGTTCACCTTGTAGACGACACCGTCGATGTCGTAGCCGAGCGTCGCCCGGTTGGATTCGATCAGCCGGTATTGCTCGAGCAGTCCCTCGACACTGTCGAACAGCTTCATCAGCGGATTGATCCTGAAGCCAAAGCGCTCGAACGCCGCCACCATGCCCATCTGCGTGTCGGCGGGCATGGCGCTCACCTCACCCCAGGTATAGGCGAAAAACCGCAGCGGCCGGCTGGCGGTGATCGAGGTGTCGAGTTGGCGCAAGGAGCCTGCCGCCGAATTGCGCGGATTGGCAAAAACCTGCTTTCCGGCCTCGGCATTGCGGCGATTGAGCTCGGCAAAGTCGGTGAGGCGCATATAGACCTCACCACGCACCTCCAGCACATCGGGAAAATCGTCTGAGAGCACATTGGGAATCTCGGCGATGGTGCGGGCGTTGGCCGTCACATCCTCGCCGACCTGGCCGTTACCGCGCGTTGCCGCCGTCACCAGCCGTCCACCCTCGTAGCGCAGGGACAGCGACAGGCCGTCGATCTTCGGCTCGGCAGTCATGGCCAACGGCGCGTCGGCGCCGAGCCTGAGGAAGCGGCGGATGCGGCCGACGAAATCGATCACGTCCGCATCGGCAAAAGCGTTGTCGAGCGACAGCATCGGAACGGCATGGACGATCTTGCGGAATTTTTCCGAGACCGCCGCGCCGACTTTGCGAGACGGCGAATCCTCACGCACAAGGGCGGGGAACCGCTGTTCGATGGCGAGGTTGCGCCGCCGCAGCGCGTCGTAGGCCGCGTCCGAAATCGTCGGCGCGTCCTCGGCGTGGTAACGCTGGTCGTGAGCGGCGATTTCCTCGGCCAATCGCTTCAGCTCGCTGGCTGCTTCACTTTCACTGAGCGAATCGACTGGTTTTTCGGGCATGCGCGGCTTCCTTCACGGTGGCGCGACACAATAGATCAGGATTTTGAGAAAATCATTGCTGAACAGCGGGATGGAGCCACATCCTGACTCGATCCACAACACGGGCATGAGCTTCGCTATGCTGCGGTGTTTTCGCGAAGCAGCCGCTCGGCCGCCGCGCGCGCCTCGTCGGTGATGGTTGCCCCGGCAAGCATCCGCGCGATCTCTTCCTGGCGCGCCGCCCGGTCCATCTCGGCGATACCGGTGGCGACGCGATCGGTGCTGCCGGATTTGGAGATCAGGAAATGCGTTGCCGCGCGTGCCGCCACTTGCGGCGCGTGCGTTACCGAAAGCACCTGCACGCGCTTCGACAGCCGAGCCAGCCTTTGGCCGATGGCATCCGCCACCGCGCCGCCAACGCCGGTGTCGATTTCATCGAACACCAAGGTCGGCGCCGAGCCGCGGTCGGCCAGCGCCACCTTCAGCGCCAGCAGGAACCGCGAAAGTTCGCCACCGGAGGCGACTTTCATCATCGGGCCCGGTCTTGTGCCGGGATTGGTGCGCACCCAGAACTCGACCTGATCGATGCCGTCTTCCATGCGGTTCTCGGCCTCGCTTGCCATCTCGACGATGAAGGCAGCGCGTTCGAGCTTCAGCGCCGGCAGTTCGGCCATCACCGCCTTGGTCAATCCGACCGCCGCCGCATGGCGAAGCGACGAAAGCTGTGCTGCGGAAATGTCATAGGTTTCGCGAGCGGCGGCGGCTTGCTTCTGCAGCCCGTGCAGGCGCTCCTCGCCGGCGTCGAGATCGGCGAGATCGGCGGCCATCGTATCGCGCAATTGCGCCAGATCGTCGACCGCCACACTGTGCTTGCGTGAGGCGGCGCGCAGCGAAAACAGCCGCTCCTCGGCCTGTTCCAGCCGCCGCGGGTCGTATTCGGTGGCGCGAAGTGCCGCTTCCACGCCCGATTGCGCTGCGTCGAGCGACAGCATCGCCTCATCGAGCGATTTGACCACGTCGTCGAGCAGGCCGGGCGCCTCCGTCACCTTGCGCTGCAGCCGCCGCAACAGGCTGGCGAGTTGCGGCAGGGGCGAAGACGGGCCTGAGAGCACATCTTGCGCATCGTGGATTTCCGAGGCGATCTTTTCCGCCCGCATCATCGAGGCACGCAACTCGGCAAGCTCGGCTTCCTCGCCTGGCTGGGGGTCGAGCTTCGTCAATTCGGCGACCGCGGCGCGCAGATAGTCGGCCTCACGGGCCGCCGCTTCCACCTTGGCGCGATGCCGCGAAAATTCCTGCTCGCAGGCCCGCCAGTACCGCCATGCCTCGCCGGTCGCCCGCACAGCGCCGAGATGACCGCCAAAACTGTCGAGCAATTCGCGATGGGCGCCGGGATCGACCAGGGCACGCTCGTCATGCTGGCCGTGGATCTCGACCAGCGTGTGGCCGACGTCGCGCATCAGTGTCACGCTTGAAGGCTGGTCATTGACAAAGACGCGGGTACGGCCGTCCGCAGTCTGCACGCGGCGCAGGATGATGTCGCCATCGTCCTCGATGGCGTTGTCGGCAAGCAGCATGCGGGCAGGATGGTTGCGCGGCACGTCGAACACGGCGATGATCTGGCCCTGTGCCGCGCCATGCCGCACCAGCGAGGCGTCGCCGCGGGCGCCAAGCGCCAGCGACAGCGCGTCGAGCAGGATGGATTTTCCAGCACCGGTTTCGCCGGTCAGCACCGAAAGACCGGACGAGAAGTCGATGTCCAGCTTCTCGATCAGAACGATATCGCGGATCGACAGTCTGGAAAGCATGGTGACGCGCCGCTCAGGCGCCGGTGATCAGCTTCCCGGCCTTGGCGATCCACGAGCCCGCATTCTCGCGCGGCTCGAGCCCACCAGTCTGCAGGAGCTTGTAGGAATCCTTGTACCACACGCTGTCGGGATAGTTGGTGCCGAGCACAGCAGCGGCAGTCTGCGCTTCCGACGTCAGCCCCATCGCATAATAGGTTTCGGTAAGCCGCGCGAGCGCTTCCTCGACATGGCGCGTGTTGGAATAGGTCTCCACCACGACGCGGAACCGCTTGACGGCGGCGATGTATTCACGGCGCTCGAGATAATAGCGGCCGATCTGCATCTCCTTGCCGGCGAGCTGGTCGTTGGCGAAGCGGATCTTTTCCTTGGCGTCGTCGACATATTCGGAATCGGGCCAGCGCGTCACCAGATCCTGCATCGTCTGCACGGTCTGGCGCGCTTCCTTCTGGTCCTGGGTGACATCCCTGATTTGCCGGTAGTAGCTGAGCCCGATGATATACTGGGCATAGGCAGCGTCGTCGGTCGACGGATAGAGCGTGAGATAGCGCTTGGCCGAACCGATCGCCTCGGTATAGTTGCCCTGGCGATAGTCGGCAAAGGCGCCCATCACCATCGATTTGCGGGCGTATTCGGAATAGGGATGCTGGCGGTCGACCGCACTGAACTTGCGGCTCGCCTCCTGCAGGCGCCCGGCATTCAGATTGGCGAGGCCTTGGTTGTAGAGAACGTCTGCCGGCTCGGTCTGCTCGACATAGGTCGACAGGTCGACATCCTTTTCGGACGACATGCAGGCCGACAGGAACAGCGATGGAACAACCACCGAAAGCGCCAGGAAAACAGCCCGATGCGGCGCTTTCGATTGACCAATTCGCTTGAAGAACATGATTGGATTCCGCCCTTTCGGCGTCATTTCAGTCGACATTTCGCCCTGGGGCAGCAGGCATAACCATAATCGCCGTGCCCGGCAACGCTATCTCCGGCCATTCGCACATTTTTGTGGCAGCCTGGCGCAGCCCGCACACTTCCGTGATTTCGCCGGCCGATGGTGCATTCATGCAACACAGCCGGCGGCCATAAAATCCGAAAAACGTTAAGAATCAGATCATCCAGGGCGCGTAGACAGGTGCATAGACGGCGCTCATCTCGGCGGTACGACCGCGCTCGCGGCGTGTCGTCTCGACGATCTCGAACGCCGAGCGATCCGACAAAAGGCGGCGCAGCGCTGCCGCATTCAGCCTGTGGCCGCCGCGATAGGAACGGAAGCAGCCAATGAACCGGGCGCCGGCCAGCGCCAGGTCGCCCATGGCGTCCATCGTCTTGTGGCGCACGAACTCGTTGGGATAGCGCAAGCCTCCGATATTGATCACGCGGTTGTCGTCGCCGATCACCAGGGAGTTTTCCAGCGAGGACCCGAGCGCATAGCCGGCTGCCCAAAGCCGCTCGACGTCCTTCATGAAACCAAAGGTACGGGCCCGCGCGATATCGCGGCGAAAAATGTCGGCGTTCATGTCTGATGCGAAGAGCTGACGGCCGATCGCTGGGCTTTCGAAATCGATCTCAATTTCGAAGCGCGTGCCGTCATAGGGCCTGAACTCCGCCCAGGAGGCACCGTTCTCGATGCGAACCGGCTTGACCACCCGGATGTAGCGGCGCTTGACCGGCAGCTTATCGATGCCCGCATGGTCGATGGCCTCGACGAACGCCACGGCGCTGCCGTCGAGGATCGGAACCTCATGGCCGTCGATCTCGATGACGACATTGTCGATGCCGAGCCCGAAAACCGTGGCCATCAGATGTTCGACTGTGGCGATGTGCTCCCCTGCCGGATCGCCGAGCATGGTGCACAGATCGGTGGCGCCGACCTCGGAAACGAGCGCCCGGAATTCCCGGACTTCGCTTCCATTCGAAAGCTGGAACACGACACCCGTGTCAGCGTCTGCCGGTAGGAAATGAATGGTAACAGAATTGCCGCTGTGAACACCGGTGCCCGTCAGCGTCGCACGCGATTTAAGTGTCGTCTGATAGTCGTGCAAAACAAACCCCATAGCCCATGCCTACGTCCGCTTCATAAGCCCAAGGGCGCGGCTCTTTGATCGGCAGGCAGGGCCACTTCCCCGAATCCCAGCAAACCGAAATTGATCGCGGCGAAGATAGTGGTCCGGCAGGAAGTCTCCAAATCACGGTTTCTTACTCTGTGTAACCGCGATCCGAAGCGGATACGGTCTCATAACTCCTTGTTTTACAGGCACTTTTAGCGTTAACAGGCAAACAATTTCTTGTCTGCCTGTTAATAACTGTTACGGTCCGTTAACAGGTCAGTTGGCCTGGCGGCGCAGGAATGCCGGAATCTCCAGCTGATCGTCTTCCTGGACAGCCCTGCTCTGCGGCGTCAGCCGGCCCTGATCGTCCAACTGGCCGCGGCGTGGCGCGTAAAGCTGCGGATCCTGGCTGGCAAGACGGCGCACTTCGGGTGCCGCCTGGCGCAGTTTCGGCTCGCGCGGCTGCGCCGGCTGCAGCCGTGCAGGCTCCTCATCGCGACGGGTAAGGCCGTTGGTCAGGCGCTTGAGCAGTCCCATCGGTCCGCTGTTCTCGTGGTCGGCGGGACGGCTTTTGGCTTCCACCTCGGCTTTCACCACCGGCGGAAAGTCCTCGACGCGCGGCATGCGCTGGGGCGCTGCCGGCTGAAGCACTTCACGCTGCTGCGGCGCGGGCTGCATCACTTGCTGAACCATCGGCTGCAGCATCGGCTGCGGCTGGGCCGGCGGCGCCTGGAAGATCTTGCTCTGCGGGCGGAAATCTTCCGCCTGGGGGGCCAGCGCCGGCCGGGCCATCGCCGCCGCATTCGCCTCGGCGAGCTGGATTGCCTCGGCCACAGGATCGGCGGCGCGCGGCTCGTAGCCTCCCTGCTGGACAGGCGCCGGACGGCTTTCCGTGACCGGAGCGGCCGGGCGGCTGACCTGTTTTGGCGGAGCGGTGCGGATGGCGATCGGCGCGGCAGCGATTTCTGCTGCCGATTTGTCGATGCCGGTAGCGACCACCGAGACGCGGATGACGCCTTCGAGATCCTCATCGAACGTCGCACCCAGGATGATGTTGGCTTCCTGGTCGACCTCCTCGCGAATCCGGGTCGCCGCCTCGTCGACTTCGAACAGGGTCAGGTCGCGGCCGCCGGTGATCGAGATCAACAGCCCCTTGGCGCCCTTCATCGAGGTCTCGTCGAGCAGCGGATTGGCGATCGCGGCTTCGGCGGCGGCCATGGCGCGACCCTCGCCGGAAGCTTCGCCCGTCCCCATCATCGCCTTGCCCATCTCGCGCATCACCGAGCGGACGTCGGCGAAGTCGAGGTTGATCAGCCCTTCCTTGACCATCAGGTCGGTGATGCAGGCGACGCCGGAATAGAGCACCTGGTCGGCCATGGCGAAAGCGTCGGCGAAGGTCGTCTTGTCATTGGCCAGCCGGAATAGGTTCTGGTTGGGGATGACGATGAGGGTATCGACGCATTTCTGCAATTCCTCGATGCCCAGATCCGCCGTCTTCATGCGGCGCTGGCCTTCGAAATGGAACGGCTTGGTGACGACGCCGACGGTGAGAATCCCCTTCTCGCGCGCGGCACGTGCAACGACCGGCGCGGCCCCGGTGCCGGTGCCGCCGCCCATGCCGGCAGTGACGAAGCACATATGGGTGTTGGAGAGATGATCGACGATCTCGTCGATGCATTCCTCCGCCGCGGCGCGTCCGACTTCCGGCTGCGACCCCGCACCCAGGCCCTCGGTGACATGCGCGCCGAGCTGGATCAGGCGGTCCGCCTTGGACATGGTCAGCGCCTGCGCATCGGTATTGGCCACCACGAACTCGACGCCTCGCAAGCCGGCGGTGATCATGTTGTTGACGGCATTGCCGCCGCCGCCCCCGACACCGAACACGGTGATACGCGGCTTGAGCTCGGTGATATCCGGCTTCTGCAGATTGATGGTCATTGTCTCCGTCCTTTGCCTTTCCCGCCGCTTCGCCGCTGCGGCCGCCTATGGGGCTGTCCCCGCCAATTTAAAAACTGTCTCTCAACCACTGACTCATTCGATGCAGTTTTCCACCTGTTCCGGTCATCCTGAGACCAGAAATTCCTTTCGCCGGATGGCTCTCGAAATTCGCCATCTGCGGGTAGATCAGAAGCCCGACCGGCGTCGAGAAAGCCGGACCCTTGGCCGCCTCCGGCAGGCCCGCAACACCGAGCGGACGGCCGATGCGCACATTGCGTCCGAGAATGCGGCGCGCTGCCTCGGGCAGGCCGGAAAGCTGGCTGGCGCCGCCGGTCAGCACAACGCGCTTGCCGACGGCGTTGCCGTAGCCGGACCTGTTCAGCCGGTCGCGCAACAATTCGAGCGTCTCGTCGATGCGCGCCCGGATGATACGCGTCATCACCGAACGCGGGATCTGGAGCGGCACCTCGCCATCCTCGCCGATCGGCTGTATCGAGACCAGGTCGCGGTCGTCGGCACTGCCGGGCAGCGCCGAGCCATGCATCACTTTCAGCCTCTCGGCGGCGTCGAGCGAGGTTGACAGGCCCTTGGCCATGTCCAGCGTGACGTGGTTGCCGCCGATGGCGATGGCGTCGCCATGAACGAACTTGCCTTCCGAAAACATCGAGATCGTCGTGGTGCCGCCGCCCATGTCGATGCAGGCTGCGCCCATTTCGAGTTCGTCGTCGACCAGTGCGGCAAGCCCGCTGGCATAGGGCGTCGCCACCATGCGCTCGACCGACAGGTGCGAACGGTTGATGCAAAGCTCCAGATTGCGCAACGGTGCCGCGTCACCCGTCAGCACGTGCATGTCGACGCCGAGCTGGTCGCCGACCATGCCGCGCGGATCACGCACGCCGCGCTCGGCGTCCAGCGAAAAGCCGACGGGAAGCGAATGGATCACTTCGCGCTCGGCCCGCAGCGCCTGCTTGGCGCCGGCGGCAAGCACGCGCTTGATGTCGGCCTCGTCGGCCTCATGGCCGCCAAGGTTGATGGTTGCCGAGAAGCTTTCGCTCTTCAGCCGGCCGGCCGTCATGTTGACGATCAGCGAATCCACGGTCAGCCCGGCCATGCGCTCGGCGGCATCGACGGCAAGGCGGATGGCATGCTCGGCCCTGTCGAGATCGATGACGACACCCGATTTTACGCCTTGCGATTTCTGGTGGCCGATGCCGATCACCTGTATGCGATGCGAGCGCCCGCGCAGCAGCATGCCGTCCTCGCGCGGCTTGAGCTTGGCCACCACGCAGCAGACCTTGCTCGAGCCGACATCCAGCACCGTCATGATGCCGGACCGGCGCGATGAGGCATCGCTGTTGCCGCCAAGCCAGCTCATATCTTCGTCTCCGGCTTGCGCTTCGGCATTTTCGGCTTTTCATTGAGCGCGGCCTGACGCTGCGTCGCCGCCTCCGGCGTCAACTGGACGACGAGGCGATCGGAAAGGCGCATGTCGACGGCGGCGATATCGCGCGTCAAAAGCCCGTTCTCTCGGTCCATCCTGACCAGATCGGCGATCGCCTGGTCCTCGCCATCCTCGGGGAGTTTGACCGTGATGCCGTTTTCCAGCTTCAGGTCCCAACGCCGTTCGCCGATGCGGATGTAGCCTTTGATC
>SAQR01000025.1:11210-64512 GCA_004020365.1 Mesorhizobium sp.
GATCCGTGCGGCAAGCTCTGGATATTTCTTGATCCTGGCCAGGAAATCCGGCGCCGTGCCCGGCGCCCCGGTGCCGACGATCAGCGGCAGCAGCGACTGCTTGCCGCCGGAGAATGGCGCGATCACGGCGCCGGAGCGCTCGATGACCGAAAGCTCGCTGCCCTGCTGCCAGAGCGCGAAAGGCTCACGCTCCTCGATGCGCACCTCCAGCATGTGCGGATAGACCTTGCGTACCGCCGCAACCTCGACCCAGGGCAGCGTGGCGATGCGCTCCCTCGCGGCTTCGGCATCGAAGCCGATCAGCGAGGTCCAGCCATCGAGCTGCATCCTGTCGAGAATATCGATCTCGGAGGTTGCGCGGTTGCCGACGACCTTGATCTGGTCGACGGCAAAGCCGGAGCGGGCGGTAATGCCCTGGACGATAGCGTCGACATGCCCGCCGAGATAGGCGCCATAGGCACTGCCCGATACGAGCAGCGCCGCCGACAGCACGGCTGCGGAAAACGGCGGCACCTCGAAGTCGTCATCACCAAGACGCGCCAGCATGCGCGCCGGCCGGCGAAGCAGGCGCGGCAGCACGAAATGGTCGAACGACAACGACACACCGAACAGCGTCGGCCCGGCCGCGCCCTTCCCCTTGCCCTGTCCCCACCTCAACGCAGACACGAAGCGTCCTCCACCATCCAACTCAACAAATCGCCGAACGAGTGTCCCGCCTGCGCGGCGATCTCAGGCACCAAGGATGTCGGCGTCATGCCCGGCTGCGTGTTGACCTCGAGCCAGACAATTTCGCCGTTCTCGGAGTGTCGATCATCATAACGGAAGTCCGACCGGGAAACGCCCCGGCAGCCGATAGCTTGGTGAGCCCTTAGCGTCAGTGTCTGTATTTTTTGGTAAATATTCGGTGAAATTTTTGCAGGGCATTCGTGTTTTGATCCGCCCGCGACGTATTTTGAATCATAGTCGTAGAAGGAATGGCCGGTCGGGATGATCTCGCAGACGCCGAGCGCCACATCACCCATCACCGCGCAGGTCAACTCCCGCCCGTGCACGTAGCGCTCCACCATGACGGTATCGCCATACTTCCAGTCGGACGAGCCGATGACCTGCGGCGGATGCGACTGCCCTTCGTGCACGATGACGACGCCGAAGCTCGACCCCTCATTGACCGGCTTGACGACGTAGGGCGGCTTCATCGGGTGCTTGTTCTGGATGGCGAAGCGATTGACCACCTTCGATTCGGCGACCGGAATGCCGACGGACCTGGCGATCTTCTTGGCTTGTTCCTTGTTCATGGCAAGCGCCGAGGCGAGCACGCCGGAATGGGTGTAGGGGATGGCAAGATATTCGAGGATGCCCTGGATGGTGCCGTCCTCGCCGAAAGGACCATGCAGCGCATTGAAGACAACATCAGGCTTGAGCTCAGCCAGCACCGATCCAACATCGCGCGAGACGTCGACGCGAGTGACCTGGTAGCCTTCCGTCTCGAGCGCATCGGCACAGGCTTTCCCCGAAGACAAGGACACGGGCCGCTCGGACGAGAATCCACCCAGAAGGACGGCCACGTGCTTGCTTTTCATTTCCCGTCATTTCCTCTCACGGCGGGCCCTTTCACTGCGGGTCTGCATCTCACACGCCCGGAAAGGGCCATACACTCAAACGCTCGGAGCAATCCCTGCTCTGATGATTTCTGCAACATCGAGTCCCCATAGTCTCCCGGCAGGCTGTCCCTGACGGAAAAACGCTGGTGACGCGTCGAAACGACTCAAATCAGGAAACGCTTCAGGGCAGAGAATCAGAGAGTTGAATCGCTGGCAAGTCCTTACGATTCCGCGAGATTCACTTTCCGCAAAAACGGCCGCGAAAACTGTGTTGTTGAGTCCTTATAGCAACTGTCCGAGGAATTCCTGGACCTCGTGCCCCGGCCGGAATTTGCCGATGCGCTTGATTTCCCAATGCAGCCGGATGCCCGACCTTTCGAGCACGCGCGTGCGCACCGTCTCGCCAAGATATTCAAGGTCGTAGCCGGTCGCTGTTCCCGTGTTGATCATGAAGTTGCAATGCATCGGCGACATCTGGGCGCCGCCGATCATCAGCCCCCGACAGCCCGCTCTGTCGATCTCCTTCCAGGCCGAGGTGCCCTCCGGATTCTTGAAGGTCGAGCCGCCGGTCTTTTCGCGGATCGGCTGCACGGTCTCGCGATGGTGCTGGACGGCGTCCATAGCCGCCTTGATCGCGGCCTTGTCTGCCAAAACGCCTTCGAACACGGCCGATGTGAAGATCAGCCCGGCAGGTGCTGCCGAATGGCGATAGGCGTAGCCCATATCGGCGTTGCTCAGCGTATGCACATTGCCCTTGCGGTCGAGCGCCCGCACCTCGACAACGCGCTCACGCGTCTCGACCCCATTGGCGCCGGCATTCATCCTCAGCGCGCCGCCGATGGCGCCCGGAATGCCGTGGTAAAACTCAAAGCCGCCTATGCCAGCCTGATAGGCGACAGCGGCAAGGCGCTTGTCGGGCGTGGCCGCGCCCGCCTTGATTGTGGTCGGCGCAATCACTTCGGCTTCGCCAAAGCCCTTGGCCGAAAGCCGGATGACGAAGCCGGCAATACCGCCGTCACGGACAAGCAGGTTCGAGCCGATACCGACGGTGGTCAGCGGTATCTCTTCGGGCACTGCTCTCAGGAACGCAGCGAGATCGTCTTCGTCGGCCGGCTGGAACAGTGCGTCGGCCAGCCCGCCGGCGCGGAACCAGGTGATCTTGTCCATTTCGGCATTCGGCGTGATGCGGCCGCGCAGGCCGGCAAGCCGGCCGCCAAGCTTGTCGATCAACGCCTGGCCGCGCGTCATGAGGCCGTCCCGCCGAGTTCCCTGGGCAGCGCGTAGGCCCATTGCGTGATGTTGCCGGCGCCGAGGAAGACGATGAAATCGCCTGGTTTGGCCAGGTCGCGGATAACAGGCGCAATCGCCGCCGGGCCTTCGATGTAGCGCGCGTCGCGATGGCCGCCGGAGCGGATTCGCGACACCAATGCCTCGGACGTCACCCCGTTGATCGGCTCTTCGCCTGCCGCATAGACCGGCGCCACCATCACCGTGTCGGCATCGTTGAAGCAGACCGAGAACTCGTCGAACAGATCATGCAGCCGGGTGAAGCGGTGCGGCTGGGCAATGGCGATGACGCGGCCCTGGGTGGCATCGCGGGCCGCCTTCAGAACCGCTGTGATCTCGACCGGATGGTGGCCGTAGTCGTCGAACACATCGATGCCGTTCCACGAACCGGTGCGCGTAAAGCGCCGCTTGACGCCGGCGAAGGACGACAGGCCCTTCCTGATCGCCTCGGCCGAAAGGCCGAGCTCATGCGCGACGGCGATCGCCGCGGTCGCATTGGCAACGTTGTGACGGCCGGGCATCGGCAAGCGCAGGCCTGAAATCGTCGATTGGCCGCGGGTCTTGCGGTCGCGGATCACCACGTCGAATTCCGAGGTCGGGCCATCCATGCGGTGATTGATGAAACGCACGTCGGCCTGTGCGTTCTCGCCATAGGTGATGACGCGCCGGTCCTCGATGCGGCTGACCAGCGCCTGCACCTCCGGATGGTCGGTGCACATGACGCCGAAACCGTAGAACGGCACGTTTTCGACGAACTGGCGAAACGCCTCGCGCACCTTGTCGAAGGAGCCGTAATGGTCGAGATGCTCGGGATCGATGTTGGTGACGACGGCGATCTCGGCCGGCAGCTTCAAGAACGTGCCGTCGCTCTCATCGGCCTCCACCACCATCCATTCGCCATCGCCCATGCGGGCGTTGGTGCCGTAGGCATTGATGATGCCGCCATTGATCACGGTCGGATCGAGGCCGCCGGCTTCGAGCAGCGTCGCCACCATCGAGGTCGTCGTCGTCTTGCCATGCGTGCCGCCGATGGCCACCGCTTGCCGGAAGCGCATCAGTTCCGCCAGCATCTCGGCGCGACGCACGACGGGAAGCAGTTTCTCGCGTGCCGCCTTCAGCTCCGGATTGGATTTCTTGATCGCCGTCGAGACGACGACCACTTCGGCATCGCCGATATTGTCGGCATGATGACCGACAAAGCACTCGATGCCCTTGTCACGCAGCCGCTGCACATTGGCGCTGTCGGCCTGGTCGGACCCTTGCACCTGGTAGCCGAGATTATGCAGCACCTCGGCGATGCCGCTCATGCCGATACCGCCGATGCCGATGAAATGCACGAGGCCGATCGTCTGCGGCATCTTCATGCGTGCGTCTCCTTCCTGAATTCCGATACGCTTTTCTTCGACGCAATAGCCTCTGTCAGATCGGCGAGCAACCGTGCCGCGTCCGGTTTTCCGGCCGATTTCGCCGCCGCTGCCATTGTCGTCAGTCGCTCCGGATCGTCCATCAGCGCTCCGACGAGTGCGGCGATGCGCTCGGACGAAAGCGTCGATTGCGGATGCACTTCGGCGCCGCCTGCTGCGGCCAATGCCGCGGCATTGGCCGCCTGGTCGTGGTCGAGCGCATGCGGATAGGGCACCAGCAGCGCCGGCCGGCCGATCACCGCGATTTCCGATACGGTCGATGCGCCGGACCGCGACATCACCAGATGCGCCGCAGCCATGCGCGCCGCCATGTCGGTGAAGAACGGCGATACCTCAGCCTTGACGCCAAGGGCGGCATAGGCCGCCTTCACCCGCTCGACGTCGTCGGCACGCGCCTGCTGGGTGATATCAAGCCGCTGGCGTTGTGCATCGGAAAGCTGCCGAACCGCCGTCGGCACCGCATCGGAAAAGAACTGCGCGCCCTGGCTGCCGCCGAACACCAGAAAGCGGAACGGCTGGTTCCCGGTCGACGCCGCATAGGGCGTCTTTGCCGCCTCCAGCACTTGCGGCCTGACCGGATTGCCGGTCATCACCGTCTTGGCGCCTGCAGCGCTTGAATCTTGTGGCAAAAACCCGCCGGCGATGGCATCGACACGGCCGGCGAGCGCCCGGTTGGCGCGCCCCATCACCGCGTTCTGCTCGTGGATCAGCGTCGGCACCTTGCGCCGCGTCGCCGCATAGAGCGGCGGCAGCGTCGGATAGCCGCCGAAACCGACCACGACGGCTGGCTTGACCCGGCCGATCACCGTCGATGCCTGCCGCACGCCGCCCCAGATCTTCCAGAAGGCGGCGAGCAAAGCGAAAGGATTTTTCGAGCCGATGGTCGCCGACTGGATCGGATGGATGCAAGCGGCCGGGAACTGGCCGGCAAAACGCTCGGCACGATCATCGGCGGCGAGATGCACCGTCCAGCCGCGCCTGATCAGCTCGTGCGCCAGCGCCTCGGCCGGGAAGAGATGCCCGCCCGTGCCGCCGGCCGCCAGAAGGATCGCGCCCCTCGACATTTCACTCCGCCGGCATGGCGCGCTGCGACGGTGCGAAGCCCAACTGCTTGCGCTTCTCCGGCCGCTTGCGCGTCAGCGCCAGCACCATGCCCATCGAGATGGCGATGGCGATCTGCGAGGAGCCGCCATAGGAGATGAACGGCAAGGTCATGCCCTTGGCCGGCATCAGCTGCAGATTGACGGCCATGTTGATGACCGACTGCAGACCGAAGACCGTGACCAGGCCGCCGACCGCGTAGCGTGTGAAATCGTCCTGCTCCTTGAGCGCGGTGCCGAGGCCACGCAGCACGATGAAGGCGAAGATGGTCATGATGAAGAAGCACATGATCAGTCCGAACTCCTCGCCGGCCACCGAGTAGACGAAATCGGCATGGCTGTCGGGTATCACCCGCTTGACGGTGCCCTCGCCCGGCCCGACGCCGAACCAGCCGCCATTGATCAGCGCATCGCGGCCCATGTCGACCTGGAACGTGTCACCCTCGCCGGTCATGAAGCGATCGATGCGGCCGGCGACATGCGGGAACACGGTATAGGCGGCAAACACGCCGCCGACGCCGGCAGCGCCCAGCGCGATGATCCACAGCCATGGCAGTCCGGCCATGAAGAACATCACCCCCCAGGTGCCGAGCACCAGCATGGTCTGACCGAAATCGGGCTGCGCCACCAGCAGCGAGATGACGAGGGCCAGCAGCAGCATGGCGAACAGATTGCCTGGAATGTCGGGCTGGCGCTTGTGTTCGGCAAACAGCCAGGCGCAGATGACGACGAAGGCAGGCTTCAGGAATTCCGACGGCTGCAGCGACACGCCGGCGAGCGACACCCAGCGTCGCGCGCCCTTCACCTCGACGCCGATGTAGAGCACCGCCACCATCAGCACCAGCGTGATGCACAGCATCGCCAGGGCCATGCGCCTGATCTGCCGCGATTCCAGGAAGGAGACGGCCAGCATCACGCCAAGGGCGGGAATGGTGAAGATGATCTGCCTTGTGGCGAAGTGGAAACTGTCCAGGCCGATGCGCTGGGCCACCGCCGGGCTTGCCGCGAAGGACAGCACGATGCCGAGCCCCATCAGCGACAGGAACGCAGCCAGGAACCAGCGATCGATCGTCCACCACCAGGTGGCAACCGGGCTTTTATCGAGACGGCTTTGCATTATCGTGCCCCTCCGATGAGCTTCACGCCATCAACAGTGCTGACAGCTTGCCTGAAGGCTTCGCCGCGCACTTCGAAATTCTTGAACTGGTCGAAACTGGCGCAGGCCGGCGAAAGCAGCACCACCACCTCGCCATTGCTATCGTCCCTGGCCGCGTCGCTTGCGGCATGCTCGACTGCTGCGGCCAGCGTGCCGGAAATCTCGTAGGGCACCGCCTCGCCGAGCGTCGCCGAGAAGGCTGGTGCGGCCTCGCCGATCAGATAGGCCTTGGCGATGCGCGGAAAGAGGCCGCGCAACGGCTCGATGCCACCCTCTTTCGGCAACCCGCCGGCGATCCAATAAATGCGTGCAAAGCTGGACAAGGCGGGCGCTGCCGCATCCGCATTGGTCGCCTTGGAATCGTTGATGAACAGCACATGGCCCTTGCGGCCGACCTGCTCCATACGGTGCGCCAGCCCGGGAAAGCTCTCCAGCCCCGACTGGATCTCGCCTAGCTCGAGCCCGACCTTGAGGCAGGCGGCGAGAGCGGCCAGCGCATTCTGCGCATTGTGCTGGCCGCGCAGCGAGCCGATGCCTTCGAGAAAGGCGACCCGGCTGTAACGACCGTGCACCGCCTCCATCAGGTCGGTGCCGTCGGCGAAATAGCCGTCGGTCAGCGGCAGGCGCTTCGAAATGCGGATGACGTGCCGGCCTGCCCGTTCCAGCCGGTCGGCGAGTTGGGCGCACCAGGAATCGTCGACGCCGACGATGGCCGTCTCGCTGCCGGCCGCCAGCCGCTCCTTGATCGCGGCGTAGTGCTGCATCGTGCCATGACGGTCGAGATGATCGGGCGTCAGGTTGAGCAGGACGCCGGCGGTCGGATTGATCGAGGGCGCCAGGTCTATCTGGTAGGACGAGCATTCCACGACATAGTACCGCCCCGGTTCCGGCGGATCGAGCGTCATCACCGCGCGGCCGATATTGCCGCCCATCTGCGTGTCGCGTCCGGCCGATTTCAGGATATGCGCCGTCAGCGCCGTGGTCGTCGATTTGCCGTTGGTGCCGGTTATGGCGATGAACGGCGCTGCCGGCGCCAGCAAGGTCCGCTGCCGGCAGAACAGCTCGATGTCGCCAATGATTTCGACGCCTGAAGCGCGCGCCAGTTCCACTGTCCAGTGCGGCTTCGGATGCGTCAGCGGCACGCCGGGCGACAGCACGAAGGCCGAGAACTTCGCCCAGTCGGCGCCACGCAGGTCGCCGGTCGCGATACCGACGGCCGCGGCATTGGCGACACTGCCGGGATTGTCGTCCCAGGCGAGCACCTCCGCCCCGCCCTCGATCAACGCGCGCGCAGTGGCGATTCCCGAGCCGCCGAGCCCGAAGAGCGAAACGCGCTTGCCTGCGAAGGATGCGGCGGGGATCAAGCGGCCTCCTATCGTAGCTTGAGGGTCGACAGGCCGACCAGCGCCAGGATGACGGCGATGATCCAGAAGCGGATCACCACCTGGCTTTCGGTCCAGCCGAGCTTTTCGAAATGATGATGGATCGGCGCCATCAGGAACACCCGCTTGCCGGTCATCTTGAAGTAGCCGACCTGGATGATGACCGACAGGATCTCGACGACGAACAGGCCGCCGACGATGACCAGCACGATCTCGTGCTTGGTGGCAACCGCAACCGTGCCGATCAGGCCGCCCAGCGCCAGCGAGCCGGTATCGCCCATGAAGATCGCCGCCGGCGGTGCGTTGAACCACAGGAAGCCGAGGCCGGCGCCGATCACTGCGCCGAGGACCACCGCCAATTCACCGGTGCCGGGCACGAAATGGATCTGCAGATACTCGGCGAACACCGCATTGCCGGACAGGTAGGCGATAACGCCGAAAGACGCCGCCGCGATCATGATCGGCACGATCGCCAGACCGTCGAGGCCATCGGTCAGGTTCACGGCATTGCCGGCGCCGACGATGACGAAGCACGAGAACGGGATGAAGAACCAGCCGAGATTGATGAGGAACTCCTTGGCGAAGGGAAAGGTCAGCGACGACGAGAATGGCGCCTGGCCATTGTGCATGATCACCCAGGCGGCGATGCCGGCGATGACGAATTCAAGCGCCAGCCGCGCCTTGCCGGAAAAGCCGAGATGCGATTGCTTCGTCACCTTGAGATAATCGTCGTAGAACCCGATCGAGCCGAAACCCAAGGTTACCAGCAGCACCACCCAGACATAGATGCTGGACAGGTTCGCCCACAACAGCGAGGAGCCGATGATGCCGCACAGGATCATCAGCCCGCCCATGGTCGGCGTGCCGGCTTTCTTGAAATGCGTCTGCGGCCCGTCGGCGCGGATCGGCTGGCCCTTGCCCTGCCGCAGCCTCAGCGAATTGATGATGGCCGGGCCGAAGATGAAGACGATCAGCGCCGCGGTGATCAGCGCGCCGCCGGTGCGGAAGGTTATGTAGCGAAAGACGTTGAAGACCGAGATCTTGTCCGCGAATTCGACGAGCAGTGTGAACATGCGATTCGGTCTCCGGACCTGGCTCTAGGTCTGTTTGGCGGTTGCGGCTACCGCCGGAAATTTGCTGAGCAGTGCGTCGACCAGTTTGGAAAACCCGATGCCTTTCGACGATTTGATCATCACCACGTCGCCCGGCTTCAGCGCCGACAGAAGCACCAGTTTGAGATCCTCTGCGCCGGCGCGATACTCTGTCTCGATCTCGTCAGGCAGGATATCGGCCAGCGCCCGCATTTGCGGGCCGGCGAGAAAGACCGTGCGCGTGTCGGTGCCGACGATGAGATCGGCAAGGGCTGCGTGCAGCTTGGCCGAATGGTCGCCGAGCTCGAGCATGTCGCCGAGCACCGCGATGCGCCTGCCTTCGCCCGACACCGGCGTCGCGTTGAGCAGCGCCATTGCTGCGCTCATCGACGCCGGATTGGCGTTGTAGCTCTCGTCGATCAGCGTGATCGGACCTTTCGGGTGGCGCAGCACATGGCGTTTGCCGCGTCCGCGTTCGGCCGAAAGATCGGCCAGCGCCAGCGCCACCCTGGCGATGTCGGCGCCGACCAGGTGCGCGGCGCCCAGCACGGCCAGCACATTCTGCACCATGTGTCGGCCCGGCGCGCCGACCCTGGCGGTGATCTCCTGACCGCCGATCTTGGCGGCGATGACGGAATGATCGGCATGCAGCTCGCATTTCAGCAGCTTGAAGGTCGCACGGGCATTCTCGCCAAAGCCGTAGATGTGCTCGACGCCGGCGGCTCTCGCCATCTTGTCCAGAAGCTTCCAGCGCGGGTCGTCGCGGTTGAGAAGGACGGCGCCGTCCGGTTCCAGCCCTTCGAAAATCTCGGCCTTGGCCTTGGCGATCTCGTCCAGATTGCGGAAGAAGCCGAGATGTGCCGCGGCGATCAGCGTGACGATGGCGACATGCGGCCGGACCATCCTGGCCAGTGGCCGGACCTCGTCGGGATGGTTCATGCCGATCTCGAACACGGCATAGTCGCAATCCACAGGCATCCGCGCCAGCGTCAGCGGCACGCCCCAGTGGTTGTTGAAAGACTGCGCCGATGCGTGCACCTTGCCGACCACGGACAAGACATGGCGCAGCGCTTCCTTGGTGGTGGTCTTGCCCGCCGAACCGGTCACCGCGATGATCCTGGCATTCGAGCGCGCGCGGGCGGCCAGCCCGAGCTTTTCCAGAGCGGCCAGCACGTCCTGCACGACGATCATCGGCGCCGTCAGCCGCCCGAGCGACGGCAGCTTGCCCTCGGCGACGACCAGCACGCCGGCGCCGGCCTTGATGGCGGCGGTCGCGAAGTCGTGGCCATCCATCGCCTCGCCCTTGATGGCGAAGAAAGCATCGCCCGGCGCAAGACTGCGGCTGTCGATCGAGATGCCGCTGATACCCTCCGGCATCGGACCGAGCGGTCGTCCGCCCATGGCGGCGACGAGATCCTCTGAGGTCCACAGGAAGCTCATGCGGCGTGCTCCTGGAGCGCGGCGCGGACCTCCTCATGGTCGGAAAAATGCAGCGTCTCGGCGCCGATGGTCTGGCCTTCCTCATGCCCCTTGCCGGCCACGATCAGCGTGTCGCCGGCATGGAGCATGGCGACTGCCTGGTGGATCGCCTTGCGCCGGTCGCCGATCTCGATGGCGCCCGGTGCAGCGGCAAGGATCGCGGAGCGGATCGTTTCGGGCACTTCCGAGCGCGGATTGTCGTCGGTGACGATGACGACATCGGCGAGCCGCGTGGCGATCTCGCCCATGATCGGCCGCTTGCCGCGGTCGCGGTCGCCGCCGCAGCCGAACACGACGATGACGCGGCCGGTGGTGAACGGCCGCACCGAGGCCAGCACGTTTTCCAGCGCGTCCGGCTTGTGCGCGTAATCGACATAGACCGGCGCACCGTTGGCAGTGGTGCCAACAAGGTCTAGCCGGCCCGGGGCGCCCTTCAATTTCTCCAACGCCATCAGGGCTTTGGCGGCAGGTGTTCCAGTGGAGATGGCGAGGCCCGCCGAAACCAGGGCATTGGCGATCTGGAAATCGCCGGCCAGCGGCAGGTCGACCTCGTGGAGAACGCCATCGACTTCCACCTCGGCACGCTGGCGGTGGCGCTCGTGCTCGACCCGCTTCAGTGTCAGGAACTCGCCGTGGCGGCCAACCGTCAGCACATCCAGTCCCGCGGCCCTTGCCGCCAGTATCGTCGGCTCCGACCAGGGATCGTCGGCAAAGATGACGGCCGGCGCGCCCTTCGGCAGCAGCGCCTCGAACAGGCGCAGCTTGGCGCGGTGATAGTGCTCGACTGTCGGATGATAGTCCATGTGATCGCGGCCGAGATTGGTGAACCCGCCGGCTGCGAGCTTCACGCCGTCAAGCCGGCGCTGATCGAGACCATGGCTGGAGGCCTCCATCGATGCGTGGGTGACGCCGGCATCCGCCAGTTCGCGCAGCAGCCTGTGCAGGTCGACCGGGTCGGGGGTGGTCAGCGAGCCGTACTCGTTGCGGCGCGGCGCCACCACGCCGGTTGTGCCGATCGAAGCAGCGGCAAAGCCTGCCTGCTCCCAGATCTGCCTGGTGAAAGCCGCAACCGATGTCTTGCCGCTGGTGCCGGTCACCGCGACCATGGTTTGCGGCTGCCTGCCGAAGTAGCGGGCCGCACTCAGCGCCAGCGCCAGGCGCGGATCGTCGACGGCGAAAACCGGCACCGGCAGTCCGGTGACGGCGCTGCCCTTGCCGGCCACGATCGCTGCGGCGCCGCGCTTGGCGGCATCGGCGGCATAGGCCGCGCCATCGGTCTTGAGGCCAGCGAGCGCGAAGAAGACCACGCCCGGTCCTACCTGGCGGGAATCCGAAGAAATCCCGGTAACCTCCGTATCGAAGGACGCTGTCCCCTCGACAGGCAGGATACCGGCTAGGTCTTTCAGCTTCATCGAACCCCGTTCATAGCAACAAAATAGCGCGCAGTTGCCGGCGCGCCGTCAGAATCACTGATAGGAAACCAGCGTTGCGCCATTTTCATGGCTGAAATCTGGCTTCACGCCAAGCATGGAAGCCGAACGTCGGATAATGTTTGCAGCCATGACGCCAGCATTCGAGGCGGCCGTCGCACCCATGCCGGGTTTTTCCGGCTTCGGTTCGTCGGCGATGGTAAGCACGATGTATTGCGGATCGTCCATCGGGAAAGCCGCGACGAAGGCGTTGAAGTTCTTGTCCTTCGAGTAGCGGCCGTTGACAACCTTCTCGGCCGTTCCGGTCTTGCCGCCGACGCGATAACCTGGAACCCTGGCGTTCCTGCCTGAGCCTTTCTCGGCATTGAGTGCGTAGAGATAGCGCATGTTCTCGGAGGTCTTGTCGCTGACGACTTTCCTGGCCACCGACATCGCCTGTTCCTGCGCGCGTCTCAGGAATGTCGGCTGGATCAGATAGCCGCCGTTCATCAGCGCCGCACAGCCGACCGCCGTCTGCAGCGGCGTCGTCGACACACCGTGACCGAAGGCGATGGTGATCGAATGGACCTGTTTCCAGACTTTGGGCTCGGTCGGGCGGGCGACCTCAGGCAGTTCCGTCTGCATTCTCTCGAGGATGCCGAGGCGATGCAGGAATTCGCGGTGCCCCTCGATGCCAACCGCTTCGGCTTCCTTGGCCGAACCGATGTTGGACGAATAGATGAACACTTCGGGCACCGACAGCACCCGGGACTTGCCGTGAAAATCATGGATGGTCTGGCGGCCGATCCTGATCGGGCGCGTGGCGTCGAAACGGCTTTCCAGCGTCACTTTGCCGGAATCGAGCGCCATGGCGGTGGTAAAGCTCTTCAAGGTCGAGCCCATCTCGTAGAGCCCGGCCGACATGCGGTTCAAGCGGTCCTTGTCGTGCGCGTTATAGGGGTTGTTCGGATCGAAGTCCGGAACCGAGGCCATCGCGATCACTTCGCCGGTCTTGACGTTGAGAACGACGGCGCCCGCTGCGATTGCGCGGTATTTTTCCATGCCGGTGGCGACCTCGTCACGCACGATATGCTGGACGCGCAGGTCGATCGACAGCTGCACAGGCTTCAGATCCTTGGCCACCGCCAGGCCGGACGCCTGAAGATCGCTCAGACCCTGTTCGTCGATGTATTTCTCCATGCCGGAGATGCCCTGATTGTCGATGTTGGTGAGGCCGACAATGTAGGACGAGGTTTCGCCGGCCGGGTAGAAGCGGCGCTTTTCGGTGCGGAAGCCGATGCCGGGAATGCCGAGCTGCAGAATGTCAGATTGTTGCTTGGGCGTCAGTTGCCGCTGCAGCCAGACGAAGCCGGCGCCGCTCTTCAGCTTGTGATAGGTCTGCTCGTAGTCGATTTCGGGAAGCACCGTCGCCAGTTTTTCGATCGCCTCGTCGGCGTCGACAATGCGGCGCGGTTCGGCAAACAGCGACGCCGTCTTGATGTCGGTCGCCAGAACTTCGCCATTGCGGTCGACGATGTCGGGCCGCGAAGCCGTCACCCGGCTCTGCGGACCGCCGGACAGGTCGGGGTTCTGGAAACCAAGATAGACCAGCCGCCCGGTGATGGTCAGATAGATGCCGAAAAACACTGCCATCGTCATCACGACGCGGGTCCTGCCCTTGCCGCCGGTCGCCTTGCGGGCGCCTTCGACCACAATCGATCCGTCGTCGCCGGACTTGGCGCGGCGCGTCAGCAGACTGGCGAGCACTGGAAGTCTGGCGATCATTGGACGATGCCTCCGGTGACCACGGGGTCCTTGCCGCCCAATGGTCCCTTGCCGGAATTGTCGGCCATGCCGCCCAGCGGCTGCGACGAAAGGTCCTCGATGGTAAGGGGTTTTGCCGGCAGATCGTCCAGCCCGATGATCTGGCGGGCGCTGACCGGCTCGAGCTCGAGTTGCGATTTATAGATCTCAGCCAGCTTTTGCAGGCGCGACGGTTGGGTAAGCAGGCTCCAGTCCGCCTTCAGGAGATCGATCGTATCCTCCTCATAGCGGATCTGCGCCTGGATCTTGTGCACCGCCGCCAATTGTTCCTCGGCCTCGCGCTTGGTCTTGAAGGTCAAGGCCGCGGCCGAAACCATGACGGCGATAAGGACTATGTCGCTTGTACGAAACACGTGCTCACCTCTCTCCCGACCGATTGACGCCGGGAAGTTTTGGCTCAGGAAGTTTTGGAAGACCGAAAATCGAAAAATCGCCGGCGCGCGCCGGCGCGTCGGTGCGGATCGCAGCGCGCAGCCTTGCCGAGCGCGCCCGTGGATTGGCCGATATCTCGGCCTCACCGGGCGTCACGCCGCTGCCTATCTTTTTGAAGGTGGCGCTGCGCGCTTGCGCCTCGGGCAGGTGCCGCGATCCGGTCGCTGCATCGGCGCGATCGGCGATGAAGCGCTTGACGATACGGTCTTCGAGGGAGTGGAACGTCACCACGGCCAGCCGCCCGCCCGGTTTCAGCACGCGTTCAGCCGCAAACAACGCTTTGGCCAGTTCGCCGAGTTCGTTGTTGACGAAAATGCGCAGCGCCTGAAAGACGCGGGTCGCCGGATGGATCTTGTCCTTCGGCGCGCGGCCGATATGCGTCTCAATGGCGTCGGCAAGGTCGAGCGTGCGCTCGAACGGATGTTTTTCGCGACGGCTTTCGATCATGCGGGCGATGCGGCCGGCATGGCGCTCTTCGCCAAGAAACCCGAAGATGCGGGCAAGATCGCCCACCTTGAAAGAGTTGACGACATCGGCGGCGCTCAGGCCAGCTTGCGCCATGCGCATATCGAGCGGTCCGTCGGCACGGAACGAAAAACCGCGCTCCGCCTGATCGATCTGCATGGAGGAGATGCCGATGTCGAGCACGACGCCGTCAGCGCTTTCGACATGCTCGTCCAATGTCGAGAACGGCGCCTGGACGAGCCGAAGCCTGCCGCCCGATTGTTGCTCGAGATCACGACCGGCAGCAATCGCATCCGGATCGCGGTCGATCGCGACAACCGAGGCGCCGCGCGCCAGAATGGCTTTGGTGTAGCCGCCAGCGCCGAAGGTGCCGTCGACGACCACCTCGCCCGTTTTGGGCGAAAGCGCCTCCAGCACTTCGGCAAGGAGGACCGGAATGTGACGGACCGGTCCGCCAACGGCGTGAGGGTCATCGCCGTAGCCCGCCATCATTCCGGCCGCTCCCCAGGCTTCGTCCCCTGCCGAAGTTGCAAAAGCCGGGCGCGTGCTTCCGCACCATAAGCGGTGAGCCGTCCAGGTTCCCAGATCTGAAAGAAATTGCCGCGACCGACAAACGCCGCTTCCGCCGAAATGCCGGTGTGCTCGCGGATGAAATCGGTCATCGAGATACGGCCGTCCTGATCGAGCCTGAGAAATGTCCCATCGCCGTGGCAGAAGAACGACATGTCGTCCGCCGTCTGCAGGAAGGGGTCTTCCTGGGCGATGCGCTGCTCGTAGCGGTCGAGCAGGTCGAGCCCGCCGACATCCATCGCCGGGCGATCCAGGCAGCGCAGCGCATAAAGTTCCGAATAGCCGCGTTTCTGCACAACCGCACGGAAATGCGCTGGAACGGACACCCGTCCCTTCGCATCGATCCTGTTCACCGCGCTTGACAGAAACCGGTCCATTACGCGTTACGGCCGCTTGCGCCGCCGCACCCCTCTGCATCTTCCCGCCCGCGCCGCCCCGGCGCGGTCCCTGCCCAAAACTCACTTCGTTCCAGGCGAAAACAAGCAAACGCGCAGCCGCCGCGGCTGCCCGATTGGCGTACGCTTCACCCTGACGCGGAACGAAGGCTTGAATGTCCGAATGGGATATCATGGGGCAATATGGGCGTCAACGGGATTAGGCTTCACAAACACGCGCCACAACCGATGAGGGCAGCTATGACCGCACTCCCGTGTTTATGCTCCATTAAGCCTAACGAAGCGTTTAGAGCGGTTTTCCGGCGTGGTTCGGCGCTTGCCTGCCGGTGTCACCCGGCATAGCGTCTGCGCATCCTTCTCCTCAAAGTCAGGGTTCGAAAAACGATGTCCGAAACAGCGAAGTCGCGCGCCGCCACCCTCGCCCATTTGCGTGGCGTCAAGCTCGCCAAGGGCGATCCGGTTTCGCTGCCGCTGACCATGACAACCACTTTCCATCTGCCCGGCAACCCGGCCGGCGTCAGCCAGTACGGGCGCTACGACAACCCGACATGGGAGGCGGTGGAAGACATGCTCGGCCACCTTGAGGACGCGCCGTCCGTAGCGTTCCCGTCGGGCATGGCCGCGATCGCGGCGGTCTTCTTCGCGCTGCTCAAGGCAGGCGATCGCGTCCTGTTGCCGTCCGATGGCTACTACACGCCGCGCCTGCTTGCCGAGCGCTTCCTCAAGCCTTTCGACGTCCCGTTCGACACGCGACCGACCAAGTCGTTTGTGGACGGCGGTTTTTCCGGCTACCGGCTGGTGTTCGTCGAGACCCCATCCAATCCCGGGTTGGACATTTGCGACCTGGCCGGCGTGGCGCGGCTTGCGCACGAGGCCGGCGCGCTGGTCGTCGCCGACAACACCACGATGACGCCTTACGGTCAGCGTCCGCTCGATCTCGGCGCCGATATCGTCGTTGCTGCTGACACCAAGGCGCCCAATGGCCATTCCGACGCGCTGTTCGGCCATGTCGCCAGCCGTGACGCCGGCATCATCACTGCCATCCGCGACTGGCGCAAACTGTCGGGCTCCATCCCCGGACCATTCGAAGCCTGGCTGGTCCATCGAGGCCTCGAGACACTGGAAGTTCGCTTTGACCGCATGTGCAAATCGGCCGAACTGATCGCCCGACGCCTGACAAATCATCGGGCCGTGAAATCCGTCCGCTTTCCTGGACTGGAGGATGACCCTTCGCACAATCTGGCAACCACCCAGATGGAACGTTTCGGCTTCCTTGTCGGCCTCGACCTGGGCAGTGAAGCCAGGGCCGAAGCGTTCATCGGCGCCTGCGCCCTGATCCAGCCGGCGACCTCCTTCGGCGGCGTCCACTCTTCGGCCGAGCGGCGCGCCCGCTGGGGTGATGCGGTGCCTCCCGGCTTCGTTCGCCTGTCGGTCGGCTGCGAGCCGGTGGAAGCGCTTTGGCAGGCGATCGAGGCGTCGCTGGACGGCTTAGGCGCTTGAACAAACCGATCAGGAAGCCAGATCGTCGGCTTCGATATTGCGCCGGCCATGCAGCACACGCAGGATCTCGACAGCATCCTCGCCGACACGGTACAAGGTGAGGTATTCGCCGACGACCAGATGGCGGATGCCGGGCGCAATGTCTTCGCGCGGCGCGCCTGAGAAAGGATGAAGGGTCAGCAAATCCCAACGGCTCTCCAGGATATCCACGAGGCGGATCGCCGCATCAGGATTGCGTTCGGCAATGTAGTCGCCGATGAGTTCAAGGTCGATTACTGCCTGAGGAAGCAGGCGGTATTTCACTCCTCAAGGCCCTTGGCCTCGGCCATTTTCAGATACTTGGCGCGTAGTCGTTCCATGATTGGCCGCCCGTCCAGCGCCGGACCGCTGTCGATCCCCTCCTGCACCAGCGTGCGCAACTCCTCGACCGTGTAGCCGTGCAAGTCACGGCGGTCCTTCCATTGCCTGAGTGCGTCGCGGATCACCTCACTCGCCGAAGCATATTCGCCGGCGGCGACCACATCGTCGACCGCCGCCGCCAGTTCCGGCGAAAGCGTGATGCTGCGTTTGTCGACCTGACCCATGGTGCGCTCCTGATACCACCCGCGCTAATGCATGTCGCGCAAAGTGTGCAGCGGTTCTGCGATAACGACATGCATAAACAACAACCTAAAGCGCGTCGAACGCGACGCGCTTTAGCAAGGTACGATTTAATCGCACCACTTTCAAGAAACACTTGCTTCACGCACAGCCCAGTGAAAGCTGATTCAGTCAATGAAGCGCCTGAACCAGCAAGCGCGCCCGAAGACGCAACCTGCTGATATCAGGGAGTTTCCTTGTAGAATCTGGACGAAAATTGCCAGCTGGCCTGTAAGCCGGGTTCTGTATGGCCCTCGCCCCTTGCGGCGCGAGAACGTGGCGGCCATTCATCTTGGACGCATGTCGCCATGCGCCTCATGCAACCTACCCGGGCGGTGAGCCGGAAACAGCCCTCGAGGGTTTCCCCTCGCACCGCCCCTATTCGGTCTTGCTCCCGGTGGGGTTTACCGTGCCGCTCCTGTTGCCAGTCGCGCGGTGGGCTCTTACCCCACCCTTTCACCCTTACCACGACGGATCGTGGCGGTTTGCTTTCTGTGGCACTTTCCCTAGGGTCGCCCCCGCCGGCCATTAACCGGCACCGTGTCTCCATGGAGCCCGGACTTTCCTCACCCGCAGCCTTTCGGCTTCGCGGGTACGGCCGCCCGGCCAGCTGGCAAGGCGTATAAAGGGATTCACATTCGAAAACGCAAACAAAAAAGCAGGTCCCGGTCTATTACGCCGGCGCTCCAAGCGCGGCCAACTGCACTTTGACCTTGCCGCAATAGGCCGCGGAAATCGGGTTCATCCGCTTGGCGCCATGGCCGGCATTGTATTTCAGGATCGTGCCGCAGGTCGTGCCGTCGCCGAGGTTCTGCGCCATGGCGAGGTATTTCATGCCGTATTTGATGTTGGTCTCGGGATCGTGGAGACCCTTGATCGAGCCGCTGTAACCCATCATCCGCGCCGTCGACGGCTTGATCTGCATCAGGCCGATCTCGCCGGCGCGGCCGACCTGGTTCGGCTGAAACCTGCTCTCGATCATGATGACGGCCTTGGCGAGCGAGACCGGCACACCATTGCTGGCCGCATGACGCTCGATGATCGTCGAATACTGGCCGCTATCGCCAGCGGCCGCCGGCTTCGGTGCCGCCGCCGCCCGGCTATGCCGGCCGATCGACGCCGTCGTCGCCTGGTCGATGCGGGCCCTGTTGCGCTTCACCTGCCGTCTGGAGACTTCCTTATGAGCAAGGACTGGCTTCTTTGCAACGACCGGCTTCTTTGCAACCACTGCCCTCTTTGCAACGGCTGGCTTCTTTGCAGACACTGCCTTCTTTGCAGACACCTTTTCCGCCTTTGCGGATGCTGGCTTTTTCGCCTTCACCGCAGCAGCAGCTTTTTTCGCCTTTGCGGAGGCTGTCCTTTTTTCCCCGGCGTCTTGGCCGGCTTTCGGCGTGGCAGTCTTGTCGGATGCGGAAATGAAACCCTGGTCGGCTCGCTGGCTCAAAGGCGCGCCATTGGCCGCACCGATGGCAAAAGTCATTACGCCGGCAGCAACAGCTGCCGTTAAAACGGTCAATTTCTGCATGGGATCCTGTTCTGTTTGAACCGCGCGAAGAACTTCACGCAGCTACGCCAATCAACGTCGGAACATTTGGGAGGCTGTAGGTCCGACAACTTGCACGGATCGCCTTTGACGGCCGAATTGGCGGCAAAAAAGGCAAGGCAAGTCACTTTAGGTGACAGGCTGTAACTTACAGTCAAGAAAAGACTACTTGGACGGAATAGCCCTCACCGAGCCAAGCAGCCGTTCCAGCGTGCGAATTGTCGAACCGTCGGCCACGCCATCCACTTTGCGTTGCCGGAAATGCCTCTGGAAAGCCTCGACCACGATTTCGGTTTGCCGGTCGAAAGCGCCTGATATCTCTACGCCATAACCGTAGAGCGCCAGCATCGACTGCAACGCCTCGACCTCGGCAGACGCGTCGCCGGCCTTCAGCACCGCGCCGCGCCTGGCGGGTGCTGCTTCGACGAGATGGCCGACACCGGCCTCGAACAGAGTCTTCCAGGGGAATCTCTCGCCCGGATCGATCTTGCGTCCCGGCGCCACGTCGGAATGGGCGAGCACCCGTTGAGCCGGGATGGAATGGCGCTGAACGATCCCCTTGCACAGGCCGATCACGGCATCGATCTGCCGTTTCGGAAAATTCCGATAGCCCAGTGAATGCCCCGGATTGACGATCTCGATGCCGACCGAACAGGAGTTGATGTCGCTGCGTCCAAACCAGGAACTCTTGCCGGCATGCCAGGCACGGTCGCTCTCTCTGACCATCTGGACGATGCGGCCGTCCTCATGGACGAGGTAGTGCGACGAAACCGCGCTGGCTGGATCGCACAGCCAGGCTTCGGCGCCGGCGCCGGTCTCCATGCCGGTGTAGTGCAGCACGATCATGTCGACCGTCTCGCGTCGTGGACCGAAATTCGGCGATACCCTGACCTCGGCGCTCGACTCGTCGGGCAGGAAGCCGCTCATGCGTGCCGCAGGCCCCGTTCGATCATCTCATAGGCCGCGTTGATCGCCGCGATCCTGCTGGTTGCGATTTTGATGAATTCCTGCGGCAGGCCGCGTGCGATCAGCCGGTCCGGATGGTTGTCCGAAACCAGCTTGCGATAACGCTTCCTGACCTCCTCGAAGGTTTTTCCCCGCTCGATGCCGAGCACGACGTAGGGATCGGCCGCACCCAGGTCGACGTGCCGGGCCAGAATGCTCTGGTAGTGCGCCTCCTCGATCCGGAAGATCTCGGCGATACGATGCAGGAACTGGCCTTCGCGCTCGTGGACCAGCCCGTCGGCCTTGGCGATGTGGAACAGCCCGTCGAGGATATCCTCCAGCATCGCGCAGTTCGAATGGCCGGAGCCGCAAAGCTGCGCCATGCGCGCGGCATAGGTCTCGAAGCCGGCGATGTCGCGCTTGGCCAGATCGTAGAGCCGCGCCACATTGCGCGTCTGCTCCTTCGGCACTTCGAATATCTGCTGGAAGGCGCGCACCTCGTCCTGGGTGACGATGCCGTCGGCCTTGGCCATCTTGGCCGACAGCGCGATCATCGCCACCGAGAAGGCGACGCGCCGGCGCAGGTCGGGGTCGCCGGAGAAAACCGTGCGCACAGCCTCGACCACGTCGGCGACGCCGGACGAGGTTGAGGACGAAACGCGCGTGATGAAGTCGCCGAGGCGATCCCAAATCGACATGGGCACCTATTAGGGCTAACTGGCCACCGCTATCAAGCCCACCGCTATCGGGCGAAGACAATGCCGCAGGGCCGGCCCAGCCGATTTCGCGGCCGCTGAGCAGCTGGCGCAACCGTCGATCATGGAAAATTGGCAGGCAGCAGCGGCCATGGCGCGCGAAACTGCAAGCCTTCGTCACCTCGCCATTCGGCCCCTTCTGCTGGGCCAAAGTGACAGGCGAAACCGAGCTTGCGGCGGCGGCCGCAAGAAGACTGTCCTGACGTCAGAAGGCCGACAGGATGCCGGCCTTCTGTTCATCACATAAGAATTACTGCGCGGGCGCAGATGGCTGTGCCGGAGCCGGCTCGGCCGGCTTCGTCGCGTCAGGAGCCGGCTGCATCGGCTGTTCGTTCGCCGGCGGATTGGTGCTCTGCGTGGTGGTGGCGTCCCCGCCCGTGCCGCTGTCGCTGCAAGCCGCAACGCCAAGCAGGGCAAGCGCCGAAACCGACGCAAGAATGAGTTTCTTCATGACATCTCTCCTCTAATCACGCCCCCGCTACCGGTGACGATCGATGACAGAATGCACCAAGTGCTCCATGGGTTTCATAACGTTGCGTTTCCGTATGTAACATCATCTGCTTTTGCGTTGCCGGCCGAGCCATGGCGAATTAACACCAAACCATGGCGAATTAGCACATTTGAATCAATAAAATGCCTGGGAGAGCTGCCGTGACCGCCAAATGGGATTTCTGGATCGACCGCGGCGGCACCTTCACCGATGTCATTGGCCGTGACCCGCAAGGCGGGCTGCACCCGCGCAAGCTGCTATCCGAAAATCCCGAAGCCTATGCCGACGCCGCCATCCAGGGCATTCGCGATCTGCTCGGACTAAAATCCGGCGCGCCGATCCCATCCGGCTTGATCGGCGACATCAAGATGGGCACCACCGTTGCCACCAACGCGCTTCTGGAGCGCAAGGGCGACCGTGTGCTGCTGCTCATCACCAGGGGATTTCGCGACGCGCTGAGGATCGCCTATCAGGCGCGGCCCGATATCTTCGCCAAGCAGATCATCCTGCCCGAACAGCTCAACGAGCGCGTCGTCGAGGTCGACGAGCGCGTGCGCGCCGACGGCCGTGTCGAAAGGCTGCTCGACATCGCCGCCATGCGCCCGGCCATCGAACAGGCCAGGGCCGACGGCATCGACGCGGTGGCGATCGTGTTCATGCATGCCTGGAAGTATCCCGACCACGAAAAGGCGGTTGCAAAAGTCTGCAGGAAACTGGGGTTTTCGCAGATCTCGGTCAGTCATGAGGTCTCGCCGCTCATCAAGCTGGTCGGCCGCGGCGACACGACCGTGGTCGACGCTTATTTGTCGCCGATTCTGGCAAGGTATGTGCAGAGGGTGGCGGAAGAGCTGGGCGTCCTCTCCCCTCTCGAGGGGGAGATGTCGGCGAAGTCGACAGAGGGGGTCATCTCAAAAGGCACCGCCAGAGCGCCGAGCCCGGTCGAGCCGACCCCACCCGGCGGCTTCGCCGCCACTCTCCCCTCAAGGGGCAGGGAAAGCCCCCGCCTGATGTTCATGATGTCGTCCGGCGGCCTTACCGCCGCCGATATGTTCCAGGGCAAGGATGCGTTGCTGTCGGGGCCGGCCGGCGGCGTCGTCGGCATGGTCGAGACAGCAAAGCTCGCCGGTTTCGACAAGGTCATCGGCTTCGACATGGGCGGCACCTCGACCGACGTCGCTCATTATGACGGCGACTATGAGCGCGCCTTCGACACCGAGGTTGCCGGCGTGCGCATCCGCGCGCCGATGATGCGCATCCACACCGTCGCCGCCGGCGGCGGCTCGATCCTGCACTACGAGGCCGGCCGTTTTCGCGCCGGCCCGGATTCGGCCGGCGCCAATCCCGGCCCGGCCGCCTACCGGCGCGGCGGCCCGCTGGCCGTCACCGACGCCAATGTCATGCTGGGCAAGCTGCAGCCCGACTTCTTCCCGGCCATTTTTGGACCCGGTCAGGACCAGCCGCTCGACGTGCAGACCGTGCGCGAGAAATTCGCAACACTCGCCGCCGAAATCGGCGACGGCCGCACGCCCGAGGCGGTGGCCGAAGGGTTCGTCACCATCGCCGTCGAAAACATGGCCAACGCCATCAAGAAGATTTCCGTGCAGCGCGGCTACGACGTCACCGAGTATCTCTTGAACTGTTTTGGCGGCGCCGGCGGCCAGCACGCCTGCCTCGTTGCCGATGCGCTTGGCATGGAGGCAGTTCTGATCCATCCGTTCTCCGGCCTGCTGTCGGCCTATGGCATTGGATTGTCCTCGATTTTTTCGTCGCGCCAGCAGGCGCTGCTGAAACCGCTGGCGGAAGTGTCCAGGCCGGAAATCGACGAGCTCATCGCGACGTTGCGCAAAGCCGTCATCGACGAGCTTGCCGCGCAAGGCATTGCCGAGGACGCCGTCGCCTCCAAACCGGTGCTGCAGATCCGCTACGACGGCACCGACACCGCGCTGCCGGTGAATTTCGAGCGCGGCTCGATCGCACGGGCCAAGGCGGATTTCGAAGCCGCCCACAAGGCGCAGTTCGGCTTCGTCTATGACGACAAGCCGATGATCGTGGAATCGGTCGGCGTCGAAGGCATCGACACCGGCGGCACCAGACGCGACGAAAGTGATTCAGTCCTTGAGGACATCGCCGCAAGCCCTTCGGAAAATCGGCAAATCTTCATCGACGGCATTTGGCGAGAGGCCGGCATTTTCCGCCGCGAGGCGCTCAAACCGGGGCACAAGCTTGGCGGCCCTGCCCTGGTCATCGAGCCGAACCAGACCATCGTCGTCGAGCCGGGCTGGCAGGCCGAAATCACCGCCAAGAACCACGTGCTCCTGCGTCGCATCGAGAAAAAGCGCCGGCTGGCGGCACTCGGCACCGAGGCCGATCCGGTCATGCTGGAGGTGTTCAACAACCTGTTCATGTCGATCGCCGAACAGATGGGTGTGACGCTGCAAAACACCGCCTATTCGGTCAACATCAAGGAACGGCTGGATTTCTCCTGCGCCGTCTTCGACCGCAATGGCGCCCTGGTCGCCAACGCGCCGCACATGCCGGTGCATCTCGGCTCCATGGACCGTTCGGTTGAAACCATCATTCGGCTCAATTCCGGCGACATCCACCCCGGCGACGTCTTCGCGCTGAATGCGCCTTATAATGGCGGCACGCATCTGCCTGATATTACGGTGGTGACGCCGGTCTTCTCCCTCCCCCTCGAGGGGAGGGTGGCGGCGAAGCCGCCGGGTGGGGTCGGCTCGACCGGGTTCGACATTCCGGCGGTGCCTTCTGAGGAGACCCCCACCGCCGCCTTCGGCGGCACCTCCCCCTCAAGGGGGGAGGAGATCCTCTTCTACGTCGCCTCGCGCGGCCATCATGCCGATATCGGCGGCACCGCGCCCGGCTCGATGACGCCGCTCGCCACCACCGTCGACGAGGAAGGCGTGCTGTTCGACAATTTCCGCATCGTCGATCGCGGCCGGTTCCGCGAGAGGGAGCTGGAGACGCTGCTCACCGACCACCCCTACCCGGCACGCAATCCGCACCAGAACATCGCCGACCTCAAGGCGCAGATTGCCGCCAATGAAAAGGGCGTTGCCGAACTGCGCGAGATGGTCGCGCATTTCGGCCTTGGCGTGGTCGAAGCCTATATGGGTCATGTCCAGGACAATGCCGCCGAAAGCGTGCGCCGCGTGCTGGAGCGGTTGCCCGACAGCTCCGTATACGAGTATCCGACCGACACCGGCCAGGTCATCAAGGTAAAAATATCGGTCGACCGGCAAAAGCGCGAGGCGACCGTCGACTTCACTGGCACATCGCCGGTCATGAAGAACAATTTTAACGCCCCCGAGCCGGTCGCCCGCGCCGCCGTGCTCTATGCCTTCCGCGTCATGGTCGAGGACATGATCCCGATGAATGCCGGCTGTCTGAGACCAATCAACATCATCATTCCCGAGGGTTGCATGCTGAAGCCGACCTACCCGGCCGCGGTCGTCGCCGGCAATGTCGAAACCTCGCAGCATGTCACCAATGCGCTGTTCGGCGCCATGGGCGCGATGGCCAATGCGCAAGGCACGATGAACAATCTCACCTTCGGCAACAAAAAGTACCAGTATTACGAGACGATCTGCTCCGGCTCGCCGGCAGGCCGGATGAACAACGGTCGCGGCTTTGCCGGCACCTCCGGCGTCCACACCCACATGACCAATTCGCGGCTGACTGACCCGGAAGTGCTGGAGTTGCGGTTCCCCGTCCTGCTCGAGGATTTCCACATCCGCGAAGGCTCCGGCGGCAAGGGCAAATGGAGTGCCGGCGACGGCACCGAGCGCACCATCCGTTTCCTCGAAAAGATGGAATGCGCGATCCTGTCCTCACATCGCAACCGCCCGCCGCAAGGCCTGGACGGCGGCGGCGATGGCGAGGTCGGCTCGACCAAGGTCCGCCGCAAGGATGGCCGCATCGAAGTCCTGAAGGCTTGCGACCAGACGCTGCTCGAGGCCGGCGAAGCGGTCATCGTCACGACGCCGACGCCGGGCGGATTCGGCAAGTCCTGAACTCGCCTCAACAGACTGTCACCGGCCTGTCATCCACCTGCGCTACCCGCTTGCGCCAGAGCAAACGGGGAATCGCCTTGTCATGTCGGATGTTTCCGGAGAACTGGTTTTTCGTCGCGGCAAGCAAGTTGGCAAGGCCGTCTACCAGAACCGCCCGCTGTCCAAGGCCGGCCTCTCCGAGCGGCTCTTCGCGTTGCTGTTTTCCGGCCTCGTCTATCCGCAGATCTGGGAAGACCCCGACGTCGACATGGAGGCGATGCAGCTTGGCCAGGGCCACCGCGTCGTCACCATCGCCTCGGGCGGCTGCAACATCCTCGCCTATCTCACCCGGTCACCCGAACGGATCGACGCCGTCGATCTCAACGCCGCCCACATCGCGCTGAACCGCATGAAGCTCGAAGCAGTGCGCCACCTGCCGTCGCAGGGCGATCTGTTCCGTTTCTTCGGCGCTGCCGAGACCCGTCACAATTCGCAAGCCTACGACCGTTTCATCGCGCCGCATCTCGACCCGGTCAGCCGCCATTACTGGGAACATCGCAACTGGCGCCGGCGTCGCCGCATAGCCGTCTTCGACCGCAATTTCTACCAGACCGGTCTGCTCGGCCTGTTCATCGCGATGGGCCACCGCACCGCCAAATTCTTCGGCGTCGATCCGGCCGGCATCATGGAAGCCAAGGGCCTCGCCGACCAGCGCCGCTTCTTCGACGAGGCACTGGCGCCGGTCTTCGAAAAACCGCTGCTGAAATGGGCAACATCGCGAAAAGCCTCGCTGTTCGGCCTCGGCATTCCGCCGGCGCAGTACGATTCGCTGATCACCTCGGGCGACGGCACCATGGCCAGCGTGCTGAAGGCCCGGCTGGAAAAGCTCGCCTGCGACTTTCCGATAGAGAACAACTATTTCGCCTGGCAGGCTTTTGCCCGCCGCTACCCCAATCCCGGCGAGGCGGCGCTGCCTGCGTACCTCGAAAAACGCAACTACCAGGCGATCCGCAACAATGTCGACCGCGTCGCCATCCATCACGCCAATCTGATCGAATTCCTCGCCGGCAAGGATGCCGGTGCCGTCGACCGCTTCGTCCTGCTCGACGCGCAGGACTGGATGACCGACGACCAGCTCAATGCGCTGTGGGCCGAGATCACCCGCACCGCGTCGACCGATGCCCGCGTCATCTTCCGCACCGCGGCCGAACCCAGCCTGTTGCCCGGCCGGGTCTCGAAGTCGCTGCTCGACCAGTGGAGCTACGCGGACGAGGCGTCGCGCGAATTCTCGGCCCGCGACCGGTCGGCCATCTATGGCGGCTTCCACCTTTATGTGAAGCAAGCCGCATGAGCGCGACCGAACTGCCGGCCAGGCACGGCGAACCGCCGGCCGGGCACGGCAAACGGCCGGCCGGGCACGGCGAGCTGATGGACGGCGTCTACCGCTGGCAGCGCCACATCTACGACCTGACCCGCAAATATTACCTGCTCGGCCGCGACCGGTTGATATCAGGGCTGGAAGTGCCGGCGCGCGGCACCGTGCTCGAGCTTGGCTGCGGCACCGGCCGCAACATCGTCCTCGCCGCCCGCCTTTATCCCGACGCCCGCTTCTTCGGTCTCGATATTTCAGCCGAAATGCTGGAAACGGCCACTGCCGCCATTGCCCGCGAAGGTCTTTCCGGCCGCGTCACGCTGGTGCGCGGCGACGCCACCGATTTCGACGCGAAGGCGCTGTTTTCCGTCGAACGTTTCGACCGCATTTTTGTCTCCTATTCGCTGTCGATGATCCCCGGCTGGGAGAAGACGATTTCCGCGGCACTTGCAGCCCTGTCACCCGGCGGTTCGCTGCACGTCGTCGATTTTGGCCAACAGGAGGCCCTGCCCGGCTGGTTCCGCACGTTGCTGTGCGGCTGGCTGAAGAAATTTCACGTCGAGCCGCGTCACTCCCTGCGGGACGTCCTGGAATCCGAATCTGCAAGGACCGGCGCAACCCTTCGGTTTAGAACGCTTTATCGCGGTTACACCTGGCTGGCTGTGATCAAGACCGCCGTCTAGATCCTCAGCACAGAGGATTTGGCTCTTTGACTGAGCCTTATTTACGGTCGCTGCCGACCAGCCTGCAGCTGCCAATCTCGAACTTTTGCGATTGCCGTAAGCCCCTGCGCCTTCGTCATCCTAGGGCAAGCAAGGAGCGGAGCGACGCGGCGCGGACCCTAGGATCCATGCCGTTACCTCAGCCGAAGAATGCAGCGGCTCAGAACGGCGCTTGTATCCGCAACGGAGCCAGCTAGCCATTCCAACGCCGCAGTGATCTGCGGGCGGTCATGAATTCGAGCGATCGCCGCACTGCTCTAATGCAGCGCCTTCGCCAGTGCTGCCAGCATGATCTGCGGCCGGTAGCCGAGCTTGGCCGGCGTCAGGCCGAGCCGCACCACCACCAGTTGCTCCGATGGTATGATGGCGACCGTCTGCCCGTCATGGCCTTCCATCCAATAGCTATCGCTTGGCAGACCCGCAGCGATGCCGGCGCCGGGGCTCTCCTCGTCGCCCGGACCCTCGATCCACAATTGGCCCCTGCCGTAGACTTTCGAGGCGGGTGCTGCCTCCCGCATCCAGGCGACGAAGCCGGCGGGCAGGATTTTCTTTCCGTTCCAGACACCATCCTGCAGCAGGAACTGGCCGAAGCGCGCCCAGTCGCGCGCAGTGGCGTAGAGATAGGATGAGCCGACAAAAGTGCCGTGCTCGTCGGTCTCCAGTATCGCGCTCCGCATGCCGAGCGGGTCGAACAGCGCAACCCTCGGCCACGCCAGCGCCTCCCCCTTGTCGCCGACCGCATCCTGCCAGAGCCGCGACAGCATCACTGCCGTGCCGCTTGAATAGGAAAATACCTTGCCCACCTCGCCGGTCAGCGACTTGGATCCGGCAAAGCCCGCCATATCGGGCTCGAGATAGAGCATCCGCGTCACGTCGGTGACGTCGCCATATTCCTCGTTGAATTCGAGCCCGCTCGACATCGCCATCATGTCGGCGAGGCTGATGGCGGCGCGGCCGTCCGCTTTCCAAGGTCCGAACAGGCTCTGGTTCGTCATCACAATCTTGCCGTCCTTCACCACCGTGCCGACGATCGCGGCATTGACCGTCTTGGTCATCGACCAGCCAAGCAACGGCGTCTTTTCGCTAAAACCTTCGCCATAACGCTCGGCGACGATGCGGCCGTTCTTGACCACCACCACCGCCCGCATACCGGCGCCGGTCATTGCAGGATCGTCGAGGATTTTCGCGATTTCAGGGTTTTGCGAGGCATCAACTCTGTCGCCCTCCGGCCAGAGCGCGGCGGGCGGCGGCGCCGGTGTCAGCGCCGGCCCGGCGACTGCTTTGGCCCTGGCGATGTCGCCGCCAGGAACCGCGGTGCAGCCAAGCCCGTCCCGAACGACCGCGACGCTGTTGCCGAACACGCCGAACAGCCCGGCCGAAACCGTCCCCTGCTCCCAGTCGACGGAGACCCGCATCAGCCGCAGCAGCGGGTGGCCCGGCGCCTGCACGTCGACGGCGAGCACCTGATCGGCATCGCGTCCGGCAATAAAGACATTCGAGCAGACGATCTTGGCCGTATAGCCCGAGCCGACGCGGATCAGTTCCGGCGGCGCGATGGAAAGCCAGGCGGCGAGTGCTGCGAGGGCCAATACGGCCAGCCCGAGCAGCCACTTCACCAGCCCCAGAGCAATCTGCATTTTCCGACTTCCCCCCGGACGCTCATCTATGCCATCGATTTGCCGTCATTGCTTCGGCAAAATCGCGGTTCTGGTCGAGCGCCGTCAACGGAATATCAACCATGATCAGCGATGACTGATGCATGTCGCCCAAAAGTGCGCAGCGGTTTTGGGATAACGACATGCATAAAAAAGGATCAAGGCGCGCTGAAGCGGCGCGCTTTGGGATAGGAGAGCGGTCCTGTGGGGAGATCGCTTGGGGGCACGGTCGAGGGACCACCTGCAGCAACAACCCATCAGCGGCCGGCTGAAACCGGTTCAGGAGTAGCGATGCGCCGTTTCGCGGCTTTCATCTTGCTGACGCTGCTGGGCGCCTGCTCGACCGTCGATGATCTTGCGCCTCCCTCATCGAGCGCCTCGACCGTAGCGGTGCGCGCACCCCGTTTTGACGACTCCGACCCGCATGAGTGGGACAGCGGCGCGCCTTGGAGCTATGCCGTTCATGGCACCGACGTCTCCAAATACCAGACCTCGGTCGATTGGCCGGCGGCCAGGGCCAGCGGCATTTCCTTCGTTTTCATCAAGGCGACGGAGGGCGGCGATCGCTTCGATTCGTATTTCAACGAGCATTGGAGCCACACGAAAGCCGCCGGAATCCCGCGCGCCGCCTATCATTTCTACTATTTTTGCACGCCGGCCGCGACGCAGGCGCGCTGGTTCATCCAGAACGTGCCCAGAGACCGCTCGGCAATGCCGCCGGTTCTCGACATGGAATGGAACCCGCAATCGCCGACCTGCAAGCTGCGCCCCAATGCGGCCACGGTGCGCAGCGAGATGAGCACTTTTCTCGAAATCGTCGAAAAGCACTATGGCAAGAAGCCGATCATCTACACCTCGATCGATTTCTTCGACGACAACGGCCTGTCGGCCTTCCGCGGCTATCCCTACTGGCTGCGTTCGGTGGCCGGCCACCCGCGCAAGAGATACGGCAGCCACCCGTTCACCTTCTGGCAGTACACCGGAACCGGTATTGTGCCGGGCATCTCCGGGAAGGCCGATATCAACCTGTTCAACGGCACGGAAGCCACCTGGAACAAATGGCTGCGGCAGAACACCCGTTGACAGCGGGCCTGCAGCCTGCTTTTCGACACAGCCAATGAAGGACGCCTGCAACCGCCGGTAATCTTCTCGAGAGGATGGCGATGCGATTGCGCTTGGAAATTCTCGCGGCGCTGTTTCTGGCAGCCACGGCGGCGCCGGCGGTGGCACAGCAATGCGGCGGCGATTTCGAGGCATGGAAGCAGGGCGTGGTGGCCGAGGCGAAGAACGCCGGCGTCGGCACTGCCGGACTTGAGGCGCTGGAAACCGCCGCTCTCGATGGAAAGGTGCTGGCGCGCGATCGCGCTCAAGGCGTCTTTACCCAGACCTTCATCGAGTTTTCGAACCGCATGATATCGGCCTATCGGCTGAAGCAGGGCGCGGTCGTCTTGAAGAAATATGCCGACGTCTTTGCCCGCGCCGATCGCGAATTCGGCGTTCAGGCCCCGGTCATTGCCGCCTTCTGGGCGCTGGAAACCGATTTCGGCGCCGTGCAAGGCAATTTCCAGACGCTGAACGCGTTGGTCACACTCTCTCACGACTGTCGTCGTCCGCAGCTCTTCCGGCCCCAGATCGTGCCATTGTTGACGCTGATCGATCGCGGCGTGGTCCCGGCCGACGTCACCGGCGCCTGGGCGGGCGAAATCGGCCAGACGCAGATGCTGCCTTCCGACTATCTCGGCCGAGGCGTCGACGGCGACGGCGACGCAGTGATCGACCTACGCGGCAGCGCGCCTGATGTGATCATGACCACAGCCAACAAGATCGCGTCGCGCGGCTGGAAACGCGACCAGCCCTGGATCGAGGAAGTCCGCGTGCCCGACGACTTGCCATGGGACCAGACCGGCCGCACCAACAAGCTGCCGCTGACGCAATGGGCTCAGTGGGGTGTCACCAACCCGAATGGCACGCCGCTTGCCGACAACGGCCTGAAGGCAGGCCTCGCACTGCCTATGGGCCGCAAGGGGCCGGCCTTCCTGGTCTACGACAATTTCGACGTCTACCTCGAATGGAACCAGTCCTTCACCTATGCGCTGACCGCGGCAAATCTCGCCGCGCGGCTGGCGGGTGCGCCGCAATTCGATCCGCGCAATCCCGAACCCGGCCTCAACGGCGACCAGATGAAAGCATTGCAGACTAAGCTCGAGGCCAGAGGCTATAACGTCGGAACAGTCGACGGCATCCTGGGCACCAACACCCGCGAGGCGATCCGCAAGGAGCAGATGCGGCTAGGCCTGCCGGTCGACGGCTGGCCGACGCCGGAGCTTTTGGCGAAACTGGAGGTTAGTGGAGTAGTGAGTAGTGAGTAGTGAGTAGTGAGTGAATGGTGAATGGTGAATGGTGAATGGAATTAGATATTCACTACTGACTACTGACTATTCACTATTCACCATTCACTATTCCCTATTCACTATTCCCACCTCACCGTCCAGCAAGCAGGAAGTCAATAAACACACGCAACGCCGGCGGAACCTGCCGGGAGCTTGTGTGATATAGGTAAAAGCCCGGAAACCTCGGCGACCAGGCTTCGAGAAAACGGATGAGCTTGCCGGTTTCGATCCACGGCCGAACCTGGTACTCCAGCATGTAAGCCACGCCGATCCCATCCAGCGCCGCCCTGATCATCAGTTCCGTGTCGTTAACAGTCAGACCGCCGTTCACGGCTATGTCTAAAGCGCGCTGGCCTCGCGCGAACTCCCATCGATAGATGTTGCCGCCACCGGGCCACTGGAAATTGATGCATTGGTGATGGTGCAGGTCGGCGGGATGACGGGGCATGGGGTGATCCTTGAGATAGCTGGGCGCCGCCACCGCAGCCATTTCCAGCTCCCGGCTGAGTTTCACCGCCACCATGTCCTTATGCAGCCGCTCACCAAGCCTGATTCCGGCATCGAATCGTCCCTCGACAATATCGGTCAGCGTGTCGTCGACGATTATGGTGAGGGCAATATCGGGATAGGCGCGGCGGAAATCGCCGAGCATGGGCGCGATGAAACGCATGGCGGCGATGCGTGGAACATTGATGCGCAGCGAGCCTGCCGGTCGATTGCGCGATGCATGCGCGTCGGCGACAGCCCCTTCGAGTTCGCTGAATGCCGGAGCGAGGCGGGCAAACAGCGTTTCGCCGGCAGCGGTCGGCGACACGCTGCGGGTCGTGCGGTTGAGCAGCCGGACACCGACACGTTCTTCCAGTCCGCGTATCGTCTGGCTAAGCGCCGGCGGCGAAACCCTGAGCCTGGCCGCGGCGCGGACAAAGCTGCCTTCCTCGACGATCGTCGCGAACGCCTTCAGCTCGGAAAACTCGGCCCCTCGCATTATGTATCTCTAGCTTAACAAGGCTGTTCGATAATAGGTCATTATCTGAGCAATAGCATGCCCCTAACTTCAACATGGAACCGCCGCTCGATTTGGAGTGGCCGTAGCCAGGCGAGAAAAGGACAGCAGCTATGTATCATTTGCTTGAAGGCAAAACCGCACTCGTGACCGGCAGTTCGCGCGGCATCGGACGCGCCATCGCCGAGGGGCTCGCGGCACACGGGGCGGCCGTGGTCGTCAACTATGTCGGCAACGAGAACGCCGCTCAGGAAGCCGTTGCTGCCATCCTCGAGAATGGCGGAAAGGCCGTCGCCATTCGGGCCGATATCTCCAGTGTTTCCGACATTCGCCGGCTGTTCGATGAGACCGAAAAACAGATGGGGGCGATCGACATCGTTGTCGCCAATGTCGGCGTCGCCGTCATAAAACCGCTGGTCGAGGCCACCGAAGCCGACTTCGACCACGTCTTCGGCGCCAATGCCAAAGGCACCTTCTTCACGCTTCAGGAAGCGGCGCGCCGCGTGCGCGACGGTGGCCGCATCATCGCCGTCTCCACCGGTGGAACCAGGATGTTCTTCACCCAGACCGCCCTTTATCTCGGCAGCAAAGGAGCCGTCGAGCAGTTCGTCCGCGTCCTCTCGCGCGAGCTCGGACCGCGCTCCGTCACCGTGAATGCGCTTTCGCCGGGCTTTACCAACACTGACCTGCTGCCCGAGCGGGATCGCGCAATCGCCGCCGGCATGTCGCCCTTCGGCAGGATCGGGGCGCCGCGCGACGTCGCCGATGTCGCGGTTTTCCTCGCCTCCGACGAGGCCCGATGGGTGACCGGCGAAAACATTCAGGCCGGCGGCGGCGTTGCTTAGTAAGTAGTGAGCAGTGAGTGGTGAATGGTGAATGGTGAATGGAATTAGATATTCACTATTCACTATTCACTACTCACTATTCACCATTCACCATTCAATCCGCCATCGTCTCCAGGCTGGCGAACCCCTGCGGCGCGTCGCCTTCGTCGAACGGCGTTGTCACCTCGACGAAGGTGTCGGGGTAGAAGCCGTTGAACCGTGTCCTCAGCGACAGCGAATAGGCGCCGATATGGCCGATCTCGATCCAGTCGCCGGTATCGACCGTTTCCGGCAGCCAGAACGGCCGCGACAGGATGTCGACGGAATCGCAGGTTGCGCCGCAGACCTTGAACGGCACGATGGTCTTCTCCTCGCCATTGCGCGACCGGATCGCCGGGTCTGGAATGAAGCGCGCCGGCAGCGTGATCTTGCCGGTCCATGAATCCGACAGCGACGCCCAGATGCCGTCATTGATGTAGAGCCGCTTGCCCTTGCGCAGCAGCACGCGCACGATCAGCGACAGGCAGCGCGCCACGATCACCCTGCCCGGCTCCGCCACCAGCGGCATCTGGTCGAACTGGTATTCCTTGAGGTCGCCCGACAGCCGAGACATGATCTGGCCGAGCGACGGCATCTCGATCTGCTTGCGGTTGGGATCATGGCCGTATTCTGCGGGAAAACCGCCACCGACGTCGAGCCCGGCAATGTCGAAGCTGACGCGGTTGCGCACCCAGTCGGCTGAGGCCAGCGCCCGCTCATAGGTGTCGGGATCCTCGATCTGGCTGCCGACATGAAAGCACAGCCCGACCTTGTAGCCGGTCCGATTCAGCCGTTCGGCCAGATCGACGGCATTGGCCGGCCCGGCGCCAAACTTCTTCGACAGTTCGTAGGCGGCTGATCCTTTCGTCTGAATGCGCACGAACACGGTGATCGCACCCGGATCGATATCGAGCGCCCGCACCACGCGGGTCAGCTTGGTGATCTCGTCCTCATGGTCGAGCGAGATGACGCGGATGCCATATTTCTCCAGCGCCAGCTTGATGTCCGACTGTGCCTTGACAGGATGCATGTAGAGCATCTCGGCGTCGGGCGAGACCGCGCGCACGGCGGCGAATTCGCCGGGCGAGGCCACGTCGAAAGCGCCGACGCCGGCCTCGACCAGCGCCTTCAGCACGATCTGCTCGCCGTTGGTCTTGACCGCATAGGCGGTCCTGCCGGGAAACATGCCCATGAACTGCCTGGCGTCCGCCTTCAGCACCTGCGGGCGAAAGCAATAGATCGGATCGTCCGGGCGAAGCGCCAGCGCCGCTTCGCGCGCATTTTCGAATTGCTGCATGGACGAAATCCTTAGCTTAGACTGCGCACAATTAATCCAACCTATGCGGGAATGAAAACAATTCTGTGTCTCGCACCCCTGACGCTGCGGCGCTACGGCAGATGATGGAATGCTAGCCCACTGATCTGGTTTCGGGTGGCCCTTGCCATCAAACGGAATATGGCCTGAACAGGCGCCTGATTGGCTTGGCAGTCAGCGCTATCGGGAGGACGATGCATGGCGATTACAACGACGGCAATGCGCGGCCCCATGGCCCTGAAAGACTGGGCACAGCTTCTGCTGCTCGGTGCGATCTGGGGTGGCTCGTTCTTCTTTGCCCGCATTGCGGTTGCAGAGATTCCGCCGCTGGTGCTGGTGCTGTTTCGCGTCGCCATCGCGGCGCTGGCGCTGCAGCTCTATCTCGGCCTGAGCGGCCCGTCCTTCCGCCTCGCCTTGCCGCATGCCGGCCTGTTCTTTCTGCTGGCGCTCGTCAACAACGTCATTCCGTTCTCGCTGATCTTCGCCGGCCAGACCGAGCTTGGCGCCGGTATCGCCTCGGTGCTCAATTCGACGACGCCGTTCTGGACGTTGATCCTCGCCAACGCGCTGACATCAGACGAAAAACTCTCCTGGAACAAGCTTGCCGGGATCGCGCTTGGCATCGTCGGCACGGCGGTGATGATCGGTCCCGGCCTGCTTGCCGGGCTGGGCGGTCCGGTCTGGGCAAAATTCGCGCTGGTCGGCGCCTCGCTGTCCTATGCGGTGGCCCTGATGATCGCCCGCCGCCTCAAGGGCGTGCCGTCACCAGTCATCGCCACTGGACAATTGACCGCCTCGACCATCATCATGATCCCGATCGTGCTGCTTGGCCACGGCACTGCCAATCTGTTCTCGGCCTCGCCGCCGGTCTGGGCCGCGGTGTTGGCGCTGGCCCTTTTGTCCACCGCCTTCGCTTACATCCTCTACTTCAACCTTGTCGCCTCGGCCGGCGCCACCAACGCCTCGCTGGTCACGCTCATCGTACCGGCCAGCGCCATCCTGCTCGGCTTTCTGTTCCTGGGCGAACGGCTCGAATTATTCGAGCTCGGCGGCATGGCGCTGATCGCGCTCGGCCTCGTCACCATCGACGGCCGCCTGTTCGGCCGACGCTAATGCATGTCGCCCAAAAGCACGCCCTCGGGCTTGAACCGAGGGTGCGTAGCGGTTTGGGATAATGACATGCATTGACCAACAAGCTGAAGCGGGTCGCTTCCCAGGCGCGACACGCTTGAGGGTCCAATCGGACGCGCAAACGACGCTCCAACTTGTCGAATCTTCGCATCGACGCGAAATCGATTCGACTTTCGGCGACGGTAGCGCTGCCACATCCATCCTTGCCCCAGCTTCGTCACATTTTTTGCACAGGGCGGAAGCGGGATTTTGCCGAAGAGTTTCAATGGTTAATGGCAAATGGCCTGTCGTAAATTCCACAATGTCGTCGCATTGCAGCATAGTTTCCGCTTGCCTGTGGCAGAAATGCCCCTAGACTCTGGCCATAGCTCTTTAAGAGGAGGCTATGACATGGGACTCACGAGGCCAATCAACGCATTGATGATTTGTGCTGCATTTGCATTCATCGGGGCGCTGATTATGGGCGTTCTTCCATAGACCCGCCAAGCGACGGAAGATCAGCACAAAATAGTCCAAGTCATTGAAAAGGCCGGGTTTTTACCCGGCCTTTTTGCATCCCGGATTTGACAGGGACTTACGCCGCGGCGGACCCCGCGGCTTCAGCCTCATGCGAGCGGATGCCGATCATGTGGCAGACGGCGAAGACCAGATCGGCCCGGTTCATGGTGTAGAAATGAAAATCGCCGACGCCGCGCTCGACAAGGTCCAGCACCTGCTCGGCCGCCACCGCGGACGCCACCAGCGCATGCGTCTGCGGGTCCGTCTGCAGCCCGTCGAAGCGCTCGGCCATCCACGCCGGCACCAGCGCACCGCAGCGCGCCGAGAAATTGGCGACCTGGGTAAAATTGTGGACCGGCAATATACCCGGCACGATCGGTATGTAGATGCCGGCCCGCCGCGCCCGCTCGACATAGCGCTCGTAGAGGTCATTGTCGAAGAAGAACTGGGTGATCGCCCGCGTCGCGCCATTGTCGACCTTGCGCTTCAGCATATCGATATCGGTGGCGAAATCCGGGCTCTCCGGATGCTTTTCCGGATAGGCGGAGACCGAGATGTCGAAATCGCCGACACCTTTCAGCGCCCCCACCAGTTCGGCGCCATTGGCATAGCCGTCCGGATGCGGACGGTAGGCGGCGCCGACGCCCTCGGCCGGATCGCCGCGCAGGGCGACGAAGCGGGTGACACCCATGCCGGCGAATTCCTGAATGACTTCATCGACCTCGTGACGCGCCGCATCGACGCACGTCATGTGCGCCGCCGGCGTCAGCGCCGTTTCGTTGAGGATGCGCTTGACCGTGCGCGCCGTGCGCTCGCGGGTCGAGCCGCCGGCGCCATAGGTGACGGAGACGAATTTCGGCTTGAGCGGCTGCAGCCGGGTAACGGTGTCCCACAGCCTTGCTTCCATCTCGTCGCTCTTCGGCGGGAAGAACTCGAACGAAACCCTGATCTTGTCGCCAATGTCAGGGCGGCGGGAAAAGCGGAACTGGTTCATCAGGCGGTTTCCCCTATCGGATAGGCATTGGCCGGTTGTGCGTGGGTGGAAGGATCCGCGATCAGCATGCGCTGGTCACGGCCGAGCCACAGTTTTACAGTGAGACTGGGCTCGTTGCCGGGGCGCGGCTCGAATTCCTGGCTCTCCTCGAGGTCGAGCCCGGCCTCGGAAAACCATTCGGTGATCTGCCGGTCGGCAAAGCCGAGCCGCACATGCGCGTGGGTGTCGCGCAGGAATTCCAGCGAATGCGGAGCGAAATCGACGATCACCAGCCGGCCTGCCGGACGCAGCAGCCTTGCTGCCTCGCGGATGGCGCGGGCAGGATCGTCGAGATAATGCAGCACCTGGTGGATGGTGACGAGGTCGAAGGCGTCGCGCTCGACCGGCGGCGCAAAAATGTCGCCCTGGCGCACCTGCGCATTCGAAATGCCGGCCTTGTCGAGATTGGCGCGCGCCACTGTCAGCATCTCGCGCGACATGTCGATGCCGATGCCGCGCCGGTAGAGCGGCGAAAAGATTTCGAGCAGCCGCCCGGTGCCGGTGCCAAGGTCGAGCATCGACTGGAAAGGCCGCTTGCCGACGAGCTTGAGCAGCGCTGCCTCCACGGCGCGGTCCGGCACATGCAGCGAGCGGATGTGGTCCCAGCTTGCGGCATTCACGGAGAAATATTCGGCGGCGCGATCCTGCCGCTTGCGCTTGACCGCGGCCAACCGCTCGAGGTCACGCTCGACCTGCGGATCAGCATCCCGGATACCGGAGACCAGCCTGAGCACGAAATCCCGCGCCGCATCCGAATCCGACAGCCGGAAGAAGGCCCAGGAGCCCTCCTGATAGCGTCCGATCAGCCCCGCCTCCAGCAAAAGCTTCAGGTGGCGCGAGACGCGCGGTTGCGACTGGCCGAGGATTTCGGTGAGATCGGAAACGGTGAGGTCGCCGCGCGACAGCAACGCCAGGATGCGCAACCGGCTGGATTCGGCCGCCGCCTTCAATGTATCTACCATGGTGTCGAGCGCGACATGCATGCGAGCATTCTCTTTGAAAAAAGATATAAACATATGTTTATGTCGATTTTACTAGGCTTGCAAGCGTTATGTCGCTCCCGGACAAGAAAATGACGCATGCGTGGCGGGTCGCGCACAGCCGGAAGCAGGATGGGGGGCGAAAACCATGTTCGAAACGCGCAGCGGCGAAAAGCTTCTGGAAACTGATCCCGCCGAGATGCCGCCGGACGGCCATGTCGTCTTCATCGGCCGCATCGCCTCGCCCTGGACCACGCGGGAAACTTGCCCCAAGAACATGAAAACCGCGCGCGAAACCGGACAGGCGGCGGCTCTCACGATCGACTTGCCTTATCGCCAGGGCCTGCTCGGGCTTGAACGCGCCAGCCACGTCATCATCCTGTCCTGGCTGCACCACGCACCGCGGAACCTGATCGTTCAGAAACCCCGCCATGCGGCTGAACCGAAAGGCGTTTTTTCGCTGCGCTCGCCGGCCCGGCCGAACCCGGTCGGGTTGCATATCGCCAGGCTCATCGCCGTCGATATCGAAACGGGCCGTATCGATATCGATGCTATCGACCTGCTCGACGGCACACCAGTCATCGACATCAAGCCATATTTCGCTTCGACCGACGCCTTTGCCGACGCGACCATTGCCGGACGGGACGAGCCCGGACAGGTCATGCCAGGACGGGAGGGGCAATGAGCGCGCCAACCAGCCGCCGCCGCGCCATCGCCAAGGCGCTGACAGCGCTTTTGCCGCTGGCGCCCTATGCCGACATGGAGAAGATCCGCGCCGACGCCGGCGCGGTGCATATGAAGACGTTGCCGCCGAGCATTGCCGTATGGCTGGCGACCATCGCGCATATCCGTCATGTGCACACCGACTACGAAAAACTGCTGGCAGAAGGTTATGACCGCGACTCGGCGCGTTTCTTCGTCAAGGAACAGACCAACATGATGCTGACCCGCTGGCGCGCCACACGCCTGCTCGACGAGGAGGAAGATTAGCAAGTTCCTGGATGGCCCAGCGGCAAGACCAGCCTGTGTCTTGTTCCAGCCGTCGTGCCGCTCTATCCCGCTGTTGGAGAAAAACGACCTGACGGAGGACGTGATGAGCAACTTGATCGATCCGCATGCCAGACCGCTGCCCTCGCTCTCCGCCCGTCACATAGACCCGCACTCCTACCCCGATGGTGTTGCCTTCCTCGACGGGCAGTATCTGCCGATGTCGCAAGCCAGGATCTCGGTGCTGGACTGGGGTTTTCTGCATTCCGACGCCACCTATGACACGGCGCATGTCTGGGGCGGTCGTTTCTTCCGCCTCGACCTGCATCTCGATCGCTTCTTCAGCGGGCTGGAAAAGCTGCGCATGACGATCCCGTTCGACCGCGATGGCGTCGCCGAGATCCTCGAAAATTGCGTGGCGCTGTCGGGTCATCGCGCCGCTTATGTCGAGATGCTGTGCACGCGCGGCGCCTCGCCGACCTTCAGCCGCGACCCGCGCGACGCGGTCAACCGCTTCATGGCGTTCGCCGTTGCCTTCGGCTCGGTCGCCAATGCCGAGCAATTGCAGCGCGGCCTGCATGTGGCGATCAGCGACAAGGTGCGCATCCCACCAGCCTCGATCGACCCGACAATCAAGAACTACCACTGGCTCGACCTGGTGCGAGGCCTCTACGACGCCTATGACCGCGGCGCCGAGACCGCACTACTCCTCGATTTCAACGGCAATGTCGCGGAAGGCCCCGGCTTCAACGTCTTTTGCGTGGATGACGGCAAACTGTCGACGCCGGCTGTCGGCGTGCTGCCAGGCATCACCCGCCGCACTGTCTTCGATCTCTGCGCGGAGGCAGGGCTTGCCGTTGCAGCGGCCGATGTCAGCGTCGCTGCGCTGCGTCAGTCCGATGAGGTCTTCATCACCTCGACCGCCGGCGGCATCATGCCGGTAACGATGATCGACGGTGTTCCGGTCGCGGACGGAAAGGTCGGCGCGATTACCAGGCGCCTCATGGCAATCTATTGGCAAAAGCACGAGGACCCGGCCTGGTCGAGCCCGGTGCGCTATCCCTGACCATCCCTGGCCTCAGGCCGATAAATCCACTGCTCGGGCACACGCACCGAAATCTCCTCGCCGGCCGTGATGCGGCCTGGTTTTTCCACCCAGGCGACAAGGCCGCGCAACCGCTTTGCCGCCTTCGGGAACAACAGGGCGCCGGCTTCGTGGTCGGCCATTCCGGCATTTTCGGCGACCGATCGCCCGGCGATGCGGCAAGGTCCGTTCTGCGCGTCGACCTTGATGGTGACGCCGCCTTTGAAGAACAGCAGCGTGCCGGACGGCAGCATCGAGAGATGCGGCAGGCCTTCGATCAACAAATTGGCGCCGATCCACTCCGGCTTGATCTCGGGAATGGCCATCCGCCCTGCCACGATCGCCAGCTCGTCCGCGGCCACGATCGACAGCTGCCGCTCGTTGCGCATCTCGGTGCCGCGTGGATACCAGGGCTCGCGCCCGCCGGAGCGCCGCGTCGCGCCGGCGTGGAAATCGCCGTCGATGCCGTCGAAGCCAAGCCGCAATTCATCTACCGCGCGTGTCTCGAAATGGTCCGATGGCGCGACGTAAAGCGCTGCCACCTGCGCGGCAAGTTTCCGCGCCGGGATGATTTCGACCGGGTTTTCGGCCTCGGGGAAGAGATCCGGCATGGGCTTCATTCCTTGCATGATGCGGCGCAATTAGCCGCAGTCAGCTCATCAGGTCCAGTCGAAAGCGCTGATGCTCCAATCAAGCAGACTGATGCGATTACACCGGCGCCGTCCAATGCTGGCCGTTTGCGCCAAGACTGATCAGAACATGCGCAATAGCGCCCCCGCCGATCGAATAGCCGGCGCCGAAGGCGCAGAGCAGGCCATAGTAGCCGGCCTTCCAAGCATTATCGAACTGCATTGCCGACGACATCGGGACCGAATGCCTCAAGCAAACTCGCAAATGTCGTCCCGGTTAGGGAGCCTCCTGATGCGATTATACCTGCGCCCTCTAATGCACTGCCGGTGCAGCTCGCGCCAAGATCGATCAGAGCATGCGCAACAGCGCCCCGCCGATCGAATAGCCGGCACCGAAGGCACAGAGCAGGCCATAGTCGCCGGCGTTCATGTCGGCGTGGTTTTCCGACAAGGCGACGACCGCACCGGCGCCGGCGGTGTTGCCGAGGCGCTCCAGCACCATTGGCGCGCGATCATGACCAACCTCGTGGCCGAACGACAGCTTCAGGATCATGGCATTCATCCGGGCATTGGCCTGATGCAGCCAGAAGCGCCGGATCGCTTGCGGCGTCAGCCCATGCTCGGCCAGGAACTCGACGATGAATTTATGTCCGGCGACGGTGACTTCCTTGAACACCTTGTTGCCGACCTGCTTGATCAGATTGCCTTCCAGGTTGATCATATACGGATCGTCCTGGGCGGTGCGCGTGTAATAGCCGAGATTGGTGCGGATGTTGTTGGACATCTGCGTCCAGGTCCGGGTGTCGAGCACCTCGAAACGTCCCGGTCGCTTGTCGCCCTGGGCAAGCCCCTCGACGACCATCGAGACCGAAGCATCGCCGAAGATGAAATGCGTCTGCCGGTCGCGGAAATTGAGATGGCCGGTGATGATCTCGGGCGTCGTCACCAGCACGCGCCTGTGTGCGCCCGCCCGCACCAGATTGACCGCAATATGCAACGCCGCCGCCGCCGACGAGCAGCCGAGGCCCATGTCGAAACCGGCGCCCTTCGTGCCCATCGCCTGCTGCATCTCGATGGCGATCGCCGGATAGGGCCGCTGGTGATGCGAGGCCGAGCAGATCACCAGGTCGATATCTGACGGCTCCACGCCGGCATGGTCGAGCGCTTTCCTGGCCGATGCGATGCCGAACTCGGCTTCCAGCGACAGCGCGTCGTCCGGCCGCGCCGGAATGCGCGGCGCCATGCGGTTCGGGTCGAGAATGCCTTCCCGCTCGATCACATGGCGGGTCTGCACGCCCGAAGCATGGACGATGAAGGCGCTGTCCGACTTCTGCAGCAGCGTCTCGCCCGAAGCCTGGCGGCGTACATTCTCCATCTCGACCCAGGCATTGAAGCTGTCGACCAATTCCTCATTGGTGATCGAAGGCTCGGGGATTTCAACGCCGATGCCGCTGATGATGACGCGATGCATTTCAGTTCGTCCCCATGCGCAGGCGCTACGGCTTGATGTGGGCGCCGCGAGAGTTCGGCGCAACATTATTCGCATCAAGCTAGTTTAAGCCGGCTTAAATCAAGGGGCCTGAGGCAAAAGACCACAAGCTTGCGTGGCTGCAATGCGCATTGTGGCGAAACCGAATCAAGCACAGCCAGGCAGTGCGTCTCGGTATGGCCAATCGTTTCTAGGCAGCGCGCCGTGCTACGATGAAAAGGCGCGGGAAACGCAGCAGCACCTTGCCGTTCGCTGTCTTCGGATAGGCTTCGGTTATCCCTGCGGTGTAGCGCGTGAGAAAAACCCGTCGCTCGTCCGCGTCGAGCGGATCGAGGAACGGCTTCAGCCCGGTCGACTTCAGCCACTCGACGATTGCCCCGGCATCGGCCAGCGGATGATTGTAGGCGGTGTGCCAGATGTCGAGCCGGTCGGAGAACGGCGACAAAAGATCGTAGTAGAACGCCACCGGCGGCAGCGGTCCGCGCGCAGCACCCTCGAGCTTCTGGGCAAACGGCATTTCGGCCGCCGTCTCGCGCATCAGCCGGTGCGAGGGCTCGCCCATATTGTCGGGCATCTGCACGGCAAGCGCGCCGCCCGGCGCCAAAAGTCCCATCAGCCGCTGGAAGATCGCCGGATGCTCGGGCAGCCACTGGAACACCGCATTGGCGAAGATCACGTCGACCGGCTCTTCGGGCTGCCACGCCGCCGCGTCCGCCAATTCGAAGGCCACTTCCGGCAGACGCGCCCTCGCCTTCTCGATCATGTCAGGCGAGGTGTCCAAACCGCTGACCTCAGCGCTCGGCCAGCGCCCGACCAGCAATTCGGTGGAATTGCCCGGCCCGCAGCCGATGTCGACCACCCGGCGCGGCGCCGCCACCGGCACCTGCGCGACGAGATCGCGCGCCGGCCGCGTGCGCTCGTCCTCGAATTTGAGATATTGGGCGGCGGACCAGTCGGGTTTTGCTTTTGCGGCAGTGCTGTTCATCGATAGACCTCGCGACGGTTGCCGACCTCCACAACCAGCACGACAAGCCGGCTATCCTCGATATTGGGCAATGATTCTGTAGTCGCCGACGCGAAAACGCCAGGCGCTTGGCAAGGGTTCTTGGATTGGGGTGCTCTGAAACTCTTTGATGCAGGAATTCGAGGATGCGCCGCTGGTCTTTCGTTGAAAGCCGTTCGATATCCTTTTCGGCTTGCCGCGTGAACTCGACACGCCAACTCATTCAGCGGCAGGTTTCTTGCGCCGTTCCGCTGCTTCGCGAAGCTCAAGCTTCCGGATCACCTCCTCCAACGGAATGCGCGCACCGTCGTCATCCTTCAGGCGTTCCTGCGCAATCCTCGCGTCCTGCCAATCCTCTATTGTCTCGAGGATCGCTTCAACTGCAACCTGATCGATCGTACGGCCGCTGGCCCTCGCCATATCGGCCAGCAGCTTCTCGGCTTCTTGCGGCAATTTGACCGTGATCATGGCAACTCCATTCGATCAATTTAGGTCAAACGACGATCGCCTGCAACGGATCGAGGCTACCTTGTCAGCCGCTTGTATGTCATGCGGTGCGGGTTGACGGCCTCGGGGCCGAGGCGGCGGATCTTGTCCTGCTCATAATCCTCGAAATTGCCCTCGAACCACTCGACATGGCTTTCGCCTTCGAAGGCAAGGATGTGCGTCGCCAGCCGGTCGAGGAACATGCGGTCGTGCGAGATGATGACGGCGCAGCCGGCGAAGTTTTCCAGCGCGTCTTCGAGCGCCGCCAGCGTTTCGGTGTCGAGATCGTTGGTCGGTTCGTCGAGCAGCAGCACATTGCCACCGGTCTTCAGCATCTTGGCCAGATGGACACGGTTGCGCTGGCCGCCGGACAGATTGCCGACCTTCTGCTGCTGATCGCCGCCGCGGAAATTGAACGAGGCGCAATAGGCGCGGGTGTTGGCCTCGAACTTGCCGAGCTTGACCACTTCGGCGCCGCCCGAGATTTCTTCCCAGACGGTCTTGGTCGGGTCGAGTGCGTCGCGGCTTTGGTCGACGTAGCCGAGTTTGACGGTCTCGCCGACGCGGATCGTGCCGGCATCCGGCTTTTCCTGGCCGGTGATCATGCGGAACAGCGTGGTCTTGCCGGCGCCGTTCGGGCCGATGACGCCGACGATGCCGCCGGGCGGCAGCTTGAATTCGAGATCGTCGATCAGCAGCGTGTCGCCAAAGCCCTTCGACAGGCCCTCGACCTCGATCACCACATTGCCGAGCCGCTCGCCATGCGGAATGACGATCTGGGTGTCGCTCGGACGCCGCTTGTCGGCCGCATCCAATAGATCCTGGAACGCCTGGATGCGCGCCTTCGACTTGGTCTGCCGTGCCTTCGGGCTGGACTGGATCCACTCGCGCTCGCGGCCGATCGCCCGCTGGCGCGCGTCGTCCTCGCGGCCCTCCTGCTTGAGCCGCTTGGCCTTGGCTTCGAGATATTTGGTGTAGTTGCCCTCATAGGGAATGCCGCGGCCGCGATCGAGCTCGAGGATCCAGCCGGTGACATTGTCGAGGAAGTAGCGATCGTGGGTGATGATCATCACCGCGCCGGGATAGGCGCGCAGATGCTTTTCCAGCCACGCCGTCGTCTCGGCGTCGAGATGGTTGGTCGGCTCGTCGAGCAGCAGAAGGTCGGGCTGGCGCAGCAGCAGCTGGCACAGTGCGACGCGGCGGCGCTCGCCGCCCGACAGCTTGGTGACGTCGGCTTCCTTGGGCGGGCAGCCCAGCGCTTCCATCGCCATCTCGACCTGCTGTTCGAGATCCCACAGGTTGAGCCGGTCCATCTCGTCCTGGAGCTTGGCCGACTCGTCGGCCGTCTCGTCGGAATAGTTCATCATCAATTCGTTGTAGCGTTCGATGATCGCGGTCTTGGCGGCGACGCCTTCCATGACGTTCTCGAATACATTCTTGCTCGCATCGAGCCCCGGCTCCTGCGCCAGGTAGCCGACAGTGGCGCCCTCGGCCAGCCACGCCTCGCCGCTCCACTCCTTGTCGATGCCGGCCATGATCTTGAGGATGGTCGACTTGCCGGCGCCGTTCGGCCCGAGGATGCCGATCTTGGCGTCCGGGTAGAAGGAGAGGTGGATATTCTCGAGCACCTTCTTGGTGCCATAGGCCTTGTTGAGGCCGGCCATGTGATAGATGAACTGGCGTGCCACGCGCGCTTTCCCTGAAAAGTCGACTGGAATGTCGGATTGAATGGAAGTTGCGCGCTATGTAGGCGATGCCGCGCCGAACGGCAAACTCTTTTGGCATTTCGAACCGGCCTTCGGGCCAAGACGGGCACGATCGCGTCGTCGGCGGACCGGCGGCCACGAGACCGACAGCCACCGCGCGGCGTGTTACTGGAACTCGATCGGATCGACGATGCCTTTCGGACAGCCGGCATTGTCAGTCGGCACTGAGGCCAGCAACAGCTCACCGAGCGAAGAGTTCGGACCGATCGGACCGGCCAAGCCGAGCGTCAGTTCGCCGATCAGACGCCTGCCGCTCGAAGGATCGTTCACGCAGGAGACGCGAACCCGCTCGCCCGCGCCGAGACCGAAAGCACTGTCGAAGGCAGCGCGGATCTGGTCGGAGGTCAGATCCCGGCCAATGTTTTGCGTGAAAAGATCACGCACTGATGACGCGTTCACCGCGCGCGTCAGGTTCAGCGCATCGGAAAAATACGCTTGCTGGCTCTTGCCGTAACATGTGCCATGCTTGATCCACTCGTGCCTGTCGAGAGCGGATGCGGTGCCTGGCATCACCCGGTCGAGCTCCGACCGCGTGTTCGGCTCGAGTTCGACCGGCGGCAGCTCCTGCCAGCGCGCCGGATTGTCGTTCGCCTTGTCGGCCGCTGCCACCTGGCAATAGAAATTTCCGTTCGGCTGCGGCCACAGCCCGTGCAAGGTGAGATGCGTCGCCTCGAAACCGGCCGCGGTCTGCGCCTTGCATTCGGTCTTGCCGGGCTTGGTCTCGCAAAACGCCGGCTGCCAGCTCAGCGCGAGGACATTTTCGGGCTTTCCCGAAACCGACGCCGCCGACTTCTTCCGATCGGCCGGCACAGGTGCTGCCAGTTCCGTGGACGCGCTGCCACCCGAAACATGGCCGCAATCGACCTTCACCCAGCGGCGCTCCGGATCGGCGCCCGGCACGCGGATCAGATAGTGCGTTGGAACATCCTTGTTGCCAGCCAGCAGTTCGTAGCTCTGTCCCGCATCGGTCGCGATACCGCCGGGGTTCTTGCCGTTCTTGATGGCCTGGGTCGCCGGGCAGGTGGCGTCGGCGACGAAAGAGCCGCTCATCTTGACCTCGGCCCGCGCAGCACCCGTCAGCAACGCGGCGTCAAGCGCCAATCCAAAAACAAGACCTGTCAGCGTACGCATGGGTACTCTCCGGTTGAAAGATGCTGCGGCAACAGACTGCCGCCCTCTCTCGGTAGCAAATTCTCCATGTCAGAATTGCGATGCTCCGCGTTGCGACGCAAGAACAGCGCTGCGAAACACCGCCAACGGATTGACGCAAAACTAGCGTCGGCGCACACAAACATTCGCAGGCGCAAAAGACGCGTTGGAGACGAATCAATAATGTCATTCAGCCAGCAGCGTGTGCTGCGATCGCCGACCGGCGCGGCGCTCAACCTTTACGTGAAACGCGCCGAGGGCCGCCCGCGCGCGGTCGTCCAGATCAATCACGGACTGGCCGAACATGCCGCGCGCTACGTCCGCTTCGCTACCTTTCTGGGCGAGTGCGGCTTCCATGTCTATGCCCATGACCATCGCGGCCATGGCGCCACCAGGGCGCCAGACGCTCCGCTCGGCACATTCGCCAAAGTGGATGGCGGCGCCAAGGTCATCGCCGATGTCGCCGCCGTGCACGACCTTATCGCCGGCGACCATCCCGGCCTGCCGGTCATCGTTTTTGGTCATTCAATGGGCGGCCTCGTCGCCTTGAATTTCATGCTTCACCATTCGAACCGGCTGCACGCCGCCGCCATCTGGAACGCCAATTTTTCCGCCGGGCTCGCCAGCCGTGCCGCGCAAATCATCCTGGCCTGGGAAAAATTCCGGCTCGGCTCCGACATGCCGTCGCGCCTGCTGCCGAGACTGACCTTCCAGGCCTGGGGCAAAGCCGTCCCCGATCACCGCACGCCGTTCGACTGGCTGTCGCGCGACGCGGCCGAAGTCGACAAATACATCGCCGATCCGCTGTGCGGCTGGGATGCCTCGGTGTCGATGTGGCGCGACCTGTTCAGGTTCGTCTTCGACGGCGCCGACGACGCTAATTTTTCCGGCGTCCGCAAGACCCTGCCGATCTGCCTGGTCGGCGGCGAAAAGGATCCCGCCACCGACGGCGGCAAGGCGGTCAGGCATCTCGCTGGGCGCCTGCACAGGATGGGCTTTTCGAATCTCGTTTCAAAGGTTTACGCCGAGACCCGCCACGAAAGCCTGAACGAGGTGAATCGAAATATGATCATGGACGATTTCGCCGCATGGGCCGACAGTGTGCTGAAACAAGCCTGATCGGGTTTGGCCCATTGCAAGAGCCGTGACTTCGGCACGCGGGATTGATACAGGCTGCACTCCCGATCAATCACGGTGATCCATGACCGAGCCTCCGCTGAAAGGCATCCGCGTAATCGAACTCGCCCGCATCCTGGCCGGGCCGTGGGCCGGGCAATTGCTTGCCGATCTCGGCGCCGACGTGATCAAGGTCGAGAGCCCTGATGGCGGCGACGATACCCGCAAATGGGGTCCGCCCTTCGTCATCAGCCATGACGGCGAAAACCTCTCGGCCGCCTATTACCATTCCTGCAATCGCGGCAAGCGCTCCATCGCCATCGATTTCTCGACGCCCGAAGGTGCCGAGACCGTGCGCCGGCTGGCCGCGACATCGGACGTGCTGATCGAGAATTTCAAGCTCGGCGGGCTGAAGAAATACGGGCTCGACTATGACAGCTTGCGCAAAATCAACCCGCGGCTGATCTATTGCTCGATCACCGGCTTCGGCCAGGACGGGCCCTATGCGCCGCGCGCCGGCTATGACTTCATCATCCAGGGCATGGCCGGCATGATGTCGATCACCGGCGAGGCCGGCCGCGAGCCGCAAAAAGCCGGTGTCGCCATTTCGGACATTTTCACCGGCCTCTATTCGGTGATCGCCATCCAGGCCGCACTTCGCCATGCCGAGAAGACCGGCGAAGGTCAGCATATCGACATGGCGCTCTACGACAGCCAGATCTCGGCGCTCGGCAACCAGAACCTCAACTATCTGGTCTCGGGAAAATCGCCGGTACAGATGGGCAATGCGCATATGAACATCGCGCCCTACGAAGTGCTGCCGGTCAAGGACGGCCACATCATCCTGGCCATCGGCAATGACGGCCAGTTCGCCAAATTCTGCGCCGCAATAGGGTTGGACAACCTGCCATCCGACCCCGATTTCGCCAACAATCCCGCCCGGGTCGCCAACCGGGCGAAGCTGCGCGAGCATATAATCGAGGCGCTGAAAACCTTCGATCGCGATCCGCTGCTGGCCAGGCTGGAGGCGGCAGGCGTGCCTGCCAGCCCGATCAACACGATCGGCGAGATGTTCGCCGACCCGCAGACCATCGCGCGCGGCATGCGGCTCGACCTTCACGACGGCCACGGCAATCTGTTGCCTTCGGTGCGCGCGCCTATGCTCATGTCGGGCACGCCGCTGGTCTATGAGCGGCCCTCGCCGCGGCTCGGCGAACACACCGAAGAAATCCTTGCCGAACTGGAGAGGTCAGGAAAATGAAGACCGGCGGACAACTGATTGTCGAAGCGCTCGAAGCCAACGGAACGGACCGTATCTATTGCGTGCCCGGCGAATCCTACCTTGCGGTGCTCGACGCGCTGCACGATTCGCCGATCCGCACCATCGTCTGCCGCCAGGAAGGCGGTGCCGCGATGATGGCCGACTGCCATGGCCGTCTGACCGGCAAGCCAGGCATCTGCTTCGTCACCCGCGGCCCCGGCGCCACCAACGCCTCGGCCGGCATTCACATCGCCATGCAGGATTCGGTACCCGTCATCCTGTTCATCGGCCAGGTCGCCAGCCACGCCAAGCATCGCGAGGCTTTTCAAGAGGTCGACTACGTCAGGTTCTTCGGCGACATCGCCAAATGGGTGGTCGAGATCGACGACGCCGCGCGCATTCCCGAATTCGTCACCCGCGCCTTCGCGGTGGCGACGTCCGGCCGTCCCGGCCCGGTGGTCATCTCGCTGCCGGAAGACATGCTGACCAGCCTGGCAGAAGCGCCAGCAGCCCTGCCCCACACGCCGGTCGAAACGCGGCCGGGCGAGGCCGAGCTCGACGCGCTGAAAAAGCTTCTCGACAAGGCAAAGCGCCCCTTCGTCATTCTCGGCGGCACGCGCTGGGATGCGGAGGCCGTCGCCCGGATGCGGACGATCGCCGAAGCCTGGTCGCTGCCGGTCGGCTGCTCCTTTCGCCGCCAGATGCTGTTCGATCATCTCCACCCGAACTATGCCGGCGATGTCGGCATCGGCATCAACCCAAAGCTGGCCACCGCCATCAAGCGGGCCGACCTCGTGCTGCTGATCGGCGGCCGCATGGGCGAGATGCCGTCCTCCGACTACACGCTGCTGAAGAGCCCCTATCCCGACCAGTCGCTGGTCCATGTCCATGCCGACGCCGGCGAGCTCGGCCGTGTCTATCGGCCGACGCTGGCGATCAACGCCTCGCCGTCCGCCTTCGTCGAAGCCTTTGCCGGGCGCAAGCCGGCCGCCACGCCGGTCTGGGCGGATGAAACAGCGAAGCTGCACGCCGCCTATCTCGACTGGTCGACACCGCCCGAAAGCGGTCCCGGCGCCGTCCAGATGGGGCCGATCATGAACTATCTCGAAAAAATGCTGCCCGACGACGCGATCCTCACCAACGGCGCCGGCAACTACGCCACCTGGGTGCACCGCTTTCACCGTTCCCGGCGCTTTGCCACGCAGGCAGCGCCGACCTCCGGCTCGATGGGCTACGGCACGCCGGCAGCGGTCGCCGCCAAGGAATTGTTTCCCGACCGCGACGTGATCGCCTTTGCCGGCGACGGCTGCTTCCTGATGAACGGCCAAGAATTCGCCACCGCCGTGCAGTACGATCTGCCGATCATCGTCGTCGTCGTCAACAACGGCATCTACGGCACCATCCGCATGCATCAGGAGCGTGAGTATCCCGGCCGCGTCGTCGCCACCGACCTGAAGAATCCCGACTTCGCGGCGCTCGCCCGCGCCTATGGCGGCCATGGCGAAACGGTCGAGAAGACGGCCGATTTCGCGCCGGCCTTCGAACGCGCCCGTGCCAGCGGCAAGCCGTCGATCGTCGAGATCAGGCTCGACCCCGAGGCGATCACGCCGACGCGGACGATGACCCAGATACGGGACAGGGCCTGAGCGCCGGAGGCATAGGCCGAGTTCAACTCGGCCTACGCTACATCGTCGCCGCCTTCTCGATCTGGCCGCGGATCTCGCCGTCCTTGTGGGCCGCCGTATGGAGGTTGATGTAGTATTTGCCGGCCATCAGGTCGGCAGCCTGCGCGTCGGTCAGGATCGCCGCCCCCTTGAACGGACTTTTCGGAGCGCCCTTGAACGGGATGACGACGTCGGCATTTTCACCCTTTGCTGCCGGACCGTGAATATGTCCGGCCGTCGCCGGTCCACTGAGACCTGAGTACATCACATTCCAGGTGAGCTGTTTCGTCTCGGTGTTGAAGCCGAGAGTGGCCTCGCCTTTGCCCTCCGTGGTGAGCGGTGGATTCTGCTGAGCGCCATCGAGCGTCGCCTTCATCTTCATCAGGTCGGCCAAGGCCGGTGAAGCGCACAGGAAGGAAGCCGAAACGACCAGCGCCGAAAGCATCGGCGAGAAGGATTGCATGCGCATGGAAATCTCCGTTGTGGCGATGACATCCGCTGAGGATGCACCGCAACAACGGTTGTGGCGAGCGGATGTTTCCACCGGTAACGGCTATTTTACATCCCTGGCAAAAAGGGGCGGTCGCCCGCCCCTTTTTTCGAACTGCGGGCCCCAGAGGCCCGGTTGACGGCTTACTTGATGGCCTTGTCGGTGATGGCGGTCGTGTAGGCGCCGGTCGGCTCCTTGGTGATGATCTTCTGGTCGAGCAGCGCCTTGGCGGTGCGCGCGTAGGTCGCCGGGTCGAGCTTGCCGTCGGCATTGTCGATCAGCTTGGCGACTTCGCCCATCATGCGCTTCTGGTGGTTCTCGTCCTGGCCGCCATTGTCCATGACGATTTCGGCCGCCTCGTCGGAATTGTCGACGGCGTATTTCCAGCCCTTCATCGAGGCGCGCACGAAACGCACCATCTTGTCCTCGAAGGCCGGATCCTTGAGCTTGTCCTCCAGGGCATAGAGCCCGTCCTCAAGCAGGTCGTTGCCCATGGCCGAGTAGTTGAACACGATCAGCTCTTCCGGCTTGTAGCCGGCATCGATGAGCTGCCAGTATTCATTGTATGTCATGACCGAAATACAATCCGCCTGCTTCTGGATCAGCGGCTGCACGTCGAAACTCTGCTTCAGCACGGTGACGCCGTCCGGGCCGCCGTCGGTCTTCAGGCCGAGCTTGTTCATCCAGGCGTAGAACGGATATTCGTTGCCAAAAAACCAGACGCCGAGCGTATGGCCCTTGAAGTCGGCTTCTGTCTTGACCGGGCCGTCCTTCGGGCAGACCAGCTGCATGCCGGCCTTCTTGAACGGCTGGGCGATATTGACCAGCGGCACCCCCTTTTCGCGTGCGGCCAGCGCGCCGCCCATCCAGTCGACGATGACGTCGGCGCCGCCACCGGCGATCACCTGCTCGGGCGCGATATCGGGGCCGCCCGGCTTGATCTCGACGTCGAGACCTTCGGCCTCGTAAAAACCCTTGTCCTTGGCGACGTAGTAGCCGGCAAACTGGGCCTGCGTGACCCATTTCAGCTGCAGCGTCACCTTGTCCGCGGCGATCGCCTGGAACGCGGCAAGCGACATCGCGCCGGCCAGCATCGAAACAACAAGTCTTTTCATGCTTTTACCCTCTGGAGTTAAGTGTTCACCCTTTTAGGACCAGGGCCTTCAAATCCAGCCCCTGATTCCAAACCCGCCACCGCCCTATCCACCACGGACGGAGGGATGCCAAAACGTGACTGCTCTCTCGAAAAGAGCGACCACGCCATAAAAGACCGAACCCGCAAGTGCTGCAACTGCGATTTCGGCCCAGACCATGTCGATATTCATCCGTCCGACTTCGGTCGAAATCCGGAATCCCATGCCGACCACCGGCGTGCCGAAGAACTCCGCGACGATGGCGCCGATCAGCGCCAGCGTCGAATTGATCTTCAGCGCATTGAAGATGAAGGGTGCTGCCGCCGGCAGCCGCAGCTTGAACAGCGTCTGCCAGTAGCTCGACGCATAGGTGCGCATCAGGTCGCGTTCCATATGACCGGAGGCGGCAAGCCCGGCGACGGTGTTCACCAGCATCGGGAAGAAGGTCATGATGATGACGACGGCGGCCTTCGACTGCCAGTCGAAGCCGAACCACATGACCATGATCGGCGCCACGCCGATGATCGGGAGAGCCGACACCATATTGCCGATCGGCAAAAGCCCGCGGCGCAGGAATGGCACGCGG
>SAQR01000025.1:64522-80012 GCA_004020365.1 Mesorhizobium sp.
CGACGATATAGCCGAAGATCACCGCCTTGAAGATGGTCTGCCGCACGTCGGCGGCCAGCACCGGCAGCGAATTGGCGATGCGCACGCCGATGGCGCTTGGCGGCGGCAGCAGGATGAAGGGAATCCCGGCGCCGCGCGTCACCGCCTCCCAGAGGATCAGGATCCAGGCGCCGAAGATCGCCGGAATGATCAGCCGCAAAGCGGTTGCCGCAAAGCGCGAGGCCGGGCGAAGCGCGGACAGCACCGTCACGCAGCGCCAGGCCAGAAGCCATGCCGCGGCAAGCAGCAGATAGAACGACGCGCGAGCGGTGCCCTCATTGCCGGTTATGCCGGCGAGCAGCAGCCACGCCGCGCCATGCGCGCCAAGGAACAGACAGGTCGCCGCGATTGCGGGTGGAAATTGATCCATCTGGATCGCAAACAGCAACAGGATGAAGATCAAAGCCACCGTCGCTATGTCATAGCCCGGCGTGGCAGTGACAAGCGGCGCCGTAAAAAGGGCGACGGCAAGCAGGACAAGCGCGGCATACCCTTGCCACGAGCGGGGGGTGATCGACGAAAGGCTCGGGAGACCGCTCATGCCGGCCTGCCGCCCATGGCACGGTCGACGAGGCGTCCGGCAATGCCGACCACCATCACCAGCAGCGCCGCCACCACCGAGCCGGCCACCAGCGCCGACCAGATATCGATGGTCTGGCTGTAATAGGCGCCGGCAAGCAGCTTGGCGCCGATGCCGGCGACGGCACCGGTCGGCAGTTCGCCGACGATGGCGCCGACCAGGCTGGCGGCCACCGCCACCTTCATCGAGGTGAACAGGAACGGCACCGATGCCGGCACCCGCAGTTTCCAGAAGGTCTGCGAGCGGCTGGCATTGTAGGTGTGCATCAGGTCGAGATGGGTGAGTTCGGGCGAACGAAGCCCCTTGACCATGCCGACCGCCACCGGGAAGAACGACAGATAGGTCGAGATCAGCGCCTTCGGGATCAGGCCGGTGACGCCGATCGCCGCCAGCACAACGATGATCATCGGCGCCACCGCCAGGATCGGAATGGTCTGCGAGGCGATGATCCACGGCATCAGGCTGCGGTCGAGCGTCGCCACATGAACGATGCCGACGGCAATCAGGATGCCGAGCGCCGTGCCGAAAGCGAAGCCGAGCAGCGTCGAGGACAGCGTCACCCAGGCATTGTAGACAAGGCTGCGATTGCTGGTGACCTTGCGCAGAAACGTGTTCTCGAAGAAATTCACCGCCACCTGATGCGGCGCCGGCAACGTCGGCTTCGGCTGCGACATCGTCTTGCCGATGAACTCCACAATATCAGGCGTCTCGCCGGCACGGCGGTCGAGATCGCGCTGGAACGGCGCGTTGAGGATGACGGCGAAAACATACCAGACGACCACCACGCCCGCCAGGATCGAGGTCACCGGGATGAGCTTGTCGCGAAAGGAATCCATCAGCCGCCCTCGCCAGACGGATGCACACTGTGCGTTACGCGAGCGCCCAACCACGTCTTCGTCATCCTAGGGCGATGCAAGGAGCGAAGCGACGCGGCGCAGACCCTAGGATCCATGCCGTTAACTTCGCGCTGCACAACGGTGCGGAACAATGCTCCCTGTCTGGAGGGAACGTCGGCTGCCGTGGCTGGCATGGCGGACATTCTGAACCGCTTGCGCCTTTCGGCTAATGTTACGGCATGGATCCTAGGGTCTGCGCACGCCGCTTCGCGGCGGCTCCGCCCTAGGATGACGAAAGCACGGGTGGGCCGACCACCCCCATTGGGGAGAGGAGAAACCACCTCAATCCTCATAGCTGTGCCCTGCCCTGAGCCCGTCGCGCACCCGCGCGGCGATCGCCAGAAACTCCGGCGTCTCGCGAATGTCGAGCGGCCGCTTTTTCGGCAGCGTCGATTCGATGACGTCGCTGACGCGGCCAGGGCGCGGCGACATGACGATGATCCGCGTCGAAAGGTAGACCGCCTCGGGAATGGAATGGGTGACGAAGCAGATGGTCTTGTTGGTCCGCTCCCAAAGCTCCAGAAGCTGTTCGTTGAGGTGGTCGCGCACGATCTCGTCCAGTGCGCCGAACGGCTCGTCCATCAACAGAAGATCGGCATCGAAGGCCAGCGCCCGCGCGATCGAGGCACGCTGCTGCATGCCGCCGGAAAGCTGCCACGGGTATTTCTGCTCGAAGCCGGACAGGTTGACGAGATCGAGCGTGCGCTTGATACGCGCCGCCTGCTCTGCCTTGGAGAGGCCCATGATCTCCAGCGGCAGCGCCACGTTGCGCTCGATGGTGCGCCATGGATAAAGTGCGGCCGCCTGGAAGACATAGCCATAGGCGCGGCTCTGGCGCGCCTGCTCGGGCGTCATGCCGTTGACCGAAATGGTTCCCGATGTCGGTTTTTCCAGATCGGCGATGACCCGCAGCAAGGTCGTCTTGCCACAACCGGACGGCCCGATGAAGGAGACGAATTCGCCCTTGCCGATGGTCAGGTCGACATTCGACAGCGCCTGCACCGGACCGTCACTGGTCTGGAAGGTCAGGCCGAGCTTGCTTGCCGAAACGACGGCTGGCGACTGTCCCGTCATAGGCCGCAGCCTGGCTTTTCGCGTCGCCGCCGCGCCGGCCGGTTTCCCGTTGCTTTTGCCAAAATGCTGCTTACCACTTATCTTGTCCTACCCGATCGAGAGTTTGCCCGATGTCGTCCAAACCCACCTGCCATCTTATCCGCCCCGAAAGCTCATATGAAGGCAAGCAGGGACTGAGTTATTTCACCGGCATCGCTGCCGAGACGGTCGGCTCTACCGGCATCTGCATGCACCTGCTCACCATGCCGCCCGGTGCCCGCGCCAGGGCGCATATGCACGAAAGCCACGAAACGGCGATCTATGTGCTCTCCGGCGAAGTCCATACCTGGTATGGCGACCGGCTCGAGCAGCAGACCGTGGTGAAGGCCGGCGACCTCTTCTACATTCCCGCCGGCGTGCCGCATCTGCCGGCCAATCTGAGCGACAGCCCGGCCTCGGCGGTCATCGCCCGCACCGATCCCAACGAACAGGAAAGCGTCGTCCTGCTGCCGGAACTGGATGGGCTGGTCGCCTGAGGCCGGCTTCAGTGCAATCGCTTCAGCTTTGCGCTGCCCCTGCGGGGCGGCGCCGACTTCGACAAACCGGCCCAAGCTCACACCCCGGTCGCCGGAATACCTGACCGTTCCACTTTGCGCGGCGCGGAGATTTCCTTCCAGGTCGACAGCGCCCGGTTAACCGCTGCATTCGGCTCGCGAGCGACGAACTCGCCATGGCCGGGCTTCGCCTTGACTTCAGCCTCCTGGATCGACAGTTCGCCGCGCGAGAAGACGAAGCGCGGCAGGCCGGTCACCTCAACACCTTCGAAGACGTTGTAGTCGATCACCGACTGCTGCTTCTCGGAAGTAATCGTCTTCTTGCGCTTCGGATCCCAGACGACGATGTCGGCGTCGGCGCCTTCGACGATGGCGCCCTTCTTCGGATACATGTTGAGGATTTTTGCGATGTTGGTCGAAGTCACCGCGACGAACTCGTTCATCGTCAGCCGGCCGGTGTTGACGCCGGTGGTCCACAGCACCGGCAAGCGGTCCTCGAGCCCGCCGGTGCCGTTCGGAATCTTGGTGAAATCGCCGACGCCGTTGCGCTTCTGGCTGGTGGTGAAGGCGCAATGGTCGGTCGCCACCACTTGCAGTGATCCGGCCTGCAGGCCGGCCCAAAGCGAATCCTGGTGCATTTTGTTGCGGAACGGCGGGCTCATCACCCGGCGCGCCGCATGGTCCCAGTCCTTGTTGAAATATTCGCTCTCGTCGAGCGTCAGATGCTGGATCAGCGGCTCGCCGAACACCCGCATGCCTTTTTGGCGCGCCCGGCGAATGGCTTCATGGGCCTGCTCGCAGGAGACATGCACGACATAGAGCGGGACGCCGGCCATGTCGGCGATCATGATGGCGCGGTTGGTCGCCTCGCCTTCCACTTCCGGCGGCCGCGAATAGGCGTGCCCTTCGGGGCCGTTATTGCCGGCGGCCAGCAGCTTCTGCGAAAGCGCTGCCACCACGTCGCCATTCTCGGCATGGACCAACGGCAGCGCGCCAAGGTCGGCGCAGCGCTGGAACGACGAATACATCTCGTCGTCATCGACCATCAGCGCGCCCTTGTAGGCCATGAAGTGCTTGAACGAGGTGATGCCCTTGTCGACGACGGTGGCCATCTCGTCGAACACCTGCTTGCCCCACCAGGTGATCGCCATGTGGAAAGAATAGTCGCAGGACGCCTTCGAGGTCTTGTTGTCCCACATCTGCAGGGCCTCGAGCAGCGACTGCTGCGGCGCTGGCAGGCAGAAATCGACGACCATTGTGGTGCCGCCGGCAAGGGCGGCGCGCGTGCCGCTCTCGAAATCGTCGGCCGAATAGGTGCCCATGAACGGCATTTCGAGATGAGTGTGCGGATCGATGCCGCCCGGCATCACATAGCAGCCGCTGGCGTCGAACTCGTGGTCGGCATGCAGGTTCGAGCCGATGGCGACGATCTTGCCGTGCTGCATCAGCACATCGGCTTTCCACGTACGATCGGCGGTGACGATGGTGCCGTTCCTGATGACTTTGGTCATTTTCTTGTTCCCTTTGTTCTCTTCGCGCTTCTTGGGGAGCGGCGTTCGGAATCTTGATTTCTAGCTCACCCCACGATCTCCGCCGTCTCCACCACGGCGTGGAACAGCACGTCGGCGCCGGCCGCCGCCCATTCCCTGGTGATTTCCTCGGCCTCGTTGTGGCTGAGCCCGTCGACGCAAGGGCACATCACCATCGCCGTCGGCGCGACGCGGTTGATCCAGCAGGCGTCGTGGCCGGCGCCGGAGACGATGTTGCGATGCGTATAACCCAAGCGCTCTGCCGCATCCCGCACAGCCTTGACGCAGCCCGGATCGAAAGTCACCGGATCGAAATGGCCGACCTGGTCGATTTGATATTCGATGTCGAGCGCCTCGCAGATCGTGTCGATGCCTTCGCGGATGCGCCCATCCATGGCGTCGAGCACTTCCTTTTCCGGCGAGCGGATGTCGATGGTGAACATGGTGCGGCCGGCGATGATGTTGCGCGAGTTCGGATAGACCTCCATGTGGCCGACCGCGCCGACGGCGTCGGGCTGGTAGTCCATGGCGATCTCGTGCACCAGCTCGATCACCCGCGCCATGCCGAGCCCGGCATTGCGGCGCTTCGGCATCGGCGTCGAGCCGGTATGCGCCTCCTTGCCGGTCAGCGTCACCTGCAGCCATTTCAATCCCTGGCCATGGGTGACGACGCCGATGTCGATGCCCTCGTCCTCGAGGATCGGGCCCTGCTCGATATGCAGCTCGAAGAAGGCGTGGATCTTGCGCTCACCGACTTTCTCGCTGCCTTTCCAGCCGATGCGTTCGAGCTCCTCGCCAAACTTCTTGCCGTCCTTGTCGACATGTTCGTAGACGTCGGCCTGGTCGAGGACGCCGGCGAAAACGCCGGACGCCATCATAGCCGGCGCAAAGCGCGCGCCTTCCTCGTTCGTCCAGTTGGTGACGACGATCGGATGTTTTGTCTTGATGTCGAGCTCGTTGAGCGAGCGCACGATCTCCAAGCCGCCGAGCACGCCAAGCACACCGTCATACTTGCCGCCGGTCGGCTGGGTGTCGAGATGGCTGCCGACATAGACCGGCGGCAGATCGGGCTCGGTGCCCTCGCGGCGGGCAAACATCGTGCCCATCTCGTCGACGCCCATTTCGAGCCCCGCCGCCTCGCACCAGCGCTTGAACAGATGCCGCCCCTCGCCGTCCGCGTCGGTCAACGTCTGACGATTGTTGCCGCCGGCAACGCCGGGGCCGATCTTCGCCATCTCCATTATCGAATCCCACAAACGGTCTGAATTGATTCGCAGATTCTCGCCCGGAGCGGCCATTTTCTAAAACCTCATCGATTGCGGCACGCCGGCGTCCCCCTCCCCCTCGAGGGGAGGGTGGCCGCGAAGCGGTCGGGTGGGGTCGCCGAACATGCGCGCGACCTTCTCCTTCACCACCTGCGCCACATGCCAAGCGCTGTTTATGACATCGGGCTCATCGACGCGAAAGATATCGAACCCGAGCGATCGCAAATAGGCGTCACGGACTGCGTCGTGCCGTTTGCCTCTCTCCTGTTCGTGCAAGTCACCATCCACTTCCACTACCAGCTTTACCGCAAGACAGGCGAAGTCGACGATATAGGGTCCGATCGGGCACTGGCGGCGGAACTTGATGCCGGCCGATTTCAAATCGCGCAGTTCATACCACAGCAGGGATTCGCCCTTGGTCGCGTGAACTCGAAGCGCGCGCGCCTTTTGGCGCATTTCGAAGCTCACGCGGGTACGGGGCATCAGAAGCCTCCTCGCAGCAAGAGATCAGGTTGGCGCGCGTCGCCACCGACCCCACCCGACCGCTTCGCGGCCACCCTCCCCTCAAGGGGGAGGGAAAACTGCGCCGCGTTTCTCACTCCACCGCCCTCAGCACTTCACGCACATGGTCGATCAATTCGTTGATCTGGCCCTTGCTGATGATCAGCGGCGGCGACAGGGCGATGATGTCGCCGGTGGTGCGGATCAGCGCGCCGCGCTCGAACGCTTTCACAAAAGCCGAGAAGGCGCGCTTGGTCGGGCTGCCGGGGATGGGCGCCAGCTCGATCGCGCCGATCAGGCCGATGTTTCTGATGTCGATGACGTTCGGCTCGCCCTTCAACGAATGCAGCGCGTCTTCCCAATACGGCGCCAGTTCCTGGCCGCGGGTCAGCAGGCCCTCTTCCTTGTAGGTGTCGAGCGTGCCGAGTGCTGCCGCACAGGCAATCGGATTGCCCGAATAGGTGTAGCCGTGGAAGAACTCGATCATATGCTCAGGGCCGGTCATGAAGGCGTCATGGATTTCCTTCTTGACGAACACCGCGCCCATCGGAATGACGCCGTTGGAGACTCCCTTGGCGGTGGTCATGATGTCGGGGGTGACGCCGAAATAGTCGGCGGCGAACGGCGTGCCGAGACGGCCGAAACCGGTGATGACCTCGTCGAAGATCAGCAGGATGCCGTGCTTCGTGCAGATCTCGCGCAGCCTCTCGAGATAGCCCTTCGGCGGCAGGATGACGCCGGTGGAACCCGCCACCGGCTCGACGATGACCGCCGCAATCGTGGAGGCGTCGTGCAGCGCGACGATGCGCTCCAGCTCGTTGGCCAATTCCGCGCCATGCTCGGGCACGCCCCTGGTGAACGAATTCTTCTCGGGCAGATGGGTGTGCGGCATGTGGTCGACGCCGCCGAGCAGCGTGCCGAACATCTTGCGGTTGGTGACGATGCCGCCGACCGAGATGCCGCCGAAATTGACGCCGTGATAGCCGCGCTCGCGGCCGATCAGACGGGTGCGCGAGCCCTCGCCTTTGGCGCGGTGATAGGCGATCGCCATCTTCAGCGCGGTCTCGACCGATTCCGACCCGGAATTGGTGAAGAACACGTGGTCCATGCCCTCCGGCGCCAGGTCGACCAAACGGTTCGCAAGTTCGAAGACGATCGGGTGACCCATCTGGAACGCCGGCGCATAGTCGAGCTCGGCGGCCTGGCTCTGGATCGCCTCGGTGATCTTCGGCCGGCAGTGGCCGGCATTGACGCACCAGAGGCCGGCGGTGCCGTCTAAAACCGTACGACCGTCGCTCGTCGTGTAATGCATGTCCTTGGCCGACACCATCATGCGCGGCGCCTGCTTGAACTGCCGGTTTGCCGTGAACGGCATCCAGAATGCGCTGAGATCGTTCGGCGTGACTTTCAGCCGGTTGGACATGACCAAGACTTCCCCTTGTAACCTGTTTCGGTGCGGCTAACGCTTGGTCTTCCCGACACTTGGTCTCTGCTGCGTTTTCGTGCTACGCAAATTTTTGACCGATTGGACAAACGTTAGCACCGCCCTGTCGGCGGTCAAGGGATTACTAGCGGAAATGCGGCAGCTGAGGCGCGCTCCACAGGCCGGAGAAAAACTGGTCCAGAGAATTGGTCCAGATGGCTCTCCAACCCAGGATATGCCGCAGTGACGGCCGACATGGAAATTCCCGCTCCTCGCCGTACCCGCATCCAGCAGGAAAAGCGCGAGCTGATCCTGGAGGCGGCGCTCGAGGTGTTCTCGACCAACGGCTTTCGCGGCTCGACCATCGACCAGATCGCCGAAGCCGCCGGCATGTCGAAGCCGAACCTGCTCTACTATTTCCGCCGCAAGGAGGATATCCACGAGACGCTGATGCAGCGGCTTCTGGATACCTGGCTGGCGCCGCTGCGCGAGCTCGACGACATCGGCGACCCGCTGACCGAATTGCGCAGCTATATCAGGCGCAAACTCGAAATGGCGCGCGATTTCCCCAGGGAAAGCCGCCTGTTCGCCAACGAGATCCTGCAGGGCGCGCCGCGCATCATGCCGATGCTGGAAGGCGAGCTGAAGACGCTGGTCGACGAGAAGGCCGCCGTCATCAAGGGCTGGATGCGCGCCGGCAAGATCGCGCCCACCGATCCCTGGCACCTGATCTTCTCGATCTGGGCGACGACGCAGCACTATGCCGATTTCGACGTTCAGGTCCGCGCCGTGCTCGGACCCGACCGCGGCGGCGACGGCCGCTTCGAAGACGCGGCAAGGTTTCTCGAGCAATTGTTCATCGATGGGCTGAAGCCAAAGAGCTGACCTCTTTCGTCTTCCTGGGTCTGCGCTGCGTCGCTCCGCTCCTTGCTGCGCCCCAGGATGACGAAGCTGACAGGCTGCGGCCAGCATCGGCTGAATGCGTCGGGGGACCCATCGGCGTATAGCCAGTATCGATACCAGGATAAAGTTTGACCTGTTTGACCGGTGCCTGACGTCCCATCTTCCACTCAGAGCAATGACATGGAGGCTCCGAGCATGGAACTGAAAGACAAGACCGTCCTCATCACCGGGTCGACCGACGGCGTCGGCCGCGTCGTCGCGCAAAGGCTCGGCGCCGACGGCGCGCGGGTCCTGGTGCATGGTCGCGATGCGACACGGGGCAAGGCGACGGTCGCCGAGATCGAAGCCGCCGGCGGCAAGGCCGAGCTTCTCGTCGCCGACCTGTCGTCCCTGGCCGGGGTCCGCCGCCTCGCCGAGGCCGTGCACGCCAGGACCGACCGACTCGACATTCTCATCAACAACGCCGGCATCGGTACTGCAGGCACCAAACGACAGGTCAGCGCCGACGGCTACGAGCTGCGCTTTGCCGTCAACTATCTCGCCGGCTTCCTGCTCACATCAGAGCTTCTGCCGCTGCTCAAGGCGAGCGCGCCGTCGCGCATCGTCAACGTCGCCTCGGCCGGCCAGCAGGCGATCGATTTCGACGATGTCATGCTGATCCGCAACTACGACGGCGTCCGCGCCTACTGCCAGAGCAAGCTGGCGCAGATCATGTTCACCATCGATCTGGCGCAGGAACTGAAGAACACGGGCGTCACCGTCAACAGCCTGCATCCGGCAAGCTACATGAACACCACCATGGTCCGGCAGGCAGGCATCACGCCGTGGAACTCGGTCGAGACGGGCGCCGATGCCATCCTCAACCTCGCGACATCGCCTGCCCTCGAAGGGCGGAGTGGTCTTTATTTCGACGGCCAGAGGGAATCTCGCGCCGATCCGCAGGCCTATGACGCAAAGGCAAGACAGCAATTACGGACATTGAGCCGCGAGCTTGTCGAGCGCGCTTCGATTTCAGCATCCATGACCGAAAAACCTCACATGCCGTGATCATCGGCGGCTCTTCCTGCATGGCCTCGCGACCCTGCGAAACTGGGAACCGGCTTTCGGAAAAGATCATGCTCAACAAGACGCCAAGGGCCGTGGCGACTGCCTCGGCGAGGCGGCCGCCCGCACGCGCTATACCGGCTGCGCCATCAGCACCAGAATTCCTCCAGTCAACGCCACGTTGCCGACAAAGCCGTTGATGCGGGACGCGCGCTCGGGCCCCTGATGATCCCAGAAATTGTGGAACATCGGCGTAGCGATGACAAGGAACAGCACCAGGCAAAGAGCCGCGGCAGCGGTCCAGACACCTGCTATCACCAGCGCTCCAGAAATGATCTGCAGGACGATCCCCAGCCACAGCATCAGCCGCGCCTGCGGCACGCCGCGCATCGTCATCATCTGAGTCAGGAAGCCTGCATTCTGGATGTTGCGGAGGCCGGCAAAGACGAACGCGCCGCCGAGCAGCAGGCGGGCGGCAAGAAGAATCTCATTCTCAAAATTCGACAACATGGTCTTGATCCCAAAGCAAAAAAGAGACGCGCGGCGTAAAGGCCGCGCGTCAGGTCCGTCCGCTCAAGCAGCCCTGGCTGCGGCTACCGGATGAATGGCGTGAAAGGAGACGCAGAGCCGGTTCCAGGTGTTGATCATGCCGATCGCAACGGACAGCTTGACCAGTTCCTCTTCCGAGAAGTGTTCAAGCGTTTTTGTGTAGAGATCGTCCGGCACGCCGCTGTCGGCGATCTTCGTCACCACGTCGGTCCATGCAAAGGCAGCGCGTTCGCGCTCGGAAAACAGCGGCGATTCCTTCCAGGCGGAGACGAGATAGAGGCGCTGTTCGGCCTCGCCGTCACGGCGCGCCTCGCGGCTGTGCATCTCGACGCAATAGGAACAGCCATTGATCTGCGACGCCCGCAGCTTGACCAAATGCAGCAGGCTTGCCTCCAGCCCGCACTCGTCGACCGCCTTGTTGAGCGCCGCTACCGCTTTCATGATTTCCGGCGCCGCGCCGAAGAATTGCAGCCGCTGCTTCATTCTCTTACCTTTCACGCTTGCTTGGTTGAACTCGATTTCTGCGGTCGCTGATGGCGCTCGACAAAGGCGCAGTTGGCGGCGACTGAACGGGGATCGGCATCGCTCACGTATTCCGCCACGATGTCGGACAGCCGGGCCTCGGCAAGGGCGACGCGATAGGCGCGTTCGGCCTTCTGCATCGCGACGTTGATGCCGCAGGGTTTGACATAGGCCGAGGCATCGAGCCTGGCCGGCCCGCGCTGACGGATTTCGCCGCAACGGAAGGCGGTTTCGCGTCCTTCCACGGCGAGCACGATGTCGAGCAGCGTTATGCGCTCGGCCGGCCGCGCCAGCCGGTAACCGCCCGACGGCCCGGGTACCGATTCCAGGATGCCCGAGGCCGTCAGCGTGTTGAGATGCTTGAGCAGATAACTCGGCGACAGGCCGAACGCTTCCGCCATGGCCGCACCCGGCATGGTCGCCGCGCCTTCCACGCCGGCAAGCATGGCGGCGCAGTGGATGGCCGCTTCAACGCCCTCGCCCAGCTTCATGGTGCTGATCTCGAATTCATGGATATGTCTTATCGTGGATATCTTTTATCCGCAATAGCGGATGCTGCACCGCCGGCGATTTTATCCGATCGATGGCGCCGCCCCTCATTGCCCTGCCGGCGCCACTTTGCAGGACTTGGGTTCCTCGCCCCCCGCAGAGCGGGGGAGAGGTGGCCCGGCGAAGCCGGGACGGAGAGGGGGACAACAGTCGCGAAGCCAGAACCGGCGAAGGGCGCGAGCAAGATGGGATCATGAACGTTGAACAGTTCCCGACCGCCGCGAAGGCCCCTCTCCGTCCCGGCCTCGCCGGGCCACCTCTCCCCACTTCGTGGGGCGAGGAACCCAAGTTCTGGGGAGTTACACCTCGCCCGTCCTTACTCCGCCGCCACTTTGGCCATCGGGTTGTTCGGATGCGTCGTCCAGTTGGCGTAGACCGGCGACACCGGTCTGCCGGTGCGCTGGTCGATGACGCCGGCTGCCAGCGGCTCCATGGTGATGCAGTTCTCGACAGGACAGACATTGACGCAGAGGTTGCAGCCGACGCATTCGGCCTCGATCACCTCGAAATGCCGCTTGCCGTCCACCATGCTGGTGATCGCCTGGTGCGAGGTGTCCTCGCAGGCGATGTAGCAGCGGCCGCATTTGATGCAGGCTTCCTGGTCGATATGCGCCTTGGCGACGTAATTGAGGTTGAGATATTGCCAGTCGGTTACGTTGGGCGTGGCGCGGCCGACGATATCGTCGAGCGAGGCATGGCCCTTCTCGTCCATCCAGTTTTCCAGGCCGGCGATCATCTCCTGCACGATCTTGAAGCCGTAAGTCATCGCCGCCGTGCACACCTGCACATTGCCGGCGCCGAGCGCCATGAATTCGGCAGCGTCGCGCCAGGTGGTGATGCCGCCGATGCCGGAGATCGGCAGGCCGTGCGTTTCCGGATCGCGGGCGATCTCGGCCACCATGTTCATGGCGATCGGCTTCACCGCCGGGCCGCAATAGCCGCCATGCGAACCCTTGCCGTCGATCGTCGGCTCCGGTGCGAAACTGTCGAGATTGACGCCGGTGATCGAATTGATGGTGTTGATCAGCGACACCGCGTCGGTGCCGCCGGCAAGGGCGGCGCGCGCCGGCTTGCGTATGTCGGTGATGTTCGGCGTCAGCTTGGTGATGACAGGCATGCGGGTGTTGGCCTTGCACCAGCGCACCACCATTTCGATGTATTCCGGCACCTGGCCGACGGCAGAACCCATGCCGCGTTCCGACATGCCGTGCGGGCAGCCGAAATTGAGCTCGATGCCATCGGCCCCGGTCTCCTCGACCACCGGCAGGATCGCCTTCCACGCATGCTCCTCGCAAGGCACCATCAGCGAGACAACGATGGCGCGGTCGGGCCAGTCCATCTTGACCTGCTTGATCTCGCGCAGATTGACCTGCAGGTCGCGGTCGGTGATCAGCTCGATGTTGTTCAAGCCGAGCAGGCGGCGATCGGCGCCCCAGATCGCGCCATAGCGCGGGCCATTGACATTGACCACCGGCGGCCCCTCTTCGCCGAGCGTCTTCCACACGACGCCACCCCAGCCCGCCCTAAAGGCGCGCATGACATTGTAGGCCTTGTCGGTCGGCGGCGCCGAGGCCAGCCAGAACGGATTCGGCGATTTGATGCCGACGAAATTGTTTCTGATATCTGCCATGCTCATGCCCTCCCGTTCGAGGTCAGTGCCCGGTGGATCGATTCGGCCGCGTCGCGCCCTTGCGCGACTGCCGAGACGGTGAGGTCGTCGCCGCCAAAAATGCAGTCGCCGCCGGCCCAGACGTTCGGCAACGAGGTGCGGCCTTCGGCATCGACCTTGATGCGGCCGGCTTCCAGCGCCAGCAAGGCGCCGCTGCCGTTGAGCGCAGCCGGGACAAAGCTCTGGCCGATCGCCTTGAATACCTGGTCGGCGGTGAGCGTCAGCCGCTCGCCGGTGCCGACGAGCTTGTCGCCTTCCATCGCCGTATACTCAAGCTCGATGCCCGACACCTTGCCGCCTTCGGCAATGACCCGCTTCGGCTGCAGCCAGTGACGGATGATGACGCCGTTGGCAGCGGCCAGGTCCTGCTCGAATTCGGAAGCGTTCATGTGCTCTTGGCCGCGCCGGTAGCAGATCGTCACCTCTTCGGCGCCGAGCAGTTTTGACTGCACCGCCGCGTCGATTGCCGTCATGCCGCCGCCGATGACGACGACGCGCCGGCCGACCGGCAGGCTGGCAAAATCGCTGGCCTGGCGAAGCTCAGCGATGAACTCCACCGCATTGGTGACGCCTTGAGCGTCCTCGCCGTCGGCGCGCAGCGCATTGACGCCGCCAAGCCCCATGCCGAGAAACACTGCATCGTAATTCCTGGTCAGGTCCGACAGCTGGTAGTCGCGGCCGAGCGCCTTGCCGTTCTGGATATCGATGCCGCCGATCGACGTGACATATTCGACCTCGGCCTGGGCGAAATTGTCGATGCTCTTGTAGGCGGCGATGCCATATTCATTGAGACCGCCGGCTTTCGGGCGGGCCTCGAGAATGGTCACGTCATGTCCATGACGGGCAAGCCGATGGGCGGCGGCAAGCCCGGCCGGTCCGGCGCCGACCACGGCGATCGTCTTGCCGGTCGCGGCGGCGCGCGGGTAAAACTGCCTGTTCTCAGCCATGGCGACATCGGTGGCATAACGCTGCAGGCGGCCGATCTGCACCGGCTTGCCTTCCGCCACTTCGCGCACGCAGACCTCTTCGCACAGCGTCTCGGTCGGGCAGACGCGGGCGCACATGCCACCCAAAATGTTCTGGTCGAAAATCGTCTTGGCCGCGCCGATCGGATTGCCGGTCGAGATCTGGCGGATGAACAGCGGGATGTCGATCGAGGTCGGGCATGCGTTCATGCACGGCGCATCGTAGCAGAAATAGCAGCGATCGGATTCTACCAGCGCCTCGTGATGATCGAGCGGCGGATGCAGGTCGGAAAAATTATCGGCATATTGCTCGGGCGAAAGCCGGCCGCCGGCAATGCCCTGCTTGAAATGACCAGTCGCCATTCCGCTTCCCCATTCCTTGTTGTTTTGGGGAAGGCTAGCACGTTTTGTTTTTTTATCAATTGGTCAATTTTCGCTGCAAACCGCTGAAAAGCCACGATAAAAACATGATATCAATACTCATGTTTCCTAAATGGCCTTGGCTGTCGGATTTCCGTCGTGAAGATCGCCCTACATGAATCACGATATGATCGATGACTGGAAACCAAGGAGCACGACAATGCCAAACTCCCCGACGTCCTTCTTCTGGTACGAACTGATGACCACCGATCTCGACGCTGCCGAAGCGTTCTACACCGACGTGGTCGGCTGGAAGGCGCAGCCCTTCGACGGCGCACCCGGCATGCCGCGCTATATCGTCATGAATGTCGGCGAGCGCGGCGTTGCCGGGCTGATGACGCAGCCGGACGAAGTGCGCCACACGGGCATGCCGCCGGCCTGGGTCGGTTACATCCACACCAGGGATGTCGATGCTTCGACGAAATCGCTGAAGGAGGCCGGCGGTACGGTTCACCGCGAACCCGACGACATTCCGGGCGTCGGTCGCTTTGCCGTCGTCGCCGATCCGCAAGGCGCGGTCTTCAACTTCCTGCAGCCTGACGGCCCTGACCAGCCGCCGCTGCCGGCTATTACTCCCGGCAATATCGGCTGGCATGAACTTTACACGACCGACTGGCGCGCCGCGTTCGATTTCTATGCCGGGCAATTCGGCTGGACCAAGGGCGACGCCATGGATATGGGGCCGATGGGCACCTACCAGCTGTTTGCCGCCGGCGGCGAACCTATCGGCGGCATGATGAACAAGCCCGAGCAGGTTCCGGTGCCGGTCTGGCAGTTCTATTTCAATGTTCCCGCAATCGACGCGGCGGCCAAGCGCGTCACCGACAATGGCGGCAAGATCCTGATGGGACCGATGGAGGTCCCCGGCGGCGGCTGGATCGTGATGGGCACGGATCCGCAGGGTGCTCATTTCGCGCTGATGGCGCCGGTGCGATAGCTGGTTAAGGGAACCCGAAGGGCGGTTTGTTGGTCGCGGTTGGCGCTCTACGGCGCCCCCCTCTGTCCTGCCGGACATCTCCCCCACTTGGG
>SAQR01000246.1 GCA_004020365.1 Mesorhizobium sp.
TCTATTGCGGCGGTTCGGAAACGCCGCGCCCGGCCAACATTCCCGGCGACGATCTTGACGGCGTGCATGACGCGATGCCTTACCTGGTGCAGCAGAACAAGCGCATCGGCGGCGAGCCTATCCAGTCGGTGGCGTGGCCCTCGCCGCCGATCGTCGCCGGCGGCCAGCATGTCGTCGTCGTCGGCGGCGGCGACACCGCGTCCGACTGCGTCGGCACCGCCTTCC
>SAQR01000247.1 GCA_004020365.1 Mesorhizobium sp.
TCATAGCGTCGAGGCGTGAATAGTCGGTGAACACGATGTTAATATCTGGTCGAAAATGCCTTGGTTCGTGGCCGCAATGCGGCTGATTCGGGGTCTTTCCATGCAGTTCGTCGACATTTCGGTCGATGTGACTTTTGCATCACATATGTTTCGTTTGGATGTCGCTGCGGCGCGCTTTTGTTTCAGCCTTGGCCGGCGCCGCGAAATTTCCGTCCTTGCCCGGGG
>SAQR01000248.1 GCA_004020365.1 Mesorhizobium sp.
AGTTCTTTGCCCTGCTCGGCGCGTCGGGTTGTGGAAAGTCGACGCTTCTGCGGATGCTCGCCGGCTTCGAGGAACCGACCGCCGGCCGCATCCTGCTCGATGGCCAGGATCTGCGCGGCATTCCACCATACCGGCGGCCCGTCAACATGATGTTCCAGTCCTATGCGCTATTCCCGCATATGACGGTCGAGAACAACATCGCCTTCGGCCTCAAACAGGACGGC
>SAQR01000249.1 GCA_004020365.1 Mesorhizobium sp.
CAGCATCAACACCGCGCTTGTCGTGTCGGTGGTCGGCGCCTTCCTGAGCTGGACGCTGCTTGCCGCAGAAATTCCGCATGTCGCCGCCAAGGACGGGACGATGCCGAAATTCTTCGGCCAGGAGAGCGAGCGCGGCGTGCCGTCGACCTCGCTCCTGATCACCAACCTGCTCGTCCAGGCATTCCTGGTGATCACGCTTTTTGCGCAAAGCACCTACCA
>SAQR01000250.1 GCA_004020365.1 Mesorhizobium sp.
ATCTGACGCATCGCGGCGCCGTCGGCGCCGACCCGCTGATGGGCGACGGCGCCGGTGTGCTGGTGCAACTTCCCGACCGCTTTTTTCGCGAGGAGATGGCCAGCCAGGGCGTCGAGCTGCCCAAGCCCGGCCATTACGCCGTCGGCCATGTGTTCATGCCGCACGATCCTGAGCTTCAGGCGCATATCGAAGGCATCATCGCCGAGGTCGCGCAGCTC
>SAQR01000251.1 GCA_004020365.1 Mesorhizobium sp.
GCCGACGATCAGGTCGCAGTCGGGCAGCACCGACTTCAGTTGAGCCGAGACCCGGTCGGATTTCACATAGCGTTCGAACCCTTCGGCATGGCCGGCAAGACCCCAGAGATTGGGGCGGTAGTCGATGTCGAACACCACCTTGCCACCCTTGGCCTTGATGACGCGGATCGCCTTGCGCTGCGCGGCATCGCTGTTGGGCCGCGAAAAATGCGTGCCG
>SAQR01000252.1 GCA_004020365.1 Mesorhizobium sp.
CCCTTGACGGTCAGCACATTACGGTGGGCTTCGATCGAAATCTCGTCTTCCGAGAAGCCGGCGACCGCCATCGAGATGCGATAGGCATCCTCGCCGGTGCGCTCGATGTTGTAGGGCGGATAGGTCTGCGCGCCGTCGGGCTGCGCAAGCGAATCGAGCATGGTGAACAACCGGTCGAAGCCGACGGTCGAACGATAGAGCGGGGAAAAATCAACGT
>SAQR01000253.1 GCA_004020365.1 Mesorhizobium sp.
TCCACGCAAACAATGTGCTCGCCCATGTGGCCGACACCAATGGTTTTGTTTCAGGCATTGCACGGTTGCTCAAGGACGACGGCGTTGCGGTGCTCGAGGCGCCATATGTCGAACCGATGATCGACCATTGCCAATTCGATACGATCTACCACGAACACCTGTGCTATTTTTCGGTGACGGCATTGGACAAGCTGTTTCGGAGACATGGCCTTTATCT
>SAQR01000254.1 GCA_004020365.1 Mesorhizobium sp.
GATCGCGCCTTGCCCCGGCGCCGGCGGAAAGATGTCGAGCGGCATCAGGTCGGTGATGATATCTTCGAGCCCAAGCCGCTTCAGCCCGGCATAAGCGAGGATGGTGCCATCGGCAACGCCCTCGTCCAGCTTGCGCAGCCGCGTCTGCACATTGCCGCGGAACATCACCACTTCGAGGTCCGGCCGCATGCGCCGGATCAGCGCCTGGCGCCTAAG
>SAQR01000255.1 GCA_004020365.1 Mesorhizobium sp.
GTCTTTGCGGCGTTCGAAATGGCGGCGAGTGCGTTCATGATGGGGGCGGAAGCGTCCTTCATGCCCCTGCGCATGATCGGCGCCATCGCGCTTGGACCGGAAGCTCTCGATCCCGGCTACCCGCTCCTGACGGCCAGCATCGCCGGCGTGGTCGTGCATCTGATCCTGGCCATCGCCTATGGGATCGTGTTCGGGGAGATTGCCGCAATGCTGCG
>SAQR01000026.1:0-70138 GCA_004020365.1 Mesorhizobium sp.
CGAGGGGGAGGGTGGGGTGCCTAATGCCTGAAATGCCTGACGCCGGTAAACACCATAGCGATGCCGTGGGCGTCGGCGGCGGCGATGACATCGTCGTCGCGCATCGAGCCGCCCGGCTGGATGACGGCGGTGGCGCCGGCTTCGATCGCAGACAAAAGCCCGTCGGCGAACGGGAAAAACGCATCCGAGGCGACGACAGAATTCTTGGTCAATGGCTCGGCCAGGCCGGCTGCCTCGGCCGCGTCGAGCGCCTTGCGCGCGGCGATGCGCGAGGAATCGACCCGGCTCATCTGGCCGGCGCCGATGCCGACGGTGGCTCCGTCTCTGACATAGACGATGGCGTTCGACTTGACGTGCTTTGCGACGCGAAAGGCGAATTTGAGATCGGCCATTTCGGCCGGCGTCGGCGCCCGCCGGGTCACCACTTTCAGGTCGAGGTCGTCGACCACCGCATTGTCGCGGCCCTGGACGAGCAACCCGCCGGAAACGGATTTCACGGTGGAGCCGGCCGCGCGCGGATCGGGCATGCCGCCAGTGACCAGCAAGCGCAGGTTCTTCTTGGCGGCGACGATGCGGATTGCTTCTTCGGCAGCGGCCGGCGCGATGATGACCTCGGTGAAGGTTTTGACGATCTCTTCGGCGGCCTCGGCATCGAGGGTTCGGTTCAGCGCGACAATGCCGCCGAAGGCCGACACCGGATCGCAGGCCAGCGCCTTGGCGTAGGCGGCCTTCAGCGAGGCGCCCTCGGCGACGCCGCACGGGTTGGCGTGCTTGATGATGGCGACGGTGGCGGAGCGGGCCGGATCGAACTCGCCGACCAGTTCGAAGGCGGCGTCGGTGTCGTTGATGTTGTTGTAGGAAAGCTGCTTGCCCTGAAGCTGGCGCGCCGTTGCGACGCCCGGCCGCTTGTCGCCATCGACGTAGAAGCCGGCGCCCTGGTGCGGGTTTTCGCCGTAGCGCATCACCTGGTCGAGCCTGCCGCCGAAGGCGCGCCAGGTGGGATGCTCGATCTCCAGCGCTTCGGCGAACCAGCCGGAAATCGCCGCATCATAGGTGGCGGTGCGGGCGAAGGCCTTGGCCGCCAGCTTCTTGCGGAAATCCAGCGACAGCGAGCCGATATTCATCTCCAGCGCGTTGAGCACCGAGGCATAGTCCTCGGGGTCGGTGACGATGGCGACATAGGCGTGGTTTTTGGCGGCGGCGCGGATCATTGCCGGGCCGCCTATGTCGATGTTCTCGACGATCGAGGCGTAAGCGGCGCCGGAGCGGCGGACATCCTCGAAAGGGTAAAGATTGGAGACGACGAGATCGATCGGCTCGATGCCATGATCGCGCATCGCCGCGGCGTGTTCGGGATCGTCGCGCACGCCAAGCAACGCGCCATGCACGGACGGATGCAGCGTCTTGACGCGGCCGTCCATGATCTCTGGAAAGCCGGTAAGGTCGGAGACGTCGCGCACGACCATGCCTGCCTCGGCGATCGCCTTTGCCGTGCCGCCGGTGGAGACCAGCTCGACGCCGGCCGCGGCCAGCGCCCTGGCGAATTCGATGAGCCCGGTCTTGTCGAAGACGGAAAGCAGCGCGCGACGGACGGGAACGAGGTCGGGCGCGGGAATGTTCTTGGCGGCGACGGCCATGGGCTGGCGGCCTTTCACGGCTGGTTGGGAAAGTGTCCGCGCGCCGTAGCACATGAGGCCTGGAAATCAAACTGCAGGGCTAATCGCAGTCTCAGCTTTTTGCCGAATGACCGGCGATGGCCGTCCGCGTCAGGTGCCAATGGACTTCGGAAACCTTCGATGCCTTGAAGGCCAGCACGATCTGCCGGCTGCGGCGTGGGCCGCCAAGACCGGCGAAATAGATGGATTCCTCGACCTCGGGCGCCACCTCTGTGCAGGTGAACACCCATGTGTCGGCTTCATCGGCGGTCAGCACCAGGCGGTCGTGCTCGTCCTGGAGCAAGCCTATGTCGGGATGGATGTGGAAGCGCACGGTGACGAAATCGCGGCCGTTGTTGCGGATCGCAGCATTGCCCGGCCGCAGGAGGCGATCCCTGCCGGCGAGCACGTTGCCGCTGGTCGACAATTTTAGCTCGCGCTCATGCAGCAAGCCGAAGCGCGCGACATAGCCGTCGTGGCGAGCCAGAAAACCCTGGCTGCCTTGCTGGTCGGTGCGCTTGCAAGGCACATGATGCGGGCCGCCGATCAGCGGCGTGCCGAGCAGGTCGTTGACACGCAGCGAGTGGCTGAAACGCGCCGACGAGGTGTCGTTGATAGTGGCTGTCGAATGGGCGGCCGTGGCGCGGGCAAGCGGCCGGAATTCGGCGGCGCCATAGGTGTCGACGCCGGCGTTGACGATATAGTGGCGGCGGCCGGAAGACAGCTCGAAGGAAAGGCATCCGGCGTGCGCCGCGTTGGAAACAGCGATCGGCGGTGGCGGGCCGGTATCGGCGATCACGGTGACGCCGCCCATGGCGAGGCGCTCGTAGCCCGAATGCGGTGCGTGCAGCAATGGCGCGCCGGCGGTGTCGTCGTGGCGCAGAATGGTGGCGATGCGGTTGTGGATGGTCGCGCCCATGCCGTTGAAGCGGGCGAGGCTGCCGTCCTGGTGGCGAAAGAAACGCAGCGCCGGCAGCATGCGATCGATGGCGCCCATCAGCGCCGCCGGCGGCGTTTCGGCCTGATTGGCATAAGTCTGGCGCAGCGGCAGAAGGTCGGCGAGGATTTCAAGCACGGCCATCGGATTGCGGGAAATATGGCCGCCGTCCGGCAGAATCTGACGATCGAGCTCCTCGGCGAGGTTGCGGGTCGCGCCGCGCAGCGCCGATGCCGGCGCCGGTAGCGACAGAGCGGCAAAGGCAAGCGCGATGCGGGCGCGCAGCCTGTCCTTGCCGTCCGGCATCTCGCGGGCCATCGCCCTGAGATAGCGGATCTGCATGGCCAGCGATTTCAGGAAGGCCCGATAAAAGGGAAATTCAGCACCTTGCAGCACCACCGAGGAATGCTGCAGCCAGGCAATGACGCGTTTGGCCGTCGTGCCGGGCTCCCAGGCGACACCGGAAATATTGCTGCCATGGATAGTGATCCAGTCGGAGACCAGCGCGCGGGCATTGGCGGCGGCAAGCTCGGTGCCTGCGGCGCGCATATGGCGCAGCCAGCGAAAGCCGTGCAGGGCCTTTTGCCAGCCGGGATTGGCCACCGCGATCTGGAAGGGCGACTTGCCGCCGGTCTCGACCAGATGTCCCGACAGCGGATAGCGGCCATAATAAATCTCGAGCGCGATCTGCCGGTCGGCCAGGCGCAGGTCCGGCGGAGCGATCAACACACGTTCCGGTGTGCGACCGGAGTAGCGCCAGCGATGGATCGGCCCGGCACGCAGGCGCCGGCGCGTCTTGCGCCAGAACTCCTTCGCGACAAGCGTCCATAGACGCGTCGTGCTGACGGCAGCGATCGCCAAAAGCCCTCCTCATAGCGCCCAATCCGAAGACAAGCTTATATGATTCAAGAACTTATGCGAAGGCGAATTGCACGGAGGCGTTGAAGTTCAGGCTGTTTTCCGCAGGATTCTTCCTAAAACAGTCTTAAAATTCTCAGGCGTTAGCCGGCTCTGCGCATGCGGGCGGCGAAGAAGCCGTCCTGCCCGGACCGTTCCGGTGAGCCGAGCTCCAGATCTGCGGGCGTGGTGCGCAGAGTGCCCTGCGGCGTCAGGAACGGATCGATGCCAGCGATCTCGCCCGGGCGGAGCGGATCGTCGACGATATCAGCCGTCCCGGCGAGGAAGGCGCGGTGAAGCGCCTCGCCTTCGAGCGGGTCGAGCGAACAGTTGGAAAAGACGATGCGCCCGCCGGGCCTGGCCAGGCTGACGGCGCGGGCGAGCAGCCTTCGCTGCAGATCGGCGAGTTTTTCGATGTCGGCCGCCGTCTTCGTCCAGGGCACGTCGGGGTGTCGCCGCACCGTACCGGTCGAGGAGCAGGGCGCGTCGAGGAGGACGGCGTCGAACAGTTGTTCCGGCTCGTATTTGAGCAGATCGGCCTGGACAATCTCTGCGGACAGACCAAGCCGTTCGAGATTCTGCGTGAGCCGCGCCAACCGGTTCTTCGAGGAGTCGATCGCGGTGACCGTGGCGCCGTCGAGAATAAGCTGAGCGGTCTTGCCGCCGGGGGCGGCGCAGAGATCAGCGACGCGCAACCCCCTGATGTCGCCGAACAGCCGGGCCGGAAGGCTGGCGGCGGCATCCTGGACCCACCAGGCGCCGTCTTCGAAACCGGGCAGTTCGGTGACCGAGGCGCTGAGCTTCTCGACGCGCACAGTGCCGGTCGGCAGCACGATGCCGCCGAGCCGCTCGGCCCATAGCGCAGGATCGGACTTGACCGTGAAGTCGACCGGCGCCTCGTGCCTGTGCGCGGCGAGAATTTGCCTGGCTTTCTCAGGGCCATAGGCGGCCTTCAGCCGGTCGGAAAACCATTTCGGCGCTTCGTCGGTGGCGGCAAGCGCTGCAGCGAGCTCGGCCTGCTTGGACCGCGCCAGCGTACGCAGCACGCCATTGACGAGGCCGGAGAAGCGCACCGTGCGCGGGTCGGACTTGGCGTGGGTCACGGCAAGGTCGACTGCGGCGCTGTCGGGAATATCGAGGAACAGGATCTGCGCCGCTGCTACATGCAGAATATGCGAAAGCGCGGTGGCGTTGGGCGGCAGCGGCTTTTCCAGGCGGCGGGCCAGCAACCCTGATATGGTCATGCGGAAGCGCAGCGCGGTGACCAGTATGGCGCGCACCAGCGCCCGGTCGCGCAGGTCGAGCGCCTTGTATTGCGGATGGCCGTTCTCGTGGTCGGTCAGCCCGTCTAGCGGCGTTTTGGCATCGATGACGGCGGCGAGCAGCCGGGCAGCCACCTTGCGCGCGGCGAGGCCGGCAACGGGTTCGCCGGGGCTCGCCGCATTGTTTTCGTGATCGCCTGAAATTCGGTGCCGGCGTTTCGCTTCGCTCACGACCACGGACCCTTGGGCCCGGTCGGATTGCGGCCCCAGGGATTGGATTTCGGCGTGGCCGGCGGCTGCTCAGGCTGCTCGGCTGATCTCTCCCACGGTCCTGATGGCCGCTGCCCGCCCGCCTGCCCCGGCATCGGGGCTCGCCGCTGAGCAGGGGCGAATGCCATGTCCTGCGCCATTGCCTGCAGGGCCGCGATGCGGTTGTCAGTGTTCGGGTGGGTCGAAAACAGATTGTCCATGCGCTCGCCGGAAAGTGGATTGATGATGAAGAGGTGGGCAGTCGCCGGATTGCGTTCGGCATCCGGGTTGCGGATGCGTTCGGCGCCACGGGCGATCTTGTCAAGGGCCGAGGCAAGCCAAAGCGGCTGTCCACAGATCTCGGCGCCGCGCCGGTCGGCCTCGTACTCGCGGGTACGGCTGATCGCCATCTGCACGATCATGGCGGCGAACGGCGCCACGATCATCGCCACCAGCACACCGATAATGCCGAGGGAGTTGTTGTTGTCGCGGTTGCCGCCGAAAAAGAAGGCGAAATTACCGAGCATCGAGATTGCGCCGGCAAGCGTGGCGACGATCGTCATGGTCAGCGTGTCGCGGTGCTGGACATGGGCGAGCTCGTGCGCCATGACAGCCGCGACCTCCTCATGCGACAGCTGCTGCAACAGCCCGGTGGTGGCGGCAACCGCGGCATTCTGTGGGTTGCGGCCGGTGGCGAAGGCGTTGGGCTGCGGGTTATCGATCAGGTAGGTTTTCGGCATCGGCAGGCCGGCCTGTCTGGCGAGGCTCTGCACGATGGCGTAATATTCCGGGGCGTTGCTTTCGTCGACCTCGACGGCGCGGTTCATCGACAGCACCATCTTGTCGGCGTTCCAATAGCTGAACAGGTTCATGGCGGCGGCAATCAGAAAGGCGATCACCATGCCGCCCGATCCGCCGATCAGATAGCCGACGCCCATGAACAGCGCGGTCATCGCTGCCAAAAGCATGGCGGTGCGCAGTGTGTTCATTGTCTGCTCCGTTTCTGCTGGCCTTCCGGAAAAGGGTCGATCCTTGTCGGCTCATCGCTATATGATGGGAAACGTGTGGCCCTGTTTCAATTGGGCCATGTTTCAATCCGCCGGGAATATCGCATGATCGACGAAACCAGCAATGCAAACGCCGGCCCTGGTTTCGACGCGCAGCAAAAGACGCTGACACCGGCAGCCCGCCGCGCTTTGGCGGAAGCCGAAGCACGGCGCGAACACTATCGCCGGCAGGAAGCCGCGATGCCCCGGGAGATTGGCGGTCGTGGCGGCAGGGAACCCGGCCGCTATGGCGATTGGGAGGTCAAGGGCCTGACCAGCGACTTCTAAGGGAACCCTAAGCCGCAGCCCGCTCCGCCGCGAGAACAATCCAGCCGTGGTCGTCGACGGTGACGCCGATCCCGTCATAACCGGCAAGCGCAGCATGCGGCGTTTGCAACGGGTGCTGGTGCGTGGCGCTGATGACCACGACGGCGGCTCCTGCGGCCTCGGCCGCCGCTATTCCGGCGGGCGCATCTTCGAAAACGAGGCAGTCGCGCGCGTCGACGCCCAGCCGCTCGGCCGCTAGCCGGAAGCAATCCGGCGCCGGCTTGCCGCGGAAAACGTCCTCGGCCGCAACAAGGATGGCGGGAAGCGGGATGCCGGCGGCCGCGATGCGCAGCAGTGCCAGCTCGCGCGGCGCCGAAGTGACGATTGCCCAGCGCTCGGGTGGCAGCGACGCCAGAAACGCGGCGGCGCCAGCGATCGGAAGAATGCCGTCGGTATCGGCCACCTCGGCCTGCAGAAGCGCATCGGCTTCACGCATCGGGTCGACGCCTGGAAGCGCCAGCCGAGCGATGGTCTCGATCGCCCGCACGCCGTGGATCGTCGGCAGGAATGCGGCAACGTCGAGATCTTGCCGGCGTGCCCAATCTGCCCAGACCCTTTCTGCCGCGGCGATCGAATTGACCACCGTGCCGTCCATGTCGAACAGCAAGGCTGCGAATTTTCTGCCTGCGAACATCTGCAACCCCAGGTTGTTTGGGAAGGAACCAAAGCTAGTCGATCGACCGTAACCTCGCACCGGCGGCATGGGAAGGCGTGGATCGCCTTTTTCGACAGACCAGGGAACCTTGGCCGGCCATTTCGCGTTAATCCACTCGTCTTCCACGACACTCAAAAAGAGGGGAACTGCGATGCTGATTCGGCTCGGCTACGAAATCGCCATCGACTGTGCTGAATCCACCCCGGTGATTTCGCTGCTCGAGATCCACAAGCAGCGCCAGGCCGACATCAAGCGGCAGACGCGCGTGCTGACCTCGCCTTCCGTCCCAACCAGGCTCTATCACGATCTTTATGGCAACACCTGCCGCCGCTTCACCGCGCCTGGCGGCGGCTTTCGCATTCTTTACGACGCCGTCGTCGAGGACAGCGGCGAGACCGACGAAGTCAACACACTGGCCAGGGAAGTGCCGGTGGCGGAGTTGCCCGACGAGGTGCTCTGCTATCTGCTCGGCAGTCGCTATTGCGAAACCGATCATCTCAGCGATCTGGCCTGGCAGGTTTTCGGGCCTGTTCCATCCGGCTGGGCCCGGGTGCAGGCGATCGTCGACTATGTCCACAACCGTCTGTCGTTCGGCTACGGCTATGCGCGCCCGACCCGCACGGCGGCGCAGGCGCATGAGGAGCGCGTCGGCGTCTGCCGCGACTTCGCTCATCTGGCGATCACGCTCTGCCGCTGCATGAACATCCCAGCCCGCTACGTGAACGGTTATCTCGGCGACATCGGCGTGCCGGTCGACCCGGCACCGATGGATTTTTCGGCGTGGCTGGAAGTGTTCCTCGACGGCAAGTGGTACACGTTCGACCCGCGCCACAACATGCCGAGGATCGGCCGCGTCGTCATCGCGCGTGGTCGCGACGCAACCGATGTGCCGCTGCTGCACAGTTTCGGGCCGCATCGGCTCAGCCTGTTCAAGGTCTGGACCTACGAGCAGGAAAGCAATCTGTTCAACCCGCCCCATCGCGGGGTCGACAGGACGGCCAGCGCGCAGATGCTGGCATAGAAGGCAGGTGCGAACGCGTGCGCCCCGCTACAATCTTCCGGCCTGTCCTCCGGATCTGGTGTGCCTGATCCGCTTCGGCACAGACCCTCTGTGCCGGATCGGGATCGGGCTCTTGTGCTCCACGGCAGACGTCGGGATCATGGTAAGAGCTTCGTAAACGAAACTGCCGCAGCCGCTTTTCGTTTTACCGGTTGTTTACCCTGCCGTATTTCGAAGCCAAGCAAAAACAATGGTTTGACGGTGAGCCTCCGGCTTTTGCTGCGATGACGGCGCCGTCCGGCCGGAATCCTGCAATGCGGGCCTTCGCACGGCTCGAGTCGTGGCGAATGGGGGCGAGCATGCGGCGTTTTGGGGGTCTTGTTCACGCAATCGTCGGCTTTGCCGGAGATCGAAGCGGAAACTTGGCGGTTCTGTTCGGCATGGTTGCGTCGGTGCTGGCGCTGGGCGTCGGCTTTGCCATCAATGTTTCGCAGCTCTACAACGCCAAGTCGAGCTTGCAGGGCGTGGTCGATGCGGCGGTGACCTCGACGGCACGCGACCTGACGACCGGCGTCATCAAGGAGACCGACGCCAACATGTCGGTGCAGGCGTTTCTCGATGCCAACAGCCGAGCGGGCATACTGCAGGCTGATCGGATCGTCCTCGACAAATTGACCGTCGACAGGATCGCCAAGACGGTTCAGGCGGAGATCCATATCGATCTCGGCCTTTATTTTCCGCTTTTCAGCATGGGCGACATGCAGCGTGTCACGGTATCGACAACGGCACTCTATTCGGACAGGCAGATTGAAATGGCGATGATACTCGACGTGACCGGATCGATGGAGGCCAACTGGTACAAGAGGACCGACAAAATCGGCGACCTGCGGGAAGCGGCTTCGGGAGCCGTGGAAGGCCTGCTCAAATGGAACCGCGACGAGAACGAACCCCGCGTACGCATCGCGATCGTTCCCTACGCCGAAGCCGTCAACACAGGAGGTCTGGCCGGCACGGTATTCGTCGAGACGAGATATGGATCAAAGGTGCCGCCCCCGATCGATGCTCCGGTCTCGGTGTCCTTGACATTGGCGTCGGACAAATGTGCCACCGAACGCAAGGACAGGGACGGTTACGCCGATTATTCGCCCGACGGCCCTTTCACGCCGCGCCTGGACAACAACGGCAAAACCTATCTGGCCAAAGTCAATCGGGACTACAATATGCGCAGTTGCCCGTCCGCCGAGCTCATCCCCCTGACGGCCGACAAAGACAAACTGCTCGACACGATCGCGGATTTCAGGGCGGATGGCGTCACGGCCGGTGGTATCGCCGCGCAATGGGGCTATTACATGCTTTCGCCGTCATGGCGCTCGGCAATTGCCGATGCGGGTCTGGGTGCCGGCCCCGCCAATTTCGACAAAAGCAAGGTGGCCAAGATCGCCATCCTGATGACCGACGGCCAATTCAACACCGCCTTTGCCAAGGGGCGCGGCGCGCCCAGCTCGCAGGGTCAGGGCCAGACCTCGCGAAAGAATGCCGAAGCCATCTGCGCCAACATGAAGCGCGATGGAATCGAGATATTCACGATCGGCTTCGACCTGAACGATCCGACCATGACGGTGACCGAGCGGGACCAGGCGAAGAGCGTGCTCAAGAACTGCTCCACAGCGGACACGTCCTCAATGAAGCACTACTACGAGGCCGCCACGGGCACGGAACTGGCAGCCGCCTTCGACGAGATCACCAGGAATATCGAGAAGCTTACCATCAAACGCTGATGGGGCTAAATACAGGAACAGCAAAGGAAAAGGCCGCCGCTTCTTGCGAAGCCGGCGGCCTTCCGTGTTTCCGTCCATGGCGCAGCTCATGGCGGCGACGTGTCACTTAAAGTGCTGGAGTGTCCTTTGCGCGTCCAAAGGACGCGCGGCGCTCCAGGCGTCGCCGGCCGCGCATCTCGCGCCTTAACGGGAAGACTGCTTCCCGAAAGTGCAATCCGCTGAGGCCACGTTCTGGAAAACGAAATCACTCGACATCGGATCACCTCCTTTCGATTTGTTGAAGACGCCCCCATGATGGGGTGTCGATCTGCAAATGGCAAGGCGCCTTCGCAAAAATGCGGTGCGCGTTTGCCGCTACTGCTTGCGGCTATCCCATCGGACAGGCAAAGTCGGCGTGGACCGCCAGCGGGCTGAGCAGGGAAGGACGGGGGATGGACGCAGCCGATAGAGCCGCACGGATTGTTCGAAGGGTTATCGAGACGTTGAAGCCGGGTTTCGCGGTCAAGCTGTGGAACGGCGAGCGGATCGGCCCCGCCACCGGCCCGGTGGTCACCATCAACGACCAGGACATCGTCTGGCAGGTGATGCGCCGGCCCAACCTCTCGACGCTGATCGAAATGTGGATCTCCAAGACCATCGACGTGGAAGACGGGTCGCTGTTCGATTTCTACGCCCTGCCTGCGCACGGCAAGCTCAGGACGAAGTTAAAATCGTTGCCCAAGCTCGCGGTCCTGCGCGACCTGCCGGCCGTGCTGTTTTCGCGAAAGCAAATGACGACGCGGACCGACCTTTCCGGGCGCAACCCCTTCGTCAGCGGTTCGAACAGGCAAGCGATCCAGCACCACTACGACATTTCGAACGCCTTCTACCGGCTCTTCCTCGACGAACGCATGGTCTATAGCTGCGGTTATTTCACCGATTTCGCCAATGGCATCGACCAGGCGCAGAAAGACAAGCTCGACCATATCTGCCGCAAGCTCCGGCTGAAGCCGGGCGAAAGGCTGCTCGACATCGGCTGCGGCTGGGGAGCCATGCTCATCCATGCCGCGAAAAGTTACGGCGTCGTCGGACATGGCGTCTCGCTGTCGGAAGCCCAGACTGCGCTCGCCCGCGAGCGCATCCGGGCTGAGGGACTGGAGGATCGCATCACCATCGAGATAAAGTCCTATGCCGAGCTGTCCGGCTCCTTCGACAAGATCTCGTCGATCGGCATGTTCGAGCATCTGGGGCTGGCCAACCACGCCGCCTATTTCTCGACCATTCATCGCCTGCTCAAGCCGGGCGGCATCTATCTGCACCACGCCATCACCCGGCGCGACAAGGGCAGCATCAAGAAGACCTTGCGCAAGGGCCCGGAATTCAAAGCGTTGATCAAATACATCTTTCCCGGCGGGGAGCTCGACACGATCGGCATGACGCTTGGCAATCTCGAAGCGCACGGCTTTCTTGTCTACGATGTCGAGAATTTGCGCGAGCACTACGCCCGCACCTGCCGCCTGTGGGCCGAACGCCTCCACGCACGCTTCGACGAGGCGATTGCCGAGGTCGGCGAAGCCAAGGCGCGGCTCTGGCTGCTTTATCTCACCGGCTGTTCGATCACTTTCGAGCGCGCTTCGGCGCAGATTTTCCAGACAGTCGTCACCAAGCGCGCGCGGGGCCCGAGCGGCCTGCCGCCGACGCGGGCGGACCTTTATCGGGAATAAGGGTGCGTATTGTGTTCTGCCGCGATCCTTCGCGCCCCCCTCTATCCCGCCTGCATCTCAAACGTTCTGCACCGCCTAAACGAACCGCATCATCTCGCCCACCCCGACACTGGCTGGCCGGTCGACCGTGCAATAGACGCCGAAATTATGCGCGTTGTGGCGGACCAGATTTCGCAGGATCGCCGCGTCGTGGTCGAAGCCGTCCTGGGCGATGATGGTGAAGCCGCAGCGGCGGCATGGTTCGGAGATGGTCAGCCGCAGATCGCCGATCGCCAGCTTGCGTCCGATCCATTCCGTCTCCGGGAATGATCCCTCGATCGCCGCCACGTCGACGACGATGTTGGGGCGGAAGCGGCGCGGGTCGGCGGCGCCTTCCGGATGCAACGCCTTCAGGCGCGCCAGCGAAGCGGTGGTCAAAAGGTGGATGGGCGCCTTGCGGTAACGCTCGGCGGTCAGAAGGCCGGTGTAGTCCGGCGCATCTTTCTGGCGAAACGGCCGGATCGAGGCCGCAAAGCCGAGAAAGGCGGAAACGGCTCCGTCACATTCGGCTCCGGGCGCTGGCAGCCAATCACCCTGCGGTGTAGCAATCTCGAGTTGCCGGGCTTGCGACAACCGGGCCCGAATGAGCGGCGCGTTGTGCCATTTCGCCTCGCGGTCAGGCCGCGCGATCTCACCGTCAGAGGCGTCGACAAGGCCGAACAGGCGGTCGCCGTCGATGGTTTCAGGGCCAACGGAGATCACATCCCGGCGTTCGCCGGCGAGCGAACTCGCCGGATAGCGCCAGAGCTCCCTGACAGTACCGATCTCCGTCGAGGCCTGCATCAGGCCCGCTTGTTCTGCCGGTTGGCGACGAGGTCGTCGACGACCGCCGGATCGGCCAGCGTCGAGGTATCGCCGAGCGCGGCAAAATCGTCCTCGGCGATCTTGCGCAGGATGCGACGCATGATCTTGCCCGATCGGGTTTTCGGCAGGCCCGGAGCGAACTGGATCTTGTCGGGCGTGGCGATGGCGCCGATGTCCTTGCGGACATGGGCGATGAGTTCCTTGCGCAACTCCTCGTCCGGCTTCTCGCCGGCCATCAATGTGACGTAGCAGTAGATGCCCTGGCCCTTGATGTCGTGCGGATAGCCGACGACGGCGGCTTCCGAGACTTTGTCGTGCGAAACCAGCGCCGATTCGACCTCGGCCGTGCCCATGCGGTGGCCGGAGACGTTGATGACGTCGTCGACCCGGCCGGTGATCCAGTAGTAGCCGTCGGCGTCGCGCCGGCAGCCGTCGCCAGTAAAATACTTGCCCTTGTAGGTGGAGAAATAGGTCTGCACGAAGCGCTCGTGGTCGCCATAGACGGTGCGCATCTGGCCCGGCCACGAATCGGTGATGCAAAGGTTGCCGCTGGCAACGCCTTCCAGCACCTTGCCGTCGCTGTCGACCAGTTGCGGCTTGACGCCGAAGAACGGCCGCGTCGCAGACCCTGCCTTCAGGTCGGTGGCGCCGGGCAGCGGCGTGATCAGGATGCCGCCGGTCTCTGTCTGCCACCATGTGTCGACGATCGGCACCTTGCCGTTGCCGACGACGTTGAAATACCACTCCCAGGCTTCCGGATTGATCGGCTCGCCGACCGTGCCTAGCACGCGCAGCGATTTGCGCGACGTCTTGGTGACATGGGCGTCGCCGGCGCCCATCAGGGCGCGCAAGGCAGTCGGCGCGGTGTAGAAGATGTTGACCTTGTGCTTGTCGATGACCTCCCAGAAGCGGGATTGCGAGGGATAGTTCGGCACGCCTTCGAACATCAGCGTGGTGGCGCCGTTGGCGAGCGGCCCGTAGACGATATAGCTGTGGCCGGTGACCCAGCCGACATCGGCGGTGCACCAGTAGATGTCGCCGTCATGGTAGTCGAAGATATATTGGTGGGTCATCGAGACATAGACGAGATAGCCGGCCGTGGTGTGCAGCACGCCCTTCGGCTTGCCGGTCGAGCCCGATGTGTAGAGGATGAACAACGGGTCCTCGGCCTTCATCTTCTCCGGCTTGCATTCCGCCTTAACCGTCGCGATCTCGTCATGGTACCAGACGTCGCGTCCGGCAACCCAACCGGTCTTGCCGCCGGTGCGGCGCACGACGACGACCTTTTCGACTTTCGTTCCGGCCTTGGCGGCGATCTCGATCGCCTTGTCGGTGTTGTCCTTCAACGGGATCGGCTTGCCGCCGCGCAGGCCCTCGTCGGCGGTGATGACGAAGCTTGATTTGCAGTCGTCGATGCGGCCGGCCAGCGCGTCCGGTGAGAAGCCGCCAAAGACCACCGAATGGATAGCGCCGATGCGCGTGCAGGCAAGCATCGCATAGGCGGCTTCCGGAATCATCGGCATGTAGATGGTGACGCGGTCGCCTTTCCTGACGCCGTGCTTCTTCATCACATTGGCGAGCCGGCAGACATGCGCGTAGAGCTCGTTATAGGTGATTTTCCTGTCGTCGTAGGGATTGTCGCCTTCCCAGATGATGGCAGTCTGATCGCCGCGCTTCTTCAGATGCCGGTCGATGCAGTTCCAGGAAACATTGGTCTCGCCGTCCTCGAACCATTTGATCGAGACCTTGCCGTCGAAGGAGGTGTTCTTGACCTTGCTGTAGGGCTTGAACCAGTCGATGCGCTTGCCGTGCTTGCCCCAGAACTTGTCCGGGTTCTTCACGCTGTCGGCGTACCATTTCAAATAGGTTTCATTGTCGATCAGCGCATTCTTCTTCCACGCCGGCTGGACGCGATGGACATGAACCTCGGACATTTTTCCATTCCCTCCCAAGACCAACTGCCAGCTTGCCCGCCGAGCAGCATCGCGGCGCAGCGGCCGCGAATTCGCGCGCATTATTAACAGTTCCGCGATGACGGCAACATTAGACGTTGGATTCGCGCGGCGGGATGCCGCAGACGTCGTTTTCGCCGCTATCAGCACTCGACCACGATCGCTGCTAACCGCATGTTTTTGCGTCGTAAATCTGGCCACTAACTACGAAATATCAATAGACGATTAAGCAAATTGCGCGCACAATTTCAAATTGGGAGGAAGGAGAATCAACCAGGGGACCGCAATGCGCGACCGATCCGAAATGGACTTGATGCTCAAGGGCTACGGCTTGACCACGGCCAAGATTCTTTATCACTTTCCCGATCACCCGCATCTGCTGCAGAGCTTCATCTGGCAGGACTACGACATCGCTCCGAAATTTCCGGTGCTGATCCGGTTCATCGAGTTCTGGCAGACCAAGCTCGATGGTCCGCTGCATTCGGTGAGCTATACCCACCAGAAGCTGATCGCGCCCAATGAATGGCACAAGGTCGACGGCGAGTTCGTGCTGCATTAGGGCGTGCCGATATTCAGGTGAGGCCGGCCTGCGAACGGCGGCTTCCTGCGCTTCCGGTGCTCACGTACTTTAAGTACGCTCCGCTCCGGTTCTCGGAAGCCACCATTCTCGGCGCGGCCTGACCTGAATCTCAACACGCCCGTCGTCGGGCGTTCGAGGTATCGGGCGGGGTCAGACCGCAGGCGGGCTCAGCCGGGCAAAACCCTCCTGCCGGCGATAGGGAAAATACGGATAGGCTGCGGTCACCGCGCTTGCCGCGTCGAGCTTCCTCGTCTGGTCTGATGTCAGTGACCAACCGACTGCGCCGAGGTTCTGGCGCAGCTGTTCCTCGTTGCGCGCGCCGATAATGACAGAGGCGACGGTCGGCCGCTGCAGCAACCAGTTGATGGCGATCTGCGGCACGGTCTTGCCGGTTTCCCTGGCCACGGCTTCGAGCGCATCGACAACCCGATAGAGCAGCTCGTCTTCGACCGGCGGCCCGAAGCTTGCGGTGTCGTGCAGCCGGCTCTTTTCCGGCAGCGGCTCGCCGCGGCGGATCTTGCCGGTCAGGCGGCCCCAGCCGAGCGGGCTCCACACCAGCGCGCCAACGCCCTGGTCTAGGCCGAGCGGCATCAACTCCCATTCGTAGTCGCGCCCGACCAGCGAGTAATAGACCTGATGGGCGACGTAGCGCGGGTAACCGTGCTTGTCCGCCAGGCCGAGCGATTTCATCACTTGCCAGCCGGAAAAATTGGAGACGCCGACATAGCGCAGCTTGCCGGCGCGCACGAGACTGTCCAGCGTCGACAGCACCTCCTCGATCGGCGTTGCGGCGTCGAAAGCATGCAGCTGCAGCAGGTCGATGTAGTCGGTGCCGAGACGCTTGAGCGCGTCCTCGACCGCCTTGATGAGGCGCGAACGTGAAGAGCCGGCATCGTTGGGTCCGTCGCCCATCGGCAGCGAGGTCTTGGTCGAGATCAGCACGGCATCGCGGCGGCCATTGATGGCCGCGCCGAGGACTTCTTCGGAGGCACCGTTCGAATAGACGTCGGCGGTGTCGAACAGGTTGACGCCGGCCTCCAGGCAGATGTCGACCCGTCGCCGCGCTTCCGTCGCATCGCTGTTGCCCCAGGCGCCGAACAGCGGGCCCGAACCGCCGAAGGTTCCAGCGCCGAACGAGAGCGCCGGGACCTTCAGGCCCGAGGCGCCAAGACGTCGATAATCCATCTTTTTCTCCTGTGATGTCTAAGGGGTTCGTCGGGTTGCTACGAGCGGGCAGATGCCGGTTCTCCAAGCGCCGGGCGATCGAGGCGCAGCGCCAACGCCGCAACGGCGAGCGCCGAGAGCGGCAGCAAGGCGGCGACCCAGGTGACGGCGCCAAGGCCGGGGCCATGGGCGATGACCATGCCGCCGAGCCAGGCGCCGGCGGCGTTGCCGAGGTTGAAGGCGGCGATGTTGAAGGACGAGGCGAGGCTCTGGCCGGCGCCCTCGGCCTTTTCCAGCACCCACATCTGCAGCGGCGCTACGGTGGCGAAGGCGGCGGCGCCGAGCAGGCCGACATAGATGACGGCCATCGCCTGGCTGTGCAGGGCGAAGGTCATCGTGCCGAGCACCAGCGCCAGCACAACGAGACTGCCGAGGACGGAAGGCACCAGCCAGCGGTCGGCGAACTTGCCGCCGGCGAGATTGCCGGCGATGAGGCCGCCGCCGAAGACAAGCAGGATCGGCGACACCGCCGCTTCCGCAAAACCGGTGATCTCGGTCAGCAGGGGGGCGATATAGGTGAAGACGGCGAAGACGCCCGCATAGCCAAGCACGGTGACGGCGAAGCCAAGCAGAACCGGCGCGCGGCCGAGCACGGCGAGATCACCGCGCAGGTCGCTCTTTTCCAGCGCTGCCGGGCTGCGCGGCACCAGCAGGAGAATGATGGCGAAGGCGACGATGCCGACCAGGGTTACCGCCCAGAAGGTCGCACGCCAGCCGAAGGCCTGGCCGAGCCAGGTGCCGAAGGGCACGCCGAGGATGTTGGCGATTGTCAGGCCGGTGAACATCAGGGCGATCGCCGAGGCCTTCCTGTTGGGAGCCACCAGCCCGGTCGCAACGACCGAACCAACGCCGAAGAAGGTGCCGTGGGCGAAGGCGGTGAGCACGCGGGCGGCCATCAGCGTCCAGTAGTCGGGGGCCAGCGCGCAGGCGAGATTGCCCAGCGTGAAGATCGCCATCAGCGCCAGAAGCACGGTCTTGCGCGGCCAGCGGCCGGTGGCGATCGTCAGCAGCGGCGCGCCGATGACGACGCCCAGCGCATAGCCGGAGATCAGCTGGCCGGCTGCCGAGATCGAGACGCCGAGATCGGTGCTGACGTCGAGCAGCAGGCCCATGATGACGAATTCGGTGACACCGATGCCGAACGCACCGGCGGCGAGAGCATAAAGAGCAAGAGGCATCGCGGTTCCCACTTCGATGGCAGCAGTTTTGACGACAGGACGCCGTGTCCTCCTGCGCCCCGAGCCGGAAGATCGTGTTGCCATGTGCTGTGAACCAGCCTTGCGTCGGGCACACTGTCTGTGAAATAGATTCACGAATGGCGAGGCCCGACATCAACCGCTCCGGCGAGATCGAAGTGTTTGTACGTGTCGTCGAAGCGGGCAGTTTTTCGGCTGCGGCGCGGATGCTGCGGATGACGCCGTCGGCGGTGAGCAAGCTGATTGCGCGGCTTGAGGCCCGGCTTGGCGCGCGGCTGATCAGCCGCTCGACGCGCAAGCTGCGACTGACACCGGAGGGAGCGGCCTTCTTCGACAGCGGCGTGCGCATCCTGGCCGACATGGCGGCAGCCGAGCGCGAGGCGGCGGCCGGTGCTGCGCCGCGCGGCCGGCTAAGGGTCAACAGCTACGTGCCGTTCGGGCAGCACCGGCTGATCCCGCTCTTGCCGCGGTTTCTCGAACGCTATCCGGAAATCGCCATCGATCTGGTCTTGACCGACAATGTCATCGACCTGATGGAGGAGCGCGCCGATGTTGCGATCCGCGCCGGGCCGCTCGGCGAATCACGTTTGGTGGCGCGCAAGCTCGGGCAGAGCCGGGTGGTCGTCGTCGCCGCGCCGTCCTACCTCAGGTTGCACGGCACGCCCCGAACGCCGGCCGATCTCGATCGTCACAACCGGATGGGTTTCTGTTTCGTGCGCCATGTCGACGGCTGGCCCTTCGTCGGTGCGGCCGGCGAGGCCTTCATCGTCCCGATAACCGGGAATGCGCTGGTCAGCGACGGCGAGGCGATGCGGCTGATGGCGCTCTCGGGCGCTGGCATCGCCCGGCTGGCGCGCTGGCATGTGGAGCCCGACATCGCCGCCGGCCGGCTGGTCCCGCTTCTGGAGGGCTTCAACCCCGGCGACGAGGAGCTTACCCACGCTGTTTACGTCGGCCAGGGCAAGCATTTGCCGGCGCGAGTGCGGGCCTATCTCGACTTTCTGGTCGAGACGGTCCGGCTGAGCTGAGCCTAAGGAAGATCGGAGCCCAAAAAAGATCGGGAGCCCGCCGGCTCCCGAAATCGAAGATGAGATTGAATCACTTTTTCGGCGCAAAGGGCGCCGGCCGCCGGCCAGCCGCCTGGCGCTCGATCATCCAGCCCGGATATTCGGATGGCAATGCGCTGACTTCGTCGAGACGAGCAAGATCGTCGCTGTCGAGCTTCAACTCGGTGGCGGCAAGGTTCTGTTCGAGCTGCTCCATGCGGCTGGCGCCGATGATCACGCTCATCACGAAGGATTTTGCCAGCACATAGCCAAGTGCCACCGTGGCGACGCTGACGCCGTGCTTGCCGGCGATCTCGCGCATGGCGGCGACCGCCGCCCAGGCGCGGTCTTCATTGACCGGCGGGAAATTGAAGCTGGCGCGGCGGCCCTCGCCATTGCCAGGCGCGCCGGGTCCGTATTTGCCGGAAAGCAGCCCGCCCGCCATCGGCGACCAGACCATCAGCCCAAGCTTCTCCTCGTTGAGCAGCGGCACGATCTCGCGTTCCAGATCGCGGCCGGCGATGGAATAGTAGGACTGGACCGTCTCAAAACGGGCAAAGCCCTTGCGTTCGGCGATGCCCAATGCCTTGGCGATGCGCCAGGCCGCCCAGTTCGAGACGCCGACATAGCGGACCTTGCCGCTGGTAACCAGATCGTCGAGCGCCCGCAGCGTCTCGTCGATCGGCGTCACCGTGTCGGTGCCGTGCAACTGATAGAGATCGATATGGTCGAGCTGAAGCCGTTCGAGACTGCCGTCGACCGAGTCCATGATGTGGCCGCGCGAGGAGCCGCGCTGGTTGGGGCCGTCGCCCATAGCGCTATGGACCTTGGTGGCGATGATCACGTCCTGCCGCTTGACGCCGAGGTTCCGCAGCGACTGGCCGAGAAGCCGTTCCGATGCGCCGAAGGAGTAGACATCGGCCGTGTCGAAGAAATTGATGCCGGCGGAGAGCGAGCGATGGACGATCCTGTCGACGCCATCCTGGTCGAGGCTGGCGATCTGGCCCCATTGGTTGTTTTGGTCGGCGGCGCCGAAGGTCATGGTGCCGAGACAAAGTTCGGAGACAAACATCCCCGTATTTCCAAGTTGATTATAGCGCATGGTGCGGCTCCGGAAAGTTTTGGAATGACCCGGTCGATATAGGAACGGTACGTTTCGTTTCAATTCTTGGCGCAACGTCTTGATGCTTTTGGACCAGGTTCCGCGGTCTGACGGTCCGGCGTAGTGGGCAACAGGTCAGATTGTCCAAGGGTTGAGGACCGTCACCCCGGTATCGTCGAAGCCGGCGACGTAGCGCGTAACCAGAATGAGGTCGTGGACGACCGCGGTGGCGGCGATGAGCGTGTCGGCGCTGCCTCGGGTGCGGCCAGCCGAGATGCGCCCCGACGACAACGCTACATCTTCAGTAACCGCAAGGATGCGGTCGGCATTGTCCCGCCGGAGCTCTCGCAGCCACAGATCGAGGCGCGTTGCCCGTTCGGGATCGACCTTGCGCAGCTTGACAATCCCGCGTTCGATCTCGCCGAGCGTGATGACACTGAGATTGACCGAGGCCGGCTCCACAGAAGCCAGCCAAGCGGTAGGCTTCCGCAAGCGTCGTTTCACATCCGAAACGATGTTTGTGTCGAGCAGGTACATCAGAGGTCGATGTCGCGGATCATCGTATCCGAGCGACGGTTGACCTCCTCGGCGAAATCATCATCCCAGACCGGACCGGTCAGAAGATATTCTGCCAGTGACTTCTTTTTTCCCGACAAGCGGTCATAGTCTTCGGCAGAAAGCACCACTGCCGCGCGCTCGCCACGCAGGGTCACCGTCTGCGGTCCCTCGCTGCGCGCGCGCTGAACCACTTTGGAAAAGTTGTTTTTCGCATCTTGAAGATGCCAGTTCATGGGTCTTGCTCCCTAGCTAGCTTGGCTAGATATAGGCCTGACGCGCCCGACTCTCGGCGAAACTACCGCTAAACGAAATGTCCGCTAACGGCTGCCGAAGATCGCCGAGCCAACCCTGACACTCGTTGCGCCGAAGGCGATCGCCGTTTCGTAATCGCCGGACATCCCCATCGAAAGCTTTTCGACCTCGGCCTCAAGCGCAAGTTTCTCCAGCAGCGCGAAGTGCGGACCGGGATTTTCGTCGGCCGGCGGGATGCACATCAGGCCTTCGATTGCGAGGCCATGGACCTCGCGGCAGCGCGTAACGAAGGGTACGGCTTCGCGCGGTTCGATGCCGGCCTTTTGTGGTTCCGAGCCGGTGTTGACCTGAACATAGAGTTTTGGCGACCGGCGTTGTCTGGCGATTTCCTTGGCGAGTTCGGCTGCGATCTTCTCGCGATCGACGGTCTCGATGACGTCGAACAGTGCGACCGCTTCCTTCGCCTTGTTCGATTGCAGTGGCCCGATCAGATGCAGCTCGATGTCGGGGAAAGCTTGCTTCAGCGCCGGCCATTTGGCCTGTGCCTCCTGGACGCGGTTCTCGCCGAAGACGCGCTGCCCGGCCTCGATGACCGGGCGGATATCGCTGGCGCCAAAAGTCTTCGACACCACGACCAGCGTCACCGCGCCGGCTTGCCGTCCTGCCTCGCGCTCGGCGGCGGCGATCTTCGCCCTGACCGAGAAAAACCGTTCGACGGCGCTCGCCATGCCTATATCCTGACTCTGGTTTTTGTCCTGGCCGGGGCGTCGCAGTTGACGGGTCCGGCAATCCATGGTGAACACCGCGACGACATTTCCTGAGCCGCCGGGCATGTCCGGCTGTTCGCGCATGCTTTTTAAGTGAAAAACACCCGATGGCAACCGAACGATACAATCCGCGCGCATCAGAGCCCAAATGGCAGAAGGCCTGGGACGCCAGGAAGCTGTTCGAGGCTGACAACGACGATCCGCGCCCGAAATACTACGTGCTCGAGATGTTCCCCTATCCGTCGGGGCGCATCCATATCGGCCATACCCGCAACTACACGATGGGCGACGTGGTAGCGCGCTACAAGCGCGCCAAGGGTTTCAACGTGCTGCATCCGATGGGCTGGGACGCTTTCGGCATGCCGGCCGAGAACGCGGCGATGCAGAACAAGGTCCATCCCAAGGACTGGACCTATCAGAACATCGCCGCCATGCGCGAGCAGCTCAAGGTGATGGGCCTGTCGCTCGACTGGGCACGCGAATTCGCCACCTGCGATGTCGACTACTACCACCGCCAGCAGATGCTGTTCCTCGATTTCGTCGAGAAGGGGCTGGTGACGCGCAAATCCTCCAAGGTCAACTGGGATCCGGAGGACATGACGGTGCTTGCCAACGAGCAGGTCATCGACGGACGCGGCTGGCGCTCGGGCGCGCTGGTCGAACAGCGCGAGCTGACCCAGTGGTTCTTCAAGATCACCGACTATGCGCAGGATCTGCTGGACTCGCTCGAAGGCCTCGACGAGTGGCCGGAAAAAGTGAAGCTGATGCAGGCGAACTGGATCGGCCGCTCGGAAGGCTTGCTGATCCGCTGGCCGCTGGCCACTCCAGTCGATGGCGAAGATGAGCTGGAAGTCTACACGACGCGGCCCGACACCATCTTTGGCGCCTCCTTCATGGCGGTCGCCGCCGACCATCCGCTGGCCAAAAAGGCCGCCGAGGACAATCCGGCGCTGGCCAAGTTCATCGACGAAGTCCATCACATGGGCACGTCAGTGGCCGCGCTGGAGACGGCCGAGAAGAAGGGCATGGATACCGGTATACGGGTCGTCCATCCATTCGACGCGAATTGGACGCTGCCTGTCTATGTCGCCAATTTCGTGCTGATGGAGTACGGCACCGGCGCCATCTTCGGCTGCCCGTCCGGTGACCAGCGCGACCTCGACTTCGCTAACCGATATGGCCTGACGGTCATTCCGGTGGTGATGCCGGAAGGCGAGAACCAGGGAAACTTCCAGATCATCGACGAGGCCTATGTCGGCGACGGCGTGATGATCAATTCGCGCTTCCTCGACGGCATGAAGCCTGATCAGGCGTTCGACGAGGTGGCGAAGCTGCTGGAACAAAAGACCATTGGCAACCGGCCGATGGCCGAGCGCAAGGTCAACTTCCGCCTGCGCGACTGGGGCATTTCGCGCCAGCGCTACTGGGGCTGTCCGATCCCGATGATCCACTGCGAGGATTGCGGCGTGGTGCCGGTGCCGAAGGCGGATCTGCCGGTCAGGCTGCCGGACGACATCGAGTTCGACCGGCCGGGCAATCCGCTCGACCGCCATCCGACATGGCGGCACGTCAAATGCCCGCAATGCGGCGAGGATGCACGCCGCGAAACCGACACGATGGACACGTTCGTCGATTCGTCGTGGTATTTCGCGCGCTTCACCGCGCCTTGGGCGAACGATCCGACCGATCCCAAGGCAGCTACCGAATGGCTGCCGGTCGACCAGTATATTGGCGGCATCGAGCACGCCATTTTGCACCTGCTCTATTCGCGCTTCTTCACCCGCGCCATGCGCGAGACCGGCCATGCCGATCTCGCCGAACCGTTCAGGGGCCTGTTCACGCAAGGCATGGTGGTGCACGAGACCTATCGGGTCGGCAGTGGCTCGAACAGCCGCTGGCTTGCGCCCAGCGAGGTGCGGCTGGAGGACGTCGACGGCAAACGCCGCGCCATCGAAATCGCGACCGGCCAAGAGGCGGTGATCGGCCCGCTCGAAAAAATGTCGAAGTCGAAGAAGAACACGGTGAGCCCGGAAGAGATCACCGACGGCTACGGCGCCGACACCGCGCGCTGGTTCATGCTGTCGGACTCGCCGCCCGAGCGTGACGTCGAATGGACCGACGAAGGTGCTGCCGGGGCGCATCGCTTCATCCAGCGCATCTGGCGCCTGGTGTCGACGGCTGCCGAAACGCTCACCGGAATCGAGCCGGCAGCGGCAAAGCAGGGCGAGGCCGGGATTGTTTCCAAGGCCGCGCACAAGGCGTTGAAATCGGTCGGCGAGGACATCGAAAAACTCGCCTTCAACCGCGCCATCGCCCGCATCTACGAACTCGCCAATGCGCTCACCACACCGCTCAACGAGGCGGCCGAAGGCAAGGCCGATCCGGCGCTCAAGGCGGCCTGCCGGCAAGCCGTCGATATTCTTGTGCATCTGATTGCGCCGGTCATGCCGCATCTGGCCGAGGAATGCTGGCAGACGCTCGGCGGCACCGATCTGGTCGCCGAACGGCCTTGGCCGGTCTATGATCCGTCGCTTGTCGTCGATAGCGAGATCGTGCTGCCGGTCCAGGTCAACGGCAAGAAGCGCGGCGATTTGACAATTGCCCGCGACGCGGATCAAGGTGCCGTCGAAAAAGCGGTCCTGGCTCTCGACTTCGTGCAGAAAGCGCTCGAAGGTAAGACACCGCGCAAGGTGATCATCGTCCCGCAGAGGATCGTCAATGTCGTTGCCTGATCCGAGTAAGACAGAAGTGACGCATTTGCTGCGCCGTGCCGCGCTGTATGGGCTGGTCGCTTCAGTTGCGCTGGTTTCGGCCTGCACGGTGCGCCCGCTCTATTCGAGCGCGCCGCTGTCGGCCGGCTCGCAAGCTGGCGCTGCCGCCGAACTCGGGTCCATCTCGGTCAAGCCGGTCAACACCCGCTACGCCCAGCAGGTCCGCAACAATCTGATCTTCGCGCTCGGCCAGGGTGCGGGCGAGCCGGCGTCGCCCGTCTATTCGCTCGATCTCGGCGTTACCGAACTTGTCGAATCGGCTGCAACCGTGCAGGTCACGACCGATGACGACGAGCCAACGGCGGGCACTGTGACATTGACCGCGAACTATGTGCTGACCGACGCCAAGACCGGCACGACCATCGCGACCGGCAGGCGCTCGATAGCGTCGTCCTTCGACCGGCCCCGTCAGGAATTTGCCTCCTACCGGGCGCAAATCGACGCCGAAAACCGCGCGGCGCGCGAACTGGCGGACCTGCTGCGCCTGTCGATTGCCCAGGATCTGGTCAAGCACGGCAAGGCGGTGGCGGGTTAGAGCCTCGACACGGCGATTTTGATAGGCTGGAAGCTGTAGGCAGCGATTGTCGATCGCTACTGTCAATGAAAGCTGCAGCGATCCTTCCCACCCCCCTCTGCCCTGCCGGGCATCTCCCCGCAAGGGGGAGATCGGCAGCTTCACTGGCGGCTCCAAACTGACAGCCGTTGTAGACGGGGCAAAAGCCGATCTTCTTGATTTCAGCCGATTGTCTGACCAGTCTTGGCCCAGTCGGCGAGGAACTGCTCCAGGCCCTTGTCGGTCAGCGGGTGCTTGACCAGCGCCTTCAGCGTCGCCGGCGGCGCGGTGATGACGTCGGCGCCGATCAGGGCGGCCTGCTTGACGTGGTTCACCGTGCGCACCGAGGCGGTCAGGATTTCGGTCTGGAAATCATAATTGTCGTAGATGGTGCGGATGTCCGAGATCAGTTCCATGCCGTCCCAGCCGCTGTCGTCGATGCGGCCGACGAACGGCGAGATGAAGGAGGCGCCGGCCTTGGCGGCGAGCAGCGCCTGGGTGGCCGAGAAGCACAGTGTGACATTGACCATGCGGCCGTCCGAGCGGATGTCCTTGCAGGCCCTCAGGCCGTCCAGCGTCAGCGGCACCTTGATGCAGACATTGTCGGCGATCCTGGCCAGGATGTTGGCCTCGGCCATCATGTCCTTGTATTCGGTGGCGACGACTTCGGCCGAGACCGGGCCCCTGACGATCTCGCAGATCTCTCGTGTGACGTCGGCGATCTTGCCGCCGGATTTGAGGATCAGCGAGGGATTGGTGGTGACGCCGTCGAGCAGCCCCAGATCGTTCAGCTCACGGATTTCCTTGACATCGGCGGTGTCGACAAAAAATTTCATGACGGTCTCCTGAAGATTTTTATCGCATCGGCCCGAAAATCGAATCGATTTTCGGAAAGCACGATGCGAGGTTTAAAGTTCTAGAGCGTACTTCGTGTGTCCGGATGGACGCACGTCGCTCTAGTGCGTGTCATGCACATTTGGGGTCGGACTTTGATCTAGACGAAAGTCGGGGCAAGGTCACGCCTCATGATGGAAGATTCGCCCTTTGTCACGGCCGCACCGGTGCTGGTGCCGATGCCCGCCGAGCGGCCCTACACCTATGCGGTGCCCGCCGGCATGCGTGTGGTGCCGGGCTCGATCGTGCGGGTGCCGCTCGGTCCGCGCCAGGTCGCCGGCATCGTCTGGGACGGCGCCGTCGAAAAGGTCGATGCCAAAAAACTGCGCCCGATCGAGCAGGTCTTCGACTGCCCGCCGATCGACTGCGCCATGCGCCGCTTCGTCGACTGGATCGCGCAATACACGCTGTCGCCGCCCGGCATGGTGGCGCGCATGCTGCTGCGGGCGCCGGAGGCCTTCGACCCGGAACCGTGGATCGAAGGCCTGCAACGCACCCTCGCCGAACCCGACCGGATGACGGATGCGAGGATGCGGGTGCTGGAGACAGCCGAAGGCGGGCTCGCCTGGACGCGGTCCGGGCTGGCGCATGCGGCCGGCGTGTCGTCGACGGTTATCGACGGGCTGAAGGCGCAGGGCGTGTTCGAGACGGTCATGATCCCGCCGCGACCGGTGGTCGCAGCACCCGACCCAGGCTACGCCCAGCCATCGCTGATGCCGGACCAGAGCGATGCGGCCGAGATGCTGCGCAGCAATGTCGCGGCCGGCGCATTCGGCGTCACGCTGCTCGACGGGGTGACCGGATCGGGCAAGACCGAGGTCTATTTCGAGGCTGTGGCGGCGGCGCTCGACCGCGGCAAGCAGGTGCTGATCCTGCTGCCGGAGATCGCGCTCACCCACGCCTTCCTCGAGCGCTTCCAGGAACGGTTCGGCGCCAAGCCGGCGGAATGGCATTCGGACCTGCCGCCAAGGATGCGCGAGCGTGTCTGGCGGCAGGTGGCGGAAGGTGGGGTGCGCGTCGTTGCCGGCGCGCGCTCGGCGCTGTTTTTGCCGTTCAGCGAGCTTGGGCTGATCGTCGTCGACGAGGAGCACGACCCCGCCTACAAGCAGGAAGACCGCGTCTTCTACAATGCCCGCGATATGGCGGTGGTGCGCGGCCACATCGGCGGCTTTCCGGTCGTGCTCGCCTCGGCGACACCGTCGGTCGAAAGCCGGGTCAATGCGAGCCAGGGCCGCTATAGCAGGGCGGTGCTTTCGGCGCGCTTTGCCGAGGCGGCGCTTCCCGACCTGAAGACGATCGACATGCGCCGCGCCCCGCCGGCACGCGGCAGCTTCCTGTCGCCGGTGCTGCTTGACCATATGCGCCAGACGCTGGAGAAGGAGGAACAATCGCTGCTGTTCCTCAACCGGCGCGGCTATGCGCCGCTGACGCTGTGCCGGGTCTGCGGCCATCGCTTCGGCTGCCCGGTCTGCTCAGCCTGGCTGGTCGAGCACCGCTTTCGCGGCCAACTCGTCTGCCACCATTGCGGGCACAATGAGCGGCGGCCCGAGGCCTGCCCGGAATGCGGCACGCTCGACCATCTGGTCGCCTGCGGGCCGGGCGTCGAGCGCATCGCCGAAGAGGTCGTCGGGCATTTCCCCGACGCCCGCACCATAGTCCTGTCGTCCGACCTGATGGGCGGCGTGCGGCGGCTGAGGCTGGAGCTTGAAGCCATCGCCAAGGGCGAAGCCGACATCGTCATCGGCACGCAGCTTGTCGCCAAGGGCCACAATTTCCCTGACATGACCCTGGTCGGCGTGGTCGACGCCGATCTCGGCCTGGCCAATGGCGATCCGCGCGCCGCCGAGCGCACCTTCCAGCTGCTCAGCCAGGTGACTGGCCGCGCCGGCCGCACCGGCAAGAAGAGCCTAGGTCTGCTGCAGACCTTCCAGCCCGACCACCCGGTGATGCGGGCGATCGTCTCCGGCGACGCCGAGGCTTTTTACGAGCGCGAGATCTCCGAGCGCGAGCGGGCGATGCTGCCGCCTTTCGGCCGGCTCGCCGGCGTCATCGTCAGTGCGGCGACGCGGGCGGAAGCGGAGGGCCATGCGCGAGGTTTGCGGCGCGCCGCACCTCAGGCCGCCGACCTGTTCGTGCTCGGCCCGGCCGAGGCGCCGCTGTCGCTGATCGGCGGCCGCCACCGCTTTCGCCTGCTGATCCAGGGAGAGCGGCGCGCCGACATGCAGGGGTTCATTCGCACTATGCTGGCCGAGGGACCGAAGCTACGGGGCTCGGTGCGCGTGCAGGTCGACATCGACCCGCAGAGCTTTTTGTGAGGTGTCGAATTATGCTTCCGAGGCGCATTCGGTGAATGGGTTCAGGTAAGGCACGTCGAGAATTGCGAAATGCCGGGTGTTGGCCGTCAAAACTGACAGGCCGTTCAAATGGGCGGTGACATCCGCCAGACCCGGATTGGCGCCTCTGGCGATAGTGGCGTCTTCCAGTTTTCTGGCTTCTCGCGCGATTGCCAAATCGATCGGAAGGATGCGCTGGTTGAACTCTACGAGCAACCTTTCGAACCACTCATTGATGCGCTCCGCCCTCGGGCTTGCCGTGCTTGGTGATGACCGTGGGCTCGCCGTTCTCGGCAGCCTCCACGAGCGCGGAAAGGCTGGCCTTTGCCTCGCGTAGTTGCATCGTCTTCATGCGCCGAACCCCTTGTGGTTTCATAATCTAGGAATTGCGAAAAAAACAGCCCATCGTGTAACGTCCCGTTAGCCCGGTCGAGGCAGCGGTCGCGGTCGAATTCCGCTGGGCTGATGCGCTTTGCGCAAATCGCCGACGCCTATCTGGCGCATGTCTCTTGGTTCGCTAGAATGCCCGAAATTTCGAAACAGCCATTTGCGAGGGGACAGTATGGAATTTGCGTTTCCATGGCCGATGAGCCAGGGCGAGTGGCTCGCGTGGTCGAGCGCCGTCGTGACCTTGCTGTTCGGCTTGCTGCTGTTCCTGGCGCCAGGCCTAGGCTTCCGCATTCTCAGGCTGCAGGTCAAGCCGGAAAAGGCGGCGGCGATCGCCGAAGGGCGCGGCCGGATGTCGGGTTTTTATCTCGGCGTCGGCCTGTGCTGCGTTCTGCTGGCGCAACCGCTGCTCTACATGGCGCTTGGCTTTTCCTGGCTGTTCACCGCCTTCGGCCGCCTGCTGTCGATGATGTCGGATGGCGCCAACACACCCTTCAATTGGGTTTCCATCGTGGTGGAACTGGTGCTGGCGGCGCTGCCGCTTGCCTTCGCGTTCGGCTTTGTGCCTTGAATCAAAGGCTAATTCGGAACCGGCGGTCGAACCGCGCCGCCGGATGCGACAATAGTGCCTGAAAACCATGCGGGGCGACGCATTGCGGTCTTAAAATGCCTGTGCTAGACGGCAATCGACTTTCGGCCGGGGATAGTGGAAGCCGCGTCTCCGTGCTTGGAAAAATGCAGTAAGGTCAAAGATTTAGCCAGAGTTTTTGCTCGCGCCAATAATCTGCGGCCTGTCAGACAAGAGAAAAGACGGTCCGTGGCCCAATCGTCATCGCCAATCTCAGGTGTCGCAGAGCGCTATGCGGGTTCGCTGTTCGAGCTTGCGCTCCACGCGAATTCGGTCGCCCAGGTCGAGGTCGACCTCAACAGTTTTGCAGCGATGCTCGAAGGCAGTGCGGATCTGACCCGTCTGATCAATAGCCCGGTGTTTTCCAGCGAGGACCAGGCCAAGGCCATTGCGGCGATCGCCGACAAGGCAGGGATCACCGGCCTCACCGGCAATTTCCTGCGCGTCGTCGCACAGAACCGCCGGCTGTTCGCCATCCCTGGCATGATCAAGGCATTCCGCCAGATCGCAGCCGAGCATCGTGGCGAAACCGCCGCTGAAGTGACCTCGGCGCATGTGCTGACCGACGCCCAGCAAACCGAGCTGAAGGCGGCGCTGAAAAGCGTTGCCGGCAAGGATGTCGCGATCACCGTGACCGTCGATCCGTCGCTGCTCGGCGGGCTGGTGGTCAAGATTGGCTCGCGCCAGATCGATACGTCGCTCAAAACTAAACTCAATTCGCTCAAGCTTGCACTGAAAGAGGTCGGCTGATGGACATCCGCGCCGCGGAAATTTCCGCAATTCTGAAAGACCAGATCAAGAATTTCGGCAAGGAGGCCGAGGTCTCCGAAGTCGGCCAGGTTCTGTCCGTCGGCGACGGCATCGCCCGCGTCTATGGCCTCGACAATGTCCAGGCCGGCGAGATGGTCGAGTTCCCCGGCGGCATCCGCGGCATGGCGCTCAATCTCGAAGCCGACAATGTCGGCGTCGTCATCTTCGGCGCCGACCGCGACATCAAGGAAGGCGATATCGTCAAGCGCACCGGCGCCATCGTCGACACGCCGGTCGGCATGGGCCTGCTCGGCCGCGTCGTCGACGCGCTCGGCAACCCGATCGACGGCAAGGGCCCGATCCAGGCGACCGAGCGCAAGCGCGTCGACGTCAAGGCGCCCGGCATCATTCCGCGCAAATCGGTGAACGAGCCGATGTCGACAGGCCTCAAGGCCATCGACGCGCTGATCCCGGTCGGCCGCGGGCAGCGCGAGCTGGTCATCGGTGACCGCCAGACCGGCAAGACCGCGATCATCCTCGACACGATGCTCAACCAGAAATCGGTGCACGAGCACGGGCCGGAGAAGGAAAAGCTCTACTGCGTCTACGTCGCCGTCGGCCAGAAGCGCTCGACCGTCGCGCAGTTCGCGAAAGTTCTCGAAGAGCGTGGCGCGCTCGACTATTCGATCATCATCGCCGCCACCGCTTCCGATCCGGCGCCGATGCAGTTCCTGGCGCCGTTCACCGCCTGCACGATGGGCGAATATTTCCGCGACAACGGCATGCACGCGCTGATCAGCTACGACGATCTGTCGAAGCAGGCCGTCGCCTATCGCCAGATGTCGCTGCTGCTGCGCCGCCCGCCCGGCCGCGAAGCCTATCCGGGCGACGTCTTCTACCTGCATTCGCGCCTTCTGGAGCGTGCTGCCAAGCTCAATGACGACAATGGCGGCGGTTCGCTGACGGCGCTGCCGATCATCGAGACCCAGGCCAACGACGTGTCGGCCTATATCCCGACCAACGTCATCTCGATCACCGACGGCCAGATCTTCCTGGAAACCAATCTGTTCTTCCAGGGCGTCCGCCCGGCGGTCAATGTCGGCCTGTCGGTGTCGCGCGTCGGCTCCTCGGCGCAGATCAAGGCGATGAAGCAGGTCGCTGGCTCGATCAAGGGCGAACTCGCGCAGTATCGCGAAATGGCGGCCTTCGCCCAGTTCGGCTCCGACCTCGACGCCGCGACGCAGCGCCTGCTCAACCGCGGTGCGCGCCTGACCGAACTGCTGAAGCAGCCGCAGTTCTCGCCGCTCAGGGTCGAAGAACAGGTCGCGGTGATCTTCGCCGGCGTCAATGGCTATCTCGACAAGCTGGCAATCGATCAGGTCAGCAAATTCGAGCATGGCTTGCTCAGCCATATGCGCTCGGCCGGCAAGGAGGTGCTCGACGGCATCCGCAAGGAGAAGGCACTGTCGGACGATCTGCGCGCCAAGCTGAAGGCGGAGATCGACACCTTCGCCAAGACCTTTGCTTGAACGAAGCCGGACGGACGGGATCAGGTTTGAAGCATGCCTTCATTAAAAGACCTTCGTAACCGTATCGCCTCGGTCAAGGCGACGCAGAAGATCACCAAGGCGATGCAGATGGTCGCCGCGGCGAAGCTGCGCCGCGCGCAGGAGGCGGCGGAAGCCGCGCGCCCCTATTCGGAGCGCATGGGCGCGGTGCTGGCCAACATCACCCAGGCGATCGGCGGCGGCGGCGAGGCCCCGGCGCTGATGACCGGCACCGGCAAGGACGACGTGCATCTGCTCGTCGTCTGCACCGCCGAGCGTGGTCTGTGCGGCGGCTTCAATTCACAGATCGCGCGCCTTGCCCGCGACCACATCCGCAAGCTTCTGGCCGACGGCAAGCAAGTCAAGATCATCTGCGTCGGCAAGAAGGGGTTCGACATCCTGCGTCGCGACCACGCGGCGCTGATCCTCGAGCGTGTCGACTTGCGCGAAGTGAAGACGCTCGGCTTCGTCAATGCCGACGCGATTGCCAAGAAAGTCATCCAACTCTTCAACGAGGGTGGCTTCGACATCTGCACGCTGTTCTATTCGCAGTTCAAGTCGGTGATCAGCCAGGTTCCGACGACCCAGCAGATCATTCCGGCAGGCGTGGCTTCCGCTGCCGCAGAGGCGACGGACGGCGGCAATGCCGTCTATGAATACGAGCCGGAGCCGGGCGAAATCCTCTCCGACCTCATTCCGCGCAACATCTCCGTCCAGGTTTTCCGCGCTCTGCTCGAAAACGCGGCCGGCGAGATGGGTGCCAAGATGAGCGCCATGGACAATGCGACGCGCAATGCCGGCGACATGATCAACAAATTGTCGATCACCTACAACCGCCAGCGGCAGGCGCAGATCACCAAGGAACTGATCGAAATCATTTCGGGCGCCGAGGCGCTCTAGGCGCGCTCCCACGAAGGTCTCCGACCTTCGAGCGGATCGCGTGAGAAACAAGAGACGAAAAGGGTAAAGACGATGGCGAAAGCAGCGACCCCAGAAAAGGCGGCCCCGAAGACCGCCGCGAAGGCGGCAGCACCGGCAAAGGCTCCGGCAGCTGCAGCGAAGGCGGCTCCGGCCAAGAAGGCGGCAGCGCCCGCCAAGGCTGCCGCGGCGAAGGCACCGACCGTTGCCATCAACAAGACTGGCTTGGCCGGCAAGGTTCGCCAGGTCATCGGCGCCGTTGTCGACGTGCAGTTCGGTGAACATCTGCCGGCGATCCTGAACGCGCTGGAAACGTCCAACGTCGGCAATCGCCTCGTGCTCGAGGTGGCCCAGCACCTTGGCGAGAACACGGTGCGCTGCATCGCCATGGACTCGACCGAAGGTCTGGTTCGCGGCCAGGACGTCTATGACACCGGCGCGCCGATCACTGTGCCGGTCGGTCCGGGCATGCTCGGCCGCATCATCAACGTCATCGGCGAGCCGGTCGACGAGGCAGGCCCGGTCGACGGCATCGAGATGCGCTCCATCCACCAGCCGGCTCCGACCTATGTCGAGCAGTCGACGGAAGCGCAGATCCTGGTCACCGGCATCAAGGTTCTCGATTTGCTTGCGCCCTACGCCCGCGGTGGCAAGATCGGCCTGTTCGGCGGCGCCGGCGTCGGCAAGACGGTGCTGATCCAGGAACTGATCAACAACGTCGCCAAGGCACATGGCGGCTTCTCGGTGTTCGCCGGCGTCGGCGAGCGCACCCGCGAAGGCAACGATCTCTATCATGAGTTCATCGAGTCCGGCGTCAACAAGAAGGGCGGCGGCGAAGGATCCAAGGCGGCGCTCGTCTACGGCCAGATGAACGAGCCGCCGGGCGCGCGCGCCCGAGTCGGCCTGACCGGCCTGACGGTTGCCGAATATTTCCGCGACCAGGGCCAGGACGTGCTGTTCTTCGTCGACAACATCTTCCGCTTCACGCAGGCTGGCTCCGAAGTGTCGGCGCTGCTCGGCCGTATTCCCTCGGCCGTGGGCTACCAGCCGACGCTGGCCACCGACATGGGCGCGCTGCAGGAGCGCATCACGACGACGACCAAGGGCTCGATCACCTCGGTGCAGGCGATCTACGTGCCGGCCGACGATCTGACCGACCCGGCGCCGGCGACCTCGTTCGCCCACCTTGACGCGACGACCGTGCTCAACCGCGCGATCTCGGAAAAGGGCATCTATCCGGCCGTCGATCCGCTCGATTCGACCTCGCGCATGCTCGACCCGATGGTCGTCGGCGAAGAGCACTACCAGGTGGCGCGCCAGGTGCAGTCGATCCTGCAGCGCTACAAGTCGCTGCAGGACATCATCGCCATCCTGGGCATGGACGAGCTGTCGGAAGAGGACAAGCAGACGGTGGCCCGCGCCCGCAAGATCGAGCGCTTCCTGTCGCAACCCTTCTTCGTCGCCGAAGTGTTCACCGGTGCGCCAGGCAAGCTGGTCGATCTCGCCGACACCATCAAGGGCTTCAAGGGCCTCTGCAACGGCGACTACGACCACCTGCCGGAAGCCGCCTTCTACATGGTCGGCGGCATCGAAGAAGCGGTCGAGAAGGCTCAGCGCCTGGCGGCCGAAGCGGCGTAAAGAAGCGAATAGCGAATAGGGAGTAGCGAATAGGGGCGATGTGAGCCGAGCGTTTTTGTCTATTCGCTACTCACTACTCGCTACTCGCTAAATTGATCATGCCTGAAGCTTTCAAATTCGAACTGGTCTCGCCGGAGCGCCTGCTGGTTTCTGAGCAGGTCGAATCCGTCGTCATTCCGGGCGCCGAAGGCGAAATGACCGTCATGGCCCATCACGCGCCGGTCATGACCACGATCAAGCCGGGCGTCGTCACGGTGAAGACCGCGGAAGGCAAGGCAGAGCGCTACGTCGTGTTCGGCGGCTTCGCCGACATCGTTCCGGCCGGCTGCACATTGCTGGCCGAATCGGCGGTAGCCGTCGGCGACATCGACCGCGCCGATCTTGCCCGCCGCATCCAGGAAGCCAGGGAAGACGTCGCCGACGCCAAGGACGATGAGACCCGCAGCAAGGCCGAGCAGTTCCTTAGCCAGCTCACCACACTCGAAGGCGCGATTTTGCCGGCATAGAGGGCGGGGCGCGCACTTACCTTCTCCCTTGTGGGAAAAGGTGGATTGGCGCGCAGCGCCAAGACGGTTGAGGGGTGTTGGAAGAAATGAGGCGTCGGTGTTCTCGGGAACACCCCTCATCCGACCGAGCTTCGCTCGGCCAGCTTCTCCCACAAGAAGGGGAAAAGGTAAGTGGGCGCCCGGCCCGACCTCATGGCCTTCTATTGACTATCCCCAGCGCAGTGAAAGCAGCAGCCACGCCGCCCTGGCGCAGGCGTTCGAGATGGGCGGCCGCGAGGTCGATCAGCGTCAGGCGCTCAGTACCATCCTTGGCGAAGCCGGCCAGATCGAACACCGCTACCGCCGCTTCACCGGGCGACAGATGCCGAGTGTCGAGTGCGGACAAAGCCAAGTCGAGCGGATCGGTGAAAAGGCTTTCCGGCAAGGCTTTGCCGCGCGCCTCGCAAGCGGCAATCCAGGCGGCCACCACCAGCATCAGATAAGCGGGCGGGGCACCGGCACTCATCCGCTCCATGGCCGAGGCAACGATGCGCTGGGGCAGTTTCTGGCTGCCATCATTGGCGATCTGCGCCGTCCGATGGGCGAGCGCGGTGTTCGAATAGCGCTTGGCGAGCTGGGCCGTGTAGTCGGCCGTATCGAGCCCAACGTCCTTCGGCAGTGTCGTGATCGCCTCGGCCCACAATCCGTCGACGAATTGCCGGATCGCCGGATCGGCGAAGGCGCGGTCGACTGTCTCATGGCCGCTGAGCAGGCCGAGATAGGCGATAGCCGAATGCGAGCCGTTGAGCAGGCGCAGCTTCATGTCTTCGAACGGCTCGACATCACCGACCATGGTGACGCCGAACCTTTCCCAGTCCGGCCTGCCTGCCGGGAAATCGTCTTCGATCACCCATTGGCAGAACGGCTCCGTCATGACAGGCCAGGCGTCCTCGACGCCGAGCTGGCCCGATATCCGTGCCCGGTCGGCATCGGTGGTCGCCGGCACGATGCGATCGACCATGCTCGAGGGAAACGCCACCTCGTCGGCGATGTGGCGGGCGAGATCGGTGCCGCGCAACCCGGCGAATTCGACCAGCAGCCGGTGCAGCGTGGCGCCGTTGGCCGGGAGATTGTCGCAGCACAGCACGGTGAATGGCTGGATACCGGCGGCGCGGCGGCGCGCAAGCGATTCGGCCAGAAAACCATGCGCCGTTCGCGGCATTTGCGGGTTGGCCAAATCGTGGACGATGTCGGGATGGGCTGTGTCCAGGCCGCCACCGGCCGCCCTGAGATAGGCTTTTTCGGTGATCGTCAGCGTGACGATGGCGGTGCGCGGATCAGTCAGCGCGGCCAGCACCGCACCAGGATCTTCCGGGGCCACCAGCATCGATAGGATCGAGCCGACGACGCGCAGGCTTTCGCTGTCGCTGCTCCTGACCGCCAGCGTGTAAAGTCCGTCCTGCGGCGCCAGCGCGTCGCGTGTGTCGGCGCTGCGCAGCGAGACGCCGACAATACCCCAATCCGTCCCTCCCGCCGCCAGGCAGTCGTCGACATAGGCTGCCTGATGGGCGCGGTGGAATGCGCCGACGCCGAGATGGACGATGCCGGGCACGACTCGGTTGCGGTCGTATCCAGGGACCGCGACTGAGGCCGGCAATGCCTGCCGCGTGCTGTTGGAAAGGCGTCTGTCTGTCATCGTGCGATGGGTCTGATCGAGCTCGTGCCGGGCGCGGCAGGCATGCGGCGTAACATCCGTTTCGTTCCCGCACAATGGGCTGACGTCGCGTTAAAGTCATCATACAACAATCTATTTTTTGTATGTTGACATTATTTCCTTCCGATCCTACCGATGGCCGGGTTGGGAGGAACGACGTGGCCGCATTGACCGATCCGGATCTGCTGTTTCCGACGGAGGCGCGTCCGCTGTCGCTCGCCCGCGATCTTTACGCAGCTGTCAATCATCTGCCGATCGTCAGCCCACACGGTCACACCGATCCGCGCTGGTATGCCCTCAACGAGCCATTTGCCGACCCGGCGCAATTGCTTGTTGTGCCGGACCATTACATCTTCCGCATGCTGTTCAGCCAGGGTGTCCGGCTCGAGGATCTCGGCGTGCCAACACTCGACGGCTCACCGGTGGAGACCGACGGCAGGACGATCTGGCGGCGCTTCGCCGAGCATTATTATCTGTTCCGCGGCACGCCGACGCGGCTGTGGTTCGACCACGTGCTTGCCCATCTGTTCGGCATCGAAGAGCCGCTGACGGCCGCAACCGCCGACCGCCATTACGACACGATCTCGACCTTGCTGCAGTGGGAGAATTTTCGCCCGCGAGCGCTGTTCGAGCGCTTCAACATCGAGGTCATCGCGACGACCGAAGGCGCGCTCGACGATCTCAGATGGCACCAGATGATCCGCGACAGCGGCTGGGAAGGCCGCGTCGTCACCGCCTACCGGCCGGACGCCGTCATCGATCCCGACTTCGAAGACTTTTCTGCCAATCTCGATCGGCTCGGCGACATCACCGGCTGCGACACCGGCACATGGGCCGGCTATCTCGATGCGCATCGCCAGAGAAGGGCCTTCTTCAAGAGTTTCGGCGCGACCGCGTCGGATCACGGCCATCCGACGGCGGAGACCGCCAATCTGTCGGATGCCGCCGCGCAGGAGCTGTTCAACCGCATCCGCCGGGGCTCGGACGACGAGCGTGAGCGAAAACTGTTTCGCGCCCAGATGCTGACCGAAATGGCCAAGATGAGCCGCGACGACGGGCTCGTCCTGCAGATCCATCCCGGCTCCTGGCGCAATCATTCGCCTGCCGTCTTTCAGAAGTTCGGCAGGGACAAGGGTTTCGATATCCCGACCCGAACCGACTATGTGACGGCGCTGAAGCCGTTGCTCGATTGCGTCGGCCTGGAGCGCGACCTTACCGTCATCCTCTTCACGCTCGACGAGACCAGCTATGCGCGCGAATTGGCGCCGCTCGCCGGCGTTTATCCGGCGCTGAAGCTCGGGCCGGCCTGGTGGTTTCACGACAGCCCGGAGGGCATGCGCCGGTTTCGCGAGATGACCACCGAGACGGCCGGCTTCTACAACACCGTCGGCTTCAACGACGACACCCGCGCCTTTCCATCCATCCCGGCCCGCCATGACGTGGCGCGTCGGGTCGATTGCGCCTTTCTTGCGCGTCTCGTCGCCGAGCACCGGCTCCGCGAGGACGAGGCGCACGAACTGGCGCAGGACCTTGCCTATACGCTCGCGAAAAAGGCGTACCGGCTCTAACGGCGCTCGCCGCCATCGTTCAAACGGGAGGAACCAATGCTGCATTTTTCTAGACTGGCGGGAGCTACGCTACTGGCCGCCGCACTGATGGCCGGAACGGCAAGCGCCCAGACGGTCCTGCGCTCGTCCGACACGCACCCGGACGGCTATCCGACGGTCGAGGCGGTCAAATATTTCGGCGAGCTTGTGAAGGAGCGCACGGCCGGCCGCTATTCGGTCGATGTCTATCATTCCGCGCAGCTCGGCGAGGAAAAGGACACGATCGAGCAGGTGCGCTCGGGCGTGATCGACCTCAACCGCGTCTCGATGGCGCCGTTCAACGGACTCATCCCCGAAACCACCGTGCCCTCGCTGCCCTACATCTTCCGCTCGGAAGACCATATGCACAAGGTCATGGACGGACCGGTCGGCGACCAGATCGCGGCGGCGTTCGAACAGGTCGGGCTGGTGCTGCTCGCCTTTTATGACGGCGGCGCGCGCTCCTTCTACAATTCGAAGAAGCCGATCAACTCTGTCGCCGATATGGCCGGCATGAAATTCCGCGTCATCCAGTCCGACATCTTCGTCGACATGGTGGCGGCACTTGGCGCCAACGCGACACCGATGCCGTATGGCGAGGTCTATTCGGCGATCGAAACCGGGGTCATCGACGGCGCGGAGAACAATTTTCCGAGCTACGACACCGCCAAGCATGCGGAAGTCGCCAAGTTCTATTCGCTCGACGAGCACACGATGGTGCCGGAAGCCTTCGTCATGGCGAAGTCGAGCTGGGACAAGCTGACGCCGGAAGACCAGGCGATCTTCAAGGCCGCCGCCAAGGAAAGCGTCGCCAAGCAGCGTGAGCTGTGGGCCGCCAAGGTCAAGGAATCGCGTGCCAAGGTCGAGGCGGCCGGTTCGAAGATCACGATGCCGGACAAGCAGCCCTTCATCGACGCGATGGGTCCGGTCTACGAAAAGCACGTCAAGGACGACAAACTGAAGGCGATGGTCGAGGCGATCAAGGCCGTGCAGTGATCAAGCGGCGGCGCGGACTGTCCGCGCCGCCATCCTTTTGCGGAGAGAACCGGTGACCTCGAGCCAAGAACAGAGACCGCCCGTGTCCGGCATCGCGCGGGCGATGTCGCGCGTCAGCACGGCGGCGCTGTGGATCGCCGGCATCGGGCTGGTGCTGATGACCGCTTTCGTCGCCTGGCAGGTGTTCGGCCGCTATATTCTGAACCGCTCGCCGAGCTGGACCGAGCAGGGCTCGGTGATGCTGATGAGCTGGTTCATTTTCCTCGGCGCTGCCGTCGGGGTGCGCGAGAACTATCACCTCGGCTTCGACGTCCTGCTCTACGTGCTGCCGAAAGGCGGCAAGCGTTGGCTGAGGATGATCTCGGACCTCGTCGCGCTCGCCTTCGGCATCGGCATGATCTGGTACGGCAGCCAGCTGGTCGCGTTGACCTGGGGCGCCACCTTGCCGTCGCTCGGCATATCGGGGGGCTGGGACTACGTCCCGCTTGTCGCGGGAGGCGCGCTCATCGTGCTGTTCACGCTGGAGCGCATCGTGCTTCGCCTCTCCGGTGCGCCGATCGACGATGCGCTCGACGAATTGCCGCCGGCGGAAGTCGCAGCCGAACTCGATACAGCCAACGTGAAGGTCTGACGCCATGGAACTCTGGATACTCTTCGGCGTCTTCACAGCTCTGATGCTCATCGGCACGCCGATCGCTTTCTGCCTCGGCGTCGCAAGCTTCGCCACCGTCCTCTACATTGGCCTGCCGCCGCTCATCGTGTTCCAGCGCCTGAATTCCGGCATGAGCGTCTTTTCCCTGCTGGCCATTCCGTTTTTCATCTACGCCGGCGACCTGATGGTGCGCGGCGGCATCGCCAGCAAGATCGTTGCCTTCGCCGGCTCGCTCGTCGGCCACATGCGCGGCGGCCTCGGGCAGGTCAACATCGCCACCGCTACACTGTTCGGCGGCATTTCCGGCTCCGCGGTGGCGGAGGCAGCGGCGGTCGGCGGCTTGATGATCCCGCAGATGAAGGCGCGTGGCTATGGAGCGGATTACGCGGTCAACGTCACCTCGATGGCAGCGCTGATCGCGCTGCTGCTGCCGCCGTCGCACAACATGATCATCTACTCGATCTCGGCAGGCGGAAAGATCTCCATCGCCGACCTGTTCACCGCCGGCATCATCCCGGGCCTGCTATTGGCCCTGGCACTGATGATCACCGCCTACTTCGTGGCGCGCTCGCGCGGCTATCCGACCGAGCCGTTTCCGGGCTTCGCCGCGGTCGCGCATCTCTTGGCTGTCGCGGTGCCAGGCCTGCTGCTGATCGCGATCATCTTCGGCGGCGTGCGATCGGGCGTTTTTACGGCCACCGAGAGTTCCTGCATCGCCGTAATCTATGCCTTGCTCGTGACTGTCCTGGTTTACCGGCAGATGACCTGGGAAGGCTTCGTTCATGCCACCCATGGCGCCGTGCGCACCACGGCCATGGTGCTGCTCATCATCGGCATGGCAGCGGCGTTCTCGTGGCTGATGGCCTTCCTGAAAGTGCCGGCAGCGCTGATAGCCTCGATGAATGCGATCTCGGAGGATCCGCTGGTCGTGCTGCTCCTGCTCAACCTCTTGATGCTGTTTCTCGGCACCTTCATGGACATGGGACCGACGATCATCATCTGCACGCCGATCTTCCTGCCCGTGGCGCAGGCCTACGGCGTCGATCCGGTGCATTTCGGCGTCATCATGATCCTCAATTTCGGCATCGGGCTGAACACCCCGCCGGTGGGCGCAGTGCAGTTCGTCGCGTGCGCAGTGGGCAAGATATCCGTCTGGGAAGCGATGCGCTCGATCTGGCCGTTCTATGGGGCCGGCCTCGTGGTGCTGGGGCTCGTCACCTACATTCCGGCCATCTCGCTATGGTTGCCGAGCGTCTTCAAATAGGGGTTGGCAATGGCATCGGATATGGCGATCAGCCTGAAGATCGAACGCAAGCCCAAGCTGTCGGAGACCGTAGTCGCGGCGATTCGCAAGCAGTTGCAGGCGGGCGAGATCCCGCCGGGTCAAAAGCTGCCGACCGAGGGCCAACTGACCGAAACCTTCGGGGTCAGCCGCACCGTCATCCGCGAAGCGCTGGCTAAGCTTGCCGCCGACGGCCTGGTCGAGCCGCGCCAGGGCGCCGGGGTCTTCGTCACCGAGCATATCTCGACGATGTTCGGCACGCTCGCCGCGGACATCGGCAGCAAGGATTCGATTGCGCTCAACGTGCTCGAAGTCAGGTTGGCGATCGAGATCGAATCCGCTGGGCTCGCCGCTATCCGTCGCAACGCCGCGCAGGAAGCAGCGATCCAGGAGGCGTTCTTCGAGTTCGAGCGGCTGCTTTTGAACAGCGAGCCGACAGGTCCGGCCGACCTTGCCTTCCACCGGGCCATCGCCAGCGCTACCAACAATCCGTTCTATGTCGAGATGCTCGACGTGCTCGGCCGGCGCGCCATTCCTTGCGACGTGACATCGCCGTGGTCGACCGAGCTCGCCCAATCCGACGCCTATCAGCGCGGCCTGCAAGACGAGCATCTGGTGATCCTGAACGCCATTACATCAGGCGATGCTGAGTCGGCGCGCGAAGCGATGCGCGCCCATCTCAGCGCCAGCCAGCAGCGCTATCGCGAGCGCCTACACGCACGCCAGATTTTTTATGCCGATTCGGTCAAGGCCGCGGCAACCGAATGACCAATGAGGCAGCCCAATGGGACGGCAATGAATCACACTGACAATCACACCGACTTCACCTCGCGTTTCGCCATCGACCCTGTCACCGCCGCGGCGATGGGGACGGACGAGCTCCGCCACAATTTCCTGATCGAAGGCTTGTTTCAGCTCGGCCGCATCGGCCTGACCTATACGCATTACGACCGTATGATCGTCGGCGGCGCCATGCCTGCCGGGACACCGCTTCCGCTGCAGGCGATCAAGCCGACCGGAACAAAAAACCTTCTCGATCGCCGCGAGATGATCGCCGTTAACATCGGCGGCGCCGGCATCGTCAAAGCCGGCGGCCAGTCCTACGAGATGCAGCCGCGCGACATGCTGTATCTCGGCATGGGCGCCGATGAGGTGTCGTTCGCCTCAGTCACTCCGACCGAGCCGGCCAAGTTCTATCTGCTCAGCGCGCCGGCGCATCAGAGCCATCCCAGCCAGCTGATCCGCATCGGCGATGCCAAGCGGCTCGACCTCGGCAGTCAGGCGACCTGCAACGAGCGCTCGATCTTCCAGTTCATCCATGCCGAGGGTGTGAAGACCTGCCAGCTCGTCGTCGGCATGACCCAGCTCGCCCCAGGCTCGGTCTGGAACACCATGCCGTGCCATGTGCATGACCGGCGCATGGAGGCCTATCTCTATTTCGACCTGCCGGAGGCGGCGCGGGTGTTCCATTTCATGGGCGAACCGGACGAGACACGCCATCTCGTCATGCGCAACGAGGAAGCGGTGCTGTCGCCGGGTTGGTCGATCCATTCGGGCGCCGGCACCTCCAACTACGCGTTCATCTGGGCGATGGCCGGCGACAATGTCGACTATACGGATGTCGATCCGGTAGCGATGGAAGAGCTGCGGTGAGCGGCCTCTCCGCATTCAGCTTGGCCGGCAAGCGCATTCTCGTCACCGGCGCCAACACCGGAATCGGCCAAGGCATCGCCCTGTCGATCGCGCGCGCCGGCGGTGCGGTGGTCGGGGTCGGCCGCTCTGCAATGGATGAGACCGCGGAAAGGATCGCTGCTGCGGGCGGCGGCTTCGAGGCGGTGCGCTGCGATCTTGCCGACCACGCCGCCGCCCAGGCGATGCTCGACCGCGTCTGGGACGAAACCGGGCCGCTCGACGGGCTGGTCAACAATGCCGGGATCATCCGGCGCGCCGACGCTGTCGATTTGGGGCAAGCCGATTGGGACGACGTCATGGACGTCAACCTGAAGACGGTGTTTTTTCTCAGCCAGAGCTTTGCCCGGCGCGTGCTTGCCGATCCCGGACGGCGCGGCAAGATCGTCAACATCGCTTCGGTGCTGAGTTTTCAGGGCGGCATCCGCGTCGCCTCCTATACCGCCTCGAAACACGGCGTGCTCGGCATCACCCGGTTGCTCGCCTGCGAATGGGCCTCGAAAGGCATCAACGTCAACAGCATTGCGCCCGGTTACATCGAAACCAACAACACCGAGGCGCTTCGTGCCGACCCAGACCGCAGCACGGCCATTCTGGCACGCATTCCAGCCGGGCGCTGGGGCGGGCCGGAAGACATCGGCGACGCGGCCGTCTTCCTGCTGGCGCCGGCATCAAACTACATGCATGGCGCGGTGGTGCCGGTGGACGGCGGCTGGCTGGCGCGATGAGGAGCATGCCATGATGAGGATGTGGCGATGACCGGAACGAAGATTTTTTCGCATGCCGGCGAGGGCGCGTGGACGCCGACCCCGGATGGCAACCGCAGGCGTGTGCTGCTGCACACGGACGAATTGATGATGGTCGAGTTCGGTTTCGACAAGGGCGGTATCGGCGCGCTGCATTCGCACCCGCATGTCCAGGCGAGCTATGTCGCTGAAGGCCGCTTCGAGGTCACCATCGACGGCACCACCGAGATCATGGAAACGGGAAGCAGCTTCATCGTCCCTTCCAATCTGGTTCACGGCGTCAAGGCGCTCGAGGCCGGCCGCCTCATCGACAGTTTTACACCGCACCGCGCCGATTTCCTCGACTGAGCTGCGGAGAGACTGAACGATCATTGCGTCGCAGCGTGTGTCCGGTTTGAAGCCCAGGGACCGCCTGTTTCCACTCCCTTCTAAAGTATTCCGCAAACGAAAAAGCCCGCGCCTCCGGAGAGACGCGGGCGTGTTGCCTGGGCGCTTGTGGCGCCGCGGTACTCAAAACATCACCGCAGGACCTCAGCCTGCCGAATCATGGTGAAGATAGGATTAATCGGCCCGAGCCGTTGCGCGATATTCACAGCCAAATCGAATAGAGGCTGGAATCAGGCTCGCATATCCGCCAATGAGGGGGGTACCTTTTCAGACGGTGCCGACGGAGACAGGAGTTGAGGAGCGTTCGAATGTTCGAATCGGCTGTCCGGGCGGTCACCCGACGATTCGCCAGGGAGGTAGGGCAGGTCACGTCGCCGCTGCACCTGGCCGTTCCACACAGCCATTTCGGGCGGCGCCGTGGATAGAAATTCCCTGATGCAGGCAGCGGCGGCGAGCGTCCCGGCGGCGGATCCCAAGCGGCGCGTCCTGAAGGACGTGTTCGGCTTCGACGATTTTCGTCCCGGCCAGGATGCTGTGACGGAGGCGCTGCTGGCTGGGCGCCATGTGCTGGCCGTGATGCCGACCGGCGCCGGCAAATCGCTCTGCTACCAGGTCCCGGCGCTGGTCCTGGGCGGTCTCACCATTGTCGTTTCGCCGCTGGTGGCGCTGATGCAGGACCAGGTCGCCGCATTGCGCCTTGCCGGGGTAGCCGCCGATACGATCAATTCCTCACTTGACCGCGATGCCAATGTCGCCGCCTGGCGCCGCGTTGCGGCGGGCCAGACGCGCCTGCTCTATCTTGCGCCGGAACGGCTGATGACGGCGCGGATGCTCGAGGCGCTGGCCAGGCTCGACATCCGGCTGATCGCCGTCGACGAGGCGCATTGCATCTCCCAGTGGGGCCCGGCGTTTCGGCGCGAATATGAAGAGTTGTCGCGGCTGCGCGACATTTTCCCCGATGTGCCGATCATTGCGCTGACGGCGACAGCGGACGAGGCGACGCGCACCGATATCGCTGCACAGCTGTTCGCCGGGCGCGTCGAAACCCTGGTGCTGGGTTTCGACCGGCCTAACATCAAGCTTGGCATAGAGCCCAAGCAGGACAGCAAGCGCCAATTGCTGAGCTTCGTGCAGCGTCATGCCGGCCGCAGCGGCATCGTCTATTGCCTGTCGCGCAAGAAAACCGAGGATATGGCGGCGTTCCTCGAGAAGAGCGGCGTGCGCGCGCTCGCCTATCATGCCGGCATGAGCAAGGACGCGCGTGAAGCGAATCAAAACGCATTCATGACCTTGTCCGGCGTGGTGATGGTGGCGACCATCGCCTTCGGCATGGGGATCGACAAGCCTGATGTAGCCTATGTCTTCCACACCGACCTGCCGGGCAGCCTCGAAGCCTATTATCAGGAGATCGGCCGCGCCGGCCGCGACGGGCGGGCTGCCGAGGCACATATGCTGTTCGGTCTCGGCGACATTCGCATGCGGCGGCTTTTCATCGACGACGAGGACGCGCCGGCAGAGCACAAAAGACGCGCGCATGGCCGGCTCGATACGCTGATCGGCTATTGTGAAACCGCCCAGTGCCGTCGCGAGATCCTGCTTGGCTATTTCGGCGAACATGCTGCGCCTTGCGGCCATTGCGACAACTGCCTCGACCAGACCCCGCATGCGGATGGCGAGGCAGAGGCTCGGATCATCCTCGCGGCCATCGCGCAGACCGGCGAGCGCTTTGGTGCTGGCCACATCGTCGATGTTCTGCTCGGCCATGAAAGCGATAAGGTCCTGGCCAGAAATCACCACAGGCTTGCCAGCTTCGGCACCGGTGTGGCGCACAGGAAGGATGTCTGGCTTTCGCTGATCCGCCAACTCGTCGCGGGAGGGTTTCTGACTTTGGACTCAGGCGGCCATGGCGGCCTTGCCATCGCCGAAAAAGGCCGTGAGCTGGCCCGTGGCCAAGGCGCGTTCCGGTATCGCGTCGAGATGCGGAACCGCGCGGCACGAGCCAAGGCACGCGCCGATGCTGCCGCGGGCACGGAAGACCTGGATACCGCGCTTTTGGCGACGCTCAAGGCGGTTCGGCTGCGTCTCGCCCGGGAGCGCCAGGTGCCGGCCTTCGTCATCTTCTCCGATCGCACGCTGATCGATATGGCCGAACGCTGCCCGCGCGATCTCGACGATTTCGCAGCAGTCAATGGCGTCGGTGCCGCAAAGCTCAGGGAATTCGGCGAGACCTTCCTCGGCGCAATCGCTGCGCACCAATCCGCGGTGTCGGTCTGAGGGTATTCACCTCACCACGCTGACGATGGACCGTGCCGAATGAAAGTCCTGCGTCTGCGCTATGGCCCACGTGTTCACCTGTCGGGCATCAGTTCTTGTCGAGTTCGCCGGTCCAACGATCTCGGCCTGCCCAGTACGGGCAGTCGGGGCAAGCGCTGCCTTCCGGATAGTCGATTCCCTCCTCGTGCGGGCAGCCTAGAATTCCGTCTGCCATCGCTACGGAATGCACCCCATGCCTGCGCAAAAACGCGGCGATCTCGGCGAAGATCGTATCGCTTTTCCGCACATCACCGGTCTCGACAAACCAGCGACGCAGGTCCGTCGTCTCGGATTGAGGGGCGGGGATGATACCCACCGCCACTTTCGTGGCGCGGAGGTTGTCGGGGCCATAGAAGGCAATGGTGCCGACGGGAAAACTGCGCACGCCCAGCTTGGCCTTCTTGGCGATCCATTTCCTTGCCCGCTGGTCCGGTTTCATGGTTGCTGCTCTCCCGTGAATCGGCAGAATATCGCTACCCGCATATAAATCTGCAACGCAAAGGTGGAAGGCTGGCCGTGGCCGACGAGCGGGAAAAGCATTCGTCGCGGCCTGCGAGACATTGATCCGTGACGTCCGCCGGCCTGCTGGCGGTGTCGGCGTCGGCCATTACAGAAACGAGCGAAGATGAGCGAATACCAATATTACGAGTTTCAGGCGGTCGACCATCCGCTCAGTGAAGCTGATCGCCAGCTCTTGCGCGGTTTGTCGACACGGGCGCGGATCACCGCCACGAGCTTCGGACGATTCGCGACTTCGCCCGCCGGCTGCAGGCGATCCGCGAACGGCATAGCCGCAAGGGAAGCTTCATCGACGGCTGAAGCCAATAGGATAATTTGGGACGGAGTCACGGCCGTTGTCGTAGCCCCCGGTGTGGCTTTCCCGATGAGGACTGGTCAAAGCTCTCCCTCTGCGCTAGGTTACATGTAACTATTAGCGGGGAGAATTGTCATGGCCTCGGCATCGAAGCCTAAGTCGTCAGGCATGAAGGTGCGAGAGCACCGTGAACGTCTGCGCCGGCAAGGTCTGCGCCCGATACAGATCTGGGTGCCGGACGTGCGTGCGCCGGCCTTCCGTTCGGAAGCGCATCGCCAGTCGCTGGCGGTCGCGGCAAGCGCCCATGCACGCGAGGATCAGGCATTCATCGACGTGATTTCGGATTGGGGTGATGAATGAAGCGTGGCGATATCTGGACGGTCGCCGGCGGCAAGGATTACGCCGGCAAACCGCGTCCTGTCGTCATCATCCAGGATGACAGTTTCGATGCGACGGATTCGATCACCATCTGCGGCTGCACGACCGACGAGACGGACGCGCCGTTGTTCCGTCTGGCCGTCGAGCCGAATGAGCGCAACGGACTGCTCGCCGTCTGCCGACTGATGGTGGACAAGATCACCACGGTCCCGAAGTCCAGGATCGGCGCATATATCGGGCGGTTGGACGACGCGGACATCCTGCGCCTCAATCAGGCCGTTATCGTTTTCCTCGGCTTGGCCGTGTCGCCGAGACTGAAGCCGTGACGGTGAGGATGACCGAGTTTACGGAGCTGTCGAGCCTCTGTGAAATTGATCTTTTTTCGATCTTCGGCTGCAGGCTCTGACGCCGGCGCCGCCTCAGCACTTGCTTCGTCTCGCCGCTGCGATCGCCGCCTGCTGCTGCCGCAAACGCTCGATTCTCGCGCTCTGGCGGGCAGTGACGGTAGTGGCGACGCGCCGGGCGCCCCATAGCCAGTTCGGAATGTTGGTCTTCGCGACTTTGCCCCGGGTGATCGCTGTCGCCGACAGCTCCTTGGCGACTTCGCCAACGGTCACGTTGAGTTCGACGCAACTCATACTGTCGTATTTCGCGGGGTCAAAGGACGCGTGGAAAGCCGATGCGCAACCTCCGAGAAGGGCGATGGCGAGGCTGCATGTCAGAGGCGTGGCTGGCGCGATGACTTTCATTTTTCTCAGCAGATTTGACGCCGGACGGGCGAATACCAGAGAAATCCTTGATCCCGAACCGCCGAGCATTCCCGAGGTTTTTGCATAATTGAAGCATGTGAAGCTCTACAATACTCTGCCCTGGGCGTCATTCCCCTATTCATCCTCGAAGAATTTCGAGAGAGCCGCTGCGGTCTGGCGAGGGTGCTCTTCTGGAAAGAAGTGCCCGCCCGGAACGGCACCTCCTTCAACTCTGTCGGCCCATTTCCTCCAAATAGTCAGCGGGCCGCCTTCCTCCGCATACCAGGTCTCGAGGCCGCCTTGGCTACTCCACAGTGCCAGGAGCGGACACTTGATGCGACGACCGTTTGTCTGGTCCAGCGCGTCATGTTCACGATCGATCGTGGCAGCGGCCCGATACTCTTCGCAGATCGCATGAATATGAACGGGATCACGAAGCGCCTCGACATAGGCATCCCTGACCTCTGCAGAGAACATTTCTGCCGGCGATCCCCACTGCACTATCGCGTTGTCAACGATGGCATCGGGCGCCGCGCCTAACAGTCGCTCCGGCAGCGGCTCCGGTTGCGCAAGAAGGCTCCAAGGCCAGAAGCCGAGAGTCAGTCTGGCGTCCGCCCTGTCCCACGCGGCGGCGGTCGGGATGACGTCGAGGACCGCGACCTTGGAGATTTCATCTGGGTGATCAAGTGCCAGACGATAGGCGACCCGCCCGCCACGATCATGTCCGGCTACCATGAACTGCTCAAACCCCAGCTGCTGCATGACTTGAACCATGTCGCCGGCCATGGCGCGCTTGGCGTATGGGCTATGATCGGCAGAGGAGACCGGGCAGCCGCTTTGCCCATAGCCTCGAAGATCGGCGGCGATCACCGTAAAGCGGGGCGCCAAGGCTACGGCGATATCCCTCCACATCAGATGCGTTTCGGGAAAACCATGAAGCAGCAGCAGCGGCGGGCCGGTTCCGCCGACCCTTGCGAAAATGGTCGTGTCCTCCAGTTGCAAGCTGGTGACCCTGAAACCTGCAAACACCGTTTGTCTCCTCGGTGTGCCTCAGGCGACAACGCACAAGCTGGCAGAAGGATCACGGTCGGCTGCTTTGCCTGAATTTGTGGCGGCCCTGGAATTCTCCTCAATTGCCAGGTACGGGAGCTGCGGCCACTGATATTTCGATCGGCGCACCCCATATAGCGCCAGAGTGTCGCTTGAGGATTTGCCATGATGATTTCGCGTTCGAGCCGGTTTGCCGTTTTGTTTGCAGGACTGTTTTTGGCTTTTTCCATGGTCACGGCCGATTACGCCGAGGCGCGGCGTGGCGGCAGTTTTGGCAGCCGCGGCACGCGCACTTTCCAGTCGGTCCCGCCGACCAGGACGGCGCCACAGCCGGCCGCGCCGGTCGAGCGCTCGATGACACCCAATGCCGCAACGAACAACGCGGCCCGCCAGACGCCGGCAGCCCAACGACCAGGGATGTTCAGCGGCCTCGGCGGTTCGATGATGCGCGGCCTGCTGCTTGGCGGTCTGATCGGACTTCTCCTGGGCCAGGGCTTCGGCGGCTTGGCCGGCATGTTGGGCCTGCTGCTGCAAGGGCTGCTGATCGGCGGCGCGATCATGCTGATCATCCGCTTTTTTCGGTCGCAATCGGCACGCAACCAGGCGCCTGCCATGGCCGGCGTTCCCCAGGGCATGGACAGTTTTGGGCGAAACGCGGCAGCCAAGCGCGAGGCGGACAATGTCTCGTCTTTCCCCATTCCGGGCATCGGCTCTGGCTTTGGCCGGACGGCTCCAGCCAACGATCAAATTACGATGACGCAGGCCGACCTCGACATATTCCAGCAGCGGTTGACCGAGGTTCAGGAAGCGTTCGGGCGTGAAGACCATGCCGGCTTGCGGCGGCTGGCGACCCCCGAGATGGTGTCGTACCTGTCCGAAGAACTTGCCGACAATGCCAAGAACGGCGTCAGGAACGAGGTGTCGAACGTCAGCCTGCTGGAGGCCGATATTGCCGAGAGCTGGCGGGAAGATGGTCGCGATTACGCGACGGCTGCCTTGCGCTACGAGTCTCTTGACGTGATGCGCGATCGCGCCAGCGGCAAGATCGTCGGCGGGCAAGCCGATCGGCCGGCGGAAACAACCGAACTGTGGACCTTCACGCGCCAGAACGGCGGCGACTGGAAGCTCGCGGCGATACAGCAGCCCTGACCGAAACGCTGCGGCCTCGGCCGTTCACGTCCTCTTGCGAGCCTTGATGCAAAGACGGCGTCGCCCTTCGTTGCGTGGCTTTCAGTGGCAAGAACGTCGAAGCCCGCGCCATCGACAGTTATTCGCGATGGCGCAGCGCATCGACCAGGGCGACGAAAGCAGGCGAGGATTGCCGGCGGCTCGGATAATAGAGATGGTAGCCGTCCCAATAGGGCGACCAGCCTTCCAGGACCCGCGCCAGCCGACCTTTGGCGATGTGAGGAAGGGCAATTTCTTCCGGAACATAGCCGAGGCCGCGGCCGGCCAGCGCGGCGTCCAGGACATGAAAGATGTTGTTGAAGACGAGTTGCCCTTCGACGCGAATTTTGATCTCGCGGCCGTCCTCCTCGAACTCCCACACATAAAGCGCCCCGGACGTCGGAAAACGGTAGTTGATGCAATTGTGCTGCACGAGATCCTGCGGCTTCTCCGGCGCGGGATGCTCGGCAAAGTAGGATTTTTCGCCGACGACCGCGAAACGGAAATCCGGTCCGATGCGAGCGGAGATCATGTCTTTCGCAAGCTGCTCGCCCATGCGGATCCCGGCGTCAAAACGCTCCGTCACGATGTCGGTGAGGCCGTTGTCAAGCAGAAGTTCGACCCTGATATCGGGATATTTCGGCAGAAAGCGTTTCAGCTTGGGCCAAAGGACGCTGCTGATTGCATAATCAGACGCTGAAAGCCGGATGGTTCCGGCGGGCTTTTCTCTCAGCTCGTTCAGTGCATCGACCTCGATTTCGATCTGGTCAAAGTGCGGCCCAATCCGCTGCAAGAGCCTCTCTCCCGCTTCCGTGGGAGCCACCGCGCGCGTCGTGCGGGTGAGCAGGCGAACGCCAAGGCGCGCTTCGAGTTGACGGATAGTGTGGCTTAGCGCCGACTGCGATATGCCGAACCGGGCTGCGGCGCGCGTAAAGCTGCGCTCCCGAGCAACAGCCAGGAACGCGAGCAGATCGTTGACATTCTGCCGCGACACTCATGAATCCTTTTAATAGCCGGGACTCAATTGTACCGGATAAACGAAGGCGAACACAGAGACTTCATTTAGCGGCAGATCCGACTCGCCCTCCGGCGACGAGTTGCGAGCGGATTGCCCAGGTTCAGTCGGCGCGTTCGACGCGGACAGTGACGGGGCCGGGGCGATCAAAGATCGAGGCGTCGCCAGTGACCTGTCCGAGCACAATGATGCCAGGCGCCGGGACGCGACCGCTGCGATAGTAGATCACGAAATGATCGGAACTCCACAGCCCAAGCGTGCCGACTGAGAAGTCGCGCTGCCGCGCCAGCTCCGGCAGGGCGGAAGGCAGGTTGCCGGTCTTTTCCTGGCGCAGATGGTCGGACATCTCGATCGTAAGCGGCAGCATCTGCGCCAGAGATTTTCCGGCTTCGTTGTCGGCGAGATCGGCTGTGACCTCGCCCCAATCCGAAGAGATGCGAATGCGTTCTTGAGCCATGGCAGGTCCAACCGTTGCGATTGCGATAACAGCGGCGCTCAGCAATAGTTTCAGCATGCGGTCGTATCTCCCGATCAATGCTGATGGAGCCTGTTCCGCCGGTACAGGCTCCATCGCGCCGCTCACGCGGAGAGGTGCTGATTGAAGAAGCTGGTCAGCTTGTCGAACGGGATCAGGTCGACGCGATCGTAGAGATCGACGTGCCCGGCGCCGGCAACCCACACAAGCTCCTTCGGCTCGGCCGCTCGCTTGTAGGCATCCTCGCTGAACTCGCGCGAGTGAGCCTGGTCGCCGGCGATGAACAGCATCGGGCGCGGCGAGATCGTCTCGATGTCGTTGAACGGGTAAAAGTTCATGAACTTGACATTGCTGGCCAGCGTCGGATGCGTGGTGATCTGCGGGTTTGCGCTTGCGGGCGTGAATTCACCCCGCGGCGTGCGGTAGAAGTCATAGAACTCCCGCTGGATGGGATGGGTGTCGGCGGTCAGCTCATGCACGGTGCCGCCGGTATATTCGACCGCGCCGCCTTCAAACTCGCCCCAGCGCTGCTCGGCAGCTGCAGCAATGATCTGCTTGCGCTGCTCGATGCTCAGCGAATGATTGAGCGCGTCGCGATTGGCGGCCCCCATGTCGTACATGCTGACGGTCGCGACGGCGCGCATCCGCGGGTCGATCTTGGCCGCGCTGATGACGAAACTGCCGCTGCCGCAGACGCCGATCGCGCCGATGCGGTTTCTGTCGACGAATGGCCGCGTGCCCAGGAAATCGACGGCGGCGCTGAACGCTTCGGCGTAGACGTCAGGCGAAACGATCTGGCGGGCCTCGCCCTCGCTTTCGCCCCAGAACGGCAGGTCTATGGACATGGCGACGAAGCCCTGTTCGGCCATCTTGGTGGCATAAAGATTTGCGCTCTGCTCCTTCACCGCACCCATCGGATGCCCGACGACGAGCGCCGGATGGCGCGCATTGCGGTCGAGGTTGTTGGGAATGAACAGATTGCCCGCGATGTTCATCTCGTATTGGCTTTTGAAGGCGATCTTTTCGAGCGTCACCTTATCGCTGGTGTAAAAATTGTTGGCGCCGTTTGACATGTCTTGAGCCTTTGCGAATGGGATGTTGAAGAGCGACGCCGCACCGAGCGCGGCAACGCCGGCGCCGGTCAGCTTCAGGAGATCACGCCGGCCAAAGTCGACACCGGACTGCGGTTGCGCCGTGTTCTCGATTCCGATCTGTCTGTTCATGCCTGTCTCCTTTGATCGTCCTGAACTGTCGCAGGCCTGCCGGGCCATGCCCATTCCTCGGCATGCGCGGCAGTGTTGCGAATGTGCAAATAGAATAGCGACGACGCCGGCGATCGATTAGGCGGCAAAATCCGCATGTCGTCATGAGGAGGATTCATCAATCGCAGCTAGAGGAGGGGCCGTCGGACAGGTTCACCACCGCTGCTGCTGCATCTTCATGCACGGGAAGAAGATCACCGTGCTGGCCGGTCAAAGGCTCGACATCACCGAGTCTGACGATGGCGGTTAGGCGGCTTGCCGAAAGGTTCGAATCCTGTCGGGTGCAGCATTGCCGCAGTTCGCTTGCCGACAACTATTCCTGCTGGAATTGACAGGGCCAATCTTCAGGCCTCGTCAAGCCAGAAGGCAACTCGGTTCGGGCGTCTCCGCAAGCCATGTTGAGCTGCCACTGGGACAGACCCGCCGAATTGGAAAGGTCGACGCCCTCGATACGGGTCAGAAAGAAAAAGGCGCGGTCTAAGTCTATCGGCGCGGTAAACGTCGCTCCTCGGAAGTCCGCCCGTGCGAGATTGGCAAACGAGAAGCGGCTGCCGCTGATATCGGCGTCATGGAACTGCGCACGCCCCAATTCTGCCTTTGTGAAATCAACGTTGGTCAGATTGGCGTCCTGGAAATTCGAGCGCTGCATTTCCGCGCTCGCAAACACCGCGCCCTGCGCGTCCATACGGCTGAAGTCGGTCCTGTAGGCCTCGATTCTGTCGAACCGGGCGCCTTTGGCGGTCGAGTCGGCCAGGGAAGCACGCACGAGCGTTGCCTTCTCAAGATTTGCCGCAAGGAGATTGCTGTTCCTGAGGTCGGTCGAAGTGAAATCAACACCGAACAGGTTCGCCCCGCTCAGGTCCTGTCCTTCTAGGATGAGAAGCTTCTTGTCACACTCGTGCCAATTGACGCCAGGCGTCGGGGCTGCGTGGCAATTGTGAGCAGCAGTGGCGTTCTGCCAAGCAAACACAGTGCAAACCGCTAGAACCAAGCCGGATGCGGCGCAAGCTCTGGTTCGCCTCAAAGTCATTGTTGCTGGACCTCTGCTACTCGCCGACACTCAACCTGACCACATCTGCTGACACTCGAGAGTGCTCCTCGTCTACACCACCGTCAACCCGGGAGCAGAGGACATGGCGACGGTCGCCGCAGATGCGCAGCGGACGTCAACAATGGGGAGCCTGCTCGGGTGCTGACCGCCACCGCCGGCGTCCGCCGACAAGCGTGAATCCGCTTGGGTCCGCACCGATCGGTACTTCCCGACGGGAGGTTGACCCGGCTCGGCGTGCTAGTCGCGTATCCTGATTCCGCTGTCGCTACCCCACGACTTCGCTTAGCGAGGCCGAAGTTGATCTCTGCCATCTACCAGGTCGAAGCATGAACCCGCATATTTGTGTCGTAAGTTCACGTGCCGCGAATACGCCGTTTTCGGTAGGCGGGCTTTATGGCGGGCGCGCAACCTATTCTTTGATTTTTATCAATGTAAACAATATCGTATGGCGGAGAGGGAGGGATTCGAACCCCCGATGGGCTTGCACCCATGCCGCATTTCGAGTGCGGTGCATTCGACCACTCTGCCACCTCTCCGCGGTCATGGTCCGCCGTTGCCGGCGCGGCGCACTAGATAACGGCTGGACGGACGGGTTACAAGGGCCAATCTGCCTGATATCAGGCTTCTCTGCGGGCCGTATGGCTCGTTCTTCGACACTTCCGCCGCCTGTGCCAACGGCGCCGTCTTGCTTTCGGCCGTTTGCCTTGACTCGCGCCGCACCTTCGGTTAGGGACAGCGCGCAATCGGCGTGGAGGGCTCTTCCGCGCCGCTTGCTTTTTGAACCCGCAGACTGACAAAAAGACGGCCGAACCGCCTGACGCGGTTCGTCAAGGCCGACCGAACAGCGAAAGGCAAAAAATGTTCGCAGTCATCAAAACGGGCGGCAAGCAGTATCGCGTCGCCGCCAACGATCTCCTGAAGATCGAAAAAGTCGAAGGCCAGGTCGGCGATATCGTCGAGATCGGCCACGTTCTCGCGCATGGCGAAGGCGAGAATGTCACGTTCGGCGCGCCGTTCGTCGACGGCGCTTTGGTCACCGCCGAAGTCGTCGAACAGGGCAAGAACCGCACCGTCATCGCCTTCAAGAAGCGCCGCCGGCAGAATTCGCGCCGCAAGATCGGCCATCGCCAGCTTCTGACCACCGTGCGGATCGCCGAGATCCTGCTGGATGGCGCCAAGCCGACGAAGAAGGCCGCGGCCAAGACCGAGGCGAAGGCCGAAATTGCTGCAAAGGCCGAGGCCAAGGCTGAAGCCGCGCCGAAGAAGGAAGCCAAGGCAGAGGCTGCGCCGAAGGAAACCGAAGTCAAGGCAAGCGAAACCGCTGCGCCGCTGTTCAAGACGCCGAAGGGCGAGCCGGACGATCTGACCGTGATCAAGGGTATCGGCCCGGTCGCGGCCGGCCAGTTGAACGAACAGGGCATCACGACCTTCGCTCAGATCGCCAAGCTGTCCGACAAGGATATCGCCAGGATCGACGAGCATATGCCGTTCAGCACCGACCAGATCACGGACTGGCGCGAGCAGGCCAAGGAACTGGCGAAGAAGTAAAGCGGGCCGGCGCGATCGTCGTCGGTTCGGACTTGAAACGGAACGCGAACGCGTTCATAAGACCTTTTAAGCGCCTAGCGGCGCATCGGAGTTAGTGAGATGGCACACAAGAAAGCTGGCGGTTCGTCGCGCAATGGTCGCGACTCCCATTCCAAGCGGCTCGGCGTGAAAAAATTCGGCGGCGAAGCCGTGATTCCTGGCAACATCATTGTTCGTCAGCGCGGCACGACGTGGCATCCCGGCACCAATGTCGGCATTGGCACGGATCACACGCTGTTTGCGCTCGAAGCCGGCGCAGTCACCTTCAACAAAAAAGCCAATGGCCGAACCTACGTATCGGTGAACCCGATGAGCAAGGCCGCGGAGTAGCCGGTTCCGCACGAGAACACCGGCACCCATCTCGGGAACCGGTGTCTGGCCAAGCCAGCAAATGGATCAGGGGAGATGGGTTTCCATCTCCCCTTTTTCTTGTGCCTGGAGGACTGACATGGTTGCCGAAGCGGAAGACACAGACGGTGAAAGTTACGCGATAGATTGTCCGGTCCTGGTGACCGAGCGGCTGGTGCTGCGGGCGCCGCGCGAAAGCGATATCGAACAGCTGGTGGTGCTCGCCGACAACCGCCATGTTGCCGAAATGCTGGCCCGCATGCCGCATCCCTATGGCGAGGCCGAAGCACGCGCCTTCCTTGCGATGACGGCATCGCGCCGGGCCGGCATTGCCTATGCCCTGACCCTGGCCGGCACCGAAACCTTCGTCGGCTGCGCCGGCCTCAACACCACCGATCGCGGGCTGGAGCTCGGCTACTGGATCGGCGAGCCCTACTGGAAGCGCGGCTATGCGACGGAGGCCGCACATGCGCTGGTCGATCTCGCCTTCCAGAAGACGCCGATCCAGGTGCTGCATGCCTCGACGCGGGTCATCAATCCGGCCTCGCGCCGGGTCATCCACAAATGCGGCTTCCAGTATGCCGGCCAGGGCATGCTGAACTCGATCGTCGCCGGCCAGGTGCCGGTCGAGCGTTACCGTCTCGATCGCAGGACCTGGACCAGCCTGCGGAACTGGGTCCATTTCTAGGCATGTCGATCTTCAGGTGAGGCCGGCCTGCGAATGGTGGCTTCCTGCGCTTCCGGTGCTCACGTACTTAAGTACGCTCCGCTCCGGTTCTCGGAAGCCACCACTCTCGGCGCGGCCTGACCTGAATCTCAACACGCCTAGGCGCGAAGGATTGCGGACCAAACTTGGGTCAGGCCATCTCTACCCAGACCGGCAGGTGGTCCGAACCGACTGCTTGCCGGTCGACCCACAGGCGCTTGAGCGATTTGGCCAGCGAGGCGCTGGTGAAGACATAGTCGATGCATTTGTGGCGGCTGGCGTCATCAGGCCGCTTGGGGTCGATCCAGGTGACGAGGTCGGCGCCTGCGGCGGCAAGGCGCTGGGCGGCATCGACGGCAAGATCGGCGGTCACCGGCATGCCGAATTCGTGATCCAGGCGGCCGGCGAATTCGACATATTCCGGCGATCCGGCCAGCATGTTGAAGTCGCCCATGACGACGAAGCCTTCGGGACTAGGCAGGTCCGGCAGGCCGACTTCGGCGACGCCCGACAGCGCGCCGCCCTCGATCGCATAGTGCAACAGGCGCTGGCGCAGAAACCGGATCTGGCTGGCGCGTTCGACCGGGCTGCGATGGTCGAGATGGGTGGAATAGAAGCGGACGAAGCCAAGCGGCGTTTCGATCAGCGCCTCCAGCGCGCCGCGCTGGAAATTCATCACTTCGAAACTGCGGCTGCGCGGCAAGAGGAGATTGCGCGACAGGTGAACGGGCGTTTTCGACAGCACCATGTTGCCGAGTTGGAAGGTGGTGGTGATTGCGCGGCCGTTTTCCAGGCGCGAGCCGACATTGGCTTCGAAATTGCTGCCGTAGACAGCAAAGTATTCGGGCAGCGCCTCGCCGAGCTCGGCCACCATGTCGCGGCCGCCATTGTTGGGGTTGTTGCGCGAGACCTCCTGCAGCGCGATCACGTCGGCGCCGCGCACGGCATCGGCGATGCGGCCGACATCGTAGCGTCCGTCAAGACCGACGCCGTAGTGGATGTTGTAGGTTACAAGCCTCATTGCGACTCCGGCGATGTTGATAAACAGCCTCGCCCTTCGCCCCGGCTTGGTTTAGAGCAGTGCCGAACGTTAGAGCAATGCCGCAAGGCCACTAGCAGAAACTCAGCAATACGATGAAATTTCTCGATCAGGCCAAGGTCTATGTCCGCTCCGGCGACGGCGGCGCCGGAGCGGTGTCGTTCCGGCGTGAGAAATTCATCGAATTCGGCGGTCCCGACGGCGGCGACGGCGGCCGCGGCGGCGATGTCTGGGTGGAGGCGGTCGATGGGCTGAACACGCTGATCGATTATCGCTACCAGCAGCATTTCAAGGCCAAGACCGGCACGCACGGCATGGGCCGCAACATGACCGGCGCCAAGGGCGCCGACGTGACGCTGAAAGTGCCAGCGGGAACGCAGGTCTTTGCCGAGGACAACGAGACACTGATCTGCGATCTGACCGTCGTCGGCCAACGCTTCCTGCTGGCCAAGGGCGGCAATGGCGGCTTCGGCAACCAGCATTTCAAGACCTCGACCAACCAGGCGCCGCGCCGCGCCAACCCGGGCCAGCCGGGCGAAGAGCTCAACATCTGGCTCAGGCTCAAGCTGATCGCCGACGCCGGCCTGGTCGGCTTGCCCAATGCCGGCAAGTCGACCTTTCTGGCCGCCGTCACCGCGGCCAAGCCGAAGATTGCCGATTATCCCTTCACCACGCTGCATCCGGGCCTCGGTGTCGCCCGCATCGACGGGCGCGAGTTCGTCATCGCCGATGTTCCCGGCCTGATCGAAGGCGCGCATGAAGGTGTCGGCATCGGCGACCGATTCCTTGGACATGTCGAACGCACGCGCGTCCTCCTGCACCTCGTCTCGGCGCAGGAAGAGAATCCGGGGAAGGCTTACAAGACCGTGCGCGCCGAACTCGACGCCTATGGCCATGGACTGGTCGAGAAGGTCGAGATCGTGGCACTTTCCCAGGTCGACACGCTCGATGCCGAGGCACGCAAGAACAAGGTCGCTTTGTTGAAGCGCGCCGCCGGCCGCGCGCCGATGCTTTTGTCGGCGGTCACCGGCGAAGGCGTCGAAGCCGTTCTGCGCGCGCTGATGGCGGTCGTCGCCGAGGCACGCGAAGCTGTCGTCGCTCCGGTCGAGACGCGCTGGAACAGATAGCTATGGCCGCGCAGCTGAAAAAATACCGGCGCATCACCGTCAAGATCGGCTCGGCGCTGCTTGTCGACCGCACGGCGGGATTGAAGCGCGACTGGCTGGCCTCGCTTGCCGACGACATTTCAGTGCTGGCCGAGAATGGCGCCGAGATCCTCGTCGTGTCGTCCGGCGCCATCGCGCTTGGCCGCACCATTTTGGGCCTCGGCAAGCGGGCGCTGAAGCTTGAGGAGAGCCAGGCGGCGGCCGCCGTCGGGCAGATTGCGCTGGCCGGCGCCTGGTCGGATGCGCTCGGCAAGGGCGGCCTCAAATCGGGCCAGATCCTGCTGACGCTCGGCGACACCGAAGAGCGCCGCCGTTATCTCAATGCGCGCGCGACGATCTCGACGCTGCTCAAGATGAAGGCGGTGCCGGTCATCAACGAGAACGACACGGTGGCGACTTCCGAAATCCGCTACGGCGACAATGACCGACTGGCGGCGCGGGTGGCGACGATGATGGGCGCCGATCTCCTGGTGCTGCTCTCCGACATTGACGGGCTCTATACCGCGCCGCCGGCTCGTGATCCGCAGGCCCGGTTCATTGCTGTCGTCGACCGTATCACTCCTGACATCGAGTCGATGGCGGGTGCCGCCGCTTCGGAGTTTTCACGCGGCGGCATGCGCACCAAGCTCGACGCCGGAAAAATTGCCACCGCCGCCGGCACCGCCATGATCATCACATCAGGCACGCGGCTGTCGCCGCTGCTGGCGATCGAACGTGGCGAGCGGGCGACGTTCTTCCGGCCGAGCGCCAATCCGGTCAAGGGCTACAAGACCTGGATCGCCGGGCAGCTTGAACCGGCAGGCCGGCTGACCGTTGATGCCGGCGCCATCGGCGCGCTGCTGTCGGGCAAATCGCTGCTGCCGGCAGGCGTCAAGCTGGTCAGCGGCAATTTCTCGCGCGGCGACACGGTGGCGATCCTGTCGCCCGAAGGCCGCGAGATCGCGCGCGGACTGGTTGCCTATGATGCCGCCGATGCCGTAAGAATCGCTGGCTTGAAGACAGCCGAGATCGAAACGGTGCTTGGCTATGAAGCACGATCGGCGATGATCCACCGCGACGACCTTGTGGTGAGCCATTCCGGTGACCAAGTACGGGCAACTGACCAAGTACGGGCCGGTGACCAAGCAGTTGGTGACAAGATCCATAGCGGAGGATGAGCCATGCTGAAGCTGCATGAAAAATCCCGGGACGATACCGCAGCAACGATGGCCGATATCGGCCGTCGCGCGCGGGCCGCAGCCCGGCCGCTGGCCGTCGCCACAGCCGAGCGCAAGCACGCCGCGTTGATCGGTATGGCGCAGGCGATCCTTCGCCACGAGCAGGATATTCTCGACGCCAACGCCATCGACATCAAAAATGGCGAGCAGTCAGGGCTTTCGGCTTCCTTTATGGACCGGCTGAAGCTTGATCCGGCGCGCATCCGTGCCATGGCCGACGGCATCAGTGAAATCGCCGGGCTGCGCGATCCGGTCGGCGACGTCATTGCCGCATGGGACCGGCCGAACGGCCTGCATATCGAGCGCGTGCGCACGCCGCTCGGCGTCGTCGGCGTCATCTATGAAAGCCGGCCGAACGTGACCGCCGATGCCGGCGCGCTGTGCCTTAAGGCCGGCAATCCGGTGATTTTGCGCGGCGGCTCGGATTCGCTCAACTCCTCGGCGGCGATCCATGCCTGCCTGGTCGAAGGGCTGAAGTCGGCCAAGCTGCCTGAAGATGCCATCCAGTTGGTGCCGACCGCCGACCGCGCCGCCGTCGGCGAGATGCTGAAAGGACTTTCCGGCAATATCGACGTCATCATTCCGCGCGGCGGCAAGAACCTGGTCGAACGCGTCCAGAACGAGGCGCGGGTGCCGGTCTTTGCTCATCTCGAAGGCATCTGCCATCTCTACATCGACCGCTCGGCTGATCTCGACATGGCGGTCAGGATCGCGGTCAACGCCAAGATGCGGCGCACCGGCGTCTGCGGCGCGGCCGAGACGCTGCTGGTCGACCGCGCTGTTGCCGCCACCCATCTGGTGCCGATCCTCGGGGCGTTGCGCGCGGCAGGGTGCGCAATCCACGCCGACGCCGAGGTGCTGAAAGTGTTTGCCGACGCTAAAGCGGCGACCGACGCCGACTGGGTGAGCGAATATCTGGATGCCATCATCGCGGTAAAGCTGGTCGATGGCGTTGCCGGCGCCATCGAGCACATCGAGACTTTTTCCTCGCACCACACCGAGGCGATCGTCGCCGAGGATGCCGATGCGGTCGAACGGTTCTTCAACGAGATCGATTCGGCGATCCTTCTGCACAATGCCTCGACGCAATTCGCCGATGGCGGCGAATTCGGCATGGGCGCCGAGATCGGCATCGCCACCGGCAAGATGCATGCGCGCGGCCCGGTCGGTGTCGAGCAACTGACCTCGTTCAAGTACCGCGTGCGCGGGACGGGACAGGTGAGGCCTTGAGCTTTTTCGCGGTTAGAGCCTGAGAGGCGTGCGCCCAGCCACCCCCCTCTGCCCTGCCGGGCATCTCCCCCTCAAGTGGGGAGATTGGCGGCTTCGTCCCTGGCGCCCTCACTGCGACGCTGGAGGTTTGCGAAAGTCTATGCAACATCCGATCTCCCCCCTTGCGGGGGAGATGCCCGGCAGGGCAGAGGGGGGTGCTTAGCACGATGCTCTCCCCTTCCGACCCCACCGTTCCCTCCCACTATCTAAAAATGCCGCATGCCGAAAAGGGCCTCGCCGTTGGGTTGTTCGGCGGCTCGTTCAATCCTGCCCATGCCGGCCATGCGCTGGTCGCCGAGATCGCGCTCAGACGCCTGGCGCTCGATCAGCTGTGGTGGATGGTGACGCCGGGCAATCCGCTCAAGAGCGCGCGGGAACTGGCGCCGCTGGCCGAGCGGCTGCGCCTGTCCGAGCAGATCGCCCGGAACCCCAAGGTAAAGGTCACCGCCTTTGAGGCGAGTCATCATGTCCGCTTCACCGCCGACACGCTGGCCCTGGTCAAGGCGCGCAACCCGGGCGTCGACTTCGTCTGGATCATGGGCGCCGATTCGCTGCGCGATTTTCATCATTGGCAGCGCTGGCGCCAGATCGTGATGACGTTTCCGATCGCGGTGATCGATCGCCCTGGCGCGACGCTGTCGTTCCTGTCGTCGGTTGTCGCCAAAACCTTCGACTACGCGCGTGTCGACGAGGGCGACGCGCCGCGGCTCGCCCGCATGAAGGCGCCGGCCTGGACCTTCATCCACGGCCCGCGCTCGTCGCTGTCGTCGACCGCGATCCGCAATTCTGCGCGGGAATAGGAGTCTTCTTCTCCACAAGAAGGGGAGAAGGCAAATCCGGCCATGTCGCTTTTGCGGCGGCCATTCGCCGCCGAGTAGGCGATCCTGCGCGGGCATGGCGATTCTCGAGCGAAACCAGACCAGACGCGACCCGGCGCAGGGCAGCCCGCCGGCCCCGGCGATCGCCATCGCCAGCATCCTCCTGTCGATGGCACTGGTAGCGGTCGGCAACGGACTGATGTTCGCCTATATCCCGGTCCGGCTCGGCGCCGAGGGTCTCGATCCGACCTGGGCCGGGCTGATCGTCACCGGCCTTTCGGCCGGCGGCCTGGCCGGCTGCATCCTGACCGGTCCGCTGGTGCGGCGCGTCGGCCATGCGCGCGCATTCATGGTGCTGTCGGCGCTGATCGTGCTGTCCAACGCCGCCGTCGGGGCCGGGCCGCACCCGCTGTCGTGGATCGCGGCCCGCGCGCTCTATGGCTTTGCCATATGCGGCCTGTTCATCGTTGCGCAAAGCTGGCTGAACGACGTCATCGCCAACGCCATACGCGGCAGGGTCATGGCCTTCTTCTACGTCGCCTATGTCGCCGGGCTCGGTGTCGGCTACTCGACACTGGCGCTGATCGACATAAGGGCTGCGGACGCGCCGCTGGTCGGCATCGCCTTCACCGCGCTGTCTATCCTCCCCGTCGGGTTGACGCGGCTCGCCCAGCCGCCGCCGCCGCAGGCGGCGTCGGTGGCGCTTGGCAGGGCCTGGCGGATTTCGCCGGTCGGCGTCGCCGGCATGCTTGCCGTCGGCGGCCTGTCGATGACGATTTCAGGCTTTGCGCCGATCCATGCCACGGCCAAGGGCTACAGCCAGGCCGATGTGGCACTGCTGCTGTCGGCGATGCCGATCGGCACATTAATCCTGCAGATCCCGCTCGGATGGATTTCCGACCGCACCGACCGGCGTTTTGTGCTGGTCGCCGCTTCGTCGCTTGCCATGGTGGCGGGCATGTTTGCGCTGGGCTTCGATGGTGGCGCGCTGGCGGCGCTGGTCGTCATCTATGTGGTCTGGGCCGGCGCGTCGGAATCGATCTATTCGCTGGCCAGCGCACATGCCGCCGACCGCGCCGGCAAGGACGACATGGTGGCGCTGTCCAGTTCACTGCTGTTCGCGTGGTCGCTGTCCGGCTTCATCGTGCCCGGCATCGTGACCGGGCTTTCCGCCGCCTACGGAACGCAGGCCTTCATCCATGTGGCCGTCGTCATTGCCACCGTTTTTTGCCTGTTCGTGCTGTGGCGCGTGGTGGCGATGTCGCCTGTTCCCGCCGCCGAGACCGGCAATTTCGCGCCGATGACGGCGCAGGCACCGCTGCCGGTCGATCTTGCCTTTTCGTCCGAAGAGCAGCGCCGCGCGGATTGACCATCTCACTGTCTGGTGGAAATTTCCTGCCGGGGTGCTTCCGGCGGCGGCGCGGGGATTGAAATGCCTTCGCTGTCGAAAGCCTGCTTGGCGCGTTTGGTGAGATCGATCTGGGTGGCGAAGAAATCCGCAGCCGAGGTCCAGTAGCGCAAGGTGATGGCGACGTTGCTGTCGCCGACGGTCGCCACAAAGGCAATCGGCGCCGGCTCCCGCCTGACGCGTCGCTCAGTGGCGGCGACGCCCAGCATGGTCTTTTGAGCGAGATCGATATCGTTCCAGGAACCGATGGTGAGCGTGACGTCGGCGCGGCGGACGCCGTTGCGCGTAAAGTTGCGGACTGGCAGGTTCCACAGCGTCGAATTGGGCGCCAGCACGTAGACGCCCTCGACTGTCCGCAACTGGGTAGCGAACAGTCCTATTTCCTCGACGGTCCCGGAAATGACCCCGACCTCGACATATTCGCCGATACGGAATGGCCGCAGCGCCAGCAGCATGATGCCGGCGGCAATGTTCTGCAGCGTGCCCTGCAGCGCCAGGCCGATGGCCAGGCCGATGGCGCCAATGGCGGCAATGATCGAGGTCGTCTGGACGCCGAACTGGCCGAGCACCATGACGACGACGAGGATCAGGATGGCGTAGCGGACGATCCTCGAGAAGAAGTGGCGCAGCGTCGTGTCGAAGCCATGGATATGGCCGAGGCCGGCGTAGATCGAGCGCTGGGCAAGGCCGGCGACGATATAGCCGAGGACCAGCAGGATGACGGCGCCGATGGCCGAGAACGAGTACGAGACGATCAGCGCGCTGAGCTGCGCAAGGCCGGACTGCACGGTAAGGAGAGCGTTCTGAGGGTCGACAGGCATGAGGGGGATCCGATTGACAATGCGCCGATAACCCTCGCCGGGCGGCAAGAGTTCCGATTTTTCTTCAACTGCGGAACCGGAAGAACGGTTCTTCGTTGGCTACGGCAGGGCTGCGTCTTGAAACTGCAACGCAACTCTGCCTATCTAAGGGGTGTCACCTGCTTTGAAGGGTGATTTGGTTGTTCTTGCTGCGAAAGGAAATACACTGAGAACAGCACTTTGGAAGAAGGCCGACATCGTGCCTTCGCCGGCCGGGATCAGCGTAAACGACGCCGTGTCCCGCGCCATCAAGACAGTCCTTGCCAGTCTGGAAGACTCCAAGGCCGAAAACATCGTCTCAATCGACATTCAGGGAAAATCGAGCCTCGGTGATTTTATGGTCATCGCGTCCGGCCGATCGCACCGTCATGTCTCGGCTGTCGCCGATCATCTCCTCAAGGCGCTCAAGGATGCCGGGCTCGGCACGGCGCGCGTCGAGGGACTGGCCGGCGCCGACTGGGTCCTGATCGATTCGGGCGACATCATCGTCCATGTCTTCCGCCCCGAAGTCCGCGACTTCTACAATCTTGAAAAGATGTGGCAGGCGCCGGACCTCGAGGAAGAGACCCTCCACTGAGCCGTATTGGTTGATGCATGTTGTTTCCCAAAACCGGTGACCACCCTCGGGTCAGGCCCGAGGGCATGCTTTGGTGACATGCATTAGCGGCTCTTCGAGGCAGGGATGAAAATCACAGTTCATGCCGTGGGCCGGATGAAAGCCGGCCCCGAGAAGTTGCTCGCCGACCGATATTTCGAGCGCTTCGCCAAGAGCGGGCAGGCCGTGGGCCTCGAATTCTCAGGGGTCGTCGAGATCCCGGAGGGCCGCGCCCAGACCGCCAACGAGCGTCGCCGCGAAGAGGGCCAGAAACTGCAGGCGCAGTTGCAGCCTGGTGCCGCGCTGATGCTGCTCGACGAACGCGGCAAGAGTTTTTCCTCCGAGGACTTCGCCGGGCGCATCGGCCTGCTGCGTGATAGCGGCCGCAAGTCGCTGGTCATCGCTATCGGCGGCGCCGACGGTCATGACCAGTCGCTGCGCGATCAGGCCGACCTGATGGTGTCGTTCGGCGCGCTGACATGGCCGCACCAACTGGTCCGTGTCATGTTGGGCGAGCAGCTTTACCGGGCGGCCACAATCCTGTCCGGTCATCCCTATCATCGCTCGTGAGCCGTTGCAGGTTCAACCGAAACCGGTGGATTGGCGTTCGCCGCCCGGATTTTCGCCTCAATGGGTCACGAGGCTGTTTTTCGGTCGGCGGGCTCTCGAACATGGTTGATTGTTCGTTAACGAAGCCAGGCATAGAGTCGGGCTTCAATGGCTGAAGGTTGGAAATCGCGAACGGGCTTCTGGCGCGCAGGCTGCGGCTTGGCAGCGGCGGTGCTTATGCTGTCGCTCGGTGCCGCGCGGGCGCAGAGCCGGCTCGATACGGCGCCTGACCCGGACCAGAGCCGCGCCGAATACGAACGGATATCGCAGGAGATCACACTGTCGTCGGAGCGGCTGGCCAAGCTCGCCGCCGACATGGCGACGGTCAAGAAGGACCATGCCTCGATCACCGCAGCACTGATCCAGTCGGCGATGACTGAGCAGAAGCTCGGCCAGGACATCGAGGACATCGGTGCCAAGCTGGAAGGGCTGAAGCGCGACGAGCAGAAGATTCGTGCCTCGCTGGCTGCCAGACGCGACGTTCTGGCCGAGGTGCTGGCCGCGCTGCAGCGCATGGGGCTCAATCCGCCCCCGGCCATCCTGGTCAAGCCGGAGGACGCGCTGTCGTCGGTACGCAGCGCCATCCTGCTCGGTGCCGTGGTGCCGGAACTGCGCCAGCAGACCGAGATATTGCTGGCAGAGCTCAAGGAGCAGTCACGGGTGACGGCCTCGATCGAGGCGGAGCGGGCACGGCTGACGGCGGCAGTCGCCGAGCAGACGGCAGAAAAGAAGCGGCTCGGCATGCTGCTCGAAGCCAAGCAGAAGCTCGAGGCCGAGACGCAAACGGCACTGGCGGCGGAAAAGCAGCGATCCGCAGCACTGGCGGCCAAGGCCGGCAGCCTGAAGGAACTGATCGCCTCGCTCGAGGCCGACAAGGCCCGCAAGGCGGCGGACGCGGCGAAGGCAGCCGAGCAGAAGGCCGCCGAGCAGAAAGCCGCGGAGCAGAAGGAAGCGGAGCAGAAGGCAGCGGGCGCCGACGAGGCTCCAGCGCAGACGGCTCCGGCACAGAAGGCCCCGGAACAGACGGAACTGGCAGCCCTGCCGGTGCCGGAAGCCAACCGGCTCACCGCCGCGGCGCCATTTTCGGCGCTTCAGGGGCAGATCGCCTTGCCCGTCACCGGCAAGATCAAGCGGCGGTTCGGGGCCAGCGACGGTAACGGCGCAGTGATGCTCGGTGACATGGTTGCGACACAATCGGGAGCCATCGTCACCGCGCCGGCGGACGGAAATGTACTTTATGCGGGACCTTTTCGCTCTTATGGTCAACTCTTGATCCTGAACGCAGGTGACGGCTATCATGTCGTTCTCGCGGGGATGAGCAGAATCAGCGTCGCGTCTGGCCAGTCGGTGCTCGCAGGAGAGCCGGTCGGTGCGATGGGAGAGGCCCGGGTGGCGAGCACCTCGGCATCGAAGAATGGAAATGCCACGCCGGAACTCTATGTTGAGTTCCGCAAGGATGGAAAACCCGTCGATCCGACCCCATGGTGGGCGGACCGTTTGTCTGGAAGGACGTGAGATGATGCGGAAACTGTCGCTTCTGTTTGCCGGTGCGCTAATGGGCGCATCCGCGATGAGCCTGGTCTATGGCGCGCCCGGCTCGACGGCGAACGCTGCCGGCTCCGAGACCTATAAGCAACTGGCGATTTTTGGAGATATTTTCGAGCGGGTGCGGGCGCAATATGTGACGCCGCCCGACGACAAGTCGCTGGTCGAAAACGCCATCAACGGCATGCTGACCTCGCTCGACCCGCACTCCTCCTATATGAACGCCGAAGAGGCGCAGGACATGCGCGTGCAGACCAAGGGCGAGTTCGGCGGCCTCGGCATCGAGGTCACGATGGAGAACGACCTGGTCAAGGTGATCACGCCGATCGATGATACGCCGGCTGCCAAGGCGGGCGTGCTTGCCGGCGACTATATTGCCAAGATCGACGGCGAGGAGGTTCGCGGCCTGAGCCTCAACGATGCGGTCGAGAAGATGCGCGGGCTGGTCAACACGCCGATCAAGCTCACCATCCTGCGTCAGGGCGCCGACAAGCCGATCGAGCTGACGGTGGTGCGCGACATCATCAAGGTCAAGGCGGTCAAGTTCCGGGTCGAGAACGACATCGGCTACATCAAGATCACCTCGTTCACCGAAAAGACCCATGATGATCTCGAGAACGCCATCGAAACCATCGAGAAGCAGGTACCGAACGAAAAGCTCAAGGGCTACGTGCTCGATCTGCGCCTCAATCCGGGCGGGTTGCTCGATCAGGCGGTGAGCGTGTCCGACGCCTTCCTCAACCGTGGCGAGATCGTCTCGACGCGCGGCCGCGATCCGAAGGACGTCACCCGCTTCGACGCGCGGCCGGGCGACGATATCGACGGCAAGCCGCTGGTTGTGCTCGTCAATGGCGGCTCGGCCAGTGCGTCCGAAATCGTCGCCGGCGCGCTGCAGGATCTGCGCCGCGCCACGGTCGTCGGCACGCAGTCCTTCGGCAAGGGTTCGGTGCAGACCATCGTCCCGCTCGGCGAGAACGGCGCGCTGCGCCTGACGACGGCGCTCTATTACACGCCGTCCGGCAAGTCGATCCAGGGCAAGGGCATCACACCCGACATCAAGGTCGACCAGCCGTTGCCGCCGGACCTGCAGGGCAGGGACCTGACGCGCGGCGAGTCGGACCTCAAGGGCCACATCAAGGGCAGCGAGGAGGGCGATGCCGGTTCAGGCTCGGCAGCCTATGTGCCGCCGGAGCCGAAGGACGATCTGCAGCTCATCTTCGCCCAGCAGTTGCTGCGCGGCGAGAAGACCGATCCGGCGTTCCCGCCGAATCCGGACAAAGCCGTGTTGAACCAGTAGGGCTGTGTTGAACCGGTAAACGTCGATCAGCCGGACAACAGGTCTGGTTGCCTGATCGAAGCGATGTAATGCTGCCGGGGCCGCAAGGCCTCGGCAGTTTGATTCGGGGGAACCGCGGCTGGGGATGCGGCTTGGCTGACATCGGTAGTGACATCGAACGCCCACTCGGGCAGGCCGTCCGGCCGCCGCGCGCGGCCCGCAGGATCAGCGCTGGCGTGGTCGCGGCCACTCTGGTGGTGCTGGCCGTGATCGGCGTCTCCGGCGCGATTGCACTGCGTGAAAGGCCGTTTCGAAAGCCGGAAGAAGTCGCTGTTTCGACGCCGAAGGCGACAGCCGTGGTCGAACCCGCAGCGCCGGACACTGAGCCGGCGCCGAAGGCCGAAGCAGCGTCCGAGGCGAGCATATCCAAGACAGGCGGGTCCAGGACGGGCGGGTCCAAAACGGGGCCGCAGATCATCCATATGCAGACCGAAGCGGGCGACGGGACCCCCAGGGCGGCCATCGTCATCCACGACCCTTCGACGATCGGCCAGAACCTGAGGGTCGCGCATATTCCCGACAGGGCGCTGGTCGAGTCCGGCGAAACCGGTGCATTGCCGGTTCGTGCTGCCGACGGCAGGCGGCCGTTCGATGTCTATGCGCGACCGTGGTCCGGAGCGCGCGGTGCGCGCGTGGCGATCGTCATTGGCGGGCTTGCCGTGTCACAGACCGGCACCCAGGCGGCGATCGCCAAGCTGCCGGCCGAAGTGACGCTGGGCTTCGCGCCGCAGGGCAACAGCATCGGCCGCTGGATGCAGGCGGCGCGGCAGAGCGGCCATGAGATCGTCATGCAGGTGCCGCTCGAACCTTTCGATTATCCGAACGTCAATCCCGGCCGCAACACGCTGGCGGTCGCGGCGACAGCGGACGAGAATCTGAGGAATTTGCGCTGGGCGCTGTCGCGGACGACCAATTACACCGGCGTCATGAACTATATGGGCGCGCGTTTTTCGGCCGATGCGGCGGCGATGGGGCCGCTGATGGCCGAGCTTGGCAGGCGCGGCCTGGCCTATGTCGACGACGGTTCGTCGGCGCGCAGCCTGGCGCCCGAACTGGCGTTGAAGAACGGTGTGCCGTTCGCCGCCGGCGACATCTCGATCGACGCCGTGCGCGACCGCGGCGCCATCTTGAAAAAGCTGGACGAGCTCGAAGCCACCGCGCGGGCGAAAGGCTTTGCTGTTGGCATCGGCTCGGCCTTCGACCTGACGGTCGATACCGTGTCGTCCTGGGTGATCGAGGCCAAGAAGCGCGGCATCGAGATCGTGCCGATTTCGGCAGTGGCGGTGGATCCGGAAAAAGGTTGAGCATGGCGAAGAACAAATCGGTCGATCCCGAGACGCTGCCCTATCGTCGCTGCGTCGGAGCGATGGTCCTCAACGCAGAGGGGCTGGTCTGGGTCGGGCATCGCATTGCCGAGCCAGACACCGAATTCACCGGCACGACCCAGCTCTGGCAGATGCCGCAGGGCGGCATCGACAAGGGCGAAGAGCCGCTGCAGGCGGCACAGCGGGAACTTTACGAAGAAACCGGCATGCGCAGCGTCTCGTTGCTGGATGAGGCGCCGAACTGGATATTTTACGACCTGCCGGCCCATCTGGTCGGCGTCGCCTTCAAGGGAAAGTATCGCGGCCAGACGCAAAAATGGTTCGCCTTCCGCTTTCATGGCGATTTGGGTGAGATTGAGATCAATCCGCCGCCGGGCGGCCACACCGCCGAGTTCGACAGATGGGCCTGGCGGCCAATGGAGGAATTGCCCGACCTGATCGTGCCGTTCAAGCGTCAGGTCTATGAGGATGTGGTTGCGGCATTCCGGCATCTGGTTGCGTAGCCTGGCGCAAGCCGCGTTCGCGCCGACCACGGTTGCCGCGTCGGTGCGGTGGCTTTATTGATGGCCAATCCGCCGCAGACGGGATTGGCATGAACGGCACTTCCAAAAAAAAATCTCTTTCTGAAAGGGTCGCCGACAAAGCCGCACCGATCAGCGAAGCGGCGGCCGGCGCCATATTGACCGTCGATCTTAGCGCCATCCGCGGAAATTACCGGCGGCTCAAGGCGCGGTTGGGCGGTGTCGGCTGCGCCGGTGTCGTCAAGGCCGACGGCTACGGGCTCGGCGGGGCTCAAGTGGCGGCGGCGCTGGCGGCCGAAGGCTGCGCTGTTTTTTTCGTCGCGCATCTGGCCGAGGGTGCCTTGCTGCGCCAGGCGCTGGCCGCACGGGCGGCGATCTATGTGCTTAACGGCATTCAGCCGGGCGCCGAAAGCGAAGCCGTCGCAGCGGGACTGGGCGTGGTCATCAACAGCGCCGGCCAGCTCGCCGCCTGGCGCGCGGCGGCGCAGCGGGCCGGCCGCAGGCTCAAGGCTGCAATCCAGGTCGACAGC
>SAQR01000026.1:70148-79051 GCA_004020365.1 Mesorhizobium sp.
AGCCGAGGTGGAGGCCGTCGCTGCCGACCCGCAGGCTTTCGACGGTATCGACGTCACCTTCGTGATGAGCCATCTCGCTCGCGCCGACGAGCCCGAACATCCAGCCAACGACCAGCAGCGGCTGGAATTCGAGCGGCTGCGCAAGATGCTGCCAAGGGCGCCGGCCTCGCTCGCCAATTCCTCCGGCATCTTTCTTGGACAGCCGTTTCACTACGACCTCGCCCGGCCCGGCGCGGCGCTCTACGGCATCAATCCGACGCCAGCGCAGGAAAATCCGATGCTGCCGGTGGTGCGCCTTCAAGCAAAAATCATCCAGACGCGCAGCCTAGATAGGGGAGCCGGCATCGGCTATGGCCATATTTTTCACGTCACCGATACGCTGATCGCCGCAACGATCTCGCTTGGCTATGCCGATGGCTGGCATCGACGCGCGGCCTCGGCCGCCTGGTTCGAAAATGTGCGCTTGCCGTTCCTGGGTCGTGTGTCGATGGATTCGATCGTTCTCGACATTTCGGCCCTGCCGCCCGGCAGGCTGAAGGCGGGCGACCTCGTCGAACTGATCGGCCCGTCGCAGACGGTCGACCAGGCGGCCGGCCACGCCGGCACCATCGGCTATGAAATCCTGACCAGCCTCGGACACCGCTTTCACCGGCGCTATGTGAATGGATAGCGCGCGGGCTTTTTAGGCATGTGGTTGGGCGACACGCTTGGGCACTTGGCGGACGCGCTAAAATCCGGCAGACAGAAAGCCACGATGCCGCCCGCTGACAAGACATCGTTCTGGAGAGCTATGCGATGAAGATCTTCGTGCTGGGCGGCGGCGTCATCGGGATCACCACTGCTTATTACCTGGCCGAGGCCGGCCATGAAGTGACGGTGATCGACCGCCAGAAGGGCCCGGCGCTGGAAACCAGCTTTGCCAATGCCGGCGAGATCTCGCCAGGCTACGCCTCGCCCTGGGCCGGTCCCGGCGTCCCGCTGAAGGCGATCAAATGGCTGCTGATGAAGCATGGTCCGCTGGTGGTGCGGCCGACTCTCGATCCGCATATGTGGGTATGGCTGGTCAGGATGCTGCGCAACTGCACGGCCGGGCGCTATGCAGTCAACAAGGCGCGCATGGTGCCTTTGGCCGAATACAGCCGCGACACGCTGAAAGCGCTGCGCGAGGCGACCGGCATCGCCTATGACGAGCGCACCAAGGGAACGCTGCAGCTTTTTCGCACGCAACAGCAGCTCGACGGCACGTCAGGCGATGTCGAGGTGCTGAAGACTTATGGCGTTCCCTACGAGATCCTCGATCGCGACGGCTGCATTGCGGCCGAGCCTGGCTTGGCAGCCGTGCGTGGAAAGTTCGTCGGAGGCCTGCGGCTGCCGGGTGACGAAACCGGTGACTGCAAGATGTTTACCGACCGTCTGGCCGAGCTCTGCGTGGCGCGCGGCGTCAGCTTCGAATACGACACGGAGATACGGCGCATCGTCCGCAAGCGCAACCATATCGCCAGCATCAATACGAGCAAAGGCTCAAAGGTCGCCGATGCCTATGTGATGGCCATGGGCAGCTATTCGGCAAAATTCATGCGCAGCCTGAAACGACCCATCCCGGTCTATCCGGTCAAGGGTTATTCGATCACCGTGCCGATCAAGGATGCTGCCGCAGCACCAGTCTCGACGGTGATGGACGAGACTTACAAGGTGGCGATCACCAGGCTCGGCGATCGCATCCGGGTCGGTGGCACCGCGGAGATTTCGGGTTTCGACCTGACGCTGCATGAATCGCGGCGGCGCACGCTCGAACATTCGCTCGGCGACCTTTTTCCAGGCAGCGGCGACATGCGGTCGGCGACCTTCTGGTGCGGGTTGCGGCCGATGACGCCGGACGGGCCGCCGCTGATCGGCCGCACCGAGTTTTCCAACCTCTATCTCAACACCGGCCACGGCACGCTCGGCTGGACCATGGCCTGCGGCTCGGCCAAGGTCCTGGCCGACATCATTTCCAGCCGGGTGCCGGACATCGATGTCCGCGATCTCGGACCGGAGCGATACCAGCGGTAGGATCGAAAGGGCCTCACTTGTTTGAGCGGTGAGGAACTTGCCGCGCAATTTAGGAGCAGGCTGCGGCACACTTCGCCGCGTCGGATGAATATCGTCAGACGAACAGGCTTCGCTCCCGTTCCACCGCCCTGGTGATGAAGCTCGCGACGATCTGGACGCGGCGCAGCGGCCGGACCGATTCGTGATAGACCAGCCAGTAGGCGCGGCGGATCGGCGCGACGATGTCGACGGCCACCAGTTCCGGCATCGAACGGGCGACAAAAGTGTGCAGGATGCCGATGCCGGCGCCGGAGCGCACCGCTTCGGCCTGGCCGAGCGCCGAGGAGATGGCGAAGCTGGTGCGCCAGTCGGCGCTGAACTCGGCCGCATAGTCGAGTGAGGGGCTGACGATGAGGTCAGGCACATAGCCGATCAGCGTGTGCCGGCCGAGTTCGGCCGGCGTCTGGGGGAGGCCATGCACCTCGGCATAGGCGAGGGAGGCGAACAGGCCGAGCGTATAGTCGACCAGCTTCCCCGCCACCAGCCTGCCTTCGGTCGGCCGCTCCACGGTGATGGCGATGTCGGCCTCGCGCCTGGACAACGAGAAGGAACGCGGCACCGGCACCAGCTGGATGGTAAGTTCGCGGTGAAGCGCCGTCAGTGCGCCGAGGCGTTTGGCCAGGAAGGCGACGCCGAAACCATCAGGCGCGCCGATGCGCACGGTGCCGGAAACATCGTCGCCTTCGCCCGCCACGGTCGCGCGCGCGGCGATCATGTCGCCTTCCATGCGCTCGGCGATATCGAGGAAGCGCTCGCCCGCCGGCGTCAGCTCGCTGCCGGTGGTCAGCCGACGAAAGAGTTTTGTGCGCAACGCATCCTCCAGTGCGGCGACGCGACGCGAGACGGTGGCGTGGTTGAGCTCCAACCGCTTGGCCGCGCCGAGGATCTGGCCGGCACGCGCCACTGCCAGAAAGACGCGGACGTCATCCCAGTTCATGAGGAGGGTCCGGATAATGACGATTACGGCAGCGCTCTACGGCGCCCCCCTCTGTCCTGCCCTCTTTGCCAAATCTTGGCATCTCCCCCACTTGGGGGGAGATTGGCAGCTCTGCTGACAGCTCTTCCTTAACAGCGTCGATGTTTGGCGAAAGCGGGGATGACAGCGCAATCTCCCCCCTCGTGGGGGAGATGCCAAGATTTGGCAAAGAGGGCAGGACAGAGGGGGGCGCGAAGGAACTCAACTTCTCAATCCTTGCTGCTGGGACCCGGTACCCTATCATTTGCGGCAATTGATGGACAGTCGCGCACCGCACTCTATTTTCTGCACAACGGTTGCGTTTCCGCTCACGTTGCCATCGGCGGCGCAAAGGCAGACAATGCCGCATCACAAATACAGGGAGAGAGACCATGATCGAATACGGTCATTTCATCGGCGGCAAGCGTGTCGCTGGGACCAGCGGCCGCAAGCAGGACGTGATGCAGCCGATGGACGGAACGGTGCGCGGCACCGTGGCGCTGGCTTCGCAGGCGGAACTGCGCGCGGCGGTGGAGAACGCCAAGGCGGCGCAGCCCGGTTGGGCGGCGACCAATCCGCAGCGGCGCGTGCGCGTCCTGATGAAGTTCCTCGAACTGGTCGCCCGGGAGTACGATGCGCTGGCCGACATTCTGGCGCGCGAACACGGCAAGACCATCGCCGACGCCAAGGGCGACATCCAGCGCGGCCTGGAAGTGGTCGAGGTCTGCATCGGCGCGCCGCACATGATGAAGGGCGAGTTCACCGACGGTGCCGGCCCCGGCATCGACGTCTATTCGATGCGCCAGCCGCTCGGCGTCGTTGCCGGCATCACGCCGTTCAATTTTCCGGCGATGATCCCATTGTGGAAGATCGCGCCGGCTATCGCTTGCGGCAACGCCTTCATCCTGAAGCCTTCGGAGCGCGACCCAGGCGTGCCGATCCGCATCGCCGAGCTGTTCATTGAGGCCGGCCTGCCGGCGGGCATCCTCAACGTCGTCAACGGCGACAAGGAGGCGGTCGACGCCATCCTCGATGATCCAGATATCAAGGCCATCGGCTTCGTCGGCTCGACGCCGATCGCCCAGTACATCTATTCGCGCGGCTGCGCGGCCGGCAAGCGCGTCCAGTGCTTCGGCGGCGCCAAGAACCACATGATCATCATGCCCGACGCCGACATGGACCAGACCGTCGACGCGCTGATCGGCGCCGGCTACGGCTCGGCCGGCGAGCGCTGCATGGCGATCTCGGTGGCGGTCCCGGTCGGCAACGACACCGCCAACCGACTGATGGAAAAGCTGGTGCCGCGCGTCGAAAGCCTGAAGGTCGGCCCGTCGACCGATTCGTCCGCCGATTTCGGCCCGCTGGTGACGGCGCAGGCGCTGGAGCGGGTCAAGTCCTATGTCGATATCGGCGTCAGGGAAGGCGCCAAGCTGGTCGTCGACGGGCGCGGCTTTTCCATGCAGGGCTATGAGAACGGCTACTATATGGGTGGCTGCCTGTTCGACAACGTGACCGCCGATATGCGCATCTACAAGGAAGAGATCTTTGGGCCGGTGCTCTCGGTGGTGCGCGCGCCGACTTACGAGAACGCGATCAAGCTCGCCAGCGATCACGAAATGGGCAACGGCGTCGCCATCTTCACCCGCGACGGCGATGCGGCCCGCGATTTCGCCTCGAGGGTCCAGGTCGGCATGGTCGGTATCAATGTGCCGATCCCGGTGCCGATCGCCTACTACACGTTCGGCGGCTGGAAAGCATCTTCCTTCGGCGACCTCAACCAGCACGGACCGGACGCGTTCCGTTTTTACACCAAGACCAAGACGGTGACCTCGCGCTGGCCGTCCGGCGTCAAGGACGGCGCCGAATTCGTCATCCCGACGATGAATTAGCCCGGACGGTTTTCTGTCTGCGCGTCCTCGCCTTCGGCTGCGGGCGCGCGGGCAGGCGTCAAGGATGGCGCCGAATTCGTCACCCCGACGATGATTAGCCGGTCGACAAACAGCTCCAGATTTTAGAGACGAAAGGCGGACCTTTCTGTTGGCCGGTCCCGCACCGTTTTCTGCGTGAATGCTAATGTGATGGAACCATGCGGCAGCAGAAATCTTAAGATTGCAATCCTGCAGCGAAGCAGGCGCGGTAGACCAACCAACGGCGCTGGCAACAGCTTCGGGGGAGGCCGGCGCAAGGAGGTGTCAGATGGCACGTCTCATAGCGACGATATTCCTAGCAGTTGCGGCGCTTTCCGCTGCCCCGGCAACAGCGGCCGACCAATGCGCGCCACGAGCCGACATGATCAAGGCGCTCGGCGAGAAGTTCCGGGAAAATCCGACCGCGCTCGGCGTCGTCAATCCGAATGTGATTGTTGAAGTCTTCGTTTCCGATCAAGGCACCTGGACCATCCTCGCCAGCGACACCCGCGGTCAAAGCTGCGTGGTTTCGGTGGGTGAAGGCTGGGAGAGCGCGGTGACGACAGCAGCGCTGCCAGATACCTGAGCCGCCTAGCGGGTGGCAGCCGCTTCGGCATGGTGCTGCCCTTGCCCTTGCGAGCCCGCACACAACTTGAAACGGATTCACAGGCGCCCCTGCGGGCGCCTGCTTGCACTTTTTGTTGTCGACACCATATTTGGAACATAGTGGGAACATTTGGAATCGTCCCCGCTCATGACAGACCGGAACACGGAAAGGAACGACGCGATGGTGATGACGTCGGGACCGGCCTGGATTGTTCCGGCAAAATAAGGGCCCTCCCATTGCCGGACGTGATGGCAAAGGAGATGCCCTATGGCGCGCAAATCGCTGTTGGTTGGGTTGAAAACCCTGTTTCTTGCTGGGGCATTGGCGGTGGGTACGAACGCCGCAAGCGCCCAATATCTACACTGCGTTGAACATGGCGATCTCGTCGCCCATCTGAGCGAGCAGTTCCAGGAAAGACAGTTTGCTTTCGGGCTGATCGGCGATATGGCGATTATGGAAGTCTATGTCGCCGACAGCGGAAGTTGGACGATCATCGTCACCGACGTCGCCGGCAGAAGCTGCATCGTCGCGGCCGGCGAACATTGGGAAAACGTGGTGATCCCGACTGACCAGGGCGCATGACGAATTGAGCGATGCTCAGCGCCTGTGGGCGGAACTTAAAGAGCCGGCCGAAGGTTGCTGCCGATCTCCTATCGCGTAGCGGCCGCTTCGGCATGGCCGCGCAGCAGGGCCATCAGGCGCTTTGCATCCTTGGCGGCGGCATCCTCGTCGCCGGCGAGGATCGAGCGGATCAGCGCGACATGGTGCTCGGCCGATTCGGCAAGCCCGGTATCGGCCTTGTAGCGGAACCAGAAGCGGCGGCTATGGGTCTGCAAGGGGGCCGCCAGCCTTGCGGCGAACGGATTGTCGGCCGCCATTGCCAGCGCTTCGTCGAGCGCCTTGTCGGCCTGAATGAAGGCCAGCACATTGCCCGATATCACCGCCTTCTGCATGGCCAGCGCCGCGTCGTGAAACAGGTCGGCCGCCTCACGGGTGACGAAGCGGGCGGCCGAGCGGGCAAGAACCACCTCGACGCCACGCCGTGCATCGAGAACGCGCAACCAGTCGCCGGGATGCAGCGGGGCAATGGCGATGCCGGCACGCGGCCGGACATCCAGCAGTCCCTCCCACGCCAGCCGCTGGATCGCCTCGCGCACCGGCGTGCGGCCGAGCCCCAGCCTGTAGATCAGCGCGCCTTCGGTGATGAAGCTTGACGGCGCCAGTTCGAGCGTCACGATCATGTGCTCGAGGACCCGGTAGGCTTTCGCCGCCACTGGCTCGAATGCCGGGCTTGTTTCATTGAATATCAAAGGCGAGCTCCTGATATATTTTTGGTATATCACAGCAGAATCCGTGTTGACAGTCCGTTTCTTAATAAATATACGACTGATATATCAGAAGGAGCGACCGCCATGTGGACCGGAGTTTTCCCCGCCGTCACGACCAAATTTACTGAGGACGACAGCCTCGACCATGGCGAGATGGAACGCTGCTTTGCGCTGCAAATGCAGGCCGGCTGCGACGGCATCATCGTCTGCGGCTCGCTCGGCGAGGGGCCGATGCTCTCGCATGACGAGAAGATCGAGGTGCTGAAGACGGCGCAGAAGATCGCCGGCAACAAGCCGGTTCTACTGACGGTCAACGAACCTGGCACCCGCGAGGCGGCGGCGATCGCGCGCCGCGCCGCCAGAGAGGGCGCAAACGGACTGATGGTGGTGCCGAGCCCGATTTATCACACAAATGCGGAGGAGACGGTCGCCGCGCTGCGCGCCGTCGCCGAGGCCGGCGATCTGCCGGTAATGATCTATTCCAACCGGCTTGCCTACCGCGTCGACGTCACCGTCGATCAGATGGAGGAACTGGCGAACGACAAGCGCTTCGTCGCCATTAAGGAATCCTCCGACGATATCCGCCGCTCGACCGAAATCATCAACCGCTTCGGCGACCGCTACGATTTGTTCACCGGCGTCGACAATCTGGCGTTCGAGGCGCTGTCGGTCGGCGCCATCGGCTGGGTGGCGGGGCTGGTCACCGCGTTCCCGCGCGAGACGGTCGCGATCTACCAGTTGATGAAGCGGGGCCGCCGCGAGGAGGCGCTGACAATCTACCGCTGGTTCCGGCCGCTGCTCGACCTCGACGTGTCGACCTACCTGGTGCAGAACATCAAGCTCGTCGAAGTCCTGGCGATCAACAGCAACGACCGCGTGCGCATGCCGCGCCAGCCGCTGTCGGGCGAGCGCCGCAAGACGGTCGAAAAGATCGTCAAGGATGCGCTGGCGGTGCGGCCGGAGCTGCCACAATTCTAAGGGTGGCAATGTCGCAGACCCCCTCATCCGGCCGCTTCGCGGCCACCTTCTCCCCGAGGGGAGAAGAGGTCGCCAACGCTGGCGTCAGCCTCTTCTCCCCCGACGGGGAGAAGGTGGCCCGAAGGGCCGGAGAGGGGCTGCCTACAAGGTAGGATGCGGAGGCCGAGCCATGCAGTTGGCGCGCAGCCATGAATAGCGATGCTGCAATCGACATCGCCATTATCGGCGGCGGCATCATCGGCATCTGTGTCGCCGCCTATCTGGCCGAGGCGGGGCGAAATGTCACGATCTTCGATCGGACCGGGATCTGCGAGGAAACCAGTTCCGGCAATGCCGCCGCCTTGGCCTTTTCCGATGTGCTGCCGCTGGCCCACAAGGGCATGATCAGGCACCTGCCGAAATGGCTTGCCGATCCGCTCGGCCCGCTCAGCATCCCGCCCGCCTACCTGCCCAAGCTGCTGCCCTGGCTTATCCGCTTCTGGCGCGCCGGACGAAGCGACCGCTACGAGGCCAGCCTCGTGGCACAGGCCGGGATGATGCGGCTCGCCGAGGCCGAATGGGCCGGGCTGATGGCGCGCTCGGGCACCGAAAACATGCTGCGCGAGGACGGCTCGCTCGAGCTTTACGAGAGCGAGGCCGAGTTCAAGGCGTCACTGCCCGGCTGGACGGCCAGGCAGCGCTTCGGCATCGGCTTCAGCCATGTCGAGGGCGACGCTCTCGCCGCCTTGCAGCCGGGCCTGTCACCGCGTTTCGTCAAGGGTACCTTCGTGCCGGGATGGAAGACCGTTACCGATCCGAAATCATTGGGCAAGGCGATCTGGGCCTTTGCCGAGACCAACGGCGCGCGTTTCGAAAAGGCGAGGATCGACCATGTCGGGGCGGGACAGGACGGCGCGACATTGACGCTGGCCGACGGCACGGTGCGGCAAGCAAAATGCCTCGTCATCGCCGCCGGCGCGTGGTCGCATCTTCTGGCGAAACATATCGGCGATCGTATCCCGCTCGAGACCGAGCGCGGCTACAACACGACCCTGCCG
>SAQR01000256.1 GCA_004020365.1 Mesorhizobium sp.
TCTATTCAACTGGAGGGGAGCTGATGTTCCCCCAAGAGGCTCACGTCGTGCTCGCGCGCAAATAGCGCAGCTGACGTGGCGACGCTATTTCGCTGAAGGTCCGCTCCCCATACCCAATGGCGTGCTGGAGGCCGATATGCAACCGGTCATGCCAGTCGCCTACCGCCCCAGCGCTTGTTTCGAAGCCGACAGAAGTTCTTCCTCGTCCACCACTC
>SAQR01000257.1 GCA_004020365.1 Mesorhizobium sp.
GCAGGGCTTCACGCTGCCCGGCATGACCATCGTCTGCGGCGACAGCCACACCTCGACGCACGGCGCTTTCGGCGCACTGGCGCATGGCATCGGCACCTCGGAAGTCGAGCATGTGCTGGCCACGCAGACGCTGATCCAGCGCAAGGCCAAGAACATGCTGGTGCGCGTCGACGGCGCGCTGCCGGAAGGCGTCACCGCCAAGGACATCATTCTGG
>SAQR01000258.1 GCA_004020365.1 Mesorhizobium sp.
GCCGGGATGCGAAGAACTCCTCCAACTGCTCGGGCGTCAATTCAAGATCGTACAGACGATTGATAGTGTCGAGGTTGATCGGTATCGGTAGCAATTTTCCGTCGACCGAAGACAGTACGCGATGTTCGTAAGGCCTCCATTCGGTGAATTGCGAGAGGTAGTCGATGATCGATCGGGCGTTGGTGTGGAATATATGCGGCCCATAGCGGTGGA
>SAQR01000259.1 GCA_004020365.1 Mesorhizobium sp.
CGGGATTGGCGATGCCGCGCAAGGTCAGTGGATATGCGACGTTCCTGCTCACCGTCATGTGCGGAAACAGTGCGTAATGCTGAAAGACCACGCCGATGTTGCGTTTGTGCGCCGGTACGCCGATGACGCTCTTGCCGCCAACATCAAGCGAACCCGAGCTGACCTCGGTGAAGCCGGCGATGACGTTGAGCGTGGTCGTCTTGCCTGAACCGC
>SAQR01000260.1 GCA_004020365.1 Mesorhizobium sp.
CATGGATTTCGTCGAGGCGGCCAAGCTGCGCGGCGAAGGCAGCGTGTGGATCATCTTCCGCGAGATCCTGCCCAATGCGTTGTCGCCGCTGGTTTCGGAACTCGGCCTGCGCTTCATCTATGCTGTGCTCTTCCTGTCGACGCTCTCCTTCCTCGGCCTCGGCGTGCAGCCACCGGACGCCGACTGGGGCGGTATGGTCAAGGAGAACAAG
>SAQR01000261.1 GCA_004020365.1 Mesorhizobium sp.
GATCGTGATGCACCGGCAGGCCAGTCAGTTCGACGACCTGATCGACCATCTCGCGGTGCTGGCCTGTAATGCATGTTTCGGTAACAAACCCTGGATGGGCAAGCGCGGCACGCACCACCGGAAAGCATTTGAGCGCCTCAGGCCTCGTGCCGAACACGATCAGCAATTTTTGCCTGAACGGCAGTTTAGGACGTGAAAGGACGTTCATTGC
>SAQR01000262.1 GCA_004020365.1 Mesorhizobium sp.
TAGGGTCGGCTTTCCTGGCGGTCACCACCAGCGACGGCTTCGTGCCCGCCGGGAAAACAAAGTCGCGGCTGGCGACGCCGCGCGTCACCTGAAGGTAGACCAGGCCATCGGTGACATGGTTGCGACGGACCACCTCGCGCAGGATAATCGGCAACACGTCTGGGGTGACCGGCCATCCGATCGACAGCTCACGCAACGAACGGTTCAGGC
>SAQR01000263.1 GCA_004020365.1 Mesorhizobium sp.
GCGCCGGCCTTGGCGGCGAGCAGCGCCTGGGTGGCCGAGAAGCAGAGCGTGACGTTGACCATGCGGCCTTCCGACCGGATATCCTTGCAGGCTCTGAGGCCGTCGAGCGTCAGCGGCACCTTGATGCAGACATTCTCGGCGATCCTGGCCAGGATCTTGGCCTCCGCCATCATGTCCTTGTATTCGGTCGCGACGACTTCGGCCGAGAC
>SAQR01000264.1 GCA_004020365.1 Mesorhizobium sp.
AGCCGGTGGCAGTCGGGGGCTCGGCGGCGCGCGGCGTGGTGGCCGCTGCGAGCTACGAGGCCAGAAGGTTCGGGGTGCGATCCGCGATGCCCTCGATCACGGCAAAACGCAAATGCCCTGAACTGATCTTCGTACCGCCGCGATTCGACGCCTACCGGGCCGTCTCCCAGCAAATCCACGCGATCTTTGCCGAGCATACGCCACTCATT
>SAQR01000265.1 GCA_004020365.1 Mesorhizobium sp.
GTTGAGCACCGGCGGCAAAAGTCTGGAAGGAGCGTCTGATGGCTAGGCCCTTCAAGGATGCGCGATACCCTGGGGTCTCTTCGCGTCTCAAGAACGGCAAGCTAGCTTATCGCTACCGCGCGAAAGGCATGCCCGAAATCCGCCTTCCCGGTAAGCCCGGCGATCCCGAGTTCGAGGCGGCTTACGAGAAGGCCACGCAGGGTCAAGGC
>SAQR01000027.1 GCA_004020365.1 Mesorhizobium sp.
ACGCCAGCCCGTGGCGGAGAAGGGATAGCTGCCGCGGGGCCGGGCAAATCCCAGGGATGGGCCGGCTGCGGCTCTCCGGCGCTGTGTTTGCGTTGACCGGCCGAGCCGTTTCTCAAATCGGGCGACGCGGCCGGCCCGAAACCGAAACCGTCATCGAATTCGGATGACTTTCTTGGAACGGGCTCACTTGCACCGGAAGGCGCCGGATCGAAGCTGAACGGGTCTGCGGCGTCCGGCGCACCAAATGGTTCGGAATAGCCGGCGCCACTCGGCGCCGGCGTTGCTACCGGATCGAGGCTGAACGGGTCGTCGAAGGCTGGCGAACTGCGCTGGTTGGCGCGCTCGAACGCGCCTGGAACGGGTTGCTCGAACGGGTTCGGCAGGTCGGCGGGACGCGGTCGGCGCGGCTCTTCTTCGACCGGAGCTGAAAAGAAGTCATCGCGGCCGATGCTTACCGGCGCTCGCGATGCCGGCGGTGACCGCTCTGCGAACGTTTGGCTGGCCGCTGGTGCGTGAGCGACCGGCGTCTGCAGATCGACGCATACGATGTAGTCGCCCAGCCTCAGCCGCATGCCGTTCTGAAGACGGGCCGACGTGCCGGCGCCGAGCGGGCTGTCGGAATCGTTTATGAACAATCCGCTGCTTGATGTGTCGGTGACGAAATATCCATCCCGCCCGCCGGTGATCCGGCAATGGGCGCGTGAAACGAACATGTCGGGATCGTCGATCTGCCAGTCCGCGTCCGCGCTACGGCCGATCACCAGTTCACCCACGTCCAGCCGGGTCTGCCGTACCGCCTGGCTGCGTGGCCCGTGCTCCAGCGTCAGCAGCAGACTCATGCCGCGACCTCCGCCATTTCCGGCCGCCATCCGACGATCGTCCGCAGCCGCATATCGTCAGCATCGCCCCTTTCGGCAGGCCGCGCAAGCCAGGTGGTTCGGCCGAGCTGTACCGCTCCGATACGCGGCGGCGGCACTGCTTCGCGGGCCAGCACGATCCGCAGATCGACGTCCAGCGATTCCCCGACCATGTCGCGAACCGCCTGCTTGAACATTTTCAGGCGTTGGCCGCCCGGCAGGAACGTCTTGAACTCCTCGTAGCCGAGCGGGCCGACGCGCAGCTCGATCCTGCTTTGGCGGCTGAAAACGCGCGGGCCGATCGTCGCCCCGCGACCCAGCACTGCGTAAGCCTGGGTAAGCCGGGTCTGGAGCGCCGCCGGTATGGTCATCCAGGTGGCGACGAACTCCTTGATCGCCACCGGCACCTTGAACGCTTCCGCCAGGAACAGCGTCAGCCGCTCCGGGCCGTCGACCTGGCTGGCGAGCGACGCGGCCTGGCGAAGTTTTACTGCGTCGAGATCGGTATTTTGGGTGCCGGGAAGTCCGGTTCCCGCCATGGCTTCAAGCATGGCTCTTACCCGGCCGCCGACCGCACGTTCGACCTGTACCGCCGGATGCGCGTCGGCCCAGGCCCGATAGTACAGGGCGATCATCCGGTGTTGGAGAATATTGACGAAATCCACGAACGTCGTGTCGACGGTCTGTCGTGCGTCAGCGCCGGTGAACCAGCGCTGCGACAGACGATCGAGCACCCAGCGTGTCAAATGCAGCGGCATCGGGCCTTCCGGTCCCATCAGCCCGAGATTTGCAACGGTGACCCGGGCCGGCGTCCTGTCCTTGCCCAGCGAGTTGTCCTTCGCTTCGCGGAATTCAACAACGTCCTTGGCGGAAAAGCTAAGACGCACATGCTGCCCGAGCCTTGCCGGCTCGCGATCTGCGCGGCCGGAATAGCCGAACAGTCCGCCGCGTTGTTCGAGCCGGCGCAACAGTTCGAAAAAGTCGAACGTATCATCCAGCTCTTCGGCCCGGCCCGGCCCGAACTTGCTTAGATCAGGTAGCGATTGCCGGGCGTCATCGGCCATGGCACATCCTCCTGCTTCTGCAGCAGCCGCGTGCGGGTCCGCACAAAGCCGTTTATTCCGGCGTGACGGGCAAACAGCCGGGCAAGCAAGGCCGAAAGCAGCAATGTGCTTTGCCCGGCCAGCACCGACTGGTCGACATGCAATGTCACTTCCGTGCCCCGTCCGAAGCACATCGGCCCATCGATCTGCAGCCGTTCGATGACGGAGCGCGAGTCGATGCGAACGATCGAATGCACGTTGCGAGCCAGGCTCGGATCTCCCCGGTCGGCATAAAGATCGAGCAGCGCATGCAGCGGATCGACACCGCGGCCTTCCTTGGCGAGGCTGAGAAAGTTGAGGGCCAGCTGCGCCACCAGCCGCCATGCGAGATTGTCGGCTCGGGATTCGCCTTCGGCGCCGGCGGGCAGCGCGGCCGGGATCGCCGGCTGGGGCGGGCGCAAGGCACCGATAAGCCGGACCGTTTCGACCGGATCGCCTGTCTCCAGCGTCAAGATAGGGTTATCGTCGAGGATCGGCAGATCGCGGTTGGTGCAAAGCGCCGTGATGTCGAGACGCTTCAGCGGCCGGTTCGCCGGGCTTCCGGCCGGCCGTGAAACCGAAAGGAAAACGTCGTCTCCGGTGTAAGAAGTGCGGGTCAGTCCGTCGCGCCGTTCATCTTCGGTGGCCCGGCGAGGCCGCCGTTCGGTCGAATAGACCCAGCCATTGCTGCGGTTTTGCCCGAGGCTGAAGAGTTCGGGAATTTCGGCGTCAGGACCCTCGGCGTCGGCGTCCTCGACGCGGGTCACCCGATAGATTTCGAAGTCGCGCGCCCGCGTGCGGTCGGCATGCAGCACTTGCCGCGTTCTGCGCGGATCAAGCTCGATGACGTTGCAGTCACGCTCGAACAGGTTGATGATCGGCGTCGCGAAAAGTTCGAAATCCGCCGGCGTCACATCGGCAAGCTCGGGTACCGGACGCCGGAACATGAAGATGATCTCGACCCCGGCCTCGCATCGGCGCACGATCGGTTGCAGTCCTGAAACCCGCACGTAGTGAAAGCGCTCGGGCATCATGAAATATTCACGCAGCAGACGGTAGCCTTCGAATGTCGGACGGGTACGAGGCATCAACGCCTCGTCGTCGCTGATGCCGACCATTTCGGGTTGCGGCAACGGCGCTAGCGGATTGGCCTTGCCCTCGGCACGGGCGCCAACGGCCGAGCAGGCGCCGAAAATCGCGTCGAACAGCAATGGCGCCTTGGTGCGCCCGGCAAAATAGAGATCAAGCCGGTCGAGCGCCAATTCGCCGAGCCTGCCTTTTCCGGTCCGACCCAGCGTGATGCGCAGCGCAGCCTCGCCGCCTGCGCTGCCGATCGGTGTTATGCCGGCCGCCGCCAACCCGCTGCGATCCTGGAAATAGCTGACCGATGTGATGGTTATCGGCCACAGCGTGATTTCCTGCGCGGTGGTGAATGTGCAGCGCGTCGACAGGCCGGGTTGCAGACTGGACACCAGCCGCGTGTTCCGCTTGATGACATGGCCGGCAATCATCGACTGGACCTGCTGACCGGGTTTCAGCACTGCCATCGCCGTTGCCGGGGCCGGAGTAACCAGATCGGGATAAAGCACATCCAGCACGCTGCGTGAAAACCGCGAACGCTCGGCGTCGACTTTCAACCGGGTGCGTGCAGCCAGGAAAGCGACGCCGTCAAGCAGCCGCTCGACATACGGATCCGGGCAGGGGACGGTATCGAGAGAAAGATTGCGTGCCACCGCCGGATGCATGTCGGCAAATTCCGCCGCGAGTCCGCGGATATGGGTCAGTTCCTCCTCGTAATATTCTACGAAGACCCGATCCATCTCAGCTTTCCCTGAATTCGGTCCGCGCCAAACCGTTGTCGAGGTTGACTGTCGTGCGCAGGCGCATGCGTTCCGGCGTCGGCGTCATGATCAGCACAGCGTCTATCTCGATCTTCAGGCCCGCACTTTTGTCACCAAGGGTCACCGCTACCTTGGTTGCGCTTTCCTTGAGACGCGGCTCGAACGTGGCAAGAACCGAGCGGATCTCGCGCGCCAGCGCCTCGCGATCAAAGTCGCGCGACGAACGGCCCGAAAACGACGGCACGCCGTAGTTGACCACGCTTCTGCGCACTTCGGGAAAATCGGCCAGCGATGGCGGATTGTCTGCAGCCTGTTCGTTTTCGAAATCGGAAAGCAGCGGAACAGCTTCGAAACGCTCGGTGTTGAACAAGGCCTCGATGTCGCGCCGCACCGCCTCCCTGAGGACGCGGGCCGATACGACCACGCCACGGCTTTCGATCTCGGCGCGGTGTTGGGTCTGAAAGGCGAGGCGGTGCAGACGCCGCTTCTGATCGGATGTCAGCTCCACGTCGGCATCGATAAGCCGCGCGCTGCCGGCAAGCAGCGTGTCCAGTCGCTCCGCGCCCAACTCGTCCTGCAAGGTATGGCGCAGCCCGTCTATCTCGGAGGTGATGCCGGGCAGGTCGTTGACGAGGCGGTCCCAAAGAGAGGGCTGGACCGCCTCGCGTTTTGCTCGCGAACTGCCGGTGACCTGTAGCTTGTCGGCGCCGGGCCGCCGCGCCTCACTTGCCGACATAGACATCCATTTCGATTTCGTAATCCTTGTCATAGACGAACTTGATCTTCTTGTAGGCGAAGCTGACCTCCTCCTCGATCAGGTCTTCCTCGTCCTCGGCCTGCGACATGTCGTATTCCATGATCGAGGCGTCGGTCAGGGTGACGACCAGATAGTCGCTGGTCTCGCCATCGATGGTCCGGCGGGCGGAGAACACAACCTCGTCCAGCGCCTTGTTGTCGAACAGCGCCTTTTTCAGATACGGCGATGACTTGTCATAATGCTTGGTGAACTTGATCATCCCCAGCGACACGCGACCGCGGCGCGAGAGCGAATTCGGATCGTATGGCGCAATTATCTTGTAATCGACCCCGTGGACTTCGATTTCGTCCTCATGGCCGTCGCGAACGCTTGGCCCTTTGATATCCGGAACTTTTAGAAAACCATCAATTTTCACGGGCATTGTCTTCCTCCAGCGCTTCTAAAACAAAACAAGGTGGATGTTGCTGCAAAATCAAGCCTTTACGGACGGTAGTTCTGACACCAGTCGAAGCGAGGCGTTGATGCCCTCCAGCTGGTAATGCGGGCGCAGATAGAAGCGGGCGTTGTAGTAGCCCGGCCGCCCCTCGACGCTGTCCACCTGGACTTCAGCGGCGGCAAGCGGGCGCTTGGCGCGCGCCTTGTCGTCGGCAAAGGCCGGGTTGGCCAGCACGTATCGGTTGATCCACTCGGTCAACCAGATCTGCATGTCCGACCGCTCCTTGAACGACCCTATCTTGTCGCGCGCGATGGCTTTGAGGTAATGCGCAAACCGCGAAACCGGGAAGAGATAGGGCAGGTTGGCGCTCAGCCGCTCGTTCGACTGCGCGTCGGGATCGACGAGCCGGCCGGCGCGGGTCTCGTCGTCCTGCAGCGAATGCGCGCCGATGAAAGCCGCCAGATCAGTGTTCTTGCGGTGCAGGATGGGCATCAGGCCGAGCTTGGCCAGTTCCGCCTCGCGCCGGTCGTCGATGGCGACTTCCGTCGGACATTTCATCGCCACCGACCCGTCGTCGGTGGGAAAGGAGTGCACCGGCAGGTTGATGACCGTGCCGCCATTTTCGACGCCGCGGATCTGCGTGCCCCAGCCATAGAGCTTGTGGCTGCGGTTTATGTTCACGCCCATCGGGAAGGCGGCGTTCATCCAGACATATTTGTTGTGGTCGCCCTGGACCTCTTCCTCGAAGGTGAAACCCTTCACCGGAACGGTATCCGTGCCGTAGGGCAGCCGCGCCAGGACCCGCGGCATGGTCAAGCCGATATAGCGCGCATCCTCGCTCTCGCGCAGCGATTGCCACGAGGCGTAGGCGGCGTTGGAGACGATCTGCTGCAGGTCCTGCGGGTTCGGCAGTTCCTGCCAGCTGTCCATGCGGAACAGGCGCGGCGAGGCCGCCGCGATGAACGGTGTGTGCGCCGAGGCGCAGACGCCCGAGATGTTGCGCAACAGGCCGACGTCACGCGGATGGTTCGAGAATTCGTAAGCGCCGACCAGGCAGCCGATCGGCTCGCCACCGAGCATCGAATACTCGTCCGTATAGACCTTCTTGAAGATCGGGCTCTGGTCCCACATCTGGCCTTCATAGTCTTCAAGCGTGTCGGCGAGTTGCTCCTTGGAAATGTTCATCACCCGGATCTTCAGCTTCTGATCCGTCTCGGTGTTGTTGATGAGATACCACAGGCCGCGCCATGTGCCTTCCATTTCGCGCACTTCCGGCGCGTGCAGGATCTCGTTGACCTGCTCCGACAGCATCTTGTCGATGCCCGCGATCAGCGACTTGATTGACTTGATCGCGTTGGACGAGATGGTCGTGGTGTCGGATCGCGACTGTGCCGCCAGCGCGAGATTGCGAACGAGTTGCTGCAGCTTCTCGCTGTCGTCCTTCTTGACCTTGAAATCCTTTTCCAGGAGCCCGCTGAATTCTCCGAGGTCTATGGCTTCCGCCTCGGCGGCGACGTCTGCGGTTTTTTGCTGTTCGGCCATGATTTACACCTCAACCTTGTCTTCGTCCGACAATGCCTGGCTGGCGATTTTGCCAAGAAGCGGCTCGTTGTTCAGAAGCTGCGCGATGCGCTTTTCGGCGTCGACGCGGCCATCCATGAAGCCGAGCAGCTCCTCGAGCTGGCGACGCATCTTGAGGATCTCGGCCAGTTGCGGGACTTGTTCGGCGATCTTGTCGGGGGCGAAATCGCCCATCTTGGTGAAGGTAAGATCGAGCGCCAGCTCTTCATCCCGCTCGGCGCCCTCCGCCTGGGGCAGCGTATTCTTCACGCGGGCTTTGACGCGCGGTCCGAGCGCCTCCATGAAACGCGGGAAGCGGTTGGCGTCGGTCTCGACAAAGGAGCGGTCCAGCACCGACTTCATCGCTTCCTTGGTCTGTGAGGCGCCGGAAAGGTCGGCCATCACCCCCATGACGAACGGCAATTCGATCGTCGTCGGGCTGCCATAGGTTTCCACGTCATAGGCGATCTGCACGCGCGGAGCGCGGTTGCGTTCGATGACTTTCGCTTTGCTTTCAGCTGCCATGGCTCGTTACCTTTCATCCTTCTGGGCCGTCTTCTTGGCATCGGGAACGCCGGCAAGCAGCCGGAATTCCTTCAGCCCCGACGGGGCGAGATCTTCCATCAGTTCAACGAAATCCATATGCACCATCCGGCGCACCCGGCGGGCCAGGTGCGGGATCGGGCTCGACGGTTCGGTGCGGTCATAGAAGGCGACGACGAGGTCGAGGCATTTCACGACGTCGTCGCGCGAGGAGATCCGATCAGGGAGCCCCGTGCTCGGTTCCGCGTAACTCGCCAGACTTGCCATAGCATCGGCTCCATGATCCTTTCGAGCAGCCATTTGACCGTTTCGAGCAGGCATTTCCGGATCTGCAGTCGTGGCGGCTGGCTCGGCGGCGCCGTTCGTCGCGGTCTCGATTGCCGAATTCCGTTCGAGGGTCGACAGCAAACGCTGCAGAAACCGTTTCAATTCCGGAACAGCGGAGCCACCGCCCTGCAGACGGACGTTGAGAGCCGTCTCGACCGCATCAAGAGCCGTGATCGCCGCTTGAGCATCGGCAATCAGCGACATCATCTCCGCATTGGCTTGATCGGCCTGCGCCTTGCATGCGCTATGCACCCGGTTCAGAAGTTGACCGTGCGTGCTGGCCAGCGCTGCCTTTTCCGCCGCATTCAATCCTGAAGCCGCTTCCAGAAGCATGACCCGTTCGTCGAGTGCGCCTTGTTCCAGATCGCGTCCGCTGATCGGTCCGATAGGGCGCGGTGCGAAGAACGTCATTTGCCGCAAGTCCGCCAACAGCCCATCCTGGCCATTCTGGAGGTCGAGCAGGGCGTTGATGCGACGCAAGGCGGCGTCGCGTGGTGAAGCACTGGGCCGCAGGGCCGGGTGCATGGTCTCCCAATGCTGATCGAACGTCCGCGCAACAAGGGTCAGGCCATGCGCCAGCCCGGCGAGCCGCTGCTCATTGGCCAGCGCGCGCGTGACAATGACGAGCAGGCGCAAATCCCGGCCATGCGCACGCAATTCCTCCGCCTTGTCGAGGACGGCAGGCCAGTCGACCGGAATGGTGCTTTGCGACGAGGGCTGGTTGTGGCCGCCATGGACGACCTTGACCTGCGGCTCGGTGAGACGCTCCAGCTCATGGAAGGCTGGATCGTTTCGCAAATCCTCCCCTGACGGATTTTCACCGTCCAGCGGATTCAGCCAGAGTGCGAGATCGATCACACCATCCCCCGCGCGCGGTTCTTGGGCCGTGCCTGACCCAACGTTACCACACTGCGACACTTTACCACAATTTAGTTGATGCTCAATCTTAATGGAAGCTTGCAGGCCGGGGCCTGAGCTCGAACGCACTTGCGCAAATTGTCGAACCCTATCGGCGGATGCATAGCCAACAGGCGGGGCGTTCGATGGCGCTGTAGCCGATGGCGCCGGCGCCTGCTGGGACGGAAGAAATCGATTGAATCGAACACCCGGACGCCCCGCTCATAAACGCTCTTTGTCAAGTCGCTGCTTATGTGGCAATTTGTTGGCTGGCAGATTGGAGGGGCAAGTTCGATGGAACAGCGCCGGTCGTCGCAGAGCTTCAAACGCAAGGAATTGGTCGGCAAGCTCAACCCCGTCTGTTTGCGCGCCTTCAAGGCTGCGGCCGACACCGCCAAGCTGCGCGGCAATCCTTATGTCGAACTCGTTCACTTCATCGAGCAACTGGTGCTTTCAGAGCGTTCGGATGTGCAACTGATACTAGCAGTCGCCGGGGTGGATGCCAGCCGGCTCACGGCCGATATGACCCGCGCCGTCGACAAGCTGCCTTACGGCGCCACTTCAATCGAGGAATTTTCCGATCATATCTTTCACGCCATCCAGGAGGCCTGGGGACTGGCGGGGCTGGAATTCAGCGTCGACGAAGTCCGCAGTGCGCATATTCTGCTTGCCTGCCTGAAGACCCCGGTGCTGGAAGGCCTGCTGTCGAAGATCAGCGGCGAATTCGACAAGATCGATGCGCAGGCTGTCATTACGCAGTTTGCAGACGTCATGGAGGGTTCACTCGAAGCTGGCGCCTCGACGCCAGCCCCCGCCGCCGAGACACCGCGGCGGGCTGCGGGCGGGGATTCGGCGCTCGCCAAATATGCCACCGACCTGACCCAGCGCGCCCGCGACGGCAAGATCGATCCGGTCGTCGGCCGCGATCCCGAGATCAGGCAGATCGTCGATATCCTGATGCGGCGCCGGCAAAACAATCCGATCCTGACCGGCGAGGCGGGGGTCGGCAAAACCGCGGTCGTCGAGGGCTTTGCCTTGCGCATCGCCGAGGGCGACGTGCCGCCGACGCTGCAGGGCGTCAGCGTGCGCATGCTCGATGTCGGCCTGATGCAGGCGGGCGCCAGCGTAAAGGGCGAATTCGAAAAGCGGCTGAAGGCGGTCATTGACGAGGTGCAATCCTCGGAAACGCCGGTCATCCTCTTCATCGACGAAGCGCACACCTTGATCGGCGCCGGCGGCGCGGCAGGAACCGGTGATGCGGCCAATCTGCTGAAGCCGGCGCTGGCGCGCGGTGAGCTTCGCACCATCGCAGCAACGACATGGGCCGAATACAAGCAGCACATCGAGAAGGACCCGGCGCTTACCCGTCGCTTCCAGGTCGTCAAGATAGATGAGCCGTCGGAAGCGGTCGCCGTTCTCATGCTGCGTGGTGTCGCCGGTGTTCTTGAGCAGCATCACAAGGTGCAGATACTCGATGAGGCGATCGAGGCGGCGGTCGGCCTGTCCCACCGCTACATCCCGGCACGGCAACTGCCTGACAAGGCGGTGAGCCTTCTCGACACCGCCTGCGCCCGTGTCGCCATTTCGCAGCATGCCACCCCTGCCGAGGTCGAGGATATCATGCGCCGCCGCCAGGCTCTGGAGGTCGAGCGCGCCATCATCGGCCGCGAGGCAGCGATCGGCATCGAAGTGGCCGACCGGCAGGCTCGGGTCGACACCGGGCTTGCCGAGACCGAACTCACGCTTGCTGCCGCGCAGCAACGTTGGGATCGGGAAAAGGCGCTGGTCGGCGAGATACTCGAATTGCGCGCCAGGCTGCGCGGCGAGGGTGTGCCGCTCGACGCCGTGCAGCCTCCAGGGGCGGTCGCCGAAACCGCAGGCGCCGATGCCCCCGATGTCAAAGCGCCTGAAACCGATGCGCCAGAAACCGATGCGCCTGAACCCGATGCGGCAGCAACGATTACTGCCGATCCTTCTCCACCCGAACCGGCTGCCGATCTCGCGCGGCTGCGCGAACTGATGGCCGAACTCGCAGAAGCGCAGGGCGAGACGCCGCTGATCCTGCCGTCGGTCGACCGCAACGCCGTGGCCGCCGTGGTGCAGGACTGGACCGGCATCCCGACTGGCCGGATGCTGTCGAGCCAGACCGAAAAGGCGCTGCGGCTCGCCGCCACTCTGTCCGAGCGCGTGGTCGGTCAGGATCACGCCATGGAAATGATTGCCAAGCGCGTGCAGACCAGCCGGGCCGGGCTCGGCGCGCCCGAAAAACCAGTGGGGGTTTTTCTGCTCTGCGGCCCCTCGGGCGTCGGCAAGACCGAAACCGCGCTGGCCCTGGCCGAGACGCTCTATGGCGGCGAGCAGAACCTCATTTCGATCAATATGTCCGAATTCCAGGAGGCGCACACCGTCTCTACCTTGAAGGGCGCGCCACCCGGATATGTCGGCTACGGTAAGGGCGGCATTCTCACCGAGGCGGTCCGCCGCAAGCCCTATTCGGTGATCCTGCTTGACGAGGTCGAGAAGGCGCATCCGGACGTTCATGAAATCTTCTTCCAGGTCTTCGACAAGGGAATGATGGACGACAGTGAGGGACGGCGGATCGATTTCAAGAACACGTTGATCCTGCTCACCTCGAACGTTGGCTCCGAAGTCATCATGGACCGGACCAGCAGCGGCACGGTGCGGGCAGGGCTCGACGATCTCGACACAGCATTGCGCGCCCCGCTGCTGAAGGTTTTCCCGGCGGCCTTCCTCGGCCGGGTGGTGACCATCCCATACTACCCGCTCTCGGACATGATGATCGAAGCGATCACCCGCCATCAGTTCGCCAAGATCGCCCGCCGGCTGCGCTCGAGCAACGATGCCGAGTTGGTGATCGGTGACGGCGTCATGGATCTGGTCAAGGCCCGCTGCACCGAGATCGAATCCGGCGGGCGGATGATCGACGCCATTTTGACAAACACGCTTCTGCCGGAATTGAGCCGTGGCGTGCTGAACCGGTCGCTCGAGGGCGAAAAGATGACGAAGGTGACGGTAGGAGCCTCCGAAGGAGGTTTCACCTATTCCTTCGAATAGCTGAGCAGCAATTCAGATCGACGACCCCCGCATTTTACGATCAACTTCGAGAAGATCTGCGCGAGCAGAGAACCCGGTCTGCCAAGAAACAGCACGCGTGACGTGGGAACCAGCCTCGGCAAGACACGTTGCTAAGTCATCGACCCTCACAAATAGGGATCCGTTCAATGGCGATAGAGATATCTCGCGAGGAAGAGCAACGCGGCACCGGGAAAGTCATGATGTGGGGCGCCATAATCTCCGCTGTGCTTTTTGTTGGCCTGATTGCCGTATTCGTCCTCGGGCCAATCTGATCTGGTTGCGGGAGCGAACTCCGAACTGTTGGCCATTGGCGAGAAGGCGGATCAAAGCCCGCGCTAATGGGGTCAAGAGGTCTCGTGCGAGCCATTTATCCGATCGCCGATCGGAGATTTCCACCAGATATTCCTGTGTCGCGTCCGAGCGCCAGACCTTGTTCGATGTGGTTTCGCGCGTGGGTTGCATCCCGACCTCAGACACGCTACTATTACCTTCTCGCGTTCCCGGGGGGGAAGGTGGATGAGCATCGTCCATAGGGTCGGTCCAGTTCTAGATCAGGCGATTGCCGCAGTCCTCAACAGGGCCGGCTATGGCGACACCGTCTCGGTCAAAGCGGCATTAGACCAGGTTCGCCAGGCTGCACCCGGTTTGGTCGCATCCAATGACGATCTAACCGAAGCTATCCTCGAAGTCGCTGCTGCGCTGGGCCTGTGCGTGGCTTTCGATGAGCACGAGCAGTATCCGCTCAATCCCGCTTAGTTATCCGATCACCGCTCGGAAGGTTCTAATGCACGTCGCGTAAAGGTGCGCAGCGGTCTTGCGATAACGCCATGCATAAAACAAAAAACCCTTAGAGCGCGTCGCATGAATCCATTCAGCTGCGATGCGCTTTTAGCGAAATGATCCGACCTCTCATGGAACCCTTTAGCCAGCGACGAGTTCCGTTCAAAGTTAAAGGTGACCGTCATGGCAACCCGAGAGAGCGATCGCGGCTTCCGAGAGTTGGTGCATTCGGAAGACAATCGTCGGAGTCTTCGCAAGCGATTAGGATTGGACGGCGACCAAACCCTGTCGCCGAGACTTCTCGCATTAGCTCTGAAGCTTCAGAAGGAGCTTGAGCGGCGACAGCAAGAACTGGCTGACGAGAACCCTCCATCACCCTGAAGTTGGTTATGGCACTCATTCCGGTGACCGTAGATGGCAACGCGCGAGAGAGCGGGCCATAAGACCCTTGCCGACGCCGTTCGCGAATTGATCGGCACCAAAGACAATCGTCGTCTGGGCGGTCTTTCAGCGCGAGCGTCGCTTGCTGGCGTTCGTCGGTCGGAGGCCAATGGTATTTTTAACGGAACGCTAATATACATAGAGGCTCGAACGAGCAGCGCCTGCCAAATACCTAGGGAACGCCATGCGAAGACTCGTCTTCACGGCAATGTGTATCGCCACCGCAACTGCCGCTGGCGCCCATGATTGGTACGAGGGCCAGATTGACCCACTGACGAAATTCAAGTGTTGCGGTGGCTCTGACTGCCGCGCCATACCTCGGTCGTCGGTACGCTCCAGGATAGACGGCGGTTACACTTACCTGCCGCATAATTTCAACATCCCACGGGACCGTGTGCAGGAATCCCCGGACGGCCAATACCACATCTGCGAGAGTACCTACGTCGTCACCCATCAGCTGTATTGGCGTTGCTTTTTCGCACCTCGCGCAACCGTCTCTCTAATTCTTCCAGGCGCACGGCCGCCGGCATTCGCACCCATTCATAATCGATGACACGCACTCGGTCTGGCCGACCAGGAACTAAGCTCGCACTATTCGGCCGAGATAACTTCCGAGCGCGCCGGCGCGAAACAACATGAAGGCGATCATCGCGATCCAAAGCCCGTGGTTTCCCAATGAAGCCTGCAGCAGGCAGGCAACCGCGAGAAACACCACAGTCGACAGGAACATGCTGTTGCGTAACTCGCGGGTTCGCAGTGCCCCGATGAAAACACCGTCCAGGAGAAAGCCTGCAAATGACGCGATTGGAAGGATGACGACATAGGGCAAAAACCTGCCTGCCGTTTCCCTGATTGCCTGCTGGTCGGTCAGCAGGCTGACGATCGCATCGCCCGCCAACCAGTAGGACAGTGAGAACAGCAGCGCCGCTGCCAGGGACCAGAGGCCCGCAGCCCTGATCACGCCGCGCAATGCCGTCCGGTCCTTGGAGCCTATGGCCGAGCCGACCAGCGTTTCCGTCGCATGCGCGAATCCATCAAGGCCGTAGGCCATGAAGCTGTGCAGGTTCATCAGAACCGCGTTCGCAGCCAGTACGACGTCGCCTTCGGCGGCTCCCGCACGCGTGAACCAGCCGAACGAGACCAGCAGGAAGAAGCTGCGCAGGAAAATGTCTATGTTGACCCGGAACAATCTTGCGAAGGCCGCCCGGTCGAGGATGGCCCCAACTATCGCAGGGTTCATTCCCTTGAAGGGTTTTACAAAAAGCAGCGCTGTGAGGAATGTTGCCCATTCCGCGACTGCAGTGCCGGCTCCAATGCCGGCGACGCCCCAATCCAGGCCAATCGCGAGTAAGAGAGTAGCCGCAAGATTGAGAATATTCATGCCGATCTGCAGGACCAGTGCCAAGGACACGCGCTGGCTGCCGAGCAGATAGCCGAGCACCACAAAATTGCCCAGCGACGCCGGCGACGACCATATCCGCGCATAAGCGTAATCCGCCGCGCTATGCTGCACCGCCCCGCTGCCGCCCATCAGAGTGATGCCTGCGCTGATGATCGGCCACTGCAAGCAAACGATCACGACGCCCGACACAGTAGCGATCAGCAAGGCACGCAGGAGGTGCTTGCGCAATTCGACATGGTCGTTGGCTCCATAGGCCTGCGCAGCGAGGCCCGTGGTTGCCATGCGCAGGAAACCGAAGCTCCAGAACAGGAAGCTGAACAGGATGCCGCCCAGCGCAACGCCGCCGAGGTGCTGAGGGCCACTCAGGTGCCCGGCCACGGTCGTGTCGACCATGGCAAGTATCGGCAGCGCGAGATTGGCCAGAATGATCGGAAGCGCCAGCCTCACCACGCGGCGGTTCCAGTCCCTGGCCGCCGTTGAGTGGGGCGCCTCTTCCATGTCAGGCCGGGAGGGCGTAGCCGTCGCGCGAAAGCCGCCGGAGGTCGTCGAGCGACATTGCGTCCATGTCCAGCGCCGGGAGAAGATCGTTCTCGCTGACGAAATCGCGTCCATAAAGCGCCGAAAAAATCTGGATACCGGATTCATGCAACGCAGCCGGCTTGCCGACGAGACGGCCGAGCTTGGCTGTTGCGACCAGACCAAAGGGCACGTCCTCGAGCACATAGCGGCTGTCCGCCGTCGTCGGTCCTTGCCCGCCATTGCCGGCTTCATGCATCGCCTGGTTCATCTGCGAGATCGAGGCCAGCGGCACGTGGAACGAAAGATGGAAGTGCTGGAAGATGGTGCGCACGTCCTGCCCGAGCGCGGCAGCGATCACCAGCCGCTCCTCGTCGAGTTGCTCGAGCAACCGTCCAACTTTGGGCGTGACGTTCTGGCCCTGGCTCCAGGTCTCGCCGCGCTCCATGCGCGTCAGATTACAGAGCGCGATCCCCATGTGATTCTGCGGGTTGAGGTTGCTGACCGCGATTGCCATCAGGCTGCCACGGTCGATGAAGCGATCGCCGAACAGCTTTTCGCACAGCGCCAAGCCTTCGGTGCTGCGCGCATGGGGAACAGTGGCGATGTCTACTTTCTGGCGCACAGTCGAGACATTGACTTCGGCCTGCCCCTTCTGCCGTCCTGCAACGACTGTGGTTCCCCAGGCGATGATGGTTGCCGTCACGCCGCGTGCCGCGAGCTCGCGTGACAGATAGAGCGCGCCGAACGAGGCGTGCGAGCTGATGATGACGGTTTGTTCGGCACGCAGGTGCGGCGCAATCGCGTCGAATGCGAACTTGTGCCCATAGCCGGGCAGGGCGACCACGACGACCTCGACACCGTCCACCAGATCGGCAGCACCTGCTGCGACCTTCGGATGAAACTCTCCCGTGATTGCGCCGGAAGCGGTGAGCGCTTTGCCCGTCGCCAGTTCCTTCGTCCGCTCGCCCGATGGCGACCAGAGCATGGCCTGATGTCCGATCTGCTCCAGCAGACAGGCAACTCCAAACGCGATCGACCCGGCGCCCACGATACCAACTCGCATGTCATGCCTTTCGATGTGCTCGATTTCTATCTCGTTCACGCGGGCCGGGTGACGTCGAAGGCAAGCTCCTCCAGCGTCAGGTCGCGCGCCTTGCGCTGCGTCTGCAGGCGCGGACCTATGGCGGGCGGCTGGTTCATTCCGCGACCGGCTCCCCAAGAGTGTGCATCAGCCGGTTCGCCCAGCCGAACAGCGAGGCCGAAAGCACCAGGTCGAGGATTTCCTCGTCGCCAAGGCCGCAGTCCTTCAGCCGCGCAAGGTCCTCAGCGTCGGCCGCGGGCCGACATTGCGAAAGCTTGACGGCGAATTGCAGGATTGCCGATAGCCTGGGCTCAAGCTCGGCATCAACGCCGACAGCGAAGATTTTGCCGATGGAGGTTTCGTCTTTGGAAAGCTGGGAATAGCGCTCCGCGTGGACGGCGGCGCAGTAGATGCAACGGTTGACCAGCGAGGCGCCGACCGCGCCGATTTCGCGCTCGGCGCGTGACATGCCACCGCGATTATACATGATGCCATTGAACAGCGGCGACCGGTGCTTCAGCGTCTCGGCGTCATGCGCCAGAACAAGCACATAGTCTGAGATTTTTCGGTTCGACGGCGTCACCTGCAAAGCGTCCAGCTGCGCGGGCGTCGCATGATCAAGATCGACCGGCCTGACATGCGGCTTCCAGATCGGAACTTTGGTGGTGAAATCCTGCAACACGCGTGTCATGCCGATTGCCTCATCAGTCGCAGTCCGGCCACGACCCGGATCTGGTAGCTGACAAAGGCCACCAGTTCGGAGAGACGGACGATATCCGCCTCGACGATACCCGCCTGGCGCAACAGCTCGATATCTCTGCCGCTCGCCGCGCGCGGGTTGGCCGCGACCAGGTCGGCGTGACGGATCAGCGCGCTGATGCGGGGGTCGCTAGCTCTGTAGTCGAGGTCACTGACCTGCCGCTCTGTCTCATCAGGAGCGGCCTGATCGAGTATCGCGCCGAAATGGTCGCGAAACGCCGCATCGTCGTTCAGGCTGGCGATGCGGCAGGCGATGGCCGCGCGCATCGCATGCGACAGGCCACCGGGATCAGCGGGACGCAGGGCCGCGTCATGCGTTTTTTGCGTCAGCTCGAAAATGTCGGCGCGTTTGGCAATGACCTTGGCGAGTTCGCTCTGCGGATCGATTCCTGACAGGCGCAGAATGACATCGTTCATAGCGCACCTCGCTTCTGGGATGGTCGATCGAAGCTGCGGTCGGGAAGCTCGGACGCAGTCCACTCGTCGCCTTTGAGTTCAGGCGTATCGTAGTCGAGCAGTCGCTGCCAATGGACCTCGATATCTTCGCTGTAGAGCTTGGCGGCAATGGCCCGCGCCAGCCAGCCTGCGCCCTCGCTGATGCCGGGGATGTCACCGCTGGTCTTGCCGAGGCTCACGCTGGCGCCATAGTTGAAACAATGGATGCGAGACAGCCAGCTCGCCTCGCCTGCGTTGCGCTCGACGAAGCTGAAATCGTCGGCGAGGTAGGGGAAGGCGCCGAGCTGCTCGTTTGCCAGTCCGGCCGGGGGCTGGTAGCGGTCGCGCCACAGGGCGATGCGGTCGGCATATCCTTCGAGCTCGGTACGCGCCAAAGGGTCGACGATAAAACCGGTTCCGAGGATGATGAAGTCGGTGTCCAGCACCTTGCCGGATGTCGTCGTGATCTCCAGCGCGCCATTCGCAGGATCGACCCGGTCAATGCCTGCGTCGAAATGGAAATGTGCGTTGGCATGACGGCTGACCCGCAATGTCGAGCCGCGCGGCGCGGGCGTCTGCGTCTGGAAGGAATAGTGCATGATGCGCCAGCGCCAGTCGTCGCCCAGGTCGGGAAAGGCTGCCGTTAACCCCATCGAGCCAATACCCATCAGCTTGTTGACGGTCGGCATCTCGCGTCGCCGCGCCAGGTGCCGCACTTCGGCGGCGCCTGCTTCCAGCGCCTCGGCCGCATTGTCGACGGCGGAAGCACCGACACCAATCACGACGACGCGTTTGCCTTTCAACGCGGCGAAGTCGATCGCCTCGGACGAATGCGCCCAAAGCGTCTTGGGCAGATGTTGCACAAAGTCGGGTATGTTCGGCCGGCCAGTGCCGTCGCGCCCCGTCGCCATCACGACGCGGCGCGTCAGCACGACGTCCTCGCGTCGCCCGGTTCCAGCTAGATCAAGCCTCAGCAGGTCGCCTTCGGGAACGATGCGCCTGACATCGACGTCGTTCTCGACTGGCAGCTCAAGCACCTGTCTGTACCAGCGCAGGTAGTCCATCCACATCGGTCGCGGGATCTTGTCGAGCGCTTCCCATGCAGCTTGGCCAAACTGCGCGGTAAACCACGCCCGAAACGTCAGTGAGGCCATACTATAGGCGGGACCGGTCAGCTGTTTCGGCGAGCGTAGCGTCTCCATGCGGGCATAGGTCACCCATGGCCCTTCGAGCCCGCGCGGCGCGCGATCGAAAATGCGGATGTTCCTGATGCCGGCGTTCTGGAGCGCGAAGCTGGCGACCAGCCCGCACATGCCGCCGCCGATCACCACCACATCATGCACGGGCCGGCCGTCGGCTGGCGCTCTCGGCGCCACCCAGTTGACTGGCGGCACGCACAGGCACTCCAGATCGTCTCGAACACGTCGAGCGAGCTGTTCCAGGCTATCGGCCATGTCGGTGTGGCGAACCTTGGTCATCCCGCGGCAGACTCGTCGCGGATGACGGTGGCAGCACGCGGGTTCCAGCCCAGCCACACATCCTCGCCGGAAATGGCTTCGCTTTCGCCGGGATGGACGAGCGCGTTCAACTGGCTGCCATCGTCGACCTCTATCGTCATCGACGTGTGGTTGCCCTTGAAGACACGCTTTCTGATCTTGCCGGCGAAGCCCTCGCCACTCGGCACGGACAAGAAGCGAAGCGCTTCCGGCCGCACGACGATCAGGACAGAGTCGCCCTGTTTCATCGCATGCGCGCTGGGCAGTGCGCCGACCTGCTTGCCGTTCCAGGTCAGGGCGGTTCCCTGCGCGTCCGCGCCGACCACCTTGGCCCGCAGCAGGTTGGCGTCGCCGATGAAGTTCGCCACGAAGACGCTCTGCGGTCGCGAGTACAGAGTGTGCGGGTCGCCCATCTGTTCGACCTTTCCATTGTTCATGACCACGATCTGGTCCGACATGGTCAGCGCTTCCTCCTGGTCATGCGTGACGAACAGGAAAGTCTTGCCTGTTCGCTCCTGGATCGACTTGAGCTCGATCTGCATCTGCTGGCGCAGCTTGGCGTCGAGCGCGCTCAACGGTTCGTCGAGCAGCAAGACCTGTGGGTCTGGCGCCAGCGCCCGCATCAGCGCGACGCGCTGTCGTTGCCCGCCGGACAGCTCCGAAGGCATGCGCGCCGCGTAGTCCTGCAATTGCACGAGCGCCAGCAGTTCCATGACGCGCTTGTGGATGGCCGATGAATGGAGCCCTTTCAATTCGAGCCCGAAGGCGATGTTGCGCGCGACATTCATGTGCGGGAACAGCGCGTAGTCCTGGAAGACGATGTTGACGTTGCGCTTGTTCGGCGGTAGCCGCGTCACGTCCTTTCCGGCCAGCAGGATGCGTCCCGAATTGGGGATTTCGAAGCCGCCGAGCATGCGCAGCGTGGTCGACTTTCCGCAGCCGGACGGCCCAAGCAGCGTGACGAACTTGCCGGCCTGGATTGTGAGGTTGAGATCATCGACCGCGACGGCCTGGCCATAGGCCTTGGTCACATTCTGAAATTGAACGACCGGATCCATCAGCGGCTCCTCGAACGGCGTGTGTAATACTCGGCGTAAAGTCCAACCGCTCCGGTCACCAGCAGCACCAGTGTCGCCATCGCATTGATCTCTGGCGACATGCCGCCCTGGACTTTGGCGAAAATCAGCATCGGCAGCGTCGGGCGATAGCCGCCGAGGAAAAAGGTGCGCACGAAATCGTCGATCGACAAAAGGATGCAAAAGATCATGCCGCCGCCGATGGCCGGCCCCAGATAAGGCAGGGTGACGCGGAAGAACGCGACGACGCTGTCGGCGCCGAGATCTCGTGCCGCGTCGACCAGATTGGCCGGCATCGAGCGCAGCCTCGTCAGCGCCATCACGACGACGAAAGGCACCGCATGAACGGTGTGGCCAAGCACGATCGCGGCCGTGCCGGTCGGCATGTCGATGGTGCTGATGAAGATGCGCAGCGAAATGGCGGAAATCATTCCTGGCACCACCGCGGGCAGGCAGGCGAGTGCGAACAGCACTGCGCCCCGGCGCCCTTCGGTCGTTGCGATCAGCATCGCGATCCACACGCCGATGACCGTCGCCGCAAGCGTGGTGAGCCCTGCCACCAGCACCGAATAGGCGCAGGCTTCCAGGAACGGCTTGTCCTGCATGACCTTCAAGTACCAGTCGAAGGTCCAGTCGCCGATAGGGAAGGCGATGAAGGCGGCATTCTTGAAGCTCATTGCCATCATCAGCGTGAGCGGAAGGAAGAGGTAGAGCACGAAGCCCCAATAGGCCATCGTCAACGCGGTGCGCGGCGCGTCGGCAAGCATCGTGCGCATCACATCAGCCTCGTCGATTTGCCGCCAACGATCCGCATGAAGATGGCAGCGGTGGTAAGTGCCGAGACCAGCATGATCATGGCAAAGGCTGCACCCACAGGCCACTTGTCGCTGGCGCCGTGGAAGAAGCCGCTGATCGTCTCAGGGAACAGCACGGTGGTTGGCCCGCCCAACAGCATCGGCGTGGCGAAGACGCCGATCGAGGTCAGGAACACCAGCGAGCATCCCGACACGATGCCGTCGCGCGACAGCGGTAGCACAATGCGCCTGAAGCGCGTGAACGGCCCCGCGCCGAGATCGGCTGCAGCGTCGAGCAGATGTTTGGGGATCTTGTCGATGGCCGAGTAGAGCGGCAGGAGCATGTAAAGGCTGATCAGGTAGACCAGGCCAAAGCCAAGCGAGAACGGCGTATAAAGCAGGGGGATCGGCCGGTCGATCATGCCAATGTCGCGCAGAAAAACGTTGAGAGCGCCGCGATTGGCGAGCAGCATGATGATGGAGAAGGTCCCGATCAACTCGCCCGCCCAGAACGGCACCAGCAGAAGCAGCAGCGCCTTCGACCTGCGATCGGGCTGCACGATCTTCGCCACGTAATATGCGACGGGATAGACGACCAGCAGCGTCACCGCCGTCGCCGAAGTCGCATAGACGAAGCTGCGAATGAGCGGCATGAAATACAGCGGCTCGGAAAAGAAAATCGCGTAATTGGCGAAGGTGAAGGTCGGCGCGCGGCCATGCTGGATCGGATAGTTGCTGAGCAGGCTGATCTTCAGCATCTGGTAAATCGGCCCGATATGCATCATGACGATCCACACGATCGGAACCGCCGCAAGCAGCACCATCCGCGTCGTTTTGTTCGAGACCAGCGCGCCCAGCGTCGACTGGTAGAGACCCGAGTTGAAGAGTGCGGGAAGCCGCGTTGAATACGCCGGTGCGGCGACAGCTGGCATCGCTCCGCCACGGACAAGGGTCGAGTTGCTGGCCATTATTTGTCCACCTGCGCAAGGAGGCGCCCGACCCCGCCGCACGGTTGATGGTTGCCGCCCGCAAATGATCGCGGGCGGCGGTGCTTGGGCAAGATCAGGCTGCCTTGACTTCGGCGGTCGCCTTGTCGATCATTTCGTTCTTCATGTCGCGGTTGACCGGCGAGAAGAAGACGATGCGCTCAACCTGTTCCTGCGGCAGCGTGCCGGCCGCACGCTCGATGTCGGTCAGCACTTCCGGAACGCCGGAAATCGTGGAGGCGAAGCCCGATTGGCGTTGCATCGAGGCGCCGACCTCCGGGGTTGCCAGGATTGCGTCGAGCAGCTTGTAGGCATTCTCTGCATTGGGCGCGTTGTTGACGACATTGAGCGTATAGCAAAAACCGTATGTGCCTTCCTTCGGAACCGACAGCTTGATCGGATGGCCGTCGGCAATGAGCTTCGCGGCCGGACCCGACCATGCGTGCCCGAGATAGATGTCCTCGTTGATGAACATCTGCTGCACTTCCGAACCTGCGTCGTAATATTTGCGCACCATGTCCTTGTGCTTGATCAGGTGATCGCGCGCGGCATTGGTGGCCTTCAAAGCCTCCTCGGGCTTGTCAGTGTAGCTGACGAAGTCGCCGTCGAAGCCGAGATATTGCATCGTGATCGTCATGAAGTCGCTGACGATGTAGGAAGTCAGACCCTTGAACTGAGGGTCGAACATGACGTCCCAGCTCTGCGGGTCCTTCACGTAATTGGTGTTGACGGCCAGGCCCTCATAGCCGGCGAGGATCGGCAGGCCCCAGAGCTTGCCGTCGACCTTAGCCCAAGGCGCGTTCTGATAGGCGGGGTTCAAGTTCTTCCAATTCGGAATCTTGCCGGTGTCGAGAGCCTGCAGAAGGTTCGAGCTGATGAACTGCGAATATCTGTGGCCAGCCACTGTCACCATGTCCGTCGAAGGGTTGGCACCCTCTGCCGCCAGCAGATTGTACTGCTTGCCCTGATCGTCGGTCAGGCGGACATTGACCTTGATTCCGCTGTCCTTCTGGAATTTGTCGAGAAACTCCTGCGGCAAAAACTTGTCATAGGTGGTCACGTTGAGCACGCTCGATTGCGCCCAGGATGGCAGCGGCCGAATGATGTAGGGCAGTGCCAGGGCGCCAGCGCTGCCTCCCAGCAATTGCAGTGTGTTTCGGCGATTCAAAACAAGCTTAGTCACTTTCGATCCCCTTTGGTTTGATTGGCAGGCGTAGGGTGGGAGATGAAGGTGCAGGGCCGCAGCTATGTATCAGCTGGAAGGGACGCTCGACCCACGCCGGGGGCTCGTCCAGTAAACCGTCCGCAATTTCCATCATATTGGGATTTGCGTATGCATTTGTCTGGGTAGATCGATGTGGGCGATGCCGTTTTTCTCCTCGGTGCTCATTGCACTCGATCCACGTGCCGAAACGCCACTGGCTGCAAGTCCGATATCATACATTTACATATCACCAAGGCAACTTTCAGTGCAACTGCGGGCTCAAGCCGGCTCCCGGTATCGTCTGCTTTTGGTCGGAGGCAAACTCCGCCCTAACGACCGAAATCAGGCGCATTGCTGCCATTCGCAATGCGGACAATGAAGGCCACCGATGGTGTATGGGCGTGAGTTCGACTGAGCGGAAGCGAACTTCCGTTTGGGTCAGAACAGATAATCCGCATCGGCTATCAAGCGTCAGATTTCTAGCACTAGAACTGGACCAACCGCAGCGCTTCGGCCGGAGAAGCAGCTGTTGTGATCGATCATCCGGGGAACATTTTCGTCAGCCTCAGATTTAAGCAGAGTAGCTGGTTTGGAGCAGATCAATGGGCATTTTTTCCGACCTCAACAAGAAGCTGACGGAAAATCTCTACGCGCATGGCAACGACCTCGTCGATCCTGCTGCGGATCTTCCGGAGAGCGTCGAGGAACGGGTCGAACTGTTGATGCCGTTCGTTCAGCCCGAGGCTCGCGAGTTGGTCCGCTCGCAAATCCTTGGTCTCATTCATGAGTACAGGAACGAGGAATCCGCCCCATCGAGTTAGAGACCGTGGTCATGCGGCGCCGGGAGGACAATTGTGTGAGAGCAACGCTGCAAGCGCGCACCATAAACAGCAGTAAACGTCGCCGCCTTCGACTTGAATGCCTTTGGTCGTCATCACCAACCCTGAGCAGCTGGCCGAAAGACGTGTGCTCTCGCAGCGCCGCAAAAACATCGACGATATGGAGGAGAAACGCGCCGAATAGAACGGCGACGATCTCGCCGCTACCGAAGACCCGGGTCCGATGAGAATTCTCGTTGCCGGAGCCACCGGCTTGATCGGCGCTTCGGTCTGCGCCCGCCTCGTTTCCGAAGGACATGAGGTTGTCGGCATCGTCCGTCGCCCTCGGGCAAATGCGGCCCGCGATTACCGGACATTGGTGCTGGACATGGCCGCAGCACTTCTCCCTGAAGATTGGCTGCCGCATCTGACCGGCGTCGATGCCGTCGTCAACTGTGCCGGCGTTCTGCAGGACAGCCCGCGCGAAAAGACCGGGCAAGTCCATCGCGATGCGGCGGCGGCTCTTTTTCTCGCCTGCGCGCGGGCCGGCGTTGCCAAGGTGGTCCACTTCTCGGCAATGGGTGTGGATCGGGCACAGCCTTCGTCGTTCTCGGCAACGAAATATGCCGGCGATCAGGCGCTGATGGCGCTTGACCTGGACTGGATAATCCTCCGCCCTTCCGTTGTGCTCGGTCGGCCCGTGTTTGGGGCCAGTGCATTGTTCCGCGGCCTGGCCTCGCTGCCGATCCTGCCGTCAATGCCAGATACCGGCCGGCTGCAGGTTGTGCAACTAGAGGATGTGGTCTCGACGGTCCTCTTCTTTCTCAATCCCGGCAGTCCGTCTCGTGTCGCGCTGGAACTTGCCGGTCCCGAACAGCTGACAATGGACGAGATCGTCGGTAGTTTCCGCCGCTGGCTCGGCTGGGCTCCTGCAGCCAGGTTGGCCTTGCCAGGATGGGGGGCTCGGCTTCTCTACCGCCTCGGCGATTTTGCCGCGATGCTCGGCTGGCGGCCTCCAATGCGCACCAATGCCGCCAGGGAGATCGCACGGGGAGCGGTCGGAGATCCCTCGGACTGGATTTCCCTGACCGGCATGCGGCCACAAAGCCTGGCGCAGTTCCTTGCGCTCAACCCGGCGACGGTGCAGGAAAAATGGTTTGCTGGGCTCTACTTCATCAAGCCTGCAATCTTCGTCGTGCTGCCGTTCTTCTGGATCATGACAGGGATCGTGTCGCTGACAACCGGCTACGGCAACGGCATCGACCTCATGCAAAGCACGGGGGCTGGCATGTTGTCGGCGCCTACCGTGATCGCCGGCGCTCTTGCCGACATCGTCGTCGGCGCACTCATAGCCTGGCGGCCAACGGCGCGAAAAGGTCTCTACGCCGGCATCGCGCTCTCGCTGTTTTATCTGATACTGGGCACTTTCCTGCGCCCCGACCTGTGGAACGAGCCACTTGGGCCGTTTCTGAAGGTCTTGCCGATCATCGTGCTTCACTTCGTTGCTCTGGCGATCCTGGAGGAGCGCTGATGCTCTATTTCGTGCTGAAGTTCGTGCATGTCATCGGTGCCAGCGTGCTGCTTGGCACCGGCGCCGGCATCGCGTTCTTCATGCTTCTCGCCCACAGGACCGGCAACGCGGAAACAATTGCGGCAGTGGCACGCATCGTAGTGGTCGCCGACTTTCTCTTCACTGCAACCGCCGTCGTGGCGCAACCGATAACCGGCGTCGCGCTCGCCTGGCTGGCGGGCTACTCGCTCTCCGAAGGCTGGATCGTGCTGTCTATCGCGCTCTATATGGTCACCGGTGTGTTCTGGCTGCCGGTGGTCTGGATGCAGATGGAGATGCGCAATCTGGCGTCCGAAGCCGCCAAAGCGGGGACTCCGCTGCCGGCCCGGTATTTCAGGCTTTTCCGGCTGTGGTTCGCCTTAGGCTTTCCCGCCTTTGCTGCCGTCCTCGGGATTTTCTGGCTGATGATCGCGCGGCCGGCGATCGAGTGGTAACGCCTTGCCGCGACAGATGTCGTGGCTTCGATTTCGGCGCTGGAACATCTTTCCCATGAATGCGTTCGGCGCGCATGGATCAACCCGCGCGCAAACGCCGACATTCAGCCCCATCCGCGACTGAAGCGGATGTTCTCATTGTTGGCGGTGGACCTGCAGGGCTGGCGGCTGCTGTCTATCTCGGCAGGTTCCGTCATCGGGTCGTCGTGGTCGACGCGGGTGAATCGCGCGCGATGCTGATTGCGCAAAGCCGTAACTGTCCGGGATTTCCGGAAGGGATCAGCGGCCCCGATCTTTTGCAGCGGCTTCGTGCCCAGGCCGCCAAGTTCGGAGCGACGCTGGTCCAGGATCAGGCGTCATCGGTTGAGCCGACCGTAGGCGGGTTTGGCGCCGAGACCAACGGCGGGCGGATCGTCGCCCGCAAGGTATTCCTGGCGACAGGGATCGTCGACCTCGTGCCTGCAATTCCGCGTCTGCGCGAGGCCATCGCCAAAGGCAGCGTACGCCTTTGCCCGGTTTGTGACGGCTACGAAGTCATAGATCGTCAGGTCGCGGTCATCGGTCACGAGGCACAGGTGCTGCGAGAGGCCTTGTTCCTCAAGCAGTATACGCAGCACGTCACAATGCTCGCACGCTATCTTCCAGATTTTTCCGCCAACACACGGCGCCTGGCCATGGAAGAGAACATTGCTATTTGCGACGCATTCAAAAAGTTTGTTCCCACCGACGGCGGCTACCAGGCCATCCTCAAGGATGGCGAGGTGCGCCATTTCGACGTCATCTATCCGGCGATGGGATGCCGGGTGCGTTCCGAACTCGCGCTGGCAATGGGCATCGAATGCTGCGACGAGGGCTATGTCGTCGTCGACAAGCATCAGCGGACCTCGGTCGAGGGGGTGTATGCCATCGGCGACCTGGTCAGGGCCCTGAACCAGATCGCAGTCGCTTTCGGCCAGGCTGCGATTGCCGCGACAGATGTGCACAATGACCTGGCCCTCGGCTACGAATAAGGCCCCTGAACGGATTATAGGATGAACGGGATGGCGCCAGTTAATGTCATGTTGCTGGGCTCGCCAGCCCTTCCAACAGTGTGCTCAAGGCCGCATCCAAGGGCGCCGATCCCACCTTCTCGGGCACCAGGAGCCCATCGATGGCAAGCATGGTCATGCCGTGGACGAGTCCCCAGGCGGCCGCCGCCTGACCTTCTATCGGCCGCTTGCGAATGCTCCCCGCGGCCTGGCCGCGCCGGAGCATATCGAGGAGAACATCGAATACCGCCAGCGCCCGCTCATTGAGATGCATTCCCACCGCTTTCCCTTCCTCCGCGCTAAACATAAGGCGGTAGAGAGCCGGGTTGTCCGTTCCGAACGCGACGTAGGCGCCAGCTATCGGAGTAATTTCGTCGCGCAGAGTTTTGGGCGCTTCAGACTTCGCTGCCGATAGGGACTCGCGCAGCCGGTCGAACCCGATCATAGCGATCTCCGCAAGCAGCGCGGCCTTGTCGGGGAAGTGCTTGTAGGGTGCCGCGTGGCTTACGCCAGCCCGGCGGGCGACTTCCCGCAGCGTGAACTGCCAGCCCTTCTCCTCCCGAAGCATATCCAACGCCGTCTCGATAACCGCACGGCGGAGATCACCGTGGTGATAGGGGCGGTTGGGCGCGTCCTGCATGGTACCTCAAAGTTTCTTGTGAATACATTGTTGACAGTGACTACTTAAGGGGCTACATCAAGGGCGTAAGTTTCTCCTGTCTACATCTGGGTGGACCATGAACGCAATCGCAAAAATCACCGATTCAGATCGGCTAAGCAGTCTCCTCGCCGGTCAGCGTGCTGCCTATGAAGACCGACGCATGGTGCTGAGCCGAACAACCTCAGGCAGCGTCACTATCAACGACGATCATGCACATCGCCCAGGATGACTTGCCCTTCGGCGGCGTCGGGCCAAGCGGCCATGGCGTCGAGGGTTTCCGTACCCTCAGCCATGCCAAGGGGATCTATGAGCAGGGTCGCTGGAACCTCTCCAACCTGCTACACGCCCCGTTCAGACAGCCGATCGGTACCATCCTCAACACGATGCTTCGGTGATCGGAATTCCGTTTCCCAATGAAACCGAGGAGCATCAGCACATGACCACCGACCCATCGTTGCCGCTACACGGCTCCTGCGAATGCAGCGCTTGCTCTGTCGAGGTGCATACGTCGCCGAAAGCCAGGTTCCGGTGCCACTGTTTGATCTGCCAGGCCTTCAACGGCAAACCGTTTGCGGATGTGGTCGCCGTTCGCGCCAAGGGTGTCGTGCTGAAAAACGCCGGCAATATTTCATTGAAGAAATACCGTCCGCCGCCGAACTTCAATCGCGGTGTCTGCCGGACTTGCGGCAAGCCGGTTGTGGAGGTTGCCGGCTTTGGGCCGTTCAAGATGATGTTCATCCCGGCCAGCAATTTCGAGCCCGAGGCCCGGCTGCCGCCGGCTCGGATGGATATATTCTATCACCGTCGTGTGCTGGACATGCCCGATAACCTGCCCAAATACAGCGGCTATTACCCGAGCCTTTTGGCGGTCGGGAAAATGATCATGAGTAGCCTGTGAACATGGCAGCGCGGGGATCCGGCCAAATCCTTACGAAAGTTCACGGAAGATGGCTCACGTATATCTGTGCCCATTTCATGTTGAGGGGCCGATAAGCTCTGGGGATCTACCCTGCTAACGCAGCATGGCTGCTAGCACGAAGGCCGCGGCCGCTACGAGAACGACTGCGGCAATCACCAGCACCGGCCAGTTCTTGCCAGGCTGAAGACCAGGCTCGCTTCCTGTCGGCCGCATCGCATCGCCGAAACTTGCTTCATTGGTGAACTCAGGCTGTCGCCGTGGACGAGCCTCGGCGACAGGATTTGGCATACCGGCCGCTTCGGCGTCGGTCTTTTCAGGTGCCGCGGCAGGGTCGAACCCCGGGGTCTTATCCCTTATCGCCCCGGCCTGAATATCGCCTCTCGCTTTGGTCTGATCTCGTCGGACGGGCATCATGGTCTCTCCCCTGACACCAAACTTCGATCTGCCTCAGCGGTTCCAGTCTGCGCCGCAATTGCTGAACAGCCCCGATTTCTGAACAGCCCGATTTTCTGAACAGAGTTGGCTTTCTGAACAGACTTGGCGCTAATCCGGCTTCTCCGGAACAGAGGGCGCCGTTCGCAGTTGTGTTGGATCCTTGCCTGGTGAGTTGGCCATGCCGTCTGCACTTGAGCAACTGGCTCAATCCGTGAAAGAGCGACGAGCGATCCTGTTCGTTGGGGCGGGGGTGTCGATGAGCGTCGGCCTGCCATCCTGGGAAAAGCTCATCGAGCATATGGTGGATGAACTCGGACTCGATCGAGAGGTGGTCGACAGGCCTGAGTCAAGTTACCAGGCTCTTGCCGAATATTACCGGCTAAAGCATGGCAGTCTCGGCCCCTTGCGCAGCTGGATGGATCGCGAATGGAGCGTCTCGCGGGAAAAGGTCAGAGGATCTGCGATCCACAAGCTGATCGTGTCACTCGATTTCCCGATCATCTACACCACCAACTATGATCGAAACCTTGAGGTTGCGTTCGAAGTCCACGACCGTGCGTTCGTGAAAGTGGCCAATGCCAAGGACATCGCCAAGGTGAACGGCGAGGTTACCCAGATCATCAAGTACCACGGCGATTTCGACGACGATGCATCGCTGGTCCTGGCGGAGTCCGACTATTTCGAGCGGCTGTCGTTCGAGTCGCCGTTGGATGTGAAGTTCCGCGCCGACGCACTGGGGCGCACCGTCCTGTTCATCGGCTACAGCATGTCAGACATGAACATCCGTCTGTTGCTGTACCGGCTTTGGGAAACCTGGCGCCGGTCCGGTTATGAAAGGAATCGTCCGAAATCGTTCGTCTTCATGCCGCAACCGAGCGTCGTCCAGGAAGCGGTTCTCGGACGCTGGGGTATCGACATGCTGACCGACGAGGCCGATCGGCCGGAGGATGCTCTGATGGCGTTCCTGAGCAAGCTCAAGGACGCGATAGACCCCGCCTGAATTAGCAGCATGCACTGGGCTGAAGCCCAATCGTTGGCGGCAAAGTTCGGAAAGCTCGCCTCCTTTTGACCAGGCGGGGAACATTGTTGATCGCTAATACGTTCATAGCCGCGAAGGGATGCTGTTCGCGGAGGCCATGATGGGCCAGTTCCAAATGATCGATCTCGTTTCCGTCATCGACGCCTGCACCACCGACCGCGCCGCAGGGCGATTGGTGTCGATGGCCAAAGCCGTCGAAGAGTTGCGGGTGCTGACCGGTGATTTCATCTCGCCGGACGAAATCGTGGCCAACGCACTGTCGCCGGTGGCGTGGGAGCGCGGCTGCGCGATTCTGTTCGACGAGCAGCCGGGCGCCGACATCCTGCACGCGCCATGGCAGGACGCCTGACCGGCGCAGGACGCCTGAGCGGCGCCGAACATCGGCAGCCCTGTGACCGAGGTGCTGCCCGCGCCGCATATGGCGGCCCATCGCCGGCAGTCGGAACCCTGACGTCACAGGACCGTTTAATCGCCATGCCAGCGAGTGAGGCAAGCGGAGAAACGCCGTGACTGAAAACGAAACTCGTTACGAACATGGCGCGACCAAGTACCCTCCCAAGAAAGTTGCGGACGCGTCGGATCAATTCTCCCAGGAGGCGGCCGGCAACAAGAAGCCGGCCGGCGGCATGGGCCTGACCCGGTCAAGGGACGAGGTGGAGGACAAAACCCGTCAATCCGAAGGGCAGGACCCGCCCAGGCGGTCCACGCCAGCTCCCGCGAGCAAAAAGACATCCAGCGCCGCCAAGCAGTGACCGTCAGGAACCCTGCAGGTCAACGGCAATTGGTCGCCAAACAGGCAAGCGCCGTCAGCCCATCATCGTCTTCAGTGGCTCGCGAGCCAGGTTTGCCTCGATCTCCTTGCGGCCCGGCGTTTGCCGCAGGGCTGAGCGCATGTTCTTGCGATATTGGTCCGGCATGCGCGGCGGCAGCATGGGTTCATACGCGTCGACGACCGCCTCTATGATCACCGGACCTTCCGCGGCAAACGCGGCATCAAGAACCCCATCGACGTCTTCAGGCCGGGTGACGCTGTAGCCGATGCCGCCCATGGCTTCAGCGGCCAAAGCGAAATCGATCGGCTGGAGTTCGCAGGCAAATTGCGGGTTGCCAAGGAACATCATTTGCTCCCAGGCGATCTGGTTGAGCATGTTGTTCTTGATCACCAGAAGCTTGAGCGGAATCCCGTAACGCACGGCCGTCGAAAATTCGCCAAGCTGCATCGCCAGCCCGCCATCGCCCACCACCGCGAAAACCGGCCGGCCCGGATAGGCGATCCCGCCGGCAATCGCATAGGGCAGCCCGCAGGCCATCGATGCCAGTGAGCCGGAGACGGCGAAATCCTGCCCCGCCTTGATATCGATATGACGGGCGGCAAGTTCGGTGTTTTGGCCGGAATCGCTGGCCAGGATCGCATTGGCCGGCATTCGGTCGCCGAATGCCTTGACGACGCGCTGCGGCTTGAGCGGCACGTCGTCCCTGCTTTCCGCCTCGGCCATCATCTTGCGCCAGCGCTGCAAGCTCTGCTGCGCCTTCTCGAGAAAGGTTCTGTCCGGCTTTGGCTTCAGCCTTTCATTGAGCAGTTGCAGCGTGATGGCCGCATCGCCGACGAGACCGGCCTCGATGGGGTGGCGAAGGCCGATGCGCTGCGCATTTCGGTCGATCTGCACGCCGCGCGCCTTGCCCGGCTTCGGATAGTATTCGATGTAGGGAAAGGTCGAGCCGACGATCAGCAGCGCCTCGCATTCCTCCATGATCTCCTGCGAGGTCAGTGAGCCCAATATTCCTATTCCGCCCATGACGTGGGGATGATCGTCCGGCAGGACGGCTTTGCCGAGCAAAGCCTTGGCGACGGGTGCGGCGAGGAGTTCCGCCGTCCTCTCGAGTTCCGCCTTCGCATGCAGCGCACCGCGCCCGGCAAGTATTGCCACCTTTGAGGCTGCGTTGAGGATGTCAGCTGCAAGAGCAAGCTGGGCTTCGTCGGGCCGCTTGTCTCCCTCGAACCACCGTTCGGGCGTGTGTCTTGGAAGGTTGCGGGGCGAGCGCTTTGCCGACGTCTGTTCCTGCATGTCGCTGGCTATCGAAAGATGGGAGACGCCGCGTCCCGCGAGCGCGGAACGACAGGCCATGCCGGCAACGTTTTCCATATGCGCTGCGTCGCTCACCTGGGTGTTGAAGATGGCGACGTCGTTGAAAACGCGGGTGAGATCGACATCCTGCTGCGTGAAGGTCTCGATCAGGTCGTGAAATTGCATGCCGGTTATGGCAAGCACCGGCGCCTGGTCGAGCTTTGCGTCGTAAAGGCCGGTGAGCAGGTGAGTGCCTCCCGGCCCTGAGGTGGCGAGGCAGACACCGAGCTTGCCGGTCCATTTGGCATAGGCGGTCGCCATGAAGGCGGCGGATTCCTCATGCCGCACCTGAACGAAGCGGATTTTGTCCTGCCGTGTGCGCAGCGCCTCCATGATGCCGTTTATGCCGTCCCCCGGCAGGCCGAAGATCACGCGCACGTCCCAGGCGATCAATGTGTCGACAAGGATCTCGGCAGTGTTGGGCATGGTTGCCTCCTGTGTGTGTGTTTTGTCCCGGGCCTGCAGCTTTACGCTCTCGCTGCGGCGTGGGGCGTCAGACGTGGACATTAGGCGATCAGTCGCCGAACGACGGAGATGCCCTGATGTTCCATCGGAACACCGCGAGGCGAAAGACTGACGGATCATGGCAGATGCGGATGAGCAGCCCGGAGCGAATAGACGGTTTATTCGGCCGCCATCTCGGAACGATCCCGCCGCCCTGCCATTATCGCCATAAGGACAGGCTCGGATCGTGGTGGCCCACGATTGGTCCGCTTCGGCAAGGACCGTGGCCACCTGCAATCACTGGAAGTCGACGATTGCCGCCAGCGATCTGGGCTCAAATCGAACGCAGGCACTTGGAGGAAACCAATGGCTGGACGCAGAACCCATGAGCAGCAATTGCGCATCATTGAAAAGCGGGAGAACACGAAGGGCGCCGGCAAGGATTTCGACGCAGAGGCTGACCTGAAGCGATCAGCAGCGGAACGTGAAGCGCTGCGCAAGGGGTCGGAAATCAGGTCCAAGACACCCGACCTGGTCGACCCTGACGATCGCAACATCCTTCGCGGAGAAAATCAGGAGAGCGTTCATCACAAGAAACGTCCCGACGACTAAGATTGGAGCAAGCTTATGGCAAAAGGGAGCAAGAAGCACATCGGAGCGGGAGCACAGGGAAAAGGCTCTGGTGCAGCCGCCATGACCACCACCCCAAAGGACAAGCTCGAAGAAAACAAAGTCCTGTCCAACCGCGACAAGGCCCAGCATACGAAGGAACGCGGTCTGGATTCCAGGCAGATTGCGACTGAGCAGCGCCAGGATCACGCTGCCAATCGCTTGCGCGACTGACGGGTCAACCGCCGCTGGGGCGCGGTGGCGCGGCCCTGACCGGGGCCGCATGCTTCAGGTCGGCTGCAAGCTCAAGGGGAGGGGGCGGTACGGCTCAGGCCCATTCGCCACTGAAAAGCGGTTCTATCGGATGGCGCGATTTGGCCATTTTGAGTTCGCGCAGCATCTCTGAATGGCGCTCATCCTCCTTCTCGACGTCGAACTCGACATTGTAGGCCCTTTCCGGATCGGTTCGCGCGCCGACAAGGATGAATTCGGCGCCCTGGACGTCGAGCAGCTTGATGTCCTCGCGAGCGAACCTGCGGCCGCGGAATTCCCGCTGAAGCCTGTCCGGATAGTCGGGCTCCTGGGCCTGTCCCAATCCAAGACCGGGAGGGCTGGGCTTTTCGGGGTTCTTCACCGAAAGCGCGAAGCTCGCCTGCGGCGCGATGTTGAAGGCGCGCTGCACCTCGGATGGCCGCTCGGGAAGCTCGAGCGCGTAGCTGAGATGCAACTGTCCGTTGAGCAGGGCGACAAGATAACGGCCTTCCCCGGCCGGGCGTGCTGCAGGCAGACGCTGCCGGCCGCGCGTCTTGGTATCATATGTTTCTTCGCGGAGATCCTTCTCCAAGGCAGCGGCTGAGCCCGCAACCGCGCCGACGAAACCCCAGTGACGCTCGTGCTCATGCGCGTCGGGCAGTCGCTTGCGCCCGACAACGAGAAGCCGCACCTTGGTCGCGTGCTCCGGCCGCAGCACGACGAAGAAGCGCTGCACGTCGGAAAGGCTTTCCGGATCGGTTTCGCCCACCCTTGGCCGGTAGAGAAAGAAAATATCGCCGCGCTCGACGATCTCCATCGGTTGTCGGTCCTTGCTAGCCATGGCGTGCTCCTTCGGCAGATCGGGTCGACGACCTGCTCTCAAACTGCTCTGCCTCACGCAGCAGCCGGATCACCTCCGCGTCCGTGGTCTGTTCGAAATCCTCATAGTACCGGCCCACCGCAACAAACGGCTCGGGCGTGGCCAGACAAACCACTTCGTCGACATCGGTTTTTATCAGATCCAGCGTGTCCCGAGGTGCGACCGGGACGGCCAAGACGACATGCGCGGCGCGATCTTTCCTTAGCGCCTTGAGCGCCACTCTGACCGTGCCTCCGGTCGCAATACCGTCATCGACGACGATGACGGTCCGGCCCAGGACCGAAGCCGCAGGCCGGCTGCCGAGATAGAGTTTTCTGCGGCGTTCGATTTCGAGGAGTTGCCGCCGTTTCTCTGCTTCGACGTAATCGTCAGACGGCCGGACCAAAGCCATCGCCTCCTCGTTGAGGACGAGCTGCGGATTTTCCCCGTCGACGACCGCGCCGATGCCATATTCGGAATGGCCCGGCGCGCCGATCTTGCGCACCAGCAGCACGTCGAGCCGGGCACGGAGTGCCTTCGCCACTTCGAAGCCAACCGGCACGCCGCCGCGCGGCAGCGCCAGCACCAGTGGATCGGTTGCTGCGAACCCGGTCAGGGCGGCGGCAAGCTGGCGCCCCGCATCCGTTCGATCTTTGAATCTCAAGGCGTCAAAGCGCATGGCCTTCACCCTTTTGACCCTGGCATCGCGGTGCTCAGGCCCGGATTGTCGAAAACACCCAGGCCGGTCGCACTCCTCCACCAAAATTCCTTGCTGGCGAAACGGCGATCGGAGGCAATTGTTTCGTTCACTATGGTAAAAATTTGCGGAACCATGCGATTGGCCCCCGGTTCTGCTGCTGGCCCGGAGGGCCACTCTGGCAAAGGGCTTATGCCGTGGGCCAGGCGCGCGACAAAAACGCTGCTGGAACAATCGATCGCCCTGCTGCGTTCGACTGTTTTACTCCTGTCGGGGGTGCTCGATGGCGCCACGTCCTTTCTGGAAAGGCTATCTGAAGCTTTCGCTGGTGACCTGTCCGGTGGCGATGACGCCCGCTACCACCGAGAGCGAGAAAGTCCGGTTCCACACGCTCAATCGCAAGAGCGGGCATCGGGTGGTCAGCCAATATGTCGATGCGGTCAGCGGCAAGCCCGTTGCTGAAGACGACGAGGTGAAGGGGTACCAGCGCGGCGAGGACGAATACGTCCTGCTCGAGGACGACGAGATCGACGCGGTTGCGCTGGAGAGCACGCGTACCATCGATATCGACATGTTTGTCGATGCCGACAGCATCGGCTGGATCTGGTACGACAAGCCGCACTATCTCACCCCTGACGACCCGGTCGGGGAGGAGGCATTCTCGGTCATTCGCGACGCGATGAAATCGACGGGGACGGTCGGAATGTCGCGACTGGTCATGTACCGCCGCGAGCGCGCCGTCATGCTTGAACCACGAGGCAAGGGCATCGTGCTGTGGACACTGCGCTATGTCGACGAGGTTCGCGACCCCGAGGATTATTTCGGCAAGATCGACGACGTCAAACCCGACCCGAAACTAATGGATATGGTCTCGACCCTGATCGATGAGCGAACCAGGCAATGGGATCCCGCCATGGCCGGAGATCCCGTCCAGGCAAAGCTGCTGGAGATCATTGCCTCGAAGAAGAAGGGCAAGAAGGCTCCGGCCAAGGCGAAGGCCAAAGCCGAGCAACCGGCCAGCAACGTGATCAACATCATGGATGCACTGCGCAAGAGCATCGGCTCGGAGGCCGGAAAGCGGAAATAGGCGCCTGGGAGCAGGGAGCACAAGGTAGTACAATGAAGGTCATCTCCCGCGACGGCGGATTCACCCTGCCGCTCGATACGCCTCCAATGGAAGCCAGGGCGGCTGATGCGATTCCCGAAGGAGATGGATGGCAGTACGAACGCAAATGGGATGGTTTTCGCTGCCTGGCGTTCCGGCAGGATGACGCAGTCGAGTTGCGCGCAAAGTCGGGCAAGCCGCTCGGGCGGTATTTTCCCGAACTCGTCGCGACATTTAGGGAACTGCCGTCGCGCCGTTTTGTCGTCGACGGCGAAATCGTCATCTCGATCGACGGCAAGCCGTCGTTCGACGCGCTCCAGATGCGGCTTCACCCGGCCGAGAGCAGGATCCGCAAACTGTCCGCCGAAACCCCGGCGCACATCGTCCTGTTCGACATGCTCTGCGACCAGCACGGTACCGTCCTGTTGGCCCGAACCCTGAAAGAGCGGCGAGCGATCCTTGAGACTTTCGTCGCTTCGGCAAACCGCAGGAACATCGTGCTTTCGCACTGCACGCGCGATGTCAAGGAAGCCCGCTCCTGGCTAAGTGGTGCCGGACATGGTGAGTCAGACGGCGTGGTCGCCAAGCGGCTGGACGATCCGTACCAGCCGGGCGTGCGGGCGATGGTGAAGGTAAAGCGGCTGCAGTCGGCCGATTGCGTGGTCGGCGGCTTTCGCTATCTCAGCAACAGTTCGCAGGTCGGTTCATTGTTGCTGGGTCTGTACAATAAGGCCGGCAAGCTCGACCATGTCGGCTTCACCTCGACCATTGCCAAGGACGACAGGGCAGAGCTTACCCGCAAACTCGAAGCCATGCGTCAGCCACCCGGCTTCACCGGAAAAGCGCCGGGCGGGCCGAGTCGCTGGAGCACCGAGCGCAGCGGCGAATGGGAGCCGGTCCGGCCCGAACTGGTGGTCGAAGTACGCTTCGATCACGTCACCGGCGACCGTTTCCGGCACGGCACCAAGTTTCTGCGCTGGCGGCCGGACAAGGCGCCGGAGCAATGCACGTTCGAGCAGATCGCCTGATTATTCCGATGCATGCACTTCGTAGTGCCGTTCTCAAGCCGCTTTCCTGCGCCGGTTTGCGCGGTTTTCGATTGGCGCTGCTGCCGCGCGGAAATCCTGCCAGGGATCCGACGACAGCGAGGCAAGCCGCGTCGGCGTGTTCTCGACGGTAAAATAGGCCGGTCCGATGCTGGGGCCGAGTTCGTCCCACGCAAGCGGCATCGACACCGCTGCACCCGGTCGTGCTCTAGTCGAATAAGCAGCGACCGCGGTCGCACCACGCTGGTTGCGCAGATAGTCGACAAGGATTTTGCCGCGCCGTTTCGATTTGGTGATGGTCGAGACGTAGCGGCCGGGGCTGTCTGCGGTCATCGAGTCGGCAATCGCCTTGGTGAAGGCTTTTACTTCCGGCCATTGCGCTTTCGGCTTCAGCGGCGCCACGACGTGCAGACCCTTGCCGCCGGAGGTCTTGATGAAGGGGACAAGCCCTGCATGCTTCAGCCGGTCGCGGGCCTCGACGGCGGCTTCGATCACTGCCTCCCAGCTCACGCCCTCGCCGGGGTCGAGATCCATGATGATCGTATCCGGACGCTCCCAATCGCTCACCGTCGAGCCCCAGGGGTGGATCTCCAGCGCCGCCGACTGGACGAGACCGATCAGCCCATCGAGATCATTGATGCTGATCAGCCGCTCGTCGGGCGGATCCTTGGGATCGTGGACCAGGACGATCTTTGGATTGAGCCCCTTCCAGGCATGCTTCTGGAAGAATTGCTCGCCCGAAATCCCGTTGGGACATCGCACCAGCGCCAGCGCCCGGCCGACGATGTAGGGCGACGCATAGCGCCAGACCTCGGCATAATAGTCGGCGAGACCTTCCTTGGTCACGCCCGCGTCCGGCCAGTAAAGGCGGTCGGGATGGGTGAGCTTGACGGTCCGGCGCTGAGGTTGGGGCGCTGCCTTGCTCGTCTTCGGCGTCTCACGCACGATCTCCTTCGCCGGCTTGTCTTCACGCAATCCGCGGAACGAGGCGTGGCGCAAAATGCCGTCGGCGGTCCACGCCCGGAATTCGACGTCGGCGACGAGTTCCGGCCTGACATAGCGGACTTGCCGAGCCTCGTCGGCGCTCAGCCGTTTTTCGAACGGGCTTGACGGAACGCGTATCCGCTCGAGTTTCTTGAACAGGCTGTCGGCGACCGCAGCCGTGTAGCCGGTGCCGACTCGCCCAACGTGATGAAGCTTGCCGTGGTCATAGACACCCAGGACAAGCGAACCGATCGCCTTGCGCGACGTCGTCGAGGGGACATAGCCGGCCACGACAAATTCCTGCCGCGCCGAGCATTTCGACTTCACCCAGTTCTTGCTGCGGCCAGAGCGGTAAGGCGCATCGCGCAGCTTGGAGACGATGCCTTCCAGGCTCAGCCGACAGGCATGTCGCAGCACCAGGGCGCCATCCTCCTCAAAATGGCCGCTGTAGCTGATGATGCCGCCCTCACTGCCGATGATCTTTTCCAACAATTCCTTGCGCTTGATCAACGCAACGTCACGCAGATCGTAGCCGTCGAGATGAAGCAGGTCGAAGACGTAGAAACGGAAGCGATCACTGCGGCCCTCGCTGAGATCGGCTTGCAGCGCGGAAAAATCCGATGCGCCGGCGGACGTCTCGACCACGAGCTCACCGTCGATCAGCGCCGTCCCGACCGGGATATCGGCCAGCGCCGAAACGACCGCCTTTCCGAATTTCTTCGTCCAATCGAGACCGCTCCGCGTCAACAGTTTGACGCGGCTGGCTTCGATCCTGGCCTGCAGCCGGTAGCCGTCGAATTTGATCTCGTGCAGCCAGCGTTGGCCGGACGGCGCGGACGAAACCAGGGTCGCCAGCGTCGGCTCGACGAAATCGGGAAGCGCCGCCTTCCTGGCGCCCTTGATCTTTGACGGTTCCGGAATGCTGACGGTGGTCGGCTGCTCTTCCGGTGGAGCCGGCGTCACGCGGCTGCCGCGGCGCTTGCGAATGCGCCCTGTCTTGGACGACCAGCCGGGTTCTTCACCGGCGACGTCTTCGATCTTGCGGCCGGTCGCGACGGATTCCGGCCGCTCGCCCAGAATGTCGGGATCACCTTCGTTGCGCGCGGCCTCATCGTCGCCTTTGATCAGCAGCCAGTTCTCGCGCTTCTCCCGCGGCTTTCCGGCCATCCGCACAAGATGCCAGCGGCCGCCAAGCTTCTCGCCGTGAAGTTCGAAATCGAGATGGCCTTTCGCATAGCCGCGATGCGGGTCGCCGATCGGCGTCCAGGTGCCTCTGTCCCAAAGGAGGACGGCGCCGCCGCCATACTCGCCCTTCGGGATTGTGCCTTCGAAGCCGCCATATTCCAGAGGATGGTCCTCGACATGGACGGCAAGGCGCTTCTCGCCGGGGATCAGGCTTGGCCCTTTTGTGACGGCCCAGCTCTTCAGGACGCCGTCCATTTCGAGACGAAAATCATAATGGAGCCGGGTGGCAGCATGCTTCTGTACGACGAAGCTGTTGCCGGTCTTGGGCGCTCTGCGTCCCTGCGGCTCCGGGGTCACGGAAAAATTGCGCTTCTTGCGGTAGGTCTCGAGCGCCATCGGTCAGCCGGCCTTCCGACGCGGCGCTGTCTGCTTCGCCTTCGCATGGCGCGCTGGCTTTGACTTTGCCGCGGGCTTTCTTGTCGAGGGCTGCTTGCCGCCGACGCCGGCACTCTGGCGCAGCGCATCCATGAGATCGACGACCTTCTCCCGCTTGACCGGCTTCGGCACGGCGATCGTCTTGCCTTCGAGCTTTGCCTTCACAAGCTCGGCCAGCGCCGCCTCATAACGGTCGTCGAATTTGGTCGGATCGAATTTGCCTTTCTTGGTCTTGATGATGTGTTCGGCCAGTTCGAGCATCTCGCCCTCGATCTTCAAGTCGGGGATGTTGTCGAAAGCCTCCGCGGCCGAGCGCACCTCGTAGTCGAAGTTCAGTGTCGTTGCGACCAGGCCGTCGTCATAGGCGCGGACGAGCAGGGTCCGGACGCGCCGGAACAGCACGGTCTGGGCGATGGCGGCGACTTTCTTCCTGTGCATGCCCTCGCGGATCAGCGCAAACGCTTCTTCCGCGTGTTTGTCCGACGGGGCCAGGTAATAAGGCTTGTCGAAATACACATCGTCGACATCGGCACAGCCGATGAAGGCCGAAACCGACAGCGTCTTGTCGCTCTCGGGGACAGCGGCTGCGACCTCATCGGGTTCGAGCACGACGTACTCACCCGAGCCGATCTCAAAGCCTTTGACCTGGTCGTCCTTCTCCACCGGCTTGCCGCTATCGCTGTCGACGAAGGCGCGATGCACCCTATGGCCGGTGGCGCGGTTTATCGTGTGGAAGGCGATCCGCTCGGAGGTCGAGGCAGCCGTATAGAGCGCCACCGGGCAGCTGAGTTCTCCGATTTTCAGAAAACCCTTCCAATTTGCTCTCGGTGCCAAGACGATAGCCTCACTGTCACAAGCATTGCACAGGAAATGCAACGTGGCGGCGCCGAGATTTGTTCCTTTGGCGCCTGCGCGGCGATGATCCGAGGGTCCTGGGCCAGCAGACAAGCCATTCCGCTGCAACCAAATTCACCACCCGTCGTTGTCGAGCAGCAAGGGAGCGGTTGGCCATGACGGGACTATCATTGAGGAGATTGTCGTTTCTGTCGGCGCTGGTGGCGACTCTGGCTCTGGCGGGTTGCAGCAACGAGGCCGAGCCGACACAGGGCAGCACCAGCAGCACTGAGCCGACCCAGAGCAACACCAACACCGTCGATCAAAATCCCGAGGTCGACAAGGATCCGACGCCGAAGACGACCACGGGCGGCGATCAACCCGGAACGCCGCCGGCGCAATGATGGGAATTATCGAGTTTCCCTGCTGATCGGCCCCGACCTGTCAAAATCGCTGTGCAGAGGAACCAGATGGTAGCTGTACCGGTCTCGAATGAACGTTGAAAAACCGGCCTTTTGCCGACGCTTTGCGGAATGCTGCGTAGGTCTGGGGCGGCACGTCGTGGTAATCATAGCGATTTCCACTTGGGACAAACCATACGGAGAGGGTCCTCGCCGCCGGATCGTAATTCATGCTCCGGATAGCAGTTGAAGGCATTTTCTCAACCCTCGATGCGTCCAGACAATAACCCGCCCCGGCAAGCCAGGTTCCGCCTCGTGCCACATATCGAGGCGATGATCCGGCCCCTTGCCGCCTTGGGCCGGCTTCACCAATTAGGGTTGATGCCATCGCTCAAAACCAGGCAGCCGCAATTCGCCGGACAAGGCGACCTGTTTCTCGCGCCCGACTTTCACGCACGTGACGACCTGCCGGAAGGATTTTGCTACCAGCCGGAGCTGATCACGGCGGAGGAAGAGGCCGAACTGGTGCGGCAGCTCGAAAGTCTCGACTTTCAGCCTTTCGACTTTCATGGCCATCTGGCAAACCGGCGCGTCGCCGGTTTTGGCCTGCGCTACGATTTTGACCAACGCAAAGTCGTCGAGGCGCCGCCGATCCCTGCTTTTCTGATGCCGCCCAGAGACAAGGTGGCGGCATTTGCGCGGCTGCCCGCCGATGCTTTCGTGCACGTCTTGATCAACGAGTACCGGCCCGGCGCGGGTATCGGCTGGCATCGCGACAAACCGCAGTTCGATGCCGTGGCCGGCGTTTCTCTTCTTGCCCCGTGCAGCTTTCGGCTCCGCCGGAAGAACGGCGCGAGATGGGCTCGCCAGACCGTCACCCTCGAGCCAAGGTCGGCTTACCTGATGACGGGCCCAGCGCGGACCGAATGGCAGCACAGCATCCCGCCGGTTGCCGCGCACCGCTATTCCATCACCTTGCGGACCCTGCACCCGCAACGGTCGCCTCGATCAGAAGCGATAGTTCGATGACCAGAATCGAGACCGGCTCCTGTTTTTGCGGTTCGATAAGTGCTGAGATGCATGGTGACCCGTTCTGGATTTGCTCCGATCACGATGACGATTGTCGCAAGGCCATAGGCAGCCCGCTGACCGTCTGGGTCGGGTATCGACCGGCCCAATTCAGATTGCTGACAGGCACACCGAAGACGTTCTCAAGAACTCAGGGCGTGCTCCGCACCTTCTGCGCCGATTGCGGCACATCCATAGCCTACCTCGACCAGGGGCTTCCCGAGGAACTTTATCTGACGATCGGCTTCTTCGACCACCCCGAACGCTTTGCGCCGCAGGCTCATGCCTATTGGGACATGAAGCTGCCGTGGGTGGAATTTGGCGACGAACTGCCGCGTGTGGGAAGATATTCAAGGCGGCGCGATCCGGCGGTCGGAAATCCGGCCGACCGGTAACCGGCAAAGCCGCCGATGGTACCCGAATAGCCCAGCTGAATTGAATTGCGATCAGTTTGTAATCCAAACGAACCGGCATCATCGCTTCTTCACGCCGCTTTCGATACCTATCTGTTGGGCGCAAGGCATAGATCGGCAACAGGCAGTAAGATTTGGCACAACGATCGGGAAGCGCAGACCTTCCACTTCATGGCGGACGCGTGCCGAAATGGCTGGGCGACCGCATGACGCGCCTTGGCGCGGTCATGTGTGAGGCGATCATTCACCACTACGGTCGCGAGGAGCTGCTGCGTCGGCTGGCGCATCCCTTCTGGTTCCAGTCGTTTGGCGCCGTCATGGGAATGGACTGGCATTCCTCCGGCATCACGACCAGCGTCATCGGTGCCCTCAAACGTGGTTTGGCTCCGCTCTCCGGCGAGCTCGGCATTCACGTGTGCGGCGGCCGCGGCGCGCATTCGCGCAAAACCCCGCATGAGCTTGCCGTCATCGGCGAGCGCGTCGGCTTCGACGGAACAGGCCTGGCAACTGCCAGCCGGCTCGTCGCCAAGGTTGACAGCGCCGCCGTCCAGGACGGCTTCGACCTTTATCTGCATGGCTTTATCGTCACCGACGACGGCGACTGGGTCGTGGTGCAGCAGGGCATGAACGGCGACAGCAAGGTGGCCCGCCGTTACCACTGGCTGTCCGAGGGCCTGAAGAGTTTTGTCGACCAGCCGCATGCCGCCATCGAAGGCGCCAACCAGGGCGAGATCGTGAACCTGACCGACCGCCGCGCCGACGCCTCGCGCAAGGGCCAGTTGGATCTCCTGCAGGATCTCGGACCGGATCGCATTCTGAGGCAGTTCGCCGCGCTCGAACGTGATGTGGCTGCCGCACCGGAGCCCGACCAGCCAATGCTGCCGCACCTGGTCATGCCGGCGCACCACGACGTTCGCGAAAGCGATGTCGTCATGCGCCGTCTTCATGGCAACATGGCGGCGGCTGCCGAGCGTGGCCCCGCCGATTTCTCCGAGCTTCTCCTGGTCCCCGGCGTCGGCGCGCGCACGGTGCGGGCGCTGGCGCTTGTTGCCGAGGTTCTGCATGGCGCGCCATGCCGGTTTTCCGATCCCGGGCGCTTCTCGCTGGCACATGGTGGCAAGGACAGGCATCCATTCCCTGTGCCGCTGAAAGTCTATGACGAGACGATCGGGGTGCTGAAGTCGGCGGTCCACAAGGCCAGGCTCGGCCGCGACGAAGAAATCGGCGCCTTGAAGCGGCTCGACGACCAGTCGCGGCAGGTCGAACGCTATGTCACCGGCCCCAACCTGAAGGAAATCGTTGCCGGAGAGTTCGATCAGTCGCATCTGCTCGGCGGCCGCAGCGTGTTCGGCTGGGAGGCCGCACCCGAGGCGCCCGCGGATGCCAAACAAATCAAACAAGAGGGATAATCGGATCGCTGTTCAGTGGACCTGGCCTGGTCCGTGTTCAGGCATCCAGATCGATCAAGGCGATGCCGAGTTCCGGACGTTTTCTGCGGCGCAGATGGCCAGGCGCTTCCACCAATGTGACTTCGAGTGTCGGCCGAACGATGCCTTCGAGCAGATGTCCGCCGCGCGTGCTGCCATCGCGCAAGCCGAGCACTGCGTGGACGTGAAGGCTGGGCTTGCCGTCGTCGCCGATCGCAACGTCGCCGATCGCACTGAGCACCTCGCACTGTTCCTGGACCGGGATTTTTCGATAGGTTTTTTCGTCGATGTCGAACCAGCCGACAGTCGCCTTTTCGAAGGCGCCGAGCGCGGTCAGCGATGCGCCGCCGATGTCGTGATCGACCGCGAAAGCTGAAAGCGCTGCGAACGCTTCCTCGCCGGGGTCAAGCACCACCACGAACGTCCTCTGTCCGGCGCTTTCGGCGACGAGCTGCGATTTCATGATTTCACTCCAGACGCTGTGTCGGTTTTGGGTTGTCATTCGATCGAAGTTTGAACGGAAAGGTGGCTCGTGAGTTCCCAACAGGTTTGGCTTGGCTTTGAACATCGCAGCGCCGTTCGACTGTGGGTCCGGAACAAGATTGCCCGGGAAACATTGTTCCCCGCAGGCTATCTCCGAGGAGCGGACGTGGCGTCAACCGATATCACCGTCAGGCATGCACCAACGCCGCGTGAGTTCTGGATTGGCCTTGGCCGCGCCTTTGCCGGAGCGTTGATCTTCGCCGTGCCGGTGCTGATGACCATGGAAGCTTGGGCGCTGGGCTTTCACCTTCACTCACTGCGGCTCGCCCTGCTGCTCGCTGTCACTTTGCCAATGCTGGTGCTGCTGCACAAATACGGAGGCTTTCGCCAGACGGCGGCGCTGCGCGACCGCGTCGCCGATGCTTTTGTGGCCATACTTGTGGCCGCTGTGGCGGCTGCTGCGGTGTTTTTCATTTTCGGCATCGTGACCGTCGAAATGCCGCTACGGGAGGTGATTGGCAAAATTGCGGTGCAGGTTGTCCCAGGCAGTCTCGGAGCATCTTTGGCACGCGCTCAGCTCGGCACGAGTTTGTTGGAGGAGGACATTCCCGAGCCCGGCTACACCGGAGAGCTGTTCCTGATGGTGGTCGGAGCGCTGTTTCTATCGGTAAACATCGCACCGACGGAAGAGGTCGTCCTCATCGCCTACAAGATGCAACCCTGGCAGGAAATCGCTCTGGTGGTGGTCACCCTCGCTCTCATGCACGCCTTCGTCTACGAGTTCGAATTCCGCGGCTCGCACAGTCCCGAGCCAGGCGCTGGATTCGTCAGCATCTTCTTTCGCTATGCGATCGTCGGCTATGTCCTGGTGATGCTTGTGAACCTTTACATCCTGTGGACGTTCGGCAGGACCGATGGCGCCGGCTTTTCGGAGACACTCAGTGCAGTCGTGGTTCTGTCGTTTCCTGGCGCGCTCGGGGCGGCGGTTGCGAGGCTCATTCTGTGACAAAGAACCCCGCAAAAGGCGACAAGCAACAGAGGTCCGACAACAAAGCAAAGACACGCAAACCCGGGACTTCGATCGCGGAGTGGGTCGTGGCGGGGATAAGCTCCATAGTTCTGCTTGCCGTGCTCAGTTATCTTGTCGTCGATGGCGTGAGCACGCGCGATGGGACCGCCAGGATCATTGTGCAGCCGCTCGCGGTCGCGGTCACCGAGGGCGGCTACGTGGTCGAGTTCGCCGCCGCAAACAGGGCGGGGAAATCAGTTGCTGCTGTCGAGATCAAAGGTGAACTCCGCAATGGCGATGAGGTCGTCGAGGAGAGCAGCGCTACGCTCGACTATGTCCCACAGAAATCCCAACGCAAGGGCGCGTTGATCTTTAGCCGTGATCCCGAGACCTATGACCTGCGCCTCTTTGCCGGTGGATACAGTGAACCCTGAATGGAACTCGGCGTGGATGACGCGGTCAACCGGCCACTGCTTCGCCCCTGCTGTAAAAGCGACATCGCTGCAGCAGAACCTCCCTATTCTTCCGGGGCGGTGGCAGGCGCCGTATAGCGGCGACGCACTGCATCCAGAACGTGCTTGCGGCTTTCCTGCGCCGAGAGCCTTTCGTCCTTTTCCGCCTCGGCGGTCTCGCGCGCCAGCTCCTTGTCCTTGATCTGTCGGCGAAACCATTCGGAATAGTCGCCGGCGCGCAGGTGATGCTCCCAGGTTCTGTCGTCGATGCCCTCGGCAATCTGAGCGAAGATCATCAGGTTGTGGGCCCGGAGGTTCATCGTGTTGTCGGGACCTCTGAAATAGAAGCTGCCGGCCTCGTCGAGTTGACCTTCTGCATATTTGCGGCTGTGACGCTTGAGCGACTGGCGCGGCTCGATCGCTTTGACCATGGCAATTTTCTTGCGGGCTTGCGGCCGCCAGAACAGCACGCGCTCGCCTTCTGGCGAGGGAATATCCTTTGGCGGCTTGGTGTCCGTCTCCTGACAAAAGACCTTGATGACATTCTTGGCCTTGGGACCGAGCGCAATAACGGCAGTGACCAGACGCAGGGCGTCGGTCGAGATCGCTCCCGGATGAACGGTGATCAGGACAGTGCCCGGCAATTCCAACGACAGGATGGCGCGCGTGTCGTCGCGCCTCTTGGGCAGAAGGTGATGCGCCTCGTCGATGACCAGCCAATGTGGCCTCGCCGTATGGTAGCGGAAATTGCCAAGACCGGGGAGCAGGTCGGCAAAGAAGTCTGGCCGCTCATTGACCCGCAACGCCAGCCCATTGACGACCACATTGGTGTCGGGCTTTTCGATCAGGTCGAGCACTTGTGCCTTTGTCGGTTCGCTTGAACCATCGCCTATCCGGACGGCGCCTTCGAGGCCATCATAGTCGCCTTCCGGATCGAAAACGCAGAATTGAAATCCGTTGTCGACGAAGCGTTCCGTCAGCGCGGTGGCCAAGGTGGATTTGCCGATGCCGGAGCTTCCGGCGATCAGAACCGTGTCGGTCGGCGTCAAAAAGACTTCGTCGCCGCCGGCCGAACCGAGAAGGATGCCGTCACGGCCTTTTCGGACAAATTCCCAATCACGCTTTATCAGCTTTTCGATCAGTTCCTCGACGCCCTTTCCGCGCGCGCCGCGCGTTACAAGATCCGCCGTATCCTTGACCGCCGCAAGGGCGTTGTCGACAGCGACGCTGCAGCCGCAGGCCCGCAGGAACGCATGATCGTTTTCAGCATCGCCAATACCGACCACATTGTGTGGCGACAGCTTGAGGTCTTCAAGTGCGGCTGCCAGTCCGGCTGCCTTGTTGATGCCGGTGGGCAGCACCATCACCGCGCCCTTGTTGAAGATGATTTCCAGCTCCAGCCCGAGTTCCTTGATCACCTCAAGGACTGTTGCCTGGTGTGGTTCCCAGGTCGCAACGATCGACCGTCCGACTGAAAGCGGCTTGACGCCGCGCTGCTTCAACCTGGCGACAAATTTCGGCGCTGGTGCCGGTGAGATCGCACGTTCTTCCTCGCTGGCAGGCGTGTAGATCAACGCCCCATTTTCGGCGACGACCTTGTCGAACACGCCGAGCTCGGGAAAAACCAACTTGAGGTCGGGCAGTTCGCGGCCGGTGACGAGGATGAGCTTGCGGCCACTTTTCTTGAACCGCTCGATGGCTGCAAGCGTCTTTTCAGCTACGATCCCATCGTGCGCCAGCGTGCCGTCATAGTCCGTCGCCAAGGCAATGAAATACATCTGTCGACCATTTCATATCTGAGATCGCCGCTACCACCGTCACCGGCGAGAGGTCCACGCTGATCGAGGCAGGGCAGGCGACAAGTTCTCAGTAGCCGCCGATGATCGGCAATATCTCGCCGGTGATGTAGCTTGAACAATGCGGCGAGGCGAGGAACACATAGGCGGGCGCGATTTCCTCCGGTTGTGCTGGCCGTTTCATCGGCGTGTCTGCGCCAAATTTCGAAACGTCGCCGGCTTGCTTGTCCGACGGGTTGAGCGGCGTCCACACCGGGCCCGGCGCCACGCAGTTCACCCGAATGCCCTTTTCGATGAGGTTGCCGGACAATGCGCGCGTGAAGGCATGAATGCCGCCCTTGGTCATCGAATAATCGACCAGCTGCCTCGAGCCCTCGATGCCGGTTACGGAGCCGCTGTTGATGATTGCCGAACCGGGCTTCATATGCGGCACGGCCTCCTGCGTCATGTGGAAGTAGCCGTAAAGGTTGGTCTTCAGCGTCGTGTCGAAATGCTCTTCGGTCAGCTCGCTGAAGTCGCTGGAATGGACCTGGAAAGCGGCGTTGTTTACCAGCACGTCGATCCGGCCAAATTCCTTCACCACCTCGGCCACAGCTTTGTGGCAGTGGTCGCGTTCGCTGACGTCGGCCCTGACCAGCATGCAGCGCCGGCCCTCGACTTCGACGGCCCTCTTCGTTTCTTCAGCATCCTTGTCCTCGCACAGATAGACGATCGCCACATCGGCGCCTTCGCGCGCATAGAGCACGGCCACGGCTCGGCCGATGCCGGAATCGCCGCCGGTGATGATGGCGACTTTGCTATCCAGCTTTTTTGATCCGATGTAGAATGGCGCGTCGTAGAGCGGCGCCGGCTCGATCGCCCATTCGTGCCCCGGCTTCGGCTGGTGCTGCTCGGGAAAGGGCGGCTCGGGATATTTGCGTGCTCCGGCCTGCATGGCGCCTTGTTGCTTGCCGTTGCCCTTCGCTTTGTCCTTGGCGTCGATGCCGCGCTGGATGTGGCGTTGCTTGGCGGCCTCGCCGGCGATTTCCGATTTCATCTGCATGGCTGTCTCCTTGGCTTGGACAACGAACAACGCATGTCCGACGAAAAAGTTTACGCGACGGCGTCATTCCTTCAGGCCGCGATGCGTTCGACAAGCGACCGTTGCAGCCGCGGCAACGAATCCAAACGCCAGGAAATCGACGGTATGTACTGCCCGACTGGCAACGAATGAGGCGGCCGGACGTTTGGGCACAAGCGGTGTCCGAGAACCTGAACGCGCGCCAGCCAGGCAGAAGGTATTCCGAGGCTGGTGACCTGACGATTTCCCGCTTCTCGGCCGTAGAGACGATCTTGTCACTGGATTGCGCCAAGGGAGAGGAAAAATGGCTGAAGGTCATGCCAAACCAAGCGGGCCGGATCTGGTCGAAGGCATCGCGTTATCCGACCTTGCCGATGGCGCAAAGCTTCTCGGCCATTGCGGCGATGAGCCGGTGCTGCTGGTGCGCCGCGGGGCCGAGATCTTCGCCATCGGAGCGACATGCACACATTACGGCGGGCCGCTCGTCGACGGTCTTGTGGTGGAAGACACCGTCCGGTGTCCCTGGCATCACGCGTGCTTCGATTTGCGGACAGGCGAGGCCTTGCGCGCCCCGGCTTTCAGTCCACTCGCTTGCTGGTCGGTGGAACAACGCGATGATCGGATAGTCGTGGGCGAGAAGCGCAAACGGACGGTGTCCAAGCCGAGCACTGGCGGCTCCGGCCAGGCTCCCGAAAAAATCGTCATTGTCGGTGGCGGCGCCGCCGGTTTCGCGGCGGCAGAAACACTGCGGCGCGAACATTATCAAGGCAGCCTTGTGATGCTCAGCAACGACGAAGCGCCGCCGGTTGATCGGCCCAATCTTTCCAAGGACTACCTTGCCGGCAAAGCACCGGAGGATTGGATTCCGCTGCGCCGAGAAAGCTTCTATTCGAAGAACGATATCGACCTGCGCCTCAATGCGGATGTCGCCAGCATCGATGCACGTTCTGGCGAGGTTGTACTCGCGGATGGGAACCGGATTCCTTACGACAGGCTACTCCTGGCGACCGGAGCCGAACCGGTTCGCCTGACCATACAAGGCGCCGACCAGCCACATGTTCACACGTTGCGCTCGTTCGCAGACTGCAAGGCGATCATCGAGCGGGCCACGACTGCGCGCCGCGCCGTCGTGCTCGGCGCCAGTTTCATTGGCTTGGAGGTTGCCGCGGCTCTGCGCTCGCGCGCGATCGAAGTTCATGTCGTGGCGCCGGAAAAACGGCCCATGGAACGGATCATGGGTCCGCAAATGGCCGACTTCATCCGCGCCCTGCATGAGGAGAATGGTGTCGTATTCCATCTCGAGGACACCGCAAGCAGCATCGACGGCAGCGAGGTGAAACTCAGCGGTGGCGATATTTTGGCGGCGGATCTCGTCGTCGCCGGCATCGGCGTACGACCGCGGACAGGGCTTGCCGAAACGGCGGGGCTCACCCTTGACCACGGTGTCGTGGTAAACGCCTTTTTGGAGACGAGCGCACCAGGCATCTTCGCGGCCGGCGACATTGCGCGGTGGCCAGATCCCCATAGTGGCGAGAACATTCGGGTCGAGCATTGGGTCGTTGCCGAGCGGCAAGGGCGAACCGCAGCCCTCAACATGCTCGGCCATCGCGAGAAATTCGTCGCCGTGCCGTTCTTCTGGAGCCAGCATTACGATGTTCCTATCAACTATGTCGGCTATGCCGCGCAATGGGACGAGATCGCGATCGATGGCGACATCATGGCCAAGGATTGCCTGCTCCGCTTCAAGCGCGAAGGGCGCACGCTGGCTGTGGCTTCGATCTTCCGCGACATCGAAAGCCTGGGGGCCGAGTTGGAAATGGAGCGCCAGATAACCTAGCGAAGCGCACGCTGTGTGGCCGGTTCAGTCCCGGTGCGCAAGAATCCAGTCGGTCGCCGCCGCGAGATCGGCGACGGTTGCGGTCGGGCGCGGATCGAACCGTTTCTCATCGCCCTGCCGGTATTTGCCGGTCCGCACCAGCAATGCGGCCGAAACTCCGGCACGGAGGGCGCCAGCAATATCGGCCTCGGCGTCGTCGCCGACCATGATCGCCTGATCTGGCGGACAGTTCATGCTTGCCAGCGCCGACAGAAAGAATTCCGACGACGGCTTGCCGAGAACGGTTGCGCGTTTCAGCGAGGCAAATTCCAATGCTGCGACGAATGGCCCTGCATCGAGGCTGAGCTTGCCGTCGGCATCCCGAAACGTCCGCTTGGTGGCAAGGGCCAGCAATTCGGCCCCGGCGCTCAGCTCGCGGAACGCGTCATTCAACGCCGCATAGGTGAAAGCGTCTCCGGCATCGCCGACGATTACGGCGCGCTTGTCGCGATCGGGCAGTTCGCAAAAATCCGGCGCAAGGCCGGGGTGAATCAGCAAATATGGCGCACGGCCATTGCGAAGCAGCCATTCGCGTGCAGCGTGCGCCGGCGTGAAAACATCTGCCTTGGTAACGGTGAGCCCTAGCGCCTGCAGACGTTCGAGAACCCTCTGTTTCGACGAGCGCGTGGTATTGCTTATGAAGCGTATGGCCAAGCCGGCCTGGCGCAAACGCGTGACGGCGTCGATCCCGCCTGGTATGGCGGTCTCGCCATCATAGATGACGCCCGCGAGGTCCAGCAGTACACCTCTTGTCATCGGTCCAGCATGACCACGAGTCCGTCAGGCGTCAAATCCGGAACAGTCCATGGTTGTTCCTCTTGGATAAGGGGCAGGCACATGCGATTAGCCGAGGTCACGGCCACCATTCGGGGAAGGTCGTTCGTGCGGCTTGGGCCAGCGTTGCGATCGCCTCGTCGGGAACCGAGCTGTAGGGCCAGAGCAGTCGCGGGCCAAGCGGCGCCCAGCCGCCGGCCGCGGCCATCGCTTTGTCGAGCGCCGCATCGCTGACGTCATAGCGAGCGCGAAAGGGCAGTACGTGGGTGGCGAGAAAGGCCTGGATGCACGTCTCGACCTCGGCAGCGGCTGCCGCGTCGGTGCGGATCGTCTGCCACCACAGTACCGCGCCCTTGGGGTTGAGGCAGGCAACGTTGGAGTAGCTGCCATGCGCGCCCTGGGCAAATCCCGTCGCCAGCGTATGGCCGGGCACGAAGACCGAAAATCCCGGCAGTTCGCGGCGCATGTCGGCGTACCAACTGGTGTCGCCGCCCGGCAGTTTGGCGCCGACCAGCAACGGCACAGCTGCACGCAGCCTGGCGATGGCTTCGAGCGTCAGGCGGCGCTTGGCATGCGGTGGATTGTAGAGCACCAGCGGCATGTCGGGCGCGGTCTCGCACAGGCCGCCGACGAAGCGCATGACCTCGCCGTCGCTGGGCGGCCACCAGTCGGGCAAGGTGAATTGCACCGCCGTCGGGCGAAGCGCCGACACCCGCATCAGCCGCTCGCGCGCGACGCGCGGATTGGACTGGCTGATGCCGATCTGGAAGGGCAGGCGCGCGCGGCCGGCAATCGCGGCCACCAGGGCGCAAAGCCGGTCGAACTCGGGCTCGGTCTGGCAGTGGAATTCGCAGGCCGTGCCGTTGGAATAGACGCCGTCGACGCCTGATGCGCAGAGCCGGGCGATCGTTTCCTCTGTCGCTTCCCAGTCGATTGCCCCGTGATCGTCGACGGCCAGCATCACCGCGCCCCAGACGCCGCGCGGCGCGTGTGCGGGCAAGTGGCTCAGGTGGTCGGCGAGTTCAGGGCGCACCGGCGATCTCGTGCTCTCGGCGCGTTTCGTTCGACGCAAAGGCGGCCTCGATGATGCCGATGATCTTGCGGCCATAGGCGCCGTCGACCGGCACCGGCTTGTCGTCGGCAATGGCATCGCGCATCGCGCTCCATTCGCGCACCAGCGCAGCATGCATCCAGTTCGGCTCGAACGAGCCGGGCAGGTCGGTCCAGGCCGTGTCGCGGCCAAGCATCGTGCCGCGGTCCATGTCGATGCGCAGCGTTGCCTGCTCGCAGACCAGGTCCATGGCGTAGGTGGTCGCGCCATTGCGATAGCCGACGCTCTGCACCTGGCCGAGCCCGCCGCCGGCGAAGCGCAGCCCGAGCAGGGCGGTGTCGTCGGCTTCCTGGTGATGGGACATGGCGCCAAGCATGGCGCTCACCGACACAACGTCGTCATCCATCAGCCAGACCAGGCGGTCGAGCGCATGGATGCCGGCCGTCAACAGCATGCCGCCGCCGGTTGCCTTGCGCAGATGCCAGTCGCGGCGATTGTGCTCCATCCACAGCTTGATGATCCAGCTCGATCCGATGAGCGGCCGGCCGAGCGTTCCCTGCTCAAGCATTTGCCTGGCCGCCATGCAAGGCAGCGCGAAATGCATGAGATGGGCGACCATCAGCTTGACGCCAGCGGCGGCCACGGCGGCGTTGATCGCATCGCAGGCCGCCGCCGTCGGCGCCATCGGTTTTTCCAGCATGACGTGCTTGCCGGCGTTCGCTGCGCCGATCGCCATTTCGGCATGAAGATGGTGAGGACTGGCGACGAGGACAGCATCGACATCCTGGTCGTCGAGCAGCTTGCGCCAGTCGGTGTAGCCGCGACCACCATGTTCGCTGGTGAAGGCGGCCAGGGCATCGTTATTCCCGCGGCACGATGCGACGAGATGCAGGCCCTGCACCTGCTTGATTGCCCTTGCATGGGCGGCGCCGAAATCGCCCGCTCCGATAATGCCTATTCCAATCATCGTCCTGCCTTTTCATACGCGGCGTCGATCAGCGACATCGCCGCAACATAGTCATCGATCGAAGTCGCCGGCGGCGCTTTTCGAGCCAGCCGTTCGAGCGTGTCGCTCATGCACAGACGGTAGCGCGTCGCCGGCAATTCGATCGGCAATTCGATGATAGCGCCATCGTCGAGCGTCGCACAGAAGGCGCGCTCGCCATAGTCGATGACGGTCGCATTCTCACTGACGATACGCCATTCGAAATCGCCGCCGGGGCGCATCGAAGCAAAAGTGTACCCGGCCTCGATGACGAACAATGCTCCGGCAGCGTCTTCCAGTACAAGCAGCGCATGGTCCTCGACCGGGGCACGGTGAATGCGGTTCTCGATCGAAACGGTTTTTAGCCTGAGCGCGCCGGTTGCCAGGCCGAGCGCGGCATTGACGCCGTGTATGCCGAGGTTCCTCAGCGCGCCGCCGCCACCGATCGCCGGATCCAGCACCCAGGCGACGCCGTCGGCCGCATAACGCTGCGGCGGGCCATTGACCAGCCGGAACTGGCAATGCGCAACAGCACCGGCGCGGCCTTGGCTGCGCAGCCGTTCAAAGGCAGTGGCGGCCGGCCCAAAGCGGTTGGGCAGGGGAACGCTGACAAAGGCCTGGTGCTGCCTCGCCAGCCCGCTGAGCGCGGCCAATGCTGCGGTGCTGCTGGCCGCCGGCTTTTCCAGGATCAGCGGTATGCCGGCTTCGATGACGGCGCGGGCCCGCGCCGGCACCGTCGAAGGGTGTCCCATCAGCAGGATCGCGTCCGGCGGGCTGGAGAGGATTTTCGCAAAGTCGGTGATGAGGGGCAAATGATGGCGCGTCGCGAAAGCGCGCGCATGCTGCGCGTCCTCATCCCAGATGCCGGCAATCTCGGCGCCGCAAAAACGTGCAGCGTCGAGATGCATTTCGGAGTGCCAATGGCTTGAGCCGGCAAGGACGATCTTCATTCAGCGATGTATTCCTCTTGCTTGCAGGATATCCTACAAGTCACTATGCTACAAGCATCTGCGGCTTTGGGACGCGCCATCGGCCGCAATTGCAGCGGCGCTGGGAGCAAAATGCCGGAACCCAAATCGATCTCGGAAACCAAGTTGAACCCGGAACAAAAATCGATCGAACCGCTGGCCCGACCGCCGCTGCTTCACGTCAGCGTGCAGGAGAGCCTGAGGAAATATATCCAGAGCAACCAGCTCAAGGCGGGCGACCCCTTGCCTCCGGAGACCTTCCTGGCGCAGCGGCTCGGCGTCGGCCGCAACTCGGTGCGCGAAGCGATCAAGGCGCTGGAGTCGATCGGCATTCTGGAGACGCGTCGCGGCATTGGCGTGTTCGTCAAGGAATTCTCGTTCAAGCCCTTGCTGGATAATCTGGCATACGGCCTGCAGGATTCGCTGCGCGACGTCGAGGAACTGCGCGAGATCCGCCGCGTCCTTGAGACCGGCCTGATCGCCAAGACCATAGAGATGATCAGCGCCGAAGACATCGCCGCGCTGCGCCAGCTGACCGAAAGCATGCGGCGGCGCGCCGAGCGCCAGGAGAGCTTTGCCGAAGAGGACCAGCAATTCCACCAGTTGCTGTTCCGCTGCCAGAACAATCACATGTTGAGCGCGCTGATCGACATTTTTTGGGTGGCGTTCAACAAGGCCTCGAATTTCACCAGCCTCGACAATCCGACGCCGCTGGCGACCTGGCGCGACCATCACGAGATCGTCGAGGCGGTCGCCGCCAAGGACGTCGACCGGGCGCGTCAGCGCCTCGACGACCACTACAGGGGGATTCAGCAAGTCATCGCCAAAAACCGGATTACCTGACCCAACGCCGGACTACCTGACAATGCCAAGGGAGGAAAACCATGCGCATCAAGACCATAGCTCGTCATCTGACTGTTGCCGGGCTGCTGCTCGGCGGCCTGGCCACCAGCGTCCAGGCACAGGACGCCAAGACCATAACAGGGGGCTTCGACGTCGGCCCCGGCGGCTTTCCCAAGAACTTCAATCCGCTGGCTGCGACCGGCGGCTTTACCTGGCTCAGCACCTATTTTGAACCGCTGGTCATCTACAATGCCGAACTGACCGACCTCGAAGGCGATCTGGCCAAGGACTACAAGGTCGGCGACGACCAGCTGACCTACACGTTCAACCTTGCCCAGGAGACCTGGCACGACGGCAAGCCGTTCACATCCAAGGACGTCAAGTTCACGCTTGAGCTCGCCAGGAACAAGGCCTCGGGCAGTCTGTTTGCCGCGCGTCTCGGCGATATCGCGTCGGTCGACGCGCCGGACGATCGCACCGTGGTCGTCAAATTGTCGAAGCCCAACGGCTCCTTCCTGTCCATTCTCTCGCAGGTGATGATCCTGCCGGAGCATGCCCTGGCCGCGATGCCGCCGGAAACGCTGGCCACAAGCACCTGGTGGTCCACCACGCCGGTCGGCACCGGCCCCTTCAAGTTCAAGCGCTATGTCAGCGATCAATATGTCGAACTGGCCGCGGATGACGACTATCGCGGCGGCAAGCCGAAGGTCGACGTGCTGATCAACCGGTATTTCGAGAGCCCGGCGGCGGCCGTTGCGGCGCTGCGCGCCGGCGAAATCCAGTTCACCTATGTCGAGCCCGACGACGCGGTATCGTTCAAGAGCGACAGCAATTTCAAGGTGATCGAGGGCGCTTCTTATGTCGTCAACTACATCGGCCTCAACCAGAAGGTCGAGCTGTTCAGGGATGTTCGCGTCCGCCAGGCGATCATGCACGCGATCGATCGCAATGCCATCATCGAGAGCCTCTATGGCGGCGCCGCCAAGCCGGCCAATTGCGGCTACGTCGCGCCGCACCTGCTTCCGCAAGGCCTCGAACCCTATGCCTATGATCCGGCCAAGGCCAAGGCTCTGCTTGCCGAGGCGGGCTGGGACAAGATCAACGGCGACAAGCCGATCACCTTGCTGACCTATTACGGCTCGCCGCAAGCCGCCAATGTGATGGCTGCCATCCAGTCGATGCTGGCCGAGGTCGGCATCAATGTGGTGCCGCGCGTCGTCGATACGCCGACTTATAACGGCATCGTCTACAAGGAAGGCACGCCCGACTGGAACGCGTTTGCGATGGTCTATGCCGGCCTGCAGAACGGTCCCAATCCGGCTGGCATCAGCCCGGGTCTCAACAAGTCCCAGATTCCGCCGGCAGGCTTCAACACCATGCGCATCGAGTTCGACGATCTCAGCGCCGCATTGGACGCGGCGCTCGCCCAGACCGATCCGGCCAAGATCGATCAATCCTGGCAGCAGGTCTGCAAGGTGATGAACAAGGATCTGCCCTGGGCGACCTTATGGGTGGCCAACCGCTATGGCGTAGCCTCCAACAAGCTGCGTGACTTTGTCTGGACGCCGGCGCCGGCCGGCGGTCCTTATGCGGCTCACCCGGAACGCTGGGACATCCAGTAAAACGGCTGGCGGGCCATTCCGGCCCGCCAACGAAACGGGCCGGCACGATGCCGGCTCCGCTCACCATCGCCACGGACAGCCAATGCTGAGTTTCATTGCCCGCCGCAGCGCTGCAGGACTGTTGATGCTGGTCGCCCTGAGCGTCCTCATCTTCATCCTGCTGCGGCTGGCGCCCGGCGATCCGATCGATGCCTACATCAATCCGTCCAGCCCGATGTCGGCTTCCGACCTCGAAGTCCTGCGCGACCGGCTTGGGCTCGACCAGCCGCTTCCCGTGCAATACCTCGCCTGGCTTCGTGCTGCGCTCGGCGGCGACTTCGGCTATTCGATCCAGCGCAGCGGCGTTGCCGTGCTGCCGCTGGTCATGGAACGCATCGGCCCAACCGCGCTGTTGATGGGCACCGGCCTGGCCATCGCCATCGTGCTCGGCATTTCCGCCGGCATCTTCAGCGCCGTCCGCCGCAACGCGCTGCCCGATATCGCGCTGTCGGTGGTTGCTTTCGTCGGCATCTCCAGCCCGGCGTTCCTGACGGCACTTCTGGGACTGTACTTTTTCTCGGTGCTGCTGCGCTGGGCGCCATCAGGCGGCATGCAGACCGCCGGCGCGCCTTTTTCCGTAGCGGACGTGCTCGCGCACCTGGTCCTGCCCGCCTGCCTGCTGTCCATCGGACACGCCGCCCTGATCATGCGCTACATGCGCGCGTCGCTGCTCGAAGTGCTCAATCAGGACTATGTGCGGACCGCACGTGCCAAGGGCGTGCGTGAATTCTGGGTGATCATCAAGCATGCAACCCGCAATGCGCTTTTACCGGTCATCACCCTGATCGGGTCGACGGTTGGCATCGCCATCGGCGGCGCCATCTTCCTCGAAAGCGTGTTCAACTGGCCGGGCATGGGCCTGCTGCTGGTCAACGCCGTCGGCACAAGGGACTACCCGGTGATCATGGGCGCCACTCTGGTGATCGGCATCTGCGTCATTCTCGTCAATCTCCTAACCGATATCGTCTATGCCGTCGTCGATCCACGCATCCAGGTGTCGCGATGACGATCACCGCACCAGATCCGGCAATTGACCCGACAGTCATCCCGACAGCCGGGCTGCAAACCAAGGGACCGCTCCGCCGCGCGCTCGACCGGTTCTTTGAAAATCGTGCGGCGCGCGCCGGTCTGCTTATCGTCGTCCCCATCCTGCTGGCGGTCTCGACCTATTCCCTATGGTGGCCGTTCAGCCCCAACGCCATTGATCTCAGGGCGATCAACAAGGGGCCGTCCGCCATTCATTGGCTAGGCAGCGACGGCGTCGGCCGCGACGTCATGGCCCGGCTGCTGCAAGGCGGACGGATCTCGCTGCTGGTCGCCGTCTGCTCGGTCGCCATCTCGATCGTCATCGGCTTTCTGGTCGGCGCCGTCGCCAGCTTCGGCGGGCGCCTTGTCGACGGTACGGTGATGCGCTTCGTCGACCTCGCAATGACGCTGCCGCCGGTGATCTTCCTGCTTGTCCTCGCTTCGATCGCCGGCACCGGCATCGCGCCGACCATCCTGGTGATCTCGCTGCTCTCATGGCCGGTGCTGTCGCGCATGGTGCGCGCCCGGCTGCTCGAGTTGCGCGAGCGCGACTTCGTCGTCGCCGCCCGTGGCATGGGGGCGGGGCTGCCGCATCTCCTGTTCCGTCACGGCCTGCCGAACTGCATCGACATTCTTGTCGTCTACGCCACGCTGCAGATCGCCAATGCCATTCTGCTCGAAGCCGGCCTTTCCTTCCTCGGCCTCGGCATCGCACCGCCCGAAGCCAGCTGGGGCAATATGCTCAATCTCGCCCGCTCCACCGTCGTGCTCGAGCAATATCCCTGGCAATGGATGTTTCCCGGCGCCGTACTCGTGCTCACCGTGCTGGCCATCAACTTCATCGGCGATGGCCTGCGCGATGCATTCGACCCTCGTTCCGATCTCAACTGACCTGAAGGTTTTTTCAAAATGCCCCTGTTTACCGGCGTCGTGCCACCTGTCGTCACCCCGCTCAATGCCGATTTCAGTGTCGATTTTGCGTCGTTCACGCGGACGATCGAAAACCTGCTCGACGGCGGCGTTCACGGCCTGTTCGTGCTCGGCTCGACCAGCGAGGTGGTCTTTCATGACGAGGCCGGCCGCCGGGCGATCCTCGAGCACGCGGTGAAGGTCAACAATGGCCGCGTTCCGATCTTCGCCGGGGTCATCGACCCGACAACCGATCGCGTCATCAACCACGCCCTGACAGCCAGATCGGCCGGCGCTGACGCAGTCGTGGTCACCGCGCCGTTCTATGCCCGCACCAGCCAGCCCGAGATCGGCGATCACTTCCGCTACATCAAGGATGCGGTCGACATCCCGATCATCGCCTACGACATCCCGGTCTGCGTCCATGTCAAGCTGGAGCGCCAGACCACCGTCGGTCTTGCCAGCGAGGGCGTTATCGCCGGCATCAAGGATTCCAGCGGCGACGACGGCAATCTGCGTTATGTGCTCAAGGACATGGCAAACGACCCGAATTTTTTCGGCATGACCGGGTCCGAGATCCTGGTCGACAGCGTGCTTGCCATGGGCGCGCATGGGGTCGTGCCGGGCCTCGCCAATGTCGACCCGCACGGCTATGTCAGGCTGTGGAACCTGATGCAGGCGGGTCAGCACGCCGAGGCCCGCCTGGAGCAGGAGCGGCTGTTGAGGCTGTTCGAGATCGTCTGGATCTCGCTCGGCAGGACAAGCGCCGGCTCGGCCGGGGTCGGCGCCTTCAAGACCGCGATGAGGAGCCTCGGCATCATCGCCTCCAACACCATGGCGCGGCCGCAACGCAGCCTGAACGACGAGGAAGCCGCAAAGGTCGACATCATCCTTCGCGACGTCGGCTTGCTGCGCTGACCGTGGGCGCTCCGATCCTCTCGATTTCCGGTCTGCGGGCGGTGTTCCGTATCGCCGGACGCGACATCGCCGCCGTGCAGGACGTCGATCTGGTGATAGGTTCGGGCGAGACGGTTGCGCTGGTCGGCGAGTCGGGATCGGGCAAGTCGGTCACCAGCCTGTCGATCATCGGCCTGCTGCCGAAGAAGATCGGACGCATCGCCGAGGGCTCGATCGCGCTGCGGCGCAGGGACGGCAAGGTGACCGAACTGACCGGCCTCGATCCCGAGTCGCTGCGCAAGGTGCGCGGCAACGACATCGGCATGGTGTTCCAGGAGCCGATGACCAGCCTCAATCCGGTCTACAGCATCGGCGAACAGATCGCCGAGCCGATCCGCATCCATCTCGGCAGGTCGCATCGGGATGCGGCCGCTGATGCCGTGCGGCTGCTGGCTCAGGTCGGAATTCCCGACCCTGATCGGCGGGCGCGGCAATACCCGCATGAATTGTCGGGAGGGATGCGCCAGCGCGCCACCATCGCCATGGCCTTGTCGTGCGATCCGACCTTGCTGATCGCCGACGAGCCGACCACCGCGCTCGACGTCACCATCCAGGCCCAGATTCTCGACCTGCTGGCCGCGCTGCAGGCGCAACGCGGCATGGGCATTCTGTTCGTCACGCACAATCTCGGCGTCGTTGCTGAGATCGCCGACCGGGTCGCGGTGATGTATGCCGGTCGCATCGTGGAATCGGGTCCGGTGAGCGAGGTGTTCACCCGTCCGCGTCATCCCTACACCGCCGGACTGATGCGTTCGGTGCCGCGGCTCGGCCAGGCCACCATGCTGAAGGCAGCAGCAACGCCGCTGCCGACCATCGCCGGCAATGTTCCATCGCTGGCCCTGCTGCCCAAGGGGTGCTCTTTCGCGCCGCGTTGCGCCCTGGCTGTCGATGCCTGCCGCACTGCTGTACCGCCATTGTTCGCGGCGACGTCGACCCAGCAAAGCCGTTGTTTGCGCTGGGAGGATCTCTGACCGTGGACGCTCCCTTCCTTTCGGTCAGGAACCTGACCAAGCATTTTGCGCCGACGGCGTTCTCGCGCGGTCCCGTCGTCAGGGCGCTGGACGATATTTCCTTCGACATCGCGCGCGGCCAGGTGGTCGGCCTCGTCGGCGAATCCGGATCGGGCAAGACCACGATCGGCCGCTCGGTGCTGCGTCTCATCGAGCCGACGTCCGGCGAAATAAGGTTTGACGGCGTCGATATCACCAGCCTCAGCGCCGGGCCACTGGCTCGCCAGCGCCGCAAGATGCAGTATATTTTCCAGGATCCGTTCGCCAGCCTGTCGCCGCGCATGACCATTGGACAGATCCTGACCGAAGGCCTCGACATTCAGGGCATCGGCAACAGGCGCGAGCGGCGGGCCAAGGCCGAGAAGGCGCTTGCCGCGGTCGAGCTGCCAGTCGATGCCTATGATCGCTACGCCCACGAATTTTCGGGCGGGCAGCGCCAGCGCATCGGCATCGCCCGGGCGCTTACGCTCGAACCCGAATTCATCGTCGCCGACGAGCCGGTCTCTGCCCTCGATGTCTCGATCCAGGCGCAGATCATCAATCTTTTGCGCGATCTGCAGGTCCGGCTTGGCCTGACCATGCTGTTCATTTCGCATGACCTGGCCGTCGTCGAATATATCTGCGACACGGTGATTGTCCTCTACCTCGGCCGCATCATGGAAGTCGCACCGGCGGCCGCGCTCTATGCCAGGCCGCAGCACCCCTATACGCGCGCGCTGCTCTCGGCCATTCCCTCGCTCGACCCGCTGGCCAGGCAAGGCCGGCAGGTGCTGAAGGGCGACATTCCAAGCCCGGCAAATCCGCCGACCGGATGTGTTTTCCGAACCCGTTGCCCGGTTGCCCTCGACGCTTGCGCCGGCACCGTCCCGCCATTGCGAGCAACGAGCGACGGCCATCTGAAGGCCTGCATTCGCGACGACATCGCTTGAGACAAGACCCGACAAGGCGATTTACTTCGCGCTGAGAGACTCTCCGAAGGGGAGGCGAAGAACCGGCCGCCAGCTTGCTGCCCGGAAAAGCCTCCGCCAAGCTCAACTGCCTCAGTCCCCAGAGATCGATTTCCGAAGCTTCTCGAAAACCAACAGCTTGCTTTTGCGCACGCCGTCTTCAAGCAGGCTTCCGTTTGCCAGATGCGCGGCGATGGCGCTGGCCAGCGCGCAACCCGTCCCGCGCATCGATCCGGCAAGACGCGGCGCCTCGAAGCGGATGGGCTCTTGATCGGCGCGCAGCAGGATGTCCGTCGATCGACACCCCGCGGCGTGGCCGCCCTTGATCAGCAGGGCCTGCAATCTAGAGTTGAGCAATTTCTGACCTTGTTGCAATGCGCCGTCCTCGTCGATGGCCAGGTCTGAGCCGGCAAGGACAGCCAGTTCGATGAGGTTGGGTGTGACGAGACGACAAAGCGGGATGAGTTCATGCTTCAGGACGCCGATAGCGCCCGTCTCCAGAAGCGGCCAACCCGAAGAAGAGACCAGTACCGGGTCGATGACTGCCGGTATCTGTGGGTTTTGGCGCAGCACATCCGCGACGGCGACGATGATTTGCTCCGTTGCGAGCATGCCGATTTTGATCGCCCCTACCGCGTTGGCTTGCAGCGCGGCACGCATCTGATCGGCCACCAGCCCGGGTTGCAAATTGTGGATTTCCGTGACGGCTTCATGCGTCTGCACCGTCACGGTGGTAACGGCAAGGCAGGTGCGCAAGTCGAGGGCGGAGATCGTCTCAATGTCGCGGGCTATGCCGGCGCCGCCGCTGGAGTCCGATCCGCCGACGACAAGCACATGCGGTTCGCGCCTCAACGCCATCGGGCCGTCTTTTCGATCCACTCGCGCGTTCGCGCTTCCGGATCGGCATCCAATGTGATGTCGGTCACTACCGCGGCGCTGTCCGCACCGGCACCGAAGACGCCCTCGAGCCGGTCGGGGTTGAGGCCGCCAATCGCGACCAGAGGTGTCGGCGCGATCTGGCGCTTCCATTCGCCAAGCCGTTCGAGCCCCTGCGGCGCCCATTTCATCTGTTTCAGGACGGTCGGATAGACTGGCCCGAGCGCGATATAGTCCGGTCTGGCGGCAAGGGCTGTTTCGAGTTCGAGATGGTCGTGCGTGCTGAGGCCGAGGCGGAGACCTGCAGCCCTTATCGCGGTAAGGTCCGCCGCTTGCAGATCTTCCTGTCCGAGATGAATGAAATCGCAGTCCTCCTCGATCGCCAGCCGCCAGAAGTCATTGATGATGAGCTGGCATTTGTATCGGGTGCACAAGGCCTTCGCCTTGCGGATCTCGGCGCGCAACGCAGCATCGGCGAGGTTCTTGACGCGAAGCTGCACCAGCCTGACGCCGAGCGGCGCCAGCCTTTCAATCCAGGCGGCGCTATCGACGATCAGATAAAAAGGATCGAGTTTCATTGAAAGACTGCCCGGCCAATTGTCGGCGTCGATGGGACGGCGAGGTCGCGCGGCTCGAGCAGGCCCGAGCGATAGGCCTCACGGCCGGCATCGACCGCCTTGCCGAACGCGCGCGCCATGCCGATCGGATCGGCGGCCTTGGCCACTGCCGTGTTGAGCAGCACCGCGTCGAAGCCGAGTTCCATCACGAGAGCCGCGTGAGATGGGCGGCCGAGGCCCGCATCCACGATCAGCGGGACATCCGGGAAATGGCCGCGCATCGAGCGGAGCGCGGTGATATTTACCGGTCCAAGCGCAGAACCGATCGGCGCGCACCAGGGCATGAGCACCCTGCATCCGGCTTCCAGCAATCGCTCGGCGACGACGAGATCGTCCGTCGTGTAGGGAAATACAGCAAAACCGTCGTCGCACAGGATTCGCGCAGCCTCTACCAAGCCAAAGACATCAGGCTGCAGCGTGTCATGATTGCCGATCACCTCGAGCTTGATCCAGTTCGTGCCGAAGACCTCGCGCGCCATCTTTGCGGTCGTGACGGCTTCCTTGACGGAGTGACAACCGGCGGTGTTGGGCAGGACATGCAGCCGCAGCGATTGGATAAGCGACCAGAATTTCTCACCACCCTTGCCGCCGGCCATTTCGCGGCGCAATGAGACGGTCACCGCGGACGCGCAGGATGCCTTGACCGCATCGGCAAGAATGGCGGGCGAGGGGTACTGTGCGGTGCCGAGAAGCAGGCGCGACGAAAGCTTGGTTCCGTAAAGCTCGATCACGCTGCTAGCCTCCTTGCATGGGCGAGAGAATTTCGATCCGGTCGCCGTCCTTCAGCTGGAACAGCGCCCGCTCAGTCGCGTGCACAAGGTCGCTGTTCACGGCCGTTGCAAGCCAGTTGCCTTCGTAGTCAAGCGCCGCGAGAAGCTCCGCCAGGGTGGCGGCGGTGATCTCATGCGCTTCGCCGTTGACCGTCAGTTTCATCAGCAAGTTCCACCGGTTTGTCAGAATCGAAAACAAGGTCGGCCGCCCGGCGCGCCATGGCGGGGGCCAGAAGGAAACCATGGCGGTAAAGCCCGTTGATCGCGACGGTCCTGCCATGCGCTTCGACGCGCGGCAGGTTGTCGGAAAACGCCGGGCGAATGCCGACGCCCGTCTCAACGATCGCGGCCTCACCGAAGGCGGGATGAACCGAATAGGCGGCATTCAGGAGTTCCATCATCGCCCGTACCGTGACCGGCTCCGTGGACAGGCTCTCGACCATCGTTGCACCCGCCATGAAATGATGGTCGGCGCGCGGCGCCAGATAGAGCTGCAAACGCGGGTGCAGCAGCCTGACCGGGCGCGACAGCGAGATGTCCGGTGTACGCAGGATCAGCATCTCGCCGCGAACGCCGCGAAGCCTTTCATCGCCGGTCGCCATTCCCATGCAGTCGATGTCGCGTTCAAAGCCAGCTATGTGCCGAGCGTCGACTCCGAAGCGGAACTCGACGCCGCTTTCTGCGAGTTTTTCATGCAGCGCCGCCATTGCACGGCGTGGGTCGAGATGGGCTTCGCCCGGGAAGAACAGCCCGCGACGGAAGCGGCCGGCGAGATCGGGTTCCAGGAGCGCTATTTCGTCTTCGTCGACCCGCCGATGACCCGACGTGCGGCTCGCAAACCGGTCGAGTTCGCCGGCATCCCGCGGCAATGCCAAAACGAGCGTTCCGGCCCGCGTGATATGACCCGGCAGGACCGCATCCCACCAGTCGGCGGCATCGCGTCCGAGATCCAGCACCGGCTGCTCGGCGCTTTCGCGCTCGCACCAGGGCGCCAGCATGCCGCCGGCCATCCATGATGCGTTGCCGCCAAGGCCATGCCGGGTCTCGGCAATGGTTACAGCAGCACCGCGGGCGGCGAGCTCGAAGGCGGCGGTGAGGCCGGCGACGCCGGCCCCTTTGACCAGCAGCCTCATGACGGCTCCGGCATCTTCGGCATGGGCGGTTCGCCGTCCACCGGCATGTAAAGATTGCCGCCCTCGCGGTACTTCGCCGCCATCGCCGCCATGCCCTCTTTCTGCGCCTCGGCCCGAATGTCGTGGGAGATGCGCATCGAGCAGAATTTCGGCCCGCACATCGAGCAGAAATGCGCCAGCTTGTGCGCCTCCTTCGGCAACGTCTCGTCGTGAAAGGAGCGCGCGGTTTCGGGGTCGAGCGACAGGTTGAACTGGTCTTCCCAACGAAACTCGAACCGCGCCCTCGACAGCGCATCGTCGCGGAGCTTCGCCGCCGGATGGCCCTTGGCGAGGTCGGCGGCATGCGCGGCTATCTTGTAGGTGATGACGCCCGTCTTGACGTCGTTGCGGTCGGGGAGACCGAGATGCTCCTTGGGCGTGACATAGCAGAGCATCGCCGTGCCGTACCAGCCGATCATCGCCGCGCCGATGCCTGAGGTGATGTGGTCGTAGCCGGGTGCGATGTCGGTGGTCAGCGGCCCAAGCGTGTAGAAGGGCGCCTCGCCGCAGACTTCGAGCTGCCTGTCCATGTTCTCCTTGATCTTGTGCATGGGAACATGGCCCGGCCCCTCGATCATGACCTGGCAATCCTTGGCCCAGGCGATCTTTGTCAACTCGCCGAGTGTTTCCAGTTCGGCGAACTGCGCCGCGTCGTTGGCATCGGCGATCGAGCCGGGACGAAGGCCGTCGCCGAGCGAGAACGATACGTCGTAGGCGCGGCAGATGTCGCAGATTTCCTCGAAATGCTCGTAGAGGAAACTTTCGCGGTGATGATGCAGGCACCATTTCGCCATGATGGAACCACCTCTACTGACGATGCCGGTGACCCGGTCGACCGTCAGCGGGATGTAGTGCAGCCGCACACCGGCATGGATGGTGAAATAGTCGACGCCCTGTTCGGCCTGTTCGATCAGCGTATCGCGGTAGATTTCCCAGGTCAGGTCCTCGGCGATCCCTCCGACCTTCTCAAGCGCCTGGTAGAGCGGCACGGTTCCGATCGGCACAGGCGAATTGCGGACGATCCATTCGCGGATGTTGTGGATGTTGCGACCGGTCGACAGGTCCATGACGGTGTCGGCTCCCCAGCGGATCGCCCAGACCATTTTTTCGACCTCTTCGGCCATCGACGAGGTGACGGCTGAATTGCCGATATTGGCATTGATCTTGACCAGGAAATTGCGGCCGATGATCATCGGCTCGCTCTCCGGATGGTTGATGTTGGCTGGAATGATAGCCCGCCCGCGCGCCACCTCGTCGCGCACGAATTCCGGCGTGACGAAGTCCGGGATCGCGGCGCCGAAAGACTCGCCGTCGCGCTGTATCCCGCCGCGTAAGCTGTCGCGGCCGAGATTCTCGCGAATGGCAACGAACTCCATTTCGGGGGTGATGATCCCGGCGCGCGCATAGGCAAGCTGCGTCACCGCTTTGCCCGTTTTTGCCTTTAGCGGCCGATGGCGCACGGGAAACTCCGGCGTCAGGCGCTCACCTGACGCGAAGCCGTTGTCCTCCGGCCTGACACTGCGGCCATCGTGAAATTCGACGTCGCCGCGTGCCGTAACCCATTCATGGCGAAACCTGGCGAGGCCCTTTTCGATGCTGGTTTCGACAGTCGGGTCCGTATAGGGGCCGGACGGATCGTAAACGGTGACAGGCGGTTCGCCTGCCGTCGGATGGACGGCGATTTCCCGCATCGGCACCCTGATCTGCGGGTGAATCAGGCCGGGTTTGTGGATTTTCCTTGAGGCGGGCAGCGGTCCCGTCGACACGGTGGGGGAAATGGCATTCATTTTTGAGGCTCCTTTGCTCATGCATTGGAGACCCAGTTCTGTGCCGGAAGGATGAAAAGACGCTTCTGCCTGCCTGCTTACAGGATTTCGGGCATGGACTCCCGCAAAGCGCTTGCACCGTCCCTACGCCAGTATGAACTGGATCAGGTTCAACGGGTCACTGCGCCGCGAAAGCCAGCAGTATCTCAGCCCCTTGCCGGGACCCCCCTGGTGAATGGCTCAAATTGAGCGGGCGATCGCCATTTTGTCAAGCGCATTCGGTCCATCAATCGGCAACGCTAGCTGGGCGCGCGCGGACAATCGAGGCCAATATCCGGGAACTATTGAGCCTGCGTAAGCCATTTGGGCTTAGGCACAGCCTGCAACAGGCTTTGCGTATAGTCGTGGCGAGGCGCCCCGAACAGCGCCGCGGTCTGGCCTTCCTCGACAATCCTTCCATCTTTCATGACCATGATCCGGTCGGCGAAATGGCGCACGATCGGCAAGTCGTGGGTGATGAAAATATAGGAGAGGCCGAGCCTGGTCCTGAGGTCGGCCAGTAGATCGATCACCTGCGCCTGGATAGAGACGTCGAGCGCCGAAACCGCCTCGTCGCAGACGATCAGTTCCGGCTCGCTGGCAAGCGCGCGCGCAATGGCGATGCGCTGTCGCTGGCCGCCGGAAAACTGGTGCGGATAGCGCTCGGCGTGCTCCGGCAACAGCCCCACCAATTCCAGGAGCTCTGCCACTCGAGCCTTCCACCTGTTCTTCGGCAGGATATCGCGGTGGATCACCCAGGGTTCGGATATGATCGAATAAACGCGCATGCGCGGATTCATCGATCCGTATGGATCCTGGAAGACCATCTGGACCTTGCGCCGAAACGCCATCAGGCGCTTCTCGTTCATGTCGAAGATGTTTTCACCGGCAAAGACCGCCTTGCCGGCGCTTGGCGCGTTCAACCCCAACAGCATGCGCGCGACGCTCGATTTGCCGGAGCCGGACTCGCCGACGATACCAAGCGTTTCGCCTCTCCTGACCTCGAAGCTTATGTCGTCCACCGCTTTGAACGTCCGCTTGCTGCCAAAAGCTCCGGAAGCAAGCTCATAGTGCTTGGTGAGATGTTCCACCTTGAGCAGCGTCTCGCCGGCGATCGCCGTCGAACGCCTGTTCGGCGCCTCCGCTGCGTTGCCGTGGGGCAGGGCGGCGATGAGGCGGCGGGTATAGGCGTGCTGCGGATTGCTGAAGACCGCCTTGGCGATGCCCGTCTCGACGACCTTGCCGCCGTTCATTACGATAATCCGGTCCGCCATCGACGCGGCGACTTCAAGGTCGTGGGTGATCATGATCAACGCCATGCCGGTTTCGCGCTGAAGATCGCGCAGCAGATCGAGGATCTGCGCTTGCACGCTGACATCCAGAGCGGTCGTCGGCTCATCGGCGATCAGGATGTCCGGTTTCAATGCGATCGCCATGGCAATCATCACGCGCTGGCGTTGTCCGCCCGAGAACTGATGCGGATAGAACTCGACGCGGTTTTCCGGCTCTGGAATGCCGACGCGCCGAAGCAGTTCTATCGTCTTGGCGCGTGCGTTCTTGCCGGTTCCTTCGCCGTGGCTCTCATAGACCTCCTCGATCTGGCGACCCACCGTGTAGACCGGGTTCAGGTAGGCGAGCGGATCCTGAAAGATCATCGCGATCCTGCGGCCGTTGATGGCCCTGCGCGCCTCGGCGCCGAGGCCCGACAGTTCGACGCCGTCGAAGTAGCAGGAGCCGGCCACGATATCGCCCGGCGGACAGTCGATGAGATCCATCACCGTGCTGGTGCTGACGCTCTTTCCCGAACCGCTTTCGCCGAGGATCACCAGCGTCTCGCCACGGCTGACGTGGAAAGAGACATCGTTGACGGCGCGTAGCGGCTCATCGTCCGAAAGGAAATCGACGGTCAGGCCCTCGACCTTGAGAATGGTGGCGTTGCTCATCGGGCAGCTTTTCGCAATGTCTGAAGGCGCCAGCGTTGCTGCGGATCGGCAACGGTGCGCGCCCAGTTCGAGAGAATGTTGAGCGACAGCGTCGTCAGCATGATTGCAAGGCCCGGCCAGAATGCGATCCACCAGGCAGTGGCGAGATAGCCGCGGCCGTTGGCCACCATCGCACCCCAGGTGAAGTCGGGTGGCTGAATGCCGAGGCCAAGGAAACTCAGCGCCGATTCCGACAAAATGACGGTCGCGAAATCAATGGCGGAAATCGTCACCAATGTCGGCAGGACCAGGGGGGCGATGTGCCGGATGATGATCCGGGCCGGCTTTGCACCCATGGCTCGCGCCGCGCTCACAAACATGCGCTCGCGCAACTCCAGCACTTCCGCGCGCGCCGTTCTGAGGTAGATCGGCATGCGCGTCACGGCGAGAACGATCACCAGGTTGGTGATGCTCGGGCCCAGTGTGTAGAGCACGATGAGCGCCAGCAGCAGCGAGGGAAAGCTCATGACGACATCGGCCAGGCGCAGGATGAGATGGCTATACCAGCGCTCCGAATAGCCCGCTATCAGGCCCAGCGTTCCACCGACCAGCATCGACGCGAACACCGCCGCCGCGGCAATGCCGAACGTGTTCTGCGCGCCGACAACCAGCCTGGCCAGGATCGGCCGGCCGAGGGTGTCGGCGCCCAGGACGTAGATCCAGCCACTGGCCAGCGAGAACGGGGCAAGGTTGCGCTGGCGCAGCCCCAGCCGCGATGCGGCGTCGCCCACCAGCCACGGGCCAAGGACCGCCGCGATGACGACGATCGCCAGGAAAATAGCAGCGGCGAGCGCAAGCCTGTCGCGCTTCAAATAGGCGAAAAGCACGCGGCCGCTGCCTGGAACGGCCGCCGGCTTGATGTCGGGGGTGATGATCGTCATGGCTCAGTACCGGATGCGCGGATCGAGAACCGCATAAAGCAGGTCGATCGCGATGTTCAGGATGAAGATTGCGGTTGCCGTCACCAGAATGGTCGACTGGACGACGGCAAAATCGCGCTGGATGATCGAATCGATCATCAGCTTGCCGATGCCGGGCCAGCCGAATATCGACTCCACGACGACGGCACCGTTGACGAGGCTGGTCGCCAGGTCGCCGGCGACCGTGACGACGGGCAGCAGCGAGTTGCGAAGCGCATGCCCGAAGATGATCTTCTGCCGCGGCAGGCCCTTGGCCCTTGCGGTCTTGATGTAGGGAGAGGCAAGCGCCGACAGCATCGTTCCGCGCACGACCTGCACCAGGAGACCGAAAGGGCGAAGCATCAGCACGAAGGTCGGCATGATCCAATGCGCCCAGCTGCCGGTGCCGGATGTCGGCAAAACTCCGAGCCCCACGGCGAAGACAAGGATGCCGACGATGGCGACCCAGAAATCCGGCGCGCTTGCGCCGGCCAGCGACACGAGGCTGGCGACACGGTCGAACATGCTGCCCGGCCGCGCGGCCGCCAGGGAGCCGACGAGGATAGCCAAGGCGGTCGACAGCGTGATCGCGACGACGGCAAGCTTCAGCGTCTCCGGGAATGCCTCGAGCGCGACCTGCATCGCCGAGCGGTTCTGGCGCAGCGATTCACCGAAATCCAGCTGCAGCAGATCGCGCAGATACTCCACAAACTGCCAATGGATCGGCTGATCGAGGCCGTTCAACCGCGCGAACGCGGCCCGAGCTTCCGCAGTCGAGTCCAGAGGCAGGTACAATGCGGAAGGATCGCCGGTGAGCCGTGTCAGGAAAAAGACCAGCGTCAAAAGACCGATGACCGACAGGATGCTGTGGAACGCCCGGCGTCCAAGATAGGTAATCATTCGGGATGCCCTTGGACGGAAATCGACGGAGGCAACGGGTCAGGGCGCAGGGTCACGATCGGACCCAGTGCCCCGGTATCGCTCAGTCCTTTTTGATTGCGATATTGGCCAGCGGTATTTCGCTGTTGGTGGTGATATCGGGCTTCCATTCCAGCCTGGTGCCAACCCGGGTGTAGCCGATCATGTGGAACATCGGGATGTCCGCCACCACTTCGTTGCGGGCCTTGCCGAAGATCGCCTTGAAGCTGTTGGTGCGGGCTTCGCCGGTCGCCGCCAGTGCCTCGTCTATCTGCTTGTCGAATGCCGGATCGGCCAAGGTCGAGTAGCTGCCGCTCGATCGATAGAAGATCGGCACCGTGAAGGCCGCATCGCCCTTGTTGTTGTCATGCATCATCTGCAGGAGATTGGGGCCGCGCTCCGCCGGGAACGGCTTTTGCAGATAGCGCAGCCAGTCGGCGACGTCGAGCATGGTAAGCTTGACGTTGAGGCCGGCATCCTGCCACATCGTCATCATTGCCTCCATCGCTTCGGCGCCGTTCGGATAGATGCCGTTTCGCCCGATGAGCTTGATTTCGGTGTCGACCGCGACACCCGCTGTGCGCGCCTCTTCGATGAGCCTTTTCGCCTCTTCCGGATCGTATGGCCAAGGCTCGAGCGCATCGTCATGGCCGTTGATCCCGGAGACGACCATCTGCGACGCACGCTTGACGTCGTCGCCGAACAACTGGGCAAGGCCTTCCCAGTCGATCGCCAGATTGAGCGCCTTGCGCACGCGCAGGTCATTGAGCGGCGGCTCGGCGGTATCGATACGGATGGCGGTGGTTTCGGAGTTGAGGTAGGCGAAATCCGTCTCCGGATTGCTGGCGTCCTGGATGGCAATCGACGGTGTCAGGTCGGCTTCCCCGGTCTCCACCATGGCGGCTCGAATCGAGGATTCGGGTCGCCAGACATAGGTTGCCTTGGTGATCTGCGGCTTGTTGCCCCAATAGCCGTCGAACGCGTCCAGCACCACGGTCTGCGGCGAAAAGCTCGACAGCGTGAACGGGCCGGTGCCGACCGGATCGTTCACCGCCTGGTCGACCGGGGTCTTCGGCGAGACGATCATGACCACGCTCAACAGCGTCGGCATGATGGGCTCGGGCCTGTCCGACTTTATCTCGACGGTCAGCTTGTCGACCGGCGTCAGCGTCAGTTTGGCATCGCCGAATTTCGCAATGTTGCTGCAGGTAAGCTTGCCGCTGATCATCCTGTTGATCGAGAAGACGACCGCATCCGCGTCGAGTTCGGTTCCGTCCTGGAACTTCACGCCCTCGCGCAGCTTGATCCGCCATGTCGTCGGGTCCACGCTGATCCACTCCTTCGCCAGTTTCGGCTGGGGCTGTCCGCTGTTCGGATCGATGACGGTCAACGATTCAACCACGTTTTGGCTGAGTATCTGGCCGACATTGGTGATGATGGTGCCGCAGGGCTCCAGATTGGCCGGCTGCTCCGGCAGGACGACGCGGATCTCCTGCGCCGCATCCTGTGCGACAGCCGATGGCGCGGCAGCGGTCATCATTGCGACAGCTGCAATCGTATGAATGCTTCTGTTCATGTCACTCCTCCCTTTGAGCTTCCGTTTGGGATCTTCCGTTTTGCCTGTCGCGCGATGGCCGAACCTCCTCGTCCCGTTCGCCCGACAATTTGCCGATCTCGCCGCGGCTAGGCGGCGATCTTCTCGATCAGTCCGCGCAGCACGTCTTTCTCCTGCGGCTTCAGATCGGTCAGCGGCGGCCGAAGCGGGCCGGGTGTCCGTCCGATGAGTTCGACGCCGGCCTTGATGATCGACACCGGATAGCCTTGCTCGCGATCGCGCAAAGCCGCGAAGGGGAAGAAGAAGTTGTGCAGGATTTCTTCTATGACAGCGCGATCGCCTGTCCGCATCGCCCTGTAGAAGCGCTGGGCCAATTCCGGCACGAAGTTGAAGACCGCGGAGGAATAAGTCGTCACGCCGGCGCCGTTAAAACCCTCGGCAAACAGCTCATGCGTGGGCATGCCACCGATGTAGCAGAGCCGGTCGCCGAGCATTGCGGTGACGTGGCGGACAAGATCGACCTTGCCTGTGCCGTCCTTGAAGCCGATGAGGTTTGGGCACGCGTCAGCAAGGCGGGCAACCGTGTCGGCATTGGCGACCGAGTTCGCACGGTTGTAGATGATGACGCCGAGGCCAGTGGATTGGCACACGGCTTTGACATGCCGAAAAATCCCCTCTTGCGAGGCCTCCATCAGATAATGCGGCAAAAGCAAGAGACCGTCGGCGCCCGCAGCCTCGGCACGGCGGGCGATCTCCGTGGCGAGCGCCGTCCCGTAGCCGCAGCCTGCGATGATCGGCACGTCTCCGGAGGCATCCTTGGCCGCACGGGTAACGTGGGCGACCTCTTCCGGCGACAGCGAGAAGAATTCACCGGTGCCGCCGGCTGCGAACAGGGCAGCGGCACCGAACCCCGACAGCCATTCGACATGCGCGCGATAGCTTTCAAGATTGAGGCTGAAATCCTCGTTGAAATGCGTGACGGGAAACGACAGCAGCCCTGAAGCGACACGCGACTTGATTTCATCTGGCGACAAAGGAACTCATCCCACAATTAATATGATGTCATCCAGATTCATATGATGAGTAAGCGGACGAGTCAACCGCCGGCGTTGTCCTGATTTGCCGGGCGCCGGACGGTCAGGGCGCGATAGCGCTTTATCCCGGTCACCAAATGGCGGCGCATCGCCTCACGCGCCTTTTCCGGGTCGCGGGCAAGGATCGCATCGGCGATTTCCCTGTGCTCCTGCAGAATCGGATGATCGCGATTGGGTAAGGGGTCGATGCCGCCCATCATCGTCTTGAACTTCACCCGCGGGATCATCCGCCGGCCGACATGTTCGAGGAAGGCCTTGAACCTGGCGTTGTTGGTTGCGGCGGCAATTGCCATGTGGAACTGGAAGTCCGCCTCGTCCGTGGGTTGCCCTTGCGCCATGAGATCGGCGAACCTTTCCACCTGGGCCTCGATTTCGGCCTCCTGTGCCGGTGAACTGCGGGCTGCGGCAAGGCCGGCGGCCTCGACTTCGATGCCGATGCGCAACTCGAGCTCTTCGATAATGTCGGAGATCTTGTTCGTTTCGTCGGTAAAGAGCTTCAATCCCTCGTCGACGGGTTTAGGGCCGAGAACGAAGACGCCGGCGCCTTGCCGCGATTCCACCAGCCCGTCGGCGCGAAGCGCGGCAATGGCCTCCCGGACGACGGTGCGGCTGAACCCGAACCGGTCGATCAGCGCGGGTTCTGTCGGCAATTTATCGCCAGGCGCATAAAAGCCGGCTTCGATCTGGCCGCGCAGCGCATCTGCAACCTGAGAGACGAACGACCGCCGGGACGTTCGATGTTCGGCCTGCTGCATGGGTCCTCCCAACTTTTGCCGGATCCTGAGGATCCATACTCCCAGTGCGGGCCAAAAGCGAGGTCATCATATGAAAATTCGTCGTCAGATGTCGAATGTTTCAAGGTCATCGTATGGCTTCTGTGCTCAGCGTCGCCATGGGTCGCCGCCCGTCGTGCTGGGCACGGCGATCAGCGAAGTCCACGCAGTGGCAGCTTTCAGGCTGCGGTCGGCAGGTGGTCGCGGACCCACCTGACGATCTGTCCTGCCGTCATGGCGCCGGATGTGCGCGCAACCTCCTGTCCGCCATGGAAGAGGATCATGGTCGGGATGCCGCGGATGCCGAGCCTGGCTGCAACGGCCTGATCATTGTCGGAATTGAGCTTGATCAGGCGAACATGCGGCTCCAGTTCGTTGGCTGCCGCTTCATAGGCCGGCGCCATCACCTTGCACGGGCCGCACCATGGTGCCCATACATCGACGACAACGGGGAGGCTGCTTCGCGTGACCTGGCGATCGAAACTCTGCGCATCGACGTCTGCCGGGTGACCGGAGAACAGCTTGGAGCCGCACTTTCCGCATTTCGCGTCCCCGGCGTCGCGTGCCGGCGGCAAGCGATTGACCCCGCCGCATTTGCTGCAAACCACCAGTTTTTCCTGCGTCATGCTCATTTACCCATCTTTATGCACGTCGATCGTCGCCGTCAGGATGCGGTCTTGAGTGGAGCATCGCGCGCAGAAGCGGCGGCGTCCGAAACCTTGGCCAATTCTGCGGCAATATCGGCGAGCTTTCGATCGGCGTCGACCTTGCGCCAGGCCGACGGGGTGGCATTTCGCTGCAATTGCCGCGACAAGATATCGACCGTGGCGTCAGAAGGACCGCCGCTGCGCTGGCTCACCCGCTGCCAAAGAACGAGCGGATCCGCCTCCAGCCAGAATCCGGCGAAAGCAACGCCTCTTTCGCTTGCCGCCTTCTCGATGCGCTCGCGATCGGCCGGCCTGTCGAAGACGGCATCGGCGACCACCGAACCGCCTTCGGCAAGGATCAAGTCGGCGCGCCATGCCATTTCGCGGTAGACGCGGTCCGACACCTCAGGTCGATAAGCCCTGTCCGGCAGCTTCGTTTCAGCCGGTACACCATGCAGGGCCTTGCGGATACGGTCACTTTCGATAATGCGTGCGCCGGGCGGCGCGCCGACATATGCGGCGAGTGCCTCGGCAACGGCGGTCTTGCCGGAACCGCTTAAGCCGCCGATGGCGATCAGCCGAGGAGGCTTTTCCTGGAGAAGTGCTCGGGCAAGCTCGAAATAAGATCTGGCCTCGGCAAGCAGGCCGCCGGAGTCGTCACCGCCTTCCTCGATCTGGGTTGCGGTGACATGCGCGCGCACTGCGGCCCGCACTGCCATGAAAAACGGCAGGAGCATGAAGCCGTCCTCGTCGTCTGCTTCGTCGAGGTAGCGGTTCATCACCAGGTTGGCGAATTCCGGAAAGCCGCGATGCCAGAGGTCCATCAGCAGGAAGGCCAGGTCATAAAGCACATCGATGCTGGCGATCTGGTCATTGAATTCGATGCAATCGAAGAGGCGGGGCTCTCCTTCGAACAGACAGATGTTGCGCAGATGCAGATCACCGTGGCATCGCCGGATCTTGCCTGCCGTCTCCCGCCGGTCGAGCAACGCGCAATGACGGGCGAGGGCGGTGCGAAACATCCCGGTGAATGCCTTTATCTCGGCTTGCTCGAAAACATGGCTGGTGGCAAAGCCGGCTTCGTTGATGGCGAGCACGCCTGCCAGGTTCGAGGATCCGCTGGCCCTGTGGACCTCGGGTGCGCCGCGATGATAGCGCACGATCATGCGCGCGACATCCGTCATCAGCGCAGGCGTCAGTTCGCCACCGACTGCCATTCGATCGAGCAGCTTCGACTGATCGAAGCGGACCATCTCGATCGCCGCATCGACCAGTTCGCCGCTTCCGTCGAAGGCCAACTCGCCGCCGGCCTCTCGGGTGATGCGCCGCACCCCCAGATAGAGGCCGGGGGCAGTCTTCGAGTTGAGCTCGACCTCTTTCTCGCAAGCGGCCAGCCGCAGCGCCGGGGTCGAGAAGTCGACATAGGGCAGCTTGACCGCTCGCTTGATCTTGTAGGCGCGCTGGCCAACCAGGAAGATACGCGAAATATGCGTTTCGATCGCCTCGACCGGCCCGCTCTCGCCATATGCGGCAGGGTTCATCAACATCGCGGCCACGGATTGCTGATCCTCGACGATCATCGGACGCCTCTCTGTTTCGTACCCAACTGAAATTCCGCGCCATCACGCCCTTGCTGCCGCAGCGTCTGGATATAACCAGCCAGGTCATGGATGCGTTCCGTGGTGACGCTTTTCCGGTGTTCAGGCGATATTTCTTGGCGTCCTCCGGCGGCCTGAAACCTGTTGGCGTCGGCCCGTGGGCATGTTGATACGGATCAAATGATGACCGGCGGCGTTCTTGACTCAGCGCCAGCAGCGCGACGAGGGGTCTCGCTGTTGTTGCAATGACGTTTGGGCTTTGACGCAAATCGGGAGCAGCCGCCATGGCTTTCAGGACGATACTTGCCGTTACGGGACCGAACACGGGAGACGGTGATCTCAAGCTCGCCGCCGATCTATGCAACGAGATCGGCGCCCATCTTGCTGTTCTGGTCGTTGCCGTAGCTGCGCCGCCGCCAGTCGGGGAGTATGCGGCGGTCGTTTCAGAAAACTGGCTCGACCAGCGCCGGGCCGACGAGGATCTGTTGAAGAGGCGAACTGCTGACCTGTCGGCTTTTCTCGCCGGCAGGGCGCCTTCGGCCGATGTCTCCAGCGACTATCCGGAAGCCGGCTGGGTCGACGACACCATTGGCCGCCGTGCCCGCTACGCCGACATCACGGTTATTGGACCGGAGCTGCTTGCCAACGAAACGCTGAAAAGCAAAGCGATCGAAGGCGCATTGTTTTCTTCGGGAAAGCCCTTGCTGCTCATCCCCGAGGGGTCGCGGCCGACCCTGAAGCCGAAACGCGTGCTGATTGCCTGGGACGCCCGTCTAGAGGCATCGCGTGCCGTCCGCGAATCCCTCGACCTGCTGCCTGGCGCCGACGAGGTGCACCTCGTCATGGTCGACCCGGTGGAGGACGAGTACCGTCACGGGGCCGAACCCGGAGCCGACGCCGCCGCCTATCTTGCGCGGCATGGCGTGAAAGTCACGGTCGACCGGTTGCCCAGCCTGGACCATTCAGTCGTCGACGTGCTTCGCCGGCACGCGCTCGACATCGCCGCCGACCTGATGGTGATGGGCGCCTATGGTCATTCCCGGTTGCGCGAGCGCATCTTCGGTGGCGTCACCGTCTCGATGCTTGAAGACCCGTCGATGCCAATCCTTATGGCGCGTTAACCGCCGGTGCCTGTCGCGGAACATCGGCCAGCCCGCCGGCCAGAGGTTGGCGATGTCGGGAAACGTAAAGTATTTTTTCCGTAAGCCGCAGGTCACGATCACGCTGCTTGAGATGCCCGCCCGCGGTTATTAACGCGTTACCCCAACGGAAATACCACCTCAACCTCGTAGAAAGCGATGAGCCCGGCCAATGCCATTAGGAGAGCAAGCACGCCTGCGCCGAGTAATAACTCGAACTTGTTTCCGTCGCTGCGCATGGGATCGCCAATGGTTGACAAGTTACTAACTTCTATGTGACACTTTTATGACAATTGCAAGTGTGGAAAAGGAAGCCTTTATGACAATTGCAAGTGTGGAAAAGAAAGCCCCGCTTCTGTTCAGCCAATGGAGACCGATACTCGCCCTAGTTGCAGTATTATCTATGCTGATTCTTTGTGCAAGTTTTGTACAAGATTTAGGCTTGTACGCTGGGCGGGAACCGGACCTTTCGACAAAAATATGGCTCCTTGATGTGGATGTGGAACGGAGCGCGTTTACTTGGGTCTCCGTGCTGGTGCTTTTTTTCTGCAGCGGTCTTCTATTTCAGTGCGGAGACGATGCGGCGGGCCGTAGCAGTCAGTTCACTTGGCATTGGTACTTCCTGGGCTTCCTGTTCCTGCTTCTTTGTTTCGATGAATTCACTGGCCTTCATGAGAAGCTATCCGCTGCGTTGGCTGCGAGGGCAACCAATACGGGCCTGCTATATTTTGCATGGGCAGCGCCGGCAGGCATCCTTAGCTTGGTGGGGCTAGCTGCCTTTGTTCCATTCATCCGCTCTTTCCCGGCATCACTCGCCGTGCTGTTGGCGGTTTCGGCGGCGCTGTTTCTTGGCGGAGCGGTCGGGCTTGAAATGGTCGGCGGCAGCGTTGCAGAGGCGGAAGGCATGGAATCCTTGCGCTACCGCATGCTGGCGAACATCGAAGAAGGTCTCGAACTTGCCGGGACACTGACCTTTATCTACGCACTACTCTCATACCGTGAGATAACATCGCGCACACGCTGACCTCATCGCTGCGCCAGGGCAAGGTATTTCATGGTCGAGAAGAAAAGCGGCGGCCAACCGAACGGCAATTGCGCCTTACAGCCTTTCAATCTGAAGGTTCGCGATGCCCCAATTCACAATACGCGATCTATGTCGCAGGCGAGGACATGGCAAAGCTTCAGGGGTGCTACTTCCTGTCCTGCCAACAAGGTTTCAGGTAGGTAGCACTTTTCGGGAAAAAGCTAAGTATTTGTTTTTTCTGGTCGGAGTGGCAGGATTTGAACCTGCGACCCCATCGTCCCGAA
>SAQR01000266.1 GCA_004020365.1 Mesorhizobium sp.
ACCGCGCGACCTCGCCCTCCATTCCATCCGGGTCCTTGAAGGTCACAAGACGGACCGCGCCGAAATCTGTAATGGTCCCATCCGAAGCGCCCCGCCTTCACTAGACGTCGCCTGACTTCCTGCAAGCGCTCTTCATTGTCTACTTTCAGCGCGAGATGATCTATGTGACCTCTCTTGCCCATCTGCATCGACCCATCTTCATACCCCG
>SAQR01000267.1 GCA_004020365.1 Mesorhizobium sp.
GAAACGGGCAAACGCCGCCGGAAATCGCTTGCGGAATGCCCTGCAGCTTCAGGGTTAGCTGGGTGATGATGCCGAGCGTGCCTTCAGAGCCGATCAGCAGCCGTGTCAGATCGTAGCCGGCCGAGCTCTTTTTTGCGCGCTTGCCGGTCGTCACCGTCTCGCCGTCGGCCATCACCGCCGTCAGCGACAGCACATTCTCACGCATCGT
>SAQR01000268.1 GCA_004020365.1 Mesorhizobium sp.
GCCGATATGCAGGCTGGTCGCCGTGGCGTCGTAGCCGACATAGGCGGTCACAGTTTCCTTGGCGAAAAGCTGGTCGAGGCCGGCATCATCCGAAATCTGGTGGATGAAACCGCGCTCGCTCATGATGCGCAGGAAATCGGACTTGAAGGCGGACATTTTATCTTTCCCGAAAGCGCCCCAACCGCTGCGGCTGGGGCGTGGTATGCGT
>SAQR01000269.1 GCA_004020365.1 Mesorhizobium sp.
GTGCCGCTGGCGCCTCCCATGCCTCCGGTGCCGCTGGCGCCTCCTGCGCCTGTGCAACGGCCATGCTGCAAGCGGCAAAAGCGGCGACCGCCGTCAGTCCGCCTATCGAGATTCGGCTGAAAATGCTCATGCAAGGGTCCGGTGGTTTGCGCCCGGGGTGATTCTGTCGCGCCCAAGGCTAGTCGCTGCTGTCAGATCAGCAAGCAGC
>SAQR01000270.1 GCA_004020365.1 Mesorhizobium sp.
ATGCTGTCCATCTCGCGCTGCCAGTCGCCAGCTTCACGGAGCTGGCGGACGATACGGACGGCCGCCATCGCCGCGCCCTGCCTGACGCTCTGCATATCGGTGCGTGCTGCTTCAGCCGTCATGGTCAGCCGTCATTTCAGAGTCGTACCAAGCCAGAGTGACACCCGGGCTGGACCGATACCAGGCGGTCGCCCGACTCAGCTACTTT
>SAQR01000271.1 GCA_004020365.1 Mesorhizobium sp.
GCTTGCGGTTGTCCTTGCCCATGGTGGTGGTGAAGGTGTCGGGCGCGGTGGCGGCCAATGCCGAGGAAATGACGCTGGCCGCCTGGTGCAGCTTCTTCCAGTTCTGTTTTTGCGTTACCGGCACGGTGATGTGGATGCCCTTGCCGCCCGACGTCTTGGCGAACGGTACCAACCCCAGCGCTTCCAGCTCGGCGCGGATATGCACTGC
>SAQR01000272.1 GCA_004020365.1 Mesorhizobium sp.
GGCCTTCTCGTCGCGATGGGCGCGGCGCAGCTTGGCATAGTGGGTATCTTTGGGGGTGCCTGCCTTATTGCTCATGGCTGGCTTCTATAACCGCCTACTTCGGCTAAGGATATGGCACGTTGCGGCGGATACCGAACAACAACGAAAAAGGCTTGCTGCGCGGTTGACACCCAATGACCTTGCCGCCATAAGGCGCTTCGCTGATTT
>SAQR01000273.1 GCA_004020365.1 Mesorhizobium sp.
CTACATCGGCGTCACCAATGATCTCGGCCGCCGCATGCCGGAGCACAAATCCGGCGAAGGCTCGCGCTTCACCAGCCGCTACGGCGTGCAGCGGCTGGTCTGGTACGAAGAAAATTTCGATATTCGCGACGCCATCAAGCGCGAAAAGTCACTGAAGCGCTGGCCGCGCCAGTGGAAGATCGAACTGATCGAGAAGACCAACCCAG
>SAQR01000274.1 GCA_004020365.1 Mesorhizobium sp.
TCCGTCAACTCCGCATTCTCGACATGCGGCAGCACAAGGCCCTTGCTGATGTTCCTGATTTCGCGCATGGCGTCGTCCAGATTGGCTTTGACGGTCCGCAGTTCCCGTGCGCGCGCCGCAGCCGGCGTGGCAGGATCGGCAAGCACAGGGCTGTCGATCCCTAGCGCAGCGAGGGCAACCAGTTGCGCCGGCCCGTCGTGCAGATC
>SAQR01000275.1 GCA_004020365.1 Mesorhizobium sp.
CCAGAAGATCTGCTATCCGACCGCCGAGGAAGTGCTCGTGGTGTTCAAAAGCGAGTATCGTGCGGTCAAGAACAATGCCATCGAAGTGTCGATGCCGATCGGGCTCTACACCGGTTTCGAGGTGACGGCACCCTGCGGCCTGTGTTCTCCGGATGGCATCATCGGTCTGCTCGATGTGCCGAACACTTTCCTCGATCCGGACCG
>SAQR01000028.1 GCA_004020365.1 Mesorhizobium sp.
CTCCCCCCAAGTGGGGGAGATGTCCGGCAGGACAGAGGGGGGCGCCGTGGAGCGCGGACATCAGCCTGTCATCCTCAATTCCTTCGCCCCCTCGATTCCCAGCGGCAAATGCGTCGCCGCAATGATGATTCCGCCCTCCTCAAGATGCTCCCGCATCAGCCCGCCGAACCGCTCTTCCGAAGCCTTGTCCAGCCCGGCCGTCGGCTCGTCGAGCAGCCACAGCGGCCGCCGGCTGACCAGCAGTTTTGCGATCGCCGCGCGGCGGCGTTGCCCGGTGGAGAGATAGCCGAACGGCAGATGGCCGATACCATCAAGCCCGACCATTGCCAGCGCCTGTTCGGCGCTCAAAAAATCCGCGCCCGAAAAATCGCGCCAGAAGCGCAGGTTTTCCGCCACGCTCAGCGCCGTCTTCATCGCGTTCTGGTGGCCGAGATAATGGCAGGCCGAGGCGACCGACTGAAAGTCTTCAGCCCCACCTTCGAGAAGCAAACGGCCTGCCGCTACCGGCAGCAAGCCGGCGACCACCCTGAGCAGCGTCGATTTTCCCGCGCCGTTCGGCCCGGTGACGATCAGCGCCTGGCCTTTCCCAAGCGCAAAGTTGAGGCCGGAAAAAACCGCCTCGCCGCCGCGTTCGCCGCCCAGATTTTCGGCGATCAGCCGCATTTCTTGCCCGTCCCGAAAACGCCGCTTCACGACAGCTGCCGCATCGCACAAAATAGCCTTTCGACTGTCTAGAACTATTCCAGGAAATTCTCTATATGCGGTGCATCCGTGCCAGCGGTCGGCACGGGAAGCGAATTAGCGCCGAACCAGCGCACGCGCCGCCTTGAACGGCTCGGGTTGGCTGGGAACGGACAGCGGAAATGGCCGTACCCGCACCTTTGCGCGTGATTGCATGCCATCGGCGTCCGTTCCCTTTCAGGCTGAACAGACAAGGACGGATCGCACGTGTCAAAATCCCTCGATAGTTTCAATTGCCGCCGCACGCTGACCGCGGGCGGCACCGACTATGCCTATTACGACCTCGTCGAGGCCGAGAACAACGGCCTCACCGGTATCGGCCAGTTGCCCTATTCGATGAAGGTGCTGCTGGAGAACTTGCTGCGCAACGAGGACGGCCGTTCCGTCACCAAGGAGAGCATCCAGGCGGTCGCCGGCTGGCTGACCGACAGGGGCACCGCCGGGGTCGAGATCGCCTATCGCCCGGCCCGCGTGCTGATGCAGGATTTCACCGGCGTTCCGGCCGTGGTCGACCTGGCCGCCATGCGCGATGCCATGGCCTCGCTCGGCGGCGACCCGCAAAAGATCAATCCGCTGGTGCCGGTCGACCTGGTCATCGACCACTCGGTCATCGTCGATGAGTTCGGCACGCCGCTGGCTTTCGCCAGGAATGTCGAGCTTGAATACGAGCGCAACGAAGAACGCTACAAATTCCTGAAATGGGGCCAGCAGGCCTTCCGCAATTTCCGCGTCGTGCCGCCCGGCACCGGCATCTGCCACCAGGTCAATCTCGAATATCTCGGTCAGGTCGTGTGGACCAACACTGAAGGCGGCGAAACCACAGCCTATCCCGACACCTGCGTCGGCACCGATTCGCACACCACCATGATCAACGGCCTTGGCGTGCTCGGCTGGGGCGTCGGCGGCATCGAGGCCGAGGCCGCGATGCTTGGCCAGCCCGTCTCCATGCTGTTGCCCGAAGTCATCGGTTTCCGGCTCACCGGCAGGCTCAGGGAAGGCGTCACCGCCACGGACCTTGTGCTCACCGTCACCCAGATGCTGCGCAAGAAAGGCGTCGTCGGCAAGTTCGTCGAATTCTTCGGTCCTGGTCTGTCCAACATGACGCTGGCCGACCGCGCCACCATCGGCAACATGGCGCCCGAATATGGCGCCACCTGCGGCTTCTTCCCGGTCGATAGCGAAACCATCCGCTACCTCACCATGTCCGGCCGCGAGGAAAACCGCATCGCGCTGGTCGAGGCATACGCCAAGGCGCAAGGAATGTGGCGCGATACCGGCTCGGCCGACCCGGTCTTCACCGACCTGCTCGAGCTCGATCTCGGCGACGTCGTGCCGTCGATGGCCGGGCCCAAGCGTCCGGAGGGCCGGGTCGCGCTTGAAGGCATTCCGGCCGGCTTTGTCAAGGCGATGGAAACCGAATACAAGAAGGCGGTCGAGATCGACAAGCGCTATGCCGTCGAGGGCACCGACTACGACCTTGGCCATGGCGACGTCGTCATTGCCGCCATCACCTCCTGCACCAACACCTCGAACCCGAGCGTGCTGATCGGCGCCGGGTTGCTGGCACGCAACGCCAACCGGCTCGGACTCAAGCAGAAGCCGTGGGTCAAGACATCGCTGGCGCCGGGCAGCCAGGTCGTCGCTGAATATCTGGAGAAATCCGGCCTGCAGAAGGAACTCGACCAGATCGGCTTCAATCTGGTCGGCTTCGGCTGCACCACCTGCATCGGCAATTCCGGCCCGTTGCCGGCGCCGATCTCCAGGACCATCAATGACAAAGGTCTGATCGCTGCCGCGGTGCTTTCCGGCAACCGCAATTTCGAAGGCCGCGTCTCGCCCGACGTGCAGGCGAATTACCTCGCCTCGCCGCCGCTGGTCGTCGCCCACGCGCTGGCCGGGACCGTGACCAAGGACCTGACCACCGAACCGCTCGGCGAGGACCGCGACGGCAACCCGGTCTACCTCAGGGACATCTGGCCGAGCTCGGTCGAGATCCAGGAGTTCATCGAGAAGAACGTGACGCGCGAACTGTTCGCCCGCAAATATGCCGACGTCTTCAAGGGCGACGAATACTGGCAGAACGTCAAGGTGCCAGAAGGCCAGACCTATGCCTGGGACAACAATTCGACCTATGTGCAGAACCCGCCCTACTTCGCTGGCATGGCACCAGGCTTCGGCACAATCGGCGACATCAAGGGCGCCCGCGTGCTCGGCCTGTTCGGCGACAAGATCACCACCGACCACATCTCACCGGCCGGCTCGATCAAGGCGGCCTCGCCGGCCGGCAAGTACCTCATCGATCATGGCGTCGGCGTTGCCGACTTCAATCAATACGGCACACGGCGCGGCAATCACGAAGTGATGATGCGCGGCACCTTCGCCAATATCCGCATCCGCAACCACATGCTGGGCGAGAACGGTCGCGAGGGCGGCTACACGATCCACTATCCGTCAAAGGAAGAGAAATCGATCTACGACGCCGCCATGGAGTACAAGAAGGAAGGCGTGCCGCTGGTCATCTTCGCCGGTGTCGAATACGGCAACGGCTCGTCGCGCGACTGGGCGGCCAAAGGCACCAACCTGTTGGGTGTTCGCGCCGTCATCGCTCAGTCCTTCGAGCGCATCCACCGCTCGAACCTGGTCGGCATGGGGGTCATCCCCTTCGTCTTCGAGGAGGGCACCTCATGGGCCTCGCTCAATCTCAAGGGCGACGAACTGGTCGAAATCGACGGACTGAGCGCCATCAAGCCGCGTCAGAAGATGATCGCGAAGATCACTTATGGCGACGGCACGGTGAAGAACATTCCGATCATCTGCCGCATCGATACGCTGGACGAGCTCGACTACTTCAAGAACGGCGGCATCCTGCAATATGTGCTGCGCGATCTAGCCGCATAGAGAGAGGGGAGTACGGGAGTAGGGCAGTAGGGGAGTAGGGAAGACAATACCTACTGCCCTACTGCCCTACTGCCCTCCCTTCCCGAACCGCGCCGTCGCCGCCAGCAGCACGCCGAGCATCAGCGCGTTGAGGATGTGCCACAGGAAATGCGTGCCGAGCGGAAAGCTGCCGCAGACCAGCGGATCGATCGTCCTGAAGATGACCGACACGACGAAGATCGCCGAGCCCGCCAGATTGTACCAGCCGGCGGGGTTGCCGCTCGCGGCCACCCAGGCGCCGAAGAAGGCGAGCGCCAGGAACGGCGGCAGGTAGCCGGTCGTGCCGTTCGATGCCTGGCGCAGCCAGTCCGGCACGGCAAAGGTCAGCAACCCGGTGACGGCATAAAAGGCGACGAAGATGACGATCGCCTTGCCCCATTTCATACCCAGGAAACGGCGCAGGTTGAACAGCGTGTAGGCCAGCGTGAACCCGGCGATCGGCAGCACGTCGGCCCAGACCGTGGCATGGTTGGCAAAGGTGTGGAACAGCGCCGAGCCGATGCCGATCGCCACCACCCACCAGGCCAGCATTTCGGCGAAGACGCCTGCGCCACGCCGGCGCACCTCCCGGACCCCCCACAGCCCGGCGACAAGAAAAGCCATGTTGGTCAGTGCGTTGACCGGCTCGGCCCAGAACTCTGGCCCTACCCGCTCGCAATACAGGTCGACCGGCGTCAGGAGAGTTTGCCACATGCTGATTGCTGCCCGAATCGGTATCTACCCCGAAGTGTAGCCGTCCTGGAGCGCCCGTGCAGTTGGCTACAGCGGTAAAAGTTTCACCGCAACGTGACTTCCCGTTGACTGCCGCTTCTGCCACATATTTCGCCAACCAGAACAAAGCCGGCCATCACCGGCGGGAGTCGAAACGGCCATGACACCTCGAAGACCATTGCGGCTTGCGGCATTGGCGCTGGCCCTCTCGGCGTTTGCCGGCAATGCGCTGGCCGGCGAGGCCGACAAGCCCCAGGCTGACAAAGCCTCGACTGATCAACCCTTGGGCGTGGTCGAGCTCTTCACCAGCCAGGGCTGCAGTTCCTGCCTGCCGGCCGATGCGTTTTTCGCCGAGCTTGCCGCCAAGGAGAACATCGTCGCGCTCGCCTATCACGTCGACTACTGGGATTATCTCGGTTGGAAGGACACGCTGAGCCGCAAGGAGAACACCGAGCGGCAATACGAGTATATGCGTGCCTTCGGCAGCCGCTCGGTCTATACGCCGCAGGCGGTCATCAATGGCCGCAGCCATGTCAACGGCGCCCGCCGCGCGGAAGTCGACGGTGCGCTCGCCCGCATGAAAACATCCGGCGAAGGCATGCAGGTCGGCATCAAGGTCAGCCGGACCAGCGACCGCGTCATCATCGACGCCGGCGATGCCGGGAGCGGCCCAAGCGATGCCCATGTCGTCATCGTCTATTTCGACCCGCCGCAGACCATCAAGATCGGCAAGGGCGAGAACACCGGCCGCAGCATGACCTATTGGAACGCCGTCTCCGGTATCCAGACCGCCGGCATGTGGCACGGCAAGGCGCAGCGCTACGAATTGCCGATGAGCGTGATTACCAAGAAAGGCGGCTGCGCCGTGCTGCTGCAATCGGTGGGCAAGGACGGCATGCCGGGTCCCATCCTGGGCGCCGCCTTGATCCACAAGCCCTGAGATCTCTCCTTCTCCCCTTGTGGGGCTAGGCCCGTGACCCGCCCCAGGTGGTCGATCGACGCGTAGCGTCGAGACGGATGAGTGCGGGTCTCTCCTTCTCCCCTTCTTGTGGGAGAAGGTGGATTGGCGCGAAGCGCCAAGCCGGATGAGGGGTGCTGGAAGGAATGAGGCAGCGGCGATTTCAAGCAAATTGCCAAGCTGGAACACCCCTGCCATGAAAGTAACTTCAGGCTTGGGCCAGGGGCCGCGCACCTTTCATCTACGATGGCGCCCGGCGCCGGGCGATGTATCTCATCCGTCACCTCCGGCGACACCTTCTCCCACATGGGGAAAAGGGAAGGCCGCGAATCAATAAAAAACCGACGTCAGCTTGCTTCTGACGCCGGTCATTTAGGTTTTGGGATCGTCGCACTCGATTTCTCCAAGGGAGAAACCGAGGTTGGTTCGATCCGACGCAGACCCGTGGGCGGGGGGCTTGGGGTTTACGAGCCAGTGCCGGACCGAACCGTCTCAGGCAACACCTGTAAATTCGTCGGAGATTGGGGCATTAGCGCGGATAAAAGATGGCAGGATTGTGGCGAAGCATCACCAATTTCAACGGGCGTTTTTATAAACGTGACTGGACACCGCGAATCGGTGCGCCGCCAGCCTTTGCCCAGCTGGGCTTGCAATTCCATGGCGAAAGCGCCAACTTTGATTAATGTAAGATTCATTCGAAGGGATCGAGGCATGACTGATCACTGCAGTGGGACGGAGGATGGGGACGCATCCGCAATACTGATCCCGCTGCATGAGGCAAGACGCGAACGCCTCGACCAGCCGGTGCGGTTCGACCGGCGTGAATTGGACCAGATCCTGAGGCTCTACGGGCGCATGGTCGCCGCCAATGAATGGCGCGACTACGCCATCGATCATCTTGCCGACCGCGCCGTCTTTTCCGTCTTCCGTCGCACCAGCGAGGTGCCGCTGTTCCAGATCGTCAAGGATCCGAAGCTGGCGCGCCGGCAAGGCGCTTTCGCCGTCATTGCCGCCGGCGGCCGGATCCTCAAGCGCGGCCAGGAACTTGGCCGCGTGCTTGGCGTGTTCGACCGCACGCTGAAACTGGTCGAGGCCTAACTACTGGTTTTGCTTGCGGAATCTCTGCTCCGGCAGTGAGTTGGGATCGGGCGGAACCAGACACCCGCCATTGATCGGCAGTTGCATGAACACCGTGTCGAGCCAGCGTCCGTGCTTGTAGCCGGAGCCTTCAAGACGGCCCGAATGGCGAAAGCCGAGCTTTTCATGCAGCCGCACCGAGGCACTGTCCGGCCGACCGTCGCCGATCACCGCGACGATCTGGCGGAAGCCCGCCGCCTCGGCCGCCGCGATCAGCCTTTGCATCAGCTTCAGCCCGATGCCAAGGCCCTTGGCCTCGGGCGCGACATAGACAGAATCTTCAACGATGAACCGGTACGCGGGCCGCGGCCGAAAGGGGCCGGCATAGGCATAGCCGAGCACGATGCCGTCTTTTTCCGCCACCAGATAGGGAAAGCCGCCCGCTATCAGACTGTCTAAGCGCTCGCCCATCTCGGCACGATCAGGCGGCTCCAACTCGTAGCTCGCCGTGCCGTGGGTCACCGCATCGGCATAGATGGCGGTGATCCGGTCGAGATCGGCCGTTGTCGCGCCGCGTATAGTGATGCTGCTCATATTTTATGCAAGCCGTTCATCTGCCTTCTATCACAGCAAAGGCCGGCACAGAAGGAAAGGGCGGCCGTTGGGCCGCCCTTTCCAGATTCGCTGGTCCACAGACGCAGGCCGTTTTTAACGGCGTTCGCCCATGAACTGCAGCAGGAACATGAACAGGTTGATGAAGTCGAGATAGAGCCTCAGAGCGCCCATGATCGCCTTGCGGCCGGCGACATCAGTCTCGTCGCCCTCGAAATACATCTCCTTGATGTTCTGCGTGTCGTAAGCGGTCAGCCCTGCGAAGATCAGCACGCCAATCGCCGAAACGGCGAAGGTAAGCGCCGACGACTGCAGGAAGATGTTGATCACACTGGCGATGATCAGACCGACCAGGCCCATGATCAGGAACGAACCGAACGCGGAAAGATCGCGCTTGGTCGTGTAGCCGTAGAGCGACAGCCCGCCAAAAGCGGCGGCGGTGGCGAAGAAGGTCTGCGAGATGCTGGCGGTGGTGTAGACCAGGAAGATCGACGACAGCGACAGGCCAACGAGGCCGGCATAGACCCAGAACGTCGTCTGCGCGGCCGAAACGCTCATCGACTGGACGCGGAACGACAGGAACAGCACCGCTGCCAGCGGGGCAAAGATCACCAGCCATTTCAGCGGCGAGCCGAAGATCGCGTAGCCGAAGGATGTCAGCATATCGCCGTTCGGCAGCGTAGCGACCGCCGAAGCCGGATCGGTGGTGGTGGCCAGCATGATCGTTCCGACCGCGGCGAGGCCGGTGATGAGGAGGCCAAGCCCCATCAGATTATAGACCTTGATCATATAAGCGCGCAGGCCCTGGTCGATAGCAGCATCGACGCCGACACCGGGCATGGCACGCGTCTGATAATTGCGAACGGGTTCAGCCATGGAAATCCTCATATTGCTTCTGCCCCGTCCGGTGTCCGGTCCATCTTGGACCGAGGCGCCGCTGGCGGGGCTCCAGCATGCCTGCCGCGAAATATGATGGTTATTGGCATCAAGAACAAGACCGTAACCGGGCGTAATGCTTCGTGAAGTAGCAAAAATCCGGATTTATTGGCCTTCCAAAGCCCAACATTAACAAGATTTAACCAAATCCCGGTCGCGTTGAGCTTGCACATCCACACAGATCAGAGATTGCGCAGCACCGGCGCCGCCTTGTGGCCCAGCACCCGCCAGGTGCCGGCGAGGCCGATGCCGACCGTGACCAGCAGAGCAAAGACGATGGTTGCCACCGCCACATCGGGCATGAAATGCGACGGCAGCGTCATGACGCGCGCGACAACGAACCACGCCGCAATCCCGCCTGCCGCCAGCGCGAAGATCGCAGTGGCGAGGCCGATCAGCATGTATTCCAGCGAAAAGGCCGCGATCAGCGTCTTCCTGGTGGCGCCCAGCGTCTTCAGCACCACCGCATCGTGGATGCGGGCGCGGTTGCCGGCCGCCAGCGCCCCGGCCAGCACCAGCACCGAGGCGATCAGCGCCACGCCGGCTGCGGCCCTGATCGCGGTGCCGAGTTGCGCCACCAGCCGGTTGACGATGTCGAGCGCGTCCTTGACCCTGACTGTCGTCACCGCGGGAAAGGCGCGGGTGACGGCGTTGAGAAGACGGGCATCGTCGGCCGGCGACGCGCCCTTTCCGGTCAGCGTCGCCAGCCAGCTGTGCGGCGCGCCGGCAAATGTGCTGGGCGAGAACACCATGACGAAATTGATGCCCATCGTCTCCCACTCGACCTGGCGGAAATTGGCGATCTTCGCCGTCACGTTGCGGCCAAGCACGTTGACGGTGACGGTATCGCCGAGTTTCAGCCCGAGCTCTTTGCCCTCCTCGGCCGAAAACGACACCAGCGGCTCGCCGGCATAATTGTCCGGCCACCATGTGCCTTCGGTCAGTGTCGCATTCGCAGGGATTCTGGCCTCGTAGGTCAGCCCGCGATCGCCGCGCAGCACCCAGGCCCCTTCCGCCGGCACCTCGACCTTGTCGACGTCGACGCCGTTCAGCGCCATCACCCGGCCGCGCAGCATCGGCACCTTGACCAGCGTGCCTTGCGGCGCCTCCCTGCCGACCAGCGCCGAGAACGCATCGACATCGCTGCTCTGGATGTCGACGAAGAAGAAGTTCGGCGCCCGCTCCGGCAGGCTGCCGGAAATCTGCCGCCTGAGATTGCCGTCGATCAGCGCCAGCGTCACCAGAAGCGTCAGCCCCAGTCCCAGCGACAGCACCACCGACGGCGTCAAGGCGCCCGGCCGATGGATGTTGCCGAGGGCCAGCCTGAGCACCGTCGAGCCAACGCGTGGGCTCTTTTTGGCGGCCCACTGCACCAGCGCGCCGACAAGGCGCAGCACCAAAAAAGCAAAAATGGTGGCGCCGACGAAGATCGAGGCGATGTAGCGGTCGCCGGAAAACAGAATGGCCAGCGCCGCCAGCAGCAGCGCGATGCCGAGCGCCGCCGCCGTGTAGAGCGGGCGCGGAAAACCGCGGCCCTCAAAACCCATTTCACGAAACAGCGCCGTCGCCGGCACGTCGCGCGCACGGCCGAGCGGCAGCAAGGCGAAAGCCAGCGTCACCAGCAGCCCGAACAGCGCCGCCATGCCGAGCGCGCCGGGATAGAATCCGCCCTCCGCCGGCACCGGAATGATCGACTGGAGCGCCGCGCTCGCCGCGAATGGCATCAGCGCACCAAGCGCGACCCCGAGCGTGATGCCCAGTGCGGCGATCATCAGGATCTGCACCAGGTAGACGGCAAAGACGAAACCGCCCGAAGCCCCCAGGCTCTTGAAGGTGGCGATGACGCCGCGCTTGCCGTCGAGATAGGCGCGCACCGCATTGGCCACGCCGACGCCGCCGACCACCAGCGCCGTCAGCCCGACCAGCGTCAGGAACTGCGAAAACCGTTCGATATTGGCGGACAATGCCGGTGCTGCATTGCTGCGCGTGCGGATCGACCAGCCGGACTCGGGAAAATCCTCCGCCGCCTGATCCTGAATGGCTTTTATGCGCGCCTCGCCGGTGCCGCCGGGCAGGCGGACCTTGTAGGCGTTCTCGACCAGGCTGCCGGGCTGGATCAAACCGGAAGCGGCAAGCCCGTCCGTCGAGATCATCAGCCGCGGCGCAAAGCCGAAGCCGTCGGATACCGCGTCCGGCTCGTTGACGAGCCGGGCGCGCAGTTCGAAGGTGGCGCTGCCCAGCTTCAGCCGGTCGCCGATCCGAAGGTTCAGCCGCTCGAACAAAAGGTCGGGTGCGGTGGCGCCGAAAACACCGGATTGTTCGCCGAACAATTTCTCCTTCGCCAGCACCGGTTCGGTCTCCAGCGCGCCATAGAGTGGATAGGCGCCGTCGACCGCCTTGGCCTCGACCAGCGCCTGGTCGGAGCCGTCTTCGAGCCGCGCCATCGAGCGCATGTTGGCGCTGTGAGAGACCGTGCCCAGCCCGTCAAGAAAGACGTGCTCGGCCTCAGTCGCGGCGCGCTGATTGAGCTCGAAACGAAGGTCGCCGCCGAGCAGCGACTGGCCTTCGTTGGCGACACCGGCGGTAATCGCCCGGGCCACCGAATTGACGCCGCCGATCGCCGCGACGCCAAGCGCAATGCAGGCAAAGAAGATCAGGAAGCCGGACAGCCCGCCGCGCATCTCGCGCAGCGAGAAGCGGAAGGCGAGCTTCAGCGTGCGCGACAGCGGCATCAGGCCGGCACCTTGCCGGGCTTTGGAGCTGGTTCTGGCGCATCCTCGATCCGGCCCGACCGCATCGACACCTGCCGGGAGCAGCGAGCGGCGAGCGCCGGATCGTGGGTGACCAGCACCAGCGTCATGCCGCGCTCGGCCGCTTTGGCGAACAGAAGATCGGCGACCTGCCGTCCCGTCGCCTGGTCCAGATTGCCGGTCGGCTCGTCGGCGATCAGGATGCGCGGCGAAGGCGCCAGCGCCCGGGCGATCGCCACACGCTGCTGTTCGCCGCCGGACAATTCGCCGGGATAGTGAGTGACGCGGTCGCTCAAGCCCACCGCCTCGAGCTCCCGCGCCGCCACCGCGAACGGATCGACATGGCCGGCTAGTTCCAGCGGCACTGCGACATTTTCGAGCGCCGTCATGTTGGGAATGAGGTGGAAAGACTGGAAGACGATGCCAATGTTTCGCCCACGAAACGATGCGATCTGGTCTTCGCTCTTGCCGTTCAGCAATTCACCGGCAATTCGTACCGTACCCGAATCGACCCTTTCCAAGCCGGCCAAGACCATCAGCAGCGTCGACTTTCCAGAGCCCGACGGACCGACGATGCCGGTCGCCTCGCCACTCGCCACGTCGAGGCTGACGCCTTTCAGGACATGGACGGAAGACGCTCCTTCGCCGAGCGTCAGCGATACGTTTTTCAGCGCGATGACGGCTTCTGTCAAAATAAAATCGTCCTATATAGGAAAGGGAGGGCTGAATTCCGCCTACCGCCAGTATAATGTTCTCGGTCATATGGGGCCCTGCCGCATGGCTTTCAAACACCGACTTGCCGCAGCCTTCGTCCTTCTCCTCGGAATTTGCGGCGCCATTTCTTCGGCGCGCGCCGAGCCGTTCACGATCGTCGGTTTCGGCGACAGCCTGATGGCAGGCTTTGGCCTCGGACCGGACGAAGGCTTCACCCGAAAACTTGAGGCAGCACTCCGCGCCAAGGGCCACGATGTGACCGTCGCCAATGCCGGAGTCTCCGGCGATACGTCGAGTGGCGGTCTGTCGCGGCTCGACTGGTCGGTGCCGGACGGCACGCAGCTTGTCATTCTCGAACTCGGTGCCAACGACATGCTGCGCGGCGTTTCTCCCGATATCACGCAGAAAAATCTGGACGCCATGCTGGCGAAGCTGAAGCAGCGCAACATCGCCGTGCTGCTGGCCGGCATGCGCGCTGCACCCAATCTCGGCGCCGACTACCAGAACGGCTTTGACGCGATCTTCCCGAAACTGGCGGAAAAATACGGCGTCCCGCTCTATCCATTCTTTCTCGACGGCGTCGCCGGCGAACCAGCTTTGCAACTTGAGGACGGCCTGCACCCGAATGCCAAGGGCATCGACCGCATGGTCGAGCGCATTCTGCCGGATGTCGAAAAAGCCATTGTCGTGGTTAAGGGCAACTCTTGAAGGACCGGATTCGATGAGGCTACGCATTCCCCGCACGATTTGATTTTAGGCCAGGTGTGACCAACAAACCGCTTGCCCCGCTTGATTTTCGATGATTCGCTAGGGGCAAGAGTTCGATTCGAGGACAGGAGGCTTACCATGCCGCGTCTTTTCACCGCCCTCGAAATCCCGCGTGATGCCGCCCTTTCGCTGTCCCTGCTCCGGGGCGGCCTGCCCGGGGCCCGCTGGATCGACGTCGAGAACTACCATATGACGCTGCGCTTCATTGGCGATGTCGAGGGCCATGTCGCCGACGAGATCGCCAACGCGCTCGACCGTATCCACCGCCCGTCCTTCGCGCTGACACTGTCCGGCGTCGGCGCCTTCGGCCAGAAGAAACCGCACGCGGTGTGGGCCGGCGTCTCCGCCTCGCCCGATCTTGCGGCGCTGCAAGCCGAGATCGAGCGCATCTGCCAGCGCCTCGGCATCCCCGCCGACCCGCGCAAATTCATGCCGCATGTGACGCTGGCCAGGTTGCGCAATTCGAGCCCGCTCGACGTCGCCCAATATCTCTCGGCGCGCGGCAATTTTTCGACGCTGCCCTTCCGTGTCGGCCGCTTCGTCCTGATGTCGTCACGCGATTCGGTCGGCGGCGGACCCTACATCGTCGAGGAGGCCTGGCCGCTGTCGGGCACTGATGCCCGTGCCTCGAGCCGCGTCGCCAGCGCCTCCGACGCTTCGCGGATCATGCGGTAGACCGAGGCAAACGCCTCCGGCCCCTGATGATAGGGGTCCGGCACGTCGCCCACCCTTCCCTCGGCGAACTCGAGGAACAGATGGACCCGGTCGCGCATGGCGGCAGGCACCAGCGCTTTAAGATCCCGGAGATTCGATCGGTCCATGGCGAGAATGAGGTCGAAACGCGAAAAATCGTCCGGCGTCAGCTTGCGCGCCGTCTGTCCGGAAATATCGACGCCGTGCCGCTTGGCGATCGAGATCGAGCGCGGGTCGGGCGCCGCGCCGGCTTCCCAGTCGCTGGTCCCGGCCGAATCGAGCAGGATATCCCGATCGAGGCCGCGCTCTGCCAGGACGGCGCGCAACACGCCCTCGGCCAGTGGCGAGCGGCAGATATTGCCGAGGCAGACGAAGAGAATGGATTTTATCGGCTTTGCGCTCATCGATCCGGCACTATGCTGAAGACTGCAAATCCAGATAGCACGGGAAACGATCATGGCGAGAGAGAAACTGAGCAGGGAGGCGGTCGCCGAGGCGCTGGCCGGGCTCGACGGCTGGTCGCTGGCCAAGGATGGCGGCTCGATCGCGCGCAGCTTCGCCTTCAGCGATTTTTCCGAAGCCTTCGCCTTCATGACCCGCGTCGCCCTGGCGGCGGAGAAGATCGATCATCACCCCGACTGGTCGAACGTCTACAACACCGTGAACGTGACGCTGAACACCCATGATGCCGGCGGCCTGACCGCGCTCGACTTCGAACTGGCCAAGACGATGAACCGCTATTTCGGTCAGGTCGTTGGAGATCTGTCGATGCCGTAGCCCCGATATTCAGGCCGGGAGACGGCCGAGCTCTTGTAGTGGACTGGCGCTTTCACCACATTTTCCGCTGGCAGGCGCGTGTGGAACGCCATGCGCAGCCTGGCTAGGAGAGACTGATGGCGCAAAAATCAGGTTTTGATTTCTTCGGCTTCGGCGGCAAGCCGGGTGACGAGAGCGAAGTGCGTGAGAAATTCTGGCGCACCGCCAAGAGGGCTGCCCGGCAGATCCCGTTCATGGAGGAGTTGGTCGCCGCCTATTACTGCGCCATGGACAAGAACACGCCGCTGCGCGCCAAGGGCATCCTGGTGGCGGCGCTCGGCTATTTCGTGCTGCCGGCTGACGTCGTCCCCGACTTCGTCTTCGGACTGGGCTTTACCGACGACATTGCCGTGCTGACCGCCGCGATCACCACCGTCAAAGCCCACATCACGTCAGCGCATCGGCTCGCCGCCAAACAGGCGATTGCCGACAACGGCTGAGCCGGCGATAAGGCAGAAAAGTCAAACTCTTGCCGCTTTCGTGGCATCCAAGTCGCGAAAGGGACGTTGCAACTGCCGCTTTCGGGCGACGGGCGCAAGGGATGGCGGCGGTTTCCTGGGGTGGATATCCTTTTCCTGAGGGAAGTTCACCGTTTGGTAACCCAGATTAAATCAAAATGAAGCGACGGGCAGGACGCCGAGCCGGCCTGCCTCCGCACCATATATGGGAAAAGCGATGCGCGGATTGATTGCTACAATTTCGAGCCTGGCACTGGTGGCCATGACAGCGCCGGCTCTGGCGCAGTCGGCAACCAAGATCGGCCAGCACAATGCTTGGGGCACCTACAGCTACCAGGCGTCGGGCGGCAAGGTTTGCTATGTGTTAACCGTGCCGACCGACAAGCAGCCGCCGACGCTTGACCATGGCGACATGTTCTTCTTCGTCAGCCAGCGGCCGGGACAGCAAGTGTCTTACGAGCCGCAATTCATCGCCGGCTACAATTTCCAGGAAAACTCCAAGGCGACCGTCACCATCGACGGCAAGAGCTTTTCGATGTTCACCCGCGGCAAGTCGGCCTGGGTCGAGAACGCCGCCGAGGAGCCGGTGCTGATCGCCGCCATGAAGACCGGCAGCGACATGAAGGTGCAGGCGAAATCCGGCCGCGGCAACACCACGACCTATGTCTTTTCGCTGAAAGGCATTTCGGCGGCGCTGTCGTCCATCGCCAGGTGCAAATAGGCGAAGCGGAGTTTGAGTAATGGCCGGGCCGCAAGCCCGGCTTTCTGCTTTTTAACACGCCGCCGGCCGGCACATTGCGGCGAGCCTTGCACAGCCGCCACCCATGACTCCGGCGTCAACCTGTGCTATGCGCCGCGCTTCATTCCCAGCACGATGCTGTAATCGGCCGCAAATCGCTTATATTGGCGCAACAATGATCCTTTCATTCGACCTCACCGCCGAAGGCGCCCGTGACGCGTTGCGCGCCCGCGCCATGCCGGCCGAAAAACCGTCGCTGATCGGCCTGACGCGCGCCGAGCTTGGCGCTGCCCTCATTGCATCAGGCATCGTGCCGGAGCGCCAGGCCAGGATGCGCGCCCAGCAGCTCTGGCACTGGATGTATGTGCGCGGCGTCTCCGACTTTGCCGGCATGTTCAACATCTCCAAGGATCTGCGCGCCGAGCTCGACAAGCATTTTTCCGTCGCCAGGCCCGAGATCGTCGAGGAGCAGATTTCCTCCGACGGCACGCGCAAATGGCTGTTTCGCTTTCCGCCGCGCGGCGCCGGCCGGCCGGTCGAGATCGAAACCGTCTACATTCCCGAAGAAGGCCGCGGCACGCTCTGCATCTCCTCGCAGGTCGGTTGCACGCTGACCTGCTCCTTTTGCCACACCGGCACCCAGAAGCTGGTGCGCAACCTGACCGCAGAGGAAATCCTCGCCCAGCTTTTGACCGCCCGCGACCGGCTCGGCGATTTTCCCGACCGCGACACGCCCGATGGCGCCATCGTTCCGGCCGAGGGCCGGAAAGTGTCCAACATCGTCATGATGGGCATGGGCGAGCCGCTCTACAATTTCGAAGCGGTGAAGAAGGCGCTGCTGATCGCGTCCGACGGCGACGGGCTTTCGCTATCGAAGAGACGCATCACGCTGTCGACTTCCGGCGTCGTGCCGGAGATCTTCCGCACCGGCGAGGAGATCGGTGTCATGCTGGCGATCTCGCTGCACGCCACCAATGACGATTTGCGCGACCTTTTGGTGCCGATCAACAAAAAATTTCCGCTGAAAGAGCTGATCGCCGCCTGCCGCGCCTATCCAGGCCTGTCGAACGCCCGCCGCATCACCTTCGAATATGTGATGCTGAAGGACGTCAACGATTCGATCGAGGACGCTAAGGGGCTGATCAAGCTGCTCAAGGGCATTCCAGCCAAGATCAATCTGATCCCGTTCAATCCGTGGCCAGGCACCAACTACCAGTGCTCGGACTGGGAGACGATCGAGAAATTCGCCGACTACATCAACAATGCCGGCTATGCCTCGCCGATCCGCACGCCGCGCGGCCGCGATATCCTCGCCGCCTGCGGCCAGCTCAAGTCGGAGTCCGAGCGCATGCGCAAGGTCGACCGGCTCGCCCTGGAAGCAATGATGATCGCGGGGCACGGCGAGGCGTGAACCGCGATCTGCCTTGGGGCCGCATCGCTTTCGCATTCCTTGGCTATCTTGCCGCCGTTCTGATCGCAGTCACCGTTGCCGTCTCTGCAATTCTGGCCCCGACCGCCCTGCCGGATAACGGCGCCTGGGGGTCATTCTACGCCAACAAAAGCGATACTGAAGTCCTCTACGTCTTGGGCCTTTACGTCACTTTTCCGACCGCGTTGCCCGGTTTTCTGTTGACGCTGTTTGTTGCGCGTCTGGGACGCTGGGTCGGATGGTTGCCATTCGCTTGCGCTGGCACGCTTAATGCCGTTCTTGCATTGGCGATCTTGAGGGTTCCGCTGCATATGCCAGTGTTGGGAACGCCTCTTATGATATTGCTGCCCTGCCTGCCGGGCGGCTTCGCTGGCGGCATCGCCTATTGGGCGGTGGTCAGACGGTCTCTTCCCAGCAATGAAGAGTTCTTTTGGTCATGAACCGCCTTGTCGCCTATCTCATCCGCTTCGCCGTCATCCTGATCGGCTATGCCGCCGCCGCGCTGGCGGCCAGCGCCTTCCTCAACATCACGTTCCTGGCCTCTCTTGGGCTGATGACGGACGAGACGCAGCCGGCAGCGCAGGCCTCGCTGTGGTTTTCAATCCCCTTCGTTGCGCTGTTCGTCGCCTATTTCGCCTTCATGCCGGCAACGGTGGCGATTCTCGTCTCGGAAATCCTGGGACGGCGCGACTGGCTGTTTTATGCGCTGGCGGGCGCAGTGGTCGCCGCGGTCTTCCTCGGCTTCGCCCACCAGAACGCCGACGCCAATTTCGAGATCACCGACCCGCGCGTCGTCGCTGCCGTGATCGGCAGCGGCATGGTCGGCGGCATTTTCTACTGGCTGAGCGCCGGGCGCTCGGCCGGAGGCTGGCGGCAGATCGGACCATGATCCCGAAAAGTGGAGGCCAGTTTTCGGAAACGATCATGGTCAAGCAAGAATAGGTCTACTTTGCCTGGGCGGTCAGGATCTTGAGCGCGAAGGCCGAAAACACCCCGGCGAACAGATAGTCGACCACGCGCGTTACCCGCGGGCTGGCTTTCATCGCGCTTGAGAACTTTTCTGCCGCAAAGACCATCGGCGCTGTTACCGGGATCGACAAAACGACGAACATTGCGCCGAGGAAGAACAGTTTTCCGGGTGCGTTGGGATCATGCGCCGAGACGAACTGCGGCAGGAAGGTCATGAAGAACAGGATGATCTTCGGGTTGAGCAGATTGACGCCGAGCCCTGCCGCCCAGGCGCGAAACAGCGAAATCTCAGGCCCGCTCTGCTTCTCGGGCGAGAACGCCGAACCCTTGGTGATCGCCTGCCACGCCAGGAAGACGAGATAGCCGGCGCCGAAGATCTTCAGGGCCAGGAAAGACATCGGCGAGGCGACGATCAACGCCGAGATCCCGACCACCACCAGCGTGGTGTGGATCAGCGTGCCGAACAGCGCGCCGGCCATCGAGGCAAAGCCGGTGGCGCGGCCATGGCTCAGCGTGCGCGACACAAACAGCGTCATGTCGGGCCCCGGCGTGATCGCCAGGATCACGGTGGCGATGGCGAACTGGATCAGCGTGGTGGTGTCGGGAATGTAGGACATCGGCAGGGCCCCTGGATAAACAGGTGGAGCCTATAGCGCAGGCGCCTTATAGACGCCAGCTTCTCGCCAGCACGGCGTCCGGTATAGCCGGTCGAAACATCAATGTCGGCGCCGTTGGTAGTTGGCGAAGGCCGCAGCGACATCCGATCGCCGGTGCCTGAATCGTCCCTTGCGCTAGGCGGAAAGGCCGTGATACCTCGCCCGCAAAGAACCCTGTCGCGGAACAGCCAAATGTCGAAAGCAAAAGCCGTCAAGAAGGTCGTGCTTGCCTATTCTGGCGGCCTTGATACTTCCATCATCCTGAAATGGCTGCAGACCGAGCTTGGCGCGGAGGTGGTCACCTTCACCGCCGATCTCGGCCAGGGCGGCGAGTTGGAGCCGGCGCGGCGCAAGGCCGAGATGATGGGCATCAAGGATATCCGCATCGTCGACGTGCGTGAGGAATTCGTCTCCGACTTCGTCTTCCCGATGTTTCGCGCCAATGCCGTCTATGAGGGCACCTACTTGCTCGGCACCTCCATCGCCCGCCCGCTGATTTCCAAGCACCTGGTCGAGATCGCAAAAGAGACCGGCGCCGATGCGGTCGCGCATGGCGCCACCGGCAAGGGCAACGATCAGGTCCGTTTCGAGCTTTCGGCCTATGCGCTCAATCCCGACATCAAGGTCATCGCGCCATGGCGCGACTGGTCGTTCAAGTCGCGCACCGACCTGATCAACTTCGCCGAGCAGCACCAGATCCCGGTGCCGAAGGACAAAAAGGGCGACGCGCCGTTTTCGGTCGACGCCAATCTTTTGCACTCATCCTCCGAAGGCAAGGTGCTGGAAGACCCGTGGAGCGAGCCGCCGGAATTTGTCCACCAGCGCACCATCTCGCCGATGGACGCGCCGGACAAGGTCACTGAGATCGAAATCGAATTCCTGAAGGGCGATCCGATCGCGCTCGACGGCAAAAAACTGTCGCCGGCGACGATGCTGGCGGCGCTCAACGATCTCGGCCGTGACAACGGCATCGGCCGGCTCGATCTTGTCGAGAACCGTTTCGTCGGCATGAAATCGCGTGGCGTCTACGAGACCCCCGGCGGCACCATCCTGATATCAGCCCACCGGGCGATCGAATCGATCACGCTCGACCGCGGTGCCGCTCACCTCAAGGACGAGTTCATGCCGCGCTACGCCGAGCTGATCTACAACGGCTTCTGGTTCGCGCCCGAGCGCCTGATGCTGCAGGCGATGATCGACAAGAGCCAGGAAGACGTCGAAGGCACGGTGCGGCTGAAACTTTACAAGGGCAACGTCATCGTCACTGGCCGCAAGTCGAAGAAAACGCTCTATTCCGACGCGCTGGTCACCTTCGAGGACGATCGCGGCGCCTACGATCAAAAGGACGCCGAAGGCTTCATACGCCTCAACGCGCTAAGGCTGAGGACGCTGGCGGCGCGGAGCCGTAAGGTTTGATATTCCAGCAGGCCGCCCAATGCTTAGATGAGTTAGGAGCCCGTGAAGACGCCAGGTTTATTTGGCGTCTCTAATATAATAAAGGCCGCGCTCTCAGATCATTCCCTGTTTGACCTTTTGGTGGTTTGATCTTACTTCTATTGCGGGTCGGAGGGCTTTGACAGTGAAAAACAGAATTTTTCTTCTGCTTGCGGCCGTGGCCGTCTTTATCGGGTCTCAATCCACGCAAACGCTGGCGGGGCAAACATCCAAGTTCCGTACCTGCAAAAGTTTTGACAGTCCCTTCCAGATTCCCGCGTCCCAGAAATGCCCGTTGAGCGGCTACGCGCAGGGTTCCGGAGTCCCGATAGTCATCGAGGGCAAGCCAAAAGCGGCTGCCCCGGCGCCGTGGATGCTCAAGTTCCGTACCTGCAACGGTGTTGACGGCACCTTCCAAGTCCCCATTTCCCAGAAATGCCCATTGAGCGGGTACGCGCATTATTGACCGTGATGTGCCCAGGCGCTTGGCCAGTCTTGGAACCGGTTTCCTTCCCGCGTGGCTATCCTGGCGAACTTGGCAAAGCCAACGACTATAACCCCGCTTCCGTCGATCTTCCCGCGCTGATCGAGTGCAGGGCTGACGTACCGACCGGCATGACATTTTCCACGCGCATTGCTCTCAATGTCACGACCGTCGATTCACATCCCGGCAAGGTGCTTGCCGGCTGCTCCAGCGCTCTCGATGCGAATTGAGGCTCTGTTCGAGAAACACCCCCGCCCTGGCCCATAGCCGGAAGGCACCTCTTCAGCTCAATATCGACTGAAGAATATGTGAGGGAACCATGCGAACACTGATCTCCACCGGCTCGCCCTTCGAGAAGGCCGCCGGCTATTCACGCGCGGTGGTACAGGGCGACTGGTGTTTCGTTTCCGGAACGACCGGCTACGACTATGCGACCATGTCGATGCCGCAGACGGTCGAGGCGCAGACGCGCAATTGCCTGGCGACGATTGCCAAGGCGTTGCAGGACGGCGGCTTCGAGATGGCCGATGTGGTGCGGGCGCATTACTACATCACCGACGCGGCTTTCGTCGACATCGTCTTTCCGATCCTCGGCCAGGCTTTTGGCGACATCAGGCCGGCGGCGACAATGATCGTCTGTCAGCTCAACAAGCCGGAAATGAAGATCGAGATCGAATTGACGGCACTCAAGCGCTGAGTTCGGCGGCGGCGCGAGCTTGCGCGACCTTGTCAAGGCGCGATGACAAAGATGCTATGAACCAAAGGCTTGCGCGTGAGCCGCTTGGCGTTTAGCAAGGCCGCGGCTCACGACAGCGCCGCGCGTTTGGACGCGCAAAGGACGCTATAGAATTTTGGCTCTGCGCATGATGCTTTCCGAAATCGATTCCGATTTCATGCGCCACAGTTAGGACGGTTCCGGATGGCTTCGAAAAATCTTCTCCTGCTCGCCGGCGATGGCATCGGCCCCGAGGCGATGGCCGAAGTGAAGAAGCTGATCGCCGCCATGAACGACAAGCTTGGCAGTGATTTTGTCATCGATGAGGGGCTGGTCGGCGGCTGCGCCTATGACGCGCATGGCGCGGCGATTTCCGATGCCGACATGGCCAAGGCGATGGCCGCCGACGCGGTGCTGTTCGGCGCCGTCGGCGGGCCGAAATGGGATGCGGTGCCTTATGAGGTGCGCCCAGAGGCCGGACTGCTGCGGCTGCGCAAGGACATGGAGCTGTTCGCCAATCTCAGGCCGGCCATCTGCTATCCGGCGCTGGCGGCCTCGTCTTCGCTCAAGCAGGAGGTAGTCGAAGGGCTCGACATTCTAATCGTGCGCGAGCTCACCGGCGGCGTCTATTTCGGCGAGCCGAAGCAGATCATCGATCTCGGCAACGGACAGAAGCGCGGCATCGATACCCAGGTCTACGACACCTTCGAGATCGAGCGCATCTCGGGCGTCGCTTTCGAGCTGGCACGCACGCGCAAGAACCACGTCACCTCGATGGAAAAGCGCAATGTGATGAAATCCGGCGTGCTGTGGAACGAGGTCGTCACGCAGACGCACAAGGCCAGATATGCCGACGTCAAGCTCGACCACATGCTGGCCGATGCCGGCGGCATGCAGCTGGTGCGCTGGCCGAAACAATTCGACATCATCGTCACCGACAATCTGTTCGGCGACATGCTGTCCGACATCGCCGCCATGCTGACCGGCTCGATCGGCATGCTGCCGTCGGCGTCGCTCGGCGCGCCGGATGCCAGGACGAAAAAGCGCAAGGCGCTTTACGAGCCGGTGCACGGTTCGGCGCCCGACATCGCGGGCAAGGGCATTGCCAACCCGATCGCCATGATCGCCTCCTTCGCCATGTGCATGCGCTATTCCTTCGGCATGGTGGCCGAGGCCGATCGCCTGGAAAGCGCCATCGCCGCCGTGCTCGATGACGACCTTCGCACCAGGGATATTCTTTCCGAGGGCATGACCGAAGTCGGCACCACTGAGATGGGCGACGCAATCATCGCCAGGTTCCTGGGCTGAGCCTGTGGCGGTCAACGTCCTCTAAATCACTGCGTCGAGCAGCTAGGCCCTGACGCCCGCCGGCACCGGTCCCCACTGGTTTTCACGGGCCTGCGTCGGGATCAGCGCGAAGACCAGGATGATCAGCCAGCCGATGGTCGGGATGAACACCACCAGGAAAAGCCAGCCGGTCAGGCCGATGTCGTGCAGGCGACGCACGTTCAGTCCGATCCAAGGCGGGATTGTCGCCAGCACAAACGCGCCGCAAAGACCGACCGTCACTGCCGGCAATTCGTCAAGATGGCCGATGGCATCATCGATGAAGAGGCCGACGCCGACGACCACGATCAGCGCGATCGTCCAGAACAGGCAATAGCCCCAATATTCCTTGCGGCGGGCACGGCCGGAGAAATTGAAGTAATTTTCAGTAAGGCCCCGCCGGAAGTAGCTCCAAAGGTCGGTGGCGGGAGCATTTTCAGCGAAACGGCCAAAATGTTGCGGCGCCACGGGCGCATTGCCGGTCTGAGTCGCGGTGGCGGTTGCGGCAGGCGGACTGGCAGCCTGGGCACGGATCGAAATAACGTCGCGTGCCCGTCCGCCAGCCGGCTGGAACTCGATAACCGTGCCCCTGGCCATCGACGCCTCTCGGCGCAGATCCTCGCGCGCGAAGGTGTAGCGGTTGCCGTCGGCTCCAGTGATGAAGCCAAAACCCTGGTCCTCGTCATAGTGAAGCACTTCGCCGCGCATGTCCTGCCCCTCGTCCCGCTGCCAGACTGTTCAAAGTTGCGGCAGATCGCAAGGGGTGCGGGCGCGGGTGCACCGCTTCAGTTGAAAACGACCAATCGTCGAAGTCTGGGCCGCCCCTCATCGCCCTGCCGGGCACTTCTCCCCGTATAGTGACGGGGAGAAGGACAGCTGTCATCGCCGGTCTCGCCAATCGCGGGCGTCGCGGAAAGAGCGCCGAGGCTGCGGTCAGCGGCTTCTCCCCGTTTTTGGGGAGAAGGTGCCGGCAGGCGGATGAGGGGCGGCGCAGACCTGAATCGATTGCCTTGGCGAAGGACAGCCCTTGCAGGCCATGACAAGCCAACGATGCCGGCAAATCGCTAAGCCGGCCGCTTCTTCGATTTCTTGCTCTTGGCGGGTCCGGCCTTGTCGAATTTCGGCTTACCCTGTTTCCCGGCCCAGGGTTTTGCCTCGAATGCGGCAGGGCGCTGATCGGCTGACGGTGCGCGCTTCTCGAATTTGGGCGCGTTCTGGTCGAACGTCCGCTTGCCGCGGTGCGGCTTCTTGTCCGGCCGTGGCTCCTGATAGCCGGCCCGCGACAGGTCGGGCGTGCCGTCCAGCCGCTTCACCGCGATGTTGTTCTGCAGCTTGCGGTCGGGCCCGATCGCCTGGAGAAACCGGTCGGCCCAATCCGCCGCGATCTGCACGAAGGTTTCTTCCGGCTGCATCTTGATGGCGCCGATCTCGCGCTTGGAGATGCCGCCGGTCCGGCACAGCATCGGGATCAGCCAGCGCGGCTCGGCATTCTGCCTGCGTCCCACCGACAGCGAGAACCAGACGCTGTCGCCGAAATCGTCGCGGCGGCTTGGCGCCTCGTCGCGACGGGCAGATCTGTCGCCAGAGGGCCTGTCGCCCGACGGCGTAAACGGAGCGACATCTAGAAGATCCTCGGGCGCCGAGCGGCTGGAGCGGCACAGACGCACGAAGGCGGCGGCCACCTGATCGGGGCCGTGCTGCTCAAGAAGTGCATTGATGAAGCCGCGTTCATCATCCGTCACAGGCTCGCTGAAAGCCGGGTCGGCGAGGATGCGCTCGTCGTCGCGGCGCAGGACGTCGTCGGCCGAAGGGGGGCTTGCCCATGTCGCCGCAAGGCCGGCGCTTTGCAGCAGCCGTTCGGTGCGCCTGCGGGCATTGTTGGGCACGATCAGCGCGCTGACGCCCTTGCGTCCCGCCCGTCCGGTCCGCCCGCTTCGGTGCAGCAGCGTCTCCGGATTGGTCGGCAGGTCGGCGTGGATCACCAGTTCGAGGTTTGGCAGGTCGATGCCGCGCGCCGCCACGTCGGTGGCTATGCAGACTTTTGCGCGGCCATCGCGCATCGCCTGCAGCGCGTGGCTGCGCTCGTTCTGGCTCAGCTCACCCGAAAGCGCGACGACGGAAAAGTTGCGGTTGTTGAAGCGCGAGGTCAGGTGATTGACGGCGGCGCGTGTGTTGCAGAACACCAGTGCGTTCTTCGCCTCGTAATAGCGCAGCACGTTGATGATGGCATTTTCCCGGTCGGCCTGGGCTACGCTCAGCGCCCGGTACTCGATGTCGAGATGCTGCTTCTCCTCGCCGGCGGCCGAGATGCGAACCGCATCGCGCTGGTAGCCCTTGGCCAGCGTGGCGATGGAGCGCGGCACGGTGGCCGAAAACATCAAGGTGCGGCGCTCGGCCGGCGCGGCGTCGAGGATGAATTCCAGATCCTCGCGAAAGCCGAGATCGAGCATCTCGTCGGCCTCGTCCAGCACCACTGCCTTCAGTTCGGACATGTCAAGCGAATTGCGGGTGATGTGGTCGCGCAGCCGGCCGGGCGTGCCGACAACGATATGGGCGCCGCGCTCCAGCGTGCGGCGCTCGGTGCGCATGTCCATGCCGCCGACGCAGGACGCTATCCCAGCGCCGGTCAGTTCGTAGAGCCATTCGAGCTCGCGCGTTACCTGCAAGGCGAGCTCCCGCGTCGGCGCCACGGCCAGCGCCAGCGGTGCGGCGGCATGGGAAAAGCGCTCGGCGCCGTCGAGAAGGGTCGGCGCCAGAGCCAGCCCGAAGGCGACGGTCTTGCCGGAGCCGGTCTGGGCGGAAACCAGCGCATCGGCCTGCCCGAGCTCGAGAACCGCCTTCTGCACCGGCGTCAGCTCGACATAGCCGCGTTTTTCCAGCGCCTTTGCCAGCGCGGGGACAAGTGCTTCGAAATTGGACATTTCACTCTTTCGGAATTCGGATTCTTTTATGCCCGGCAATGGGGCGGCGAGCGCCAGGAGCGCCACGAGCCAAACGATCCAATCGTTCGTACTTCGCGCCGCCGCCATTGTACAGGGCAAGCCGCCCGCATCGCGATTGACTCTTTACGCAAACCGCGTAAAAGCCGGCACCGAATGGGGTAGTTTCGATGCGCGGCCTTTTGATGGCGCTTCTTGCCTTCGACGTCCCCGGCCGCAATGCGAACCATTGGGCCGGGCGTTTCGGCGCGTCTGCTCGTTCCAGCAAAACCACGTTCTTGGCCAAAAAAACCGGTAAATCGACCACTAAAACGGTCTGATTCCCTTGGCCTAACCACCCTCTCCCGGGTCCGGCCCGGGGGTTGAAACCCGCATCGGCCGGCGGGTTTTCTCCAAAAAAACCGAGCGGAGAGGACAGGAGATTTCGATGAGTTTCAAGGTTGCAATCGTCGGCGCCACGGGCAATGTGGGTCGGGAAATGCTCAACATACTGGAAGAGCGCGGCTTTCCGGTGAGCGAGGTGGTGGCGCTGGCCTCGCGGCGCAGCCAGGGCACGGAAGTGTCGTTCGGCGATCGCACGCTGAAGGTCAGGGCGCTCGACCAATATGATTTTTCCGATACCGACATCTGCATCATGTCGGCCGGCGGCAACGTCTCGAAGGAATGGTCGCCGAAGATCGGCAAGCAGGGCTGCGTCGTCATCGATAATTCGTCGGCCTTCCGCTATGACCAGGACGTGCCGCTGATCGTGCCGGAAGTGAACCCGGACGCGATTTCGCTGTTCACGCGCAAGAACATCATCGCCAACCCGAACTGCTCGACGGCGCAGCTGGTCGTGGCGCTGAAGCCGCTGCATGACCTCGCCACCATCAAGCGTGTCGTCGTCGCCACCTATCAATCGGTGTCCGGCGCCGGCAAGGAAGGCATGGACGAACTGTTCACGCAGACCCGCGCGGTGTTCGTCGCCGACCAGGTCGACGTCAAGAAGTTCACCAAGCGCATCGCCTTCAACGTCATCCCGCACATCGACGTCTTCCTCGACGACGGCTTCACCAAGGAAGAGTGGAAGATGGTCGCCGAGACCAAGAAGATGCTCGACCCCAAGATCAAGTTGACGGCGACCTGCGTGCGCGTGCCGGTGTTCATCGGCCATTCGGAAGCGGTCAATATCGAGTTCGAAAAGCCGATCACCGCCGAGGAAGCACGTGAGATCCTGCGCGAAGCGCCGGGCTGCCAGGTTCTCGACAAGCGCGAGGACGGTGGCTACATCACGCCGCTGGACTCGGCCGGCGAGGACGCGACCTTCATCTCGCGCATCCGCGAGGATTCGACCGTCGACAACGGCCTGTCGATGTGGATCGTCTCCGACAATCTGCGCAAGGGCGCCGCACTCAACGCAGTGCAGATCGCCGAACTGCTGATCGAGCGCGGGCTGATCCAACCGAAGAAGAAGGCGGCTTAGTTCTCGCTCACGGGCCGTATCGCCGCTGCCGCGGCGGGCCCTCCGCGGGGGGCGCCGGACAACGGGCGGCCCGCGGTCGCGGGCTCGGCCTTCGGCCGTTAGCCCCTTTCTCCCCCGGCCACGGGGGTGAGAAGTGGTCCGCGAAGCGGACGGAAAGCCAATTGCTTGGCTTTCCGAACGACGAACGCCCGTAGCGACAGCGAAGGGCCGGGGTCCCCGGCAGGGGGATGAGGGGCAGCATGACGTCTCAAATTCTGCTCAGTTTTGACGCGACGCGTCAATCACGGTTCTCCTCCGCCAGCCCTGTTAGTATCTCCATCGCCTCCTCCGCCCGGTCGGCCGGGACGAACAGATGGTCATGATAGAAGGCCGAGACCGGATTTACACCCATGCCGGCGGCGGCAAGACGCGTGGTGATGGCGGCGAGGAAGCCTACCGCCTCCAGCGACGAATGGACGTTCAGCGTCACCATGCGGCAGCGAAACACGATCTCCAGGCCAGCGGCCTCGGCTTCCTCCTCTAGCGCGATCAGCGTCGTCCCCTCGCGCTCGCGAAACAGCATCACCGGCTCGAGGCTGTCCGATACGGGCGCATCGCGCGGCAGTGTGGCGAAGACATGGATGCCGGGACGCAATTCCGGCGTCATCGCTGCCAGCAGTTTCTTCAGATCGGTCTCGCCGGCCATCGATTGCTCCCGAATATCTTGCGGACTTTGGATAACGTGCTCGGCCCCAGGCCGGCAAGACGACATCGTCATGTCGCTGGCGGCTGGGCTTATGGGTGTATTGCGTCACACAATGGAACCGATCAGGATCATTGCCGGTCCGTGAAAGGGGTTTCGATGATCGTTCGCCCGCGCCCGGGATTCCTGCATTTGTTCTTCATCATGCGCGGCTCGGTGGTGCCGCGCATCCTGCCGCAGATCTTCGGCTTCGGCATTTATGGCGCGCTGGTGGTGCTGGCGGTCAGGGCGCTGGGGCTTGACCTCGGCAATGCCGGGCCCGCGCCGCTCGCCTTGCTCGGTGTGGCGCTGTCGATCTATCTCGGCTTCCGTAACAATGCCGCCTATGACCGCTGGTGGGAAGCGCGCAAGCTGTGGGGCCAGCTTGTCTTCGACATTCGTAATCTGGCGCGCGCCAGCACCGGGTTGATCGAGGATCGGGTCGAACTGCGCGGGTTGCTTATGGAGGCGATCGCATTCTGTCACTTCCTGCGCGGCCTGCTTCGGCGGGTCGATGCCACGACCGAAGCACGCGCGTTCATCGGTGAAGAGGCCGAAAGTGCTGCCAGGCTGGCCAACCCGCCAGACGCCATGCTGCGGCGGATGGGCGAACGAGCCGCCGCGATGTACAGGGCCGGCGCGATCGATGTCATGGGCTACCGCATCCTCGACGAGCGCCTGTCGCAAATCGCCGCAGCGCAGGCCGGCTGCGAGCGCATCATGGGAACACCGCTTCCGTTTGCCTACACGCTGCTGTTGCAGCGCACCGCCTATATCTTCTGCCTGCTGCTGCCGTTTGGGCTCGCCTCGACTGCCGGCTGGGCGACGCCGCTGTTCACGGCGCTGATCGCCTACACCTTTTTCGGCCTCGACGCGCTCTCGGAGGAACTCGAGGACCCGTTCGGCACCGAGGCCAACGATCTCGCCCTCGACGGCCTGTGCCGCGTCTGTGAAATCTCGGTGTTCGAGGCGCTCGGCGAGGCGCCACCGAAGATGATCCCCGCCGAAAAGTTCTATTTTTCCGGAGGGTTTGTTCCCGCGCTCACCGCGATAATCATAGGCGTGTCGGATTGCCGCCTTACGCCTTTTCCCGTGCGATCCCAGGATGCGCGCCGATACTACGGCGGCGACGTCAAGCCGTTCGATGGCGGTCGTCGCGCCGCCAGAGAGGGCGCTGTCTGCCGCCACCCTTCTTCCTTGTCCTTGGATCAAATCGCCCGGTTGCGAGTTAGACGATGTGGGGCGAGGACGGAAAACCCCATTTGGGAGGAGCGACGATGAAGAAACTGGTAGTCCTGATGGTACTGGTAACCTCGCTCGCAGCCTGTTCCCGGACAGAACAGGGCGCGGCGGTCGGTGGGCTAGGGGGCGCTGCTATCGGCGCTGCAGTGGCCGATGACGAAGTTGAAGGTGCGGTGGTCGGTGGTGCTGTCGGCGCCCTCGCCGGCGCACTGATCGGTCGTGCTACCGAACCCGGCCGGTGCCGCTATCGCGATCGCTATGGACGCGTCTACATCGCCCGCTGCCCGGCAGGCTATTGATCGTAAGTCGGACGGAACAGCAAAACGGCGGACAAAGGCGCCCGCCGTCTCGTAGAGGATAGAAAGCGGATTATTCGGCGGTCGCGGCTTCCGACTCGGCCGGCGCGGCTGCCGCGGCGGCAACAGCGGCGGCTGCATCGTCCTGCGCCTTCTTCAAAAGTGCGGCGCGTTCCTGCGCCTTCTTGCCGGGCTCGGCCTTCTTCGGGTTGGAGCGGGCCTCACGCTTGGCGATGCCGGCCTCGTCGAGGAAGCGCAGCACGCGGTCGGTCGGCTGGGCGCCGTGCGAGAGCCAATGCTTGACGCGGTCGGCGTCGACCTTGACCCGCTCGCCGTCCTTGGGCAGCAGCGGGTTCCACGAGCCGAGCGACTCGATGAAACGGCCGTCGCGCGGCGAACGGGCGTCGGCGACGACGACGTGGTAATAGGGACGCTTTTTCGAGCCCGCACGGGCCAGTCGGATTTTCAATGGCATTTCTTTTCTCCTAAAACGCTGATTTTCGGGTTTACGGCTGGTCCTCAGCCGGTTTTCGTTACGCCGTTGGATGCGGCGATCTGCTCGTGATGCCGGATCACTTCGCGGACGACGAAGTTCAGGAATTTCTCCGCGAAATCCGGGTCGAGATGGGCGTCCTTCGCCAGCTGGCGGAGGCGGGCGATCTGCTCCTGCTCGCGCGCCGGATCGGCCGGCGGCAGTCCGTGCGACGCCTTCAGCTCGCCGACCGCCTTGGTGCAGCGGAAGCGCTCGGCCAGCATGTGGATGAGCGCTGCGTCGATGTTGTCGATCGAGGCGCGGTAGTCGACCAGCGCCGCGCGGGCATCGGCCATGTCCTTCTCTTCGTTCAAGGCGCCCTCACTTCTTCTTGCCGAGTCCGGGAAGCCCGCCACCGCCCAAACCAGGAAGCTTCATGCCGCCGGGCAGCCCCGGCAGGCCACCGCCACCTGGAAGGCCACCGGGCAGGCCCTTCATGCCGCCGAGACCGGCTGCCTGCGCCTGCTTCTGCAAGGCTTCGAGCTGCTTGGGGTCCATCTTGGACAGGTCCGGCATGCCGCCGCCCATCATGCCGCCCGGGCCGCCCATGCCCCCTGGCATCATGCCGCCGAGGCCCATCTTCTGGGCCAGGCCGCCCATCATGCCACGCATCATGCCACCGCCTTTGCCCTTGCCGCCCATCGCCTTCATCATGTCGGCCATGCCGCGATGCATCTTCAGGAGCTTGTTGATCTCGGCCGCATTGGTGCCGGAGCCTGCGGCGATGCGCTTCTTGCGCGAGTGCTTCAGAATGTCGGGGTTGGCGCGCTCGGCCTTGGTCATCGACGAGATAATGGCGAGCTGGCGGCCGAACATCTTGTCGTCGAGGCCGGCGGCGGCCATCTGGTCCTTCATCTTGCCCATGCCCGGCATCATGCCCATGATGCCGCCCATGCCGCCCATCTTCGACATCTGCTGAAGCTGGCCGGCAAGATCGTTCAGGTCGAACTTGCCCGACTGCATCTTCTTGGCCATCGCCGCCGCCTGCTCGGCGTCGATGTTTTCGGCAGCCTTTTCGACGAGGCTGATGATGTCGCCCATGCCGAGAATGCGGTCGGCGATGCGCTTGGGATGGAATTCCTCCAGCCCGTCCATTTTCTCGCCGGTGCCGATCAGCTTGATCGGCTTGCCGGTGACGGCGCGCATGGAAAGTGCCGCACCACCACGGCCGTCGCCATCCATGCGGGTCAGCACCAGGCCGGTGATGCCGACGCGCTCATCGAAGCTTTTTGCCAGATTGACGGCGTCCTGGCCGGTCAGCGAATCGGCGACCAAAAGAATTTCGTGCGGCGACGAGATCTTCTTGATGTCGGCCATCTCGACCATCAGCGGCTCGTCGATATGGGTGCGGCCGGCGGTGTCGAGGATGACGACGTCATGGCCGCCGAGCTTTGCCGCCTGCACGGCGCGGCGCGCAATGTCGACCGGCGTCTGGCCCTCGACGATCGGCAGCGTGGCGACCTTGACCTGCTCGCCGAGCTGACGGAGCTGCTCCTGCGCGGCGGGACGCCGCGTGTCGAGCGAGGCCATCAGGACCTTCTTGTTCTGACGCTCGGTGAGGCGCTTGGCGATCTTGGCCGACGTCGTGGTCTTGCCGGAACCCTGCAGGCCGACCATCATGATGACGACCGGAGCCGGTGCATTGAGGTCGATGGCGACGCCCTCGGCGCCCAGCATCTCGACCAGCTCGTCATGGACGATCTTGACGACCATCTGCCCGGGCTTGATCGACTTCAGCACAGCGGCGCCGACGGCCTTTTCGCGCACCTTGTCGGTGAAGGAACGCACCACTTCCAGCGCAACGTCGGCCTCGAGCAGCGCACGGCGTACCTCGCGCAGCGCCGCCGAGACATCGGTCTCGGACAGGGCGCCGCGGCCGGTGAGGCCGTTCAGGATCGAACCAAGACGTTCCTGTAGCGATTCAAACATTCTTTTTCCTTTCCCTGGCGCCCGGATGGTGCCCGAGAGGTAATGCGTTCGCGCCCAGTATCCAACCCAAAGGCCAATCCAACCCAAAGCCAGTCCAGGCCAAAGCCGGTCCGGACAAAAGCCCAAAGCCAAAAAGCACCCGGGGGCGCACAGCGCTGCCGGATGTTGGCCTCCAGGATCTATTTACAGCACGTCGCCTCAAACAGGCTTCGGCGTCCCGGTCGGCTTGCTCGGAGGGATACTCGTCGCGGAATTCGCGGGCTGTAGACAGGAAATCGGTCGCGGAGTCAAGGTGCGGGGCCGAATACGCTGAACCGGGCCGTTTGGTTATGGCAGCACCACCAGCGTGATGCGCATCAGCTTGGGCTGCCGGGGTGCGAAAAATCCGGCTCGACCTTCAGCGGCGAGCGCGGGTGCAGCAGCAGCAGAACAGTCAACAGGCTGCAGACGATGCCGATCGCCGCGATGAGGACGGCATCAAGCGTCGTCCAGCCGGGGCCTTCGAGCGGCTTGGCGTTGAACAGGGCGAAGGAATTGTAGCTTTGCTGATGCGAAATCAGCAGGAAGCCGGTCAGATTGTTGCCGAGGTGGGCGCCGAAGGCCGCGCCGAGATTGCCTGTAGCATAGACCACAAGCGTCAGGAGCAGCGCAAAAGCGGCGATTGAGGCCAGCACGCAGGCGTTGATGGCGGTCGTCGAGCCTGGGTTCCAATGCATCGCAGTGAACAGAAGTCCTGGCAGCAGCGCCCAGACGAAGGGGTTTTGAAACCGGTTGGCCAGGCCCCGGAGGAGATAGCCGCGAAACAGCACCTCTTCGGACGAGGTCTGCAGCAGGGTCAGCGCGGCAATCGGGATCAGGAAAAGCAGCCAGGACGACAGGCCGATCGCACCGCGCGCAATGTCGGGCTGCAAGAGATAGAGCAGTATCTCGGAGAGCAGCGATGTGACCAGCACCGCAGCCAATCCTCTAAAAAATCCCGAGCCCGAGACGCGGCGGCTGGTGCCGATCAGCGCCATCAGCGGCTCGCGATGGAGCCAGCGCATGGCAGCCCACAGGCCGAGCCAGATTCCGGCAAAGGAGGCGAGCGCGGCGAGGATCCCGGCGGGTGAGGCCATGAAATTCTGCACCGCCCCTCCTTCCATCGGGGCGCCAGACGATGCTTGCCAGACGACGAAGAAATAGGCGCCGCCGAACAGCACGGCGATGGTCGTCGCGACCCAGAACAGGACGACGATCGCCGTTCCGAGCAGGAGCCGCGGCAGGGTCGTCTTGGCGTTGGGAGTATGCCGGTAGCGCTCGAAGGCGGCAGGGTCTATCACGCGGGCTCACAGGCTGGTGCTTCGGGTCGCATGATCTATTCGATCGGGTCGTGCCGCGCAATCGTCACGGTTCGGCCCCAATACGGCAATCGCTTCAGCCCGTCATCCCCTTCTGGCGTTTGCGCCGCCCCTCACCTGCTTGCCGGCATCCTCTCCCCGTTACGGGGAGAGGATGCTGTCATCAACGATTTCGCTAATCGCCAGCATTGCAGGAAAGGCCACTTCTCCCCGTCGCTATACGGAGAAAAGTGCCCGGCAGGGCGATGAGCGGCAGCGCCAACCTCGACTATTGGTAGCCTCCAACGGCCCCGTCAGCGCTCGACGTACATGATGCGTCGGGTGCCGGGGTCGACCAGTGCCGGCTGACCGTTCACATAGACATAGCGGTAGTCATAGTCCGGAATCTCGCGCAACTCGACGGTATCGGGCAAGGTCGCGCCGGTAACCACCTCGCCCTCGAGATAGACCGGGTCGACCCGGTTGGTCTCGATGTAAGTGCGGACTTCGGCCGGCGGCCGCCTGATCGGCTCGATCGGCTCGCCAGCGACGATCGCTCCGGTATAGACGTCGGGATCATCGATATCGGCGGGCGCTTCGACGATGGTAATGTCTGCGTCGGCCGGGCGCCGGGTCAGGACGACCTCGTTGCCGCCGAAATCGGCCGTCACATAGTCGGAATAGATCCAGCCCTGGCCATTGGCCTCGGCTATGGTGCACCATTTGCTGTTTTGGATGCAGCCATCGAGCGTTGCCGACTGGCCGGCGGCGAGCACGCCGATGACCGGGTATTGCGGGCCTGGGCCGGCGCGAATATTGAGATCGGCGACCGCCGAGACGGCGGTGTCGGCCAGGGCTGTGCCGGACATGGCGACAAGCGCTCCGGCGACAGCAGGAAACAGTATGCGCTTCATGGTTTCGCTCCGTTTTGATGGTCCCTCGCGAACGAAAACGAAACAGGACTTCATGCGTTCCGGCTAAAGGGCCTCAGCCGGCTCACGTTTTGTTCCGGATTCTTTCACTACAGTCAGCAACTCATGGACGAAGGCCAGCTTCTGTGCCGTTACCTCCGAGATGACGAAGGGATAGAGGTCGGGCAGGCCCATGCAGCGGTTGATCGAGTTGGACGCTTCCGACAGCACCAGCCAGCGGGCCAGGATCTTCTCGAACGGTTCGGGAACGGCGGCAGGTTCCGACGGCGCCGGTTGCAGCTCGCCGCCGGTGTCGCCCCGCGACAGATCGTTGGCCTCGATGGTTTCCAGCCGGCCGAGCGGGAAATTCAGCCCATGCACCATCTCCAGCGTATCGGTGATGTGCAGATGGTGTGCCCATGTCTCGGCCCAGTCCTCCCAGGGATGGGACGTGGCATAGGCGGAAATATGGTCCTGCTGCCAGTCGGGCGCAGCACCTTTGGCATGGTAGGCCTTCAGCGCCTGCTCGTAATCGGCGCGCTCGTCGCCGAACAATGTGCGGAAGGCGGCAAGCCGTTGCGGGTCGTCGCGGATCAGGCGGTCCCAGTAATAATGGCCGAGCTCATGGCGGAAATGGCCGAGCAACGTACGATAGTTCTCGCCCATCTCGACGCGCCGTCTTTCGCGCTCGGCCGAGTCCGCCTCGGCGACATTGAGTGTGATCAGGCCGTTGTCGTGGCCGGTCAGGATGCGCGCGCCACCCGGACCGCCGATCGGATCAGCAAGGAAGTCGAAGGCGAGGCCGGCTTCGTCGCTGGCGTTCTGCTTGGGTGCGACCGGCAGGCCGGCGGCGAGCAGCGAATAGATTGCCCGCTTCTTTGCCGCTTCGACGCGGATCCAGCGACGGCGGTTGCCATCGACAGAAAGGTCCGGGATCAGCTGGTTCAGCGCGCAGGCGCGGCAGAAGGCATGGCCAGGTTCCGCCATCCAGTTGCAGGCGCACTCGTCGGCATTGGTGCACTGGAAAACGCCGCCGGCGCCAGACAGCACGAAGCGCGAATGCCCGGGATCGTAGAGCACGGGGCTGGCGCAGTTCAGGCACTGGGCGTTCTCGAAATAGAGGCGGTGGCCGCAATGCGGGCAATCGAAGAGCTTCATCCCAATCTCAAATCACCAGGTTTCAAATCACCAAGTCTCAAATCATCAGGCCCGGATATAGTGCGCAGCGGCATACCGCCCAAACGCCTGTCGACGGCCGGCGTTCCTGCCCGTTGCTATTTTGCCGCCAGCTGGGCGGCGACCGTTCTCGCCACCGCCTCGCCCGACAGCCTGGCGCCGCCGCAGGTCTGCATCAGCGGCCCGGCCAGATGCTCGCCAGCGAAGAAGATTTTTTCCGCCACCGGCTGCATCAGCGTGGCGCGCGCCTGCGAACGGCCGGGTCGGGCCGCCGCATAGGCACCGCGCACGAACCGCTCGCTGCCCCAATTGGTCATCATGGCGCGCCCGACATGTTTTCGCACGTCGCCGCCGAAGATGGCGCACAGCCGGTCGACGACGAAGTCGACGCCTGCCGCCTCGCCCGCCGCCGACATCTCCCAGGCGAAATCGCCGCCGACGAAGCCGACCATCAGATCAAGGTCGAAGGGAAAGCAAAGGAAGTAGATGTCGTGCCTGGCCAGCCGCTCGATCAGCAGGTCGTCGAACGGCGCCAGCCCGAGTCTTGTGCCTGTGATTTCGACCGGCAGCTTGGTCAGCATGCCCATCGGCAGGTCGAAGAAGGCAGCGAAGTGCCTGTCTGGCAGCGCCGGCACGAATTCGATCTCCTCGAAGGCGAGCACCGCCGGCGAGGCGGTGACGATGACCGCCTTGGCGCGGATGGTGCCGCGATCAGTGACGCAGGCGACGCCGGGCACGTCCCACAGGATTTTCCGCACCGGCGTCGACAGCTCGACCGGCACGTCGGCCCCGAAACGGGCGACCAGTGCGCCGAACCCCTCCTTGGTGAAGTAGTTCGGATCGAGATCGGCGGCGGCCTGAAAGTCGCGGATCGATATCTCGTCCTCGTCGGCGCCAAAGTCCATCGGCCCGGCAAAGGTGGCGGCGGCGCGCGGCGCATGGCCCCTGGCGAGCAGGGCCGAAAGACGGTCGTCGTCACCAACCTTGACCTCATGCGCCGCCAGCAGCTCGAACAGCCTGATATCGGCCGCCCTCATCGCGGCCTCTTCGTCCTCGCTCGCCTTTCGGTTGCGATAATAGAGATGGTCGATATTCATGTCGTGATGATGAAGCGTCCAGCGGGCAGCTTGCGCCTCGGGAAAGTAGGGATTTCGGTCGGCCGCGTGCAGCCAGGCGCAGCCGATGTCGAAAGGAACGCCGAAATGCTGGTCGCTGGTCCAGGCGCGGCCGCCGATACGGTTCATCGCTTCGACCAGCCTGAAGGAAAGGCCGGCCGCACGCAGGGTCTTGGCGGCGGAAAGTCCCGCCGAGCCGGCGCCGATGATCACGACGTCAACGTCTTCCATGAATATTCTAGCCCCCCGCCACAATAATTACTTGATCGTAAGCAAGTTGTCCGGCATTCGCCAGCGCTGCGGCGAGGATGCGTAAACGAGTTCTTAGCGCATCGGCCCCGAAAGTCGGTTCCGATTCTCGGAAAGCACGATGCGCAGATTGTAAAGTGTTGGAGCGTACTGCATCCAAGCGGACGCACGTCGCTCCAACGGTGACAAGCGGGCGTTTCGCTGGCAAATTCGTATTCGGGACAAGATCCAGGCAACCAGGAGAGCAACATGGCATTTTTTGCCAAGGCAAAGATTTTCGCAGCGGCGGCATCGATGATGCTTGCGGCGGCAACAGCGGCACAGGCCGCCCAATGCGGCAATAATGGCGCCGGCTTCGAAGCGTGGAAGGCTGAGTTCGCCGCGGAGGCCAGGGCCAACGGTGTAGGCTCGAAGGGTCTGGCCGCTCTGGCTAGCGCGACCTACGCAAAAAGGACGATCGCCGCCGACCGCGCTGTCCACAAGGCTTTCGGCGGCTCGGTGGAAGCTTTCATGAAGCGCCGTGGCGCGTCCACGATCATTTCCAAGGGCCGTTCGCTGAAGAAGTCGAACGCGGCGCTGTTCGACAAGATCGAACGGACCTACGGCGTGACGCCGGGTGTGTTGCTCGCCATCTGGGGTATGGAGACCGGCTTCGGTTCCTTCCTGGGCAAGCAGAATACGGTCTCCGCCATTGTAACGCTTGCCTATGATTGCCGCCGCCCGGAGTTCTTCTACCCGCATGCTGTTGCAGCCCTGAAGCTGGTTGATCGCGGCGCGTTGAGCGCCTCGTCGGTCGGCGCCATGCATGGCGAGATTGGCCATACGCAGTTCCTGCCCGGAAATGTTTTGAAATACGGGGTCGGCAGCGGAAATCTGCGCGACAAGGCCACTGCGTTGGCTTCCACAGCCAACTTCCTCAAGGCTCATGGTTGGCAGGCGGGTGCCAGCGCGCAGGCGAATCTCGGTGCAATTGCCGGCTGGAACGACGCGAGCAACTATCAACAGGCCATCGCCCGCATCGCCACGGCGATCGACGGCCAGTGATACAAGTCTTTATTCGACGGAAAGCCCGGCCATGCGCCGGGCTTTTTTCGATGCTCTAAGGTTACGACTGCCGCCGCTCGGCCCCGCCTTGGGAACGAAGGCACGAAGCAGAGAAGCTAATTCGGCGAGCCTAGCGCCTTGTCCATCGCTTCCCTGACCTCGGCGGGCCACGTGTTCACAGCCGGCCACGCATCCGGCTCGGTCTTGTCGCCGCGGCGGGCGAAATAGAGCTTGTGGTTGGCCGAATCGATCGCCATGAAGCCGTCGTCGCCGCCGCAATCATGGGGGATGCAGCCGCTGGCGTAGAAGACGCCCGAGGCGGTCTTCTCGGTGCCGCCGCCGACCAGCAGGCTGGTCGCAATGCCGGGCATCTCCTTGCCGAGCAGCGTCACGGCTTGCCTGTAGACGGCCTCGTTATGGAAGGCATCGACGATGCTGTCGTATTGCGTCGGGTCGACATCTTTCCAGCCGGTACCCGGCTCCGGCATGTAGGTGAGATTGCCCGAGGTCGACAACCCGCCGGTCGGCGACCATTGCAGCGCCGGCTTCGATTCGCCCGGCAAGAGATGAGGCACGAAATAGATGGCGCTGTCGGATAGCGCGGCCGGCGGTGCACCGCATTCATCCTGCTCGACCGTGGTGCTCTGGATGGTGCCGCCTTCCGGCTTCCACACGATCACCTTGGCCGGACCGCATTGATTGCCACCGTCGCCGACATCGACCAGCGCCACCGTGACGCCGCCGACCTCGACAATTTTGTCGAAGAAGACATCGTAATTGCGCGCCAGCTGTTTGCCGTCATAGGCCAGCACCTTCTCGCCATAGTCTTCCTGCTGGGTGATGGTCAGCTGCCCATTCTCGAACGGGACCGGCGCCTGGCTGTCATCCTCGGCCAGGGCCGCGTTGCTCGACGCGCCCAGGTCGGCGGCCCCGCCGGACGCATCGTCAGCCGGCACGAGCACCATATCGGTCTGTGCCTGCGCGCCAGCCACCGGCATCAGAATCCACGCCAGCGCGCAGGCGCCGGCAAGCAGCGAACGTGTCATGCCTGCCCCTCCATTCAGCCGCCACGAACCCGGCCTGTCGCGGCCGGGTCATCGCACCGCTCAGGCCCAGGGCCGCAGCTCGGCGTTCTTCTTCTCGAACGAGGCGATGGCGTCGGCCTTCTCCATGGTCAGGCCGATATCGTCGAGGCCGTTCAAGAGGCAGTGGCGCTTGAAGTCGTCGAGGTCGAACTTGACCACGCCGCCGTCCGGCCCGCGGATTTCCTTGGCTTCGAGGTCGATCGACAGCGTTGCGTTGGAGCCGCGCGAGGCGTCGTCCATCAGCTTGTCCAGATCCTCCGGGCTGACGGTGATCGGCAGGATGCCGTTCTTGAAACAGTTGTTGTAGAAAATGTCGGCGAACGAGGTCGAGATGACACAACGGATGCCGAAATCGAGCAGCGCCCACGGCGCGTGCTCCCGGCTCGATCCGCAGCCGAAATTGTCGCCGGCGACCAGAATCTGCGCCTTGCGATAGGCCGGCTTGTTGAGCACGAAGTCGGGGTTTTCCGAGCCGTCGTCCTTGTAACGCATTTCGGCAAACAGGCCGCTGCCGAGCCCGGTGCGCTTGATCGTCTTGAGGTAATCCTTGGGAATGATCATGTCGGTGTCGACATTGACGATCGGCATCGGCGCGGCAACGCCGGTGAGCTTGGTGAATTTTTCCATAGGTCTTGCCCGTCTTCTTTTCGCTGCGGGGATGTGTTGGCGCCCGGTTTACACAAAGCTGCAGGCAAATAAAAGGCGGCTGTTTTTGGCCGGCTTTGGTTCTGGAGCACGGACCCCTTCAAAGTTGCCGCCCTATGGTGCACCTTGGCCGGCATGACAACACGTCCCAAAGTCCTCTACGCCAGCGAACCGGCGCTCGACGCAGCCGAGTTCCGTCGCGTGCTGGTGGAATCCGGCCTCGGCGTCACCCGGCCTGTCGATGACGACCTCCGCCTGAAGGCGATGCTTGCCAATGCCGATCTGGTGTTGACGGCGCGCCTCGATGCGGCTGACAAGCCGCTGATTGGCCTTGCCCGCGGCATCACCGATTTCTCATGGGTCTGCTATATCTCCGAGCTCGCCGTTTGCAAATCGGCGCAAGGGCTCGGCATCGGCAAGGGCCTGCTCGACGAAGCGCGGCGGCAGCTCGGACCATCCGTCGCCATCTCACTGATTTCCGTGCCCGACGCCGTCGGCTTCTACGAACGGATCGGCATGACGCGGATGGCCGACGCGTTCTGGTTCGGCCGCGAGCGCTGACGGCTAGCCTGTCGCGATCCTTCGCGCCAGCGTTAAATCACATTCAATTCCCTGAAAGCCCGCCCCTCAGCGACGCGGCTGTACCCAAACGCCGAGCAGTCCACCGTGCGAAAACCGCCATGCACGATCAGCTCGGCCAGCGCCTTGCCGACCGCCGGCGCCTGTTGCAGGCCGTGGCCGGAAAAACCGTTGGCGAAGAGAAAATTTTCCACCTGCGGATGCGGGCCGATCACCGCGTTCTGGTCGAGCGTGTTGTAATCGTAATGGCCGGCCCAGGCGCGCGTCGGCTTGATCGCCTCGAAGGCCGGGATGCGGGTCGCCAGCACCGGCCAGATCACCTCTTCGAACAACGGCCAGTCGGGCTCGAAATCGCTCGCGTCGGCGGGGCCGTCGCCCTCTTCCGGTTCGGCCCCGCCGGTGATGTAGACCGAGCCTTCCGGCCTGACATAGATGCCTGAGGGATCGACAAGCAGCGGCATGTCGGCATATTTCTCGCGCGCCTCGAAGATGAAGACATTGCGCTTGCGCGGTTCCACCGGCAGCAGCAGTCCGGCCATTGCCGAAACCTTGCCGGCATTCGGCCCGGCGGCGTTGACGACGATGCCGGCCTCGAGCCTTTCGCCATTGTCGAGGCTGACACCGGTGACACGGTCGCCCTGCCGTTCGATGCCGGTCACATCGGCGGTGATGAAATCGATGTTTTTGTCGCGCAGCGCCTTGCGGAACAGCATCAGCATGGCATGCGCGTCGAACCAGCCCTCGCCCGTGCGGCCATAGGCGCCGGCGGTGATGCCCTCGGCCGACAGCCACGGAAACCGGCGGACGAGCGCCTCCGCATCTTCGAGCACGATGTCGGCGCCCTCGGCCAACTGCGTCTGGTGATTGGCCTTGAGGATCGGCAGCCCGTTCTCGCCAGCAAGGATGAGATAGCCGCCTTCGCGAAAGCCGATATCGGCATCCGGCCCGAACTCTTCCGTCAGCCGCCGGAACAGTTTCAGTGTGAACTGCGACAGCCGAATGTTTTCCGGAATCGAAAACTGCTGGCGGATCGAAGCGCAGGACAGCGTCGTCGCCGCATGGGCGAATTGCGGGTCGCGCTCGACCAGCGCGATCGAGCCCGAAAACCCTTCCTCGCGCAGATAATAGGCGATCGAGGAGCCGACGATGGCTCCGCCGATGATGACGACGTCGTGGCGCACTTTCGCTTCTCCAGTTCTAAAGCATGATCCCGAAAGCCGGTTTTTGGATCAGGCTCCAATTCATACAGCCGGCAGGATGATCTCGAAGCGCGCGCCGCGCTCGGAGTCAACCAGGCGGATCGTGCCATCATGCGCTTTCAGGAGGGCCAGAACGATGCCGAGGCCCATGCCGGTGCCGCCGCAATCGCGGCGCGTGGTGAAGAATGGCTCAAAGATGCGCGCCCGGTTGCTGGGCGAGATGCCGGCGCCGTCATCGCTCACCTGGATCGTCGCCTTGCCACCTGCGCTCGCCGCCGTGATCGAAACCAGCGTCGCGCCATGCCGCGCCGAATTGTCGATGAGATTGGCCAGCACGATGGCCGCGTTCTCGGCCGAGATGCGCATGCCGGTCTCGCCGCCCCCCTCAATACGAAGCGCCAGCCTGTCCTCGGTCGGCAACAGCGCCAGGGCCGCACTGAGCGATGTGCTTTCGCCGCTGGGCGCAAGATTTTCGGCGCGCGCCAGGTCGAGCAGACGGCGCACCAGCAAATTGAGCCGTTCGGCGTCGGTTACGATATTGTCCGAAAACCGCCGCCGCTCGGCCTCGTCCATCGCGCTACCCGAATCGCGCAGCAGTTCGGCCGCACCCTGGATCGCCGTCAGCGGCGATTTGAGCTCGTGCGAGACATGGGTGGCGAAGGTCTGGATGCTGTCGGAGCGCGCATGCAGCTTTTCGGCCATGTCGAGGAAGGCGTCGGACAGTGCTGCCATCTCGCGCGTGCCATGATGGTCGAGCGGCCTGATCGCTGCGCGATCGCCGGCGGCGATGCGTTTCGTGCGCTCCATCAGCGCGTAGATCGGCCGGCTGACGGTGCGCAGGAAGATCAGGCCGATGAGCATCGTGCCGCCGAGGATGGCGATCGCCGCCAGCACCACCTTGCCGCGCTCGCCATAAAGATGCTTGACGATGTTGTTCGGCGTTCGCGACAGATAGACCACGCCGGCGACCTTGCCGTCGACGGCGACCGGCATGGCGACGAAGACGCGGACTCGCGTGCCGCGGCTGACCGAATAGAGCGATGGTGGCGGCTCGTCGGAGATCCTCTGCCGGAGCACGCTGGCATAGCGGCCGGCAAGTGCTGCGCGAACCTCTGCAACAGCGCCGAGCGAGAGGCCGACCTCCTCACGCCCGGCGATGACGACGCCTTTTGCGTCGAGCAGCCGGAAGCCGGCAAGCGTGGTTTTCTGCGTCTCGGCAAGAATGCCCGCCAGCCGCGCGCCGATCGCCGCGAAGGCGGGATCGACGGTGGCGGCCGTCGCCGCAGGCCGGGTCGCCAGAACCCTGTCGGAGGCGAGATCGAGGCTTGGCTCGATCGGCCGGTAGGGAGAGTCCGGATTGTCGCTGTCGGCAGGCACGGCCGCGCCGAGCTTTTCCGCCGGGATGCCGGCGTCGCGGACCTCTTGCGCAAGGATGGCGGCAAGGGCGGCACCTTGCGCGATCAGCTCGGCCTCGGTCTGGCGGATCAGCTGATTCTCGTAGAGCCTGAAGAAGAACAGGCCGACCAGCGGCAGCGCCATCACCATGATCAGGATGGCGACTACGATGGTGGCGAGGCGCGGCCGCCATTTATGCGCGGTCACGCGCCGCACCGGCCGAGCCGGAAGCCGACACCATGCACGGTTTCGATCACATCCGTGCAGCCGACCGCCGCCAGCTTGGCGCGGATGTTGCGGATATGGCTGTCGACGGTGCGGTCGGCGACATGGATGTTGCCGGCATAGGCATTGGCCATCACCATGTCGCGCCCAAGCACATGCGCCGGGCGCGCCAGAAACCCCTTCAGGATGGCAAATTCGATCGAGGTCAGCAGCAGCGGCCTGCCGTCGAAGCTGGCGGCGTGGCTGGCCGGCAGCAAAGCCAGACGGCCGTGCAAAAATTGCCTGTCGTCGGCCGGTTCGGCCTTTGTCGGGCGAGCGCGCCGCAGGATGACGTTGACGCGTGCGACCAGTTCACGCGGGCTGAACGGCTTGGTGACATAGTCGTCGCCACCCATTTCGAGCCCAAGGATGCGGTCGATTTCATCATCACGCGCCGACAGGAACAGCACCGGCACATCGCATGTGTGCCTGAGCCGCCGGCAGACCTCCAGCCCGTCCATCTCCGGCATGCCGATGTCGAGCACGACAAGGTCGGGCGCGCGGCGCTCGATCGCCTGCAATGCGGCGGCGCCGTCGGCTACCGCATCCGTTTTCATGCCGGCCTTTTCGAGCGCGAAGCAGATGATCTCGCGGATGTGCGGATCATCGTCGGCGATCAGGATGTGATGCGGCATCGATCAGCGGCCCGGCACGAAGGGTTCGGAGCCCTGAGGAACCACGAACGGGATAGACGTGTCGAGAGTGCGAAGCAGCCGCCAGTCGCGAAAGCTCCAGGCGCGCCAGTTTTCCTGGGCCGCGCGGTAGCGGGCCTCGTCCTGTCCCAGCAAGCGGACGAGTTCGCGATAGGGGAAAACACTGGCCGCATTGGTCCTGGCCTGCTGCTCGAGGAAGCGATCGAGCGCCGGTCGGGCGCTGGGACCGAGCGAACGCAGGTACCAGAAATCGAGCTCGCTGCCGTGGCCGGTCATTTCGAATGAGTGCTCGACATTGTAGTTGGCGATCAGGGCGGCAAAGTTGATGAACGAGCAGGCATAAAGCGTCGCCGATAGCGTCAGAAGATTGGCGGAAAGCAGCCATTCATTGGATTTTCCGAGCGCGATGCGGGCGATGATCAGGGCGAGGCCCGCCGCCACCAGCCCCATCCAGACGAAGGCGGCGACGCGCCAGTAGGTCAGCGCATAGATGCCGACATAGAGTTCAAGCCGCAGGATCGACGAGATGACCAGCACGATGTTCTGCGCCACCCAGACATAGACCAGCCGGCGGATGAACGGATCGCTGGAAGTGGCACTTCCCGGCCTGAGCGCCGCCAGCACGAAACCGGCGGCGAGCAGCGCCGTGACGATCAGCGGATAGGCGCCGCGATGCGCATAGGCGGCGTAGGTCAGCCCGTCTGGCAGGGCGATGCCGCCCCACAGATAGGTGGCGTCGAGCACGGTCTGCATCGCGAACAGGATGTTGAAGACCATCAGCGCGCGAAGAATGGCGGCCTTGCCGAAGATGTTCTCGATCGCCTTGGCGGGTTTTGTCGTCGTCGTCACCCCGCTGACAGGGACAGGTGACGCTCGACGCGCAATGCGGTGCAAAAAGCGCGGCAGGCGCGGGCGCAGAAAGGCCCAGACGCCGGCAAGCACGAGCAGCCAGAAGGCCAGCCGCGGCAATTGGATGAGGTCGAGCAGTGCGTGGAGATCGATCAGCGACAGCCAGTATTCGATAACCGGATTGGCGGCGCCGAACAGCGCCAGAAACACTGCGCCCAGGGTCAGCGGCATGATCCAGACGGCGATCGCCGCAAAGCCGATGCGCCGCCGGCCAAGCCGCCGCGCCGCCTTGCGCCAGCGGAAGAAATCGTGGACGAACCGAAACGGCGCTGCGAGCAGGAACAGCGCGACCTGGCCGGCAATGCGGGCAAACCCGCGCCGCAGCCGCCCGACCAGCGAAAACGCAAAGACGGCCAGCGCCGCAAGCCCGATCGCGACAGACAGCGCACTGACATTTTCAACCAGCGGCAGCAGCCCGACAAGCAGGGCAACGGGTTTGAACCAGGCGCGGCCGGCGCTGAGCGCCGACGGCTGGATCGCCGCCGCTGCGGCGGCCAGCGTGATGCCGAACAGGAAAAGCGTGATGCCGACGGGTTGGCCGTAGAAGAAAAAATCGGCCAGCGCGGCAAGCAGGACGGCAACGCCGAAGCGCGCGCAAGTGCCCGGCGCGGCGGTAAGCAACGATGTCATGATCGGGCTTTCTCCGCGGCTTTGATCCGGCCGGGGGGCGAAGATTTGCGGATGAAGGGGAAGAGAGCCGCCGAACGGTGCGTCCGCGGCGGATCGACGAGCCAGCAACCGTCATTGCGGAGGGGCAGGGGCCAACGGGACTTTTCGCGCTCTTGCATGCCGCCTGTATCGCCGGCCGAAATGCAGGCAGCGAGGCGGGTCCGAGGAGATTTTCCGCAATCCCGTGCAGTTTTCGTGCAGGGCGGCAGGGTAGAGGAGCGAGTGCTGCCCCTCAAACTCTCAAGACCTGGGTTCCTCGCCCCACGAGAGTGGGGAGAGGAACCCAAGCTGGAATTGAGCCGTGATCCTTCACCTGAAGCGGCGATTGGCCCGGCGTAGGAGCCAGACTGCTTGCTTCGATCGCCTCCAGGCGGCATAGATCAGGCATGGCCGAAACCTACCGCCCGCGCCGCTCGGCGCTTTACGTCCCTGCCTCGAACGACAAGGCGCTGGCCAAGATCTCGTCGCTGGCCTGCGATGCCGTTATTATCGATCTCGAAGATGCCGTTGCCCCCTCCGACAAGGTTTTTGCGCGCGAAAAACTGGCTGATATTTTCGCTCACCGCCGAAACCTGCGCTGCGAAATGGTCGTGCGCATCAACCCGCTCTCCAGCGAATGGGGCGCCAAGGACTTGCTGGCTGCGGCAAGCTGCGAGCCCGACGCTATTCTGCTTCCCAAGGTCGACACGCCGCGCGACGTCCTGGAAGCCGGCGACGTCCTCGACGACAATTTTTCACCCGACGAGGTGAAACTATGGACGATGATCGAGACGCCCAAGGCGCTGCTCAACATCGGTCCGATTGCCGAGCTTGGCCGCGATCCGGCCTCGCGGCTGGTCTGTTTCGTTGCCGGAACGAACGACCTGGTCAAGGATACCGGCATTCTCGCCACGCCCGACCGGCGCTATCTCACACCCTGGCTGATGCAGATGGTGCTCGCCGCGCGCGCCGGCGGCCTCGACCTGCTTGACGGTGTCTTCAACGATTTTCGCGATCTGGACGCTTTTACGCGCGAATGCGCGGAAGCAGCCGCCATGGGGTTCGACGGCAAGTCGCTGATCCACCCGGCCCAGATCGATGCCGCAAACCGCGCCTTTGCGCCATCTGCCGAAGCCGTGGCCGAGGCGCGTGCGGTCAAGGATGCCTTCGCGCTTGCCGAAAATGCCGGCAGGCAAGTCATTGCGCTGAATGGAAAGATGCTCGAACGGCTACATCTGGCGCAGGCCGAGAAACTGCTGGCCAAGGCGGCCATGATTGGCAACTCACCACAGGAATAGAAGAATGAAACTCTACCGCTTTCTGTCCGGCCCGGACGATTCCAGCTTCTGCCACAAGGTGACGGCGGCGCTGAACAAGGGCTGGCACCTGTTCGGCTCGCCGACCTATTCCTACGACAAGCAGACCAAGACCATGCGCTGCGGCCAGGCCGTGGTGAAGGATGTCGAGGGCCAGGAATACGGCCCTGGCACCAAGCTCAGCGACTGGTAGACCAGCCGTACTGCGCAAATCCCTTTTGAAACGCTGGCGGGACAGCGCCCCCCTCTGGCCTGCCGGCCATCTCCCCCACACGGGGGAGATCGCAGCTTCGCTGACGGCGCCCTCTTCCGAACGTCGGAGATTGGCGAAAGCCGGGATGACGGCCGATCTCCCCCCCTTGTGGGGGAGATGTCCGGCAGGACAGAGGGGGCGCGAAGGAATGAGACGCTGCTTCTTGACCTGCGTGCAGGTCTCAGGCAGCCCTCATTCTGCCGCCTCTTCGATCCGCTCCATATCGTCGTCCGACAGGCCGAAATGGTGGCCGATCTCGTGGATCAGCACGTGGGTAACGATGTCGCCCAGCGTCTCCTCGTTCTCGGCCCAGTAGTCGAGGATGGCGCGGCGGTAGAGCGTGACGCGGTTCGGCCCCTCGCCGGTCTGCGGATTCCAGCGCTCGGCGATGCCGCGCCCCTCGAATAGGCCGAGCAGGTCGAAAGGCGTTTCCAGCGACAAATCGTCCATGATCTCGTCGGTCGGGAATTCGGCGATCTGGATGACGATCTCGCCGGTCAGCTTGCGAAACTCCTCCGGCAGATGGGCGTAAGCCTCCAGCGCCAGGAACTCCATTTCCTCCATCGACGGCGAAAGCTGGTCGTGCCAGGTGCGGGTCTTGTAGATGCGGGCCATGCATTGTCCTTCTGATCCCGGCATATAGGCTTTCGCGCCGGACTCGGCAATTGGCCGGGTTGCCGTCCAGGTGCGGCAGGAATAAATTCCCCATGACTCCGCTTGACTCTTCGGCCGCCCTCTGGAATCTATTAGAACATAACAGGAACAATTGTGAGTGGAAGCTGACCGTCATGGCGACAAGCGCCGTGGCGCGGGAGACTGTTTTTGCCCTGCGCCGCCAGATCGCGAAGATCGAGGGAACGCTGCCCGAGCGCCTGCAGGCGCCGGCCGGCGCTCCCGTTGATGCGCCCCGGAATCCAACAGCTGATGTCACGCCTCACGATCTGACAATCGTCCGCCGCGGCCTCGCCGTGGCGCCGCCCGATGCGTTTCTGCGCACCGGCGCCGAAGCTCTCGACACCGCGCTCGGCGGCGGCCTGCCGAAGGCGGCGCTGAGCGAGATCCATGGTGCCGCGACCCGCGATGCCGGGGCCGTCGCCGGCTTCGCCCTGTCGCTCGTCAGCCTGATCCTCAAACAGGGGTCGCGACTACCGGTCCTGTGGATTGGCACCGCAGAAGTCTTCCGCGAGGCCGGCTTCCCCTATGCCACAGGGCTTCATCGCCTTTTCGGCATCGAGCCGGAGCAATTGCTGTTTTCCGAGGCGCCAAGGCTCCTCGACGCGCTGTGGACCGCCGAGGAGGCCGCCCGGATGACGGCGCTCGCCGCCGTCGTCCTCGAGATCCGCGGCAGTCCGCAGCGGCTGGACCTCACCGCGACGCGGCGGCTGCACGCCCGGGCACAGAGCGCCGGCCGGCCGGTGTTCCTGCTGCGCCAGGCGGGTGAGGCCGAGCCGACGGCGGCACCCGTCCGCCTCGTCCTGTCGGCGGCGCCGTCGGCACCGCGCCAGACGATCGCCGGGCCGCTCGCCGGCTCGATCGGCCGTCCCGCCTTCACCGTCAGCATCGGCAAGAGCCGCACCGCCTTGCCAGGACAATTCACACTGGAGTGGAACCCCGATGAACGCAGTTTCGAGGAAAGAAGGACCGGGGAAGAACGGGCAGCGAATCCTGTCCCTGTGGTTTCCGCATCTCGCCGCGGAAAGGATCCTGCGCCAGCGTCTGGGGCGGTCCTGGCGTTCGCGACGGTCGGATCACCTGCCGCTGGTGATCAGCCATCGCCAGGCGAACGCGCAGCGCATCGCCGCCCTCGACGAGCGGGCTGAGGCGCTTCACCTGAAGCGCGGCATGGGCATAGCCGACGCGCGCGCCATGCATCCGTCGATCGACGTCGTGGAAGCCGATCCCGAGGCCGACCGCCGCCTGCTCGAAAGCCTCGCCGACTGGTGCGACCGCTACACCCCGCTGGTGGCGATCGACGCAGCCGATGGCCTGTTCCTCGACGTCACCGGCTGTACCCATCTTTTCGGCGGCGAACGGGCGATGCTGGACGACATCCTGTCGCGCTTTTTCCATCAGGGTTTCGATGTCCGCGCCGGCCTTGCCGCTACACCAGGTGCTGCCTGGGCGGCAGCGCGGTTTTCTGGTGACCGCATCGTCCCCGGTGGCGAGGAGGAAGCGCTTCTCGCACCCTTGCCGCTGGCGGCGCTGCGCATCGAGCCTGAGATCCGCGCCAGCCTGGAAAGCGTCGGTCTGCGCACGGCGGGCGCCGTCATGGCAGCACCGCGCGCGCCGCTCGCCCGCCGCTTCGGCGGATCGCTGCTTTTGCGTCTCGACCAGGCGCTCGGCCGCCTCGACGAGGCGGTGTCGCCGCGCCTGCCGGTGGCGCCGCTTTCGGTCGAACGCCATCTCGCCGAACCCATCATGCTGACCGACGAAATAGAGCGGCTGGTGAAAATGCTGGCGACGACGTTGAAGGCGGACCTCGAGCGCCGCGGCGAAGGCGCAAGAAGGCTGGCGCTGCTGCTTTTCCGCGTCGACGGCGCCGTCAGCCGCATCGCCGTCGGCACCTCGCGGCCGTTGCGCGAGCCGTTGCTGATCCAGAAATTGTTCCACGAGAGGCTTGCCGCGCTCGAACAGGATATCGATGCCGGCTATGGCTTCGATCTCGTGCGCCTCTCGGTGCTGTCGGCCGCGACCTTCGACATGCAGCAGGCGGATCTGACCGGCGAGACGCGCGACGAGGGCGCCGACATCGCCCTTTTCGCCGACCGCATCCGCGCCCGACTCGGCCACAGCGCGGTTTTGAAACCGGTCGCCGTCGAGAGTCATCTGCCCGAGCGCGCCGTCGCCATGCTTCCCTATGCGGAAGCGCCGCAAAGGGTCTCTGCGCCGAAGCAGCCGGACAAGATGCCGGGCAAGATACAAGACACTAGGCCTGTCTTGCGGCCGGAACGGCCGATCCGGCTGTTCCGCTCGCCCGAGCCGATCGAGGTGCCGGCCACCGAAATGCCTGAAGGACCGCCGCTGAACTTCCGCTGGCGGCGCGCACTCTACCGGGTAGCGCGCGCCGAAGGACCGGAACGCATCGCCCCGGAATGGTGGCGGCAGGCAGCTGGGCAGGAAGCGACCCGGGATTATTTCCGCATCGAGGATAGCGACGGCCGCCGTTACTGGCTTTATCGCCAGGGTCTCTACGGCGCCGCGCATGCGGCGCCGCGCTGGTTCATGCACGGGGTCTTCGCATGAACGCGCTGGCGGTCGTCCCCTACGCCGAATTCGGCATCCAGTCGAATTTCTCGTTCCTGCGCGGCGCCTCGAAACCGGAGGAGCTGGTGGTCGCGGCAAAGTTCCTCGGCTTTTCGTCGATCGGGCTTGCCGACCGCAACACGGTGGCCGGCGTCGTGCGCGCCTGGCAGCAGGCCAGGGTGGAAGGTCTTTCCTATCATCCCGGCTGCCGCCTGGTTTTTTGCGATGGCACGCCCGACGTTCTCGCCTATCCGCAGGACCGCAAGGGCTGGGGCCATCTGTGCCGCATGCTGACGCAGGCCAATATGCGCGACGACAGCGAAAAGGGCGCACCGCTCCTCTACCGCGACGATCTTTTCGAATGGGGCGATCTCATGTCGCTGGCGATCCTGCCGGATCTGTCGACGCCGGCCGAGGACCTCAGGCTGATCAGCCGCCTAAAAGAGCGCTTCGGCAAGAACCTGCGGCTTGCCGTTTCGCCGGATTATCATGGCAACGACCGCTACCGCATCGAGCAGGCGGCGGCCATGGCCGAGACATCAGGCATTCCGCTGATGGCGACCAACGACGTTCTTTACCATACGTCCGAACGGCGCCGGTTGCAGGACGTGCTGACGGCGATCCGCCTCAACGTGCCTGTTGCCGAAGCGGGGCTGGAACTGGCGGCCAATGCCGAGCGCCATTTGAAGCCGCCAATCGAGATGGCGCGGCTGTTCCGGCGGCATCCGCAGGCACTGTCGGAAACGCTGCGCTTTGCCGGCGAATTGAGCTTCTCTCTCCGTGACCTCCAATACAACTATCCCGACGAACCGACGGAATCGGGCCTCGGGCCCCAGGCCGAACTGGAAAGGCTGGCTCGGGAGGGAGCCGCGATACGCTACCCCTCAGGCGTTCCCGCCGATGTGACCAGGCGCATCCGCGAGGAACTCGCTTTGATCGAGCGCCTGAATTACGCGCGCTATTTCCTGACTGTCTACGACATCGTCAAATTCGCCCGCAGCCAGGGCATACTCTGCCAGGGGCGTGGCTCCGCGGCCAACTCGGTGGTCTGCTATTGCATCGGCATCACCGAAGTGGGGCCAGAGCGGATCGATTCGCTTTTCGAGCGTTTCATTTCCGAGGAAAGAAACGAGCCGCCCGACATCGATGTCGATTTCGAGCATGAAAAGCGCGAGGAGGTCATCCAGTATATCTACTCGAAATACAGCGCCAAGCGCACCGCGCTGGCCGCGGCCGTCGTCAGCTACCGGGGCCGGTCGGCGATGCGCGAAGTGGCCAAGGCGATGGGCCTGTCGGACGATGTCAGGAGCGCGTTGTCCAGCTCGATCTGGGGCTGGTCGACCTCGGAGCTCGGCGAAAAGGAGACCAGGGCCGGCGGCCTCGATCAAACCGATCCGTCGACAAGGCAGGTGATCGAATGCGCCAACGAGATCATGGGCTTTCCCCGTCATCTGTCGCAGCATGTCGGCGGCTTCGTCATCACCAGGGATCGGCTCGACGAGATCGTGCCCATCATCAAGACGGCGATGGACGAGCGCAAGATGGTCGAGTGGGACAAGGACGATCTCGACGCGGTGAAAATCCTAAAAGTCGACGTGCTGGCGCTCGGCATGCTGACCTGCCTGCAGCGCGCCTTCACCCTGCTTAGGGATCATTATCCTGATGCGCGGGACGATTTTGGCCGGCCCTATGTGCTGGCCACCCTCCCTGCCGAGGACAAACACGTCTACGACATGATCTGCCGCGCCGACACGATCGGCGTTTTTCAGATCGAATCGCGCGCCCAGATGTCGATGCTGCCGCGGCTCAAGCCGAAAACATTCTATGACCTCGTCATCGAGGTGGCGATCGTGCGGCCCGGTCCGATCCAGGGCGACATGGTCCACCCTTATCTGCGCCGCCGGCAGGGCAAGGAAAAACCCGAATATCCCAAGCCGGAACTGGAAGAGATCCTCGGCAGGACGCTGGGCGTGCCGCTGTTCCAGGAGCAGGCGATGAAGATCGCCATCGTCGCCGGCGGCTTCAGGCCGGGCGAGGCCGATCAACTGCGCCGCGCCATGGCCACTTTCAAGCGCACCGGCACGATCGGCAATTATCGCAAGCGGATGGTCGACGGCATGGTTTTGCGGGGTTACGAAAAGGACTTCGCCGAGCGCTGCTTCAAGCAGATCGAGGGTTTTGGCGAATATGGCTTTCCCGAAAGCCATGCCGCCTCCTTCGCCCTGCTGGTCTATGCCTCCTGCTGGTTCAAGACCTTCTATCCCGACGTGTTCTGCGCCGCGATCCTGAATTCCCAGCCGATGGGGTTTTATCAGCCGGCTCAGCTTGTCCGCGACGCGCGCGACCATGGCGTCGAAATCCGCGAGGTCGACGTCAATTTTTCCGGTTGGGACTGCGCGCTGGAGGAAGTGCCTTTCGATCCAACCCGCATCCTCGACCGCCATGCCGAAATGCGCGGCGTCATCCGGACCAGCCATGCCGTCCGGCTGGGTTTCCGCCAGGTCAAGGGCCTGTCGAAGGAGCGCATGGAGGTGTTTGTCGCCAGACGCGGCGACGGCTACGCAACCGTTCGCGATGTCTGGCTGCGCTCAGGCCTCTATGTCGACGAGATCGAGAAGCTGGCGCAAGCCGACGCTTTCCGTTCGCTCGGCCTCGACCGCCGCGACGCCCTGTGGGCGGTCCGCGCGCTCGACGGCAGGAGTGCCGCCGAGACCCTGCCGCTGTTCGACCGGCCGGCGATCCGCTTGCGCGATCTTGAGCCCGAGACCAGGCTGCCGACAATGCCGCTCGGCGAGCACGTCGTCCACGACTACCGCTCGCTCGGCCTGTCGCTGAAGGCGCATCCGCTTGCCTTTCTGCGCCAGCGGCTGGACCGTTCCGGCGTCATCCCCAATGCACGCCTAGGCCAGGTTCGGGACGGCAAGCGCGTTTCGGTAGCCGGCCTTGTCCTGGTGCGGCAGCGGCCGGGCAACGCCAAAGCGATTTTTCTGACGCTGGAAGACGAGCAGGCGGTCGCCAACGTCATTCTCTGGGAAAGGACTTTTAACCGCTATCGGCCCATCGTCATGGGCGCGCGGCTGGTCCGCGTCACCGGCAAACTGCAGTCGGAATCGGACGTCATCCATATCGTCGCCGAGAAGGTCGAGGATCTGACACCTTGGCTGTCCATGCTTTTGCAGGAGAAGCCTGATGTACCTGTCGTGCAAAACGACCGGCAGGACATCGCGACGCTATCGGGGAAGGCAGAAAGGGTCATGCCCAAGGGGCGGAATTTTCAATAGGGACCCACGCCTTCGTCATCCTAGGGCGGAGCGACGCGAAGCGGAGCGCAGACCCTAGGATCCATGCCGTGACATACGCCGAAGAATGCAGTGGCTCGGAATGGCGCTGATGTTTGCAACGGCGGCATCTACCCTTTCAGCTAGCATGAGCTACGCAGCCAGTCGGCGCGATGAAGCGCTCGATTCTGGTCCGCCGAAGCACTGCCGCCGGGTAACGGCATGGATCCCAAGGTCTTCGCGACGTCGCTTCGCTCCTGCTCCGCCCTGGGATGACGAAAGGAGGGACGTGTCGGCCAATATCCAAGGTTGCCGCTGAGAGGAATTACCGACATTCCCTCCCGATCGTCATTCAAGACGGCCCACCCAACCGCGGCGGCGGCAATCCGTCGTCGAAGGGGAGCGAGCGCGCCTCCGAAGGCAGCATGATCGGGATGCCGTCACGCACCGGATAGGCAAGCCGTGCGACCCTCGAGATGAGTTCGCTGCGCTCCGGGTCCCAGCTAAGCGGACCCTTGGTCAGCGGGCAGGCCAGTAATTCCAGCAGTTTTGGGTCGACATTGGCCTTCTTTCCGTCACGCCCATCCACCATTTTTGTCAGTCCTCGCGTCCGTCCTCAGTCTTCGTGCGTTGACGCTGCCCCTCACCTGCCTGCCGGCATCCTCTCCCCGTATAATGACGGGGAGAGGGACGCTCTCATCGACGGTTTCGCCAACCACCCGCGTTGCAGAATGTCCGCCAAGGCTGCCGACAGCCCCTTCTCCCGTCCCTATACGGGGAGAAGTGCCCGGCAGGGCGATGAGGGGCGGCGCCGACTTCCGTAGCTGGCTCTGCGTCTTTCCACCCAACCTACTGCAAACTCGACCCGAAATCCTCGTTTTCGCGTGCCAGCGCCATTTCGGTGATGGCGATCAGCGTTTCGGCGCGTGTCTTCAGGTCCGCCGCTTCGAGCAGCGCCTGTTTTTCGGCCGGCCCGTAGGGCGCCATCATCGACAGCGCATTGACCAGCATGGCGTTTTCAGCGCGGCTGACGCTTTCCCAGTCCGCTTCAAGATCGTTGGCCTGCAAATAGGCGCGAAACGCCCTGAGCAGCGCCGGCCGGTCGATCCCGGTCTCGGCCTGATCTTCGTCGAGATCGGCGAGAAACGGCGCGAACCGGCACTGGCGGAACGGAGTCTTGACCGCAAGCTCCTGCACGATGCGGAACCGGCAAACACCTTGCAGCGAAATCAGATAGCGGCCGTCGCCGCTCTCTGAAAGCGCGATAATGCGTCCGGCGCAGCCGACATTGCAGAGTTCCGGTTCGCCGTCGGCACGCCGCGCACCGTCGAGGCTGGGCTGTATGACGCCAATCAGCCGCGGTCCGGCGATCGCCTCGTCGACCATCTCCAGATAGCGCGGCTCGAAAATGTTGAGCGGCATGCGGCCGCCCGGCAGCAGCAAGGCGCCTTCAAGCGGGAAGATTGGCACCGTCGGCGGCAAATCCGTATCGAGCCGGTAATGCGCGTTTCCCGCCTGCACTTCAAAACCTCCGCTCGCTCCCTCAAGAAGCGCATCAAGCCCGCTCATCCCTCCGCAACCTGACCCAAAATCGTCACCAGGCGAAGAACGGATCGGTCAGGCCTCCTAATCTGGCGCAGCCGTCGCCGACCGCAAGACCGTTACGCAAAAACAAGCTTGAGGCTGCGCTCAGGAAAACAGCAGCGACGACAATTTGCGCCGCGCCGCCAGCGTTGCCTCGTCGGTCATGCCCCATGCCTCGAAGAACTGCAGCAACTGCGTCTTGGCGCCGTCGTCGTTCCACGAGCGATCGGCCTTGACGATCGCCAGCAGATTGTCGGCTGCGGCCATGCGCTCGCCGTTGGCGTTCTGGATCATGGCAAGCTCGAAACGTGCCTGATGATCCCCGGGGTTCTCAGCCAGGCGTCGCTCGAGCTCGGCCGGATTGCCAAGTGCTGCCGCCTGCGCAGCAAGCGCCATCTTGGCGCGCAGCGCGGCGAGCGGCGGCGCATCCTTTTTTGCTTCCGGCGCCCGCGCCAGCACGGCTTCGGCGCCCTCGGCATCGCCGGCCTCGAACAGCAGATCGCCCAGCCCGGCAATGGCCTCGATCGTCTCCGGCGCCTGTTCCAGGATCGCGTCGTAGATGTCCGCCGCGGTCTGCACATCGCCGGCGGCGCGCGCCTCGGCGGCCGCGGCAAGCGCCTCGGCCACCTGCGGCGCACCATTACCCTTGCCGCCGACCTTCTGGATGAAGGCGGCGATCTGGCTCTCGGGAATGGCGCCCATGAAGCCGTCGACCGGCTGGCCATCCCTGAACGCGATGACCGCCGGTATCGACTGGATGCCGAGCTGTCCAGCGATCGAAGGATGGTCGTCGATGTTCATCTTGACCAGCTTGACCTTGCCGCCGGCGGCGGTGACCGCCTTTTCCAGCAGTGGCGTCAGCTGCTTGCAGGGCCCGCACCATGGCGCCCAGAAATCGACCAGCACCGGCTGACGGCGCGATTCCTGGATGACGTCGGCGGCAAATGCTGCGGTCGTCGTCTCCTTGATGACGTCGACGGCGACAGGCGGGTCGCCAAGCGCGACTTTTGCGGGGCTGGCGTCAGTGCCGCCATACTGCACAGTGGTGGCATACTGTCCGCCATTGCCGCCAAATGGGCCGCCAAATTGATTGTTGTCGCTCATCTCGTGCCCTTTCGGTCGCCGCCCGGCCGCCAGCCCGGCGCAACATCCTTAATTCTCGCTCAGAAGTCGGTTTATTGTCATCCATGTGGCGATCATGCCGTGACTTTCAAGATAACAGCATCATGCCCGGTTGCCTCGACGAATTTGACCAGGTCGGCGGCGGCGATCGATGTCGTCGCCTCGTTGGTTAGCGGATGGGCGTTGATGACGGCATGGCGCATCAACTCCTGGTCGAGAACGACCTTGACCCGCAACTGCGTATCGTTGATCACGCCGAACACGGTGACCGCGCCCGGAGCGACGCCGAGAAGCTCCATCAGCATCTCCGGCTTGCCGAAGGAAACGCGCCCGGCGGCGCCGATGATTTGGTGGATCTGCTTGAGATCGACCACCGCCTCCTCATCGACGCTGACCAGGAAGAAATTGTCCTTCCTGTCTTTGAGAAACAGGTTCTTGGTGTGCCCGCCGGCGATTTCCCCGCGCAGCGCCTGCGAATCGGCGACCGTGAACAGCGGCGGATGACGCAGGGTCGAGACCTCGATCCCGAGATCGGCGAGAAAGGCGAAAAGCTCGGCTTCGGTTTTCGGCATTGTCGTTTCTTGTCGGACTTTCCAGTTGTTGCGGTTTGGCTTGTTGTCGCGGTTTGGATCATGCCGTTTACGGCTAATGACGCGGCCGAGACAAGACCGTTGCGCAGCAAGGCTGCCGATTGCGCTCCTGTCCGCGCCAGGGAAGGCTCGTTTACGCCGCCGGCTGCGGCCCAAAAAACCTGCGATTTCCCTGTTGCAATCGCCGCGCCCTTCAGCCATATAGGCGCGGCTTGCGGCCCAAAAGCCGCGCGAGCGGGTGTAGCTCAGGGGTAGAGCACAACCTTGCCAAGGTTGGGGTCGAGCGTTCGAATCGCTTCACCCGCTCCAGTTTCCCAAGCGGGAATCAAGCATCGAAAAGCCGCGGTTCGCCGCGGCTTTTTCGCGTTTGGGCTGCACGGCATCACTCAGCAGGCGGAGCGAGCTCGTCGTTTGCCGGCTGCCTTTGGCCTGCAGGCGCTTCGTTCGCCGCTCGGAATACCCCCAATAGAGTTAGGACTTTTGCTTTTCAATTTCGGACCAAGGTCCCTTGCGGACAGGTGTATTTAAACCAAACTGGCTAAGTAGTGGACCATCATATTAGATAGTCCTCATATCATAGTCCGGAATCATCCTGGCGGGAGGGCGGCTCGAAGGAGGAATTATGAAAACTCGAACCAGTCTGTTCGCAGCGGTCGCCGCTCTCGCCCTTGTCGCGTCTCCAGTCCTCGCCGGACCCGGCGGCAATGGCGGCGGAAAGGGTAACGGCGCAAGCAACGGCAACGGCGGCAACTCGGCCGCGGCCGGATCGCAGGGACACGGAGCCGCAACGTCTGCGGCGGCCAGGGATAAGTCCACTCGGGGAATTGCTCATGCAATGGCTGTCGTTTCGACGACGCCGGCCTCGCCGCAGGCCACCCTGTCCTTGCAGGCAGCCTTGGACAAGTTCCTGGCAAGAACGGCCGCGGATGATCCGGTAGAGTCTTCCGACGACACCTCCGAAATTCCCGACGCTGCCGAATAGAATTGCAAATCCGTCCGCCGCGCTGCGGCGCCTCGTAGCCTCGAGATTCTTGGTCGGTTGGCGGGCTCCTTCATCTGTTCGGCCGATGCCGTGGGTCAAGAAAAAGCCAACATTCGAGTCCGATCCTAAGGGATCCCCTGGAACGGTCCTGCCCCTACAGACGGTCCAGAGAGCACCACCGGCCTCAGGGCCGGTGGTGCGTTTTTGGGGCGCGCTCAACTGGCGCTAGCCGTAGCCGTTTCCGGCCGATCTTCATCCATGCGCATCGGCCAACGAAGCGGCAATCGCCACAATCGAGCGGAATAGCATGAGCGGGTCATCCCTAAGCGGAATGAAGCCACGCCGCTGCCAGAATGCGGCGGCCTCGGGATCGATGGCGTTGACCAGGAGCGCGCGGCCGCCGACGAGCTCCGCAGCCATTACGCAGCGCTGCAGGGCGTGCTTGACCAGACCGGTTCCGATGCCGCGGCCGGCCCAGCCGGCGTCGGTGGCCAGCTGGCCGAGCAGCAGGCAGGGCACGGGATCGGGAGGTTGGCCGGTGCGAATGGATCGAGGCACGATGTCAGGAATGACGGCTGTCGGCGCAAGGCCATAATAGCCGACAACACGGCCTGCCGCATGAACGACCAGCACGGCGGTGAAGCCCTTCTCTTGATTCGAAAGGGCTCGGGTCTTGAGCCAATGATCAAGCGTCGGCTTTCCACAACTGAACTCGGAAAAATCGTGGGCTGCGGTCAGCGGTTCGGGAGCGGAGAGAACGGTCAGATTTTCGCAACATAGCCTGGCTCCCAAGGTGCGGGACGCTTCACCAGTTCGACCATTTCGGGCACGGGCGTCGCCGGCCCGGACAAGACCGCCATGAAATCGGCGAAACCTTCTGAGTTCATGCGGATCAGCCGGCTCTCCATCAGCACATCCTCGGCCGCGCGAACGGCTGCGTCGCGCATGAAATCCGTGCGCGAACGGCCGCGCAGGCCGGCCGCACGATCGATCATCGCGATATCAGCCGCCGGCAGGCGCATCGATATCGGGTGTTCCTTGCGTTCAGCGTTGGTGGCCATGTGCATCTCCTGCCAGAGAGATAGCTGACCGTAGTGCAGATTACAATACAAACGGCTTCCTGATTCGAGCGCGGCGGCTGGCCATGCCCTGAGCATCGCTATCTGACGCCCGCGCCTTTGCGAAAATCCGACGGCGACATGCCGGCCAGCTTGCGGAACGACTTGTTGAAGGCGCTGAGCGAGCCGAAGCCGGAGTCCATGGCGACGCGCAGCACGTTGGCGTCCTGGTGCATCAGCAGAGCCTGGGCGTAGCTGAGCCGCAACAAATTGACATATTCGTTGAGCGTCATGCCGGTCGACTTTTTGAAAATGCTCATCGCGTATTTGGGATGGATGTCGGCCGCCGCCGCGATATCGACGCAGTCGATGTCATAGAGGAAATTCTCGGCGATGAAGTCGCACATGCGCCCGACATTGCGCAGCGATTGCTGATCGAAGGGGCTGCCCGCTTCCTGCTCGATCGGCGTTTCGGGTACCAGCCGATAAGGTTCGAAGCGCACCCGCTCCAGCCGCAGCAAGAGCTCGTTGACGGCGTGCTCGGCTTTGCCCGCATCGCCTGAGCGGACATAGCGGTTCCAGCGCTCGAAATTGTCGCTGTCGGACCGATCGGTGGCATTGGTCACCAATGTCGCGCCCGTCATCAGCCGGTTGCGGACGTCCGCGGGCAGGTGCAGCCGAAAAAAATGCACCAGCGGCAGATGCGCGCCGGCATAGACGGCGTCGTCCGACGCATCGTCCATCTGGTGCGGCAGGCCGCCCCAGAACAGGCCCATGTCGCCGGCCGAAAGCGAGATCTCGTGCTCAACCATACGGTAGTGCACGGCGCCGCGGACGATGAAATTCACTTCGACCTGGGCATGCCAATGCGGCTTCAGCATCACCAGGGGCTGGGTGTGAAACATCTGCAACAGCAGCGGCAGACCCTCCACGCTGCTGGCGCCGGGCTGGTAGAACGGCCTTTCCGGCATCTTACTTTCCGCCCATTCTTTATTCCTTTTGTCGCGGACAAGCCTTCCCCAGCCCCTAGTCTAGCCATGCTCGCGAAGAGAGAGCAAATGAAATGGGAGGATTTCAATGCGCATCACACTGACCTGCGCCGCGCTCGCGCTTGCCCTGGGCTCTGCCCCGGCCTTTGCGCAGTCCGGCGAAATCACGATCTGGAGCTGGAACGTCGCCGCTTCGTCGCTGAAGGCCACCATAGAAGGCTTCAACAAGCAGTTCCCCGACATCAAGGTCACGGTCCAGGATCTCGGCAACCAGCCGACCTACGACAAGTCGATCGCCGGCTGCGCCGCCGGCGGCGAGGGACTGCCTGACATCGTGACGATCGAGAACGGCGAAGCCGAGAACTACTGGAGCCAGTTCCCGGACTGCTTCGTCGACCTCCATACGCTCGGATATACCGCCGAAGACCAGGCAAAATTCCCCGATTTCAAGCGCACCGAGCTCGAGGTGGAAGACAAGGCCTATGCGATGCCGTGGGATTCTGGCCCGGTGGCGATGTACTATCGCCGCGATTTTTACGAGAAGGCCGGCGTCGATCCGTCTTCGATCAAGACCTGGGACGATTTCATTGCCGCCGGCAAGAAGATCCAGGCCGCCAATCCCGGTGTGACGATGACCAACGCCGATTTCAACGGCGACTCCGAATTCTTCCGCATGATCGCCAACGAGCAGGGCTGCGCCTATTTCGCCGCCGACGGGCAGTCGATCACCGTCAACCAGCCGGGCTGCGTGGCGTCGATGACCAAGATCAAGGAGATGAAGGACGCCGGCATCATCACCTCGGCCGACTGGGGCACCAAGATCACCAACAATACCGCCGACAAGGTCGCCAGCCAGCTGTATGGCGGCTGGTACGAGGGTACCATACGCACCGAGTCGCCCGACGGCAGCGGCAAATGGGGCGTCTATCTGATGCCGGGCCTCACTGCCGACGGCCCGCGCGCCGCCAATCTCGGCGGCTCCTCGCTCGCCATCACCTCGGTGTCCAACAACAAGGAGGCCGCCTACGCCTACCTGAAATACTCCCTCGCGACCAACGAGGGCCAGATAGCGATGCTGAAGGGTTTTGGCCTGGTGCCGTCGCTGATCTCGGCGCTCGATGACCCCTATGTCTCCGAAGGCCAGCCCTATTGGGGCGGCCAGGCGGTGTGGAAGGACATTCTCGGCACCTTGCCAAAAGTCGTCCCCAGCCGCGGCACCCCGTTCCAGAGCGACGCGGAAATCATCGTCCGCGCGGTGCAGACCAAATATCTCGGCGGCGGCTATCCCGACGCCAAGGCGGCGCTCGACGATGCCGCAAGCCAGATCGCCTCGGCGACCGGCCTGCCGGTCGAAGAGTGAAATGGATGCCTGGCCGGAGTCGAAGACGGATTTGAATTCGCCCTCACCTTGCCCATTCCGGGCGCTTGCGCTGCCCCTCACCCTTACCCTCTCCCCGTGAAAACGGGGAGAGGGGGGCGCCAGCGTTGCGGCCAAGCCCCTTCTCCCCGTCCCTATACGGGGAGAAGTGCCCGGCAGGGCGATGAGGGGCGGCGCTGATTTTCGACAAATTGGTCCTCACCAGAAGTTCATGATCCGCCGTTTGCAGCCGCATCATTAACCCCGCGTTCCAGCGCGAGACAGGAAGGAGAAAGAATGCGCTATCAGAACGCCACGGCGTACCGCTTCCTCGCGCCCTATCTGCTGATCTTCTCGATCTTCTGGCTGTGGCCGATCATCAGCTCGTTCCTGATCTCCTTCCAGGCGACGCGCACCGTGCCGTGGCGGTTCGCGCCGACCTTCAACTGGGGCCGGCTGATCGGCGACCCGGCTTTCTTCAACGCCTTGAAGAACACGCTGCTCATCCTGGTCATCCAGGTGCCGGTGATGATCACTTTGGCGATCGTCATGGCGGTGCTGCTCAATTCGCCGCTGCTCAAGGCCCGTGGCCTGTTCCGCTTCGCCTTCTTCGCCCCGGTCGTGGTCGGCGAAGTCGCCTATTCGGCGGTGTTCCGGCTGATGTTCAATCTCGACTACGGCATCATCAACAAGCTGCTGAACAGCATCGGCCTGCCGCGTATCGACTGGTTTTCCAACGTCACCCCGGCGATGGCGGTGATCATGATCGCGGTGACCTGGCGCTGGGCCGGCTACAACGCCATCATCCTGCTCGCCGGCCTGCAGTCCATCCCCCAGGATGTCTATGAGGCGGCGACGCTGGACCGCGTCAGCAAGCTCAAGCAGTTCTTCTACATCACCCTGCCGCTGCTCAAGCCGATCATCGTCTTCTGCGCCGTGCTGTCGATCATCGGCACCATGCAGCTGTTTACCGAACCGTTCCTGATCACCGAGCGCGGCGGGCCGGGCGGCGGCACCGAAACGCTCGGGCTGCTGCTTTACCGCCAGGGTTTCAGGTCGCTCAATTTCGGCTACGCCTCGGCCATTGCCTACACGATGGCCGGGCTGGCGATCGCCATCTCGCTGGTGCAACTGTGGCTGACGAGGGAGCCGAAATGAGTTCACGTTCCGCTTCGAGCCGTTCCTCGTCCAGCCGGTCTTCATCCAGCCAGTCTTCATCCAGATTGGGACGCAGCATCGCGCTGCATCTTTTCCTGACGCCGCTGGCGCTGATCTGGCTGTTTCCGCTGTGGATGATGGTGATCTTTTCGACCATGCCCGACAGGGGCATTTTCAGCCCCAGCATCGAGCTTTTGCCGCACGGCAGCTTCCTCGACAACGTCAGCAATCTGCAGCGCGACACCAATTTCATCGGCGCCATCGGCATCTCCGTCTCGGTGGCGGTGACCTATACGTTCCTGTCGGTGCTGCTCACCTCGATGGCCGGATGGGCGCTGGCGCGCTACCAGTTCTTCGGCAAGGGCGCCGTCGTCGCCATCATCTTCGGCACCATCACGCTTCCCTATGCTGTCGTGCTGATCCCGCAATTCATCATGGTGGCGCGCGACTTCAAGCTCGCCAACACCTGGGTCGCGCTGATCGTGCCGCCGCTGTTCAATTCGCTCGGCGTGCTGTTCATGCGGCAGAGCTTCTCGATGATGCCGGGCGATCTGTTCGACGCCGCTCGGGTCGAGGGGGTCAAGGAATGGCGGATCTTCCTGTTCGTCGCACTGCCGCTGGCGCGGCCGATGCTGGCGGCGCTCGCCATCATCCTGTTCCTTGCCTCCTGGAACAATTATCTCTGGCCGCTGCTGATCAATTCCAAGCCCGGCGCGATGACGGCGCCGGTGGCGCTCGGCACGCTGATCGGCCTCACCAAAGTGTCTTGGGGCGGCATCATGGCGGGCGCCGTGATGCTCACCGTGCCGATGCTCGTCGTGTTCGTGCTCTTGCAGCGCCATTTCGTCGCCGGCATTGCCGCCGGCGCCATCAAATAGGATAAACATGGCAGCGGTCACACTCAAAAATGTCGTCAAGCGCTTCGGCGTCTTCGAGATCGTTCACGGCGCCAACATCGACGTCGAGGACGGCGAGTTCGTCGTCTTCGTAGGCCCCTCCGGCTGCGGAAAATCCACGCTGCTCAGGATGATCGCCGGGCTCGAGGATATCAGCGGCGGCGAGATCGCCATCGGCGGCAAGCTGGTGAACGATGTCGAGCCGGCCGACCGCGGCATCGCCATGGTGTTCCAGTCCTACGCGCTCTATCCGCATATGAGCGTCGAGCAGAATCTGAGCTTCGGGCTGAGAATGAACGGCAACCCGAAAGCCGACACCGAGCGGCGGGTGAAGCGGGCCGCCAAGATCCTGCGCATCGCCGAGCTGATGAAACGGCGCCCGCGGCAATTGTCGGGCGGCCAGCGCCAGCGCGTCGCCATCGGCCGCGCCATCGTGCGTGAGCCGCAGGTGTTCCTGTTCGACGAGCCGCTGAGCAATCTCGACGCCGAGCTCAGGGTGCAGATGCGGGTCGAGATCTCGCGCCTGCACAAGGAGCTCGGCGTCACCATGATCTATGTGACGCATGACCAGACCGAAGCGATGACGCTGGCCGACAGGATCGTCGTGCTCAACGCCGGCAATATCGAGCAGATCGGCGCGCCGCTCGATCTCTATGACGACCCGGCCAACCGCTTCGTCGCCGGTTTCGTCGGCTCGCCGAAGATGAATTTCTTGGCCGCACAAGTGGTCGGCAACGACGGCGATGCAACGGTCGTCGAACTCGCCAACCATGGCGGCACTCGGCTGCGGAAACCGCTGTCGGGCGCCCCGCCTGCGGTCGGCGCCGAGGTCGTGCTCGGCGTGCGGCCGGAGCATTTCTTCGATACCGGCGAAGGCGATTGCGATATCGCCGTCAAGGCCGACGTCGCCGAGCACCTCGGATCGGTGAGCTACATCTATGCCAATGCCGGACCAGAGGAACTGATCATCGAGCGCGAGGCATCGCGGCAGCGGGCGAGCGGGGACCACATGGTGGTGTCGATCAAGGCCGGCCGGTCGCTTCTCTTCGACAAGTCAGGTGCTCGCATTCGCTAGTGCAAGTCGCCCAAAAGCATGCCCTCGGGCGTGAACCGCGCAGCGGTTTGGCACAACGACATGCACACCAGGACACGCAATTTTTCTTTCACCAACTCGCGACGCCGAGGCGACCCCAAGGAGATCTAAAATGACGTTCGAACCGCAAAAAATCCGCTGGGGCATTCTCGGGCCCGGCACCATAGCCAAGGCCTTTGCCGGCGGCGTCGCCCATTCACGCACCGGCACATTGGTCGCCATTGGTGCGCGCAATCCCGGCAAATCAGGCCTTAATGAAAACTTCCCCGGCGCCCGCATCCTCGACGGCTACGAGGCTCTGCTCGCCGACCCGGACGTCGATGCGGTCTACATTTCGACGCCGCACCCCAGCCACGCCGAATGGGCGATCAGGGCGGCCGAGGCCGGAAAGCATGTGCTTTGCGAAAAGCCGATGGGGCTGACCGCCTTCGAGGCTGACGCGATGATCCATGCGGCGCGCAAGGCCGGTACGTTCCTCGGCGAGGCCTTCATGTACCGGCTGCATCCGCAGACGGCAAAGCTGGTCGAGCTGATCAGGTCCGGCGCGATCGGCGAGGTGCGCATGGTGAAGTCGAGCTTCGGCTTCGCCATGCCTGGCTTCATGCCGGAGCACCGGCTCTATGCCAACGATCTCGCCGGCGGCGGCATTCTCGACGTCGGCGGCTATCCCGTTTCGATGGCGCGGCTGATTGCCGGGGCAGCATCGGGAAAGCCTTTCGCCGAGCCGGACAAGGTCGCCGGTGCTGCGCATCTCGGTCAGTCCGGCGTCGACGAATGGGCTTCGGCGCTGCTGCATTTTCCCGGCGGCATCGTCGCCGAAGTCTCCTGCGGCATCTCGCTCGCCCAGGACAACGTCCTGCGCATCCTTGGCACCAGGGGCCGCATCGAGGTCGCGGATTTCTGGTATGCGAGCGGCAGGGAAGGCGGCATCGGTGAAATCCGCATCATCCGTCCGGGCGGTGAGGAGGTGGTCGAGGTCAGGGAAGACCGCTGGCTCTACGCGTTCGAGGTCGACGCCGCCGGCGAGGCGATCCTGGCCGGAAAGCAGGAGTTTGCCTGGCCGGGCATGGGCTGGGCCGACAGCCTCGGCAATCTGCGCGTGCTCGACAAATGGCGCGCCGCCATCGGCCTCGAATACGAAATCGAGAAGTCCGAAAAACGCGTCAATACCATCTCCGGCCGGCGGCTGCGCTCCGGCGGCACCGCCATCCCGAAGCGCGAAATTCCGGGCCTGCCGAGGCCGGCCTCGTGCCTGGCGCTCGGTTTTGAGGATTTTCGTACCTTCTCCTCCGGCATGATCCTGCTCGATGCCTATTTCGAAGCCGGCGGCAACGTCTTCGACACCGCCTTCATCTATGGCAGCGGCTACACCGAAACGCTGCTCGGCCAATGGCTGAAGAACCGCGGCGTGCGTGAGCACTCGGTGGTCATCGGCAAGGGCGCGCACTCCCCGCTCTGCTATCCCGATGTGATCGCCAAGCAACTCACCCAGTCGCTCGACCGGCTGCAGACCGATCATGTCGACGTCTATTTCATGCACCGCGACGATCCCGACGTGCCGGTCGACGAATTCGTCGACGCGATGGACCGCGAGGTCAGGGCTGGCCGCATCCGCGGTCCGTTCGGCGGCTCGAACTGGACGCGGGAACGCATGGACGAGGCGATTGCCTATGCCGAGCGGACCGGCAAGCAGAAGCCTGGCGCGCTTTCGAACAATTTTTCGCTGGCCGAGATGCTGGTGCCGATCTGGCCGGGTTGCGTCACCTCCTCCAGTGATGACTGGAAGGCCTGGCTGACCGCCCGGCAGATGCCCAATTTCGCCTGGTCGAGCCAGGGAAGGGGTTTTTTCACCGGCCGCGCCGGGCGTGACCAGCGTGACAATGAAGAGCTGGTCCGTGTCTGGTACTCGGAGAAGAATTTCGGCCGTCGCGACCGGGCGATCGAGCTCGCCAACAGGCTGGGCAAGAGCCCGATCCATGTCGCGCTCGCCTACGTCCTGGCCCAGCCATTCCCGTCCGTTCCGCTGATCGGACCACGCACGCTCGACGAACTGGAGGACAGCCTGCAGGCCCTCGACATTGCGCTTTCGCCCGACGACATCGCGTGGCTGGATGGCGGTTCGGACCGGCTCGCGCGGGGCACGGGCTGACATCAAGGCAAATCGCATTGGCCTGCGCTGCCCCTTATCCGCCTGCGTTCAGGGTTGGTGGTTGGCGAAAGCCTAAGCGTCATCCAATCTCTCCCCTTGCGGAGGAGATGTCCGGCAGGACAGGAGAGGGATCGCGGCTTCATTCCGGCTTGGGTTCCTCGCCCCCACGAAAGTGGGGGAGAGGTGGCTCGGCGAAGCCGAGACGGAGAGGGGGAACCGCGCTCTACGAAAGCCCCCTCTCCGGCCGCTTCGCGGCCACCTCTCCCCCGCTTCGCGGGGGCGAGCCGCGCGATGCAGTGGATCATTCGTCCGCAAAAACAGTCTGTAACTATCCTACTTTACTGTCAGGTGGCGACCGTAGCGCTCGTCGGCACGGTCGCCTTGACTGGGGATACGATGTTGTCTCAATTATCTTTTCCATTTCTTGAAAAGCATGTTGCTTTCCTACATACTTCGGAACCGCCCGCGTGAGGCGAAGCAGGCAACCGGCCGCGCAAACCATGGTAGAGGTAGAGTTCCACAAACGGCGGGGATGATCCATGACCGAAGCTGAAGGCCATGTACGGTTGACCTCGGGCGACGATCCCGATGGCCGCGACAGGCGCATCCCCGACATCATTTCGCTGGTCAAGGACTCCTACAGTGAATTGCGCCCGGCGGAGCGGCGCGTCGCCGATGTCGTGCTCGACGATGTCAAATTCGCGATCGACGCTTCCAACGCGGCACTTGCCCAGCGCGCCCAGGTCAGCGAGCCGACGGTGACCCGGTTCTGCCGCGCCATCGGCTGCGAGGGCGTGCGCGATTTCAAGCTGAAGCTGGCGCAGAGCCTGGTCGTCGGCGCGCTCTATCTGAGCAAGCCGCCGCCGGTGAGCAGCGACAATGGCATGCCGTTCTGGAATGCCGTGTTCGGCGAGGCACGCCGGGCGCTGCAGGAAGCCGAACGGCAGCTTGATCCGGCGCAGCTGGTGAAAGCCGCCGAGCTCATCGCCAAGGCGCGCCAGGTCACGGTGTTCGGCCTCGGCGGCAGCTCTTCGGCGCTGGCGCAGGAGACCCAGTACCGGCTGTTCCGCTATGGCATCACAGTCAGCGCCCAATGCGACCCCTATCTGATGCGGATGACCGCCTCGACCCTGAAGCCCGGCGACCTGGTGATCGCCATTTCGGCGACCGGACGCACCCGCGAAGTGATTGAGGCCGTCGAACTGGCCAAGCATTACCGCGCCAACGCGATCGGCGTGACCGCGCCCGACACCGAGCTTGCCCGCGCCTGCGACGTCAGGCTGACGGTGGCGGTGCCCGAATATCCCGACACGCTAAAGCCGACCGCCTCGCGCTTCGCCTTTCTGGCCGCGATTGACCTGATGGCCGTGGCAGCCGCCTACAAGCTCGACGGCTCGGCCCGCGAAACGGTCCGCCGCATCAAATACAACGCCCAGATCCACAGGACGGGCAAGGAGATGGAGCCGCTGGGAGATTGAGCGGCGGCGCGGCTTCTCCTTCTCCCCTTGTGGGGCCCGAAGGGCGGGCGAGGCCCGTGACTCGCCCCGGGCGCGGTGGATCGGCGCGCAGCGCCGAGACGGATGAGGGGTGCTCCAGCTTGGCACCGATGGCATTCTGTCCAACACCCCTCAACCGTCTTGGCGCTGCGCGCCAATCCACCTTCTCCTACGAGGGGAGAAGGAAAGAAGCGGCGGCGATTCGAAGGAGAAAAAAATGCTCGACATGGCACCCTCAAAACAGGCGGCCAGCTGGCTTTCCTCGCTCTCCCGCGCCCTCGAGGCGGGCGACGCCGAGGCCGCGGTCAATCTGTTCTTCGAGGACTGCTCCTGGCGCGATCTGCTGACCTTCACCTGGAACATCAAGACGATGGAAGGCCGCGCCGCGATCCGCGAGATGCTGGATGCCACTCTGGCGACGACAAAGCCGACTGCCTGGCAGCTCACTGGCAAAGCAAGCTCGCACGAAGGCACGATAGAAGCCTGGTTCACCTTCGAGACGTCGTCGGCGTGGGGCCAGGGCATCATGCGCTTGGCAGACGGCAGATGCCGGACGCTGTTCACGGCGATGAGCGACCTCAAGGGTTTTGAGGAACGCAAGGGACCGGCGCGGCCGCTGGGGGTTCGCCACCAGGCCGACCCGGACCGCGAGACCTGGGCCGAGGCGAGGGCGCGCGAGGCGCGTGATCTCGGCGCCATTGAGCAGCCCTATTGCCTGGTCATCGGCGGCGGCCAGGGCGGCATCATGCTGGGCGCACGGCTCAGGCAACTCGGCGTGCCGGCCATCGTCATCGAGAAGAATGCGCAGGCCGGTGATTCCTGGCGCAACCGCTATCGCTCGCTCGTGCTGCACGATCCGGTCTGGTACGACCATCTGCCCTACATCCCGTTTCCGGAAAACTGGCCGGTGTTCACGCCCAAGGACAAGATGGGCGACTGGCTGGAAATGTACACGCGCGTCATGGAGCTTAATTACTGGACCTCCACCAGATGCGTCAGCGCCAGCTACGACGAAGCCGAAAAAATCTGGACGGTCGAGGTCGATCGCGCCGGCGAGCGCATCACGCTGATGCCAAAACACATCGTCTTTGCGACCGGCGCCTATGGCCCGCCGCGGCAGATCGACCTGCCGGGCGCCGCTGCGTTCCAGGGCGAGATCCTGCATTCCAGCCAGTATCTTAGCGGCGAGAAATTCCGCGGCAGACGCGTCGCGGTCATCGGCGCGGCGAGTTCGGGGCACGATGTCGCCGTCGACCTCTGGGAGAGCGGCGCTGCGGTGACCATGATCCAGCGCTCGCCGACGACGGTGGTCAAATCAGACACGTTGATGGAGGTCGGCTTCGAGATCTTTTCGGAAAAGGCGCTGGCCCGCGGCATCACCACCGAAAAGGCCGACATGATCGTCGCCTCGACGCCGTTCGCGCTGCTGCCGCAAAGCCAGCGGGCGCTCTACGACATCATCAAGGCACGCGACGCGGCCTTCTACGACCGCTTGCGCGGCGCCGGCTTCGCCATCGATTTCGGCGACGACGAGACCGGGCTGCTGATGAAGGCCTACCGCACCGGCTCGGGCTACTACATCGACGTCGGCGCTTCCGATCTGATCATCGACGGCGAGATCGGCGTCCGCAGCGGTGTCGAGATCAAGTCGCTGACGCCGACCGGAATCCTGTTCGACGACGGCACCGAATTGGCGGCCGACGCGATCATCTCCTGCACCGGCTACCAGTCGATGAACGAGACCGTGGCGGCGATCGTCTCGCGCGAGGTCGCCGACAAGGTCGGGCCGTGCTGGGGGATTGGCTCTGGCGTGAAAGGCGACCCGGGTCCGTGGCAAGGCGAATTGCGCAACATGTGGAAGCCGACTGCACAGGAAGCGCTATGGTTCCACGGCGGCAATCTCGCGCTGTCGCGTTTCTATTCGAAGTATGTGGCGCTGCAGATTAAGGCGCGGATGGAAGGCGTTGCGACGCCGGTTTATGGGGCGCCGGGGTGAAGCTGTAGTCTCCCCCCTTGAGGGGGAGATGTCGCCGAAGGCGACAGAGGGGGTCGGTTCGACCGGGCTCGCCTTCCTGCAACGGATGGAGGTTGGCGCTCGACGCGCGGCGACCCCCTCTGGCCTGCCGGCCATCTCCCCCTCAAGGGGGGAGATCACCCCTGGCCGAAATGCCTGGCTACAACATCGACATGCGTCTCATGCGCATGCGCTTCGAAGCGCTCGGTGTCGCCAAGATCGTTAGCCGCTTCATTCGGCCACCAGGTGCCGCCGACCACGATGCCGTCCGAGACCAGCCTCTGCTCGGCGACCAGCGACGCGCCGACCGCATCGACAAAGGTAAAACGGCCCGGACGCAGCCGCAGCACCGCGATGTCGCCGACGGCGCCGACCTTGAGCGTGCCAAGCTCTGGCCTTGCGATCGCCTCGGCCGGCCGCTGTGTCGCGGCGCGCAGCACCTCGACCAGCGGCATGCCGAGAGCCAGCAATTTCGACATGCAGACCAGAATGTCGAACGCCGGACCGTCGACGCAGTAAAGATGCACGTCGCTGCTGATGACGTCAGGCGCCAGCCCTTCGCTGAGCATCGCCTTGGCGACCTCGAAATCGAACGAGCCCATGCCGTGGCCAATGTCGAAGATCACGCCGCGCTCGCGCGCCAGCCGCATGTCGGGCCGCACTGCGCCCGAGGCGAAGACCGGCGCGTTGGGAAACGGCCGGAAGCAGTGGGTGAGGACATCGCCCTTGCGCAGCCGCGGCAGCACTTCCGAGCGGCCCGGCGGCGGCTCGTCGATATGCGCCATCAGCGGCAGGCCGGCCTGGTCGGCGGCCTCGAGCGCCAGATCGACCGGCGCGATGCCGCTGCCGCCGCCGGCATGGCGGCCCGAGCGTACTTTTACGCCGACGACCACCTCCGCGTGCTCGCGCGCCGCCGCCACTGTCTCGCGCGGCTCGCAGAGCCGGAGATCGCTGCACTCGCCGACCGAAACGGTCTGCGAGAATCCGAAAATGCCGGCAAAGGAAATGTTGACATAGGCCAGGATGCGGACCTTCGAGCGCTCGATGACGTGGCGGCGAAAGCCTAGGACGTTGCCGGCGCCAGCGCTTCCGGCGTCGATGAAGGTTGTGGTGCCGCTTTTTGCGGCGAGGCGGTCGGCATCGACGCCGAGCGATGTGCCGCCCCAATAGACGTGGCTGTGCAAATCGATGAGGCCGGGCGCGACGATGGAGCCGGTGGCATCGATGACCCGCGCGCCGCGCTCGAAGGGAATGTCGGCATCGATCGCGGCGATGCGGCCACCGGCGATGGCCAGATCGCGGCGCGCGTCGAGGCCGGACGCCGGGTCGATGAGGCGGCCACCCTTCAGCAGAAGATCAAATTGCATCGGCGTCCAACTCCTGTTTGTTCTCATTCAACGGCAGTCCGCGCAATTCTCATACAGCCCATGTTGGAAAGCAACATTCTTCGGGAATGATGTTGCTTTGTTACAAAAACGTCGCAGGCGAGAGCGAAGCGCCGAAACTTCCGATCTCCCCCCTTGAGGGGGAGATGCCCGGCAGGGCAGAGGGGGGTGCTGTCCCGCCGACTTCCCGCAAGGTTCTGCCCGAGCAGCATTTTGGAAGGAGGGAAGCGGCGCCATGCCAAGCCGCTCACCGATCGATCCGCGTCGACAGGATGATCGACGACGATGTCCGCTCGACCCCGTCCATCGCGCCGATCTCATCGAGGAGCGTGTCGAGGTCCTTGATCGACGGCGCGTCGACGATGACGATCATGTCGAAATTGCCGCTCACCGAATGCAGCGTGCGCACTGGCGGCAGCGCCTGCAGGCTGCGCACCACCTTGTCGGCAAGTTTTGGCGTGACGGTGAGCAGGACATGCGCCCGCACCAGTCCCTGTTCGTAGTCGGGTGAAAGCCGGACGCCATAGCCGGTGATGATGCCGCGCTGTTCCAGCCGCTCGATCCGGCTTTGCACCGTTGTCCGCGACACGCCGAGCCGCCGCGCCAGCTCGGCCGTCGAGGCGCGCGCATTCGCGCGCAGCAGGGAGAGCAGGGCCTGTTCGGCGTTGCTAAGCACTTTCGACGAACCTCATCGGCATATCGTTCAATTTGGCACTTCGTTTCGAACAGTTCAACGCTTCCTTTCGACAGGCAAGCTGCGATTCTATCGCTCTGTGAAGGCAAGGGCGAGGGAACTGTCATGAAGAACATCATCGTTGTCGGCGCCGGCAAGATCGGCTCGACCATCGCCGAGATGCTGGCTTCCACCGGCGACTATCACGTCACCCTCGTCGATCGCTCGGCCGCACAGCTCGGCGCGGCCGAACTGCCTGAAACGGTCGAGACGCTGCAACTCGACATCGAAGCACCAGGCACGCTCGAAACGGCCCTGGCCGGCAAGTTCGCGGTGCTCAGCGCCGCGCCCTTTCACCTGACCACGCGCATCGCCGAAGCGGCGGCCGGCGCCGGTGTGCATTATCTCGACCTGACCGAGGACGTCGTCGCGACCCGGCGCGTCAGGCAATTGGCGCATACCGCCAGCAGCATCCCGCAATGCGGGCTGGCGCCGGGCTTCATCTCGATCGTCGCCGCCGATCTCGCCAGCCGCTTCGACACGCTGGAAAGCGTGCGCATGCGGGTCGGCGCGCTGCCGCAATACCCGTCGAATGCGCTGAACTACAATCTGACCTGGAGCACGGACGGCGTCATCAACGAATATTGCGAGCCTTGCGAGGCGATCGTCGAAGGCGAGCTGATCGAGGTGCCGCCGCTGGAGGAGCGCGAGGAATTCTCGCTCGACGGCGTCACCTACGAGGCGTTCAACACCTCGGGCGGGCTTGGCACGCTGGCCGAAACGCTGAAGGGCAAGGTGCGCACGCTGAACTATCGCACCATCCGCTACCCCGGCCACGCCGCGATCATGAAGGCGCTGCTCAACGATCTCGGCCTGCGCCACCGCCGCGACGTGCTGAAGGACATTTTTGAGAGCGCCCTGCCGGCGACGCTGCAGGACGTGGTCATCGTCTTCGTCACCGTCAGCGGCCGCAAGAACGGCCGCCTGCTGCAGGAGACCTACGCCAACAAGATCTACGCCAAGCGCGTCGGCGACAAGGTGCGCAGCGCCATCCAGATCACCACCGCTTCCGCCATCTGCGCGGTTCTCGACATGTTGGCCGACGGCAGCTTGCCGGCGAAGGGTTTTATCAAGCAGGAAGACATCGCGCTCGACGCCTTCCTCGCCAACCGCTTCGGCCGCGCCTACGCGCAGCACGAGATGGTTAGCCGGCTTGCGGGGTGAGTGTAATCTCCCCCCTCGAGGCAGGGCTGTCCGGGGAAAGTTCTGAGTGAATCGAAATGCCACATGTGCATGCCCCGTAAAACGGGGTTTGTCCGTCTTCTC
>SAQR01000276.1 GCA_004020365.1 Mesorhizobium sp.
CTCGGAAGAAGTCGGACAGTTTGACATGGCCGGTCAGTTGCAACTCCCTTTCCCAGCACTCCACTGCCCGGTAGAGCGCATGAAAGTTCTCCTTTCGGGCAGTTCTTAAGACGCTCGCCACGCCATGAGGCAGTGGGGCATCGGTGTGCGTCAGGTGCTTCTGCCCATGCAGGATTCCACAACATTGATGAAATCGTTTGTTT
>SAQR01000277.1 GCA_004020365.1 Mesorhizobium sp.
TGTGCTCCGGCATGCGGCGGCCGAGATCATTGGTGACGCCGATGTAGATCGTGCCCCGCTTCTGGCTCGCGGTCATGTAGGCATAGCCGGTCATGGTGGAAGGGTAGCTGCCTCCGTCGCGGATACAAGGCGCCATTCTGGTCCGCTGCATTCTTCGGCTGGCGTAACGGCATGGATCCTAGGGTCTGCGCCGCGTCGCTTC
>SAQR01000029.1:0-230 GCA_004020365.1 Mesorhizobium sp.
GCACCGCCATGGTGGCGGTGGCGGTGGATTCGCCCGGCGAGAAGATCAGCGTGGCGTCGGCGATGCGGCGGCCCTTGTCGTCGAAGGCGCCGGCGGTCACCTGAGCCGGCGCCGGATCGCCCGGTGCGCGGATGGCGGTCAGCTCGAAGCCGTCGACCAGGTTGTCGGCGCCGGTCAGGCCGATCAAGCCGGGCCGGTCGGATGCGGCCCAGACGACACGGGCGGCGTTC
>SAQR01000029.1:240-71570 GCA_004020365.1 Mesorhizobium sp.
GGCAAGCTCTCCAGGCTTGCCGCGACGCGGGCATAGACGGCCGGGCGGTCGGTCGGGATCGGCCGCGGCTTTGCCGCGCGCAGCCGGTCAAGCGCGGTGGCGGCGTCGAACGGGCCGATCTCGGCATTCGGCTTCTCGGCGGTGAAGGCGATGATGACAGGCACGTCGTTGGAGCTGGCATCGGCGATCAGCCGTTCGGCAGTGGCGACGCGCTGGCCCCAGTCGGCGGCACTTGCCCAGTCATTGTCGATGACCAGCGCAAGCGCGGCGCCCTCAGCCGGCAGTCTTTCACGCGGATTGAAAACAGGTTCGGCCAGCGCCGCAACGATAAGGGCCGCCATCAGCAGTCTGAGCAGCGTCAGCCACCACGGGCTCTGTTGCGGCGTCTCCTCGCGCTTCAGCACGCGGGCCAGGATCTTCAGCGGCGGGAAGACCTCGGTCTGCGGCTTGGGCGGGGTGAACCGCAAAAGCCACCAGATCACCGGCAGGGCCAAGAGGCCCCACAGCACCATCGGCGCCCCGAAGGAGAGCGGCAACCAGCTCATGCGCGGATCCTCCCGGCTGAGCTGCTATCGACGGTCATCGCCATGTGGACGCGCACCAGCGCATCGGAGGCGAGGCGGTCGGTGTGGTTGACGGTGAAGCTCCAGCCGAGCCGCTTGCACCAGTCGGTCAGTTCCTGGCGGCGGGCGATGTAAAGCAGTCGGTAGTCGTCGCCCAGCGTTTCGGCGCGGCCGGCGGTCAGCTTGTCGCCGGTCTCGGGATCGGTGAATTCGGTGCGGCCGGCATAGGGGAATCTCTCCTCGGCCGGGTCGGCGACCTCGATCAGATGGGCACGCACGCCGTGGCGGGCGAGCACATCAAGCCAGGCGATGGTGTCCTCGACCGGATCGAGGAAGTCGCTGACGATGACGATGTCACAGAAGCGGCGGATGGCTGACAGGTCGGGCTTTGCCGGCAAGTCGCCGGCATGGCTGAGTTGCGCTGCGATCCGCTCGGCGCCGTTGCGGGCGGTGAACGGATCGGTCAGCCCGGGCCAGGCGATGCGCTCGCCGCTGCGCGACAGAAGCTCGGCCATGGCCAGCGCCAGCACCAGCGCGCGGGACTCCTTCGAGACGGTGGCGCCGGTCGATTTGTAGAGCATCGAAGGCGAGGGATCTGCCCACAGCCACACCGTGTGGGCGGCCTCCCATTCGCGGTCTCGCACATAGATGTGGTCGTCGCGGGCCGAGCGGCGCCAGTCGATACGCGAGGAGTCGCCCTCGACATAGGGCCGGAACTGCCAGAAATTCTCGCCGATGCCGCGCTTGCGGCGGCCGTGCCAGCCGGCGATCACGGTGTTGACGATGCGGCGCGCCTCGACCAGCAGGTCCGGCACCAGCGACGCCCGCAACCGGCCGCGGGCGAGCGCGTCACGCGTCGCCGCCGGTGCCTGGGCCTCGCCTATACGCGCCATCAGATGCCTTTTGCCAGTTTCGCCACCACGTCGCGCACGGTCGTGCCCTCGGCACGGGCGGCAAAGGTCAGCGCCATGCGGTGCTGCAGCACCGGCTCGGCCAGCGCCCTGATATCGTCGATCGACGGCGCCAGCCGTCCATCATAGAGGGCGCGGGCGCGGGCGCACAGCGTCAGCGACTGGCTGGCGCGTGGGCCCGGGCCCCAGGCGACGTGCTTGTCGGTCTCGGCATTGCCCTGGCCGGGGCGCGCCGAGCGCACCAGCTGGAGGATCGCCTCGACGACGCTTTCCGGCACCGGCATGCGGCGAATGAGGGTCTGGATCTCCTTCAGCCGCGCCGGCTGCAGCACGTTCTGCGCCTTGGCGTCCTCGATGCCGGTGGTTTCCAGGAGGATGCGGCGCTCCGCCTCGATTTCCGGATAGAGGATGTCGACCTGCATCAGGAAACGGTCGAGCTGCGCCTCGGGCAGAGGATAGGTGCCCTCCTGCTCGAGCGGGTTCTGCGTCGCCAGCACATGGAAGGGCGCCGGCAGGTCGTGGCGGACACCGGCAATGGTGACGTGGTATTCCTGCATCGACTGCAGCAGCGCCGACTGGGTGCGCGGCGAGGCGCGGTTGATCTCGTCGGCCATCAGCAGCTGCGCGAAGATCGGCCCGGAGATGAAGCGGAACGAGCGCTTGCCGAATTCGTCCTGCTCCATCACCTCGGAGCCGAGAATATCGGACGGCATCAGGTCGGGCGTGAACTGGATGCGGCGGGAATCGAGGCCGAGCACGATGCCGAGCGTCTCGACCAGCTTGGTCTTGGCGAGGCCGGGCACGCCGACCAGCAGCGCATGGCCGCCGGCCAGCAGCGCCACCAGAGTGCGTTCAACGACGCTTTCCTGGCCGAAGATGACGCGGCCGACGCCCTCGCGAACCCTGGAAATGTCGGCCAGCGCCGTCTCGGCCTGGGCGATCATGTCCTTTTCGCTGATCGGGCTTTCCTTGATCATCACGCTCATGCGGCATCGATCCTTCTCGTTGGAAAATACCAGCTTGCAGCTTCGACGCCACAGAGTGCCGCGATTCGGCCTCGCGTGGTGCCTGTCTTTGAACTTAAATCACAGACTTAGGCTGACAAGCGGAACAACAGTGACTATTTCGTGACCATGACAGAACGCGCCGACGATCGTGAAGAAAGTTTGACGGCCGCGACCGAGGCGCGCGGACTGGAGGCGCTGATCTCGCGCGCCGCCCGCGCTGACAAGGGGCCGGCGCCGGTGGAGCGCTGGAATCCGGCCTTTTGCGGCGATCTCGACATGGAGATCAGACAGGACGGCACCTGGTTCTACCAGGGCACGCCGATCGGCCGCATGCCGCTGGTGCAGCTGTTTTCCTCCGTGCTGCGCAAGGACGAAGACGGCAGGACCTATCTGGTGACGCCGGCGGAAAGGGTCGGCATCCGCGTCGTCGATGCGCCCTTCATCGCCGTCGAGATGGATGTTTGCGGCACCGGCGATGGCCAAGTCATCACCTTTCGTACCAATGTCGGCGACGTGGTCGAGGTCGGGCCGGAGCATCCGCTGCGCTTTGTCGACGAGGAGGCGACCGGTGGCCTGAAACCCTATGTGCTGGTGCGCGGGCGGCTGGAAGCGCTGGTGGCGCGGCCGGTCATGTACGAATTGGTCGAGCATGGCGAGGAGATCGAGGTCGGCGGCCGAAGGATGTTTGCCGTCCGCTCGAAGGGTGCGGTCTATCCGATCATGCCGGCGGAAAAACTGCACCGGCTGAGCGCATGATAGGGCGGCGCCAGATGGCCAGCGCAAGTCGTATTAATGGACCAGGTGACACGATGGACCAGGTGACATCATGGATCAGGTGACGGGGGCGCCGCCGTTTTCGGCCGCGGATTTTCGCGCCCGCGTCGCGGCGCAGCCGCTGGCGCATGCCGCCGACGATTATGGCGACCATCGCTTCAACCCCGGACATCCGCGTTTGAAGCTCGCAAAGGCGCTGCGCGATGCCGCCGTGCTGATCCCGGTGGTCGATCACGGACGCGAGGCCACGGTTCTGCTGACCAAGCGGGCGGAAAAGCTGCGCAACCATTCGGGGCAGGTGGCCTTTCCCGGCGGCACGATCGATCCTACCGACCCGAGCCCGGAGGCGGCGGCATTGCGCGAAACATTCGAGGAGATCGGTCTCGACCAGGACCGCGTCGAGATCATCGGCCGCATGCCCGATTACGTCTCCGGCAGCGGCTACCGGATCGCCCCGGTGCTGGCAATCGTGCGGCCGGGTTTTTCACTGACGCTGAATTCCGAGGAGGTCGACGCCGTCTTCGAAGTGCCGCTGCGCTTCCTGATGGATCCGGCCAACCACGGCCGCGACAGCCGCATGTGGAACGACCTCGAATGGGTCTTCTACGAGATGCCTTATGACGGCCAGCGGATCTGGGGCGTCACCGCCGGCATCATCCGCACGCTCTATGAAAGGCTCTATACGTGAGCGGCCGGGTGTCGCTCGCGGGCAAAGCCGACTGGCTCGCCGAACGGCACCTGCAGCGGCTGCTGGCGGGGCTGGCGGCTGGCGGCGAGGAGGCGCGCGTCGCCGGCGGCGCGGTGCGCAACGCGCTCATCGGCCAGCCGGTCGCCGACGTCGATATCGCCACCACTTGCCTGCCTGATGAGACCATCCGCCGCGCCGAGGCGGCGGGTTTCAAGGCGGTGCCGACCGGCATCGAGCACGGCACCATCACGATTGTCGCCGGCGGCAAGCCGTTCGAGGTGACCACGCTGCGCGCCGACATCGAGACCGACGGGCGGCGGGCAAAAGTGTCGTTCGGGCGCGACTGGAAGGCCGATGCAGAACGGCGCGATTTCACCATCAACGCGCTCTATGCCGAGGCCGACGGCACGATCGTCGACCTGGTCGGCGGGGTCGCCGATATCGAGGCGCGGCGGCTGCGCTTCATCGGCGATCCGGAGGCGCGCATCCGCGAGGATTATCTGCGCATCCTGCGCTTTTTCCGCTTCTTCGCCTGGTATGGCGACGGCCGACCGGATGCCGAAGGGCTGAAGGCTTGCGCCCGGCTCAAGGAGGGGCTTGGCCAACTCTCGGTCGAGCGCGTCTGGTCCGAACTGAAGAAGCTGCTGTCGGCCCCCGATCCATCGCGCGCCCTGCTGTGGATGCGCCAGGCGGGCGTGCTCACCAGCGTTCTGCCGGAGAGCGAGAAATGGGGCATCGATGCGATCCATGCGCTGACCAGGGCCGAGAAGGATCTCGGCTGGACGCCCGACCCGCTGCTCAGGCTGGAAGCGATCGTGCCGCCGGACGCAGCGCGGATGACGACGCTGGCCGAGCGGTTGAGATTCTCCGTCAGCGACGCCGGCCGTCTCAGGCAGTGGGCGCTGACGGCGCCCGTCGAGCCGAAGACGACCGAAGCCGAACTCGCAAAACGGCTCTATCGGGGCGATCGTCAAGGCATTGTCGATCGCTTGCGGTTGTCGCTCGCTTCCGCTCGATCCCGCGCCGTCGAGAACAACGACGCGCTGCTCGAGGCCGGCGGCCTCTCCCGGCTGCTGGCTTTCGCCGAAAAATGGAAAAAGCCGGGCTTTCCGCTCAAGGGCGCCGATCTGACGAGGCTTGGCGCGTCGCCCGGGCCGAAGCTCGGCGCAACGCTGAAGAACCTCGAAAACGAGTGGATCGAGTCCGGCTTTGCGCTGGATCGCGACGCACTCCTCAAGCGCGCCGCAGAAGCACTCGAAATTTAATGCATGTCGCGCAAAACTGCGCAGCGCGGTTTAGCCAAATCAGGCCGCGTCGCGAGCCTTCTCGATGCGCGAACGGATCGCTTCGATCATCGTCTCGCGGATGATCGTCTCGCCATGCGTCTCACGCATATGCTCGACGGCGCGACGCATGACCTCGGCTTCCTCTTCGGCGCGCGTGTGCCAGTCACAACCCGGAACCAGCGAGCCGCAGTGGAATTCCTTCATCGGATTTCTCCCTTTCCTCCTCGGAGCGCCGCATCTGCTCTGACACGGAACTCCAGCACCTTTGATCGACGCATGATCCCTGACGGAAACCGGTTCGGTTTTCTGGTCATGCGCTGGCCGAGCAAGCATAACACGATCGGATGGTTTTGGTTGCTGCAGAGACCGAAAAAGGCGGAGCATCGCTGCTCCGCCCTCTTGTCGCTACCTTGGAGGCAGGACCTCGTCTTGCCCCAGCGGGCAGGCGGTCACTTCACGATCCTGACTGCCTCGGCAATCTTGTGCTTGCCGCTCATGTCCCACGAAACGCGGACCTTTTCGCCGGCCTTCAGGCCAGGATTCTTGAAGGCCTTGGGCAGCGTAAAGGTAGATCCGTTATCCAGAACCAGGCTCATCGCCGTTCCATCATAAGTTTTGATCGTACCCGTGGTGTGCTTGACCGCTGCGAAGGCGGCGCCACCAGAGGCAAGAACGGCAGCAGCCGCAACCGACATAATAAGCTTGCGCATGGCATGCTCTCCTGGAAATGAAGGCATCCTTTGGGAAGGTGCCCCACTCAATTTTGGGCCGTCCGGTCGCGTCGGGTCGCGGTTCCAGGGAGGCGAGAACCGCCGGCGTTTCCCGGCCCGCAACGAAAAATAGTCTTGCTTTTTCAAATGGATATTAGACGAAAAAGAAATTCTGCGCGCCACATTCGCCGCCAGAATCCTGCGATTTGGACCTGATTGCGACTCACGTCCGACTCACCGAGATTTTACGGCCATTTTACCTCTGGCGGCAGGCTGGACAGGATCGCGGCAACGTTGCCGCCGGTCTTCAGCCCGAAGATGGTGCCGCGATCGTGAAGCAAGTTGAATTCGACATAGCGGCCGCGGCGAATGAGCTGTTCTTCGCGGTCGCCCTCGGTCCAGTTGTCGTTGAAATTGGCCCGCACCAGATGCCCGTAGACGACGAGAAAAGTGCGCCCGACATCCTGGATGAAGTTGAAATCGGCGTTCCAGCCGCCTCTGTCCTCGTCCGAATGCAGCCAGTCGAAGAAGATGCCGCCGGTGCCGCGCGGTTCGTTGCGGTGCGGCAGGTAGAAATACTCGTCGCACCAGGCCTTGAATTTCGCGTAGTCGGCGACGCCAGCGTGCTTCTCGCAGGCGAACTGCATGGCGCGGTGGAAGGCGATCGTGTCCGGGTCCTCCTGGCTACGGCGACGGTCGAGCACCGGCGTCAGGTCGGCGCCGCCGCCGAACCACTGGCGCGAGGTGACGACCATGCGCGTGTTCATGTGCACGGCCGGCACGTTGGGGTTCCACGGATGGGCGATCAGCGAAATGCCGCTTGCCCAGAAGCTCGGGTCTTCCTCGGCGCCCGGCATCTGCTTCCTGAACTCCGGCGAGAACTCGCCATATACCGTCGAAGTGTGGACGCCGACCTTTTCGAAAACGCGGCCACGCATCATCGACATGGTGCCGCCGCCGCCCTTGCCGGCGTCGCGCTCCCACGGCGTCTTCTCGAAGCGGCCGGGCGACCATGAGGCCTGCGGCCCCTGCAGGTCCTGCTCGATCTGCTCGAAGGCGGCGCAGATGCGCTCGCGCAACGTCTCGAACCACAGCCGCGCCTTCATCTTCTTCTGTTCGATGTCGGCCGGCAGCCCCGCCGGTATTTCGGGTCGTTGCAAATGCTGTCTCCGGTTGCGGGCGCGTACCCCGACAAAATGACTCGTCTTTTCCGGCCGCGATCCCTAATCTCTTAGGTGCAAGGGTCAAGTGTGAATGGAGTTCTTTCGTGCGCACTCCGGCAAGACCGCCGCTGGATGGCCTGAAAAAGAGGCTCGACCGTTCGCGCGCCGAGCTCGAGCGCATGCCGCGCGACGGATTTTTGCGCGAGACCTTCGTCCTGCCGCGCTCCGATGCGCGGCTCAAGGCGAAGGAGTGGTTCGAGCGCTTTCCCAAGCAGGCCTACTGGACTGAGATCGAAAGCTGGTTCGAGCGGCCGGGCGACGTCATCGAGTTCACCATCAGGCGATTGCCGGCAGCGGATTAGCGAGCGACCAACAACCGCCTTGCGCCCGGGCCTTGGGCGCTCAGCCGGTCGTCCTTGTTCCGCAGCGGGCATTTGTCGATCGACATGCAGCCGCAGCCGATGCAGTCGGTCAGCCCGTCGCGCAGCTTCTTCAACTGGGCAATCTTCTGGTCGAGCTGGTCGCGCCAGGCGGTTGAAAGCAAATTCCAGTCCTCGCGCGTCGGCGTTCGGCCTTCAGGTAAGGATGCCAATGCCTCGCCGATCTCGGCCAGCGAGATGCCGACCTCCTGGGCCACCTTGATGATCGCCACCCGCCGCAGCACGTCGCGGCCGTAGCGCCGCTGGTTGCCTGATGTGCGGTGGCTACGGATCAGTCCGCGCGCCTCGTAAAAATGCAACGCCGATACCGCCACGCCGCTGCGTGTGGCCACCTGGCCGACCGTCAATTCCTTCACCGCAGCCATTTGAATTTTCCGCTTGACCTCAAGTTAAGTTGAGCTTGTAACGAAGAAACCCTTGATATGCAAACCGCAGGAGAAGGCGATGTGCGCCTGGGTGAGAATGACAACAGACGGTGCGGTCGTCGGTGAGAAAGCGGCGATGGTCGCTGCGCCTCTGCAAATACTATCCGAGCTGCCGGATCGCCTCGCCGGCCACCATGGCGACGGAAAGCGCGACGTTGATGCTGCGCGCGCCCGGCTGCATCGGGATGATCAGTCGCGCATCCGCCGCCTCGTGGACGGGATCCGGCACGCCTGCGGATTCACGGCCGAACAAGAGAATGTCGGCATCGGCGAAGGCGAAATCGGTGTAGGCGGCCGCGGCTCTGGTCGACAGCAGCACCAGCCGCCGCGCTTCGCCCCTGCGCCAGTCCTCGAAGGCCTGCCAGTCGATATGCCGGGAAAGCCGCGCCATTTCGAGATAGTCCATGCCGGCCCGTTTCAGCGCCCGGTCGGAGAGCGGGAAGCCGGCCGGTTCGATGATGTCGACGCCGAGACCGAGGCAAGCGGCGAAGCGCAGGATTGTCCCGGTGTTGCCGGCAATATCCGGCTGGTAGAGCGCGATGCGGAGACGGTTGTTCATTTCCGCATCCTTCTAATAAGTGGCAGATCGGCCACAGCGGGTTCGCGGTTTTGGAAATTGCTGGACCGGCGGGTGGTCATTTTCTGCGAAGTCGGTTATACGCGGGGCATTGTCAATCCGAACCGATGGAGGGGTAATTCATGATGATCATGCACATCCAGCGCCCCTCATGTGGGCTCACCAGCCTGCCGGCGGTTTCGGTACGACGATTCTCCTGACGCTTTAGACTTCGATCGCACCGATTCTTAGCCGAAACCCTTTTTCGGCCTTCGAAGGAATCCTGCGATGTTTTTCAAGCTGTCGAAGGGGCTGAACGCCCCGCCTGACCACGCCGCTGTTCAATCCTCGCCTTGGCTGGCCCCGCCTTTCGCCGGCCAATCGCCCGCGAACAGGCCTGACTTTTTTCCGTATTTTCACATGGAGGACGGACCGATGTTCGATCCCTGCAAGATTCCCGGCTCAAGAAACCTGCACGAGCGCAGGATGGCGACGTGGGCGCTTCTGGTCGGCGAAACCTACTCGTCGGCGGTTCACGCCGAAACCCGCCGGCGCCCGCATCGCGGCATGCTGCCGGACGTCGATTTCTCGCGCGCGGTTCCCGACCGCAGCCGGCCGTCGCTGGTGCGCCGGATCATCAGGATGATCCGCCCTGGCGCGAAAACCGGCGCGAAACTCCGGGTCGTCGACACAGCGCTGTCAGGATCGTCAAACGAGCCTGTCGGCGAAAAGCCCGCGACATCCTATATTGCGCGAAGCAGGACCGGCGGCCCGGGTGATTCCGGGACGCCGGTCTTTGACGCTACGCGCTCCTCCAAGGACGCTACGCGTTCCCAGGACGCTACGCGTTCCCAGGACGCTACGCGTTCCCAGGACGCTACGCGTTCCCGTGCGCGTGAGCGAAAACAAGCACATGAGTACCAAGACAATGTTCCGCTGGTTTGAAACAAGGCTCGATCCGTTCCCTGCCGAGGAGCCGGTCGAGCCGCCGAAGACGCTGATCGCCTTCTGCGTCCACTATACCCGCGGCGCCTGGCCCTACATCGCGATCGATGCGATGCTGGTGACGGCTATCGCCCTTGCCGAGGTGTGGATGTTCGGGTTCATGGGCCGGATCGTCGACTGGCTGTCGGTGCAGAATCGCGAGACATTCCTGCAGACCGAGGGCTGGAAGCTCGCAGGCATGGCTTTCATCGTGATTTTCGCGCTGCCGGCGACAGTCTGGTTCCATGCGCTGCTCAACCAGCAGACGCTGATGGGCAATTATCCGATGCGGATCCGCTGGCAGGTGCATCGCTATCTGCTCAAGCAGTCGATGGCATTCTACCAGGACGAGTTCGCCGGACGCATCGCGACCAAGCTGATGCAGACGGCGCTCGCCGTGCGCGAATGCGTCATCAAGCTCATCGACGTGCTCAATTATGTCGTGGTCTATTTCCTCGGCATGCTGTTGATTGTCGGCTCGGCCGACTGGCGGCTGGCGACACCGCTTGCCGTCTGGCTTGCCGGCTATGTCCTGCTCCTGCGCTATTTCATCCCGCGATTGGGCAAGGTCGGCGAGGAGCAGGCCAACGCGCGCTCGACCATGACCGGCCGCGTCGTCGACAGCTACTCCAACATCCAGACGGTCAAGCTGTTCTCGCATGCGCGGCGCGAGGCGTCCTTCGCGCGGGAAGGCATGGCCGGCTTTCTCGATACGGTCTACCGGTCGATGCGGCTGGTGACGCAACTCTACGGCCTGCTCTACGTCCTGAACTCACTGCTGTTGTTTTCGGTCACTGCGATCTCGCTGTGGCTGTGGCTCGGCCAGGCAGTGACGATCGGCGCCGTGGCCGTGGTCATCGGGCTCGTTCTTCGGCTCTGGGGCATGTCGCAATGGATCATGTGGGAGATGTCCACCCTGTTCGAGAATATCGGCACGGTGCAGGACGGCATCAGCTCGATCTCGCTGCCGCGCGTCGTCGAAGACAGGCCTGGCGCCAAGGACATTGTCGTGACCAAGGGCGAGATCCGTTTCGAGGACATCCGCTTCCACTACGGCAAGCAGAAAGGCATGATCGAAAGCCTGTCGCTGACGGTGAAGCCGGGCGAAAAGGTCGGCATCGTCGGCCGCTCGGGCGCCGGCAAGTCGACGCTGGTTAACCTGCTGTTGCGCTTCTACGACCTTGAAGCTGGCCAGATCCTGATCGACGGCCAGGACATCGCGGCGGTGACGCAGGATTCGCTGCGCGCCCAGATCGCCATGGTCACGCAGGACACCTCGCTGCTGCATCGCTCAGTGCGCGAGAACATCCTTTATGGCCGACCGGACGCCAGCGACGAGATGCTGGTCGAGGCAGCACGCCGCGCCGAGGCGCTTGATTTCATATCAAAGCTTTCGGACGCCAGTGGCCGCACCGGTTTCGATGCGCATGTCGGCGATCGCGGCGTCAAATTGTCCGGCGGCCAGCGGCAACGCATCGCGATTGCCCGTGTTATGCTGAAGGACGCACCGATCCTCATCCTCGACGAGGCGACGTCCGCGCTGGATTCGGAGGCCGAGGCGGCAATCCAGGAGAACCTTTACAAGCTCATGCAAGGCAAGACCGTCATCGCCATCGCGCACCGGCTGTCGACAATCGCGGCGATGGACCGGCTCGTCGTCATGGACAAGGGCCGCGTCATCGAGGAGGGCTCGCATGAGCAACTCGTCTCCAACGGCGGGCTCTATGCGCAGCTGTGGCAGCGTCAGTCGGGCGGCTTCCTGCTCGACGATGGTGCGGCCGCCAACGATGCCATCGCCAAGGGTCAAGCCGCAGAATGAGGGCCGCTGAATGATAGCCGCAGAATGATGATTGCCGTCTATCGCTGGTTCGAGAACTGGGTCTATCCGTTCAGGGAGCCCGCGGGCCTTCGGCCACCGGTCAGCGTCAGCGGTTTCCTCTGGCACTATGTCGGCCAGGCGAAGGTCGCCTTCTTCGCCATGCTTGTCGTCGGCGGCATTGCGCCGCTGGTCGAGGCTGGGCTGTTCTACTTCGTCGGCAGGCTGGTCGACATTCTCGACCAGCTCCCCGGCGAGCGCAGCTGGCACGCGCTGTGGACTGCCGCCGGTCCCGAACTTGTCTTCATGGCCGCCGTGGTGCTGGTCATCCGCACCATCGTCGTCGGCCTGGCGGCGCTGGTCGACGAGCAGACGATCACCCCCGGCTTCTACAATCTGGTGCGCTGGCAGGCGCACCGCCATGTCTCGCGCCAGTCCTACGACTTCTTCCAGAACGATTTCGCCGGCCGCATCGCAACAAAAGTCTGGCAGGCCGGGCAGGCGACCGGCGATTTGATGCAAAGCTTCATCGAGGTCGTCTGGTTCATGGTCGTCTATACGGTGACGACGCTGGTGCTGGTCGCCGGCCTCGACTTGCGGCTGGCGATGCTGGTAGTGATCTGGATCACCGCCTTCGGCTGGCTGGCCAGGCGCTATCTGCCGGCGATCCGCAAGCATGCCGAGCAGACCGCAGAGGCCGGTTCGATGATCTCTGGCCGCTTCGTCGATTCCTACTCGAACGTGCAGACGCTGAAGCTGTTCTCCGCCGATGGCGACGACCGCTACATCAGGAGCGGTTTCGACATCTATCTCGACGCGCTGCGCCCGTTCACCCGCAGGCTGACCGGCGTGCGCATGGCGCTGACGACGCTGTCGGGGATCATGATCACGGCGATTGCCTGTTTTGCCGTCTATCTCTGGGTCGAAGGCTCGATCACAGTCGGCGCCGTCGCCTTCACGCTGTCGCTGGTGTTGCGGCTCAACATGCTGCTCGGCCGGCTGATGATGCAGCTCAACAGCATCCTGCGGAATCTCGGCGTGCTGGAAAACTCGAAGGCGCTGATCTCGCAGCCGCTCGGCCTGACCGATGCGCCCGACGCCAAGGAGCTTGTCGTGACCGGCGGCCGGATCGAAGTGAAGAACGTCGAGTTCCACTACGGCAAGGGGTTCGGCGTGCTCAACGGAATCGACCTAGTCGTGCGGCCGGGCGAGAAGGTCGGACTGGTCGGGCCGTCCGGCGCCGGCAAGACGACGCTGGCCAATCTGATCCTGCGCCTCTACGACCTCGAGGGCGGCAAGATCACCATCGACGGCCAGGACGTCTCAAAGGTGACGCAGAATTCCCTGCGTGCCAACATCGGCGTCGTCAGCCAGGATACCGCGCTTTTCCACCGTTCCTTGCGCGACAACATCAAGCTCGGCATGCCGGAGGCAACCGACGCCGAGGTGATCGCGGCCGCGAAGAAGGCCGAGGCGCACGACTTCATCCTCGAGTTGCGCGACAATCGTGATCGCCAGGGCTATGAGGCCTTTGTCGGCGAGCGCGGCGTGAAATTGTCTGGCGGCCAGCGCCAGCGCGTGGCGATCGCCCGCGTCTTCCTCAAGGACGCGCCGATCCTGATACTCGACGAGGCGACGTCGGCGCTCGATTCCGACATCGAGGCGGCCATCCAGGAAAATCTGGCGAGGCTGATGGAGAACAAGACGGTCATCGCCATCGCGCACCGGCTGTCGACCATCGCCGCACTCGATCGCCTGGTGGTGCTCGACGGCGGCCGCATCGTCGAGCAAGGCACGCATGACGACCTGGTCGCGCTCGACGGGCTCTATGCACGGCTGTGGAAGCGGCAGTCCGGCGGCTTCCTGTTCAACGAGGAGAGCGTGCTGGAGGAGACCCGGCCGGCGGAGTAGGGCCAGATTTCAGCAAAACCGGAGTGAATCATGTCGGTGCGAATGCCATCGAATTTCGGACGGTCGGGGGCGCAGGAGAGCGCACTCGACCTGCTCGGCCATGAAATCCTCGGCGAAAAGGCGGCGGCGCTCGGCCGCGCCGGCCGGCGCGTCGATGAGACGCTGGCGAGATTGCGTGAACATGGCGACCATGGCGAACATCGCGCCCGGCTGCTCAAGGACGCGGCCGAGGCGGTGCACGCCTATTTCATCCAGCGCGAACTGTGCGGCTTGCGCAAGCAAGACGCAGTGATCCGGGAATACAACATTCCAAAAGCCGTGCTGGCCAGGCTCGGCGCGAAATAGATACCGGTGTTGAAAATCTGACGCTTGGTACCGAAGACGAAATACCGATTTCGTCCCTAAGCGGAAACTCGTTCGCCCTCAGTCGAATTCACGCCAATGACCCCTAGCTGCCGTGCCGTGGAACCACCTTGGAAGTCCGGGTCAGGTCACCCGGTCGTTTGTGAATGGCAATTTTGAAGCCGAGTGCGAAAACGCGATCTTCGGTCGATAGGCGGGACTTATGCCGGTGTCCCGTTGTCGCAAGTGTGCCACGGGATGGAGGTCCAATGGGACGATCAATAAAACTAGAATTATGCTGGTAGTGGCAGAACCGACTGGGATTGGATTTCTCCGCTACAAAGGCGGAAACTATACGTTGAGGTCAAAGGAATAATTCGGGTAAGCTTGGTGCCTCCCTCCTCATCGGCCGCCATTTCCTTTAGGATGCTTCAGGATTGCGGGAGCTGGCTATGGCCGTGGATCGCGTTCAGCGCAGGATGGCTGCCATCCTTGCAGCCGATGTGGTCGGCTACAGCCGGCTGATAGGCAGGGATGAGGAAGGTACCCTTGCGACCCTGAGAGCCTATCGCCAGATCATTGACCGGCTGATTGTGCACCATGAGGGACGGGTGTTCGGCAGCGCCGGAGACAGTGTCATCGCGGAGTTCGCAAGCCCTGTCGAGGCGCTGCGGTGTGCCACCGAAATCCAGTTGGAAATCGATAGACAGAACGCCGACCTCCCCGAGCCAGGCCGCCTGCGATTTCGCATCGGCATCAACCTCGGCGATGTCGTCGTAGAGGGTGACAACCTCATGGGCGACGGCGTCAACGTCGCCGCGCGTTTGGAACCGTTATCACGGCCGGGCGGAATATGTGTCTCCGAGGCGATCTATGCGCAGGCTCGCGATCGGCTTTCGCTCGATTTCATCGATCTTGGCGAGCACAAGGTGAAGAATATCGCCCGGCCTGTGCACGTCTATCGTGTACCCCTCGCTTCGGAGGAACAGGTCAGGTCGCCTTTTCGCGGTCTCGACGTCTTCGAATTTGAAAACGCCGACCTCTTTTTCGGCAGAGCGCGGGCGATCACTGCTTGCACCGAAAGGCTGGAGCAGCTGGCAGCCAACGGCAAAGCATTTTTGCTCATCTACGGGATGAGCGGCTCCGGCAAGTCTTCTCTTCTGCGCGCGGGGCTGATGCCTTCAATCACCCGACCCGGCGCAGTGGTAGGCATCAGTTTGTGGCGCCGTTGCCTGATCCGCCCGTCCGAAGGGCCTGATGCTGTCGCCTCGTTGACCGCGGGACTGCTTCGCGAAGGTGCTTTGCCCGAGTTGGCTCTCGAACTGACAGCGGCAGAGCTGACTCAACTCTGTCGAAGCGCTCCCGATCGCGCGCTGACTCTGATCCGCCAGGCACTCGGCAAAGCAGCCACCGCCGCTGGCTCGGTCCCTTCGCAAATACGATTGCTGATCGCCATCGATCAGACCGAGGAGCTGTTCACGACGGAGAAGGAACCGGCGTCGCGCGAAGGGCTGGTGCGGCTCTTGGCGGCGTTCGCAGGCAGCGGACTGGTCTGGGTGATTGCGACGATCCGGTCGGATTTCTTTCACCGCTGCGGCGAAGTCCGAGGCTTCTCGGCGCTGAAGGACGGCCTCGGCAGCTATGAGCTCTTGCCGCCGACGAGCCCTGAGATCGCCCAGATCATTCGCGAGCCGGCTCGTGCTGCCGGGCTCCGCTTCGAGGAGCGCGCCGATCTGGGGCGTCTCGATGATGTGCTGCAGGACGCGGCAGCCGCCGATCCCGGATCGCTGCCGCTTCTCGAATTCGTTCTCGATGCGCTGTACGAGGTGGGCCGGGAGCGCCGGATCCTCACCTTTGCTGCGTATCGTGCGCTTGGCGGCCTCGAAGGGGCGATCGCGCGCCGCGCCGATGAAGTCGTCGACGCGCTCCCGCCCGACATCCAGGAGGCATTGCCGGCGGTGCTGCGCGCTCTCACCACGGTGCGTCCGGGCGATGAAACTGTTACGGCAAGTCCAGTCCTGCTCAGCGAAGTGGCTGGAAAGCCGGCACGATTGGCTCTCGTCGAGGCGCTGATCGCCGCCCGGCTCCTCGTCAGTGATGAAGATGCCGCGGGCCATGTCTTCGTCCGCGTGGCCCATGAAGCGTTGCTCAGCCGCTGGCCGCGCGCCAGCGACATTGTCAACGCGAATAGGAGCTTCCTCGAGACGCGGGCTCGGCTCAAGGCTGACGCCCATCGATGGCACTCGGACAACAGGAACCGCGATCTTTTACTGCCGTCTGGCAAGCGTCTCGCCGAGGGCGAGGAATTGCTGCTGTCGAGACGCCAGGAAGTCGACGATCAAGTCGTTGAATACATCGAGGCGTCCTTACGTGCCCAGAAGGAGAGAGAGGAGAAGGACCGGCAAGCAGAGCGGGCACTGATCGAGGCTGCTGAAGTAGCAAGACGCGAACGCTTGGAGCGCGAGGCCGACCGGCTCGCGGGAGAAGCTGAGCGTCGGAATCTGGCAGCAACTGCTGCGATACAGCTGGCACGACGCACGCGCTATGCGGCCATTGTCGCGACGGTGTTGGCTCTCTTGGCTGGAGCAGGCGCATTCATTGGGTTCAGAGGACAGCAGGAAGCAATGCGGCAGGCGGTGCTGGCGCAAATGAGCGCGGACAAGGCCAGGTCGGCCGAGAGGAAGGCCCTTGAGGCGCGCGACCAGGCGCTGCGCAACCAGTCTCTTTCGCTTGCGTTTCTTTCGCAGCAAACCGCAACGAGCGGTAATACTGAGGCCGCGGTTTTGCTGGCGCTCGAAGCGCTGCCGACGGGCACATCTGAACACAGACGCCCGTACATCGTTGATGCGGAGGCCGCGCTTTACAAGGCTTTGTTAGCGCATCGTCAAACGAGGATCTTCCACCAAGACGCCAGTGTGACACATGCAGCTTTCAATCGGACCGGCGACCGCATTGTCACCTCATCGCATGACTCGACGGTACGCATTTGGGACGCCCTCAATGGTACCGAGACTGCGGTTCTGAAGGGCCACCAAGGCGCCGTTGAGAGAGCCGAGTTCAGCCCGGACGGAAGCCGCGTCATTACAGTTGCTAGAGATGGCACCGCGCGCATCTGGAACGCCACCTCAGGGGACCAGCTCTTTTTACTTCAGCCCGTCGGCAATTTTCCTACGGCGATTTTCAGCCCAAACGGCACCCGGGTGCTGACAGCGGGGGAGAACAGCGATGCATCACTCTGGGACGCTCAAACCGGAAGGAAAATCCTAAGTGTCGGGAGACGTGGAAGCTCCCTGGCTAGCTTTAGTCCCGATGGCCAGAGCTTCGCAATCGCACAACGCGATCAACGCTCCGTTCTTATCTGGAATGCGGAAGATGGCAAACTGAACCGGACTCTGCAACGCTTGGCCGTACAGCGTCGCATTCAGCCCGGACGGAAGCCGAATCCTGATATGCTCGTGGGGCCCAATTTCATACCCTTTCTTTTCGCATCTTTGGGACCTGTCGAAAGGCATGGAAATTGCGACATTGGCCGGTCACAAGAGCGACACACAATTACAAGGCGTAATGTTCAGTCACGACGGCCGTCGAATTGCGACGGTATCACTCGATGGTAGCGCACGACTCTGGGACGGAATCTCGGGTAATTTGCTTGGCGTGCTCGGCCAGGAGTCCCCGGGGCTCAAACTAAGTTACATGGGCCCGGATGAGCGCGATCAGGAGATGAATAGCGTCTTCAGCCAAGACGATCGGTTCTTGGCTGCCGCTTCCCTCAACGGCACGGTTCGTATTTGGGATGTCGAGCGCACGTCGCTGCTCACCACCATCATCGGCCATGACGCCTTGGTCGAGCACGTGGAATTCAGCCCAGTTAACAACAGCATTCTTCTCACTGCATCGCACGATCGCACCGCTCGGCTCTGGGATATCGACGGGGTTCTGACAACTGCGCTGTCCCATGAATATCCCCCGACCTTTGCGGTCTTTAGTCCCGATAATGTGCACCTTTTGACTGGAGGTGGGGATAGCGCAGCGCACCTATGGGAGGTTGTAAGCGGACGTCAGATAGCCGAGCTTGACACACACGAAACTGTCCAAAGTGCGACGTTCAGCCCTGATGGAAGTCGCGTTGCAACCGCATCTCTTGGGGGCCGAGTTCTTGTTTGGGACGTTGCAAGCAGACGCGAGGTCGCGCAGCTCAAATCGCGTGACGGGCTACTTCAAGTTCAGTTTAGTCCCAAGGGAGACCTGTTAGCGGCGGGTTCGGCTCACGGTACCGCACAGTTGTGGGACGCGGCAAGCGGCGCCGAACTGGCCACCATCAAGACAAGCGGGAGGTTGCCACAGGCGATTTTCGGCCGGGACGGGAATCTCGTCCTTACCGCGACGGACGACAACGCTGCCCACCTTTTGAAGACGGACGGAACTGAATTCAAGGTTCTCATCGGGCATCAGAACCGAATCACCGCGGCCGCTTTCAGTCCAGACGGCCAACTGGTTGTCACGGGTTCACTCGACCGCACCGCGCGGATCTGGTCGATCAAGGACGGAAACAGTGTCGCGACACTGAAGGGCCACAACGACGAGCTGACAGCAGTCGCGTTCAGCCAGGACGGTCAGTCTCTGCTAACTGCCTCACGCGATGGGACCGTTCGAATCTGGAGCGTTCCAGTAGGAACAGAAAAGGTCGTTCTCAGGGGTCACAGTGGCGCAGTGGACAGCGCGCAAATCAGTCCTAACGGTTTGTATGTCGTGACGACGTCGTCTCAGGATCGCACGGTCAGGCTCTGGGCGGCGCAGTCGGGGCGCGAGATCGCAGTGCTTGCCAGCCGGGAGGACGAGGCCAACCGACCGGCGCTGATGCGCGCGGCTTTCAATTCCGATGGAACGAGGATCGCAATCGTGTCCGGTGATGATAGCGTCCGAATAATTCGCGCGTTCCAAACACCTCTGGACCTCATTGACTACGCACGTGGGATTGTTCCACGCGAACTGACCGCCTGCGAACGGCGACATTTCTTCCTTCCTGTCGAAGGTGAAGTTGGCGACTGTCCAAGCTGATATCGCTCCAATGCGCTGTCGACCTCACCACGCGATGGTCGGCGTCAGCCATCGGAGCTAAGAGCGAATGGCAGTTCTGGCGTTCAAAAAATCTGCCTTGCTGACCCGCAATTTTGAAACCGGGTGCAAAAAAGCGATCTTCGGTTGATAAACGGAGCCTATGCCAGCCCACCTTTTCGTACGTGCGCCCTAGAGGAGGTCTAACGGGACGGCCAATCAGCGACGTTTTATGCAGCCAGCGGCAAGGGTGCTAGAGCAAGGGCATTGGTGAGCGGCCGGGGTGCGTCGACTCCCGCCGTTGGATGTTTGTCAACTGAACAGCCGCTTCTGGCGCACATCGTCGGTTGGTGCGTTCAGGCTTCAGATTGCTTGATGAGGCTCAGGAAGGTCCGGCCGGGGGTGGAGAGCGGAAGTACCAGGAATTGTCATCGGTGGCAGGATTGAGGACCAAAACTGACATTCGATGATGCGTGTAAGCGAAGATCCAAATTTCTGGAATCTTGCGGATCTTCGCTTGGGTGCCGCCTCAGCTCGTCCAAAACATTCGCGCCACCCCGGGAAATGTCGCCTCAGTCGAGGCTGGCCGGCGACGAGAACGGCTGATTGGCGTCGACCACGAAGATGGCCAGCTGATCGAGATCGGTTGTGCCGGCGCTGAACACCTCCATCGGCGTGTTGGCCCCGTGTCCGATCATGGTCGTGCCAGCTTCAGCATAGGTCACTCCGTGGGGCGTTCTCTGGCCGAGCTTGCCGGCCAGCACATAGAAGGCCTCCGGTCCCGGATGCGTATGGATCTTCGTCTTGACGCCGGGCGGTCCACCGGCGCGGTTGACGCGCAGCAAATACTCGCTTGCGCTGATCGGAGGGAGCGGTCCGATCTCGACGACCTTGGTTCCGCCGGGCGTGGAGCCATCCTTCGGTCCAAGCGTGAACAGCCAGACCTTGCCCGCGACCTCCGCCGCAAGCGAGGTCGGGCCCGCAGCGCTCTGGGCCTGCGCCAGCGTTGGGAAATTTTCCAGCCGCCAAAACAATGGTCCGGGCGGCAGTTCCTTCAGCTTTTTCTCAACCACCGGCTCGACGGCAAATTTGCTGTCTGCGGGCATTGAGGCTGACGTCATCAGCCCGAAAGCACACAGTGAGAACATGAGCAGGCCAATACGGCGGGCGCTAAGGGAATGCGGCTTCATGGTTGGTCCTCCTTTCCATGGTTGTCGGCCCCAATATTAGTTTCTGCTAAGATAACATCTGTGCCGACTTACGGCACGACCAAATTTCGGGCCACGCCGAGAGCGCCTGCCGCCAAAGAAGTCGGATCGCACGAAGGTCCGTTAATGGCGCCACTTTCTCGTTCCCAATCGACGAGACGAATGGCAGCATTCCACCCAAAGCGGTTGTCTAACCTAGGGTACCAAGCGTCAGATTTTCACACTAGTTTGACCATGATCTTTTCCGAAAACCGGTCTCCTTTTCGCTGACGCGGACTTTCGGTTCGAGATCAGGTTACTCCAGCCATTCGGTGATGAAGCTGCCGTTTTCGTGGATGTCGGTGGTCTCCAGCGGACCTGGGCCGAGATTGGTGAATTTGTGCGGCGTGTTCGGCGGCACGATCAGGATCTGGCCGGCCGACGCCTCGATCTGCCGGTCGCCGACGGTGAACAGCCCGGTGCCAGTGCGGATGATGAAAATCTCGCAATAGGGATGCATGTGCAGCCGCGGGCCGCCGCCGATCTCCGGCAGATAGTTGAAGATCAGGCAGCTTTTGGAGCCGTAGGCGCCGCACTGCAGTTCGCCCTGCCAATGGTCGGGCCAGCGGTCGGGCGTCCCGGCCCATTTGTCGCGGTCTATGACATGCGCCATGAGCCGAGAATAAACCGAGGCCGCGTCTTCTGTCGAGGCAACGCAGGCGCTGCTTCGCGGGTTGATTTCGGTCGTTTTCGCCGTGTCCGACATGTGCCCGTCGCAACGCCGTCCGCCGTCGAATTGCGTCCCCGCGACAATCTGCCCTTGTGCCTTCACCCGTCTGGACAAAAACGGGCTTCACGCATAAACCGAAGTCCAATTGCCGGAGGAATTCGCTAGCCTGTTCGCCATGCGCTGTCGGGTTGGCGTGAAAGAGCGGGGAACAAGCCTCGGCCACCGGCACGGAAGAGGCGAAAGGATCAGGCACCCGTGAGCGCAACCGACATCCAGGATCCCAACCGCCGTGATTTTCTCTACGTCGCCACCGGCATGGCCGCAGTGGTCGGCGCTGGCGCCGCCGCCTGGCCGTTCATCGACCAGATGCGCCCGGATGCCTCGACGCTGGCGCTGGCCTCGGTCGAGGTCGACGTCTCCTCGTTGACGCCGGGCACGTCGCTTGTCGTGAAATGGCGCGGCAAGCCGGTGGTGGTGCGCAACCGCACCGAACAAGAGATGAAGGACGGCGAGGCGGTCAACCTGGCTGAGCTCAAGGATCCGCTCGCCCGCAACGCCAATCTGCCGGCCGATGCGCCGGCGACAGACGCCAATCGCACCATGCCGGGCAAGGAGGCCTGGATCGTGATGGTTCAGGTCTGCACCCATCTCGGCTGCATTCCGCTCGGCCAGGAAGGCGAGTTCGGCGGTTGGTTCTGCCCGTGCCACGGTTCGACATACGACACCGCCGGCCGCGTCCGCGGCGGGCCGGCGCCTGAAAACATGTCGGTGCCGGTATTCCAGTTCATTTCCGACACCAAGATCCGTATCGGCTGAGGCGAGGGGACATTTCGATGAGCGAGGGACACTCGACCTATACGCCCAAGACCGGTATCGGACGCTGGGTCGACGCCCGCATGCCGCTGCCGCGGCTGGTCTATGACAGCTTCGTCGCCTATCCGGTGCCGCGCAACCTCAATTATGCCTGGACCTTCGGCGGCATCCTGGCGCTCATGCTGGGGGCGCAGATTCTGACCGGCATCGTGCTGGCCATGCACTACGCAGCGGACAGCAGTCTCGCCTTCGATTCGGTCGAGAAGATCATGCGCGACGTGAATTCGGGCTGGCTGCTGCGCTACCTGCATTCGAACGGCGCGTCGTTCTTCTTCGTCGCGGTCTACATCCACATCTTCCGCGGCCTCTACTATGGTTCATACAAGGCGCCGCGCGAGCTTCTGTGGATCCTTGGCTGCATCATCTATCTCCTGATGATGGCGACAGGCTTCATGGGCTATGTGCTGCCCTGGGGACAGATGTCGTTCTGGGGCGCGACCGTCATCACCGGCTTCTTCAGCGCCATCCCGCTGGTCGGCGAATGGATCCAGCAGCTCTTGCTCGGCGGCTTCGCTGTCGACAACCCGACGCTGAACCGCTTCTTTTCATTGCACTATCTGCTGCCGTTCATGATCGCCGGCGTCGTCGTGCTGCATATATGGGCGCTGCATGTGGTCGGCCAGTCGAACCCGACCGGCATCGAGGTCAAGTCGAAAACCGATACCGTCGCCTTCACTCCTTACGCGACCATCAAGGACGCGTTCGGGATGCTAGTGTTCCTGTTCGTCTTCGCCTATTTCGTCTTCTACCTGCCGAACTTTCTCGGCCATCCGGACAACTATGTCGTCGCCGACCCGCTGAAGACGCCCGCCCATATCGTGCCGGAATGGTATTTCCTGCCGTTCTACGCGATCCTGCGCGCCATCACCTTCAATATCGGGCCGATCAACTCCAAGCTCGGTGGCGTGCTCGCGATGTTCGGTTCCATCGCCGTGCTGTTCCTGGTGCCGTGGCTCGACACCTCGAAGGTGCGCTCGGCGGTTTACCGGCCCTGGTACAAGCTGTTCTTCTGGCTGTTCGTGATCGATGCCGTCCTGCTTGGCTGGCTGGGCTCGCAGCCGGCCGAAGGCAGCTATGTCTTCATGGCGCAGATGGCGACATTGTTCTACTTCGCCTTCTTCCTGGTCGTGCTGCCGGTGCTTGGCCTGGTCGAAACCCCGCGGCGACTGCCGAACTCGATCACCGAGGCAGTTCTCGAGAAAAACAAGGGTGGCGGTGGCGGGCATCCGGCTCGCGCGACAGCCGCAGCGGAAATCAAGGGCTGAGCATGTTTCCGAAAAGTGGAGACCGGTTTTCGGACACGATCATGGTCGAGACGACGACAGCGCGCCGGAGAATCTCAAGGGGATTTGGTATGAAGACGATTCTCACCTCGCTGGCGCTGCTCGGCCTTGTGCTGACAGGCACTGCGGCCGCGACCACCGGGGCAATCGCCCAGGAGGAGGCGCACAGCGAAGCCGAGCCGACGCATTTCCCGATACACCAGCCGAAGGAGATGGACTGGAGCTTTGCCGGGCCGTTCGGCACCTACGACAAGGCGCAGCTGCAGCGCGGGCTGAAGGTCTACAAGGAAGTCTGCGCGGCCTGCCATTCGATGAAATTGGTGGCGTTCCGCACGCTCGAAGACCTTGGCTATTCGGAAGCGCAGGTCAAGGCGCTGGCCGCCGAGTACACGATCAATGACGGTCCCAACGATGCCGGCGAGATGTTCGATCGTCCCGGCATACCGTCCGACTATTTCCCGGCGCCGTACCCCAACGATCAGGCAGCAGCGGCCGCCAATGGCGGGGCTGCCCCGCCCGATATGTCGCTGCTGGCCAAGGCGCGCGGCGTCACACGCGGTTTTCCGCGTTTCGTCTTCGACATCTTCACGCAATACGCCCAGGGCGGTCCCGACTATATCCACTCGCTGCTGACCGGCTATGACGAGCAGCCGCCGGCGGGCATGGAGATACCGGAAGGCACCAACTACAATCCGTACTTCATAGCCGGCGTGTCGCTGAAGATGCCCAAGCCGCTCTCCGACGACCAGGTGACCTATGACGACGGCTCGCCGCAGACGGTCGACCAGTATTCTCGCGACGTGTCGGCCTTCCTGATGTGGGCAGCCGAGCCGCATCTGGAAGACCGCAAGAAGACCGGCTTTCGCGTGCTGGTCTTCCTGTTGCTGTTCGGCGCGCTGGTCTATCTGACCAAGCGCAAGGTGTGGGCCGGCGTGGCGCACTGAGCTACGGAAAACCACGAGATCAAAAGGGCGTCTAAGGGCGCCCTTTTTGTATTCCGAGGACTGCCTCCGAAGACTGCCGGCTCCAGTCCTTTGCCGGGCAATTTTCTTCCAGGCGCCACATCGCGGTAGCCGTCGCCGGCCGCGCCGGGTTACGATCGGCCCAAATTCCCTTTCACGTCTTCAAGTCGGACGAACGCCCGGAGAGCCGCCCCATGAAACCTTCGCTCGAAGACACGCTGCTTGCCGCGATCCGCACCATTCCGGACTATCCGAAGCCGGGCATCCTGTTTCGCGACATCACCACGCTGCTAAGCAATGCGCGCGCCTTCCGCCGCGCCATTGACGAGCTGGTGCATCCCTATGCCGGCCAGAAGGTCGACAAGATCGCCGGCATCGAGGCGCGCGGTTTCATCCTTGGCGGCGCCGTCGCCCACCAGCTCTCGGCCGGCTTCGTGCCGATCCGCAAGAAGGGCAAGCTGCCTTACGAGACGGTGCGCGTCGCCTACAGCCTCGAATACGGGCTGGACGAGATGGAGATGCACAGGGACGGCGTGTCTCCGGGGGAGAAGGTGATCCTGGTCGACGATCTGATCGCCACCGGCGGCACGGCGGCGGCGGCGGTCCAGCTGTTGCGGCAGATCGGCGCCGACATTATCGCCGCCTGCTTCGTCATCGACCTGCCGGACCTCGGCGGCCGCGACAAGCTCGAAGCGCTCGGCGTGCCGGTCAGAACGCTGATCGGGTTCGAAGGGCATTGAGGTGCAGCTCTTGCCTTCTCCCCTTGTGGGAGAAGGTGGATCGGCGCGCAGCGCCGAGACGGAAGAGGGGTGTTTGACGGATTGCCGCAGTGCCAAGCTGGAGCACCCCTCATCCGACCGAGCTTCGCTCGGCCACCTTCTCCCACAAGGGGAGAAGGAAGAAACTATCCCACCTTCACCAGCACGGCGCTTTCGAACTCGATGACCTTGTCGCCGGTCGAATCGAAAGCTTCCGAGCGCAGCGTCAGCACTCGCCACCCCGGCCGTGATGCGATGGGGCGGTGGGCGAGCGCGGTGCGGGTGAAGGTCACGGTTTCTCCGGCATAGACCGGTTTTAGCCATTTGAGGTTCTTGAAGCCGGGCGAGGGGCCGAATTCGGGGGCGGGCCCGGCGCCGGCCCAGCTGATGCCTTCGGTCTCCACGCCGGTCTCAAGGTTCAATTTCATCCAGGTTGCAGCTGTGTGCCAGCCGGAGGCGCACAGGCCGCCGAACACGCTGTTCTTCGCCGCCTGTTCGTCGAGATGGAATATCTGCGGATCGTATTTCCTGGCGAACGCCTTGATCGCCTCGGGCTCGAATCTATGCGAGCCGAGGGTGACGGTGACGCCGATGCGGAAGAACTCGTCCAATGTCATGAGCGGCCCTGTGCGGCATCACGGGCGAGGAACATGACGGTGTTCTCGAGTTCGAAGACGCCTTCGCCACGCTGGTTGAAAAGCTCGCTGCGCAAGGTGACGAGGCCGAGCTGCGGCTTGGACCTGGACAGACGCTTGGCAAGCACGGTGGTGTTGCCGCTCAAGATGTCGCCGGCCAGCACCGGCCTCTTCCACCGGACCTGGTCGACGCCGGGGGCGCCTTGCGAGGTCGAGTCCAGCAGGAAGGCGTCGCACAGCATGCGCATGAACATGGCGCAGGTGTGCCAGCCGGAGGCCGCCAGCCCGCCAAGGATGCTGGCCTTGCCCGCCGCTTCGTCGAGATGCATCGGCTGCGCATCGAACTCTTGCGCGAATTCGATGATCTCGGCCGCACTCACCAGCTTCGTGCCGAGGTCGAGCGAGGCGCCCTCGACGAAATCCTCATAGGCCCAAGTTTTTCCGCTCATGGTCTGGAGCTCTTTCCGGTCATGGTCTGGATCCGGTTCAAGTTTGTACGATCGCCACGGATCGGGTTTCCCGGATGCAGGCGGGGCGCAATTTGGTCAAGTCATTTCTGCTGCGCCAGGCCATCGCGCCAAGCCCGATAGAGGCTCCGAAGTCTCTACAACCAGCCGCGGCGGCGGAAATACCAGAAGGGCAGGATCGCCGAGAGGATCATCAAGCCGATGGCGAAAGGATAGCCGAAGTTCCAGGTCAGTTCGGGCATGACATTGAAATTCATCCCGTAGATCGAGGCGACCAGCGTCGGCGGCAGGAAGATGACCGCGGCGACGGAGAAGATCTTGATGATGGCGTTCTGCTCGATCGAGATCATGCCGAGCGTCGCGTCGAGCAGGAAGTTGATCTTCTGCGACAGGAAGGTGGCGTGGTCGGCGAGCGACAGCACATCGCGCGACAAGGTCTTGATGCGGGCGCGGATGTCCTTGCTCATCTTGGTCTGGGTCGAAGCGTGGGTGAGGAAGCCGGCAAGCCGCTGCAACGAGATCAGGCTGTCGCGGATCGAGGAGGCGATGTCCTCCTTGCGGCCGATCGCCTTCAGCAATTCCTGAAAATCGCGGTTGCGTTTGGAAGCCTTGGTCGAGCTTGGCTGGAAGATGTCACGCGAGATCGTCTCGATGTCGCGGCCGGCGCGCTCCAGAATGTCGGCGAGGCGGTCGACGATCGCCTCCAGCAGGCCGATCAGGACGGTGTCGCCGCTGGTGCAGCCGGTCGCAACCTTCTCGGCACGCTGCGGAAAGGTCTTGAAGGCTTTTGGTTCGTGGTAGCGCACCGTGATCAGCCTGTTGCCGGCCAGCACGAAGGTGACCGGCGACATCAGGGGATCGTCGGCCTCGGTCTGGGCCGGCAGAATGGCGGTCATGAAATAGGCGCCGTCCTCGACATAGAGGCGGCTCGAAATCTCGATCTCCTCCATCTCCTCGCGCGTCGGAATGGCAACGCCGAGCCAGGCCTCGATGGCCGCTTCCTCTTCCTTTGTCGGGCTCACAAGATCGGCCCAGACGACCTGGTCGCTGTTTGCCAGGAGATCGTCGGCAAGGCGCAGGCGATCATTGTCCACGACGAATGCCTTGATCATCGCCGGGTCTCCCTTGTTGAGGCCAAAAGGATGGGTTCGAGCGGGCGCCGTCGTTTCGGATTGCACGCGCTTTCGACGAAAGCCGGGGCTGGTGCAGACGCCCCTTAGACCGGGCATTGTGGGCAGTCAAGCGACGCGGAGGGAGCCGCTCGGCCACCTTCTCCCACAAGGGGAGAAGGAAGAAGGCGCCGCTGTCAGCTCAGGTGTTGAACTTGAACAGCATGATGTCGCCGTCCTGGACGACATACTCCTTGCCTTCGTCGCGCGCCTTGCCGGCCTCCTTGGCCGCCACTTCGCCGCCCAGCGTGACGAAGTCGTTGTAGGCGATGGTCTGGGCGCGGATGAAGCCGCGCTCGAAATCGGTGTGGATGACGCCTGCCGCCTGTGGCGCCTTGGCGCCCTTGTGCACGGTCCAGGCGCGCGTCTCCTTCGGCCCGACGGTGAAATAGGTGATGAGCTGCAGCAGCTCGTAGCCGGCGCGGATCACCTTGTTCAGGCCGGGTTCCTCAAGGCCCAGCGTTGCCAAAAATTCCATTTCCTCTTCGTCGCTGAGCTGCGCGACCTCGGCTTCGATCGCCGCCGAAATCACCACGGTGCGGGCGCCTTGCGCGGCTGCCATCTGTTCGACCGCTTTGGTGTGTGCGTTGCCGGTGGCAGCATCGGCCTCGGCGACATTGCAGACGTAGAGCACGGGGTGCGATGTCAGCAGGTTGAGCCCCTGCAGGATGCGCAGATCCTCTGCGGAGATATTTTTGAGCAGAATGCGGGCCGGCTTGCCGGCCTGCAGGAGTTCAAGGGCGGCTTCCATCATCGGAAGCACGGTCAGCGCCTCCTTGTCCTTGCCGGATGCGCGCTTGCGGAACTGCACGATGCGGCGCTCGAGGCTGTCGAGGTCGGCGAGCATCAGCTCGGTCTCGACGGTCTCGGCGTCGGCGACGGGATCGATGCGGCCCTCGACATGGGTGATGTCATCATCCTCGAAGCAGCGCAGCACATGGACGATGGCGTCGACCTCGCGGATGTTGGCCAGGAACTGGTTGCCCAGCCCTTCACCCTTCGAGGCGCCGCGCACCAGGCCGGCGATGTCGACGAAGGAGATGCGGGTCGGGATGATCTCCTTCGACTTGCCGATCGCGGCGATCTTTTGCAGGCGCGGGTCGGGCACCGCCACTTCGCCGGTGTTCGGTTCGATGGTGCAGAACGGATAGTTGGCGGCCTGCGCCGCCGCCGTCCTGGTCAGCGCGTTGAAAAGCGTCGACTTGCCGACGTTGGGCAAGCCAACGATGCCGCATTTGAAACCCATTTTTATCCGGTCCTATCGGGGAAATCGAAATTTGAGGAGGGCTATGGGCGAAACGGGTGACGAACGTCAAGCCCTGCAGCCCCGATCCGTGGCTGGGCTCAACCCTTGCCGCCAAACAGCTTCTTCAGCATGGCGGCCATCGGGCCGGTTTCGGGCAACTTGGCCGCCGGCTGCTGCGGCCGCGCCTGGCGAACGTGGCTTTGTGCTTTCGGCGCCTTGGCTGGCGGGCGGTCGTCGTCGCCGGTCGGCGTGAGCTTGTCGCGCAAGGCCAGCGTCACGCGATTCATGAAGGAATTGTCATCACCCTTGGCAAGCAGTCCGGCATCGTCGGCGATGGTGTCGAGCAGCACGTCCAGCCATTCGCGGTCGCTTTTGGCGAAATCGCCAAGCACATGGCCATGCACCATTTCCTTGACGCCGGGGTGGCCGACGCCAATGCGCACGCGGCGGAAATCCTTGCCGACATGCTGTTCGAGCGAGCGGATACCGTTGTGGCCACCGGAACCGCCGCCGACCTTGACCCGCACCTTGCCGGCGGCAAGGTCGATCTCGTCATAGAAAACGGTCAGCGCCGAAGCGTCGAGCTTGTAAAAGCGCAGGGCTTCGCCGACCGACTGGCCGGACAGATTCATGAAGGTCTGCGGCTTGATCAGGATGATTTTTTCGCCGGCAAGCGTGCCTTCGGCGATCAAGCCCTGGAATTTTTTCGACCACGGCGAAAAGGAATGGCGGCGGGCGATTGCGTCCGCCGCCATAAAGCCGACATTGTGCCGGTGGTTGGCGTATTTCGCGCCCGGATTGCCGAGGCCTGCAAACAGCAGCATCGTCACCTCCAGGCGAAAAACGATTACTTCTCTTCGTCGGCAGGAGCCGCTTCGGGTTCAGCCGCTTCGACCGTCTCTTCAGGCTCCGGCTTCATCGCCGAGGAGCCGGCAATGGTCGCGACGGTGAAGTCGCGGTCGGAGATCACCGGCTTGACGCCGGCCGGCAGCTTGACCGCCGAGATGTGGATCGAATCGCCGATATCGGTGCCGGTGAGATCGACGGTGATGAATTCCGGGATCGCATTGGCCGGGCAGTGGAACTCGACCTCGTGACGCACGATGTTGAGCACGCCGCCGCGCTTGATGCCGGGCGACTTGTCCTCGTTGATGAAGTGGACCGGCACGTCGACATTGACTTCGGTGTCCTTGCCGATGCGCAGGAAGTCGACATGGACCGGAAAATCCTTGACCGGGTCGAGCTGGTAGTCCTTGGGCAGGACCTGGATCTTCTTGCCGTCGACATCGATCGTGGCGATGGTGGTCAGGAACCCGCCGCCATGGATCTTGTAGAAGATGTCCTTGTAGGTCAGCGCAATCGCCAGGGGAGGCTGCTTGTCGCCGTAGATTACTGCAGGCACTTTACCGTTGCGGCGAACTGCACGGGCGGACCCCTTACCGACCTGTTCGCGCGCTTCGGCCTTGAGCTCGTAAGTATCGCTCATGGCATTTCCTTTCGCGTTGTTCTGGAGCGTTCGCGGCCGGCGAGATGCCTGGGCCGTAAACGTCGAAAGCCGTCATGGCCTTGCATGATCTGGTCCAAAATCTGTTTTGGGATCATGCGGGCCGGACAGCCTTCCGCCGCGTTGCCTCCAAGGGTGTCTACGCGGGTGGCGGCTCTATAGCGGAAGGCGCGGCGGGGTGCAAGCCGTGGCCGACAGCCGTACCCGACAGCCGTGGCGGACATTGACGCCGACTACGATCGATCGGTGTCAGACCGGAAACAGGAGTGCCGAAAGCAATGCAGCGACATACAGCCCGACGCCGAAGGACAAATGAGTCATGAGGCCGCGCAAACGCGCAGACTGCGGATTGGGCGTTTTCGAGGCTGCAATTCCGGCTCCAAAGGCTGGCTGCATTACGAAAAACGGGGCGACGACAGTGGACATGCCGACGGCAAGGGCGGGAAGCAATGTCGGGTGTCTTGCCCAGTCGAGGCCCCATACTCCCATCAGCAATGCAGCAAAGACGATGCCGATCGCGTAATGCGCGACCCACCCAATAGGGGTTTCGCCGCGAATTCGGGGAGCCTGCGCGATATTCGCATGCGCGAAACGTCCTCGCGGAAAGTGGCCGATCCAGCGGCCGACCCAGGCATAATCAAGCGGCGGAATCGCCAACGCTCGTTTCAGAAACAATCCCCAAAGATCCATCACCGCCGTCGCCCCCGTTCCGATCGTGGTTGCGCGGACGACGAACTCCAACTGCTCGTTCATTTTTTTGCTCCTGCCTTGTCCATGCTTCCTGCACGTCAGACACTAGCTGATTAAGACGCCTCATTCAATGTATTGATTGATCGTTTGATTGATGATAGCCCTGCGACATGAAAAACGCAGATGTCCATCATCCGATCTTTGACGAGATAGCTGATCTCGCCCGCACGCTGGGGCATGCACACCGGCTGGTTCTTCTCCGCCACATTGCCGACGGCGAACTGGCCGTCGAGCAGCTGACGCAACTTTCCGGCATTGCTTTGGCCAACACGTCGCAGCACCTTCAGCAGCTCAAGCGGGCCGGCCTGGTGCAGACCCGGCGAGACGGGAAACGCGTGCTTTATCGTTTGGCCGATGGTCCGATCGAAAACGTGCTTGGGGCCTTGCGCAGCCTTGCGAACCACAGGCGCGAGCAAATCCAAAGGCTTATCAACGACACTATGAGGCGGCCGGACAGGCTGGAGAACATCTCGCGCGAGGAACTGGTGCGCCGCATGCGGAACGACGAAATCGTGCTGCTCGACGTTCGGCCGCAAGAGGAATACGCGGCCGGGCATTTGCCGGGTGCGATCAACATTCCCGTGGGTGAACTGGAAGAACGACTTGCTGAACTTCCACGAGAGAAGGTCGTCGTCGCCTATTGCCGCGGTGTCCAGTGCGTTCTCTCTGCCGACGCGCTGGCAATTTTGAGGGCGCGAGGCTGGGCATCACGGCGGTACGAAGGCGGCTTTCCCGAGTGGCTGAATTCAAGCCTCGACGGCATGAACTACGAAAGTGGCTGACGGCTCCCGGTCACAATCTCGCCAGACCGAAGCCGGCAAAAGCCAGGGCGATACCTGATGCGATGGTTCGCACCAGGTTCCAGAACTGCCACCGCCCTGAATAGTCCTGCCAGATCTCTCGCGCAGTCTCGATATCCTTGGGGACGGCAATTGCGGCCAACGCCTCGTTCATCGGCACATTCACCGTCAATGTGAGGAAGAGGCCCGATGTCAGATAGACGAGCGCCGCCGCAGCGAACCAGAACGCAGGCGATTTGCGGCCATTGAAACGCATCGCGGCAGCCGTGAGCCCCAGAACGACCGGCGTCAGAAAGAATGCGGGAAAGAATACGGCGTTGCGAACCGATGCATTCATCGCCTGCATGGCCTCGATTGCCACCCGCGGATCAGTCTGGTCGAGCCCCCACATCGTGGAGCAGACCCAGGCGTAGAAAAATCCGAAGATCGCCCCGCAAAAGACGATCGATGTGACCGACAATCCTACGACTACCCCAGGCATCGCAGCTTCCACTAAACCGTATCGTCGTGTACGTTTTAACGTATACGTACAAAAGTGTACGGTTCTGCCGCAGGTGGCCGCGATTCGGTATTTCCGCTGATCGAGAAATTGATCCAGCGCGGCCTGGAGCGCAGTGCGCTAACCGCGCCATCGGCGCGCATGGCGGCCGACTGGTTCCTGAACCTGCTGATTGGTGATCTGCAGATTCGGCGGGTCATTGGCACTCTGCCGGTTCCTTCAGACAAGGACATCCGTTCAAGAGTGGCTGCCGCGGTCAGTGCGTTTAGGAAGCTTTGCAGCACGTGACGGCAAAATCGACTGGTGACCGTTCTCACGCATAGGTGAGCAGGAAGACGGCTGCTTCCTGAAAGCAATGAGAGCCTGGCTTAAGATCGAAATCCACCTCAAGCTTCCCCGATCATGGTCTCTTCCTCGAGCTTCCTCGCTTCCTTCATGTTCGGCAAAAAGACCGTCAGCAGCCCGAGCAGCGGCAAATACGAGCAGACCTGAAAGACGAAGCTGATGCCTTTCATGTCGGCGACGACGCCGAGCACGGCGGCGGCAATGCCGCCCATGCCGAAGGCGAAGCCGAAGAAGATGCCGGCGATCATGCCGACGCGGCCCGGCACCAGTTCCTGGGCGAAGACGACGATGTTCGAGAAGGCCGAGGACAGGATCAGGCCGATAAGCACGGTCAGGATCATCGTCCATTCGAAATTGGCGTAGGGCAGGGCCAGCGTAAACGGCAGCACGCCGACGATCGAGAACCAGATCATCGGCTTCTGTCCGTAGCGGTCGCCGAACGGGCCGCCGAGCAGGATGCCCAGCGCCGAGGCGCCGAGGAACAGGAACAGCATGACCTGCGACATCTGCACCGAAACGCCGAATTTATCGATGGCGTAGAAGGTATAGTAGCTGGCGAGGCTGGCAACGTAGGCGTTTTTTGTCAGCACCAGCAAGGTCAACACCGCCAGCGCACCCATCACCTTGCGGCGCGGGAAGGGCGAGACGAAGCCTGCCGCCTTGCGGTTGGCGAGCGAGGCGCGCAGCCGGCTGTACCAGCCGCCGACCCGCCACAGCACGATGATGCCGATCAGCGAGCCGGCTGCGAACCACGCAATGCTGGTCTGGCCGAAGGGCACGACGATGAAGGCAGCCAGCAGCGGCCCGATGGCTTGGCCGAGATTGCCGCCGACCTGGAACAGTGATTGCGCCAGGCCGAACCTGCCGCCCGAGGCGAAGCGGGCGATGCGCGAGGATTCCGGATGGAAGATTGCCGAGCCGATGCCGATCAGCGACGCGCCGATCAGCAGCAGCCAATAGTGTCCGGCATAGGCCAGCACGATCAGGCCGATCAGCGAGGACGCCATGCCATAGGGCAGCGAATAGGGCATCGGCCGCTTGTCGGTGATCATGCCGATCAGCGGCTGCAGCAATGACGCCGTCACCTGGAAGGTGAAGGTCAAAAGGCCGATCTGCCAGAAATCGAGATGGTAATTGTCCTTCAGCAGCGGATAGATGGCCGACAGCAGCGACTGCATGATGTCGTTGACACAATGGCAGAAGCTCACCGCAAGAATGACGCTGAAGGCCGTCGCTTGCGCCGAAGTGTGGCTGGCCGTCGCCCGCGTAGCGGCGGTGGTGGCTGTCGTGTCGGTCAAGGCAGGCTCCATGGTCTTTTTGGCGGACGCTCCGGCAGACGGGCTTATGGCCCCGCTGCCTTATAAGTGACTTGCCGGGCGACTTCTTTCGTGGTTTGGTCCAATAGTTTCGCGAGTGGGCCATTAGCCAATGCCGCATGGCACCAAAATCTTCAAGGCGGGCGACACCGATCTCGGCCAATCTACCGATCTGGGGCAGTTCACCGATCTCGGGCTGTTGCGCCGCTGGCAATGGCTGGAGCAGGCCGTTGGGCCGGCGGTGGCCCTGCCGACCGAATATCCCGACGGCTACCACGTGCCGCAGCACCGTCACAGCCGCAGTCAATTGCTGCATGCGCTTGTCGGCGTCGTGCTGGTGACGACGCGGCATGGGCGCTGGATGGTGCCGCCCGATCATGCGATGTGGATTCCTGCCGGCATCGAGCATTCCGTCGAGATGCTTGGCGACGTCAGCATGCGCTCGGTCTATGTAATGCCGGACGCCATTGCCGGGCTGCCGGATGGCTTACGCGTCGTCGGCATCACCGATCTGATGCACAGCCTGATCGTGGAATCGGAAAAGCTGCCGCAGGGCGCCGAGCTTGAGGGGCGCGGCGGGCTGATCATGAGCCTGCTGCTGCATGAAATCCCGAACCTGCCGGAACGGCCGCTCGGCCTGCCTTTTCCCTGGGATCCAAGGCTTGCGGCGCTGTGCCGGCGCTTCGTCGCAGCACCCTCGCCGCATGCGACGATCGACGAATGGGCCGATATCGTCGGCATGAGCCGCCGCTCCTTCACCCGCGCCTTTCATCGCCAGACCGGATTGTCGCTGTCGACATGGCGCCAGCAGGCCTGCCTGTTCGCGGCCTTGCCGAGGCTGGCCGATGGCGAGCCGATCACCAGGGTGGCGCTCGATCTCGGCTATGACAGCGTGCCGGCCTTCATCACCATGTTCAAGCGCATGCTGGGGGCATCGCCGCGCCTATATACGCGCGGCTCAAGGGACAACCTCAGGGTGTCGAATGGATAGCGCATGACCTCGAAAGGATCATGCGCAAGTCAAGGTGGCGCGGGCAGAGATTTCAGTCGAAAAGGCTCGACACCGATTCTTCGGTCGCCGTGCGCGAGATCGCCTCGCCCATCAGGTCGGCGATGGAGACGACGCGGATGTTGCTGGCGTCGAGCACCGCCTGGGTCGGCTGGATGGAATCGGTGATGACCAGTTCCTGCAGTTTTGAGGCTCCAATGCGGGCGATGGCCCCGCCCGACAAGACGCCGTGGGTGGTATAGGCGGTGACGCTGGTGGCGCCGGCGGCTAGCAGCGCATCGGCCGCATTGCACAAGGTGCCGCCCGAATCGATGATGTCGTCGATCAGCAGGCAATCCTTGCCGCGCACGTCGCCGATGACGTTCATGACTTCCGATTCGCCAGGGCGCTCGCGACGCTTGTCGACGATGGCAAGCTGGGCGTCGATGCGCTTGGCGAGGGCGCGGGCGCGGACCACGCCGCCAACATCCGGCGACACGACCATGACATTGGCAAGCCGTTTGTATTTCGCCTTCACGTCGCGGGCCATGACCGGCACCGAGAAGAGATTGTCGGTCGGGATGTCGAAAAAGCCCTGGATCTGGCCGGCGTGGAGATCCAGCGTCAAGACGCGATCGACCCCGGCCCGGGTGATCATGTTGGCGACCAGCTTGGCCGAAATCGGCGTGCGGCCCGAGGCGCGACGGTCCTGCCTTGCATAGCCGAAATAGGGAATGACGGCGGTGATGCGCTTGGCCGACGAGCGCATGAAGGCATCGATCATGATGAGCAGTTCCATCAGGTGATCGTTGGTCGGGAACGAGGTGGACTGCAGGATGAAGACATCCTCGCCACGCACATTCTCCTGTATTTCGACGAAGATTTCCTGATCGGCGAAGCGCCTGACGCTGGCTTTGCCCAGCGGGATGTTGAGATAGCGGGCGACCGCTTCGGCCAGCACCCTGTTGGAATTGCCCGCGAAAAGCTTCATGCACCGTTCCTGGTGAAGGATGGAGACTCTGGCAGACTCTCTTGAGCCCCTTAGTCGGGGCTTTTAGCGGCCCGTGCCGGTATTGCAAGCGTCGTGATCGGAATCCGCCGGCTAATCTCAATAAACATGAACGGCGAGGAAAGCCGGCAACAGGTCAGCCCGCCGTTCAGCCCGCTTGCCCGCCAAGCCATGTGGCAAACTGGTCGATCGTCTGGTCGGCGATCGCCTGCATGGTCTCCGGCGCGACCGCAGCCCAGCCTTCGCCGCCATTGACCGAGGGCGCCTTCTGCTGGCCGTTGATGCGATGCAGCCGGTTGCCTGCCGGGTCATAGACGTCCCAGACATAGATGACGGTGGTATCCTTGCCTTCCGACATCGTCGAGAAATAGCCTTTCAGCACGTGCGTCGGGGTCTGTCCGGCGCTTCCTGCCAAGCTGATGCCGCGCTGCTTGGCTCGCGTCTGAAGCTGCGCGGTCAATGGTGTCGCGGCTTCCACCGAGGCGCCGACGATCGGCGCCACCTGGAGACGGGTGCGTGCGATGACGGCAGCGCTTTTTGCCGGCAGCTCGGCTGCGGGCTGCGCAGGGGCGGAAGGCTGTGCCGTCGCGGAAGGCTGGGCCGTGGCGGAAGGCTGGGCGGTGGTTGCAGGTGCGGTGGGCGTTGCAGCCGTGCCGCTTCCGGCCGTTGGCACGGCCTGCGTCGACTGCGGGGCGATGGCTGAGGGTTCGAGAACGTCCTTCGCGTTGGTGCAGGCGGCCAGCGTCAGCGCCGCGAGCAATGACACGGTCGTCGCATGCGATCGCCTCATTTGCCTCAAAACTCCCTGGCGATGAACGCCTCTTGCATTCTTACCATTATGGATTCATTGCACAATCAAGTCGAGATCATGGCGAGACAGCGGCTTCGGCTGCGATTCAGTCGTCAGATAGGTGCGGCCAAGCGTCATTGCCGTCTCGGTTTCGGAGTCCATGATGATCATGTGGGCGAACAGCGTCATGTTCGGCGCGATCGGTTCGGGATTGCCCTGATAGAACATCGGCATGTCCATCCATGATGGGGTGAAGCGGGCGCCGAGCGAATAGCCGCAGGCGTTGAGCCGGTGCTTGGTCAAGTTGTGCGCCTCGAGCGTGCGGGCATGCGCGTCGAACACGTCGCCGAAGGTATTTCCCGGCGTCATCGTCTTTTCGACCGCCACAAGTGCGGCGCGCGCAGCATCGAACAGTTCCTGGTGACGTTTCGACACTTTGCCGGTCAGCACCGTTCGCATCATCGCCGCATGATAATGGTGGAAGACGCCGGCCCATTCGAGCGTCAGCTGGTCGTTTTTGCTCAGTTTGCGGCGGCCAGCCTTGTAACGGCAAAGCAGTGCGTCCACGCCTGAGCCGATGATGAACTCGTTGGCCGGATAGTCGCCGCCGCCGGCAAAGATCGCGCCCTGCATGGCGGCAAGGATCAAGGCTTCGTCGCCCCCCTGCTTGATCAGCGGCAGGGCCGCGTCCAAAGCGTCGTCGGCGAGATTTGCGGCCTTTTCCACCTTGGCGATTTCGGCCGGGCTCTTGAACAGGCGCAGCCGGCTGACGATGCCGGACGCGTCGGCGATCTGGCCAAAGGTCTGCAATTGCTCGTCCAGGCGCCGGCCATTGTAGGCGGTCAGGCCGTGGGTGTCGTATTCGACGCCGATGCGGGCGCCGAGCAGGTCGAGGTCGTTGAGCAAATTACGCAGGTCGATCGCCGGATTGGCGCCGTCGCGATCGGTCCACAGCACGATGTTGTCGATGATCGAGGTGTGGCGCGCCTGGCGCAGATCGGCCGAGCGCGTGAGCAGGATCATCGAGCCGTCTGCCTTCACCACCAGGCACTGGAAGAAGCAGAAGCCGAACGTGTCGTAGCCGGTCAGCCAGTACATGCTCTCCTGCGCAAACAGCAGCACGGCATCGAGCTTCTTCTCGGCGATCTCGATCATCAGCCGATCGCGCCGCGCGTCAAATTCCGACCGTTCGAAATGCAGCGCCATTATTCTGTCTCCAAAACGATTGCCGAAATCTGCCGCCCGTAATCCGGCTCCTTGCGATGGGTGCTGCGCCGGTAGGAATAGAACAGATCCTCCTCGGCATAGGTGCAGCGGCCGAGCCCATCGGCGGTGACGCCGGCCCGGCTCAGCCGATCGACCGTATAGCGGTTGAGGTCGAACATTGCATGCTCAGGCTTCGCGGAGGGCGCGAAATAGCTGATATTGCCGGCATCTGCCTCGACGAAACGAGCGATGAATTCCGGGCCGACTTCATAGTTTTCCGGGCCGATGGACGGGCCGAGAACCGCTACGATGCGCTCGCGCCGGGCGCCGAGGCTTTCCATCGCCGCAATGGTGTTTTCCAGCACGCCCGACAAGGCGCCCTTCCAGCCGGCATGGGCTGCGCCGATTATACGCGCCTCGGCATCGGCGAACAGCACCGGTCCGCAATCGGCCGTCGAGGCGCCGACCGCAATCCCCGGCCGGTCGGTGACGACGGCGTCGGCCTTCGGCCGCTCGCCGGGAAAAGGCTGCCTGACGATGACGACGTCGGGCGAATGGATCTGGTGGGCGGTCAACAGATGACTTGCCGGCACGCCCATCCAGTCGGCGACGCGGCGGCGGTTCTCGGCGACCTGCGTCTGGTCGTCGCACGAGCCGGTGCCGATGTTGAGGCCCCGATAGATGCCGCTGGAGACGCCGCCGACGCGGGTGAAATAGCCGTGGCGAACGCCTTGCGCCCGCGCTTTCTCCAGCAAGGGCGACCGAACGGGATCCGGTTTGGTCTGATTCAGCATGGCTGCGTTGTTGTCCGTGAGAGCGATTTCGTCAAGCGACAGTCGAAAGATGGCCACAGTCCAAGGATGGCGACAGTCCAGAGATGGCGACAGTCGGAAGGCGGGAGAGTGGGAGAGGCGGCAGCGAAAAGTCAATCCGCCGTTGCAAAGGGCGGAACGGCGATGCCGGCAGGCAGGACGGCAAGCACCTTGAACAGGTCGCCCATGGCTTGCGGACCGGCAAGGCGTTCGACCTCGCCTGCAATCCTTTCGCGAGCCGCCTCATTGGCATTGGCCCCGAGCTGACCGGCGCGTTCGAGAAGCCCCATTTCCACCAGGAATTCGCCTTGCGTGGAGAGATGGGCATCGAGGCCATGCGTCCGCACAATCGCGGCAAGGGCGGCAAAGTCGACATGGGCGGTGAGATCGGCCTCGCCAGGATTGGCCAGCACATCTTCGTGATCGTGCCTGCGCAAGGCCTGCAACGTGTCGCCGATCCCTGGTCGGAGGTAGCCATAATCGAGGAACAGGCCGGCACCGCCGAGCCCGGCCAATCGCTCGGCGATGCTCTCCATCAGCGCGGCTCGGGCCGGCGCGACCTCGACGATCGCGCCCTGTGGCGCGTTTTCGGCATCCTTCGGCAATAGCGTCGGGTCGACCGAGCCGGCGCCGGCGAAGAAATGCAATTGGTTCGCGTCGTCGATACCGATCATCCGTTCGCGCCAGCCTGGTCCGGCGCGGACGAACTGGCGGATCGGCACCGCGTCGAACACTTCGTTGCCGACGATGAAAAGCGGGGTCTGCGGCAAGGTATCGATGCTTTCGTGCCAGCCGATCGCAGCAGGCGTGGCGGCCAGCGTTTGCTTCTGGACCTCTGCCAGCCGCGGGCTGGTCTCGATCATGGCGAAGGATGCGCCGGCGGTCAGCGCCGGATCGAGCCGTAAAAGCGTGCGCAGCATGTCCTTCATCAGCGTGCCGCGGCCGGGGCCGATCTCGGCGATGGTGACCGGCATCGGCCGGCCGGTCGCCAGCCAGGCTTCGTAGAGCCAGACGGCGATCAGCTCGCCGAACATCTGGCTGATCTCCGGCGCGGTGACGAAGTCGCCGGCAGCCCCGAACGGCTCGCGCGTCGTATAGTAGCCGTCCAGCGGATCGAACAGGCAAAGCGCCATGTAGTGGTTGACGGGAATCGGCCCCGCCGCAGCGATCAGCTCGACGATGCGGGTCTTCAGCCGGGTCATACCGGCTGTGGCTGCGTAACTGGCTTTGCCGTCGCCATCGCCCAGATGCCGGCCAGCAGCATCGGCAGCGACAGCACCATGCCCATGGTCAGCCAGCCGGTGCCGAGGAGATAGCCGAGCTGCTGGTCGGGCTCGCGGAACAACTCGACAAAGATGCGCGACAGACCGTAACCGGCGATGAAGGCGCCGCCGACGAAGCGCGGCGTCTTCAGCTTGAGCCTGGAATGGGTCAGAAAGCGCAGGACCAGGAACAGCACCAGGCCTTCGAGCAGCGCCTCGTAGAGCTGGCTCGGATGGCGCGCAAAGGGCCCGCCATTGGGGAATTCGACCGCCCATGGCACGTCGGTCGGCCTGCCCCAGAGTTCGGAGTTGATGAAATTCGCCAGGCGGACGAGGCCAAGGCCGACCGGCACGCCGGCCGCCACCACGTCGAACAGCGACCATGTGCGGATGCCGCGCGACCAGGAAAACAGCGTCATGGCGAGGACGACGCCGAGCAGCCCGCCATGGAACGACATGCCGCCCTGCCAGACGGCAAGGATATCGAAGGGTTGAGCGATATAGCGCGGCAGGTCGTAAAACAGCACGTAGCCGGAGCGCCCGCCAAGCACCACGCCGATGGCCGCCCAGACGATGAAGTCGTCGAGGTCCTCGGGCTTCATCGGCACGGTGCCGTCGGGCCAGAGCCTGGCATTGGCGACGAGCCGCTTGGCATACCACCAGGCGAAGAGAATGCCGACGATGTAGCCGACGCCATACCAATGCACCGCCAGCGGCCCGATCTGGATGATGACCGGGTCGATATTGGGGAAGGGCAGGGCGGCCAGCGGCAGCATAAAATATTCGCTCAACAGGATCTCCCGGTTGCGATCACGCTTGGGCGCGGACCATGCGGCAGGGTTTTGGCCGGGTCAAGGCGACGTGGAAGCTTGCATTCCGCGTCGCGCGCCACTACGTCAAATCGACAAGCGAGGATTTGCCATGTCGACCGGACCGAACCGCATTCTCGATGAATTCGCCAAGCTGATGACCGACGCTGCGGGTGCCGCGCAAGGCGTGCGCCGCGAAGTGGAAACCGCCTTCAAAGGGCAGGCCGAGCGCATTCTCAACTCGATGGACCTGGTGCAGCGCGAAGAATTCGAGGCCGCCCGCGACATGGCGGTAAAAGCCAGGGAAGAAAACACCCGTCTCGCGACGCGCCTCGAAGCGCTCGAGGCGAAGCTCGCCGAATTGACCGGGCAGGCCGCGCCTGCGGCTGCGGCGAAGCCCAGACCAAAAAAATAATCTTTAAACTTTTCCACAAAGCACAATCGCAAAAAGCGCTTTGTCGTGAATCGCTTACCGGCATTGCGTGAATCTTTGTGACAGCGGCTTTCCACATGCGAATGACGCAGTGCGGAAAATTGGGCTGGTCACGCGACTCCCGATCAATAGACTGAATTTGTTGCATGATTCGGAGCAGGGTCATGCGGCCGGGCGGTGGGGTCCGGTCTGGGGTCTTTGCGTTGACGAAGTCCCGGCCGTCTGAGTTCTAGACAAGATTGTTCGCTGTGTGTGCCCCGCGGAGCGTGAGGCGCTCGCTAGAGCGACGTGCGTCCACTTGGACGCACAAAGTACGCTCTAGAACTTTGAATGTTCGCATCGTGCTTTCCGAATTCGGGCCGATGCGAAGGAACGACAGGAAGCATTCATGGAACTTCTCGAACTCGAATTCTCGCGCGAAATCCATCCGGTGGATGTTATCGAGCAGGTGGCGCACAACAACGAGTGGTCCTTCGAACGGGCCGGCGACGACGAGATTTCGATTTCGGTTGCCGGAAGCTGGACCGATTACCACGTCTCATTTTCCTGGATGGAGGATTTCGAGGCGCTGCATCTGGCCTGCGCATTCGACATCAAGGTGCCGGAGGCGCGCGCGCTCGAAGTGATGCGGCTGCTTTCGCTGATCAACGAGCAGATGCTGTTCGGCCATTTTGACCTCTGGGAGCAGGAAGGCGCGATCATGTTCCGCCAGTCGCTGCTGCTCGCCGGCGGGGTCGAGCCGTCGAGCCAACAGGTCGAGGTGCTGTTGTCGTCGGCGCTGGAAGCCTGCGAATGCTATTTTCAGGCGTTCCAGTTCGTCGTCTGGTCGGGAACCTCGGCCAAGGATGCGCTGGCCGGCGTCCTGTTCGAGACCTACGGAAACGCCTGAGCCAGATCCTCAATGAGTTCGAAGCGCAAGCCCGAGATCAGCTTCGCCGATTTCGACCGTGTCGACATTCGTGCCGGCACGATCGTCGAGGCCGAGCCGTTTCCAGAGGCGCGCAAGCCGGCGTTCAAGCTGAAGATCGATTTCGGCCCTGACATCGGGGTTAAGAAATCGTCGGCGCAGCTCACCAAATACTATGCGCCCGAGACGCTGATCGGCCGGCAGGTGTTCGCGGTGGTCAATTTTCCGCCGCGGCAGATCGGCCCCTTCATGTCGGAAGTGCTGACGCTTGGCTTTCCCGACGAGGAGGGGGCGGTTGTGCTTGGCGCGATAGAACGCAGGGTGCCCGACGGCGGCCGACTGTTCTAGCTTCGCTATCCACGGGCGAAGCGGGAGCGAAGCGGACGTGTAGCCTTTCCTTGGCCGCTCCTATGGAGCAAGTGCGGCTCGCCGCCGCCTCAACCCGACAGGTTCTTCAGCGAAGGGGCCGCTCGCAGGTCACGGAATGGATCCTCGGGTCTGCGCGTCGGCTTCGCCGCCGCTTCGCCCGTGGATGACGAAACGTGGTGTCAGTTTTCGCTGGGTGCCCAGCGCCTCTCCAACTGTCTCCAGGAACATTTCCGCGCAGGCTTTCCAGCTATAGCGCATTGCCCGTTGGCGCGCCTCGGCGCGGTCGACATCGAGCGCGGCGAGCGCGGCCTCACGCAAATCGTTCGACACCGCTCCGCCAACGCCGTCGCCGACGATGTCGATTGGCCCGGTCACCGGATAGGCTGCGACCGGCGTGCCGCTGGCCAGCGCCTCGATGATGACATTGCCGAACGTGTCGGTGCGGCTGGGAAAGACGAAGACATCGGCGGAGGCGTAGATTTCGGCCAGTGCGTCGTTCGGGCGGTGGCCAAGAAAGTGGGCATCTGGGTATCTCGCCCTGAGCCTGGCCAACTCCGGTCCCTCGCCGACGACCACCTTGCTGCCGGGCAAATCCAGGTCGAGGAAGGCGGCCAGGTTCTTTTCGATCGCAACGCGGCCGACGCAGAGGAAGATCGGTCGCTTGAGCCCCAGATCCTTTTTCTTGTCCTGCCGGAAATGGTCGGTATCGACGCCGCGCGTCCATGGTTTCAGCTTGGTGAAGCCGCGCGCCGCCAGATCGTCCGCCAGCGACTGTGTGGCGACCAGCGTGCCTTGTCCGGAATTGTGGAAATCGCGAAGCCAGCGATAGGCCCAGGCTTCCGGTATCGGCAGCCGCGCGCTCAGATATTCCGGAAAGCGCGTGTGATAGCTTGTCGTGAACGGCCGGCCTGCCTTGCGGCAATAGCGCCGCGCCATCATGCCGAGCGGGCCTTCGGTGACGATATGGATATGATCGGCATTGCGCGCTTCGATCAGGCGCGCGACGTGGCCTGGCGTCGTCAGCGCCAGCCGGATGTCCGGGTAGGTCGGCAGCGGCAAGGTGCGAAAGATATTCGGGGTCAGGAAGTCCGTCTCGACGTCGAAGGATTTGAGGGTTTCTGAAAGCCGTTCCAGCGTATGGACAACGCCGTTGACTTGCGGGCGCCAGGCGTCGGTGACCATCAGGATGCGCATAGCAGGCCTTTTGAAAGGTCGTCGGTTTCCTTGATGCGAGGCCGCGAGGCCGAATCAATCAGGATCACGCGCTTCATGCGCGCTCTTCAGCATGGTTTCATGACGGGCCGATGAAGGCTTAGCCGACGGCCGTCTGCAATCATCGGAAAGTGCGATGCGTTAGTTCAAAGTGTTAGAGCGTGCATTGTGCGTCCAATCGGACGCATGTCGCTCTAATCAGGCCGGAACCTTGATGACGGCGCGCAAGCCGCCGAGCGGGCTCTTGTCGAGCATGATGTCGCCGCCATGGCTGCGGGCGATGTCGCGTGCGATGGCAAGGCCAAGGCCGGTGCCGCTGGCGTCGAGATTGCGGGCCTCGTCAAGCCGCACGAAAGGCTTGAATACGTGCTCACGCTTCTCGGGTGGAATGCCCGGACCGTCGTCGTCGATGGTGACGAGCAACGTGCCGCGGCCGTGGTTGGCGTTGATCTCAACCGTCTTGGCATAACGGAAGGCGTTGCCGACGACATTGGACAACAGCCGGGCAAACGCGTGCGGCCGCACATGCACATTTGGATCGCCGGCGAGCGAGGTCGACAGTTTGCGCTTGCGCAGCGTCGCCTCCTCGCCGAGCTTGTCGAAATAGGCTTCAAGGTTGAAACGGCCGGCATCTTCCGTTGCCTCGCCGCGGGCAAAGGCGAGATAGCCTTCCAGCATCGACTGCATGTCGTCGATGTCCTGGCCAAGCGCCTCGGTGTCGGCCTTGGTCCCGGTCAGCGCAAGCTGCAGCTTGAAGCGGGTGAGGATGGTCCTCAAGTCGTGACTGACGCCGCTCAGCATGGCGGTGCGCTGTTCGAGCTGGCGTTCGATGCGTTCGCGCATCTGGATGAAGGCAAAGCCGGCGCGGCGAACCTCCTCGGCGCCGCGCGGACGGAAGTCGAGCGGCATCGGCCGGCCCTTGCCGAAACTTTCGGCGGCCTCGGCCAGCGTCAGGATCGGCCGGATCTGATTGCGCAGGAACGGGATGGCGATCATCAGCAGCACCAGCGAGGTGCCGACCATCCAGATCAGGAAAATGTGCGTATTCGAGGCATAGGCCTGGCTGCGGCGGACGAACGCGCGCAGCACCTTGCCCTCGAGCTGGACGCGGACTTCGATGATGTTGGAATTGCCGACCGTATCGATCCAGAACGGTCGGTTGATCTGATGGGTGATCTCGGACGAGAGAATTTCGTCGAGAATCGAGAAGAACGGCTTTGGACCAGGCGCTGGCAGCGGATCGGGCGGCAGCAAGTCGATTTTCAGCTGCATGCGATCCTGCGCGATGCGGATGATGTTGGCGTAGTCGGCGTCGTTCGGATAGGTTTCCACCAGGTCGACAATCGCCGCAATGTCGCGGACCGTAGCCTGCGACAGGCGCTGCGTCACGGTCTGCCAGTGGCGTTCCATGAAGACAAAGGCGAGCACCGATTGCAGCAGGATCATCGGCGCAATGACGATGATCAGCGAGCGGGCATAGAGCCGCTTCGGCATGTAAAGCGAAACCAGGCGCCAGAACCGTTTCCAGGCAAGCGGCACGGCCTTCAGCGCCCGCCTGGCGCGAGCGCTCAAGCCGCGATCTCCCGGCCGTTCCAGTTGCGTGGTCGCCATTCGCCCTTTTTGCTCATCCGCAGCCAATCGACAAGGGGCTGCGGGCGGCAGTCTATTCCACGCTGAGCCGTTCTGGAACAGCCGTTGGAGTTCAAGTGGTTAGGCTGTCAAACGATGGGTTCTCTGCCATTGATAACAAAGGCCTTATTCCCAAATTGTCAAACCGTGGTGTCGTATGCCTTCGGATCCGCTGCCGCTTCGCTTGGGAGGTATTCAGGCTCATATAAGCCATTTCCTCGAACTCACCAGGGCCTGAATGTCACCTCCGAGTGGTGCCTCTATTCCACCTGTTCCAGAAGGAGATCGATCTTGGCTTACGATCCAGTAGTATTCGCGAAACGGTTAGAGGACCTCATCATAGCCCGGAATCTAATAATGCCAGGCCTTCTTGAGCGCGAGCACGAACTCCTGACCAAGAAGTGGTTCGACTATCGGTTTCTGTCGCCTCTCGACGCCACGCTGCTATTTGGTGAAATCTATCGAAAGGCCTTGGCCCTGCCGGCGGTTAGCATTTTCGCGGTGATCACGGGCTCTGTGGCGAGCACCGAGCGCGCCATGGTGGTCTGCAGGTGTTCAAGCGGATGCGCAGCCGCTCCAGATGATCGCGGTCCAATCCCTGTGCGCTGCCCAGTGACATCCCAACGCCATGCACCGACAGCGGATAGATATGGCGCAGCCTCTCCAGCGCCTCGACGCCGGCGCCGTCTCCCATATAGTTCTCGGCTGCACTTCGAGCCAGCTAGCGGACGGCCTGCGGGTCAGCATCTCGCTGATGTGGGGAGAGCGAAGACCAATGCCCGCCGTGGCGGGGATCGCGAGGGGTTGAAACGCACGGCACATCGGTCTGCTCCCCTTCCAAAGGATTGGTTCGAAGTCTGGATCGCTCAGGCTTTCGGCTTGTCGCTGCTGCCGGTGATCTTGGCGCAGCTGCCGGCAGGCAGGTAAAGCCAGGAATCCGGCTGGTTGTCGGCGGTCGCGGTGCCGGCACAGGAATGCGTTGCGGTCTGGCAGTCGTTCTGGCCGGCCTTGACGACGCCGTAGCATTTCTCGAAGGAGAAGTCGGGCTGGGCGGCGGGGCCGCTGTAGGCGGCCGTGGCGGCCAGCGAAGTGGCAGCCGCGAGGGCCGATCCAATGAGGGTTTTGGCGTTGATCACAGTCGTGTCTCCTGGTTGCGTTTCGAGGGAAAGACTGACCTTGCGGCCTGCCTGCAAGCAGTGTCCCTGATCAGAAGGCCGAGCTGAAATGCTGTCTCGGCATGGATTTGATACGCGGTCACTATGTTGAAGAGGCCCCAAGCAAAAAAGCCCTCCGGCGGGTAACCGGAGGGCTTGGCGCCTGCATTCGTGAATAGGGCGAAGCAGGCGCTGCTAGGCGGGAGGGAGGCGCCTAGACGTATCGGTTATTGTTATCGATGGCAGAGCGTTCGCCCATAAGGAGGTGATCGCCCAGAAGCCAATCATCGGCTCTTTCCCGTCCTCTGTCACGCATGTCGGTCAACTCACCCCAGTCGGTCCAGGGTCTCAAGAATAGCGCTGCGCCGGCCCGGTTCCGACCGTCGAAGATGGTGTGAATCTCTGTGGGATTCATTGCACAATGACCTGCGGCGAGGCGACAAGCCCCGCACGGCGTCATAGATGTGGAGGGCTTGCTGGCGATGATCAGCCGATGACCGGCTTCAGCCGGCTGTACCGGTGGTAAACCCGAAAGGTCGCCGTCGCCCCAATAGGTATCGCCGTCGATCTCCACGGCCGGGAAGAGGAATGGGATTGTGGCCGCCGCCACGATCGCGTCGATCGACAATTGATCGCTGGTGAAGATCTTCACAGCATCGGTGCGGGCATTTGAAGCCAGGATGCTGAGTTTCACCGGGCAGCTATTCTTACGGATCTCCGCAATGTCGATTGACTGTTCCAGAATCGATCTCAGCGGACTGGCTGTATCGGCTGCGAACATCGATGCGTGACTGACGCGTCGCCAGAAGTTGGTAAGCGCCGTTCGTGCGCCACGCCGATCGCCCAGAGCCAGGCCATAGGCCAGAACCGCCGCCTCCATCGCACCGAAACCGGACGCGGTGATGTTGCCGAAGCAAAGGCGGTGCTCATCCAACAGGCGGTCGAGCACGCCCCAGACAAATGCACCGTGTGCGTCGCTTGTCAGGACAATGTCGATGAGTTGCCCGTTGTCCACCGCAGGTCTTGCGCCGGCAATGACGGGGTTGTTGTTTTCAGTTCCGGTCTGGACATGCATCTTTTTGGTCTCCATCCCAAAAACGCCGGCCAGGGCGTCATGTGGAGAGACTGCCGTATCAGCTCCCGTTCGCGAAATGCCAAGGTGGCATGAACTTCATAGGCGGATTGCATTGGCTGCAATCGCCTGCGCGGGAAGGTTTGAAAGGCAGGCAAAAATCCACCCGCAACGACCCGGCAATGAGCAAGCGTCATGCCGATTCTGCGCGAACGTGCTCGCCTTGGGCGGTGCCAATTAGCGGTCGTGCCGCCAAGCATCCATGGGATGCAGAAGCGGCATAAACTCCCTACGAAGATGGCATTGGCGGGTTGGCGGTCGATTGCAGCAACGTTTCGTCTCGGCAAGCAGGAACCGCAGGTTTTTCGATTGCTGCCGATCGTTACCGCGGCCGCCGATGGGACGATCGCCCAACCTCAGACAAGGATCATGCCATGAATATCAAAGCTGTCTGCTTCAGCGCCTTTGCCCTTTCCGTTCTCGGCAGCGTCGCGTTTGCCGGGGCGCTCGACGAACCATCCAACATGCAGCCGTTTTACGCCGATGCGACATGAAGACGATGAAGTCCGACAGAGAGTTCAAAGCAGCCTGGAATGCGATGTCGAAGGACAAGCGGAACGCGATGAAGAAGGAATGCAACGACGCGGCGATGAGCAAGCGGTATGCCGAGTTTTGCGTCAAGGTCCATCAGCTTGGCGGCAACAGCTAATCGCCGCTTGACCTATTTCGCTGCAATAAGAGCATGATGGCGAGCAAATGCTCGCCATCATTGTTTTTACGTCAGCCTGAGCGACGTTCTACCGTAGCGAAGCGATCCGCACCTTGACCTCAGAAGGGATCATGACGGGCCGTTATCGACTTTATAGCGGCAGTGCATTGGCAGGACGGGACGCTTTGCGGCAGGCTCCGAAGCCAGCATATGAACCGTATGCAGTTCGGAGCAATCGGCATGGACATTCATCACATCCGCTATTTTCTTGCTGTCTGCGAGACACGGAATTTCACGCGCGCTGGCGAAAAATGCAATGTCACTCAACCGGCGCTGTCGCGCGCTATCCAGCAGCTTGAGGAAGAGGTCGGCGGCTTGCTTTTTCGCCGCGAGCGAAACCTCACCCATCTCACGGATCTAGGTGCTCTGCTGCGACCCCGTTTCCAGCAGATCCTCGACGAACTGACCGGCGTTCGGCAAGAGGCATCAAGGTTTCTCTGTCTGGAAAATGCGAACCTCAAGGTTGGTGTCATGTGCACCATCGGTCCGCGCCGGTTCACCGGGCTGCTGGCCGACTTCAACAGACGTCAGCGGGGGATCCAGCTCCAACTGGTAGAGGGCGTGCCGGCATCGCTTTCCCAACTGCTCGAATCAGGCGAGATCGACGTCGCCATCATGGCATCGAGCGACAGTTTTCCGGAGCGCTTCGACGTGACGCCGCTATATCGCGAGCGCTTCGTCCTGGCATTTCCCAACGGCCATAGATTGGCCCGCAACGACAATGTTTCCATTTCACAACTCGACGGTGAAAACTATCTCAGGCGCCTCAACTGCGAGTATCGCGACCATCTTGCCGGCCTGTGCAACGATCGGGGGGTGAAGCTTAGGATCTCCTACGCCAGCGAGCGGGAGGACTGGATCCAGAATATGGTTTCCGGAGGGCTCGGAATCTGCTTCATCCCTGAGTTCAGCGCGGTGATCCCGGGCTTGCAGGTCCGGCCTGTGATCGATCCCGAAGTCTGGCGGGAGGTATCCCTCGTCGTTGTGGCGGGACGTCGGTTCTCGCCTGCGGCATTGGCCTTCGTAAACAGCGTGAAGGCGCATGGCTGGCCGGAAAGTGCCATACCTTTGGCACCCCGCAAGACAGCTGCTTAAAGCATAGTCGGAGAGTTTCCATTCTTGCGGCATGCTTTTCCCGCGCCTCCTATGTGTCGGCACGAGCGGATTACTATAGTTTTCAGGTATCGAATTGAGAGCTAGGCAGCATTTCTCTTTCTTTGCCGATCTCGTCACTCTCCTCCTCATGCCCCGCCTCCCGCGTTTGGGCACCGACAAAGGAGAAACAAGATATGGCCTCCAAAGCAATCGCATTCAGCGCGCCACTCAACGTGGCGCTAGTGCTCGGCCTTCTTTCCGCAACCGCGGCGTTTTCCGTCGCACCGGCTTTTGCAGGAGACTGCCCAGCCGGCCAGGCCGCGACCGTTGACATCCAGGAGCATCCCAGCAAGCCGGTTGGCGTTACCGACGATGTCCTTTCGGCCATCGATCTGAGCCCGAAGGGCGAGGCCTGGAAAGATAATATGCTGCGCCTGCGCAAGCTCGTCGTGCAGCCGGGCGGCGTCGTGCCTTGGCATGAGCACACGGTTCGTCCGGCCAACATCCTCGTCGTCGAGGGTTCGATCACCGAATACAGCAGCACCTGCAAGGTGGGGATCGAGCATTCGGCTGGCGACGTGAGCGTCGAATTCGGCCAGCTCGCTCATTGGTGGAAGAACAACGGCAAGGTCCCCGCGGTGCTCTATTCGGCCGACATCCTGCCGCCGGAAATGCGCGAAGATCACACGATGTGAGTCACGCGTTGCGGTGACCATTTCCAGCATCAGCAACTGAAAGCGCGTCCTCAGGGCAGTCACCTGGGGACGTGTGAACAAGGAGCCTCGTTATGATTACAACGACGGAACAGACTTCCTCGACGCGGCTCCGAATGGTTGCTGCGGACAGCTGGCGCTTCGGCATCATCGCTGTGATCGCCTTCCTGACACTTGTCGATCTCTTCGCCACCCAGGCGATCCTGCCTTCGCTGGTGGTAAAGTTCGGTGTCAGCCGCGCCACGATGGGCTTTGCTGTGAATGCCAGCACTTTCGGCATGGCTGTAGCCGGCATTGCGGTAGCGCTTTTTGGCAGGAACCTCGATCGCCGCAACGGCATCTGGATCAGCCTTGCGGTGCTGGCGATACCGACGACGCTACTGTCACAGACAGACAGCATCGTCGTCTTTGCCCTGCTCCGTGTCGTCCAGGGCTTGTGCATGTCGACCGCGTTCACGCTGACGATGGCCTACCTGGCCGAGCATTTTTCCGCGCGGCAGACGACAGGTGCGCTTGCGGCCTATGTAACCGGCAATGTTGCCAGTAACTTCTTCGGACGGCTCATGTCGGCCGCCGTCGCCGATACGTTTGGCATCTCCACCAATTTCCTGACCTTCGCCGCCCTCAATCTCATTGGCGCGGCACTTGTCTGGCTCACGCTGCAGAAGACTTCCGCAATGATGCGCGCCGACATGATGGGCGAGCCTGCCCGCGCGGCCTGGAAGAGCCCGCTGAAGAACCCCGAGCTGCGCGCCTGTTTCGCGATCGGCTTCCTGATCCTCTTCGTCTTCATAGGCACTTTCACCTATGTCAACTTCCAGCTCGTCGCCGCCCCGCTATCGCTGTCGCCGATGGCGCTGGGACTGGTGTATTTTGTCTTCCTGCCTTCCATGCTGACCACCCCGCTCGCCGGGCGGGTCGCTGCTGGTCTCGGCCCAAGGATCGGCATCGGTGCAACGCTCGCGCTGGCGATCCTGGGTTTGCTTCTGCTGCTCACGAGCCGCCTTCCCATTGTTCTCGGCGGGATGGCGCTGGTCGCCATTGGCACCTTCCTGGCGCAGGCAATAGCGACAGGACACGTCAGCCGGACCGCCTCGCGCGACCGCGCCGCCGCAAGCGGCATCTACCTTGCTTCCTACTATGCAGGCGGGCTCGCCGGCAGCTTCGTCATTGGACGGATATATGACCGGATCGGCTGGACCGCATGCGTGGCCGTGCTCGCCGCAGTCCTCGCCGGCGCGATCGCGGTCGCGCGGTGGTTGAAGTCGCCGACCGCCTGACGATCGGCAATTCGTCGACTGCAAGGCGACTTAGTCTAAGGCGGGAATGAATAAGGATATCAACGCAATAGCCAAAACCCGTGCAACCCACAAAACCAAAGGAGACTTACATGACCACCTACCTGAGAACCTTGATTGGCTGCGCCACCATGCTGATGGCGATCGTCGTCCCGGCTGCCGCTTCGGATGGCGTCGTCACGGTGAAGAGCGACTATTCCATCGCGGAGACAGTTGCCCGAATCAAAAAGGACGTCCTCAAGAAGGGCATCAAGTTTTTTGGCGTCATCGACCAGGCAAGCCTTGGCCAGAATGCCGGCAACGATGTCAGGCCGTCGCGGCTGGTGATGTTTGGCAATCCGGCGCTCGGCACGACCTTCATCACGTCTAACCCGGAAGCCGGTCTCGACTGGCCGGTGCGCGTGCTGGTCTACCAGACAGCGGATGGTTCAGTTTATGCCGCCTACAGCGATTTCGACTGGATCGCCAAGCGGCATGAAATTACCGACCGCGCGCCGCAGTTCAAGATGGCGACCGAGGTCATTCAGTCCGTGACCTCGACGATCAGAAAGAACTGAGGGTGGGTATGTGCCAGAGAGCCGCCTCCCGGGCATGCAAGGCCGGCGCCGAGCTTATGATCTGACCGTCGGCTATCGAATCCATGTCTCAACGGCATTTCCGCTGCTTCTAGCGGTTCGCCATACTTGCTCCAGAACTCAAGATCCGGGCGCGGAAGCCCGTTGTTCGCAGCCGTTTGCCGGCCCTACCGGCCTCGGCTCCAACCGAAGGAAACGATGATGCTCAGAGGAAAGACCGCACTCATCACAGGCTCGACCAGCGGCATCGGCCAAGGCATCGCCGAGGCCTTCGCGGTCAAGGGTTGCAACATAGTTCTGAACGGCTTCGGCGATGCCGGCGAGATCGAATTGCTGCGGTCAAGGCTTGCCGCCGACCACGGGGTCACCGTTCGCTACGACAACGCGGACATGAGCAAGGGCGACGCGATCACCGCGATGATGGACAAGGCAATCGCCGAGTTCGGCGCCGTCGACATACTCGTCAATAATGCCGGCATTCAGCATGTCGCGCCGATCGACGACTTCCCGATCGAGAAATGGGAGGCGGTCGTGGCGATCGATCTGATGTCGTCGTTCTACACGATCCGGCGCGCCCTGCAGGCGATGAAGCAGCGCAAATGGGGCCGCATCATCAACGTTGCGTCCGCTCACGCCCTTGTCGCCTCGCCATTCAAGTCAGCCTATGTCGCCGCCAAGCATGGTGTCGCCGGCCTGACCAAGACGGTCGCGCTGGAAGTCGCCGAGCAGGGCATCACCGTCAATGCGGTCTGCCCTGGATACGTCCTCACCCCGCTGGTCGAAAAGCAGATTCCCGACACAGCCAAGGCACGCGGGATCACTGAGCAACAGGTGATCAAGGATGTGCTTCTGGCGGCGCAGCCGACAAAGCAGTTCGTGACCGTTTCCCAGGTTGCGGCGCTCTGCCTGTTCCTGGCCTCGGACGATGCTGCCTCGATCACCGGTGCGATCATGCCGATCGAGGGCGGCTGGACGGCCCACTGAACCCCGAAATAAGGAGCGAAAAGCTCATGAACAGAATATCCCGAAATCCGCCGATGGCCGAAGCAGGACCGGATGTTGGCCATCTCGCGAATAACGCTGCAAAACGCCAGACCGTGTTGGTCCTCCAGGGCGGTGGTGCGCTCGGAGCCTATCAGGCCGGTGTCTATCAGGCGCTCGTCGAAGGCGGGATTGAACCGGATTGGGTCATCGGCACCTCGATTGGTGCCATCAATGCGGCATTGATTGCCGGAAACGAGCCGCAAGACCGCCTGCCGAGGCTGCGCGAGTTCTGGGACGGCGTCAGCCGAAGCAGCCTGTTCGATGAGTTTTTCCGGATGATGGTTCCAACCAACATCTTTGCCAACATGGGCACGGTGATGCGCGGCATACCGGGGTTCTTCGAACCGAACCCAAGCGCCATGTTCGGGGTGAATCGCGAAGTTGGTGTGGAGAATGCATCCTATTACACCACCGATCCGCTCAAAAGGACTCTGAGCAACTTGATCGACTTCGATTATCTCAATCGGCGCCACACGCGGCTGACGGTCGGCGCAGTGAACGTCAACACCAGCGAACTCAAATATTTCGACAGCCGCGAGATGACGCTGTCGCCGGCGCACGTCATGGCATCGGGCGCCTTGCCCCCGGCGTTTCCGGCGGTTTGCATCGACGGCGAGCCCTATTGGGACGGCGGCATCTATTCCAACACGCCCATTGAAGTCGTGCTCGATGCCCGGCCGCGGCGCGATGCGCTGATCTTTGCCGTCAACGTGTGGCAGCCCCGCGCCACCGAGCCGAAATCGATCTGGCAGGTGATGGGGCGGCAAAAGGACCTTCAATACGCCAGCCGAGGCCGGAGCCACGTGGCCCGGCAGGAGCAACTGCATCGTCTTCGGCACGTCGTTCGCGAAATGGGAAAGCTGGTCCCCGAGGAGCGGCGCGAGGATCCGATGTTCAAGGAACTCGCGTCCTACGGCTGCCCTTCGGTCATGCACCTGGTTCGGCTGCTTTCACCGCGCCTCGACGGCGAGGACCACACCAAGGACATCGACTTCACCCGGGCAGGCATCCGCACGCGCTGGCTGGCAGGACACGAGCATGGAATGCGCGTTCTCTCGGAGAAGCCGTGGGAATGCGACGTCGACATGCTGCAAGGCATCGTCATCCACGAATCGCAAGAGTGATTTTTCGAGCGCGGCGAGGCCGAGGAACGACAGGGAGAGCACCGATGCAAATCATCACTTCGGGGATACGGCTGGTTCCGGAAGCAGTGCTCGCCAACGACGCCGCGCTGTTCCGCACGATACCGGAGACACCATCCCATGCGGATAGATCGCTGCATCGCGTGGTCATCGTCGGTGGCGGTGCGGGTGGACTGGAACTGGCGACCCGCCTCGGCCGCAAGTTCGGCAAGCGGCGGCTTTCCGTCACGCTCGTCGACCGCAATCGCACCCATATCTGGAAGCCGCTTCTGCACGAAGTGGCCTCCGGCGCGTTGAACATGTCGAACGATGCTGTGGAATACATCGCCCATGCCAGTCGCCACCACTATCGATACCGTATCGGCGAGGTCGTCGGCATCGACCGCACCAAGCGTCAGGTCTTTGTCGCCCCAAGCTTCGATAAGGATGGCAGGCAGATCATACCGCCACGTGTGCTGGGCTACGACACACTGGTGCTGGCCGTCGGCAGTGTCAGCAACGATTTCGGCACGCCAGGGGCGGCCCGTCACGCAATCGCGCTCGACACGGCCGATCAGGCCGCCCGGTTCAACAACCGCATGATAGACGCCTGCCTGCGCGCAAATGCGCAATACGAGCAGCTGTCGCCAGGCCAGCTCCATTGCGTCATCGTTGGGGCGGGAGCCACCGGCGTCGAGCTGGCTGCCGAGCTGCATAAGTCGATGCGGGAAATTGCGTCGCACAACCTCGACAACATCGATTTCGAAAGACTGATCCGCATCACCATCGTCGAGGCGGGGCCGCGCATCTTGCCGGCTTTGCCGGAACACCTCGCGCGCGCTTCAGCACGCTTGCTTGTCGATTTGGGCGTACAGATACGGTGTGGGACCAAGGTCACCGAAGTGACGGGGGACGGCGTCAGGCTTGGCGAGAAGCTGTTTGTGCCGGCCGAACTTGTCGTCTGGTCCGCCGGGGTCAAGGCGCCGGATTTCCTGAAAAAACTTGATGGCCTCGAGACTGATCACATCAACCGCCTGCTCGTGAATGCGACATTGCAAGCCAGAGGGGACGAGAACGTCTTTGCGATCGGCGACTGCGCGAGCTGCGTCTTGCCCGGCGAGGACAATCCCTTGCCACCGCGCGCCCAGACAGCCCATCAACAGGCTGATCACCTGGTCAAGGTGGTCGCCGCGCGTCTCGAGGGACGGGCCGCACCAACATTCCGTTACCGTGACTACGGATCCCTTGTTTCGCTTGCCGACTACGGCTCGTTCGGCAACCTGATTGGCGGACTTAGGATTGAAGGCCCGCTCGCCCGGCTGATGTATCGCTCGCTCTACAAGCTGCATCGCAAGGCCGTGCACGGGACCTGGAAGACCGCGCTGGACACGATCGCCGGGATCCTGGCGCGCCGCACCAAACCCCGAATCAAACTACATTGAAGCCCCGGAGGGCAAGACGGTGGAAAAATATGATGTGGTGATCCTCGGCGGCGGCAATGCCGGGATGGGTGTTACAGTGGCTACGCGCGCCGCCGGCCTGTCAGTGGCCATGATAGAGGCGCGCGACCTCGGCGGCACTTGCCCCAATCGTGGCTGCACGCCGAAGAAGGTGCTCGTCGCGGCGGCCCACGCGCTCCATGAGATCGAACAGGCCGATCGGCACGGAATCACGGTTGATACGCCGAGGCTCGACTGGCGAGCCCTGATCGACCGTGAAAAGCGTATGATCAGGGACATTCCCTCGCGCCTGTCCGGACTGATGGCCGAGCGCGGCGTCGATGTCATCGTCGGCGAGGCCGCGTTCATCGGCAGCAATACCATCAGCGTCGACGGTCGCGAGCTTGAAGCCAGGAACATCGTCATCGCAACCGGTTCGAAGCCGCGTTCACTGCCAATTCCAGGCGCCGAGCACCTGACCATTTCGGACGATGTCCTGAACGACGCGGTGCTGCCCCGCGCGGTGGTGTTCCTCGGCGGCGGCGTCATTGCCTTCGAACTGGGCCACGTTTATGCGCGCGCCGGCGTCGACGTGATGATCCTCGAAGCCCTGCCACATCTGCTCGGAGGTTTCGACGCCGATGCCGTTGCCCGGATCCGTGGCGCGAGCGAACGCATAGGGGTTCGTATCCGCACACTGGCCTGGGTCAAGAGGATCGATAAGGTCGACGGACGGTTGCGCGTCACCTTTGTGGCGGATGGCGTCGAGTGCGCCGTGGATGCGGACAGGGTTGTGAATTGCGCCGGGCGTGTCGCCAACGTCGAGGGGCTCGATCTCGGCGCCGGCGTCATCGCGCATCGCGAGGGCCGCATCGAAATCGATGATCATCTGCGCTCGCGTTCCAATCCTGACGTCTACGTCTGCGGCGATGCGGTGTGGAATTCTCCGCAGCTTTCGCCTGTAGCGACCTATGAGGGCGGCATCGTTGGCCGAAACATCGTCGATGGGCCGAGACACCGGCCGGACTACGGCCAGATACCGGCGTGTCTCTACACGGTTCCCGCCCTGGCCAGCATCGGGCTGACCGAGGCCAAAGCGAAAGAGCAAGGCCTTGGCGTCAGGGTCCATGTGAACGACATGCAGGGCTGGCTATCCGCGAGGACCTATGCCGAGACCGTCGCGTGGTCGAAGGTCATTGTCGAGGAGACCGCGGACAGGATCGTCGGCGCCCACATGGTGGGCCATGCCGGCGAAGAGCTGATCCATCTTTTCGCGCTCGCCATGAAACACGGCATCACGGCATCGCAGCTATCGGACATGGTCTACGGCTTCCCTACTTTCGCCTCGGATGTCAGGAACATGATGTAACGAATTGAGCGGAGGCAGCGAACAGAATATGAACCTCGCTTGTGCTCGATGCACGCAGGACATCGAATCCATGCAAGAAAAGCATGGCCGTGGCCGGGAGGTTTCGATGATAGGCTGCATGCAAGCTATGAAAGTGCAGAAATGGCCGCCGACGACCAGACAATGACACTTGAACAGTCCGTGCAGGCTGCCGTCGAACTCGATGCGCCGCTGAATGAGCGGCTGGAGGTGGTCGCAAGGGCTGTTCGCCGCCTTAACGGCGATTTTGCCGATGCGGTCGACCGCCTGGTGTCACGCTTGCAGGAGCAGGGGGCGGGGGCGATGGCGCCGGCGCCTGGCGATCTCATGCCAGCCTTCCTCCTGCCTGACGACAGCGGCAAACTGATCGGATTGGCGGACCTACTGAAGCAGGGGCCGGCAGTAATAATCTTCCAGCGGGGTCACTGGTGCCCTTATTGCCGCTTGAATGCGATCGGGATCGTAGAGGTCCAGGAGGAGATTGCCGCATTGGGTGGCCAAGTGGCGGTGATCATGCCCGAACGACGCAAATTTGCGAAGGCGATGAAGACTACGGTAGGTGCCCAGTTTCCATTCCTGACCGACATGGACAATGGCTATGCGCTCTCACTCAACCTCGCTATCTGGGTCGGGGCTGAAATGGAACGGCTGATGGGAGTTGGATATGATCTCCCTAGCTATCAGGGCAACAGCAGCTGGTTCCTGCCGATCCCGGCGACTTTCATCGTCGGCACGGACGGGCGGATTACAGAGCGCTTCGTCGATCCCGACTACCGCCGGCGAATGGACATCGACGACCTGATTGCGGCGCTCAAGCGGGCTCGCTGACGCCAAATGGCGACCAGTCGGTCGATCGCAACAGGTTGAGCAGCGTCGTGGCGACCGGCGAACGATGCCGGCCAGCGACCGCGTAGACGGCGACCACGCGCGAAATGTCGACATCCCGCAGCTTGAGTCTGCGGACACTCGGCGACCGTGGCGCTGTCGTGGAAACGAAGCCCACACCGGCGTTGGCCTCCAGCAGCGCCAGCAGGTCGTGGTCAGTCTCGACTTCATGGGCTGCCTGAGGCGTGAACCCTTTCGCAGCGAGGCGACGCGACAGCTCCTCGCTTGTTTCCCAATCGATCCGGCTGAGCACCGGTTCTCCGGCAAGCTGAACGAGCGCAACGTCGGATTCGTTGCGACGGGCAAGCGGGTGATCGGAATTCACCACCAGCTCGATCTCCTCCTGGAAGAGTGGCCAAGTGTCGAGCCGATCCCAAGCCGCCCCAAGCGGGCCGGCCACCGCCAGCTCGACGTCACCATTCTTGAGCGCATCGACGACAGCGGTCGGCGAACCGCGACTGATCTTGAGATGCACACCGGGATAAGCCCGAAAAAGCTCCGCAAACGGCGAAACCAGCAGCGCTATGTTCACGCTGTTGGAAATGGTGACATTAAGCGGTGCCACCTCGCTGCTTTGCACTGCTTTGGCGAGAGACTTGGCGGACGTGGCGGCATCATAACATTGCTGCAGGAAAGGCAGCATGCGCCGGCCCAGTTCGGTCAGGTGGGAATGCTGGCGCTCGCGCCGAAGGAGTTCTCCACCTAGCTCGTCCTCAAGTGTCTTGATGGCGCGCGTCAACGCTGGTTGTGTAACGTTGCACTCTTCGGCTGCCCTGGTGAAGTTCAAGGTGCTGGACAGGGCCAGAAAATAGCGGACCTGCTGCATTTCCATGAACCTTCGCCCCCTCAGCAAAATCCGATTCGTCAGCAATAGCTAATTTGCGCCTATGCTAACGCAACAAGGGGCCGAGGCAAAGGCAGGAGCACGTTTCCTCAGATGTTGGCCGATTTCGACTTACTGATTGAGATCATTTAGATGTTCGTCACAATGTTAAAATTCATTGCAAGTTATTGATTTCATTGACACGGATCAGAGTTCAATCCTCTCTCGCAGCACATCGAAGCTCTGGTGCTGGGTTACGAACCACCCGCTAGAGCGCGAGCCTCTGGGCCCTTGGGAGATCCAACCTGCCTGAGACGTCTTGCTCGTGGCACGGCGCCGTCTCGCATCGTTTCTTCTGCGGTTGAGCTATTTTATCTAACTTGGTTCCTCGGCGGCGAGAGCGCTATAACGTTAGGCAGAAAGATGATCACCTGTGGGCTTATACACGCGCTACCGCCGGACCGCCGGGTCTTTGGCCGTGCCGAAGCCGCCAGCTTCGTGGGCGCTAGCGTCGGTTATTTCGCCAGCGGCGCGCAGACGTGATCGGCATGGGCCGGCAGCACATTAAGAACGATATTCTCTCGATTCGGCAGCAAAAGACAGGCACGGCCGTTTCGATCCCGCTTCATCCATATCTCAAAGGCACGCTCGATGTCCTGCCCCAAAACAACCTCACCTATCTCCTGACGCAATACGAAAAGCCGTTCCAGCCCGAGTCGTTCACCAACTGGTTCCGGGTCTGTGTCCGCGAGGCTGGACTGCGCGAGGATCTTGCAAGCGGGGACGTGGGGCTTTCACCGCACGGTCTGCGCAAGGCATGCAGCCGGCGCCTCGCCCAAGCGGGCTGCACACCGCACCAGATCAAGGCGATTACCGGACACAAAAAGCTTGATGAGATCGTTCGTTACACCGAGGCCGTCGATCAGATGCGCCTGGCGCATGAGGCGATGAATGCTATCGCCAAGCACGGAGCAGGAACAAAAACTGTCAAACCAAACAGTTTGGTTTGACAGTTTGAGCTGTAAGTTATTGAAAGCGCTTAATAGCGAAACCGCTATTCCACGCTGAGCCGATACCCAATACCGCGCACGGTCTGCAGCCAGACCGGATTCGACGGATCGCGCTCGATCTTGCGGCGCAGCCTGTTGATCTGGACGTCGATGGTGCGCTCGCCGACTTCGGACTCGTCGCCGACAAGTTCATGACGCGGTATCGTTTCGCCGGCCCGAGCCGCGAAGATCGCCAGGATCTCCTGCTCGCGGTCGGTCAGCTTCAGAGCCTCGCCGCCGCGCTTGAGCTCCCGCCTGGCGATCTGGAACGTGTAAGGCCCGAAGACCAGCTGCTCGACCTTGGGCGTTGTGGCCGGACCGCCGCGGCGCAGGATGTTGTTGATGCGCAGGATCAATTCGCGGGGATCGAAAGGTTTTGGCAGATAGTCGTCGGCGCCGGCCTCGAGCCCGGTGATCCGGCTGTCGGTCTCGGAGAGCGCGGTAAGCATCAGGATCGGCACGTTCTTGGTTGCCCGCAGCGCCTTGGCGAGGTCGACGCCGGTTTCGCCCGGCATCATGATATCGAGCACAAGCAGATCGAAATCGAGCCCGGCGAGCTTGCGCCGCGCTTCGCCGGAATTTCCGGCAACGGTGACGCGAAAGCCGTTTTCGGTCAGATATTGTTTAAGAAGATTGCGGATACGGGTATCGTCATCAATCACCAGCAGATGCGGCGCGTCGTCGTCCGGTGCTGCCGGTTGATCAACCCTGTCAATGGTCTCCATGGCTTTTCCCTGACGTTTTTGCGGGCACAATGTCGATCTGCGCCCTTAGTTCCGGATTGACCATCGCTTCCAGGAAGCGCTCGATCAAGGCGCGTTCGGTGGCTCCGGAATCTTCCAATGCAGCATGGATGCGGCGTGACTGTGGCCGCGCCAGCGCCAGCGCCAGGGCGCGGCCCTTGGCTGTCGGATAGAGCTCGCGCTGGCGGCGGTCGCGCGGACCCTGCAACTGGACGATGTGGTCGGTGTCGATCAGTTGCTTGAGCACGCGCGCCAGGCTCTGCTTGGTGATCTTCAGCACGTCGAGGAGTTCGGCGACCGTCAGGCCCGGCCTGCGATTGACGAAATGCAGAACCCGGTGATGGGCGCGGCCGAAGCCATAATCGGACAGGATCTGGTCCGGATCGGAGGTAAAATCGCGATAGGCGAAGAAGAACAGTTCGATGATGGCAAAGTCGATGCCGTCCTCGTCGGTGATCGCCGTCCTGATCGGTTTTCCGGCTGGGTGGCTGCGATCCGTCATCTTTTCTCCGTGCGAAAGGGAAATTATGTCAGTACTATTGACGTAATTTCCCGGCAATGGTAATTTTTGACAAGCTTTTCGGCGGATTGCGAACGAAAAGGCAAGGGAAAGCCGTTTTTCCGGAACTTCCTGTGTTTGCCAGACCTTATATATCCGCCTACGCTTCGAGATATCGGCCGCCCGGTGCGGCTGACAAGAAACGCGCAACGACACAATAATGTGCGGGCGGCCGCCCGCGGGAGGTTACCATGGCATCCGTTCCCTTTGACCAAATGGAGGGCTTTATCTGGATGAACGGCGAGTTCGTCCAATGGGCCGACGCCAAGATCCACGTGCTGACCCATGGCCTGCACTACGCCAGCGCGGTGTTCGAGGGCGAACGCGCCTATGGCGGCGAGATTTTCAAGTTGACCGAGCATAGCGAGCGCCTGCACGAATCGGCACGCCTGCTCGGCTTCAAAATTCCCTATTCGGTTGCCGAGATCGACGACGCCTGCCGCACGCTGTTGAAGAAGCAGGGTTTTCAGGATGCCTATGTCCGGCCGATCGCCTGGCGCGGCAGCGAACAGATGGGCGTCTCGGCGCAAAACAGCCGCATCAACTGCGCCATCGCCATCTGGCAGTGGCCGAGCTATTTCGATCCGGCACAGAAGCTGAAGGGCATCCGCCTCGATCTGGCCGAATGGCGCCGCCCCGATCCGCGCACCGCGCCGTCGAAATCGAAGGCTGCCGGCCTCTATATGATCTGCACCATGTCCAAGCATGCCGCCGAAGCCAAAGGCTATGCCGACGCCATGATGCTCGACTGGCGCGGCCAGGTTGCGGAAGCGACCGGCGCCAACATCTTCTTCGTCAAGGACGGCAACATCCACACACCCACCCCCGATTGCTTCCTCGACGGCATCACCCGCCGTACAGTCATTGATCTTGCCAAGGATCGCGGCTTCGAGGTGATCGAGCGCACCATCATGCCGGAAGAACTCGAAGGTTTTCAGCAGTGCTTCCTCACCGGAACGGCGGCCGAGGTGACGCCCGTTTCTGAGATCGGTCCATACCGATTCGAGGTGGGCGATATCGCCAAGACTCTGATGAACGACTATTCTGCGGCCGTTCAACCCAAGCAGGCGATTGCCGCAGAATAACGAAAGTCACAGCTTTTTTTATAAGTAGGGGCAGTTTTCGGGCCGCCCCTTTTATTTAAGCGGTTCTGCATTTGACTTTGGTCCAATTCGGCGTCTCATGATGTTGTCGGCCCGGGAGGCTGGCAGCTATGGAGGGACTGGTAATATGGACATGAACACGCTTCTTCAGATCATTGTTCAGGTGATTATGGGTGTCATTGGTGGCCAGGCGGTGGGCGCGGCGCTCAAGACAGCGGCAATGGGGCAGCTTACCAAAATCCTCGGCGGCGCCCTTGGCGGCGTCGGCGGTGCGGCCATCCTCGGCAGCCTGCTCGGCGGCGGCACGATCGATCCGGCTGCGGCCGCAGCGGCAACGGGCGGATTGGGCAGCGCGCTGAATGTGCAGAACATCCTCGGCGGTGCCGGTGGTGGCGCCATTCTGACGGCCATTATCGGCGCGGTGATGAACGCGACGAAGAAATAAGCTTAGCGGTTTCGGGTTTTTGCCTGGGCGGCTTCGGCCGCCCATTTTTTCTTTGTTGCGTTGTCGTCGCGACGGCCGGATGCGGTGGACGCCGTTCGCGTGTGTCTCTAAATCAGAAGCGACACAGCGAAAGGACGATCATGGGTCAGCTCAACGCCGGCATCGTGCCGGTCACGGCCTTCCAGCAAAACTGCACCATCCTCTTCGACATGGACGACAGGCAAGGCGTCGTCGTCGATCCCGGCGGCGACATCGACAAGGTGCTGGCAGTGCTCAAGGACAATGCGATCGACGCCGGCGCGATCTGGATCACGCATGGTCACATCGACCATGCCGGCGGTGCCATGGAGCTGAAGGAGGCGCTCGGCGTCGAGATCATCGGCCCGCATGAGGCCGACCGCCCGTTGCTTGCCAATCTCGAGAAGCAGGCGAAACACTATGGCATCACCGATCCGGTGCGCAATTGCGTGCCCGACCGCTTTCTCAGTGAAGGCGATACCGTCTCGTTCAGCCAGCACGTGTTCGAAGTGTTTCATTGCCCCGGCCACGCGCCCGGCCATGTCGTCTACTACAATCGTGCTGCGAAGTTCGCCCATGTCGGCGACGTGTTGTTCCGCGGCTCGGTCGGGCGCACCGACCTGCCGGGCGGCGACCACGCCGCGCTGATCGCCTCGATCAAGGACAAGCTTTTGCCGCTCGGCGACGATATCGGCTTCATCTGCGGCCATGGTCCCGGCGGCCGCTTCGGCGAGGAGCGCCGGAGCAATCCATTCCTGATTTAATGCATGTCGCGCAAAAAGCATGCCCTCGGGCCTGACCCGAGGGTGTGCAGCGGTTTTGCGATAAACGACATGCAAACAACAACTAAAACGCGTCGTGGCTGCGGAGCCTCACGCGACGCGCGTCAGTCTCTTGCGTTGATGATGCCGACAACAAAAAAGCGCTGGCCTTGCGGACAGCGCTTTTGGGGGCAGGGAAGCCTCAGTTTGCGGTGCAGAAATGCTGTTCGCCGTCATAGCCGGTGAACGTGCCGGTGCGGGCGTTGAAAGAGCGATAGCGATCCGAACAATATTCATACCAGCCGCGGGTCCATGGCTCGGCATAGCCGTCATTGTAGACGACCCGCGGTTCCGCGTAGTAGCGGCGCACCGGGGCGGGCCGTCGATAACCATCATAATCGTCATAGCCGGGGTCGTAATAGCTGGGCTGCGGGTTGTTGAGCGCACCAACGATCAGGGCGCCGGCCGCGAGGCCAAGGACGCCTGCCGCGATCGCATCGCCATTATCACGATCGCGATGGTGGTGCCGGTGGCGCCAGTCACCAGCGCTGGCCGCCGGCAAGGTCGCGAGCGTAGTTGCAACGATCGCTGCGGACAGGACGGCGGTCTTGAAAATTCGGTTCATCTCGGTCTCCTTCATGCCGGCCCGGGTAATCTGCGGGATAAGGTCCGGCTTTAGCGAAGGTTAGTAGGCGACCGTGGCTGAACGGGGGCTGAACGAAATTGGCGGGCTGGGGCCAATCGATTGTCGATCAGGCATGGCGCAAGGCACAAATATCGTACGCCCAACAACGAGCGAAGCTGCGCCAGCGGACCGTCCGACGCTGTCTCGAACTCGGCTCAGCCGATCGACAGGTTGACGGCTTTCGGACCCTTGCCGCGCTTGTCCGGCTCGGTGTCGAATGTTACCTTCTGCCCATCCTCAAGACCGGGAAGCCCCGACGCCTGCACGGCCGAAATATGGACGAAGACATCCTTCGCGCCATCATCCGGCGTGATGAAGCCGAAGCCTTTGGCATGATTGAAGAATTTGACGGTGCCGGTCTGCGGCATGGGAAGCTCCTTTGATCCCATCAAGTCCAGTCTCGGGCCGGCAAATGCCCGAGTGGAAATTTGTCGTTTATTTTAGCGTCATCGGCAAGAGAAAGTTTTGCGAGCCCTGGCTGCCGCCACGCCACGAAAAAGGCGCGACGAAAACCGCCGCGCCTTCGAAAACTCGGGTCCGGCGCTGAAAGCCGGTTCAAGACCTCTGAAAGGGCCTCGGGCACATTCCTGGCACGTCCGCGCGGACGTGCGCGCGCTGACGGTTCAGTCGGCGCGGAGATTGACTGCCTTCGGTCCCTTGCCCATGCGGTCGGGCTCGACATCGAACGTGACCTTCTGGCCATCGACGAGCGTGCGCAGGCCCGAAGCCTCGATCGCTGAGATGTGGACGAACACATCCTTGGCGCCGTCATCTGGCGTGATGAAGCCGAAGCCTTTGGTAGCGTTGAAGAATTTAACGGTGCCGGTCTGGGCCATTGGGGAAAACTCCTTCACCCGTGTCAGTCTTTGTGGTTTGCCCGCCGCCTGACGCCGTGGGCAAGTCCCGGTGGTTGCTTCGGCGGTCATGCATTGGCGCATGGTCAGAACCCCCCGCCGAAAAACGGGGCCGTCAGAGATTCACAGTATCGGGGAAAGGTCGTCCAAAACGTTCCGCTCTCCGGGTCGCAAATGCCCGAACACAAAATTTATCGCACGGAAACGCGATGGTTGCAAGGTAGCGCCAACGGCCGCTCAGGGCGCATCCGCACGCATGGCATCGACAAAGCGCGGCCCCGTCATCGGCCATAGCACGCGGCCGCGTATGGTCCAGTCGGCCGGGAGCCTGCAAACAGGGGTTGCATTCGACGGGTGGAATGGCGAGGATTGGCCTGGAATGGAGCGCATTTTGCAGTTTTAGCGCATGCCGTTATCCCAAACCGCTTCGCACCCTCGGGTCAGGCCCCGCGGGCATGCTTTGGGCGACATCCAATGGAGCGGGGGCTCGAGCGAGGTCTGGTGATGAAATTTCTTGCGGCAATCTTTTCGCGTCAGGGTTTTGCCATCCTGTTGCTGTCGGCAGTTCTTGCAGCCTGCACCTCGGTGGTGGTGGAGGAGGACGGACCAGGGTACCGCCCGCCTCGGCCCGAGCCGCAATTCTGCACCAGGCAATATGATCCGGTCTGCGCCCGGCGCGGTGGCGACCGCCAGACCTTCGCCAATGCCTGCCTTGCCGAGCGGGCCGGGTACCGCATCATAAGCGGCGGCCAGTGCCGCGACGGTGGCAGTGATGGAGAGCAGACATTCTGCACGCGCGAATACCGCCCGGTCTGCGCCCGCCGCGGCAGCGAGTTGCGAACCTTCCCCAACGCCTGCGAGGCTCGCGCCGCCGACTATCGCATCGTCGACGACGGTCCCTGCTGAGAGGCTGGTTTCATCCCCGTCTCCGGGCGGGGAGGGCTCATCCATCAACTGGTGAACATGGTGGCGACGGTTGATGGCTGGCTAGCGGTTTGGATCGTCGGCCACTTCGAGATTGTCTTCCGTGGTGACCCGCTCATGGGTCTCCTCGTCGCTGCGGATGCGGTATTGCGGCGAGCCGTCCTTGACCGGCAGCCTGCTTTTGATCTGGAACAGCTCGGCGGTCTTCTGGACAAGGCCGGTGCGGCTCTTCATGCGAACGGTCTGGCCGATCGCGAAAAGATGCGCGGGCGTATCGGTGCGCGGGCGCGCGTTCTGTTGGAAGCGGATCATGCGGCATTCTCCTGGTCGCGCCTCAGCGCGGTTTCGAGTTCGGCGAAGTCGATGGCGACCAGTTGGCTGGTCTGGCTTTTCACCGTCCTTGCCGGCAGATGGATGAAAGTGGCGACACGGCGCCAGGCAAGCCATGAGATGCCATCGACAAGCTCCTCATCGTGGTCGATGTCGTAGTCGCCGGCCGGCAATTGTCCGTCCAGGCCGCCAATCATGAAGGGTGCCTCGAAATGCGCGATGGAATGGGTAGTTCGGCCAGACATTCTCGTGCCTCGAAGTGCGTCTTGGATCCGATAGGGCGGTGCCGTCTCGCGGCACCGGGACAGGGTCGTGGGTCCCTGTTCGGCAATTCGGGTATCGGCAATTTGGGTGTCGGCGATCTGGAATGAGTTTGGCGGGTCGAGAACTTCTGAAGCCGCAAGATGCCAAGCTTGGCCCAAAAAACGATCTCAATTCACTAATCCAAAATTGCGGTTTATTCAAGAAGATTCCCGCCTGTCGCCGACCTTGTCATAAAATTACTTTTCTAGGGCTATTTGGGAAATGGTGATACGATCCGGAAACTTCACAAGAATTGTTTGAGATTGTGCCGGAAAATTTCATCCCGGCATCGATTTTTATTTACATCTGAAAGGAAAAATCATGGTTTCCGTGAAAACACCTGATGGTTCGGCCGCAACAATCAAGCCGATTGTCAAGCAGGTCGCCGGGCCTGCGAAAGTCATGTCGGCACGGCTGACGATACGAAGTGACGAGGCAGCAAGGCGCAAGATCGCCGATACCGACGGCACGCTGCGGCGGGCCAGACAGGTTGCCGAGACCAACCGCCTGATCTGATATGGCCGGGCCATGAACCCAGGATTTCCGGTAAGCTGGCCTGCGAACCCTTGAACCTGCCGCGCCGATGGCCTAGATCGCGGCAGGCGGACAAAACACGGCAGGTTTCCCATCAACAGAGATCCGAGAAGACCGGCAGGCGCGGGCGGCAATTTCGGCTCAGGCGGGCAGCCGCCGCTGGGGCTCGACCAGCGCGTGCAGCATGCACTGCAATTGCATCAGGCGGGGCGCCGGCAGGAAGCCGAGATGCTCTACCGGCAGGTGCTGGCGCAAAAGCCCAATCATGCGGCGGCAGCCCATTTCCTCGGTTTGCTGCTGCACCAGACCGGGCGTAGCGCCGAAGGACTTGATCTCCTCGAACGGTCGGTGCGCCTGCAACCCAAGAATCCAGATTTCCTCAACAATCTCGGCACGGTGTTGCGTGACCTCGGCCGTGTCGGTGCAGCCGTCGATTTCTTCCGTGACGCGGTGGCAATCCGGCCGGACCAACTCGCGGTGCGCGACAATCTCGGCTCCTCGCTGAAGCAACTCGGCCAGTTCGAGGGCGCCGAGGAGATTTATCGCGGCACCATCGCTCGCAACCCGTTCCATGTCCGCGCCCGCATCGGGCTTGCCGAAACGCTGCAAGAGGCTGGGCGGCTCGACGAGGCGCTCGCCGTCTTTCGCGAATCCTTGGCAATTCGGCCGAAGGACGCCGACCTGCTGCACGGTCTCGGCGTCGGGCTGATGGAAAAGGGCAAGCTCGCAGAGGCGGCGGAGCATTTCCGGCAGGCGCTGGCGGTCGATCCCGGCATGGCCAGGGCCTGGCTGATGCTCACCCAGGTCAAGCGCCAGCAGGAGCGCGACGTCGAGCTTGCCGGGATGGAGGCGCAGCACGCCAAGGCGCCGGAAGGCAGCCTGGCGCGCATGCAGCTTTCCTTCGGCCTCGGCAAGGCCAATGACGATCTGAAGGACTATGGCCGTGCCTTCGATTATTTCACCGAAGGCAATGCCATCCGCCGCACGGGCATCGATTATGATGCGGACAAGACACGCGCCGAATTCGAAACGATGAAGGCGGTGTTCGACAAGGCCTTCTTCGACAAGCACAGACCGAGCGGGATTGCCGACGCCACGCCGATCTTCGTCGTCGGCATGCCGCGCTCCGGCACCACGCTGGTCGAGCAGATCATCGCCAGCCATCCCCAGGTCTATGGCGCGGGCGAGCTCAGCATATTGAAGACCGCGGTCGGAAAACAGTTTCCGCCTGGTATGAAGGGCGGTTTCCCCAGCGGGATCGCCGACATGCCCGACAAAGCCTTTGCCGAGGCAGGCCAGGCCTATCTAGACCTGCTTCACGCCCGCTATCCGGGTTTCCGGCATGTCACCGACAAGATGCCCGGCAATTTCCTTTTGGTCGGCTTCATCCATCTGATGCTGCCCAAGGCCAAGATCATCCATTGCGCGCGCGACGCGGCGGCGACCTGCCTGTCGATCTACAAGGTGCATTTCCGCGGCGACAGCCACCGCTACGGCTACGATCTCGGCGAGCTCGCCGATTTCCACAATCTCTACACCGACATCATGGCGCATTGGCGCACCGTTCTGCCTGATGTCGTGCATGATGTGCGCTACGAGGATTTCGTCGCCGACCAGGAAGGGCAGACGCGCGCGCTGGTCGCCCATCTCGGCCTGCCATGGGACGATGCGGTGCTGTCGTTCCACGAGACCGACCGGCCGGTGCGCACGGCGTCGGCGGCGCAGGTGCGCCAGCCGATGTACCAGGGCTCGGTCGATCTGTGGAAGCGCTATGGCGACCGGCTCAAGCCACTGCTCGACCGGCTGGCGTAATGCGTTGCCGGCCTACAGCTCGACGAAGGGCTGAAAGCCGCCGAAGATCATGCGCTTGCCGTCGAACGGCATCGCCGACCAGTCGGCGTCCATGCGTGGGTCGGCCATCACCTTGGCCATGACCTCATCGCGGCTCTGCCGCGATTCATAGACTGCCCATGAGAAGACGACGACTTCGTCGTCCTTGGCCTGCACGGCGCGCGGGAACGAGGTGACTTCGCCATAGGGCACGTCGTCGCCCAGGCATTCGACAAAGGCGAGCGCGCCATGCTCCTTCCAGACGGCGCCGGCTGTTTTCGCCAGCTCCTTGTAGGCGTCGAGATTTGCCTTGGGCACGGCAAGTACGAAGCCATCGACATAGGACATTTTGTTTCTCCTTGTTGGATTTTTTCCTTCTCCCACAAGGGGAGAAGGACAGAATAAGCTACGCCGCCTTCACCGGCGCGTTCATTGCCCACTCGACACCGAACGGATCGCGCATGTTGCCCCAGCGATCGCCCCAGAACATCACTTGCAACGGCATCACTTCCTGGCAACCGGCATCGATGGCGCGCTGCCACCAGGCGTCGATGTCGTCGCTGCCGAGATGCAGCTGCATGGTGAAGCCCTGCGGCTTCACCGGGGCCATTCCGTGCTCGGGATAGAAGTCCGAAATCATCAAGGTCGAACCGTTGATGTGGAGATGGATGTGCATCGTCCGGCCCTGCTCGTCCGGCGGGTAGAAGAAGACCTGCTCGGCGCCAAAGGCCTTCTGATAGAATTCCGAAGCCTTGAAGGCGCCGTCCAGCTGAAGGTAGGGCGTCAATCCGCCGAGGACTTTCGCTTTAGGCTGAGTTTGGGGCTGATCGTTCATCTTTTTGCTCCTCTCTGCGTTTGGTTTGACCGTGCGGATCACAGGACGAATGAAGCGGCGGCGATCCTACACGTCAGATGCATTTTTTTAATGCCGGGACCAGATGCGCCGGGCCGTCGGCGGTTGGGTGACCTTGGGCGACACGCAAGGCTTCTGACGGCGCCGCTGCGGCCGGTTGGTCTCTTCATCTTGGATCATCTTGCCTCGGACAGGGAGATTGCAATCCGGCGGCTGTTTTGCGCGTCGACGACGATCTCCGGCCAGCCGATGTCCTTGCGCAACTCGATCGGCAATGAAAGCAGGGCGCGCTCGCTGCGGTAGCGGGCGCGAGCCGCCGAGTAGCGGGTCGCGATGCGGCCTACGGATGACAGAATGGACATGATGCTCTCTCCTCGATTGGCGCCGGCATCACCGTGTCGGCATCCCAAGGACGTCGCGCGCGGCCATGATCCGACAGGAGTGGCGGAATTTTTTGCCGCAAAACTTCAACCGCCCGTTTCTGCCACCGATCGGAAGAAATCCTCCGGGCTGTCGACCTCGGCCAGCCGCCGCTTCTCGATCAGCCAGAAGCGGTTGCCGATCGCCCTGATGAAGGAGCGGTCGTGCGATGCCAGCACGCAGCTTGCCTGATGGGCGAGCAGTTCGGTTTCCAGCGCTTCCTGGCCGTCGATGTCGAGATGGTTGGTTGGCTCGTCGAGCAGGTAGAAATTGGGATTGGCGAGCCTCAGCGCCAGCATCATCAGCCGCGCCTTCTGTCCGCCCGACAGCACGCCTATCCTGCGCTCCTGCATGTCCATGCTGACGCCCGCACCGGCGAGCAGCGAGCGGGCGCGCTGCTCGCCGACATCAAATCTGCGCGAGAGCATCGCCAGCGGCGTGTCGTCGCCGCTGATGCCCGACAATGCCTGGTCGCTGTAGCCGAGCACCGTCGACGGCGTGACCTTCACGCCTTGTGTTGCCGTCTCCGGCTCGACGACGGCATTTCTGATCAAACTGATGAGCCGCGACTTGCCGACACCGTTGCGGCCGAGCAGCACGATGCGGTCGCCTTGGCAGATGTGTCGCTTGCCGGTCCTGAACAGCAGCGTGCCATCAGGCGTTTCGACCGCCACGTCGTCGAGCGTGATCAGCACCTTGGCATGGGTGCCGCGATTGGCGAGCTTTATCGCGCCCGCCGATTTTTCGCGGTGCGCCGGTGCTGCGACCTCTTCGAGGCGCTGGGCGCGCTGGTTAAGCTGCTTGGTCTTGACCGTCAGCAGGTCGCTGCCCGAATTGATGCCGATGTTGTTGAGCTTGGCCGCCTGCCGGCGCAATTGCTGCGCCACCTTCATGTCGCGCTGGAACTTGCGCTCGGTCGAGGCATCGACTTCGCTCAACGCATCGCGCGCCCGCGAATAGGGCAACGAAAATACCGGCGACTGTTCGGGCCGCAGGAACAGCGTCCGGTTGGTCGTTGCGTCGAGGAACGCCCGATCGTGGCTGGCGATCACCACCGGCACCTCGCGCGGCAGCGCGTTCAGCCAGGTTTCGAGCTGATTGATCTTGGCGAGGTCGAGATGGTTGGTCGGCTCGTCGAGAAGCAGGACGTCGGGATCGGTGACCCAGACGCGGGCGATCAGCGCCTGCCTTTGCCAGCCGCCGCTCAGGGCCCGCATCGGCCGCTCGCGCATCGGTTGCGGCACGTCGAGGGAATCGAGAACGACATCGACGCGCCACTGCTCGCTTTCGGCCTGCTCGGCCGGCAAGGCGTCGGCCACCACCTGCTGAAAACCGTGCTCGGCCAATGCTGCGGGAACGGCTTGCTCGACATAGCCGACGCGCAGGCCGCGCGTGCGGGTGACGTCGCCTGATGTCGGCTCCATCTCGCCGGTCAGGCATTTCAGCAAGGTGGACTTGCCGCGGCCGTTGGCGGCGACGATGCCGAGCCGGTCACCGGCGCCGATGCTGAGGTCGAGGTTGGAAAACAGCGGCGCACTCATGGTGACGCCGAGGGATTTTAGGCTGATCAGGGCCATGCTGGTTTCTCTGGTCTGCCCGGAGGGAAGTTCCGGTTCGATGCACTTTGACGGTGCGCAGGCCGGCCAGCAGGCTCGGCGTTGCAGCACCACGAAGGGCAGACCAAGAAAATCGAAGCGGGAGAACCCGGACCGTCTCTGGTCAGCCCTGCAAGCAAGCTCGCAGGGCAGGGACAGGGCCGCGCTGACGGTGGTGGGAAAACAACACGCAGCCCTCCTTTCAAGACGTTTGGGTTGTGGAAACTGGCTACACCAGGGGTGGGGGCGATGGCAAGGGTTGGGTGAAGGCCAACTCGGCGATGACTCCAAGCGCCGACGGAATAAAATCCGTTCTGTAGCGATCCTTCGCGCCCCCCTCTGTCCTGCCGGACATCTCCCCCACTTGG
>SAQR01000002.1:0-241752 GCA_004020365.1 Mesorhizobium sp.
AGCTTCTTCTCGTGGAGAAGGATGTAGGCGTCTTCCAGATCCGCAACCATCTTGTCGGCGTTGGTGACGAAGTAGGGCGAGAGATAGCCGCGGTCGAACTGCATGCCTTCGACGACTTCGAGTTCGGTCTCGGCGGTCTTGGCTTCCTCGACCGTGATGACGCCCTCATTGCCGACCTTCTGCATCGCTTCGGCGATCATCGAGCCGACCGAAGCATCGCCATTGCCGGCGATGGTGCCGACCTGAGCAACCTCTTCCGAGGTCTTGATCTTCTTGGCGTTCTTGATCAGCGTCGCGACGACGTCGCTAACCGCGAGGTCGATGCCGCGCTTCAGGTCCATCGGGTTCATGCCGGCGGCAACCGCCTTGTGGCCTTCCTGGACGATCGACTGCGCCAGAACGGTCGCGGTCGTGGTGCCGTCGCCGGCGATGTCGTTGGTCTTCGAAGCAACTTCGCGGACCATCTGCGCGCCCATGTTCTCGAACTTGTCTTCAAGCTCGATTTCCTTGGCGACGGTGACGCCGTCCTTGGTGATGCGCGGTGCGCCGAACGACTTGTCGATGACGACGTTGCGGCCCTTGGGGCCGAGCGTGACCTTCACCGCGTCGGCGAGGATGTTGACGCCGCGCAGCATGCGCTCACGAGCGTCGCGGGAGAACTTTACGTCCTTAGCAGCCATTTTTTTAGCTCCTGGCAGGGGCTTGAATTGAGCCCGGGAATTCAGTTGACGGAAAGGCCTGATATGAGCCGATGATGCCCATGATGTCGGATTCCTTCATGATCAGAAGGTCTTCGCCATTGAGCTTGACTTCCGTGCCCGACCACTTGCCGAACAGGACACGGTCGCCGGCCTTGACGTCCAGCGGGACGAGCTTGCCAGCTTCGTCACGAGCGCCGGAGCCGACAGCGATGATCTCGCCTTCCTGCGGCTTTTCCTTTGCCGTGTCCGGGATGATGATCCCGCCGGATGTCTTGGATTCGGATTCGACCCGGCGAACGACCACGCGGTCATGCAGCGGTCGGAAATTCGACTTTGTCATTTTCGGATTTTCCCTGGTGCGGATGTTGAGGGTTTTGTTAGCACTCGCGATAGATGAGTGCTAACGCGGTAGTGAGGTAGGCTGTAAGCGGGCACTCGTCAAGACGGACGAGGGCAGGCGAGGAGCTCTGGCCCCCTTCCCGGTGAAGCCCAACGCATACGCGGCATCCGCGTTGATGGCTCCGAGCCCCACATTTCCATTGAATTCGGCGTCAAGACGCCAACTTGCGCGCGCCGCTTCCAAGTCGTCAGTCGTGCTGCCGTCAGCACGAACATAGGGCTGCGCTTCACTTCCCGTCGAAGCCGCGGCAAGCAGCGCCGCCGTCAGCACGCTCCTTTGCAGATGCTTGCCAAAGGTGGAGAGTGAGCGCACCTGCGCCGGGCTGTTGGTGCGAACGTAAGACGTCATTGACAACTCCTTTTTGCAAGTCGAGCCCTTCTCCACCTTCGGCCGCCGTCGACGCGAAGAAGTCCGCATCGCGCTGAAGACGAGCGCTGCGAAAAAGAGAAAGATGTGTTTGATGGCTGCGGCCCCAACGGTGCCTTCAGATTTGAGATCACTTCCGCCGCGATGCGGCTGAAGCTCCTCGCAACGTCACAATCGAATCTGCTGCCAAGCCTCCAGGAAAGGAGAGCATTGCTCATCTCGCGCTTGTGCATGCAGTCAATCCTTCGATCCGTGTTGCCACATCTCAAGTGCAAAGGCCGTGCCAAAGCTCACTGGGTAGTGAACGCATGGCTCTCCCTGAAAACCTCCACAAATCCAGCATGGTCAATTGTGCGGAACCCGACATGCGTCTTCTGCCACTGTCAGCTTTCGGACAGGCATGACGCGTTTCGCGCCGCCCACCGGTCGATCGGTTTTGGGGCCGGTCTGTTCGCCTCATAAGAGCGCGTCGCGTTGCGTAGCGGCTTCCCGAGCGCCGCCGCCTGACACTGGCCTGCAGGTAGCACCGGCTTCTCATCCAGCCTTGCTTTGGCCCCTTCGCGTATCAAATTCCCGCTGGCGAGCCCTGCTTTCATCGATCGCACCATGCCGGATGTCTGCTCTGGCGCCCGACCCGCTGGCACGATCTCGATCCGGCATAAGGGCGCAGCATCTTTGCAGGCCGTTTCATTCCCGGCGTCCTGCTTGGCTGACAGACCGCACTTGGCGAGCGGTCTCCATGCTCTCTCCAAGGACCATCCCTGCGGCTGGCTTGTCGACCTATGGGCGGGTCCGCGCCGCCCGAAACCCTCGCCATCAGCTTTTTTCCCCGCCGCCTGCGGCGGCTTCCTCGCGCCGCTTCGCTCACAAAAAAGCTGCCCGCTCGGGTCCTTCGCTGTCGCTGCGGCCCTGTCGGATTCAGGCGGTCCTGACGCGCCCATCACGGTCCGCCATCGCAGGGGATGGTCCCCGGCGAAAGAAAAAAAGGAGACTTCGAAATGACCGCGATCGGTTACGTCAACAAGCAGGAAAACGGCGCCTACAAGGGCCAGCTCAAGACGCTCAGCGTCCGCGCCGACATCGATATCGTCCCCAACCAGGCCAAGAGCGCCGATAACCATCCCGACTTCCGGGTGCTTACGCAAGGGGTCGAAGTTGGCGCCGGCTGGATCCGCACCGGCGAGACTTCCGGCAAGGATTATGTGAGCCTGTCGATTGCAGCGCCGGAGTTCGGACCGCGCAAGCTCTACGCCAATCTCGGCCGCGCCGCCGGCCAGGACGATGACGACACCTACGCCATCATCTGGAACCCGGCCGACTGATCGGCCGACATAGAGCCTCGCGCCGCAGCCCCGGCGCGGGGCTCATTCCCAGGAGTTCCACCCAAACCCCGTCCGCCCTAAAGGGCGGCGAAAACTCTCCCCCGACTCTTCGCCCGTCCCCGAGACGATCTCCCTCGCCCATCCTCCCCCTCGCTTGTCCGAAGCGAAACGAGGATCATCATGGACGACGAAAACGAACGCGCGGCCCGCGCGAAAAAGGGCAGCCCGTTTCTCAGCACAGCCCAAGCCGCCTTCTATATCGGGCTCTCCCAGCGCACGCTCGAAAAGATGCGGCTCAAGGGCGGCGGCCCGAAATTCCGCAAGCACGGCCGCTATGTCCGCTATCACATCGACGAACTCGACCATTGGTCGAAAGGACACCCGCAGCACTCCACTGCCGGCGATGGCGAGGCCGGTTCCGGCCAGGGCGGCATGGGAGGCCGTTCATGAGCCGGCGCCCTTCCATCCATCTGATCGGCAGCCGCCTGCGGCGTGTTCGAGCCCGTAAGACGGTCGCCTTGGCCGCGGCCGGTCTCGGTCTTTTGGGCTTCACGGCGCTGGCAAAGCCCACCCCTTGGCTGGTCTGGAACGCCTCGGCCAGCGCGCCGATCGGCCTTTACCGCATCGCTGCGGGAGCGCTGGCGCCCGGCGATCTCGTGCTCGTGCGCCCGCCTGAATACGCGGCGTATCTCGCCGCCGAGCGCAGCTATCTGCCTCGCAATGTGCCGCTGGCAAAACGTCTTGCAGCGCTGCCGGACGATAATGTCTGCGCCTTCAATGACGCCATCATCATCGGCGGCGACATCGTCGCGCGCCGGCTCAAAATCGACGCCGAAGGCCGACCTTTGCCATGGTGGAACGGCTGCCGAGCGCTCGGCGATAACGAGGTTTTCCTGCTCGGCAGCGACAAAAACCGCTCCTTCGACAGCCGCTATTTCGGGCCTGTTCCCACTCAAAATGTCATCGGGAGGCTCGTACCGCTATGGACCGAGTGACCCTCCTCTTGTTGGGCATGATCGCCATTGCGCCATGCGCCTGTTCCGCCTCGACCGGCGCTGAGCCGGTCGCCATCTCCCAAAGTCCGCAGCTGCGAAAGTGGCAGACGTTGGTATCGGAAGCAAGCCGGCGCTTCCATATTCCCCAAGCCTGGATCTATGCCGTCATGGCTGCCGAAAGCGGCGGCAAGACGATGCGCGACGGCCGCCCCATCACCTCCCGCGCCGGCGCCATGGGCCTCATGCAGGTGATGCCCGGCACCTATGAGGAGATGCGGGTCGAACACGGCCTTGGGCCTAACCCGCACGATCCGCGCGACAATATCCTGGCCGGCACGGCCTATCTCAGCGCCATGTATGACCGCTTCGGATTTCCTGGCCTGTTTGGCGCCTACAATGCCGGTCCCGAGCGCTACGACGAGCATTTGAAGCGTGGCAAACCGCTGCCAGAAGAGACCGTCGAGTACCTCGACCAACTCAAGGCGGCCGGAGTTTCGGCGGCCGACATCGAGACGTTCGAAAGCAAATCTGTCGCTCCAAAGGCGCAAATCGCTCCTCTCGGACGGTCGCTGTTCTTCATCCATGACGGTGTTCACGCCGGCGTGCGAAACGGCGATCTCTTCGTGCCGCTCGGCAAGGACGGCGCGCAGCCGAGGGAGCCGGTGCGTTAGCCATGGGCGGACTGGGGCGCGTCTGGAGGGGCAGGGCGCGTAAGGCAAGATAAAGGTACTGCCTCCAGGAGGCAGTTAAATCTTTGTCTGCACATCGTTTTTCCAGGAGGCTGCCGCCGGTGCCAAGAGGGTTTGACGTGTAAGTGTCTGATTTTGCTTGATATGTCTGGGAGGTCGCATGGCAGATGACGAGTTCAGGCCGAAGCTCGGCAAAATCGGGTCGCGCGGCTCGAAGGCAGGCAAACGCTATGCCGGTCAAGTCCGGGCAGCCGTCAACCGAGCCGGCGGCCAGCCCCAGCCCGGCGGTCGCTTCACGGGCAGCCGGACAGGGCGCGGCGGGGCGGCTGCGGCGCTGCTGAAATCGCGCGACCGGTATGCCGCCTTCCGCCAGCGCCGGGTGATCGTCAAGGCGCGGATCGTCAAGCTCGCCGGCAAGGGCGCGGACGGGGCGCGTGCCCATCTACGCTATCTTCAGCGCGACGGCGTCACCCGAGAAGGTGCGCCTGGCGAGCTCTACGGCGCCGACAGCGACAGCGTCGACGGCAAGGCGTTCATCGATCGCGCGGACGGCGACCGCCACCAATTCCGCTTCATCGTCGCTGCCGAAGACGGCATCGAGTATGAAGACCTGAAGCCGCTGACGCGGCGGCTCATGGCGCAGATGCAGGAAGACCTCGGCACGAAGCTCGACTGGGTCGCGGTTGATCATTTCAACACCGGCCACCCGCACAGCCACATCATCGTCCGAGGCAGGGACGGCCGTGGCGAGAACCTGGTCATCGCGCGCGAATATATCTCATCTGGCATCCGCGAGCGGGCGGCCGAGTTGGTCAGCCTCGATCTCGGTCCGCGAACCGACCGCGAGATTGAGCTTCGCCTGCGCCGGGAAATGGAGCAGGAACGCTTCACCAGCATCGACCGTCGGCTGCTCAGCATGCGTGATGATGACGGCCTGGTCTCGCCGGACGGTCCCGACGCCATTCGCCAGACGCTGCACCAGGGACGGCTGCGCAAGCTCGAGCGGATGGGTCTGGCCGCGGAGGTCGGCGCTGGCTCCTGGCGCCTCGACGATGAGCTCGAAGCCACGCTGCGCCGCACCGGCGAACGCGGCGACATCATCAAGACCATGCACCGCGAACTGGCCGGCAAGGGGGTTGCACGCAGTGCCGCCGACTGGGTGATCCACGATCGAGCCGGCGAGCCCGTCCAGTCTCTCGTCGGTCGCGTTGTCGCGCGTGGGCTGGCCGACGAGATCAATGACCGCCATTATATGATCGTCGACGCAGTCGACGGTAAGAGCCATTGGATCGACATCGGTAGAGGCGAGGCGATGGAAACGATGCCTAATGGCTGCATCGTGCGTCTCGCGCCAAGGAACACCGAGCCGAGGCAGGTCGATCGTAACATCGCCGAAATCGCCGCCGCGCATGGCGGCCGTTACGACGTCGATATCCACCTGAAGCATGACCCATCCGCCACCGAGAGCTTTGCGCGAACGCATGTGCGGCGGCTGGAGGCGATCCGCCGCGCGACCGGCGGCGTCGAGCGAGAGCCGAACGGCACCTGGCTCATCGCGCCGGACCATCTCGATCGCGTCGCGAATTATGAGGGCCAGCGGGCCAGGGCCGAGCCTGTCGTTGTCGACAAGCTCTCCTCAATGGCGCTGGAGCGACAGGTCAGCTTCGACGGCGCCACCTGGCTCGACCGGGAGCTGGTTGCCGATAGACCCGAGCCTTTGCACGGATCCGGCTTCGGCCGCGACGTGAGAGAGGCGCAAGCTCGCCGGCGGCAGTGGCTGATCGCGCAAGGCCTCGCGTATGAAGAACAGGATCGGATCGTCTATCGAGCCAACATGCTTTCGATCCTGCGCCAGCGAGAACTGAACCGTGTTGCTGGCCAACTGTCGGAGGAACTTGGCCTGCCCTATGCCGAAGCGCGATCCGGAGGACGAGTAGAGGGTACGCTCCGCCGCTCCGTCGAGCTTGCCAGCGGAAAATATGCCGTCGTTGAAAAGTCGCGCGAGTTCACGCTGGTGCCATGGCGGCCGGTGCTTGAGCGCCATGTGGGCAAGGAGGTCTCCGGTGTCGTGAGTGGGGAGGGGGAGATTTCATGGACCGTCGGCCGGCAAAGGAGCGGACCTGGTGTTTCGTGAGATGGTGTACAGCTTTTTAGCCAGCGGCGCGGGCAGCCATGCGAGCCCGCGTAGGACCTTATGGCCGCACGCCCGCAATCGGTCGCATGGACCTGCCAGGCGGGGCGGCTTTGGAGCGTTCGGGCCCGACACGCTGCGTGAGTGGCCAGACTTCGAGCGCTCGAAGATGCGGACTGTTGTCTGCTGGCCGGCGTTATTCCGGCTGGCCCATAACCACGGCGCAACAGTTCACCGCTGAAGTTGCCACGGGCGAACATCGACAAGAGAAAAAACGCCATTGCGCGATACAAATCGCCGTTGAAAGCGTTTAGGTTGCATGCGCTTCGCCGAGTAACGGATACCCCAGAAGAGAGCCATGACCACGGTCCGCCATATCGTGACGCTGCTTAAAAGCCACATTGCCGGCGACGAGGATCGTTTCCTCTCTATCGCGATGCAGCTTGCTGCGCATGAGGCACGTCAAGGCCATGGCAAGCTTGCTCAGGAGCTCAAGGATCTGGTCGACGCAGCCAAGAGCAGGGACGCCCGGATTGCCAAGAGCAGTCGGCCGGTTCCCCTTTTTCAGCCGAAGGGCGAGCTCGCAGGGCTCCTGCATGCGCGCTATCCGGACCTGCGACTGAGCGACATGATTTTGCCGGACAGTCTGCGCTCGCGCCTGCACCGCGTGCTGGGAGAGCAGCGCAACAAGCAAGCTTGCGCGAGCACGGGCTTGTTCCCCGTCGCAAACTGCTTCTGGTCGGCCCGCCAGGATCAGGCAAGACGACGACCGCCTCGGCATTGGCCGGGGAGCTTCATCTGCCCCTTTTCACGATCGTCCTCGATGGTTTGATCACCAAGTTCATGGGAGAGACTGCCGGAAAGCTGCGGCTTGTTTTTGATGCAATGCAGGCGACGCGGGGCGTCTACTTCTTTGACGAATTCGATGCCATCGGCGCGCGTCGAGGCGAACGCCAGGATGTTGGCGAGATTCGGCGCGTGCTGAATTCGTTTCTGCAGTTTCTCGAGCAAGACGACAGCCACAGCCTGATTATTGCGGCAACGAATCATCCCGAGCTGCTCGACAGAGCTTTGTTCCGCCGTTTCGACGATGTCATCGAATACGCCGTGCCCGATCGGCCGATTATCGAGGCGCTGCTTCGGGCTCGACTCGACCGCTTCGACACCAGAGGGCTTGCCTGGAACGAGGCGATCTCTCAGGCAGAGAGACTGTCGCAGGCCGAGATCACCCGCGCGGCCGACGACGCTGCAAAAACCATCATATTGCGGGGCGGGAAGCGGATCACCTCGGAAGCGCTCATCGACGCTCTGAAGGAACGCCGGCAGGCTTCGCTGTCTGAGTAGCGACAGCACAGATCATAATGGCAGACGATTTTCCGCGCGACCGCGCCCATATCCACCTTCGCAACAACGGCATTCGGGAAGCCTATCGGCGGCCCAACCAACTTATACATGCACCGCCGCTGCCGGCGCGTGATCGGGCGTCGCATGCTGCGGCCTTGACGCAATCCATCGAACAAGCGGTCGAAAGTGCACGCCAGCAGATTGCGGCGCGTGACCTCCAGCTGTCGGTCGGCACGCCTGGCTTTTACCTCGAGATCGATCTGCCCATGTCCGGACGGGCGGCCCTCGACCAGCTGGCCGATCGTCGCCAGCACATGGAGCTGGTCGCCGTCCACGAGCCAACTCAACCCGGTGCTCCCATCACAGCGTCGGTGTTCCTGCCGCAAAGCGCGCAAACCTATTATTTGCGGAAAGTCGAGGCGTATCGAGACGTTGACACTGACCGCGGCAGACCGCGCAACGAGCCGCTCGTCTCCCGCATGGAGACAGTCAGGCTGGCGACTGCACGATCGTTGTTTACCGACCACGACGACCTCTTCCCCCAGGCCGCTGACGAGCAGGTGTGGTGGGAAGTCTGGCTGCGCGACGGTCGCCGCGAGAACTTCGAGCACATTGCCGAAGCCCTGAACATCACTTTGCGCACGCATGCGGTCAGGTTTCCGGAGCGGGTGGTCATGCTGGCACTCGCCAGCACGGCAATGCTCGACCGCATGATTGCGCACAGCGATGTCGTCGCCGAGCTGCGGCGCGCGAAGGATACGCCGTCCTTCTTCATGGGCCTTGGCGGCGCGGGGTACAATATGCAGGCCAATTCCACGCCAAACGACGATCAAACTGGCATTTCCGCGCTCGTCGGATTTGGCGCGCAGGCGCGCGGCGCACCCGGCAGGCTGCTGCCGGAAATCTGGGTGCAGGACGGCGCAAAGCGGGTCGAACAGGCGCTAGCGCGTCTTCTCTGCGCCGAAGGCGACGGTGAGACCGAGCTGATGGCGGCGATGCGCTACGCCACCTTGCATGGCGGCAAGCGAACCCGCGCCTTGCTCTGTCTGGCTGCCGGCGCACTGGCCGACACGTCGGCGCACATGATCTACGACGTCGGCGCCGCCATTGAGATGATGCATGCCTGTACCCTAGTCCACGACGACCTGCCCGCGATGGACGACGACGTGCTTCGCCGCGGCCTTCCGACCGTGCACGTCAAGTTCGGCGAAGCCACCGCGATCCTGGTCGGCGATGCGCTGCAGGCGCACGCCTTCCTGACCCTGGCGAGCCTGGATGCGCCGGGCGATAACCGTATCGCGCTCGTGCGCGAACTGGCGCAGGCGGTGTCCGCCGAGGGTGCCGCAGGCGGGCAAGCCATGGATCTGTCGCTGGTCGGAAAGCACGTCGAGCTAAATAAGATCGTGGCAATGCACCGGATGAAGAGCGGAGCGCTAGTGCGCGCGTCCGTTCGCATGGGTGCGCTATGCGCCATCGCGGAGGATTCCGCGCACGCTGCGCTGTACGATGCGCTCGATCGCTACAGCGCCTGTTTCGGCCTGGCGTTGCAGGTGGTCGACGACTTCTCGACGCGACAGCGGATACCGCGGCGCTGGGCAAGACCCCAGGCAAGGACGCGGCGGCGCAGAAGCCGACCTGCGCGTCGATCATGGGTCTTCAGGCTGCGCGCCAGTTCGCGCTTGATCTTTTGCGCGACGCCGGGGAGGCCATCGCCCTGCTAGGGCCGCGTGCGGAACGATTGGCGCAGATGCTGCAGCGGGCCAACGCGTATCTGTTGAAGCACGCGCCATGCGCGTGAGCGCCCGTCCGAATGGAATCGCCCCCTGTGCCGCTGCGATCGGCCGGCGGCAATGGTGCATGCTGCACTGTTTCCGAGTCCGGGGTGCCGATCGCAGCGGTTGCCCAGCACGGCCGCGGCGCACGCGGCGCGCTGCGCCAAGCCTATGCGGCGGACCGGCCCCAGCATCGGGCGCGTCGTCGAGCCGCAGCAGGGCGGCCGTCCGGCGCTGCCCGTGGCCAGGCCGCGACAGGCCTGCGGCGACGTGCGCGGCGTCGGCCCGATCCTGGTTCTCCTCAGCCGTCTGCAGAAGGAACATCCCACGTGAACGCGCTGTCCGAACAGATCCTTTCCGAATTGCGCCACCTGCTGATCGAGATGAGCGACGGCGGCAGCGTCGGTCCGTCCGTCTATGACACCGCGCGAGCTCTGCAGTTCCACGGCAACCTCACCGGTCGGCAGGACGCATACGCGTGGCTCATCGCGCAGCAACAGCCCGATGGCGGATGGGGAAGCGCGGACTTCCCGCTGTTTCGCCATGCGCCCACGTGGGCGGCGTTGCTGGCATTGCAACGTGCTGATCCTCTTCCCGGCGCTGCCGACGCAGTCCAGGCTGCAATCCGGTTCCTCGAGCGCCAGCCCGATCCGTACGCGCATGCCGTGCCAGAAGACGCGCCGATCGGCGCTGAGCTGATCCTGCCGCAGTTGTGTGGCGAGGCCGCATCCTTGCTGGGCGGCGTGGCGTTCCCCGCCACCCGGCGCTGTTGCCATTGCGGCAAGCGTGCCTGCTCAAGCTGGGTGCGGTGGCGACGTTGCCGAGCGGCCATCCGTTGCTGCACTCCTGGGAAGCCTGGGGCACGTCGCCGGCCACCCTATGCCCGGATGCCTACGGCAGCATCGGCATCAGTCCGGCGGCCTACCGCCGCGTGGCGTGCGCACGCCATGAAACAGGGGAGCACGCCGCAGGTCGGGCGCGCCGACGCGTATCTGCAGGCGGCATCGCGGGCGACGCGCAGCGGCATCAAAGGCGTCGTTCCCAGCGTCTGGCCGATCAATGTGTTCGAGCCATGCTGGGCGCTGTACACCTTGCATCTAGTCGGGCTGTTCGCGCATCCCGCGCTCGCTGATGCGGTGCGCGTGATCGTCGCGCAGCTCGACGCCCGCCTGGGCGTGCGCGGTCTGGGGCCGGCCTTGCACTTCGCGGCCGATGCGGACGACACCGCCGTTGCGTTGTGCGTCCTGCGCCTTGCAGGCCGCGCCCCGGCGGTCAATGCGTTGCGCCATTTCGAAATCGGCGAGCTGTTCGTCACCTTTCCCGGCGAGCGCAATGCCTCGGTGTCGACCAACATCCATGCCCTGCAAGCGCTGCGACTGTTGGGAAAGCCCGCCGCCGGCACCAGCACCTACATCGAGGCCAATCGCAACCCGCATGGTCTTTGGGACAACGAAAAATGGCACGTTTCGTGGCTGTATCCCACCGCGCATGCGGTCGCTGCGCTGGCGCAAGGCAAGCCCCAGTGGCGCGACGAGCGCGCGCTGGCGGCGCTGCTGCAGGCGCAGCGCGACGACGGCGGCTGGGGCGCCGGTCGCGCGTCAACATTCGAGGAAACCGCCTATGCGCTGTTCACGTTGCACGTGATGAACGGGAGCGAAGAGCCAACAGGGCGCCGGCGGATCGCGCAGGCGGTAGCGCGTGCGCTGGAGTGGATGCTCGCCCGCCATGCGGCGCATAAAATGCCGCAGGCGCCGCTGTGGATCGGCAAGGAACTGTATTGCCCTACCCGGGTCGTGCGCGTGGCCGAACTCGCCGGGTTGTGGCTGGCGCTTCGTTGGGGGCGGCGCGTCGTAGCCGAGGGAGCAGGAGCGGCGCCATGATCCAGACCGAACGCGCGCTGCAGCAGGTGCTGGAGTGGGGGCGTGCCCTGACCGGTTTCGCCGATGAGCATGCTGAGGAAGCGGTAAGGGGCGGCCAGTATATCCTGCAACGCATTCACCCGAGCCTGCGCGACACCAGCGCCCGCACCGGCCGCGATCCGCAGGACGAAACGCTGATCGTGGCGTTCTATCGCGAACTGGCGCTGCTGTTCTGGCTAGACGATTGCAACGACCTTGGCCTGATCGCGCCGGAGCAGCTCGCCGCCGTGGAGCAGGCGCTGGGGCACGGCGTACCGTGCGTGCTCTCCGGATTCGAGGGCTGCGCTCAGCTGCGCGCTTCGCTGGCTGCGCTCGCCTACGATCGTCGCGACTATGCTCGGCTTCTCGACTATACCCGGTGCTACTGCGCGGCGCTGCGCGCCGGACACGCGCAGGCGGCAGGGGCGCGACGCTGGTCTTACGCCGAGTACCTGCACAACGGCATGGATTCGATCGCTTACGGGAACGTGTTCTGTTGCCTGTCGCTGCTGTGGGGGCTGGACATGGCGACCTTGCGCGCGCGTCCAGCGTTTCGCCAGGTCCTGCGGCTCATCTCAGTGATAGGGCGCCTGCAGAACGATCTGCATGGACGCGACAAGGACAGGTCGGCCGGCGACAACGCGGCGATCCTGCTTCTGCAGCGCTATCCGGCTATGCCTGTGGTTGAGTTCCTCAACGACGAGTTGGCCGGCCATACGCGCATGCTGCACCGGGTGATGGCGGAAGAATGCTTTCCCGCGCCGTGGGGACCGTTGATCGAGGCGATGGCGGCGATCCGCGCGCAGTACTACCAGACTTCGACCAGCCGCTACCGCAGCGACGCTGCAGGGGGAGGCCAGCGTGCGTCGGCCTGAACGCGCCGGAGGCGGCGGCTTGGGCGCGCTGCCGTCGGTTCGATCCGACGCAACGCCGTCGCCCGCTGCTACGGACGGAGCGAGCATGAGCGACACCGCCCTGAGCCGGCGAAAGGACGAACATCTGGACATCGTGCTGGATCGGCGAACGGGGCCGGCCACGGTGGCCGCTGGCTGGGAGTACATCCGTTTCGAACACTGCGCACTGCCCGAGTTGGACCTGACGCAGATCGACCTGCGCGCCTCGCTGCTGGGCAAGGCTATGCGCGCGCCGCTGCTGATCAGCTCTATGACCGGCGGCATGCCACGGGCCGAGGCCATCAACCGGCATTTGAGCGAGGCAGCGCAAGCCTTGGGGATCGCCATGTGCGTCGGTTCGCAGCGTGTGAGCCTGCAATCCCGCAACTCCCAGGGGCTAACGCGCGCGCTGCGCCGCCTGGCGCCAGACATTCCCTTGCTGGCCAATATCGGCGCCGCGCAACTGCGGGAGGCCGACGGCCTGGACCTGGCGCGTCGCGCGGTGGACGCGCTGGAGGCCGATGGGCTCATCGTCCATCTCAATCCGCTGCAGGAAGCGGTACAGCCGGAGGGCGACCGCGACTGGCGCGGCGTCCTGGCGCTGATCGCTGGCGCCGCGCGCATCGTGGGCGTGCCGATCGTGGCCAAGGAAGTGGGGGCGGGCCTGTCCGCCTCGGTGGCCTGTGCGCTCGTCGAGGCGGGCGTGGCGGTAATCGATGTCGCCGGCGCCGGCGGCACCAGTTGGGCCGCAGTGGAGGGCGAGCGCGCCCGCAATGCCGCCGACCGTGCAGTGGCGATGTCGTTCGCCGATTGGGGGATTCCCACCCTGACCAGCGTGCAGGCGGTGCGCCGGGCGCTGCCAACGGTGAAGCTGATCGCGTCGGGCGGGATCCGCGATGGCGTCGACGTGGCCAAGGCCATCCGCCTGTGCGCGGACATCGCCGGGCAGGCGGCCAGCGTGCTGGGCGCGGCGACAGTGTCCACCGAGGCGGTTGTCGCGCATTTCGAGATCGTCATCCGCCAGTTGGCCGTCGCCTGCTTCTGCACCGGCTCGGCTGATCTGGCGACGTTGCGTCAGGCGCGCTTGTTGCCCTCGGCGCATTTGTCCGCCGGTTGATGTCGGCGTCGTCCGCACGCTAGCAGCAGGCTGCTGAAATACCTACGCCAAAGACAGACTATTGATCCCCCTGGCGAGACGGCTCGATGCACGGGAGCGATGTGTTCATGGAGCAGCTGTTCACGATGAAGCGGTTGGAAGATTTCGTTCCAGCCGATCATCCTTGTGCCCGCACCGGCTGATGATCAATGGAGCGCTGGTGCGGCTAGACGGCATCCTTTCCGGCATGTACGCCTGCAGTGCCAAAGGCGGTCGCCCCAGCGTTGCGCCGGAGAAATTGCTGCGGGCCGTGTGTTGCAGGTGTTCTACAGCGTCCGTCGGAATTGATGCAGCAGGTGCTGCTGTGGCAAGGCCAAGACCCGGGAATGCCGTCAGCTTTGATCAGGCGCTTCGGGTCGCCGGAAACGCGCGAAGAGTCCGGCTTTCGAAAAAGGCCGAACGCCTCAGATAAGGCCAGAACTCCTTGGGTCACCATCAAAACCAATTTGACGCCCCGGGACAATTTCGTCCGGCATTGTCCGGTGTACGACGATGTTGGGGATGCGACATAGGCGGATTGCCGTGTATTTAAACCGCTTTTCCTTTGGCACGCATATTGCGCCCTATCGGTAAACCTCGTCATGGGCCGGCGGCAATCGCTCGGAGATTGTCGAAATAGCACAATGATTTCTGCCGGGGTGACATCCGGCCCGACTAGAGCAGGACCTTTCAGATGATGTAGAAAAGCAAGCGGCCATACTCGCGGAGGAAATAGTCGCGTCAGGGCTGCATGGACGCTCTTTCCTGGTTGTTTCGGGCGGACGCCAACTCTTCAATCGGCACCCGACCAGTGCCTGGATGTCAAAGGAGCGCCCCTGTTGCGCGGGCCTGGCTGCACCCGCGTGCTGGCTCTCCTCCAAAGGCGACGCTCGGCGCTGCTGCAGACCGGCGACGAGAACCCAACTTCAAAATTCGCATTCCGAAAACCGAAAGAAGTGAACAGGTATGTCCAGGATCGGCGCTTTGACGCGCGCGGCACGGGGATCGGCAACTCAGACGCTGGCCAAGGGTTCGAAAAGTTTACACCCGCCGCTAGCGCCGGCCGATTTCAAGCGCGCACTTACGATCAACGATCGATATGGCGGGCTCACTGTCAATGTCCCCAAAATGCCTTTCTGGCTGACCGGGGGTGAAGCCTTAGTCTGCCGCCGGACTAGCCACGGCGAGCAGCAGTTCATGCAGGTCGATGCTGCCACGGGTTTCAAGCGGCCCGCTTTCGATCAGGCGCGTCTGGCGGCAGCGCTAAACAAGGTGAGCCATGAGAGCTATCAAGCCGGCAATCTTCCGTTCGACCGTTTCGAACTGAGTGAGGATGGTCGCAGGCTCGACTTCCAGATTGAAGACACCCGGTGGAGCTGCGACCTTGCAAGCTACGACTGTACCAGCACCACATTCGATGCAAGGAAAGGGGACCCTAGGGAGCTCAGCCACCGCTACACGCCGCCAGCGGAGAACAACCCCGACAAGAGCAACGCGTCGCCCGACGGCAAATGGATCGCCTATATCAAGAACTGCAATGTTTTCCTGCGCAGCGAGGACGGATTGCAGGATGTTCCTCTGAGCCGAGACGGAGCCGAAGGCAATTGCTACGTGTTTTCGACGCTGAGCTGGTCGCCGGACTCGCGCCACCTCGCCGCTTACCTTGTTCGCCCCGGCTATAGGCGGGAGGTCCCCTATCTCAATTCTTCGACGGACCAGTTGGAGCGGGAATATTCAACAATATTCTATCCCAGGCCGGGCGATGTCCTTCCGCTGCCCCAGCCGGTCCTGTTCGACATTGCCGTCCGGCGCCAGATCGTGATTGACGATGCCCTCTTCTCGAACGTCTTCGAACTTTCCCCTCTCCGGTGGTGGGCGGACAGCCGCGGCTTCACTTTCGAATATAACCAGCGCGGGCATCAGCTCTATCGCCTGGTCGAGGTAGACGCCGCCACGGGCCGCGGGCGCTCCCTGATCGATGAGACCAGCGAGACATTCGTTGATTATTTGCCGCTGGGGCATGGCCAGGAGGATGCCGGAAAAATCTTCCGTTACGATGTCGATGACGGGAAGGAGGTCATCTGGGCATCCGAGCGCGACGGGTATGAGCATTTGTATCTTTTCAACGGCCGGACAGGCGCGCTCGAAAACCAGATCACCCGAGGTGAGTGGGTCGTCCGGAGGGTCAACCATGTCGATCCGGTCAAGCGTCAGATCTGGTTCGAGGCGAGCGGGATGAACCCGCAGGAGGACCCCTATTGGGTCCATGCTTACCGCATCGGCTTTGACGGCAAGGGACTGACTGCACTGACGCCCGAACCGGCCAACCACCATATCGAGTTCTCGCCTGACAGGCGCTATTATGTCGATCTCTGGTCACGCATCGATCTGCCCCCGCGCATGGCACTCTACCGCGCCAGCGACAATGCCAAGCTCCAGCAGATCGAGACGGCCGACATTTCCGAGCTCGTCGCCGCAGGCTGGCAGCCGCCGCTCAGTTTCCATTCCAAGGGGCGCGACGGCAAAACTGATATCTGGGGCGTGCTCCACCTGCCAGCCAACTTCGACCCGACGAAGAAATACCCGGTTGTGGAGAATATCTATGCTGGACCCCACGGCTCCTTCGTCCCGAAATCCTTCTCGCGGTGGACAGAGCCGCTCACGCAGCTGGGGTTCGTCGTTGCTCAGATCGACGGCATGGGCACCAACAACCGCTCCCGCGCCTTCCATGATGTTGCTTGGAAGAATCTGAAGGACGCAGGATTTCCCGATCGCATTCTGTGGCACAAGGCGGCGGCCGCGCAATATCCATGGTACCACATATCCAACGTCGGCATTTTTGGCGCATCCGCCGGCGGCCAGAGTGCAGTCAGCGCGCTGCTCTTTCACCCCGATTTCTACAAGGTCGCCGTCGCCAAAAACGGCTGCTACGACAACAGGATAGACAAGACCTGGTGGAACGAACTGTGGATGGGGTGGCCGGTCGGCATTGAATATTCGCAATCCTCCGCCGTTGACAATGCTCACAGGCTGCAGGGCAAGCTGATGATCGCGGTCGGCGAAATGGATGATAATGTCGATCCGTTTTGCTCGTTCCAGCTTGCCGATCGACTCATCAAGCAGGAAAAGATTTTGACATGGTCTACGTTCCTGGTGCCAATCACCATACTCTAGGCACCTACACCGAGCGCAAACTCCTAGACTTCTTCGTTCGCAACATTCTCGGTCAGACCCCGCCCGACTGGAACACCAAACCGATCGAGCTGGAATAGCTTGTGGCTCTTGCAATTGTTAGCTCGCCTTATCGGCTGTAATCAGGGCGAGGCGCGAGCAAATCTTCACCGAAGGACGATCGTGGAGTCTAGGACTTGCGCTGCGTATTGAGGATCGGCTCGCCGCGACGTTGGTCTGCGCAAACTGCTTGATGGGCACGCCTGCAGACCGCGTGTGTGCGATTGCAAGATCCACTATCAGCCTCGTGTGAAGCGTTCAGGGGAAAAGCCGCACACCAACGCCGCTTCCGCTCGCCGTAACGCTACGGCGGTGCGGCCCACCCGATCCACTCGACGAGCATTGGAACACATAGGTCCCCGAACGGACGATTGCCTTGGCAATAGAAGACCCTCGTCGGTCATCGCCGGTGTCGGTGGCAGCCCGCCGGTCTGGAGCTGCCACGATTCTCATCCTCGCGTCACATAGGAGCTGAAGCTTTCCGGATCGGGTATCCAATCGGCATCCAGTTGCTCGGCGATATGGTTGAATTCTGCCCTCAGGACAAGAGTGAGTAGAGCAGCCCCGCTACGAAAATCCCATCCTGGTTCGTTTGACGCATCGACTATTCAGATTGATTGGCGTGATACCCGGCGCGGCCGCAACACGCGAGGCCGTCAACCGCTGAGCAGAAAACCAGCCTTCGCCTTCCGCGGCGGCGGACCTCGTCAGCCTCTCGAAAGCTTGCCTGAGTAGGTTGCTCATGTGATCTGTGGAAGTGAGGATAGCGTGCACCCGTACAAACTAGACATTCATCGTGGCAGCTTGGCTGCAGGTGCAGCACGCCGTACCGCACGAGCAAGCGGACAGGCCGGCCAAGCCGGTTTTGAGCAGCACTTGGGCGAACTGCAGGCGGCGGACGAGTTGATGGGTGCGCCAGGCGAGGAGGTCCTCGTCAATGGCTCGCATGGTAAAGGTGAGTTGAGACCAACGAAGAGGCAGAGGATCCAAAGCAATCTGCAGCATGCTGTCACTGAGCGGCAACCAGGTGAGGTTGGCAACTCAGGCGCTCGCGTGATGATGCAACTCCCCACCCATCAGGTGGGTACATCGGAACGGGAGGCGCAACTTGTGATGCAGGGGGACGAGCACGAATACACCCCAGCACCGCATCTCGACGGGTCGATGCCCTCGACAGTGCAGCCGGATCGTCCAATTGTGGTCCCCGACGGTGCCGACAAGCGTCCTGTTTATTCCAACGATGCCACCGCCATCGAAGGGCTGAAGTCAGCACTCCTTGCGGGTAAAGCCAGGCCGGACACGGTCACTCGCAGCACAAATTCTCTTTTCGGCTTTAGTCGTTGGCTCTTTCAAAACAACAAGCCAGGGCTTGCTGCTCGGCTTTACCATCCGTCGCTGAGCCAGGATCTCGAGGAGTACGAGAGTAGGGGTGGTTCCTCCACCGTGGCTGGCGCACTGCGTCAATTGATGAAGTCGATGGGCGGAGCCGGCCCGATTGTGGGTCGCGCTGTCCTGAACCCCCATCCTGACGACGCCGCGCTCACCAGACATTTCAGATCCGCGAGCGGCTACGCAACTGCTCTTAACCATTTCAGTCATTACCTACGTCAAAATGACAAGCTCGGAATTGCGGGTCGCATTTACGATAAATCGCTGGATAAAGATGTTGAGAGCTACAAGGCCGCCTCCTCTAATGGTGGAGCTCCGATCGAATCTGCGCTGGTTTATCTCCGCAAGAACCCGCCGCGCGTTATACTCGGGAAGCATCTGGAAAACGCGGTCAGCATGGAGGCTCGTCCCCGTGGCGACGCTGCTCAGCATACCGCACCACAGCAGGGATTCGATTGGCCAGAGGAGCTCCTGCCGGTAGGTTATAAGGAGGGCACCGATCTACCATTGTCTCTCGCCCCAACCGCGCACCAACACCAAGCGCCCGACTTTGGAGAGGCCGTCCCTCACTTGAACTGGCGCCACGGCGACCAGGGCGCCCCGGAGGAGCTGGTAGCTGCACGGGACAGGAGCAGCCCGCTGCCAAGCGAGGCGGTGCCACATAAATCTGGACGGGGACTCGCTATGCAGCCCAGATTGTGGGCGGAGAAATCCGCCTCGCCAGAGCTCTTTCGACGGCGGGCGGAGCAGGCTCTGCCGGCGTCCGCCAGAGGTGTGGAGACATCCTCCGCGGTTGATGAAGCCGCGCAGGCCGCTCGCCAAGCTTTGGCTTGGTTGCAGCAGGAGATGGAGGGGATCGAACCGATGCAGGATCCTCATAAGGTGGCTACACCGGAATGTGAGGCGCAGCTCGTCAGGCAGAGGGATGAGCACGAATCCACCCCAGCACCGCATCCCGGAGGTGGTGGGTCGATGCCCTCGACAGTGCAGCCGGATCGTCCAATTGTAGTCCCCGACGGTGCCGACAAGCGTCCTGTCTATTCCAACGATGCGACCGCTATCGAAGGGCTGAGGGCAGCATTCCACGCGGGTAAGGCCAAAGCGAACACGGTCACTTACAATGTAAATTCTCTTTTCGGCTTTAGTCGGTGGCTCCTTCAAAACAACAAGCCAGGGTTTGCTGCTCGGCTTTACCATTCGTCGCTGGATCAGGATCTCAAGGAGTACGAGAGTACGGGTGGTTCCTCCACCGTGGCTGGCGCACTGCGTTACCTCAAGAAGTCGACAGGCGGAGCCCCGATTATGGCTCGCCCTGTCGTGATCCCCTATCCTGACGATGCCGAGCTCATTAGAAATTACAGAGCCGCTTCGACCAAGGAGTACCTGGCAGCGCCTGCGACCGGACGGAATCCAGATACCGTGGGCGGCTATACAAATTTTCTTAGACATTTTAGTCAGTACCTGCGTCAAAATAACAAGCTTGGGATTGCGGCTCGGATTCACGACAAATCGCTGGATAAAGATGTTGAGAGCTTCAAGGCTGTCTCCTATGGTAATAGGCTAAGTATCAGTTCTGCATTGGCTCACCTCCGGGATATCCTGCCGCGCATTGTGCTCGGGCGCGAAACTGTCCTTTCTGCTCATCCGGCAGACGCAGTCACCAGGCGCGTTGGGGCCGCTGCTGAAGCTGGGCCAGCGGCACCGGCAAGAGCTCCCCAACCCGCCTCGCCAGCAACCGCTAGGCTGCCAGGCACCTACCGCGGCCTTCCACTGGTTGATGTGACCACACTGACTACCAGTTCCTCTGGGGCTCAGATCGGGGCGCTCGATCCGACAGCCCCGTCCAACGTTGCAACGGGGCGGGTGCTCGGCGCCGCCGAATGGCTGAGCGACGCCCATATCCAGAGAGATTACAATTTGCTGGAGGGGCAACTGCAGGGGATCAATCCGGCGCTCGCTGCCCGGACTCGGCTGGTGGATCCTTCCGTATCCCATCTACTGCGACACACGTCGCCGCAAGACGCTCGAGGCATATTGCAGTCCATCTATAATCAAAACAACGCCACAGCCGACTTCCTGTTCTTGCCAGTGAATAATGGCACGGCTACTAGCCCCGGCACCCATTGGTCGCTGCTGCTCGTTGATCGCCGCGACCCGGAAAGGCGGTTCGCCTATCACTACGACTCCCTCCAGCGAGAGGGATATAACGACGTGCCTGCAAAACAGCTCGCAGGACTGCTGAATGCCACCTTGGCGCCAGCCCCCATGGCCAGACAGACGAACCATTATGATTGCGGCGTATTTGTCCTGGAGGGCACGTGGGCGCTGGTTGAACGATTGGTGAAAGGGCAGCGGCCAGACCACGAGCCGCTGCCCCTCGACAACCTCGTTGCCGATCGGCAGGCGCTGCAAGACCGGCTAAGGAGGCGCTTGCCGCACGAGGAAGAGCCGCGGCAGCTGCTGGAGGATGAACCCGCCTCCCCACCGATGATGGCATTCGAGCCAGGGGAACTGCGGCAACTGTTGGAAGACGAGCCTGCCTCCCCACCAATGATGGCGTTCGAGCCAGGGGAACTGCGGCAACTGTTGGAGGACGAGCCTGCCTCCCCACCAATGATGGCGTTCGAGCCAGGGGAACTGCGGCAGCTGTTGGAGGATGAACCCGCTTCCCCACCGATGATGGCGTTCGAGCCAGGGGAACTGCGGCAACTGTTGGAGGATGAACCCGCTTCCCCACCGATGATGGCGTTCGAGCCAGGGGAACTGCGGCAACTGTTGGAAGACGAGCCTGCCTCCACTTGGGCACAAATCAATTCGACCCCACATGCGCGAGCGGACGGTGTTCATCAGCCAGCCCAGGCGCCGTGGCTCCCTGAACGCAGAAGATAACTTTGCGGAGGAGCGGTCACGCAACTGTCGGCGGCGCCGGGCCTCAGGGTGAATGGAAAGGATGGAGTGGCGGATGGTGTCGCGTGAAGGCGCAACACGCGTGCTGACCGACCTGCATACGTAGGAAGTCGTTCATTGCTCCCAAATCGTATGTGAGGAACATTCCTGTCCCGGCTGCGCCGCGCGATGCTAGGTCGCGTTGTTCAGCGGGCCAAGCCGATGACACCTACGAAGCTACTGATCGGGCAGATCGCCGTTGTGTGCGCAATTGTCATTATCGGCGTATGGACGGCAACCCAATGGTGCGCTCAAATGCTGACCTACCAGACGCCTCTCGGCGCACCATGGTTTCTCTTCGCCGGCTGGCCAATCTACAAGCCGTGGAAGCTGTTTGAATGGTGGTTCCACTTCGATGCTTATGCGCCGGAGGTCTTCGACAAAGCCGGTACGCTTGCAGGCGCCAGCGGATTCCTGGGCTGTGCCGCCGCAATCGCTGGCTCGCTTTTGCGCGCGCGACAGCGCGGGTCGGTTACGACCTATGGGTCTTCACGGTGGGCCACGACTCATGAGGTCGAGACGGCAGGGTTGTTACGGCCGGCGGGCGTTTTCCTCGGTAGGCTGAACGATCGCTATCTGCGCCATGACGGCCCGGAGCACGTCATGGCATTTGCGCCGACGCGTTCGGGCAAGGGCGTGGGGCTGGTTGTTCCAACGCTACTTTCCTGGACCGGGTCTGCCATCATTCATGATATAAAAGGCGAAAATTGGCAGTTGACCTCCGGCTGGCGGTCGAAATTCTCGTACTGCCTTCTGTTCAATCCGACCGACCCGAGATCGGCACGCTACAACCCGCTGCTGGAGGTGCGCAAAGGCCCAGATGAGATCCGGGACGTTCAAAACATCGCCGACATCCTCGTCGATCCCGAGGGCGCGCTGGAGCGACGGAACCACTGGGAGAAGACCAGCCATTCACTCCTAGTTGGCGCCATTTTGCACGTGCTCTACGCTGAAGAGGACAAGACGCTGGCCCGCGTCGCCACCTTCCTGTCGGACCCGCAACGCTCGTTTGCCGCAACGCTACGGCGGATGATGACGACAAACCATCTCGGGACGGGGCATAACCCTCAGGTCCATCCCGTAGTGGCCTCGGCGGCTCGCGAACTCCTGAACAAGTCGGAAAACGAGCGCTCAGGCGTCCTCTCGACCGCCATGTCCTTTCTCGGGCTTTATCGTGATCCAACGGTCGCGGCGGCCACTTCGTCCTGCGACTGGCGCATCGCTGACCTAGTGGATGGAGAGCGACCGCTGTCGCTCTATCTGGTCGTGCCGCCTTCGGATATCTCGCGCACCAAGCCTTTGGTGCGACTGATCTTGAACCAGATCGGCAGGCGGTTGACGGAGCGTCTGGAGGGGGACCCGAAGAAGAGCCGTAAGCATCAGCTGCTCATGATGCTGGACGAGTTTCCGGCGCTCGGTCGCCTCGACTTCTTCGAAACGGCGCTCGCCTTCATGGCAGGTTATGGCATTCGCTCCTATCTGATCGCACAATCTTTGAACCAGGTTTCAAAGGCCTATGGCGAGAACAATGCTATTCTCGACAATTGCCACGTGCGAATTGCCTTTTCCTCCAATGACGAACGCACGGCCAAGCGCATCTCGGATGCCCTCGGCACCGCAACCGAACTTAGGTCGATGCGCAACTATGCGGGCCATCGGCTTGCGCCCTGGCTTTCGCATGTCATGGTGAGCCGCCAGGAAACCGCGCGCCCGCTCCTGACGCCAGGCGAGGTGATGCAATTGCCGCCGTCAGACGAATTGGTCCTGGTTTCTGGGTTGCCGCCGATCCGCGCCAAGAAGCTGCGCTATTATCAGGATCAGAATTTCACAGACCGGGTGCTGCCTGCGCCGGTGCTGCGCGACGGTCCCTATGCGGACTGCCCTGCATCACGCCCGGACGGCTGGACTGGACAAGTGTGCAGCGTCGATAGCCGACTTGCTGCGGACGACGAAAGCGCCGACGCGCCAGTTGAAGACGAGGGAGGCGTTCAGCAGCAACGCCATCCAAGCCTGCCCGTAGAAGACGTTGTTGTCTCTCAAGAGCCCGATCAGGCCGATCTGTTGAAGCCCGCAGACGATGACAGCGAAGCGCTCGCGGACAAGCGTGTCATGGATCGGATTTCCACTGCGGCCCGCGCCTACGGTATCAACGAGGGCAGGGGCGACGACAAGGATGTCATTCCCGGCTTCTAAAGTCCGCTGAGTTGCAGAGCGCATCTCAGCGTAGATAACGGCCATAAGCAATTTTGAGCGTCTGGCCGATCCTTCTCCCGTCGCCGGCGCAACGCCGGGCCGTCGGAACGAGCCGCATGAAGCCCCACCGCATTCGCCATCAGTTTCTGCTTGAGCCGGAGCTCAGCGAGAAACTGGACAACCTCAGTCGGGATCCGTCAACGACCAAATCAGCGATCGTGGCGAAGGCGGTCGAGGCGTTCATCGAGCGGCGTGGCGAGAACGAGTTCGATCGGCGCTACGGCGTAAGGCTTGACCGGCTCTCCCGCGACCTTGCCCACGTCAGGCGCGATGCCGAGGTGATCCTGGAGAGTCTGGCGCTCTTCATCCGCTTTTCGATCACGCTTCATGCCCACACGCCTGTGCCGGACAGGGCGACCCAGGCGATTGCCCAGGAGCGTTTTGACAAATTCGTTGAGCAGGTCGGCCGCCAGATCGCTTCCGGCAAAAGGTCGCTTAGCAAAGACAATGGTGGGGGAGGGGAAGGATGAGCTCTCATCCCGAGGCCGACCACCGGCGGCGTGTCATGCTGCGCACCGCCCTGGGTCCGGCAATCACCGAAGCCCTTGCCGATCCGTCCGTCATCGAGGTGATGGTCAATCCCGACGGTGCGCTGCGGCTCGACCGGCTGGGCGAGGGCCGAGTCAATACGGGCGTGCATCTGCACCCGTCCGAGGCGGAACGCATCATCCGCCTGGTCGCCTCCCATGTGCGGGTCGAGGCGCACGCGGACAATCCGATTGTCAGTGCCGAACTGCCGTCGGGCGAGCGCTTCGAGGGTCTGCTGCCGCCGGTCGTGCTCGCGCCATGCTTTGCCATCCGTAAACCAGCGGCAAAGCTCTACACGCTGGCCGACTATGTCGCGGACCGGATCATGCTGCCGCTGCAGGTCGATGTGCTCAAGAGGGCAGTCCGCGAGCGGCGCAACATCCTGGTCGCCGGCGGCACGTCTTCGGGCAAGACAACCCTTGCCAATGCGCTGCTGGCGGAGGTCGCAGAATGCGACGAGCGGGTGATCCTCATCGAGGACACGCGCGAACTGCAGTGCGCGGCCAGGGACTGCGTTGCCCTGAGAACGAGGCGGGGCTCGGTCACCCTTGCCGATCTCGTGCGCTCAACGCTGCGGCTCAGGCCCGACCGCATCATCGTCGGCGAAGTAAGAGGTGCGGAAGCACTCGACATGCTGAAGGCATGGAACACCGGGCACCCCGGCGGCATCGCCACGGTTCACGCCAATTCGGCGCGCTCCGCACTCTACCGTATCGAGCAGCTCGCACAGGAAGCAGTCGTCACCGTTCCCCGCCGCCTCATCGCCGATGCCGTCGACCTGCTCGTCTTCATCGCCGGCCGCGGCTCGTCGCGCCACATCGACGCAATCGCCGAGGTCACCGGTCTCGACGGCAGCGGCGATTATGCCGTTGCCCCGCTCACGCTTTCGCAACTCCAGCAGCTTTGAAAGGCCTTCCTCATGCGCAAGAAGCTTCGCTTTCTTTCGTCCACAGCGCTCGCGTTTCTTATCACGGCCCCCGTTTATGCCGCCGGCTCCGGCATGCCGTGGGAGCAGCCGCTGCAGCAGATCCTGGAGTCGGTGCAGGGACCGGTCGCCAAGATCGTTGCGGTGATCATCATTATCACCACCGGCCTGACGCTTGCCTTCGGCGACACCGCCGGTGGTTTTCGGCGCCTGATTCAGATCGTCTTCGGTCTGTCGATCGCCTTCGCGGCATCGAGCTTCTTCCTCTCCTTCTTCTCCTTCGGTGGTGGGGCGCTCGTCTGATGGCCGCCGGGGAGCAGCATATCGAGGGCTTCGCAGTACCGGTCCACCGGGCGCTGACCGAGCCGATCCTGCTCGGCGGGGCTCCGCGCGCGGTGGCGATCCTCAACGGTACAGTGGCCGCGGCCATTGGCTTCGGCTTGCAGCAATGGATTGCTGGTCTGGTGCTTTGGATCGCGGGCCACTCGTTAGCGGTCTTTGCCGCAAGACGCGATCCGGACTTCGCCAGCGTGCTTGTGCGCCACCTTCGTCTGAAGGGGTGGCTTGCATGCTGAACCTTTCGGAATATCGAAGCAAAGCCGACCGGCTTGCCGACCATCTACCCTGGGCTGCCTTGGTGGCGCCCGGCATCGTGCTCAACAAGGACGGCAGCTTTCAGCGGACGTTGCGGTTCCGCGGCCCGGATCTCGAAAGTGCGACGGAGGCTGAACTCGTCGGCATTTGCGGCCGGGCGAACAATGCTCTCAGACGCCTTGGCTCTGGCTGGGCATTGTTCTTTGAGGCCGAGCGCATAGAAGCGCTGGGCTATCCGAACTCGCATTTTCCTGACGCCGCGTCGTGGCTGGTCGACGAAGAACGCCGCGCTGCTTTCGAGGGGAAGGTAGCGCACTACGAGAGCCGCTATCATGTGACCTTAGTGTTTATGCCACCGCCCGACGCCCAGGCGCGCGCGGAAAGCGCGCTCGTCGACTCTCATTATTCCCAAGGAGAAAGAGACTGGCGCCAGGATCTGGCGAGGTTCCGTGACGAGACCAACCGCGTGCTCGATCTCTTCTCGGGTTTCATGCCCGAAGTACGCGTCCTCGATGATGCTCAGACGTTGACCTATCTCCACGGCACGATTTCGCCTCGCCGCCATCCTATCATGGTCCCGGAAACGCCGATATATCTGGATGCCATCCTGGTCGATGCGCCGCTTGCCGGTGGCCTGGAGCCGATGCTGGGTGAGCAGCATCTTCGCACACTGACCATCCTCGGCTTTCCGAACCTCACCCGGCCCGGGATTCTCGATGCCCTCAATCATCAGGATTTCGCCTATCGCTGGATGACGCGCTTCATTCCGCTCGAGAAAACGGAAGCCACGAAGACGCTGACGCGGTTGCGCCGGCAGTGGTTTGCCAAGCGCAAATCGATCGTGGCAATCCTACGCGAGGTCATTACCAACGAGCCGGTCCCGCTTGTCGACAGCGATGCCGACAACAAGGCGCTCGATGCCGACGAAGCCCTTCAGGCATTGGGCGGCGATCATGTGAGCTTCGGCTATCTCACCACGACCGTGACGGTGTGGGGCGAGGATCGCCAAGCCGCTGCAGAGAAGCTTCGCGCGGTCGAGCGCATCATCAATGGGATCGGTTTCACCACGATCCGAGAAGGCGTCAATGCGGTCGAGGCTTGGCTCGGCTCATTGCCTGGCCATGTCTACGCTAACGTTCGCCAACCGCTCGTTCATACTTTGAACCTTGCCCATCTCATGCCGCTGTCGTCGGTTTGGGCCGGTCCTGCGACAAACGAGTATCTCGCGAAAGTCACCCAAACCGAAGCGCCACCGCTTCTCGTTGCCGAGACCAGCGGTTCGACACCGTTTCGGCTTTCCACCCACGTCGAAGATGTCGGCCACATGCTGGCTGTTGGTCCGACCGGCGCCGGCAAGTCGGTTCTGCTTGCTCTGATTGCTCTGCAGTTCAGGCGCTATGCCGGCGCCCAGGTTTATGTCTTCGACAAAGGCAATTCGGCCCGTGCTGCAACACTTGCCATGGGTGGAGAACACCACGCGCTAGGAGCGGACGGATCCCTTGCCTTTCAGCCACTGCGCAGCATCAACGACCAGGCTAGCCGAAGCTGGGCGGCCGAATGGATCGCCAGCCTTATTGCCCACGAGAACGTCACCGTCACGCCGGAGGTGAAGGAGGCTATCTGGTCAGCGCTGGCCAGCCTTGCCACCGCGCCGGCGCAGGAACGCACACTGACCGGCCTTTCGGTCCTGCTTCAATCCAATGCGCTGAAGTCCGCATTGATGCCCTACACGCTCGACGGTCCCTTCGGCCGCCTGCTCGATGCCGATCATGATGGGCTGGCCTTGTCGGATGTGCAGTGTTTCGAGACCGAGGAGCTGATGCACAGCCAAGGCGCTTTGCTGCCGGTGCTTACCTATCTGTTCCAGCGACTTGAGGAACGGTTCGACGGACGGCCCACGCTGATCATGCTCGACGAGGCGTGGGTCTATCTCGACAATCCGCTGTTCGCCGCCCGCATCCGCGAATGGCTGAAGGTGCTGCGAAAGAAGAACGTGTCGGTTGTCTTCGCTACGCAGTCGCTGGCTGATATCGCGGGCTCTGCCATAGCGCCGGCAATCATCGAAAGCTGCCCGCAGCGCATTTTCCTTCCCAATGATCGTGCCGTGGAACCCCAGGCGCGCACAGCCTACGAACGCTTCGGTTTAAGCGAGCGGCAGATCGAATTGATCGCCCGCGCCACGCCGAAGCGTCAGTATTATCTGCAATCGCGCCGCGGCAACCGTCTGTTCGAGCTCGGGCTTGGCCCCATCGCTCTTGCGCTTTGCGGTGCTTCCGATCCGGCCACGCAGACTCTGATCGACAGGATCCTGTCCGAAGACGGGCAAGGCAGCTTTGCCTCGCAGTTCCTGATCGCGCGCGGCCTCGATTGGGCCGGCGAACTTCTCAAGCAATTCCCTCAACCAGACAAGGAGCAATTAGCATGATGCGGCGACGCCTTCTCTCCGGCCTGATCACCGTTTCCCTGATCGCCAAGCCTATGGCCGACTATGTGCAGCCCGCCTACGCCCTTATCGTGTTCGATCCGTCCAATTATGCGCAGAACGTGCTGACGGCCGCGCGCGCCCTGGAGCAGATCAACAACCAGATCCAGTCGCTGCAGAATCAGGCGACCATGCTGCAGAACATGGCGCGCAATCTTCAGCGTCTGGATTTCTCTTCCGTTGGCCAACTCACCGGTTCGCTCCATCGCATCGACGGCTTGATGGACCAGGCGAGTGGCCTCAGCTTTGATCTGGGCAAGCTTCAAGACCAGTGGCGCAGCCAATATCCGGAAAGCTACGACGCCACGATCAAGGTCAGCGAAGTGGCGAGTGCTGCGCGCGAGCGTTGGCAAAGCGCCATGCAGGCGTTCCGCCAGACCATGGGGGTCCAGTCGCAAATCGTCGAGAACGTCCGCGCCGACGGCGATCTGCTCGCCGATCTCGTCAACCGCAGCCAAGGGGCGGCCGGTGCGCTTCAGGCAAGCCAGGCCACCAACCAGCTGATAGCGCTTTCGACAAAGCAGCAGATGCAGATCCAGACGCTGCTCGCAACGCAGTTTCGAGCTGAGGCCGAGGATGCCGCCCGCAAGGCCCAGTCAGAGGAAGCCGCCCGCGAGATGACGAAGCGATTCTTGGGTACCGGCTCGGCTTATCCCGGCAATTAATCACGAGTTCATCACGACGAGGAAGGCAGCGGCATGAACGACCTTGGCGTCATCGATCGCTTCATGGAGACCTTCATCCGCTACATCGACAGCGGGTTCGGTCTGCTCTCGGGCGACGTCGCCTTCCTCACTACCATTCTGATCGGCATTGACATCACACTTGCCGGCCTGGCGTGGGCGCTCGGCGAGGAGACCAGCGTTCTCGGCCGGCTTGTCCGCAAGGTGCTCTATGTTGGCGTCTTCGCCTTCATCCTGAACAATTTCAAGAACCTCGCCGATATCATTTATCGTTCTTTTGCCGGTCTCGGGATTAATGCGTCGGCCGGCAATCTGTCGGCAGACAATCTCCTGCGCCCGGGCCGCATTGCCGCGACCGGTTTCGAAGGTGCTTGGCCAATGCTTGACCAAGCCAGTCAGCTCCTGGGCTTCCCGGAAATGTTCGGCAACGCACTGACCATCTTCGTGCTGCTGATGGCCTGGTTCCTGGTCATCATCGCCTTCTTCATCCTTTCCATCCAGCTTTTCATCACCATCCTTGAGTTCAAGCTCACCACGCTGGCAGGTTTTGTTTTGGTTCCATTCGCACTTTGGAACCGTTCAGCGTTCCTGGCCGAACGCGTGCTCGGCCATGTTATCTCGTCAGGCATCAAGGTGATGGTGCTCGCCGTCATTGTCGGCATCGGCTCCACGCTCTTCGGGGAGTTCACTTCCGCATTGCAAGGCAAGGAGCCGGATCTGGCCGCTGCCATGTCCCAGGTACTGGGCGCACTGGCACTGCTTGGCCTTGGCATTTTTGGGCCGGGGATCGCGTCGGGTCTTGTCTCAGGCGCACCGCAGCTTGGCGCGGGCGCCGCCCTCGGCACGACCGCGGCGGCAGCGGGTGTATCACTCGTTGCTGGAGGCACGGCATTTTCTGGCGCGCGTATGGCAACCAGCGGCGGTCTCGCCGCCATCCGCGCCGGCACAACAATGGGATCGGCTGCTTCCACGTCCTGGCAGATCGGGCGCGCAACCTCGCCCGACGTTGGCCTCTCCGGTGTGGCTGCTGGAATGCATGGTGTAACCAGTGCCGCTGGCGGCGCTGCTATACGCGTAGCGCGATCCGCCACTGCAAGTGTTGGGCGCAACGCCGATGCCGGGCGCGATGCCGCGTGGACCGCGACCGGCGGCACGCCGACCGCGTCAATGACCGAACGCTCTGCCGGTTCGGCCACTGTTTCGGCGCCGACGTGGGCAAGGCGCCTACGTTCTGAACAGACCGCCCGTGCACATCGCCACGCTGCCATGCAAGCTGTCCGAGACGGAGACCGGCCGGGAGGCAGCGCCAACCCCTCTCTCAACGACAAGGATGACTAGATGCTCTTCAAGCGACCCGTGCACCGTTACGGCAAAACACCCGAACCGGTCACGCCGTATCAAAAAGCCGCCCAACTGTGGGACGAGCGCATCGGCTCATCTCGACTGCAGGCCAGGAACTGGCGGCTCATGGCCCTTGGGTGCCTGGCCTTGGCGACCGGACTTTCCGGCGGACTCGTATGGCAGTCGATGCAAAGCCGTGTCGTGCCTTACGTCGTCGAGGTCGATGGCTTCGGCGAGACGCGCGCCGTCGCGCCGGCAATCCGGAATTATGAGCCCTCGGATGCTCAGATCGCCTGGCATCTCGGCCGCTTCATCCAGAATGTCCGTTCCGTTTCCACCGATCCGGTTTTGGTACGGCAGAACTGGTTGGCAGCTTACGACTTTGCTAGCGATCGCGCAGCGCTCTTCCTCAACGAATACGCCAAGGCGAACGACCCCTTCGGACAGATCGGAACGCGCAGTGTCTCGGTACAGGTCACCAGCGTGGTCAGGGCCTCCGAAAGTTCATTCCAGGTCAAATGGACCGAGCAGGTGTTTGAGCGCGGAAGCCTTGCCAGCACGATGCGCTGGACTGCGATCCTCACGATCGTGATCCGCTCGCCAAGCAATACGGATCAGCTGCGCAAGAATCCGCTCGGCGTCTTCATCAACGCCATTGACTGGTCACGCGAGCTCGACAGCGCCGTCCCACCCCCCCTTTCTCCGACGGAGTCCACCAATGAAAGATAAAATGTCACCGATTCGTGCCGTGCTGATCCTATCGGTGTCGGCAGCGGTCGTTTCCGCTTGTGCATCGAAGAAGGTGCCGCCGCCTGAGATTTCCTATGACGCTGCTGACTTCAAACCGGCCGCGATCGAGAAGGCGCCGGAGAGGCCGATTAGAATTGTCGAGGTGCCAAAACCACTGCCGCTGCCTGGCCAATTGCAGCCCGAGTCCGGCAAGGCCGAGGACAAGCGCCCCCCGGAAGAACGCGTCGCTGATGCCAACAAAGCCGCGACCCAGCAACCCACCAAGTACGGGTATGTTAATGCCGTGCAAGTCTACCCCTTCACCGATGGCGCGCTTTATCAGCTCTATGCCGCGCCGGAGCGCGTGACCGACATCGCTCTGCAGCCGGGCGAGAAACTAACCGCCGTGTCGGCTGGCGACACCGTGCGCTGGGTCATAGGCGATACCGCAAGCGGCACCGGTGACAATCAGCGCACCCATGTTCTGGTGAAACCCTTCGCGCCGGGTCTTGCCACCAATGTCGTCATTACGACGGACCGGCGGACCTATCATTTGCAGCTTCAAAGCACCGAGAAGACAGCAATGGCGGCAATCTCCTGGACCTACAGCCAAGACCAGATCATCGCGCTTCGCCAGCGCAATGCTCAAGCCGAGGCAGTTACACCGGTCGCGTCGAATATCGCGCTCGAAAACCTTCGCTTTCGCTACTCGATCAGTGGCGACACACCGCCCTGGAGACCGACGCGAGCCTTCGACGACGGCAGCAAGGTCTATATTGAGTTCCCTCGTCGCATAGATCAGGGCGAGGCGCCACCACTCTTCATCGTCGGCGCAGATGGGAGCAGCGAGCTCGTCAACTATCGCGTGCGCGGCAACTATTACATCGTCGATCGGCTCTTCGCCGCGGCCGAACTTCGCCTCGGCACCAAGCAGCAGCAGGTGATCCGCATCAGCAGGATTGACGACAGGCAACCGCTACGGCGGATCTCGCTCTTTTCGCGTTCCAGCCGGTGAGGTGAGGGCTCATGATCGAAAATTCCCGCTCTGGCATCCCGCCGAAACTGGATCCCGAGGAACTGCAGCTTCGGGCCTCTCCCCGCCGCGTGGTGCGGTTCAGGCGCGGTGTGATCATCGCGATCGCAGCGCTCGGATCCGGCGCTGTGTTCGGCGTTGCCATGATGGCGCTCCAGGGGCCGGCCCTTCGCATCAGGGATCAGGCGGAAGATCTCTACAGCACTGAGCGCAAACCAACCGTCGAGGGACTCGATACGCTTCCCCATGACTATTCCGGCATGAAGCCGAAGCCTCCCGTCCTTGGGCCACCTTTGCCGGGCGACCTCGGTCGCCCCATCCTCGAGCGGCAGCGCCAGCTCGGCATCGTGCCGGGCCAAGACATCTCGGCCGAGGAGCAGCGTCTAGCGCAGCAGGCGATCGAAGCGCGTGAATCGCAGGTGCTTTTCCGCGTCGAAAATCGAGCTCAACAGACAGATGTCGGTGAGAGCGTGCAAACTGCTCAGCATCCATTTGAGGCACTTCCCCAATCCGAAGCAGCACGCGCGTCAGCCTCGGTGGCGCCGGCGGAAGGCGACCAGAACAATCAGCAGCGAAAGCTTGATTTCCTCAGCCAGCGGAGCACTGGCGGGATCTACAATCCGCATGCGCTGCAGACGCCGATCTCGCCGTATCAACTGATGGCTGGCAGCGTGATTGCCGCCAGCCTGATCACCGGCATCAATTCCGATTTGCCGGGCCTTGTCGTCGCGCAAGTCACCGAGAATGTGCACGACACGGTCACGGGCAACATATTGCTGATTCCGCAGGGCTCACGTCTTATCGGCGTCTACGACAGCGTCGTCGCGTTCGGGCAAAAGCGAGCGCTGCTGGTCTGGCAGCGCATTCTGCTGCCCGACGGCTCGTCGGTCGAAATCGACAATCTGCCCGCGAGCGACACCGCCGGCTACGCAGGGCTGGAAGACAAAGTCGATTTCCACACCTGGCAGCTGATCAAGGGGGTGGCGCTTGCCACATTGCTCGGTGTCGGCACGGAATTCAGCCTCGGCGAAAACGAGAGCGATCTGGTCAAGGCGATCCGGGAATCAGCCCAGCAGAACGCCAGTCGAGCCGGCCAGCGCATCACCGAAAAAAACCTCAATATCCAGCCCACCATCATCGTCCGCCCAGGTTGGCCACTGCGCGTCATCGTGCACAAGGACATCGTGCTGCGGCCATACGCGAGTTGAGCAGGAGTTACCATGGCTGACCTGAAACTTGGAAAGCTTCCAGACCGAACAGCTTCGAAGATCACCATTACCGTCAGCGCGGAGCTGGGCCAAACACTCAAGGAGTATGCTGCACTTTACCGTCAGACCTATCGTCAGTCTGAAACCGTGGCAGAACTCATCCCTTTCATGCTGGCGGCGTTTCTGGAAGGCGACCGAGCCTTTGCCAAGGCCCGAAAAGAAGGTCTGCCGACGGAGCTTGCCGAAAAATCGTGACTCCTCCGCTAGAGGCAGCTGGAACATTGCCTAGCTGTCGCGGCCTACCTGCTCCTCGCGAAGCATAGGATCAAACACCTTGGAATGCAGGTATGCGTAAGAGAGGATGTGGAAGGAAATACCGCGCAACAGCCTAAGTTTGCATTTTCGATTGGATGCGGTAGTCGCCTATGAGCGGTCAAAATGAAACGCAGCTGGTTCGCGATCGACCAAACGGCGAGCGCACTGTGCTTTGCTCAGACCGCCACCGAGTGCCTCGCCGTTCCCCCTTTGAAATATGTATCGAACTTGGCCGCGATGGTTCGAACGAAGGGGCGACTTTCAGCCCGTACGACGAAACTGTCGCCATCGAATTCAAGCGCTCGGGCAGGATCGTGGAGGGCGATGGACCTCGAGCGATGAAGGAGCTTCTCGCCGGCTTTGCCGAACCGCTCCACCAGATCGACTGCCGAGAAGGCAAAATCACACATCAGCCGCTCGATTATCCAGCCACGGACGCGATCGTCGTCGGAAAGGGCAACGCCCCGGACGGCAGCCAACCCGCCATCCGCAACCATGCGCCCGTACCCGGCAGTCGAAGCCATGTTCTGCACGTAGCCTTGGCGAAAACGACCGATGGACGAAGGGCCAAGTCCGATCAGTGTCGGGCAGCGATCCTCGGTGTAGCCCTGAAAATTGCGATGCAAAACCCCTGCGCGGGCCGCTATGGCCAGCGCATCGTCGGGCTTCGCGAAATGATCGAGTCCTATTGCCTCATATCCCTTGGCGACAATTGCCCGCGCCGCGAGTTGAGATTGGGCGAAACGCTCGGTGGGACTCGGCAGCCATGCCTCGTCGATCATCGTCTGATGCTTCTTGAACCAGGGCACATGTGCGTAGCCGAACAGAGCCATCCGGTCTGGTTCCAAGGTCAGTGCCTGCGCCACCGTGGAACAGATCGTCTCGCGTGTCTGATTCGGGAGCCCGTAGAGCAGGTCCACATTGACCGATTCAACGCCCCGCGAACGAACCCCGTCGACGACTGCCTTGGTCTGCAAAAAACTTTGCTCACGATTAATTGCTTTTTGCACTTGCGGATCGAAATCCTGCACGCCGAGGCTCGCCCGCGTTACGCCGATTTGAGCAAGCGCATCAAGGCGCGCCTTGTCCATGTCGTTGGTTCCGATTTCGATGCTGACCGTAGCATCCGGGAGAAGGTCGAAGCTGTCCCGCAAGGCCGCTCCAAGAGCAACCATGTCATCGGGCCTCAGCATCGTTGGCGAACCGCCACCGAAGTGGATTGCACGGACATGTGCCTTGCCGCTCACCAGACCGGCAATCGTGACGATTTCGGCATTCAGCGAGCGCAGATAAGCGGCCACCGGCTCATATTGGTGCGTCTGCTTGGTGTGGCAGGCGCAGAACCAGCAGAGCTTGTCGCAGTAAGGAATGTGCAAATACAGCGAGATTTCGTCGCCACTTTCCAGCGCCTCCAACCAGCCACGGTAAATGGCAGCATCGACCCCGGAATGGAAATGCGGCGCCGTCGGATAGCTTGTGTAGCGTGGGACGTTCTCGCTGAGTTTGACAGCTATTTCCGATTGCATCTCGCGTTCACCGTGTTGCCCGCCGAACACTGCACGCATCGCTGAAGCAGACCCTGATCTCGATCAGCCGCGCGCATGGACAAACCGCCGCAGGACTTCTCTACCCTGGATGGGTATCCTGCCGGCAGTTAGGATCGGGTAAAGGGAACGCATGACCTTTCGGCAAGACATTCATACTTCCGGCATTCCTGTTCTTTGCCTCCCTTGCGAGGCACGGCGTCGCGGTGTCTGCGGTGCGCTCGATCCAGACAATTTGGTTGGGCTCGCCAAGACTTGCTCGCGTCGCCGGATCGAGTCAGGAATGGAGTTGACCGGCGAGGCACAGAACGTCGACAGCTACTCGAACGTGCTTTCAGGCGTGGTAAAGCTATCAAAGAGCCTGTCGGATGGGCGCCAGCAGATCGTCGGTCTCCAGTTTGCACCGGATTTTCTGGGACGTCCTTTCAAGGTGGAAAGCTCGATCAATGCGGAAGCGGCAACAGCAGTCACGCTGTGCTCGTTTCCGCGAGCGGCCGTCGAACGGATTATGAAGGCGTCACGGGAATTCGAGCATCGCCTGCTCAAACAGACGCTGAATGAACTCGATGAGGCGCGCGAGTGGATGGTGACGCTGGGGCGCAAGACAGCTCCGGAAAAGGTGGCGAGTTTTCTCCTCATGATGGCCCGGAATATCGATTCCAGTCTCGACGCGGCTTCCAGGTCAGCGTCCTTCGATCTGCCGCTGACGCGTGCCGAAATCTCTGATTTCCTTGGAATTACCAACGAAACCGTGAGCCGCCAACTGACGCGATTGCGGGCTGACGGGGTGATTCGGATTGAGAACGCACGCCATGTGACGGTGGACAGCATAAGCCGTCTGGAGAAGCGCTGTGGCGGCGGACGCGAGCGGCCCTAAGCGGCGAGGCCCATGTCGCATGGCTCCGGGGCGGGCCGTGCTTGCCTTCTAATGCGATGTCGCCGCGCCTTCGAAGAAGCGGCGTCACGGTCGAGACAGACAGCTTTCGGGCTTTGATAGGGACGATGACCAATCGCCAGGTGTGTTTCGGCACATACCGGCGAAGCACGGTCCTTAAGCTGCCACGGCTCGGCCGAACGATCGCGTTCGTTTCCAATGGGATCCGAACAACGTTTGGCAGGGCATCGGCAATAGCATCCAACGCGTCGCAGAGCCTCAGCTTTCGCCTCAATCGATCGCGTCTGCGCCCGCCCAACCCAGGGAACGCCTTCCATGAGGGGGTGAGCCCGCGCTGCGTTCCTCGTTCATTCGCCACCTGCTGATTGCGCCGCCGACACAAAATCGTGCGGCCTGACATAGATCAGGGCGAGGGGGCGGCGGCTGCGCAATTAGTGCGCTGCGGATTTGGCATCCACCAGATTCGAGATCGGGATCTGCAATGAAATTCGGCACAGAGATCGTCCTTCTAAGCGTGTTCGCTTTTGCGGCCCTGGTGGCCGCCGGCTTCGGCGTGGATGAACCTTTCCGCCGACATATGTGGGTGTTGTTCTTCGCAGTGGCTGGTTTCACTGCGATCCTGTTGCGCAACACGGAGTTCAAGCCAGCAGCTCCGATTGACCCATCCGCTTACATGGATGGTCCGATCCGCTACGGCGCGATCGCCACCGTGTTCTGGGGTGTCGTCGGGATGCTGGTCGGCGTGGTGATCGCGCTTCAGCTCGCCTATCCCGATCTCAACATCCAGCCCTGGTTCAATTTCGGCCGTTTGCGGCCGCTGCATACATCCGGTGTCGTCTTCGCCTTCGGTGGCAACGCGCTGCTTTGCACGTCTCTGTATGTCGTGCAGCGCACCTGCCGCGCCCGCCTCTTCGGCGGTGATCTCGCCTGGTTCGTCTTCTGGGGCTACCAGCTGTTCATCGTCATGGCCGCGACCGGCTATCTGCTCGGCATCACCGAGGGCCGCGAGTACGCCGAACCCGAATGGTATGTGGATGTCTGGCTGACCATCGTCTGGGTCGCCTACCTCATTCTGTTCCTTGGCACGATCCTGAAGCGCAAGGAACCGCATATCTACGTCGCCAACTGGTTCTACCTGTCGTTCATCGTGACCATCGCGATGCTGCATGTGGTCAACAACCTGTCGATGCCAGTCTCGTTCCTGGGCTCCAAGAGCTACTCCGCCTTTTCCGGGGTCCAGGACGCGCTGACCCAATGGTGGTACGGCCACAACGCGGTCGGCTTCTTTCTCACCGCCGGCTTCCTTGGCATGATGTATTATTTCGTGCCCAAGCAGGCGAACCGGCCAGTCTATTCGTACCGGCTGTCGATCGTCCATTTCTGGGCGATCATCTTTCTCTACATCTGGGCTGGCCCGCATCACCTGCACTACACCGCCTTGCCAGATTGGGCGCAGACGCTCGGCATGGCGTTCTCGATCATGCTGTGGATGCCGTCCTGGGGCGGCATGATCAACGGCCTGATGACGCTGTCCGGCGCCTGGGACAAGCTGCGCACCGATCCGATCATCCGCATGATGGTGATGGCCGTCGCCTTCTATGGCATGTCGACCTTCGAAGGCCCGATCATGGCGATCAGGGCGGTCAATTCGCTGTCGCATTATACCGACTGGACCATCGGCCACGTCCATTCGGGCGCGCTCGGCTGGGTTGGCATGATCTCGTTCGGCGCAATCTACTACATGGTGCCGAAGCTCTGGAACCGTCACCGGCTCTACTCGCTGCGGCTCGTCACCTGGCACTTCTGGCTGGCGACACTCGGGATCGTCGTCTACGCCTCGGTCATGTGGGTGTCAGGCATCATGCAGGGCCTGATGTGGCGTGAATACGACCAGCAGGGCTTCCTGGTCTATTCCTTCGCCGAAACCGTCGCTGCCATGCACCCATACTACGTCATGCGCGCCATCGGTGGGGCCATGTACCTCTCCGGCGCCCTGATCATGGCCTGGAACATCACCATGACCATCCTCGGCCACCAGCGCGAGGAGGAGCCGATGCCGAGCCCCGTCGCCATCCGACCTGCGCGATCAGGAGCCAGGTAATGGGCTTGATGGACAAACACGCAATCATCGAGAAGAACGCCACGCTTCTTCTCGTTGGCTCGCTGCTCGTGGTGACGGTCGGCGGTATCGTCGAGATAGCGCCTCTCTTCTATCTCGACAATACGATCGAGAAGGTGGAAGGCATGCGCCCCTATTCGCCGCTCGAACTTGTCGGGCGCAACATCTATATGCGCGAGGGCTGCTTTCTCTGCCATAGCCAGATGATCAGGCCGTTCCGCGACGAAGTTGAGCGCTATGGCCACTACAGCCTGGCTGCCGAGTCCATGTACGATCACCCCTTCCAGTGGGGATCGAAGCGCACCGGGCCGGATCTCGCCAGAGTTGGCGACCGCTACTCGAATGCATGGCATGTCGCGCATCTTACCGACCCGCGCTCGGTGGTGTCGGAATCGATCATGCCGAGCTATGGGTTCCTGAAAGACACGCCGATCGACGTGAAGGATTTCTCGACGCATCTGGTCGCCAACAGGCGTGTAGCCGTCCCTTACACCGATGACATGATCGCGCACGCCAATGCGGATCTGGCGGCGCAGGCCGATCCCAATGCCGACACATCAGGCCTTGAGGCGCGTTACCCCAAAGTCAAGATCGGCGACTTCGACGGCAACCCGCAACAGGTCACCGAAATGGATGCCCTGCTCGCCTACCTGCAGATGCTTGGCACACTGGTCGACTTCAAAAATTACGACGAAGCCGCCGGCTACCGCTGAGGAGAACGCTGATGACCTACAATTTGATGCGGGCGTTTGCCGACAGCTGGGGCCTGGTTGCGATGGCGCTGTTCTTCGTCGGGTGCATCGCCTTTGCCCTACGCCCCGGCAGCCGAAGGCTGGCCGACGAAGCTGCCCGCATTCCGCTCGAGGACGAGTGATCATGAGCGACGAGCACATCGATGAGGTCTCCGGCGTCTCAACCACCGGCCATGAATGGGACGGCATCAGGGAGCTCAACAATCCTCTGCCGCGATGGTGGGTGATTACCTTCTACGTCACCATAGCGTGGGCGCTCGTCTATACGACCGCATACCCGGCATGGCCGATGCTGACCTCGGCAACCAAGGGCATGCTCGGCTATTCAAGCCGTAAGGACGTCAAGAACGACCTTGCCGCGGCCGAGGCCGCCAAGGGCAAGTATGTTGCAGCCATCCAGGCAAAGAGCGTCTCGGAGATCTTGACCGACGATGCCTTGCGCGAATTCGCGGTCGCTGCCGGGGCTGCCGCGTTCAAGGTCAACTGTACGCAATGCCACGGCTCCGGCGCTCAGGGATCGAAGGGCTTTCCCAACCTGAATGACGATGACTGGCTCTGGGGCGGCAGCCCCGACCAGATCAAGCAGACGATCACGCACGGCCTCCGCTTTGCTTCCGATCCGGACACGCGACTGTCAGAAATGCCGGCCTTCGGCGACATCATCACCGCCGACCAGATCGCACAAGTCAGCGCCTACGTGGCCAGCCTTTCCGGCAAGGTCCGCGATGCAAGTCTGATCCAACCCGGCGCCAAGGTCTTTGCCGAGAACTGCGTCGCTTGTCACGGCGACAATGCAAAAGGCAACAGGGAATTCGGCGCCCCCGACCTGACTGACGCGATCTGGCTTTACGGGTCCGGCGAGACGGCCATCGCCGCCCAGGTTCGTGCGCCAAAGCAGGGCGTCATGCCGGCCTGGGTTGGCCGTCTCGGCGAGATCAAGGTCAAGGAACTTGCAGTTTATGTCCATTCGCTTGGCGGCGGAGAATAGGAATGGAAGCCCTATTCTTCGGTCACCCCTGCCAAGCGGACGAGGCCCGGCGCGAGCCGGGCCTCGACACCATTCCTAATGCGATCTGCACAACCCGGCAAGGCTGTCCTACCGCGAGGCTTTTCGACAGGTGCCCCTGACATTGGCTGGGAAAGTGGAGTTACACGTGCGTGACAAGACGCAGTTGACACGGCTCGAAACAGAAACTGTCAATGCCGCCAAAACCCGCAAGCCCCTTTATGCCGCGCGTCAAAAGATCTTTCCGAAGCGCGCCTCGGGCAACTTTCGCCGCTTCAAATGGCTGGTGATGACGATCACACTTGGCATCTATTACCTGACTGCGTGGCTGCATTGGGATCGTGGCCCATTTGCCCCGGACCAGGCCGTGCTGCTCGATCTCACCAATCGGCGCTTCTACTTTTTCTTCATCGAGATCTGGCCGCAGGAATTCTTCTATGTGGCCGGCCTCCTGGTCATGGCCGGTGTTGGACTTTTCCTGATTACCTCTGCTGTCGGCCGTGCCTGGTGCGGCTATGCATGTCCGCAGACCGTGTGGGTCGATCTGTTCCTTGTCGTCGAGCGTGCGATTGAGGGGGACCGCAACGCCCGCATGAAACTCGATGCCGGCCCCTGGACCGCCCGCAAGCTGATGCTGCGGGTCTCGAAACACGCCATCTGGCTTGTCATAGGGGCGGCGACCGGTGGCGCCTGGATTTTCTATTTCGCTGATGCACCAACACTTGTGGGCGAGCTTTTCACCGGTACCGCCGCACCTGTCGCCTACATCACCATCGCCGTGCTGACGGCGACGACCTACACCTTCGGCGGCCTGATGCGCGAACAGGTCTGCACCTATATGTGCCCATGGCCGCGCATCCAGGCAGCCATGCTCGATGAGAATTCGCTCACCGTCACCTACAATGACTGGCGCGGCGAGCCGCGATCGCGCCACGCCAAGAAGGTGCAAGCCTCGGGGCAGTCCGTCGGCGACTGCGTCGACTGCAATGCCTGCGTCGCGGTCTGCCCAATGGGAATCGACATTCGCGACGGCCAGCAGCTCGAATGCATTACCTGCGCGCTGTGTATCGACGCCTGCGACGGCGTCATGGACAAGCTCGGCAAGGAGCGCGGGCTGATCTCCTACGCGACGCTCTCCGACTACAACGCCAACATGATGCTGGCGACCGCAGGCGGCTCCAGTTCAATCAATCCGTCGCTGGTCAGGACTGCTGTCGGCACCTTCTCCGATCAGGTGGCGCATTTTCACATTCGCAAGATCTTCCGGCCGCGCACCTACGTCTACATGGGCTTGTGGTCGCTGATCGGGCTGGGCCTGCTCTATTCGCTGCTGACGCGCGATCGGCTCGAACTGAACGTGCTGCATGACCGCAATCCGCAATTCGTCACACTATCCGATGGCTCCATCCGCAATGGCTATAGCGTCAAGCTGCTCAACATGATCCCTGAGCCAAGGACAATCGTCGTCACCATGCAGGGTCTGGAGGGTGCCGACATGGTCGTCGTCGGCGACGACATCCCGGCCGGCCGGTCTTTCGCCATCCCGGTCGAACCCGACCGCCTGAAAACGTTGAAGGTCTTCGTTCGCCAACCGGCGGACCAGATCCACGCCCCGGCACAGACCTTCAAGTTCCGTGTCGAGGATAAGGCGAGCTTCGAGTCGAACGAGTACGCCGCCACATTCAACGCGCCAGAGGCCGCCAAATGACCGCCAATGCCCAAAAGCCTCGCGAATTCACCGGCAGGCACATGCTGGCCATCATTCTCACCTTCTTCGGGGTGGTCATCGCGGTCAACCTGACCATGGCCACGCTCGCCAATACGAGTTGGACCGGCCTCGTCGTCGAGAACACCTATGTGGCCAGCCAGCAATTCAACAAGGAGGCCGAGGCCGGCCGCGCTCAAGCAGCGCTCGGTTGGACCGGCAAGCTGACCATCGCATGGGGCGAAGTCCGCTACAGCCTCTCCGACGCTGCAGGCAAGCCGGTTCCTCTGCACAGCGTCAAGGTGCTGTTTCGTCATCCCGCCTACGAGAAAGAGGACAAGTCCGTCACGCTCGCCCTCGCCTCCGGCCAGGAGTTCGCCGCCCAGCATATGCCGAAGGACGGCGTCTGGATCGTCGAAGTCGACACCGATGCCGGCCTGACACGACCCTATCGCGACGTCCGCAGGATTATGATTTCTCATGGAGCGCTGCAATGAGCTGTTGTGCACCGGGCGCTGAAATGGCGCTGGATCTGAACGGCGCCACGTCGGTCCTGCCATCCAGCCAGGAGATCAGGTTGGCGAGCCGATCGCTTGGCGATGATCTTCGGCAGACCGATCTTTCAGTGCCGACGGTTCATTGCGCCGCCTGTATCCAGACGATCGAGGCGGCACTTGGAAAGCTCGATCACGTCGAAAGCGCGCGCGTCAACCTGTCGACGAAGCGGGTCGCGGTCCGGTGGCGAGGAGACGAGGTGCCACCCTTCGTCGCCGCGCTTGGCAGGCTGGGCTACGAGGCGCATCTGTTCACACCCGAGGTCGATGACAAGGACAAGACGCTTGCCGAACTGATCCGCGCTGTCGCTGTTGCCGGCTTTGCGGCGGGGAACATCATGCTGCTTTCGGTCTCTGTCTGGTCCGGCGCCGAAGGTGCTACCCGCGACCTGTTTCACTGGGTCTCGGCGCTGATCGCCATTCCTGCCCTCGCCTTCGCCGGCGGAATCTTCTTCCGTTCGGCCTGGAATGCTTTGCGCCATGGTCGCATGAATATGGACGTGCCCATCGCGGTCGGTGTTTCGCTCGCCTATGCCATGAGCCTCTATGAGACGATCAATCATGGCGACCACGCCTATTTCGACGCGTCGGTATCGCTGCTGTTCTTCCTTTTGATCGGGCGCACGCTGGATCATGTGATGCGGGAGCGTGCCCGGACTGCCGTGAAGGGCCTGTCTCAGATGGCCGCGCGTGGCGCCATGGTGATGCGCGGCGACGGCGCGCGCGACTATCTGCCGGTCGGCGAGATCGAACCAGGCATGCGGTTGTTGATCGCGGCCGGTGAGAGGATCCCCGTCGACGGCAAGATCATCCAGGGAACGTCGGATCTCGACTGCTCGCTGGCCTCAGGCGAAAGCACGCCGAAAAACGTGGCGCCGGGCGAAGCAGTACAGGCCGGCGTGCTCAATCTTACCGGCCCGCTGACGATCCAGGCGACAGCCGCCGCAAAGGATTCGTTCCTGGCGGAGATGGTTCGGCTGATGGAATCCGCCGAGGGCGGTCGCGCGCACTATCGCCGCATCGCTGATCGCGTGTCGGCACTCTACGCGCCCCTGGTTCATCTCACCGCCTTCGTGACATTCCTGGGCTGGATGGCGGCGACCGGCGACTGGCACCGGGCGATGACGATCGCCATCGCTGTTCTCATCATCACATGCCCCTGCGCGCTCGGCCTCGCCGTGCCGATCGTCCAAGTGGTCGCGGCGCGGCGGCTTTTCGAGAGCGGTATCATGGTCAAGGACGGTTCGGCCATGGAGCGCCTCGCGGCGATCGATACTGCCGTGTTCGACAAGACCGGCACGCTCACGCTCGGCCAGCCCCGGCTGGTCAATGCGGACTCGATTGATCCGGGCATGCTGGCAATCGCCGCCGACATGGCCGCGCATTCGCGTCACCCGTTTTCAAAGGCCATGACCGGCTTTGCCGCTCCTGGCGGGCAACACAAATTCGATGCCGTCACAGAGCATCCGGGGTTCGGGATCGAAGCCACTGTCGCCGGAAGCACCTGGCGGCTGGGTCGACGCGGATGGGCTGGATGGAAGGCCCGGACCGGAGGTGAAGGCAAACATGGCTATGGTGGAACGGCCCTGACAAAAAACGGGTTCATTGTCGCGACCTTCGATTTCGAGAATGCGCTGCGCGCCGACGCGGCGGCGGCGATCAAGCGATTGAACGATGCCGGGGTGTCGATGCAAATGCTGTCGGGCGATACCGCCGCAGCCTGCGCCGAAGTGGCAAAGCTGCTGGATATCGACGACTTCGTTCCGTGCCTGCTGCCATCGGGCAAGCTCGAACGCATCGAAACCCTCGCGAAAGTTGGGCACAAGGTTCTGATGGTTGGCGACGGCCTCAACGATACGCCGGCCCTGAGCGCGGCGCATGTCTCGATCGCACCGGCCACCGCCGTCGACATTGGCCGCAACGCGGCAGACTTCGTCTTCCTGCGCGAAAGCCTCCTGGCGGTGCCGCTCGCCCTGGGCGTCTCGCGCAAGGCAGGAAACCTGATCCGGCAGAACATCGCAATCGCAATCGTCTACAATGCGGTGGCAGTACCAATCGCCATCCTCGGGCACGTCACGCCTTTGATAGCGGCGATTGCCATGTCTGCCTCATCGCTGCTTGTTATTGGAAACGCATTGCGCTTGCACGGCTTCATGGCGAATGCGACGGTGCAAGTTATTCAAAAAGTCAGACGCTCCGCAGTCGGCTATTCGGCACAATCCTCGTGACGACCTTGCTCTATCTCATACCAGTGGCCCTTTTTCTGGGTGCACTGGGCCTGTCCGGCTTCGTCTGGGCATTGCGAAGCGGTCAATACGAAGATCTCGACGGAGCCGCCGAACGGATACTAATTGATCGGGACGACAAACCGGGACGCTGATTTCAATCTGCTGTGCATAAGATGCGCGGATCCCGCTCGTCAGTCGAGCCGGCTCGGTCGGGAACAAGCTGTCCATGCTCCATGACCAGCTTGACCTAAGCTGCGCACTACATTGATTTGTGAAAATCCACTGTCGTGCGAAGGACTGCCTTCCCATGCACCCAGTATGAGGCGGCTGATGCCGCGAGAGTACCTCGCGCGGCCGGACGAGCTTCGCACTGTGCGCACGGGTAACAAGTTGAGCGTCGCGATCGATCACCCGAGCGTGAACTACCAGTGCCGGTTGATCGTGCCCTGGCTGATCCAGATCAGGGTCATATTCGCATCAGTGGTGCTTTATAGGCCAGTCTTCGAAGGAGAATGCATGACTTATGTATCGCGGCCAGACGCGTCCACCTCTGATGGGGTTGCATGCTTCATTGCCGATCCATGCCAATTTCCGGCCCTGCGCCTTGCAGCAATGCGGTCACCGAAACTCAGCGCAGATCACGGTGTTCCGCACGTGGTATCCACTCGTCACGACGATAATAATAGGCAGAATCCCATGAGCGCCGTTCACATCATCGACTGCCACAACGCGAATGACTACTTCGCCGACAGGGCGGACGGACCGATCACACAGAAGATGCTAAAGACTGTCAACATCCGCGCGGAGCTCCACATTGCTTTGGACCGAAAGCATTTTCGTGAGGCTGTAGTCCAAGCGAACAAGGCGAAGTGCGACGTGCTTCACATCGCTGGGCACGGCAATGGAGACGGGATCGCTTCGTCCAGTGGGCGAGGTAGCCTTCTTTGGGCTGACTTCGTAGAAATGTTCCAAGGCTCGGATCCAGCGCCGAAGATCCTCGTGATGTCAATGTGCTGCGGAGCATCATACGCGTTGGGCCGTGCGTTTTCGAGATCGGCCAAGCGCCCGACGTTGATCATTGGTTCGAGTGACGCGCGCTATTTCGACGACTATGTCGCCGCGTGGGCTTTGCTCTATCGGGGACTGAATTGCAAGGACATCGACATCGAAGCCATGCAGCAGGTTCTTGATGAGATATGCGCGGTCGTGCACGGAAACTTCCGCTACCTTGGCTGGGACGAGGAGCGAGAGCGCTATCTCTTATATCCTCGTAGGAAGGACCGCTTCAACGTCGTGGAGCGTGAGTAGTTATGAGCACGGGTTCCAGGTGGAATGTGGCGATCGATGCGGCGCGGCCGTGGCTGACCAGCGTCGCGAGTGTCTCGCTTGCTGGCGGCGATCTGCGCGGCTGCGCGGCGAAAGGGCGGGATCGGTTAGCCGCATCCACCTCTGAGCGGGTTGCGTGCTTCGTTGCCGATCCATGCGAATCCCCCGGCCCAGCGCCTTTAGGCAATGCGGCGGGCACGGAGCTCAGCGGATGTCACTCGGCTCAGTTCCACCGTTACACGAGGATAGCCGACGGGATGGCGGCACACTGATGGGCTCTGACGAGAATTTTGACATCGTTGTCGTTGGAGCCGGGCCGGTCGGCCTTTCGTTCGCTGCGTCGCTTGCCCAAAGCGAACTCAAGGTGGCAGTTGTTGAACAGAACACATTCTATAGTCTGGCGAATCCGGCTTTCGATGGTCGCGAAATCGCGCTGACCAACGCTTCGATCAGAACCCTTCGCGAGCTCGGCGCCTGGGATGTCATCCCGGCTTCGGACAAATCAGCACTTCAAGGCGCGCGCGTGCTCAACGGCTCGAGCGCATTCGCTCTTCGTTTCGATCCTCCCAGCAACTCTGGAGAACCGCTGGGGGTTTTGGTTCCAAATTGCCGGATCCGCGAGGCGCTGTTCAAAATCGTCCGCTTGCAGGATCGCGCCCGGCTGTTGTGCGGCCACTCGGTCGTCGATGCAACAAACAGCCAAGAAGGAGCAGTCGTAACGCTCTCTAATGGCGCGCGTTTAACTGCTCGGCTTGTTGTTGCCGCGGATTCGCGTTTGTCCGCCACGCGTGATCTGCTGGGCATCGGCGCCGATATCAACCGGCTTGGCCACTCGATGCTGATTTGCCGAGTGAGGCACGAGCGCGCCCACCACCAGATCGCCATCGAATGGTTCGATCACCATCAGACGATAGCGATATTGCCCCTCGCGGAGGGCGTGTCGTCGCTGCTGCTCACATTGCGCTCAAACGAGGCCTATAGACTGCTTGCCTTCGATGACGATTTGTTCCTGTCGGAGTTGACGAAACTGTGTCGAGGGCGCCTTGGAAAAATGACCTTGGCAAGCAAGCGCCATACCTATCCGCTGGTCACGACCTGGGCGCACAAATTCCGGGCCCCGAGCGCCGCACTCATCGGCGACGCTGCCATCGGCATGCACCCGGTGACCGCTCACGGATTCAACATCGGTCTCAGCAGCCAGAAGCAACTCGCCCGTGGAATCATGACTGCGTGCCGCGACGGCCGCAATGTTGGCGACCCCGACATGCTGCACATATACGAAAGGCGGCTGCGCCTGTCGGCGGCGCCGCTCTACCATGCAACGAACATACTGGTTGGACTCTACTCCAGAGACCACCTGGCGGCACGGCTTGCAAGGCATCTGGGGCTTCGCTTTGCCCAACATGTTCCCCTTGTCCGGCATGGGATTTCGGCGGAGCTCCAGCGGTGATACTGCACCAGCAGTTGCATTTTGCGCGATGTGCTGGGCGAGCGATGGGAGAGAGTGCATCATGCGCCGGAGTAATCCTGCTCCCGACGCTGATCTCCGATTGAAGAATTAACCCGTCCTTCAGGGGGGCTGCATAGGCTGCGGACAAGCAGGAGTAAGCAAGCTGACCCGTCCAGCCCTGGAAAAAGAAGATCCGCTGGAGGCGAGAATCCTTCAGGACCAGCTCGCTGATCTGAGGGCAGGCCTTTTCGTCTCAATGCCGATAAGCATTGTGCTGTCCGGGCTGATTTTGACCGTGCAGGCCCTTTCCGGGAACGGTCTTGCTGGCGCGGCCTGGTTTTCGGTCGTTAATGCGATAAATGCCGCCCGCCTTGCACTCGCCCGTCATCAGCTGAAGGAACCCGGAGTCCAGGATGATCTGACACGGGTTTGGCTGCGGCTTCGCTGGTTTGGCAGGCTTGCTCTTCTGGCGGGATTCACCTGGTCATTCCTTGCCGTCCTAACGGCTGGGTACACGACGTCTCAAGCATCGCTGCATCTAATAATTCTGGCGGGCATTTCAGCTGGCGCGGTCACGTACGGCAGCTCATATGCTGCGGCAGCGATATACTTCATCACACCGCCACTCCTCATTGCCGCCGCATGCTGCTGACGAAGGGAACCCTGGAAAACTACATTCTGGCTTTTGCCGTCCTGCTTTTCGAGGGCGGCCTGGCTCGAGCCTCGTTCGTTGGACAAGCGCGCTTCCGTGACGCGAGCCGCCTGAGACATCAAGCCGAGCGGCTTGCCGCGGAAATGGAGCGCAATTCCAGGGAGGACCATCTTACCGCGCTCCTCAACAGGCGCGGCCTCGAACATGCAATCGATCAGTTTGAGAACACTGATGGGCCCTTTGTGGCCATGCTGATTGATCTGGATGGGTTCAAATCTGTCAACGATACCTACGGTCACAGAACGGGTGACGAGCTGCTTGCCAGGATCGCCCGCCGAATAGAGGAAGAAGCACCGGAGGGCTCAACGCTCGCCCGCATCGGTGGCGATGAATTCGTGCTGGTTTTTTCCTCGCTTAGAACTTCGCCTTCTCCCAGCAATCTCGCATCCAATCTCATATCCAAGCTTGCTCGCCCCTATCCTGGTGTCGCCTCCGTCCGGATCGGGGCATCCATAGGAATATACTCGGCTAAAAACCCGGGGCTGACGGAAATGTTGTTGCGGGCGGACATCGCCCTTTACACAGCTAAGCGCCGTGGCAGGAACGAATTTTGCCTGTTCGATGCCGAGCTCGACCGGGAACTGCAACGCCGCCAGTCCATCGAACGCGATCTTCATTCGGCGATAAAGACGAGAAGCTTGGGCCCTTGGTTCCAGCCAATCGTAAGACTCGACACCGAAGCTGTGATCGGTTTTGAAGGGTTGCTAAGGTGGTCCCATCCGATTCACGGTTCCATCTCTCCGCCCGAAATCATGACAGCGGCACGCGAAACCGGAATGCTCCAGCTGCTAACTCAAGCTGTATTTTCCGAATGTTGCGCTTTTATCGACGCCTTGGTGAAAGCTGACTGTCGTGATGTTCGTGTGGCGATGAACGTTTCACCGCGCGAATTGGAGGCCGGCGATATCGACGAAATGGTTCTGAATGGTCTGGCGGCAAAGGACCTCCCTGCAACGATGTTCGAAATTGAGATAACAGAAGAATCGCCCGTGGACCCGGACAGGGTCGATGAAAAGCTCGGACGGCTTTCACATGCCGGCATTTCCATCGCGCTCGATGACTTCGGCACCGGCTTTTCCACGTTGGCATCGCTCAAGGACAGTCGGATAAGGAAGGTGAAAATAGACCAGGGCTTCATTCGCGCTTTAGCCAAATCGCGGGAGGATCGGCTGCTTGTCAAAACCGTGATCGATCTTGGTCGGACGCTCGGGATCGAGGTCATGGCCGAGGGCGTCGAGACAGAGGCGGATCGGCAAACTCTGCACAAGCTTGGCTGCAAAACCGCTCAGGGCTTCATGTTCTCCAAGGCGGTGCCACTCAGCCAAGCGCTTGGTTTGGCAGTTAAAGAGCGCCAGGAGTTGTGACCGGGATCCGCCATTCGCTCACGCGCGCCACCTCGCCGGGTTCAGCGGTATCCTGCAAGTGGATGGCTACTCGGCCTATACCAACCTGGTCAAGGCACGGGACAAAGCCGGCAGCAATGAAACAATCCGGCTCGCCGGGTGCTGGGCTCACCTGCGGCGCAAATTCTACGACCTGCACATCAGCGGGATCTCGCAGGGCCGCGACGGGTTCGATCACCGCCATGACCGAATTGTGGAAGGTCGAGACAAGGTTCGTGGCAAGGATGCTGGAAGCCGCGCCGCGCTGCGTCAGGAAAAGTCCGTGGCCATTGTCGCGAGCCCCTTCGATCTATGGGAAGCGGAACTGGGCAAGGTCTCGGGGAAATCCAAAACCGCCTTGCGGGGCTGACCTTCCATCTGGTCCGTGGTTAGCTGATAGGCGGTTTATTTGTCGTGCAACGTGCTCTTTCAGCCTAAGCTGCTCCACGCGTGGGGTACCAAATGTCAGACTTTCACCACTAGGAAATCGCGAACGGGCGCGGCGCTTACTGGCCGCATTGCCGCAAAATAGCGTCGGAAGGTGGGATCGGCGTGACGTTGTTACTCAGAGTGAGTGGTCCCGAGAGTTGAGGGCAGAATCGAAATTCGCGTGTTCCTATAGCGCATCTCCGATCGGGGGCCATCGCCACGAGCAGCAGATGAGGCAATGCGAAGCTTGGTCGATCGACAGAGTGATGCGGCACGACATCCATTTCCTACCAGCCCATTCCCCCCGATACAGCCGCGCGTCTACTCGAACCTAGAGCTGTCGAGCATGAGCAAACACCGTCCTACCTCGCCGAATGGCAGCTCGCAAATGATGCAGTCAAAAGTGTGCATACCGCGGCAGCGACCACATTGTTTCAGTCTTTTCAACAGCGTAAGAATCTGACGGTATTTTTGACGGTACTCAGTGGTTGTGTGACTTAAATTAAGTAATTGAAACAATCAGGTACGGCCTTAATTGATGATTGAGTGGGAGTGACGGGAAAGACCTAGTAAATTCGACGAAGCGGCTGCTTTTGAGTAGATTAGCGTAGGATCTTCGGCGGTCCGGAAGATCATCTGCCGCACATGATCAATGACGATCCTGATCGTCTTGTCACAGTAACGCCCGCCATAGTGATTCCACCGTTCACTCGATCGACCCGGATGTTTACCACGAAGGTTTCGCGTCCGACGCTGTGATGTCGCCCCGCATATTCTTCTGTTTCGAGGGCGAGCCCTGGAGCAGGCGCTTGAACAAATGCAAGAGCGCCAGATTCATCACCTTCAGTGCTCAACCGGTAGAAGCGGACGACGGGCCTCATCTCGCTGAGTGATATCGCTCTGAAGAGCGAAAGTTCGATCCTCGCGCCGCTTACCAAAATCGTCGCACGCGATGCTGAACGGCACCTGCACGCCGCCTGGGGTTCAGGGACGCCTGCAAGAATAGACGAGAGCGGCATGCGTTTAGAGGGAACCAGGCATGCGCCCCTCAGCCCGACGGAATTGGCTTCCCTTGGAAATCCGTGACGGCGCTCTCGGCTGATCGATGAGCATCGGCGGCGGCACGGCGACCTCTGTTGCAGGCGGCGGTTTGTGTGAGCCAATCATGAAGGCCTACCGCCAGGAAGCACTGGCGCCTGAGCACGCAAGTTGGACTTGAAATATGAAGGCGCGCGGCGCACGATGGGCAGAAATGCACCGAGAGGGAGACGGGCGGACCGCTGGAGCGTAGCAACGCTTGGAGGAAGCCATGAACGTCAAAGCGATTCTCGAGGACAAGGGTCGAGCAGTCGAGACGATCGGCCCGAACGAGGCGCTCGCCGTGGCGATCAAAAGGCTCGCCGGGCACAGGATCGGCGCACTGGTCGTTACCAATGACGATCGCAAGGTGGTCGGCATTGTGTCCGAGCGCGACGTCGTCTGCGCCTTGGACAAGCATGGGGCTGCGGCGCTGGAGCAGAGTGTCCGTCACGCAATGACCGCCAAGGTCAAGCTCTGCACCGAGAACCACACGATCAATCAGGTCATGGAGATCATGACCACAGGCCGCTTCCGCCACCTGCCCGTGGTGAAGAACGGCCAACTGGACGGCATCGTCTCGATCGGCGACGTGGTAAAGAAGCGCATCGAGGAGGTCGAGCACGAGGCCGAAGAGATTATTCACTACATCTGGGCGGGGTAAGCTCGCCAAAGGCCTGCCGTCTGGCCGCGACGTCATTTTTTCAGGTTTCAGGGTTTCTGATCCCGTGCCGAACCTCCTTCGGCAGCCTGAATAACGGATAAGCAGGCTGCGGGATCGCACACCATATCAGATACTGAGACTTGGGCATAACGTAGCGCCAAACCATGCAATCTTGAGAAAAATCCGATACTAGGGCACAATTTGTAGACGCATCTGAAGTGCGCAGCCATCTCAAACCCGGCCGTCTTGCGCCGAGTGACAGATCGCGGCGGAGGGTTGGCGTCGATGGATCAGGCGTTCTTTCTTCTGTTCGCTGCGGCGTCCGTGATCACGGCACTGACCGTGGTCCTGGCGCGGAATCCGGTTCACAGCGCATTGGCGCTGATGGCGTGTTTCCTGCAGATATCGGCAGTCTTCATCTTGCTCGAGGCGCCGTTGCTCGCGGTCATCCAGATATTTGTCTATGTCGGCGCGATCATGGTCCTGTTCCTGTTCGTGATCATGATGATCGATGTGCGCGAAGCGGTGTTGCAGCGGTTCTTGCCGGGCGGCAACCTGCCGGCTCTGGTGCTGCTCGTGCTGCTTGGGGTCGAGATGCTTGTACTGGTGCTCTGGAGCGACCGCTTTTCGGTCACGGAGCCCGTCGCGATGCGTGGCGGCGATCAGATCAGGCAACTCAGCACGACACTTTTCGCCGACTATCTCCTGCCGTTTGAAGCCGCCTCCGTGATCCTGCTGGCGGCGCTGGTCGGCGCCATCGTGCTGGCGCGGAAGGAGCAGGGGTGATGGTTCCGCTCTGGTGGTATATTTTGCTCGGAGTGGTCCTGTTCGTGATCGGAGCGGCGGGCGTGCTGCTCAGGCGCAATATCCTGGTCGTGCTGATGTCGCTGGAGTTGCTGCTCAACTCGGTCAACATCAATTTCATCGCTTTCGGGCGTTACTACGACGATTTCCGCGGGCAGATCTTCGCGATCTTCGTTATCGCAATCACCGCGGCGGAGGTTGCGGTCGCCCTCGGGATTCTGGTCGCCCTCGTGAGGAACAAGTCCACCCTCAAGGTCGATGACGTGACCATCATGAAAGGATAGCGGCTTGGACCCGGTGATATCGATCCGGCCGCTGCTTGCCGTCGCCGTCGCAGGCCTGGCGGCCCTTGCAGTTCTCGTTCTGAACAACCGCGAGAAACTCCGCGATCTCGTCTCGCCCTTGGCCGCGATCGCAATGTTCGCAATTGTCGCCTCGATGGCACCCACGGTGCTGGCCGGCGGGACGGTCGATTTGCGCCTGTTCGAGATTCTGCCGGGGATCGACTTCGCTTTCCGGGTCGATGCGCTCGGCATGGTGTTTGCCACCGTCTCGTCGCTCTTGTGGATCGTGGCGGCGATCTATTCCATCGGCTACATGCGCCACTTGAACGAGCACGCGCAGACCCGGTTCTTCGCCTGCTTCGCCGCCAGTCTCGCGGCGGCCGTCGGGGGCGCCTTCGCCGCCAATCTGTTCACGCTGGTGATCTTCTACGAGGTGCTCAGCCTCGTTACCTATCCGCTCGTCTATCACCACGAGGACGAGGAGGGATGGACGGGTAGCCGCAAGTACCTCGTCTATTTGATGGGGGCGTCGAAAAGCGTGCTTCTCGCCGCGCTGGCGCTGACCTACCATCTGGCAGGGTCGCTCGACTTCGTGCCAGGCGGGCTGCTGGCCGGGGTCGATGCCTCGCCGGCGCTAATGACCGTGGTCTACTTCTGCTATCTGTTCGGCTTCGCCAAGGCCGCGGTGATGCCGATGCACGCCTGGCTGCCTGCCGCGATGGTCGCGCCGACACCGGTCAGCGCACTCTTGCATGCAGTTGCCGTGGTCAAGATGGGCGTGTTCTGCGTGCTGCGGGTGGTGTTCCATGTCTTCGGCACGGGGCTGGTGGACGGGCTGGGGCTCGGCATCGCAACGGCCTATCTGGTCTCGTTCACCATCCTGATGGCGTCCATCTACGCCCTGACGCGGGACGACCTGAAGGCGCGGCTCGCCTATTCGACGGTCAGCCAACTCTCCTACATCGTGCTGGGCGCGGTCCTGCTGTCGCCGGTCGCGATGGTCGGCGGGATCATCCACATTGCGGCGCATGCGTTCTCCAAGATCACGCTCTTTTTCTGCGCCGGGTCGATCTATTGCGCGTCCGGCAAGCGGAACATCAGCGACATGGCCGGCATCGGCCGCAGGCTGCCCTGGACGATGGGCGCGTTCTTCGTGGCCTCGCTCAGCATGATCGGGGTGCCGCCGACCGGGGGCTTCGTCAGCAAGTGGTACCTGGCGCTGGGCTCGGTGGAGGCCGGGGAGATTGCGTTCCTGGTCGTGCTCTTGGTGAGTTCGGTCCTGAACGCCGCCTACTTCCTGCCGGTCAGCTATGTCGCTTTTTTCGGGACGGAGACACAGGAAAGTCCGGCGACGGTCCGTGAAATTCCGATGGTGACGATCCCGCTGGTCGCGACCGCGATCCTGTCGGTGTCGATGGGTATTTTCCCCGGCTATTTTCTCACCCTGGCGGAAGGAGTGGTCAGATGATCAGGCGTGTCGTCGATTTCTTTGGTGAGGCGAGATACGCGGAGCAACGCCGCCGGCTGTTTTATCTGGCGCTCGTTCTGATCGTCATCGCCGATTTTCTGGTCCCCCGCGAACACGCTGAATACCTGTGGGACCGCTTGCCGGGCTGGTCGGCCGTCTATGGCTTCTTGTCCTGCGTCCTGCTGATCTTCGTCTCCAAGTTCCTCGGCCATCAGGGCGGGTTGATGCGGCGGGAGGACTATTATGATTGACTTCGTCCATCCCGCCCTGCTGTTCATTCTTGGCGCCCTGCCGATCCCTTTCCTGAAAGGATCAATCCGCAAGGCCTATCTGATGTTGATTCCCGCGCTGGCGATCCTCGCCGTGCTCACCGTGCAGCCGGGCAGCTACGGCGCGGCGGAGTTCATCGGGCAGGAAATCCTGATTGCGAAGGTCGACAAGCTGAGCATCGTCTTCGCCACCGTTTTCACCATCATGGCGCTGATCGGCATGGTCTACGCGCTGCACCTGACGGGCGCCGGAGAGCATGTGGCGGCGTTCGTCTATGCTGGCAGCGCGCTCGGCGTGGTGTTTGCGGGGGACTACCTGACCCTGTTCTTGTTCTGGGAAGCCATGGCGTTTGCCTCTGCCTATCTGGTTTTCGCCCAGGGAGGCGAGCAGGCGATCCGCGCGGCGTTCCGCTACCTCATGGTCCATATCACTGGCGGCGTCGCCCTGCTCGGCGGCGTCATTCTCCACGGGCTCGCCACCGGCTCCTTGCTCTTCGGCCCGATCGCGGGGGGGATGGACGTCGCCGCCTACCTGATCCTTGCCGGGTTCATGCTCAACGCCGCGGTGCCGCCGCTCAACGCCTGGCTGACTGACGCCTACCCGGAGGCGACCGTCACCGGGGCGGTGTTCATGAGCGCCTTCACCACCAAGACCGCCGTCTACGTGCTGGCGCGGGCGTTTCCGGGGACCGAACTTCTGGTCTGGCTCGGCACCATCATGGCGCTTTACGGCGTCATCTACGCGGTGCTGGAGAACGACTGCCGGCGGCTCCTGGCCTATCACATCGTCAGCCAGGTGGGCTACATGGTGGCGGGCGTCGGCATCGGGACCGAGATGGCAGTGAACGGGGCTTCCAGCCATGCCTTCGCGCATATCCTCTACAAGGCGCTCCTGTTCATGGGTGCGGGGGCGGTGATCTACGTCACCGGGCGGCGCAAGCTCACCGAGCTTGGCGGGCTCTACAGGACCATGCCGCTGACCGTGGCGCTCTACATGGTCGGCGCCTTCGCAATCTCGGCATTTCCGTTCTTCTCGGGCTTCGTGACCAAATCGATGGTGGTGGCCGCCGCCGGGCAGGATCACCGCGCGCTGGTGGTGCTGGCGCTGACGATGGCGTCGTCGGGGACCTTCCTGCACACTGGGCTCAAGCTCCCATATTACATGTTCTTCGGCACGGACCAAAGGCTGGAGGCGCGGGAGCCGCCCCGCAACATGCTGGTTGCGATGGGAATGGCTGCGGTGCTGTGCATCGCGATCGGGGTGTTCCCCCAGCCACTTTACGCGCTGCTGCCCCATCCGGTCGACTTCGAACCCTACACCGGCGTCCATATCACCGAGAGCCTCGGCATACTGATGTTCACCGCATTGGGCTTCGTGCTGTTCCTCAGGGCGCTCGACCCCGAGAACACGATCAGCATCGACACCGACTGGTTCTACCGCAGGGCCGCGCGGTACTTCACGTGGCTCGCCGAAAAACCGCTGGCGCGTTACGAGAAGGCGGTGAGCGACATCTCCGAGACCGCGGTGCTGCCCTTCCTGCATGGAACCGCACGGGCTGGACTGCGGATCGATCTCAACGGTGTGGACGCCGTCGTCAACGGCGTCGCCCGTTCGATCCTGCGCGGTGGCGGCGCGCTGCGACAGTTGCAGACCGGCGTCGTGACCCATTACGCGCTGGCCATGATCGTCGGTGTGATCGCAGCCATCGCCGTCTTCGCCGTGGTGTGGCGGTAGGGGTGTGATGGCGTTCCCGCTGCTTAGCCTCATCGTATTCATACCCGCCGCCGGGGCAGCGGTTCTGATGCTTCTCCGCAACGACGATCAGGTGCGATGGACGGCGCTGGGCGTCACCGTCCTCGACTTTGCTCTCTGCATCGTCATGCTGGCCGGCTTTGACACCACTACCCACGAGATGCAGTTCACCGAGACGCGCCCGTGGGTGCCCGCCCTCGGGATCACTTACGCGCTTGGCATCGATGGAATCAGCGCGCTCTTCGTGTTCCTGACCGCGCTATTGGGCTGGATCTGTGTGCTCGCCTCTTGGGTCGCGATCGACCGCAAGGTGAAGGAGTTCATGGTCAGCCTGCTGGCCATGCAGGCGCTGATGCTGGGGGTATTCTGCGCGCTCGACCTGTTCCTGTTCTACGTCTTCTGGGAGGCGATGCTGATCCCGATGTACGTGATCATCGGCGTCTGGGGCGGCGACGGCCGGGTCTATGCGGCGTTCAAATTCTTCCTCTACACGCTGGCGGGCAGCCTTCTGTTCCTGATCGGTGTCATCGTGCTCTATTTCCACGGCGGCGAAACCTTCGACATCCGCGCCCTGATGGCGCAGGATTTGCCGTTTCGGGTCCAGTCCTGGCTGTTCTTCGCCTTCCTGATCGCGTTTGCGGTCAAGGTGCCGATGGTCCCGGTCCATACCTGGCTGCCGGACGCCCATGTGCAGGCGCCGACGGCGGGTAGCATCATCCTCGCCGGCGTTCTCCTGAAGATGGGCGCCTACGGCTTCCTGCGGTTCTCGCTGCCGATGCTGCCGGAGGCGTCGCTGTATTATTCGACGCTAATGCTTTCGCTTTCGGCGCTCGCAATCGTCTATGGCGGGTTACTCGCGCTGGCCCAGGACGACCTCAAGAAGCTGGTAGCCTATTCCAGCATCAGCCACATGGGTTTCGTGACGCTGGGTATTTTCACGTTGAACCTCCGCGGGCTCGAGGGCGGCATCCTGCAAATGTTCAATCATGGCGTAACGACGGGCGCGTTGTTCCTGTTCGTCGGCCTGATCTACGAGCGGACCCATAGCCGCAGCATCGCGGATTATGGCGGGCTGATGAAGGCGGCGCCGGTCTATACCGCGTTTCTTGCGCTGTTCACCCTGTCGTCGATGGCGCTGCCGGGAACGAATTCGTTCGTGGGCGAGTTGCTGGTGCTGTCGGGCGCGTTTGCGGCCAATCTGGCCGTCGGCGCGGCCGCCGTTTTGGGGGCACTGCTGGGCGCGGCCTATCTGCTTGGCATGTACAGGAAAGTCGCGCTTGGTCCAGCCAGCATCGGCGTGCGGTTCAAGATTCGCGACGTAAACGCCCGCGAACTGGTGGCGATCCTGCCGCTGGCGGTCTTCGTGCTCTGGGTCGGGCTCTATCCGAAACCTTTTCTCAACATCATCGGGCCTTCGGTGAGGCATCTGCTCACGCAGGTGCATTCTAACGGGGGCGGCCAGTGACCGCTGCCACGCTTTTCCAGTCGATCCTAGCGAGCCTGCCCGAGATCGTGGTGGTCACTGGGGCCTGCGTCTTGCTGATTCTGGGACAGCTTGTGCCAAAGGGACAGGGGCATTTCCTCGTCTGGGCTTCCGCTGCAACCGTGCTGGTTGCGGCCCTGGCGACACTGTTACTGGCGGGCGAGGTGCGGCCGGCCTATTCGGGCATGTTTATCGTCGACCGCTTCGCGGTCTTCTTCAAGATGGTGTTCTACCTTTCGACCATCCTGACGTTCCTCCTGTCGCGAAAATATGCCGAGATCGAGGAGATCGCGTCGAGCGAATACTATGTCCTGCTGCTCTTTGCGCTTTCCGGCATGATGATCATGGCCTCGGCAACCGATCTTCTGTCGATCTATGTCGGCCTCGAGCTGATGGCGCTCTCGACCTATGTGCTCACCGGCTTCCTTAGGAAGGAGCGGCGGTCGAACGAGGCGGCGCTGAAATACGTGGTTCTCGGCGGGGTCTCGACGGGAATCTTCCTCTACGGCGTCTCGCTGATCTACGGGATCACCGGCACGACGCAGCTGGACGGGATGGCCGCGGCGGTGACCGGCGACCCGCTCGATCCCGGATTGCTCCTGGCGGTGGTCTTCATCGTCGCGGGGCTGGTCTTCAAGGTCGGCGCGGTGCCGTTCCACATGTGGGTGCCGGACGTCTATGAAGGCGCGCCGACGACAATCACGGCCTTCATGTCGGTCGCCCCCAAGGCGGCGGGGTTCGCGGTGATCCTGCGCGTGTTCCTCAACCCGCTGGTCGCCGCTTCCGACGCCTGGATCATCGTCGCGGTGATCGCGGTGGTGACGATGGCGCTCGGCAGCTTCGTGGCGCTGGTGCAGGACAATTTCAAGCGCCTGCTCGCCTATTCCAGCATCGCCCATGCGGGCTTCGCGCTCTTCGGCGTGGTGGCGGGTGGCGCCGACGGGATTGCCGGCGTGATGCTCTACCTGCTGATCTACGCCTTCATGAATCTCGGTATCTTCGGCATCGTCATCATGATGCGGAATGGCGATTTCTCCGGCGAGGTCATCGAGGACTACGCCGGCTTCGCCAAGTCGCATCGCGGGTTGGCGCTTCTGATGCTGCTCTACCTGTTCTCGCTCGCCGGCATTCCGCCGACAGCCGGGTTCTTCGCCAAGTTCTACGTGCTGGTGGCGCTCGTCGAGCGGGGTTTCGTCACGCTGGCGGTGATCGCGGTGCTGCTGAGCGCCGTCGCCGCCTACTTCTACATCCGCATCGTCATGGTGATCTACATGCGCGAGCCGGAGCGCGCGTTCGAGCCTGCCCTGACGCCGTCCGTCCGCGCCACGCTCGCCTTGACCGCCGCCGGCACCATCGGCATCGGACTGTTTCCTGCGTGGTTTCTGAGGCTTGCCCAGAGTTCCGTGTTCGGCGGTTGACCACGATTGGATTTGCAATGAACCGGCGAACCGAATACTCTTGGAGCTACGAAAGGATGCCCTAGTCGCTGCACGAGGGCCGCACTGCCGGCCAGAAGATTTGGTCGGTCGCAGCTTGAGCAAGCCCTCGGTGGGTGACCGGGGCAGCGCGACATGACTGGAATGGAATTCCTGCCGGTTCTCTTCATGGTCGCCGGAATTGTCCTGGTGGCCGTGGCGACGCTGTTCGTGTCCTCGCTCCTGCGCCCGTCCAACCCCTATCCTGCGAAGAATATGCCCTATGAGTGCGGTATGGACCCGGCCGGCGAGGCCGCCGGGGGCCGCTTTAGGGTGCAGTTCTTCATCCTAGCAATCCTGCTGGTGGTGTTCGACGTCGAGGCTATGTTCCTGTTTCCCTGGGCGGTCGTGCTGAAGGAGATCGGGCTCGTCGGCTATGTCGAAATGTTTGTCTTCATGCTGCTGCTCATCGTGGGCTTCGCCTACGCCTGGCTGAAAGGAGCGCTGGAATGGGAGGAGTAGGCGATACGATTCGCGACAGCGTGCTGTTCACCACCGCCGACAGCGTCATCAGCTGGAGCCGGCGGTCGGCGCTCTGGCCCGAGACCTTCGGGATTGCCTGTTGCGCCATCGAGATGATTTCGGCCGGCTGCGCCCGCTACGACCTCGACCGCTTCGGCGTGGTGTTTCGACCTTCGCCGCGCCAGTCCGACGTGATGATCATCGCCGGCACGGTGACGCGGAAGTTCGCTCCGGTCGTGCGCCGGCTCTTCGACCAGATGCCGGAGCCACGCTGGGTCATCGCCATGGGCACCTGCGCGATCTCGGGCGGGGTCTACAACACTTACGCCGTGGTGCAGGGGGCGGAGACTTTCGTGCCGGTGGACGTGCATGTGCCCGGCTGTCCGCCGCGGCCCGAGGCACTGATGCATGGCATCCTTCTGCTCCAAGAGAAGATCAAGAGGTCCCGCGCGCTGGCCGGGACGCCTCTGGATCGGGTTGCAGCCTCATGAGCGTGGAGACGTCCCTCATCCGCACCCTGATCGCGGAACGTTTCGGGGGGGAAATCGAGGAGCTTGGCTTCTCGCATGGGGTTCACGCTTTCGCCTCACCGCCTGACATGATCGTCGAGCTCTGCCAATTCCTGAAGGGCCATCCGACGCTGCGCTTCGATTTCCTGTCCGACATCTGCGGGGTCGACCATTATCCCGAAACGCTGCGCTACGAGGTGGTGTACCACCTCTATTCACTGCCGAACAAATGGCGCGTTCGGATCAAATGCCGCCTCGGCGATCCGCCGCGGGTCCCGTCGGTGACGGGGGTCTGGCGGACCGCCAACTGGCACGAGCGTGAGGCCTGGGACATGTATGGCATCCGGTTCGAGGGCCATCCCGACCTGCGCCGGATCTACATGTGGGAAGGCTTCGAGGGCTTTCCGCAGCGCAAGGACTTTCCGCTCCGGGGCTACAAGGACACGCTGAACCCGTTTGGCGCGGAAGGCCCGCCGCCGACGCAGCCCGATCTCGCCACCAAGGACATTCCATAAGGGAGGCCGTTCGACGCCGGGAAATGAGATGACCGAAGTCACGGAACTGAGCAGGCCGGCAGGTGAAGCGCTCGACACAAAGGAGGTGCTTCTCAACCTCGGCCCGCAGCATCCCAGCACGCATGGGGTGCTGCGGCTCGTCCTTGAGTTGGACGGCGAGTATGTCGCGCGCGTGGACCCACACATCGGCTACCTCCACCGCGGCACCGAAAAGCTGGCCGAGAGCTTCACTTATACCCAGATTTTTCCGCTAACCGACCGGCTCGACTACCTCTGCCCGCCCTCGAACAACCTCGCTTTCGCGCTAGCTGTGGAGAAGCTCCTGGGCATCGAAGCGCCGATCCGCGCGCAATATATCCGCGTGCTGATGGCCGAACTCGCGCGGATCTCCGGTCACCTCCTGATCACCGGCGCGTTGCCGATGGACCTGGGCGCCATGACCGCGTTGATTTACGCCATGCGCGAGCGTGAAATGGTCATGGACCTGTTGGAGATGATCAGCGGAGCGCGGATGCACACCTCCTTCTGCCGGGTCGGGGGTGTGCGCGAGGACCTGCCCGACGGGTTCTTCCCCAAGATCAGGGAGTTCTGCGACATCTTTCCGAACCGGATCCGCGACTATGAACGGCTGGTCGAGAACAACCGGGTGTTCCTGAAGCGCACGCAGGGGATCGGCGTGATCTCAGCCGAGGACGGTATCGACCTTGGCCTGAGTGGCCCGAACCTGCGCGCCTCGGGCGTTGACTGGGACATCCGCCGCGACGAGCCTTACGAGATTTACGACCGGCTGGCTTTCAACGTCATTACCCGCGATGAGGGCGATTGCTACGCGCGCTGGCGATGCCGCGTCGAGGAGATGCGCGAGAGCGTCCGGATCATCGAACAGTGCCTCGACCAGATGCCCGAGGGGCCGTTCCAGATCGATATGCCGACAATCGCTTTCCCGGTGAACAAGGACAAAGTGCACTGCTCGATGGAGGCGCTGATCCAGCATTTCGACCTCTCGGCCTATGGCTTCAAGGTACCGAAGGGCGAGGTCTATTCGGCGATCGAGGCGCCAAAGGGCGAGCTCGGGTTCTACATCATCAGCGACGGGTCGCAAAAACCGTTCCGGATGAAAGTGCGGGCACCGTCATTCGTCAACCTTCAGGGACTGTTCGGGGTCAGCAATGCCCGCTACCTGGCGGACATGATCGCCGTGCTGGGCAGCCTCGACCCTGTGATGGCCGAGGTGGACAAGTAGCAGGAGATTTTGGACGCGATGAACATGCGTGAACAGATCGAGGCGGCGGCGGCGCGGTATCCCGACCAGCGCTCGGCGATCATGCCCGCGCTTCTGATCGCGCAGAAGGAACATGGCCACCTGCCCGGCCCGGTGTTGGAAGAGGTCTCCGACATCCTCGGTGTCGAGCGGGTCTGGGTCTACGAATTGGCGACCTTCTACACCCTCTTCCACACCGAGCCGGTGGGCCTGTTCCACTTGCAACTCTGCGACAACCTATCCTGTATGCTGCGCCGATCCGAGGACCTGCTGAGGCATCTGGAGACTGTGCTGGGGATCGAAAAGGGCGGCACGACCCCGGACGGGCTGTTCACGCTTTCGACCGTCGAATGCCTCGGCGCTTGCGAGATGGCCCCGGTGATGCAGGTCGGCGACGACTATCACGGCGACCTCGACATTGCGCGCATCGACGCGCTCTTGGACAGGTTGCGCGCGGCGGCGGGGCAAGCGACTGGCGCCGAACTCGCCGCCGCAGGACTGCCGGGTGAGTAGCCGCCATGTTCGAACCGGTCCTTCTCAGAAACATGGACGTGCCGGATGGCCATCTGCTTTCGAGCTATGAGGCCGGCGGCGGCTACCAGGCGCTGGCGAAGGCGCTGCGCGAGCACACGCCCGACGAGATCATCGACCTCGTCAAGCAATCGAACCTGCGCGGTCGCGGCGGCGCCGGATTCCCGACCGGGTTGAAATGGAGCTTCGTGCCGAAACGGGCCGACAAGCCGAAATACCTGTGCTGCAACGCCGATGAGGGCGAGCCCGGCACGTTCAAGGACCGGATCATCATGGAGCGTGATCCGCACCAACTGATCGAGGGCATGGCGATCAGCGCCTACGCGATCGGGGCGGAAACCGCCTATGTCTACATCCGCGGGGAATACGTGCTGGCGATCCACCGGCTGGAGCAGGCGATCGCCGAGGCCCATGCGAAGGGTTATCTGGGAACACGGATTCTGGGCTCGGATTTCAATTTCGTCGTGCACATCCATTGCGGCGCCGGCGCCTATATCTGCGGCGAGGAGACGGCGATGCTCGACTCGCTCGAAGGCAAGCGGGCGCAGCCCCGTCTGAAACCGCCATTTCCGGCGGTCGCGGGGCTCTACGCCAGCCCGACCGTGATCAACAATGTCGAGACGCTGGTCTGCGTGCCGCATATCGTGGCGCGGGGGCCGGACTGGTTTCGCAGCATCGGCCCTGACAAGAGCCCCGGTCCGAAGCTTTATTGCCTCAGCGGGCACGTGCGGAACCCGGGCCTTTACGAGTTGCCGATGGGCATATCGCTGCGTGAACTAGTCGAGGACCGCGCCGGCGGGCCGCCGCCGGGGCGCAGGATCAAGGCGGTGATCCCCGGCGGGGTCTCGGCGCCGCTGATCCCGGAGCGCGGGCTGGATGTCGGGATGGACTTCGACTCGCTGGCTGCGGTCGGCTCGATGCTTGGCTCGGCCGGGGTGATCGTGATCGACGACTCGACCTGCATGGTCAAGGTCGCCACCCGGATCATCGAGTTCTTCCACCACGAGTCCTGCGGCAAGTGCACGCCGTGCCGCGAAGGGCTCAACTGGGTGGTGAAAGTGCTGCGCCGGGTCGAGGCGGGACAGGGCGTGCCGGACGATCTGGAACAGCTGGAGGCGCTCTGCAAGGGCATTTTCGGCAACACGTTCTGCGCTCTGGGCGATGGCGCGGCTATGGGGCTGCGGGCGGCACTGGCGCATTTCGAGCATGAATTCGTCGCCCATATCGAGGAGGGCAGGTGCTCGTTTCACTAAGGAGCGCGCAGGGAGAAGGCCGCAAGAAGTCATGGTTAGCGTCACGATCGATGAACAAACGCTGGAAGTGGAGGCAGGCTCTACGGTGCTGCAGGCTGCCGAGCGTTTGGGCATCGAAATCCCGACCTTCTGCTATCTGAAGCGGCTGCCGGCGCTGGCCTCCTGCCGCATGTGCCTGGTGGAGATCGAAGGGCAGCGGCGGCTGCAGCCTTCCTGCGCCACTGCGGTCACCGACGGCATGGTGGTGCGGACTAACACGCCGCTGATCGACGAAACGCGCTCTTCCATGCTCGACATGCTGCTCGCCAACCACCCCCTCGACTGCCCGATCTGTGACAAGGGCGGCGAGTGCGAGCTTCAGGACATGGTGATGGCATACGGGCCCCGGGAAAGCCGATTCCGCGATGCCAAACGCGTGTTCCACTCCGAGGACATCCGTCTCAGCCCCGTCATTATCATGAACGTCAACCGCTGCATCCAGTGCCAGCGCTGCGTCCGGATGTGCGAGGACGTGGTCGGAGCGGTCGCATTGGGCACCATCGAAAAAGGCATGGATACCGCCGTCACCGGCTTCGAGGGCAGTCTCGCGAGTTGCGATCAGTGCGGCAATTGCGTCGAGGTCTGCCCGGTCGGCGCACTGATGAGCTTCCCCTATCGCTACAAGGCACGGCCCTGGGATCTGGTCGAGACCGACACGGTCTGCCCGCATTGCGGCACCGGCTGCCAGCTCACCGTCGGCGCGCGCAAGGGCGAGTTCATGCGGGTCCGCTCGAAGTGGGAGCATGGCGTCAACCGCGAAACGCTTTGCGTTCGGGGGCGCTTCGGCCTCGACTTCGTCGGGAGCCGGGACCGGATCAAGCGGCCGATGATCCGTCGTGACGGCGCACTGGTTCCGGTTTCCTGGGACGAAGCCGGGGACTACCTGCGCCGAGGCCTGTCGGCCATCGAGAGCAAAGCTGTGGGCGGGCTGGCCTCGCCGCGCCTGCCCAACGAGGTGCTTTATCAGTTCCAGAAGCTGATGCGGACGGTATTCCGGACCAACAACATCGACTGCTCGTCGCGCTGGTCCACGCCCTTCGATACGCTCGGCCCGTTGGTGGCGGGCTTCTACAGCCGCGCGCCGCTGGAGGAGGTGATCGGCAACGACTGCGTGCTTGTCGTCGGTGGCAACGTGACCGACGAGAACCCGGTCACTGAATACCTGCTGCGAGACGCGGCGCGGCGGAGGCAGACCAGGTTGCTCATGCTCTCGGCGAGGCCATCCCGGCTGGACGCCGATGCCCGAGCGGTCGTTCGCGTTGCTCCGGGCGCTGAGGCTGCGGCCCTTGCCGCAGTAGTGGCCGGTCTCGTGGCGGCGGCCGGCCAAGCCTTGCCGAGCGAGGTTCTTGCGGGCGTCGGCGCGGCAACCGGCTGGGCACCAGCGACCACCGGCAGCGACGGGCCGGACCGTCTAGCCGCTGCGCTGCTGGACGGCGGGAGCGTCGCTGTGCTTGTCAGCGCCGACCTCCTGAGGCTTTCCGAAGCGCGCGCAACGCTGCAGCAGCTCACCAACCTGCTGCGGGTTCTCCGCGTGCTCGGCAAGGGCCCGGCGATGCAGTTCCTCTTCGACCGAGCCAACCAGCTGGGCGCCTGGGACATGGGGGTTCTGCCGGCGGCCCTGCCGGGGCTGTGCCCGGTCGGCGATCACACGGCGCGCACAGCTCTCATACGGGCCTGGGGCGCCGAAATTCCGCCTGAGCCGGGCGCGGATCTCGACGCAATGCTGGCGCTTTGTGACAGGGGGCGGGTAGGCGCGCTTTATATCGTCGGAAGCGACCCCCTGATGACCTATCCCGACCGGGGATTTGTCAAGCGGGCGCTTGATGCCACCGATCTCCTGATCGTGCAGGACACCTTCCTCACCGATACCGTGGGTCTGGCCGATGTCGTCCTGCCTGCGGCGGGTTATGGAGAGGAATCCGGCACCTTCACCAACAACGAGGGCCGGATCCAGGCGATCCGCAAGTTCCGCGAACCCGCCTTCGAGGCGCGGAGCAATCTGGCGATCTTGGACTTCGTCGCAGCGCTCCGCAACCAGGCAATGCAACCGTCGATGCAAGGCGAAATCTTCCGCGAGATTGCCCGGCTGGTTCCGGCCTACCAAGGGCTGACGCAGGACGGGCTTGGCGCCGACGGAGCATTCACCACGGCGGATCCGACGCCGCCGGCTGGCGAGTTCTTCGCCCCTCCGCCTAACCCGAATGCGGCCGACCGGCTCATGTTGGTCACCGGCAACTGCCTGTTCCACAATGGATATCTTTCCGAACGCTCGGAGATCCTAAATACGGTGGCGGATGACCCATATGTTGAGATGAGCGCGTGGGACGCCGCGCAGCTTGGCCTTTCGGATCGCGATCAGGTGATCGTACAATCCACCCAGGGCGAACTGAGGGCGCAGCTCAAGGTCAACAGGCATTTTCCCGGGGGGCTCGTGTTCGTGCCGGAAAATTATAGAGACCTGCGTCTCAACAGCCTTATGCAGCGGGGCGAATACCCTTGTCCGGTGGAGGTTCAAAAGGCGCACGCTGCCTTGGCCACCGGAGGCGAGGCGCGCCCTGAAAGTCGCGGCCGAGGCATTGCCGAGCTTCCGGGCAGTTCACCCTAATCGGCTCCCCCGGGGTTTGTATCCTCAGTGATAAGGGGTCCCGGCAATGTAATCGCTCAACGCTTGCTCGGTACGGAGCAATTCGTCGAGCCGGTGCTTGACCACGTCGCCGATGCTCACCACGCCGACAGAAGCGTCGCCGTCCATGACCAACACATGGCGCGTGCGTCGGTCGGTCATGAGCGACATCACAAAGGGCAGCAAATCCTGTGTCGAACAGGTCACCACACTGCGGTTCATGATGTCGGCGACCCGCATTGTGGGCGCCTCGATTCCGTATTCAGCCACCGCATAGCAGCAGTCCCGCTCCGACAGCGTGCCCAGGCATTCCCCGGGCGAACGGCTGACGACCACGAATCCGATGTTGTTGTCCCGAAACAGCCGCAGGACTTCTACGACCGTCTGATCTGGCGTGACCGAGATGAGCTCGGGAGATTTGGTCTTCAAGACTTGGCAGACAAGCATCTGAGCCTCCTGTGCTCCGGCTTGACGGCTACCGCGCGTTCACGTTCGGCGGATATTCCGCCACCAGTTGTATCCCTGCGGCTCACTCGTCTCGACCAGCACGTCCTGTTCGGTGTTCAGGCGCGCCGCGACCACGCCGCCGCCGGTCGTCGCCTTGCCCGGTTTGCCGAGCAGATCGTCACGTCCGACCACCAGGTCACGCGAGGAAAAACTCGAGAATTCGTACTCTTGGCCAAGCGCGATCGCATCGGCCGGGCAAGCGTCCTCGCACAGCCCGCAGAACAGGCAGCGGGCCATGTCGATCTCGAATTTTGCTGGATGCCGGTTGCCCTTCTCGTCCTCGTAGGGAATGACTTCGATACAGTCGCAGGGACAAATCCGCGCGCAGAGCTCGCAGGCCACGCACTTGATCTCGCCCTCTTCGTCGCGCGTCAGGAAGTGATGCCCGCGGTAACGCGAATAGGGCAACCATTTTTCCTTGTCAGGATACTGCATGGTCACGGATCTGGAGAACATGTAGCCGAAGGTCAGCGCCAAGGCGCCCGCTAGATCGGCGAAGAATGCCCAGCCGATCCATGCTCCACTTCTGTCCAGTGCGCGCGACATAGCGCCTCGCTACAAGCCGCTGCTATCCCTAAAGGAAAGCAACACCAGTTATAATTATGTTCCCCAGTGACAGTGGAAGCAAGACTTTCCAACCGATCGCCATCAGTTGGTCGTATCGATAGCGCGGGAAGGTGAAGCGGAACCACATAAACACATAGAGGAAGAACGCGACCTTGAGCGCGAACCAGAGGAGCGGCGGCAACGGGATCAGCACGCCGTTCCAGCCGCCGAAGAACAGGATGACCGACAGAACCGACACCAGCAGCATGACGGCGTATTCGCTGACCATGAAGAACGCAAAGCGGATGCCGCTGTATTCGGTATGGAACCCGGCCCCCAGATCGCCTTCCGCCTCCGCTAAGTCAAAAGGTATGCGCTGCGCTTCGGCCAGCCCGGCGACGAAGAATACGAAAAACCCGACCGGTTGGTAGACGATGTTCCAGACATCGGCCTGCGCCCGTACGATCTCGAGCAGGCTCATGGATTGCGCCAGCATGACCACGCCGATGACCGCGAACCCCATCGGGATCTCGTAGCTGATCATCTGCGCGCAAGTCCTGAGGCTGCCCAGGACCGCGTATTTGCTGTTCGCGGCCCAGCCGCCGAAGATGACGCCATAGACCTCGATCCCGATCACCGCGAAGACGAAAAGGAGCGCCACGTTCATGTTGGAGACGTAGAGCGTGATCTCGGCGCCGAGGACCGAGACGCTTTCGCCGAAGGGGATCGCGACGAACACCACGAAGGGCGGGGCGAGCGCCAGGATCGGCGCCAGTTTGAAAAGGAAGCGGTCGGCTTCGGCCGGGATGTGGTCCTCTTTGGTCAATAGCTTGATGCCGTCCGCCACCGGCTGCAGCAGCCCGTGCCACCCGACGCGCATCGGCCCCATCCGCTGCTGGATGTGCCCGGCGATCTTGCGTTCGAGCCACGTCAGCGGCAAAGGCAGCAGCAGCAGGATCGCAATCAGCAACGCGACCTTGAAGGCGATCAGGCCAAGGGCGAAGACAAGTTCCATAATCTGCAGCTACTTGCTCAACGGGTTGAGACTTACGACACTGAGCACTTGCGCTTGTCCGGCTTCGCGGGAACGGCAGTCTGCCGGCGGCGACGCAACTTGTGCAATGGTATCACAGTCTTACCGTTGCTGGCCATGGTGTGTGTCGCTTGGCGCTCAAACGGGCCCGCACATCGAGCAATGGCACGCGATGACAGGACCAGATGGCCCCAGCGCCTAATACTGAACGCCTCCACAAACAGCCCCCTTCTTACCGTTCAACAACGTATCGGATAGCAGAGGACACTCGAGCGAATCCTAGGCCATCGATAGCAGTCGATAGATTCTAGGCGACCCGCAGATCTGCCGCTCTGTCGGGCGTCTCCCCGCTTTTCGAGCGGCGCCCATAAGCCGTCAGGCCCACCCCAATCTTCGCGACTTTGTGGCCTCCAATATTCGGTCGCGCGCTGCTCTAGGAGTTAGCGCGCGACCAGTTCTCGGCGTAGATCACACGGTCGTAGATCGATTACTGCTCCTTCTTGAACAGGTCCTGGAAGATCAGCTGGCCCCAAGTGCGGCCGCGTGCGTGCACCAGCGCGCCACCCTCGTTGAGCTTTCCCAGCTTGACGGGTGCGAACCCAAGTTGTTTGGCCAAGGCCGCCACGGGAGCGATCGCGTCCTCGTCGTCGCTCGAGAGAAAGACGACCCGGTGCCCGCCCTCGACGATCGGATCGGCGGCCAAGGTTGCCGCAATCAGGTGATTGAAACCTTTCACGAGCTTGGCGCCGGAGAACGCCTTCGCGACGAAGGCGGAGGACGGAAGACCGTCCAGCTCTTCAGGCACTGGAAACGCGTTCGTCGCGTCGATGACTGTCTTGCCTTCCCAGCTCGGCAGGGCCTTCGCAACCTCGCGATGCTCCCCGAACGGGACCGCCAAGATGATCGTGTCGGCCTCGAGTGCATCCCACAGCGACTTGGCGACGACCGTGGGTCCAATCGCCCGAGCCTGCGGCGCCAACACCTCGGGCGGCCGGCGGCTCGCGACGGTCACGTCGATGTTTTTACGGGCGAAGGCGCGGGCGAGGGCCTGGCCTATCTTGCCGAATCCTACAATTGCGTAGCTCATAATGCTTCTCCGATCCGTGTTAAAATTAAAGTTCGCGAAGCGAACGTTGGCTAGGTTGCTCGCCCAATCGATCAAATTCTGCGTGCACGCTTGGGAACGAGCGTTGGGGTCAGACCTGCGACATGCCCCCGTCGACAACGAGATCGATGGCCGTCGTGAAACGACTGTCGTCCGACGCGAGATAGAGGACCGCAGCCGCGATCTCCTGAGAAAGCCCGAAGCGTCCCAACGGAACCAGCGTGACGAAGAAGTCCGTCAACTCTTTAGCAATTCCGGCGAAGGCCGCCGTGTCGCCGATCGCTCCCGGACTAATGCTGTTCACCCGGATTTTGCGGTCCTTCAGGTCGTTCGTCCAGCTTCGCGCGAACGACCTGACCGCCGCCTTGGCAGCCGCGTACACGCTTGCTCCAGCATATCCCTTGAGGTGCGAGTTCGAGGCGTTGAGAATGATCGAGCCGCCCTCGCGCATTAGCGGCAGCGCCTTTTGGACGGTGAACAGTGTACCGCGGACGTTGATATTGAGGGTATCGTCGACCAACTGCTCCGAGATCAACCCGATCGGCTTGTCGACTTCTCCGCCGCCGGCGCTGGCGAAGACGATGTCGATGTGGCCCTTTACGGATTTCACCTTCTCGTAGAGCCGGTCGAGGTCCGCCAGATTGGCGGAGTCGGCGCGAACGCCGGTCACGTTGCGGCCAATCGCCTTCACCGCCTCGTCGAGTTTCTCCTGCCGCCGGCCAGTGATGAACACATAGGCTCCTTCGTCGACGAATAGTTTCGCCGTCGCAAGCGCCATACCGGAGGTACTACCCGTGATGACTGCAACCTTACCTTCAAGCTTTCCCATACCTTCTCCTTTCGTGGTGTCGGGACAGCGTCTGCCTCCGAGACCCTCGAAATGGGTCCGCCGGCGTCAGTTGTTGAGTGCGGAAGCGCGCACATCGGTGGTGCGAAATCGATCCGGCTAGACGACTGACACCAGCCGCGACGATCGGTGTCCGCCGTTCGGAATTGGGGCCGCGCTCGTCGACATAGGGGCTATGATGACCACCCGTACTGCTGTTCGATGTGTTAGATACGGCTTTGGAAGGCGCACCGCGCGGTGCGGGATTGCACCATGATCGACTGGGATGACGTTCGCTATTTTCTTGCTGTCGCGCGCGGAGGCTCAGTACGGGCCGCAGCCGAGCGCCTCGGGGTGAATCACTCGACCGTGCTGCGACGCATCGCTCAGCTCGAGGAACGCCTCGGGGCGCAGATGTTCGAAAAGCTGCCTTCGGGCTACCGCCTGACGGCTGCGGGCGAGGAAGTCGTCGAGCTCGCGAACCAGATGGAAGCGTCGTCGCACCAGCTGGAGACGCGCGTCTTCGGGCGCGACCAGATCGTGCGCGGGCTTCTGCGGGTGACGTTGGCTCCGCCCCTCGCGACACACCTGCTCATGCCGGACTTCGCCGATTTCGCGCGTCTGCATCCGGACATCGAGATGGCAATCTTGTCGTCCGGCGAGCTGGCAAATCTGACCAACCGAGAGGCCGACGTGGCGATCCGTGTCGTCTACGACCGCAAAACCCTGCCGCTCAATCTTCACGGCCTGAAGGGGCCGGAGCTGTTCGGCGGCATCTACATGTCCCGCGATCGACTAGCCGCATGGCGTGCGGGTGCGCCGGATCCTATCCGGTGGATCGTCATAAGCATTCATGGCATCCCGGACTGGGCCGGCGAGGGTGAGGTTCGTACCACAGGGGTTCCATTCAGGACCACGGACGGCGAGGCGCAGATCGTTGCTGTACGGCAAGGGCTCGGGATCACGACACTGCCGTGCTTCGTCGGAGATGCCGACCCCCTACTGGTGAGGGTGCCGGGCACCGACCTGCACATGTACGGAACGCTCTGGCTTCTCACTCAGGGGGAGACACGCAAGACGAAGCGCGTGCGGCTCTTCACGGAGTTCGTATCCCGCAGGCTCGCCGCGTACGCTCCGCTTCTCGCGGGGCTGTCCATATCGCGCGACTGACGCGCTGCAGGTTGCCGGCGACGCTTGCCGTATCCGGTCGGAAGCTGAGCTGCGATCGCTTGAAGTGGCATCGTTCAATCCGCGAATGTGCGCCATATCGCAACCGGCGCGAGGGCCACCCTACCGAGGGCGACGGACTTCACCGTCGCTGACGGTCTTTTTGGCAGGCTGGAGACGCCGCTTTGCGGAGAACTCCGACGAAAATAGACCAACCGATGGTCTTTGAAACCGAGCAAATCGCGGATCGCCGAAATTCTCCTTTGAATTCAAGTGTGAAAATTTCTGGCGGATCCGGGATACGGTTCTGCGATGTCAGCGGAAAGATTTTCCTCGATGGATCAATGCGTTATGATGCTTCAGAACAATCGAGTGGGAGTAGCGCGCAACCCGGGGCGATAGCATGTTCAAGCCTCCACCAACCTGGAGGACAGGAATTCGACGAAGCGCTGGGTCTTGGCTGGAATAAGGCGAGTTTCGGTGACGGCGTGAATGCTGACCGACGATCCCTGCCATTTGGGCAGGATGCGCCGGAGCCGACCAGCGGCCACATCTTCGGCGACAATCTTCTCGGCAAGCATGGCGATGCCCTGGTGGTCAACCGCCAGGGCGCGGATCATCCCGACGCTGTTGAGCGTGAAGCGGCCGCGAACGCCGACATCGACCTTGTTCATCCCCTGGTGCAAAGTCCAGGTCGGGGTCCGTGGCATGCAGATGCATTCATGCTCCGCCAGCTCCGCCGGTGTCGCGGGCTCGCCTGACGCTTCGAGATAGCCAGGAGACGCATAGAGGTGGCGCGAATGCCGCCCGATCAGGCGCGCGATCAGACTGGAATCTTCCAGTTTGCCAATGCGGATCGCCAAATCGAACGGCTCGGCCACCAGATCGACGCGGCGTGGGGTCAGGTCGAATTCGAAGGTGATACCGGGATAGTGCCGCGCGAAGTCGCCGATGATCGGCGTGAGGTAAAGCGTGGCGAAGTCGACCGGGAGCGAAACCCGCAGGACGCCGCTCGGCTGCTCAACCATCGCGCCGAGCTGCTCGTGCGCGAGCCGCGCCTCGTCGACGATTCGCTTGCTCCGTTCAAAATAAAGCTGGCCGGCCTCGGTGAGCTCGATCTTGCGCGTCGTGCGATGCAGCAGTCTCAGGCCGATCGCCTTCTCCAACTCGCTGATACGTCGCGACAGCGTTGAGTTTGGCATGCCGAGAGCGTCCGCCGCCTTCCGAAAGCTCCTGGCCTTGGCCACCTCTACGAACAGCGCCATGTCGTTCAAATGGTTCAACCGATTGTTCCATGAATGGAAAGATGATTTCTACTTTGCCAGATTTATCCCGATATTGGAATGGTGCACAAGGGCTTCAACGGCGCGACCCAGATCGGCGCTGACCTGGGCAGATGGTCCTTGCCAATCCGGACTTCGTCGTCCGGCTGAAGGCCAAAGCAGCGATGAACAAGGCAGACCCAAGCACCTTCGGTGGCACTGCGCGAGGCTACATCGATTACGCCGCCCTGAGCGCCCGAACCGATACCAGTTCATGACAGGAGATTAGATTGACTCAATCACCGCATCCCTCGACCGCCTCGGATAAGAAGGCACTTGCCGAGACCGCAAGTTCAAGCGCGACGGGGACAAAAAAGGTCCTGCTCGTCGGCGCCACAGGATTCCTCGGAGCCAAGATTCTCCGCAACCTGGCGCAAGATGCGAATGTGGCCGTCGTTGCGATGTCGCGTAAGGGCGCGCCCTCAAATGACAGCGCCGACATCGAATGGGTGCGCGGCGACATGATGGATCCAGCCTCATTGGATCGTGCGTTGCAGGGCGTGGACGTCGTCGTCAGCTCGGCCAACAGCTACATGAAGGGAAGCCTAGACACGGATTTTCAGGGCAACAAGAATCTTATAGAGGCCGCAGCAAGAGCCAATGTTGGCCGATTTGTCTTTCTCAGCATCGTCAGTTGCGAGGCGGCGTCAACAGTGCCGCATTTTCACGCCAAGAAAGTGGCCGAGGATCTGATAAAGACCTCCGGCGTGCCATATGTATTTGTCCGCGCCCCTACATTTCTCGATCAGAGCTCGGACTATATTGCGAAGGGTGTGAAAGCCAGCCGGTTCCTTGCGATGGGCGATAAAACCACGAAGTGGTCCTATGTGCTGACCGATGATCTTGCCTCATATCTCGCCAAAGCCGCGACCTATCCCGGCGCCGAAATCAACAACCAAACGATCGATGTCGGCTGGCGCGATGGCCCCAAAAGCCAGCAGGAGATCGCCGATCTCGTCTCCGAGGTCATAAAGAAACGCCTTAAGGTGCGGGTTGTGCCGTGGCTGGTTTTCCGCTTGCTGGCGCGCCCGGTCAAGCTGTTTTCCGAGCTTGGCTATGACCTGATGCAGATGTTCCTGTTCTTCAAGAAGGGCGTCTATATTTCGAATATTTCGAAACAGGAGCACTTCTTTGGACCCGCCCCTGCATCCCGAGATGCGATCACGCGATGGGCGAAGAGTCATCAACTGATCTCGTGAGGCATCGCGATGGCGGATCGGGTAGTCCCGTCGTGGATTGCGCGGACCTGCCCGGCTTCTCGGGAGGCCACGGGCTTCACCACCATCACCGACCACACGGTCAACCACGGCGGTGGGCCCCTGATGGAAATCGGCACGTCTTCGTTCGACCCGATCGCGGCCGAGCCCTACTCGGCCACGCTAGTGGCCGGAAACCACCTGCATCAGCATCGCAGGAACGACGATACGGTGAAATGGCTTCACCAACGCAAGATAACTGCTGCCTACCAAATTGTGGGTTTTGACTGCGGTCGAGACCGAGATCTCATGATGGGCCGATTTGCGTTCCTTGACTTCCAATAACACGCGGAAATCGAGATGCCAGTCATCGAAACCGAACACGACAGAATTGGTGGACTGCCTGACAATCGGCAGGAAGCCAATGTGAGCGCCACTTCCGCGCTCCGGTCCAGTTTTCAAGCCGAAAGGCGTCACAATGCCATTTCGCAACACCAGCAGCCATTTGATCCAACTTGGCTGCCTCCCGAATACCTGCTGCGAAACGCCGACAGCGTCCAAGGCGAGACCTGTTACAACCAATGCATAAGTGTCGCCGAAGTTTGCACCGGGAAGAAGCCTGTCAGCCTGCGCAAAGGGCTTGGCAAAAGATTTCGCCACAACTTGCGGCCGGGAAGGGCGATGCTTGGTGATGCACATCATTGCGCCTTAGTCGCCTGCCGCACGCCAAGACACAGGCCGATCAGAACAAGCACGAGTAGCGGAAAGCCGCTTGGCGGAATGATCAGCGTAGCAACCGTTCCATCTGTCCACTCCCGGCGGACGGCCATCCGTGGGGGAGTGCAGCTATCTTGCACAAATAGCCGCAATCCGAACATGCAAGGAGCTCGGATCATGCCAGCAACTGCGTCGCCACGCCGAGCAACGGTCCAGCCTCGGCGAGCTTTTGGTCGAGCGTATGCACCGTGGCGCCGTGCTCCGATGCCGTGGCGAGATGCAGCGCGTCGCCAGCGCGAAGCCCGAGACCATGCTGATCGACAAACTTTGCCGCCGTGCGGAAATGCCCGCCGGTGACCGGCAGCACGGTGAAGCTCTCGGCGACCAGCTTGTGGAACATCGCGAGCGCTGCTGCGCGCTGCTCCACGTTGATCTGCCCGGTTCGCAGCTTGATCGCCATGGCAGACGACATCTCGGTGATGGTCCAGTCGCTGATCAGAAGCCGCGCCGGGTCCTGCTCTGCCAGCCAGCCCTGAACGCGCGGCGTCGTCCGTTCATTCGAAAGGGCAGCAACGATCAGTGACGTGTCGAGATAGTGCATCAGTAGCGGTCGCCATCCCGCATCGACCGTACCAGATCGGCAGAACTCTCGGCCTGAGGCGGCATGGTCGCGGTCAAGGATTGCAGGAGGTTGGCGTCGATCCGCCGCCGCGGTCTCGCCACGGCGGTGAGCCGTGCGACCGGTTTACCCCGCCGGGTGATGTCGATCGTATCTCCTGCCTCAACCCGATCCACCAACTCGCTCAGATGGGCTTTGGCATCTGCCAGGTTGATCACACTCATGTCGCGCTCCTGACCATGTAGATGGTCATATAGCCTATTGCGCTCAACACTTCCAGTGAGAGGTTTTTCACGCGTCACGTTCTGCCCCGGCAGCAGCTCAATGACATGATCTGCGAGCGTGCCGCGCCCGAAGTGCAGCTGTCAGGCTGAAAATGCGTCCTGCTTTGAAGAATGCAGCCTCATCGATCGTCGAGGTCCGGCAACAACGAGGCAGCCAGCGCCTCTTCCGCGATGGCCACGCCGTGCTCGCGCATCGCGGGCGCCAGCGCTCCGTCCCATGACGCTTCGGCCATGTTTCCTCCAAGCGGGTGCGCCAGGCCTGGCACCGTCCGCACGGCGGCAACATAGTCCGCGGCGCCAAAGCGCCATGGCTCCGCACCATGTTCTCGCATGACCTGGTTGCCTATACGCAATCCGGGCCAGTCGAAATCGCCGTGATAGCGCAGCCGCGCGCCCGCCAGTGCGAGTTGAGCCAGGAGGCATCGTTGCGCGGCGGCCGGCATCCCGTCGGTACACACCAGCGGCGCGCAGTCTGCCCCCCATCGGTCCGCGGCGATGGCGAGCAGGTTGGGATTTTCGCAGACGTAAACGTTGCGGCCGGCTACCTCCCATCGGGACGGCGAGCGCAGCAGCGATCGCAGCGACGCATAGGCCGGTTCTCCCAGGGGCAATCGATCGCTTTCGGTCCCACTTGTCGGCAGGTTCAGGAACAGGGCGGGGCGTGCCAGCTCGTTGACCAGAACGCCTGCTCTGGCCCATGTCTCGCGTATCCGCTCCGCGCCGGCGGCCGGATCCGCAATGACGTCCTCTCTCGATTCCCGTACCGTCTCGTCATCTTCGTCGGCAGCTGCTGCGTCGGGAGCGGGCCTGGCGATCTGTCGCAGGACGGTCAGCACGAGTGCCGCGGCCGCGCGGCCATTGTCAAGCGCATGGGCATCGCCCAGCACGTCCGCCGCCAGTTGCGAACGTGTTATGCCTTTTGCCGGCAGGAGCCGCAGCACCTCTTCGGCACGCCGGCAAAGCTCCGTAGCCGCGACCGTATCCTGCCGAGCGAGCCGCTTGACGAGGCCGATGCCTCCCGGCGTCAGCAGCAGCCTGGCCAGGTCGGGATGGCTGCAACCATCTACCACGCTCGACCACAAAGCTTGCTGTCGAAGGCGTGCTCCGGCGAGATGAAGGATAGAGCCGTCAAGCCTTTCCAACGCCTCGTGCAGCGAAGTGGCGATGCCGGCGCGCCGCAGGTCGGCATCGACGCGGCGGACGTCGATCTGCAGGGACTTCGATCGGCGCTGCGGGCGGCCGAGCAGCCCCGCCAGTGCCGCGTGCTCCTCGTCACTGAGCCCGACGACGCGAATGTGATCGACGGCGCCTTCGAGCGGCGCGCGCTCGAAACGTTGGCGCAGCCGCTTGCGCAGCGAGGCAAGATGATCGCCGCCGAGCAGGCGCTGAAGACGCGGGTCGATTTGATCGCTCATGCCGGCGCAAATCTGCGATCGGGATCGGCCGCGGGCTTCTTCTCTCGTCCGTCCCAGGTCCATCGCGAGACGAATACGGCATCGATGCCTTCGCGCCGCTGCAACTGACAGATGGCGACACCCGGCAGTTCGGCATAACAGGCCCATTCGCGCTCGCTGGTGATGACGAAGTCCAGATCGAACTCGCGGATCAGCCCCATGCAATGCGCTCGCGCTGTGTCGTCGATTCCGGCAAAGGCTTCGTCGAGCAGCATCAGCCGTGGGGACAAGGCATAGCCGCTCTGGCTGTAGAAGCTGGCGACAGCGGCAAAGAGCGGCACCGTGAGGCCGAGCGCCCGCTCGCCGCTCGAGGCGGGTCCGGAAAGCTTGCGCCAATGGCCGTCCTGCCAGCGTTCGACGCGGAAGCGGTGCCAATGGCGATAATCGAGCGCGCGGGCCAGCTGGTCGAGCAAGGTGCCGCCGCTGTCCTTTCCGCCGGTGGCATCAGCGCGCTCGCGCTCGGCGGCGATGCGCTGCTGCAGCATCGCGCCGACGACGCGCCGATCGTCTGCCGACCAAAGGTCCTCGCTGGTGTTGAGCAGGCGCTTGCGCGCCGTGTCGAGGCCCACCGGCGCGCCTTCCTCTTCGGACAGCGGCTGCCACAACAGGCGATAGCGCACGCCGGTGGAGGTCGGGCGCTTGTGCAATTCGTTGTTGATGGCATCGACCTGGCGTTCGGCGGCCTGCAACAGGCGCTGGATCTCTGCGGCGATTTCGGCTTGCAGATGGTTCTCCAGGACTGCGCGTTCGTTGGCGCTGAGCAGCTCGCCGCGCTGGACGATCTCTTCGGCCAGCCGCTTGGCGAGGCGGTCCGGCCGTTCGCGCCGGTTCTGATAAACAATGTCTACCCTTAAACCCCAGTCGCTGGGATCGGCCTGGGCCTGATGGCCCAGCGCGCCCAGTGCGCGCTGCAACTCGGTCAGTTCCTCAGCCAACTGCCGCTGGACGCGCGTCCATACATCGTCGTCATCCCTGAGGTTCGACAGCTCCTGTTCCGCGCGCCTGGCCAGCGTCAGCGCGGGGTCGATCGTCCACGGGCTGCCGATGTCAGGCAGTTCGATAGACGGCAGCCCTGCAGACAGCAGGCCGGTGCCTGCAAACTGCTGCAGTCTGGAGATTGCCTCGGAGCGTGCTTCGCCGCGCTCCTGAAGGACGGCGTTCGTTGTCTCGGCCTGTTGCCCGGCAACCGCGCGTGCCTCACCCGCTTTGCGCAATCTTTCGCCGGCGAGCTTCAGCTCGGCTTCGCCGGTTTCGGCGGCTCGGCGGGCAACGGTCAGCCTTCGCTGCAGTTCCTCGACCTTGGCGCCGACCGTTTCCCGCAGCAGCTCGAGCCGGGCAGTGGCATCTTCCGTTTCAATGCGGGCCGCCACGAGTTCCTCTTCGCGCTGCTGCACGTCGCTGCGCGCCTCACGCTGGCGGTCGCGCTGCCGTTGCTGCTCGGGCAGTGCCAGGCAAAACTCGTGAGCTGCTTGCTCGAGCCGCACCTGTGCATCGCGGTAATGATCCAGCGCCGCTTCGACGGTAGGCAGTGCATCAGGCGTTGCCGGCAGGCGCAGGTCCATGGCATCTGCAGCGAGCTGTTCCCGCACGGCCTTGAGCGCCTGTTCGCTCTCGCGGCAGCGCGTGTCGGACTCGGTCAGTTTTTCGCTGGCCAGGCGCGCGGAGTCGGCGGCCGCGGCAGCGGCCATATGAGCGCGCCGCAATTCCTCGTCGGAAGGCGTAAGGCGCCATTCCTCGTCGGCCCGTTTGCGGTCCAGCGCGAGCTGCTCGCCTTTCACTCGCAGGGCCGCCAACTCGTCGGAGAGTTGCGCAAGGAGGCCAGCAATCTCGGCCAGGCGCCGCGCGCGGGCTGCGGCGCGGGCCGCGTGGCCAATGTAGACCGCCTCCGGCTTGCCCCACGCTCCGGACAGCGCGCCGAGGCGGAAGCGGCCGTCGGTGGATATCCAGGCCTCGTTATCGATCGGATCGTCATCCGCCGATGCGATGCCCGACAGCACCCGCTCGACGATACTGGCCGGCACGGCGCAACCGGCAGGCACTGTGGCTTCCAGCGAGTCGACGAGCGATGGAAAATGCTGTTGCCGTTCCAGCAGCTGGGTATCGTAAGGCAGGGTGCCGCCGTCGCCGGCCTGGAGGCGTCCGTCAGGCGATAACCAGGCGTCGAGCAATCCGGCCGCCTCGAGCGCGGCTTCAAGGCCGGCGCGTTGCGGTGCAGCTACTGCGCCGCGAAAATCGATCACTTGCCAGAGCGGCGCGCCCTGCCGCGCGTCCCGGACGGAGGCGTCGCGCGTGTAGGGCAGGGGCGGCGCCATGTCGTCGCCGGCTTCGAGGCGTCCGCGTTCGTCTTCGAGTAGCCCGTATTCCATCTCCAGCGCCTGTCGCTGGTCGTTGAGCGCCACGCGACGCTGTGTCAGAGAGAGACTGGCTGCTTGATACGCCGATTGCAGGAGGTGGCGAGTTGGGTTGTCGCCTTGCAGCGAGGCTGTCCATTCCGCCAGGGCCGTCAGTGCCGCCGGCCTGCTGTCGGGATCGATCTGCAATTGCTTCAGGCCGATAAAATGGCGGTCCCAGCTTTCCACCAGGTCCCGGCCTTGTCGTTCGACCTCAGCGTCAGCTCGGGTCCGACGCTCGGCAGCCTCCTCGGCTTCGACCTGCCGCTCATCCCGGATTTCGCGGCGCCGCATATAGGCGGCCTCGGCCTGAGCGACTTCGCCGTGGCGGCGACGCAGCAACGCGATCTGTTCACGCCGGCCGGCAACGAGGCTGCGAAGCTCGGCGCAGGCCGCGTCGAAAGCATGCTGCGTCAGTGCGGCCAGCGCGGAAGCCTCCAATTTGGCGAGGAGGTTTGCGGCGTGCTGGCCGGCGATGCCCGCCCCATCAGCGTGAACGGCGGTTTCCCGGCGCAAATCGGTCAATGCGCGTTCCGCCTGCTCCACGCGTCGGGTTGCGCGTTCGGTTTCTTCGCTGCTGAGCTCCAGTCGTCGGCCCGCCTCTTCGACGGCCAATGTCGCCCTCTGCATCGCCTGCAGCCGCGCCGCCTTCTCCTTTTCGGCATTTTCGAGGCGGTTGGCGTCCTGCATCGTCGGATCGGAGCGCAAGGTATCGAGCCGCGCACGCCCGCGCGCCAGAGTGATCTCGGCGCTATCATGAGCGGTCCGCTCCAGCGCTTCCTGCCTTTGCGCTTCGTCGAAGCGAGCTTGGGCCTCACCTCGTGCCCGGCTGGCATTGTCGAACTCCGTCTGGGCCTGGCGCAACGAGCGCGCCTGCCGGCGGGTCTGCGTGCCAGCGTAGACGCGATAACGCTCCTCGAAACGGCTGACGGCCTTGGCCAGGATTTGATATTCGTCGAGCTGGCGGCGGTCTTCCTCCAACTGCCCGAGCGCTTCGGCAACGTCACCGAGCAGTTCGGGCGCCAGCGGCGGCAGGGCCTCGGTCAACGCATTCGAAAGCGCGGTTTCGTCCGGCTTTCTGGAAAGTTGCGGCTGGCGAAGCTGGATCAGCGTGTCCATCAACGCGTCGTAGCGCTTGGTGCCCAGATGGAACAGGCGCTCGTCGACGGCGCGACGGTAGCCGGCCGCGCTGTCGAACACCTGGCCACGGCCGTCGAGCGCGTCGCGCAGGCGCTCCTTGGTCAGCACGACCTGCTGCGGGCTCGTCAACCACAGATCCTGGTTGATACGCGGCGCGCCCTCGGTGTCTTCCAGCAGGAAGAACCAACTGTCGACCTGCGGACGAGCTGCTGTCGCAAAAAGGCCGGCGCCGAGCGAAAGGAAACGCGGCGTGCCGTCTTCCGCAACGCGACCGAACTCGATCCACGCATAGCCGATGCGCCGGTCGTAGCTGTTCATCAGCAGGTTCCAGGCCATCTTCTTGCCGCTGTCGCCGTCGGGCTCGACGCGCGAAGACTTGAGCTGCGCGTCGAACAGCAGCGGCAGCGTGAGCGACAAAACCTTGGATTTGCCCGTGCCGTTATTGCCGCGCAGCAACAGATGGCCGTCGCGGAACCAGAATTCCTCGCTGTCGTAGTGAAAGAGTTCCACCAGGCCCAGGCGCAGTGGCTGCCAGCGCTGCCGTGTGGGCATCGGCAAAGCCGGTTTTTCCGGCGTCAGGCCGAGCAGGTCCAACCGGTCGTTCATGTCGGTTCGAACCGAAAGCCGACGTCCGCTGCCGGCACGTTGCGCGTTTCGCGAATTTCGGCGTCGCCCAACGCGAAGCGCGCGAGCGCCGGCAGCGGGCGGACGACGCCGGCTTCCCGCACCGCCAGCTGCAGTTTTTCCAATCGCTCGATCGCGATGGCGGCGAGCTCGCGTTCGGCGCCTGGTTCGCGCGCCGATTTACGCCAGTAACGGCCGTACTGCGCCTTGGCCTCGTGCAGGAAGCCGGCAATGTCATGCTCGTGGATATCCCGGCCGGAGGCCTGCGCCATGTCGCCGCCATCGGCTCGCCGCTGCCTTTGCCCGGCGGCCAGATACTCGGCCACAAGCAGCGTTACATGGGCGTCGGTGCCTTCGGCAGGCATCGCCAGGTCAGTCAGCAGACCGGTTTCGTCAACCAGCGCCAGCCCTTGCGCGCGCTGTTCCGCCACCAGGCCGGCGGCGTCGCACAGGCGGGCGGCCATCGTTCCGCGCTGGTTGAAGAAATACGCACGGGCTTCCGGGTCCAACGTCTCGACATAGACGACCGGATCGTCGAGAAGCTGGCGTGCGAGCTGGTGGCGCAGCGCCGTGCGCCGGCCTTCCTCGCTGTCCGCCACATGTTCTCCGACCAGCGCGCACAGCCGCTCTTCGAGCGTTGCCGGCACCTCTTCCGGCGTCCAGGTGGAGGGGCCACGCACCGCCGCCAGCATGCCGGACAGCATGCGGCGCTGCACGTCGTAGAGCGCATCCGCCTGATCGCCTCCAGCCTGCACGAACGTTTCCTCGTCGCCGGCCACGCGGTGCAAGACGCCGAGGCTCAGCAATGTGCGGCACACTGAAACGAGTTCGCGCCGCTCGTGTTGCGCCTCGAGGGCGAAGCTGAAGTCGAGCGTCGGCTCGGCTGCGAGTTCCAGCAGCCGATCGCCGAGCAGACGCAAAGTGATCTGCGGGTCGGCGCGTTCGAGCACCGCGCAGGCGAGGCAAAGCAGCACGTAGCGCCGGCGATCGTAGCCGGCAATGCCACGCGTGGTGTCGGTCAGGTTTCCGGGCCGCTTGTAGAGGCGCGCGCCCTCCCGCTCGACCTGCAGTATCCAGCCGGTCTCGCGAGAAAACCATTCGCGCAATGCTTCGGCCTGGCGGCGTATTGCGGCGAAATCCTCGTGCCCCGGGCCGATCAGCGGCGTCATCAAAAGCGCGCGCACACAGGCGCGAAACTCCTCGCGCTGGAAGCGCTGCTGCAGCAGGCCGATGCCGCGATCGTCGTTGGAACCGTTCGCCGCCTTCATCGACCGTCCTGCAAGGGGGTGATGGTGATCAGATGGTCGCGCCCGGCAAAGACGCCATGCGGCGTGTCGATCGTGGCGCGGCTGTCGGGGGCAAGCGGCTTCAGGTGGATGTGCAGCAAGCCGTCGCTGGTCTGGCGTTGCACCGGCGTCTCCGGCCCGGCTTGCTCGGCCAGTGTCTCCCCGAGCAGGCCCAGGAACAGGCCGAAGGCGTGCTTGTCGAGTTCCCCGAGATCCGAAAGCCGCGCCGGGCGGCTGGTGGCGAGACGCCTGCGCGCCGCTTCGACCTGTTGTGACTCCTCCGCGAGCTGAAGCGCCAGGAACGCGCGCTCTTCGGCGCGGTCGCGCACGCGTGGTAGCGGTCCGCGCGGGGCCGCTTCGCCATACTCGCGCAAACGCGGGTGAATCTGGAGCGGCGGGGCGTCGGCCCAGGAGGTGCTGGCCGGCAGCTCGGCGTCGGCGCTGGCGTTTAGCGAGAAATGCCGCGCCGGATTGAGAGCGAAGGCAGCCCGCGCAAGCCGGTGTGCCTCGCCGTCGTCTGCGCAAGCGGCAAACCAGCCGGCAAGCAGGCGGAAGTCGGCAGAGCGATCGCTGCGGCCGCTGCGCCGCTCATTCAGTGCAGCGATAGCGGCCAGAAGCTGCGGGATTGCCGAACGTGCCCGCGCCCGCAGCAGTTCGGCTTGCGGCGGCTCATGGCCGGTGGTGAGGAACCAGCCGCGCAGACCCTTCCAGCGCTCTCGCCAGGCTCGCAGATAGCCTTTCCGCGCTTCGGCCTGATCCTGCGCGCCGCCTGGAGCCGTGTCCCGCGATTCGCGCTCTGCCACCTGTCCAAGCAGCGCCTCGACGTCAGGCTCCAACGCCAGGATGAGGCGTGCGATGGTGTCGGAACGGCGCACCAGATCCCCCATGAAGCGTTCGAGATAGTCGATCAGCCGCTTCTTGTAGTTTGCGACCGCTTCTGCTTCGGCTTGCTGCAGCTCGATGCTGCGAGCGACGCCGGCCATGAACGCCTGCGCGTTCTCGGCCAAGCCTTCGAAGACGCGCACAAGATCCCGCAGTGTTTCGTGGATCTTGGCCACGTCGGGTTGGGTTGCTTGCGCCAGTGCCTGCAGTGCCTGAAGTCGGCTCGCTATGTCTTCAAGCGCCACGGTTTGCAGCTCGGCGCGGCGCTGCAAGGTCAGCACGAATGTCGCCAAGGCCGATTCCACGGCCTCGCCGCCCTGCGAGAGCCGGTAGAGGAAGCGTGCACGGTAGAAGTCGCTAAGGCTTGAAACCCGAGCAGTGTCGGGATGCGATTCGAGATTGCCCCATTCCGTGAGCTGGGCGAGCGCCGTATTCACGTCCTCAATGCGCGGCGGCTTGTTCGGCCATTGGGCTTCGGCAAGCACTTCGTCCGGCCGCAACTGCAAACGGTATTGCCGCTTCGCCGCCGCGAAGACGTCCATGATGCAGCGGTAGAACACGGCCTTCTCGGCGCTCACGTGACGGAATAGGTCCGCCGGGTCATTCGCAATACGCATGGGCAATCGCCGCCTCCCGGACTCGCTTCGAGCGTTTTCGCTTTGTTCTTGCGCCCCGTCAAGTCGCCGAGTTGACCACCAAGCAGATGCGCCTGTGGGCTTCTGTGCACCGAGCTTGAAAACGAAGAGCGGTCAAAAGCCAGATTGAACCGAAATCATTGCAGCCGGCTGTTGTGGCGCAGCACCAGGCCGACTGCGCCGAGCAAGGCATCGTTCTCTGTGTGCTTGCCAACGATTATCCGCGTGCGCAGGGCGGGCGCGATATCGCGGGACTTGATGAGCGTGTGGCGTTCGTATGACGCGATCAGCGGTGCCAGGAGAATGTCGCCTGCCAAAGCCATGCGGCCACCGATGATGATGAGCGGCGGATTGATCACCGAGCCGATCAGACCAAGGCCGCGGCCGGCGAACTGCGCGGTGTCCTCGATCATTCGCAGCGCCCCGACGTCGCCCTGCTCAGCCATCATGATCACCTCGTCCATCGTGACCGGCCGCCGCACGATGCGCGAAATCTGCTCCAGCGGCCGGGCAAAACTCGCATAAAGCTCCAGGCAGCCGCGATTGCCGCACCGGCAAAGATCGCCGCCTGGATCGATGCTGATATGCCCGAATTCGCCGGCGCCGCCGGCGATGCCCGTCACCAGCCGGCCGTGCTGGACAATGGCCCCGCCGACGCCGAGATCGATCTTGAACAGGACGAAATCGTCCTGGCCAACTCCCGCGCCCCACATCAGCTCGGCGATGGCCGAGCAGTTGCTCTCGTTGTCGGCGAAAATCGGCTGTTCGAGAACCGGCCCGAACACATCGCGGATGTTGACCCCGGCCCAGGTCGGAACAATACTCGCACGCTGCACCACGCCTTCGCGGCTGACAGGGCCCGAGACGGAAACCCCAACCCCCAGGAGCCCCGCCATCGGCAGACCGTTCTCTTCGTAGCATTGGGCAATTGCTGATTTGGCGAGCTCGGCCGCCTGTTGTGGCTGGTAGTCCAGACCCATGGGAAGAGTTTGTTCGGCAATGACAGAATGCGAGACGTCGGCAACGATGCACCGCATCTCATCGAGGCCCAGATGGATCCCGACGCAGGTGCCCGCAACAGGATTGAGCGTCAAGGTCGCGGCAGGCCTGCCAATGCCCCTGGCCCCATCGTGATGGGCTGAGGATTCGATCACCATTCCGGATTTTTTCAAGCCATTGAGCGCCGTTGAGACCGTCGATCGCGCCAAGCCTGTGATATGCGCGATTTGCGAGGCAGAAAGCACGCCGCGCTCACGCAGGCAGCGCACGATCAGGCTCTCCGGTGATGCGGAGGGCTTGTCGATCAGCCAGTTTCTAAGCGAAGGTTTGTTCATGATGAGCACAAAGGACGTTGACTGATAGCTCAAATATGTCATCTTGGAAAGAACGGAGATACTGCATCCCCGTCTGCGACGACCTCAAATTGTCTGCGACGAGCTCAAAACTGCGTCCACAAGCGGTCGATACGAACCGTGCATCACCTATGGGAGTGAAACGATGGAATATCTGAGGACGGCCGTTGCGGCCGCTGCGGCGTACACCTTTGTTGTGGGAGCCGCATTCGCTGAGCCCAAGACCAACCTGTTGCATCAATGGGCATCCGGATCGGACGCGCAGGCTATTGCCAAGCTCGGTGAGATGTTTACCGCCAAGGGTGGCGCCTGGCAGCAGACCTCCATCGCCGGCCACACGGCCAACACGCTGGCGAAACTGCGCGCCGACGTGATCGCCGGCAATGCACCCCCCGCGGTGCAGCTGAAGGGGCCCGAGATCGCCGAATGGAACGAGACCGGTATGACCGCCAATCTCGACGAACTGGCGACGGCGGAAAACTGGGAAAAGGTCGTTGCTCCCGAATTGCTGCCGGTGATGAAGCCGACCGGCAGCTGGGTGGCGGCGCCGATGAATATCCATCGCATCAACTGGCTGTGGGCGTCGCCGAAGGTCATGCAGGAAGCAGGCGTCGCCGAGGTGCCGAAGACCTGGGCGGACTTCAACGCCGCCTGCGACAAGGTCGTGGCATCGGGCAAGATCTGCATCTCGCACTCGACCGCCGACTGGACCGATTCGACGGTGTTCGAGGTCGTCGTCTACGGAATGGATCTCGATCTCTTCAAGAAGGCGTTCGTCGAGGGTGACGTCGAGGCGATGCGCAGCGACGGCATGGTCAAGGCCTTCGAACAGTTCCGCACCATGACGACGAAATATATGGACCCCGGCATGAACGGACGCGACTGGGATAGCATGTCGCATCTGGTCGGCCGCGGCGAGGCCGCCTTCCACATCATGGGTGACTGGACGCTTGGCCTGCTCACGGCCGGCGGCTTCAAGCAGGGCACCGACTATGTCTGCGTCCAGGCGCCGACCGACTGGGGCAAGCCGGGCTTCATCCTGAATTCCGACTCGGTCGTGTTCTTCCAGCAGAAGGATCCGGATTACGTCGAGGGGCAGAAATTGCTCGCCAGCACCATCCTGTCACCCGAGTTCCAGACGGTTTTCAATCAGACCAAGGGCTCGATCCCGGCCCGTCTCGACGTCGATCTTTCGAACGGCTTCAATCCCTGCCAGCAGCTCTCCCAGAAGGATCTGCAGGCGTCGATCGATGGCGGCACGCTTGTCCGGTCGATGGCGCATAACATGACGATCCCGCAGAAGGTGCGCGGCGCGATCATGGATACGGTTACCGAATTCGTGGCGACGCCGGACATGACCGCGCAGGACGCAGCCAGCGCGATGGCCGATGCCGCCGAAGCGCAGATGTGAAGAAGCTGCCGATGATGGCTTGGCGCGCGTCGCCCGGCCCCGACTTCGCCGGAGCAGCCGATGTCGACGCGTGACCTGACCGTACCGGTTACGGCTCCCGCAACCCCGTGGCGGCAGCGCCTGGGCACCATAGTGCCCATTCTGGTGCTGGCGCCGTCGCTCGCAGCGAGTTTCGTCTACGTCTTCGTCTTCACACTGTGGACGCTCTATCTCTCGCTCTCCAGTTCGTCGCTGATGCCGACCTATGGCTTCGTGGGCCTGGACAATTATGCTTCGCTCTGGGCGAACCGGCGCTGGAATATCGCCTACACCAACCTCTTTCTGTTCAGCGGCTTCTACATCGTCGGCTCGATGGCCATCGGCCTGCTTCTGGCGATCCTGATCGACCAGCGCGTTCGCGGCGAGGCGGTCTGGCGCACGATCTTCCTCTATCCGCTGGCAGTCTCCTTCATCGTCACCGGCACGGTGTGGAGCTGGCTCTATAATCCCGTCGACGGCATCCAGGCCTTCGTGCGGGGGCTCGGCTGGGCCGACTTCAGCTTCGCGCTGACGGCCAACCGCAACACCGCAATCTATGCGGTGATCATAACCGGTATCTGGCAGTCGTCCGGCTTCGCAATGGCGCTTTTTCTGGCTGGCCTGCGGTCGGTCGATCCGGATCTTATCAAAGCAGCGCAGATCGACGGTGCGTCGGTTTCCCGGACCTATCGGAAGGTCATCCTGCCGACGATCGCCCCGATTTTTCTAGCGGTGGCGGTCATTCAGATCCAGTTCGCCATCAAGACCTTCGACCTGGTGGCGGCGCTGACGCGGGGTGGCCCAGGTGTGTCGACTACCTTCCCGGCGATCTATGTCTACGACCTGATGTTCCAGCGCGGGCAGATCGGCGAGGGTGCCGCCGCGGCGATGATGATGCTCGCCGCCCTTGCGGTTGTCCTGGTGCCCTATTCCGTGTGGATCGTCTGGCGCAGGCGGGCGGAGGGCCGCAATGGCTGAAATTGCCGCCAACGCCCGGCATGATCCCGAAGCGGCCGCGGCGACGCGGCGATATTTCTGGGCTCGCTTTCTTGTCTACGCGGTGTTGACGCTTTTCGCCGTCATCTACCTTGCACCGCTGCTGGTCGTCGTCTTCAACTCGTTGCGGGAGCAGTCCGACATTGCCCGCAACGGCCTCATCTCGCTGCCGCGCAGCTTCCGCCTCGACGCGTGGGCGCAGGCTTGGGGCACTTATTGCGTCAGCGGCACCTGCGAAGGCATGAAGCGCAATTTCTTCAACTCGCTCTGGATGACGATCCCGGCGACGCTCATCTCCACGCTCCTCGGCGCCATGAACGGCTACGTGCTGTCGAAATGGCGCTTCAAGGGTTCGGAAATTCTGTTCAATCTGATGCTGCTCGGCGTCTTCATGCCTGGCCAGATCTCGCTGATGCCGTGGGCGTTCCTGCTCGGCAAGCTCGGCCTGACCAATTCGACCTATGGGCTGGTACTAATACACGTCGTCCAGGGCATCTCGTTCACCACCCTGTTCTGCCGCAATTTCTACGTCAGCATACCGGACGACCTTATCAAGGCGGCACGCATCGACGGCGCCGGCTTCTGGCGGATTTTCCGCAAGATCATCCTGCCGCTGTCGCCGCCGATTTTGATCGTCACCGTCATCTGGCAATTCACCGGCATCTGGAACGAGTATCTGTTCGGCGTCGTCTTCACCTCCGGCCAGCAGCAGCCGATTACGGCGGCATTGGTCGCGCTCACTGCCGGCGGCACGACCGCCCGTGCCTACGATGTGATGAGCGCAGCCGTGCTGATCGGCGCGCTGCCGCCGCTGCTGATCTACCTGTTCGGTGGAAAATACTTCGTGCGCGGCCTGACACAAGGCGCCATCAAATGAGGCGCCATCAAATGAGGCATCGCCCATGTCCGCGCTGATGATCCGCGACCTTCACAAGAGCTATGGCGGGCTCGAGATTCTGGCCGGCATCAATCTCGAGGCGCGAACCGGGGAGTTCGTCGCTCTTGTCGGCCCCTCCGGCTGCGGCAAATCAACCTTGCTCGCCATGATCGCCGGCCTGGAAACCGTCACCTCGGGCGAGATCTGGATCGGCGACCGGCTGGTGAACTCCGTGCAGCCCAAGGACCGCGACATAGCGATGGTGTTCCAGTCATACGCCCTCTATCCGACGATGACGGTGCGCCAGAACATCACCTTCGGCATGGAAAGCCGGGGCGTGCCCAAAGCGGAGCAGGCGGAAGCCGTAAAGCGGGTTGCCGCACTCCTGCAGATCGAGCAGTTGCTCAACCGCAAGCCCGGACAATTGTCGGGTGGCCAGCGGCAGCGCGTTGCGATGGGACGCGCCCTGGTACGCGACCCAAAGCTGTTTCTGTTCGATGAGCCGCTGTCCAATCTCGACGCCAAGCTGCGCGTCGACATGCGCACCGAAATCAAGAAGCTTCACCATCGCGTCGGCAAGACGACGGTCTACGTCACCCACGATCAGGTCGAGGCGATGACGCTGGCGTCCCGCATTGCGGTGATGAACCAGGGCTCGGTGCAGCAGTTCGATACGCCGAAGCGGATCTATGACCGGCCGACCAACATGTTCGTGGCCGGTTTCATGGGATCGCCGGCGATGAATTTCATCCCCGCCCGGTTTACCGGCTCGACCAGCATCTCGGTGCGCGCCGCTGACGGCGGTGACGCCACTCTTGCCCTTGCCGCGCCGCTGCCCGCCGGTGCGCCAAAGGACGTGGTGCTCGGTGTTAGGCCCGAACACATCTACCGTTTCACGACCGACCTGAAGTCGCGCAAACCTGCTGTCGAGCCCATGCAGGCGCCGGTCGAACTGGTCGAGCCGACTGGCGCCGAGACGCTCGCCGTCCTCAGGCTAGGCGACCTGGAGATCACCGGCCGATTCGAGCCGGATGACGCTCCCGTCATGGGTGAGACGATAACGCTCGGCATCGACATGTCGCGCGCCTGTCTGTTCGATCCGGCAACCAAAGCGCTTCTGTGATCTGATGTCCGCACAATTCGCGATTTATCCGAGCTTGACCGATCGCGTCGTGCTGATCTCCGGCGGCGCCTCCGGGATCGGCGCCGATATGGTCCGCGCCTTCGTGGCGAATGGCGCGCGTGTGGCCTTCCTCGATGTGCAGGACGAACCCGCGGAGGCGTTGCTGCGTGAACTCGGTGGTGCCGGCGGGCGAGCTCCCTTGTATCTGCATTGCGATGTGACCGACGTTGATGCGCTGCAGGCTTCAGTAGAAGGCGTGCGCGCGCGGCTTGGTCCGGTCGCCGTCCTGGTCAACAACGCTGCCGACGATCAGCGCCATCCCGTTGACGCGGTGACATCAGAATATTGGGACCGCAGCTTCGACGTCAATCTCCGGCATCACTTCTTCGCCGCGCAGGCGGTGCATCCGCATATGAAGGAACTCGGCTTCGGCTCGATCATAAACTTCTCTTCCATCGCCTGGCGTTTCGGCGCGGACCAGATGGTGGCCTATGCCACCGCCAAGGGGGCTGTGGTGGCGCTGACGCGCGCACTGGCGCGGTCGTTCGGATCCGACAACATCCGCGTCAATGCAGTCGAACCCGGCGCCGTCATCACCGAGCGGCAGCGCGAGCTGTGGTTCAAGACGCAGGACGCAATCGACCAGACGGTGCAGCGGCAATTGATCCGCCGCGTCCTGCTGGGCGAAGAGATTGCACGGACCGTGCTCTTCCTAGCCGCCGATGACAGCCGCATGATCACAAAACAGTCCATCGCCGTCGATGCCGGTTTGCGATAGCGACAGCCCTTCACCGCTCTTCATTGGAACTGCCAAACTGATGCTTCGTCTCGGCCTCAATCCTTACGGACTGACCTACCATCTCGGCCTGCAGGGTCGCGGCACGCCGCGGCACAATCCGGATGCGGCAGGGTTGGAGGGCTTCATGGCGCTTGCGCAGGAACTGGGCGCACGCACGCTCGAGATCTACGAACCGTGGCTGACCGACTTGCCGGACGCCGAGATCGTCGACCTGCGCCAGCGTCTGACGGCGCTCGACATCGTCCCGGTGGTAAGCGGCGGGCTTCTCGTGTCAGGTCCGTTGGACAGCGCGTTTCGGGCGGCGCGCCTGCTCGAGGCGACAACCATCCGTATTGCGCTGACCCCCGTCCTGTGCGGCGACCGCAACCTGTGGGGCTCGAAATGGAGCGAGTTCGACGCGACGATCCGCGCTGCCTTGACGGAATGGGGGCCGCGTGCGGCGGCTGAGGGCCGGGTGCTCGGCATCGAGAACCATCAGGACTTCGGCAGCGACGAACTGGTCGCGTTCTGCGAACTCGGTGGGCCCGGTGTCGGCATCACCTACGATACCGGCAACACCTTCCCGGTCGGCGAGGCGCCGCTTGCCTTCACGCGTCGCATCGCGCCCTATGTCCGCCATGTCCACCTCAAGGATTATCGCGTGCAGTTCACCGATGAGGGTTTTCGTCTGGTCCGCTGCGCGATCGGCGATGGCGCCGTGCCATTCGCCGAACTGGCAGCCATCCTCGCCGACTACCACGACACGCTGACGGCGGTGCTCGAGCCAGGCGCACTGGAAGCCCGCCATGTTCGCTGTCTCACCGACGACTGGTGGAACGGCTATCCGCCGAAATCCGCGCGCGACTTCGCGGCCTGCCTGAGTGCCGCGCGCGTAAACCGCCTTGCGGACGACGCCGACTACCGGACGCCATGGGAGCGCGACGACGACGTCGCGCTGGTTTCGTATGAGCTCGACATGATCCGGCGCAGCGCCGCCAACATGAAGACGTTCGATTTCATTGCAATGGAGAAATCAGCATGACTGCCCGAGAACTCAGCGGCCTGACCGCCTTCGTGACCGGCTCGGGACGCGGCCTTGGCCGCGTCATGGCCGAACGCCTGGCCGAACTTGGCGCAAACATCGCGATCCATGATCTCGACTGGACCCGGCCGTCGCAATATGGCGAATTCGCAGACCTCGGCGAATCCGCCAGGGGTTTGGAAAAGCATGGGACACGGGTAACCGCGGTTACGGGCAACATCGGTGACAGGCAAGCCGTTGCCGAAATGAAGAGGAAAATCGAGGCGGAGCTCGGCGATGTGCATGTTCTGGTCAACTGCGCCGGCGGCGACATCGGCGCCAAGGGGGTAAAGCCAAGCCCCAACAACGCGCTCGACATCGACTATGATGACATCAAGGTTCTGACCGACAACAATCTCATCGGCACGATGCTGGTCTGCCAGGCGTTCATTCCGCCTATGGTCAAGCGCGGCTCAGGCTCGGTGATCAACATTGCCTCGGCGGCAGCGCATATCGGATGCTCGCCGGAGGTGGTCTACTCGACGCTCAAGGCCGCCGTCGTCCACTATACCCGCTGCCTCGCCAAGGAATTGATCGATGATGGCGTGCGCATCAATGCGGTGAGCCCCGGCGCCACCAAGACGGCACGGTTTCAAGCGAGCCGCGTGGTCGATCCGGAGCGCATGGATTCGAGCAAGAAATCGCTGAACCGCTATGCCGAGCCTGAAGAGATCGCCGAAGCGGTGGCCTTCCTCGCCGGTCCGCGCGCGCGTTTCATTAACGGGCAGGTCATTCGCGTCGACGGCGGTTTCACCATCTTCCCAGGTTGAATCGCGGCCGTTCACACGGCGAACCGTTGGGCTGAGCGCACCCCAATGAGCAGGGCCACGACGGCCCATTGCCAGACCTTACTTCGTTGATGGGTTGCGACGTGCTCGCAGACCCAGGAATCGACGGTGAAGTTCGGCAACACGTCAATTATCTTGGCGACACGCTGACGTTACAGCCCGCCTGTATGCACCCACGCAATGGCTCAGACTGTTGGGGGTCGGTCTACTCTGCGCCCTGAGAAGGCGAGATTTTTCGGATCGAGGCGCTGGGCCAATGCGCGCGGGCAGGGCGAACCGCTCCTGTCTACACGTTCAGAGACGCAACATTAAAGGTTGGGGGAACAGATGAGGCAAGAGAACGATGTTGAGAAGTCGGTGCGCACGTTGCGTGCTCGAGCACCTGACGACGCGGCTGAATTGCTTGCCCGAGAATCTCCCGAGTTCATCCGAGACATATTAAAGTTGTTGCCGGATACGCACGCCCGGAAGGTGGCGGAGCATTTGCCTCCGGATATGAGGCCTATCAAGCCTCATGGCGACGGCAAGGATATCGCGGTCCGCGGATCCGTCGTCGAGTTGATGGACCCGATCCCCGCTAGCGTTGCTGTCGGGACTACGGTAGCCGCCGCGGTTGAGGCCATCAGGCGCGCGCAGGTGCCGACCGAGTTGACTTACCTCTACATCACGGATGAGGGCGATAGACTGGTTGGCCTGGTGGTCTTGCGCGATCTGATGCTGAGCGAGGCCGACGCGACGGTGGATCAGATTATGCTGCCAAGTCCGTTTGCCCTTCACGTCGACATGCCTTTGAGCGAAGCCTGCAAGGCGGCGGTACGCCGTCACTACCCTGTCTATCCCGTGGTGGACGCGGAGAACCGGCTGCTCGGGCAGGTTCGCGGCTGGCAGCTGTTCGAGCAGCAAATCATCGAGATTTCTGCCCAGCCTGGCCAGATGGTGGGTGTCCAGAAGGAGGAGCGTTCTTTCACGCCGCTGTTTTCAGCCTTCTTGAAACGTCATCCGTGGCTGCAGCTCAACCTGCTGACGGCCTTCATTGCCGCTTTCGTGGTTGGCTCGTTCACAGGCACGATCGAGAAGATCGTCGCGTTGGCGGCGTTCCTCCCGGTGTTGGCCGGACAGAGCGGAAACACCGGCTGCCAGGCGCTGGCTATTACGCTGCGTGGCCTCGCCTTAGGGGATGTGGACAAACGACCGAAGCTGCACCTGGTGCTGAGGGAGGGAGCGCTCGGGATCGCCAACGGCTTGCTCGTCGGTCTGGTGGCGGCTGCGGCCATGTGGTTCTACGCTTCACGGCAGCCGGAGTCGGCATCCCAGGCGCCCATGCTGGCGCTTGTGATCCTGCTCGCCATGTCCGGATCGTGCCTCATGTCCGGGATCTCCGGCGTGCTGATCCCGTTGGGTCTGCGGCGGGTCGGCGCCGATCCGGCCGTGGCTTCGGCGATCTTTCTAACCACGGTGACCGATATCGTAGGCATGGGCCTGATGCTGGGACTGGCCACCATGCTGGTGCTGTAGTCCGTCGCGCCGCTTGAGCGCCGGGCGCCGTGCTGTGCCGCACTGGCGATCCGGCGGACCGAAGATCTTCGGATGAGCCACATTCGACCCTGATGCGTCAGGCGTTGGCCAGATACGTGCAGAATCGTGCAAACAATATTGATCTTGTCGGCTATGCAATCCACGGCTGATTATGATTTGTGTTAGTTGCAGTTTGTAGAGAATACTTTCTCGTTGTCCAGCAACGCTGAAAAGATGTTTGGCCAACCAGCGCAGGAGAAATGCGAATGAATCCGATAGTTTGTTGCGCAGCTGCAACAGCTGCTGAAGACTCGGTTTATCCCGTGACAGTTCTGTCGCTTTTTTTCGTGGCGGCGTGCTAGATCCGCTGCACTAGTCGGGTTTGGGTGGGTTCTCGGCATGCATTCCTCGTTTTCAATGATCCTCGGCTTCGCCGCGGCGCTGCTTTGTACCGGCATATTGCCGGCCGGCGCACAAGGTCTCTATCCGGCCTATGACGATGCGTTTTCGGCCCGCATTGCCAATCCGGCCGACAACGGAACGCTGGCTCAATTCGTCACAGTTGCCGTCAACGCAGGGCAGTACGATCAGGCGATCTCGTCGATCGAGCAGTATCTCATCAAATATCCTCGCGATGCGCGCGCCCGGCTCGCGGCCAGCCGGTTGTACTATCATGTCGGCTCCTATGAATTGGCCCGGCGGCAGGCGCAGTACGGCCTCGAGGTCGGGGACCTGTCCGCGGATGAGCAGCAGGAAGCCGTTCGCCTGCTCGCCCGCATCGAGCGCGCGTTACGTGGCGTCACCTGGGAAATCGCTCTGACTGGCGGCATGTTCAGCGCATCCACCGATTTTGAGCCGGGTGGGGCCGAAGACGACCGCACCTTGGTCTCGCCCTATGGGCGGGCGGAAGGCTTTGTCCGATGGGATCTCGGCACGCCAAGTGCGGATGCACTTGTCCTCTCGGGCTCGTTGGCAGCGACAGAGCGCTTTTTCACAGAAGACCTCTCGGTTCCTGGAGATGAGGAGACTTTTATCCACGGCGACGCGGCGATCACCTTGGACAAGGGACTGCCCAACAGTGGCATCGATTCGCTACGGCTGCTGCTTTCCGCGTTCGCCGTCACAGATCGCTTCGACAGCGATATCCACGAGACCGGCGTCGGCCTCAGTGGACGCTTGCTAGTGCGCCCCACTGTCGAGACGACGCTTTTTGCAGGTGCCGGCTACATCGATCTAAGCGCCTCGAAAGGCATCTTCGCCGATAGCAGGGTCTTCTATGAGGCAGGCGGCAGCTACCGCTTCCGCAATGGCCAGGCGCTCGGACTGCGCCTGGTCGGCTCGACGGACTTCGCCTCCGGAGCTGGCGAAATCGGCCGCAGCTACATGGGAGAGGTCCGCTACGGCGGCGTGGTGAAGGAAGTACCGGACCTTTTCGTATGGTCTCACCAGGTCGCCGTCTCGGCCGGCCACAGCGACACGCCCGACTTGTCCTTCGGCATCGGCACGAACATAGAGAGCGACTTCTGGCGCATTGCCTCGGAAAGCGATTTTCAGCTCACGGAGTCGCAGAAGGTGAGTGTCGATCTCGCCTATCGCGAAACCGACTTCGATATCGCCAGCGGCGACCGAAATTCATTCGAATTGCTCGTGAGCTACACGTTGACACTCAACTGAAAGAGGCGCGATGAGGACCCTGTATCGTCAGATAGCCACTTGTATCGCCTGCCTTGCCTTTGCGGCACCATCTGTCGCTGAAACGGTCGGGTCCATGACGGCCTACCAGACCAACATCATTCGCAATGGCGGCGAGGCGATGAACGTCGGCGCTGGCGTCGCACTCGGCGACCAGCTGCGCAGCAATATCACCGGTCTCGGAATGCTCGTGTTCCAGGACGAGTCGAGTGCCAAGATTGGTCCGAACACCAGCCTGACGATCGATGAGTTCGTCTACAATCCGGGCTCCCGATCAGGAAAGATCGGCATCGGGATGAACAGCGGCCTGGCCCGTTTCTACGGCGGTCAGGTTTCGAAGGGCGGCGACATGCAAGTTGCGACGCCGCACATGGTGCTCGGAGCCAGAGGCGGCATCATCGAGGTGCTTGTGATGGCTGGTCAGACAGTCGGCGTACTGCGCGCCGGCCGCATGACCTGCATGATGAATGGCCGCAAGCTCGTGATCACAAACCCGGGCCACGCCTGCACGTCGGACAATGGCAAACTGCTGACCGGCTACGGCGGTATCGACGCCTTCCCGATATTGGACAGCATCGATCGGATAGCCGGCACCGGCCTGCCGGGCGAGCCGGGTCCGGGGCTGAACGTAAGCGCGATTTGTGCGTCAGCGCTCGGCAACTCGCTCAAGGCCTGCAAGTCCACCGACGGCGCATTGCCCGGCGTGGCCATGGAGTTCCCTGACAGCCTAACACCCCCTGTAGGCAGCGGGGTGGATGATGAGGATGATGACTGTTTTCCCGACTGCCGGTAAGGCCGGCCGATCGGCATGAGCTCCTCGCTTGATTGGCGGCGGGCTGCCAGGCGGAAAATACCCGGTCTTGCGGTCGTACTCTTGCTGCTCGCTTGCCATTTTGCTTTCGACGGGCCGCTATCGCGCCTGCGCGAGCGTACGTATGACTTCTACCAGTTCCTCGCCCCGCGCCAGGCGACCAGCAATCCTGTTGTCATAGTCTCGATAGACGATGCGAGCCTTAAGGCATACGGGCGATGGCCTTGGAACCGTGGCCTTTTGGCCGATCTGGTCGATGGTGTCGCCGAGTCCGGTGCCGCGGTGATCGGGCTGGCGCTGGTGCTGCCCGAGGCTGACATCTCTCCTGATGGCATCGCTGGAGACAAGCGCCTCGCCAGCGCGCTGGCGAAAAATCGAACGGCGCTCGCCGTCAGCCTGGGCAATGAGGCGACGGTATCAGAAGCAGAGCCCAAAGCCGGCTGGTCGATCGTCGGGCAAGTACCCGAGACGCTTCCTGGCTTCACCGGTCTGACAGGCTCGCTTCCTGATTTCTCGAGCGCCGCTGCAGGCCTCGGCGCAATTCGCACTTTGCCGGATCCCGACGGCGTACTGCGCCATGTGCCGCTGCTCTGGCTCCGAAATACGGCTCAAGGCGTGCAGCTCTGGCCGTCCTTCGCGCTCGAACTCCTGCGCCTCTACGCCGGAGAGAACGGCTACGTAGCCCGGATGAATGCCACCGGGTTTGACGCGCTCAGGATGGCCGGCAGCATTGTGCCCCTTGAGCCGCAGGGCAGCATCCGCCTCTGGGAAACCGACACCAATACGCCGCGCATATCTGCCAGTAATATCCTTTCGGGTCGCGGCGATCCGCTGCTGCGGAACGCCATCGCCATTGTTGATCTGTCAGCCGTGGGATTGACGCAGTATCTGCCCACCCCGGCGCGTCCGGCGCGACCAGGCGTCGACATCCACGCTGATGCAATCGGCCAGATGCTTGCCGCGCGCTATCTTGTTGAGCCAACGCAAGCGCGTACGCTGGAGCGGCTGTGGTTGGTCATCAGTGGCGTCGTTTTCATCGGACTTTCGGGAGTTCTCGCCCAGCGTGTCATGCTTGGCGCCCTCGCTCTGGCGCTCCTGGCTGCCACGCCCTTCGCGTTCGGCGCTCTCGAATACAGCCTGCAGGGTAAGCTCTATGACCCACTGCAGCCGGCGCTTGCGACGATCCTCATAGCTGGCTTCGAAGGCTATGCTCTCTACAGGCGCAGCGAGCAACGCCGGTCCACCCTGGCCCGGCAGTTTTCGCAATTTCTGTCGCCCTCCGTGGTGCAGCGCCTCGCAAATTCGGATACCGAAGCGATCCTGTCCGGAGAGAAGCGCGAGATCACAATCCTGCTGAGTGACATACGCGGCTTCACGACGATGAGCGAACAACTCGATGCCCAGGAAATCGGAAAGGTGGTCAACCACTTCCTCGGCGTCGCGACCGATGAGATACTCAAGCGCGATGGGACCATCGATAAGTTCATGGGCGATGCCGTGCTAGCCTTCTGGAACGCGCCGCTTGATCAGCCAGATCATCGCGAGCGCGCGCTCGAAGCGGGGCTCGCACTGATCGAACGGGTCAAGCGCGAAAACGCCGCGCTTACCGCGCGCGGGCATCCCCCTATCGAAATCGGCGTCGCCATCGAGACTGGCATCTGCTCCGTCGGGAATTTCGGCTCCGAACGGCGCTTCGATTACACCGCGATCGGCTCGCCGGTGAACCGCACGGCACGGCTCGAGTCAACGACCAAAAAGCTGAGCATTCCCCTGGTGCTTGGTCCCGGATTTGCCCAAGGGGCATCGATGCCGGTTGTCCAGGCCGGCGCATTTGAACTCCAAGGCTTCAAGGGCGAGGTGCCGGTTTTCACCGTTCCGGAAATACACCCCTTGTCGCAATCTGCCGAGGCAGTCGTGTGATGTTTGGCACCGGCTCAACTCGCTACCTCATTGGCAGCAGGCGAGCGAAAGCCAAGGGCGGCGGAAATACGATGGGCGGCCCGGGCCACCATGTCGCCCAACTCGCTTATGCGCTCTTCCGGCACCCGGTTTTCCGGGGCGGCGATGTTCAGCGCCGCGATTACCTTGCCCGGCGCCACGAACACCGGTGCGGTGATCGAAATCAGATCGTCGTTGATCTCGCCGCGACTGACGAAAAACTTCGACTTGCGGATTTGCTCGAGCCCGCCCCTAAGAAGCCGAGGATCGGTCACAGTTTTCTTGGTGAAGCGCTTCAACGGGCCGGAAAGAATGGCCTCGCGCTCCTCGTCACCCATATGGGCCAGGAACGCCTTGCTCGAACCGGCATGTAGCGGACGCCGCCGGCCGACAATGGCATTGACGCGAAGGTCCCGCTTCGGCTCCCATTTGGCGACGCAAAGGCTTTCCTGGTCATCCCGGATTCGCAGTTGGGTGGTTTCGCCGATCTCCTGACCGAGTTCTTCCAGAACTGGGTTTGCAATGCGGATCAGGTCCATCTGTTCGCTGGCGGCGTGGCCGAGCATCAGCGCGGCGAGGCCGAGACGATAGCCTTTTCCATCCGATGACCGCGCCAGCAAGCCGCGCCGCACCAGCGTCTGCAAAAGCCGGAAAGCACGTGCCTTGCTGTCGCCGGAACGCCGCGCGATTTCGGAGACGCCAAGATCTGCCTCGCCGGCCACAGTCTGCAACAGGCTGATCGCGCGATCGACGGAATCGACTGTGTACCGGGTGTCTGCCTGATCGGTCATTTCTCACTTCCTCGCCAAAACGTCTCGCGTTGAAGGATAAACGAGGAACTTTGTCTCGTCCAGTGAAACGACGGTTTATCTGTGTTGACAAACTGAAAAGGTTTCGTTTCACTCGCTGTCAGGAAGGAGGCCGGCACCGTCAGCGGATCCAAGATGGGCTCGAGATGGCAAGCGGCAGCGGAAAAGAACTCCTCCGATGGAACTATCCAGAGTGGACACGGAGAAAACCAATGATGAACCGGACAATATCGCGCCGTGCACTGATGCAATGGGCGCTCGGCGGTGTCGCCGTCTTGCAAGGCGTTGGCTGGACGGGGCTGGCCCAGGCAGCGGCAAGCGGCCAATTGCGGATCGGCATGGCTGCTCCGCCGACGACGTTAGACCCGCATTTGAAGAGCAATGCGCCGAATAACGCGCTTGCCACCCACATCTACGACACGCTTGTCACCAACGACGAAAAATCGATCTCCCGACCGGGGCTGGCGACGGCCTGGCGCGTGGTCGACGACACCCATTGGGAGTTCGACCTGCGGCCAGACGTGCGCTTCAGCGACGGTGAGCCGCTCACCGTAGACGACATCGTCGTCTCATTCGACCGGGCCAACACCATCGAAAGCACGGCGTCGTTCCGGACCTACACGCGCAACATCAAGTCGATCACCTCGCCCCAAACCGGCAAGCTTCTCATCGAAACCAAGCAGCCGGAGCCGCTTCTGCCCAATTCGCTCAGTCGCATTCGCATCATCCGCGCCAAGTTCAAGGATACCCCGAGCGATCAGTTCAACAACGGCACTGCGGCGATCGGCACTGGCCCCTATGTGCTGAAGGAATATGTTTCCGGCAACCGTGTCGCGCTTTCCGCCAATCCCAACTACTGGGGACCGAGGCCTGCTTTGCCGGACGTCGAGCTCCGCATCGTCACCGATGCCGGCGCGCGACTTGCCAACCTGCTCGCCGGCGATCTCGATCTCGTCGAACAGGTGCCCTACGAGGGTGTTGCTCGCGTCGAACAAGACGAGCGCTTTCACATCATCCGCGGCGTCTCGAGCCGGGTGGTTTTCTTCTCGCTGGACACGTTCAGGAACGTGACGCCCTTCATCACCGGCAAAGACGGCAAGCCGCTCGACCGCAACCCGCTGAAGGACCTGCGCGTGCGGCAGGCGCTGGCCATGGCGATCGACCGCAGCGCCATTGTCGAGCGCTTGATGCAGGGCAATGCCATTGTCGCTTCACAGTTTCTGCCTGCCGGCGCCCCGGGCACCTCGGCTGCTATCAAGCCCGTTCCATTCGACGCTGCAAAAGCCAAGGCCCTGCTCGCCGAGGCCGGCTACCCCGAGGGCTTTCGCCTGACGATCCACGGGCCCAACGATCGTATCGTCAACGATTCGAAGATCGTGCAGGCCGTGGCCCAGATGTTCTCTCGGATCGGCCTGGAAGTCAGCGTCGAGGTCATGCCCTGGTCGGTTTATGCCGACAAGGCGGATGCCCATGAGTTCAGCGTCAATCTGGACTCCTGGGGCGTCAACACAGGCGAAACCTCGAACCCGATGACAGCTCTGGTCGCGACGCAGAATCCGGACGCCGGTATGGGCATCGCCAATTCGGGCCGCTACTCCAATCCCGATCTCGATGCCAAACTGGCTGTGGCGAAGCGGACGCTGGACGATGTCAAACGCGAAAAGATGCTCTCGGAGCTCAGCGAGATCGTCTTCGACGACGTCGCACTGATTCCACTGCATCATGAGGTTCTCGTCGTGGCTGCCCGGAAGGACCTTCAGTTCACGACGCGCGCCGACCAGTATACGCTGGCCATAAATGCTAAGACTGTCTGAGGAGTTGTAGACTTGACGAGCATCGCCACGGGATCTGTTGCGGATCGCGGTCGCGCTACATACGATCTTGGCGCGACCGCCATCTTTGCTTCCAAATCGGACCCACGCTTCCACTATTGCCTGTACGTACCGCCCGCGGTTGGGGAAGGTGCCCAAGTCGACCTGCTGGTGGCCGTCCATGGTACCGGCCGCACCTCGTTCCTGGGTTTCCGTGATGCGTTCGCCGAGTTCGGACGCTGGAACGACTGCGCCATTTTGTGCCCGGTGTTTCCAATGGGCGTTCTCGGCGACGACGCCCGCAGCGGATACAAATACATGATCGAGGGCGACATACGATACGATCAGGTGCTGCTCGCGATAGTCGAGGAAGTCGTCGCGAAATACCGTCAGGACTGGACCCGCTTCGCCATGTTCGGATATTCCGGCGGCGGGCAATTCACCCACCGCTTTGCCATCCTCCATCCCGACAGGCTATGGGCGGCGTCGATCGGCGCGCCGGGCTCGGTGACCTTGCTCGATCCCGCACGGGATTGGTGGGTGGGCATTCGTGACCTGCCGGAGAAGTTCGGCATCACCTTCGACGCCGCGGCGCTGGCAAAAGTGCCTGTCCAGATGATTGTCGGCGATGCCGACCTGGAGACCTGGGAAATCACGCATGTCCAAGGCAGCACCCATTGGATGCCGGGCGCCAACGATGCAGGACAAACGAGGCCGGAACGCCTCAGCACGTTGTGTCGATCGTTCGAGGATGCGGGTGTGCGCGTGCGTTTTGATTTGCTGCCCGGGGTAGCCCACGAACGCGACGCGGTTCTCGATTCGGTCAAGGATTTCCTGGCCCAGGTGCTCAAGGAAAGACGGAACGCATCGAGATGAATGCAATGATCGTTGCGCCGCAGCCGGAGGCGGTCGAGGCGGGCGCTCTGGTGCTCAAACGCGGCGGCAACGCCGTCGATGCGGCGATCGCCTGCGCTTTCATGCAAGGCGTCGTCGACCCTCAAATGGCCGGCATCGGGGGCTTTGGCTCGATGCAGGTCTATATGCCGCGACGCGGCGTGCACGAGGTGCTTGAATTCTACGCCAGGGCGCCGCTCAAAGCGTCGCCTGAAATGTGGAGCGACCTCCTGGTCGGCCAGTCGCGCGACGGCTTCGCCTTTCTGCTGGAAGGCGGCATCAGCGAGATCGGCTATCTCGCGGTCTGCACGCCGGGCAGTGTCAAGGGCTATGCCGAGGCGCTGGCGAGATACGGCACTTTTGAATGGGCCGACGTCGTCGCACCAGCCGCCACGCAGGCGAGGCGCGGCTTCATGGTCCGCCCGCATGTCCACTGGTACTGGGCCCAGGACGGCGTCGATACCGGCGAAGTGCGGACCCTTGACAAGCTGCGCTTCAGCAAAACTGGGCGCGCCATTTATTTTCGCCCGGACGGCACGGTCAAGCTGGCAGGTGACGTCGTCGTCAACACCGATCTTGCCCAAACGCTCGAGCGCATCGCGGCCGCCGGTCCGGATATTTTCTACAAGGGCGAGATCGCCGAAGAAATCGCTGCCGACATGACCGCCAACGGAGGCCTCATCGGCAAGGATGATCTGGCGCGCTACGAACTCTCTACCGCGCAACCGCTCTGGGGCGAGTATCGCGGCTACGATATCGCGACCAGCCCGCCGCCCGCCAGCGGCATATCGATGCTGCAATTACTCCACATCCTCGAGCATTTTGATGTCGGAGCCATGGAGCATGGCGGTGCCGAGCACATCATCCTGCTTGCCGAGGCGATGAAGCGCATGACCATCGACAAGGACCGCCACCTCGGCGATCCTGCCTATGTCGACGTGCCGGTCGCGCGGCTGCTGTCCCGCGATTATTGCGGCGGGCTCGCCGCCGAGATCGAGGCTGGGCTGCGCGCCAGGGTCGAGCGGGTCGACGATCGGTCGCCGCGCGAGACGACCCATATTTCGGTGGTCGACCGGGAGGGCAATGCCGTCGCCTTGACCCACACGCTGGGCAGTCCGTCGGGGGCGATCACCGATGGCTTGGGTTTCATGTACAACGGAACAATGAGCCGCTTCGACCCAAGGCCGGGCAGGGCCGGATCGCTGGCTCCCGGCAAGCGGCGGGCCAGCTCTGCGGCGCCCACCATCGTCTTCAAGGACGACCGGCCGGTGATCGTCATGGGCGCACCAGGCGGCAGCTATATCGCGCCGTCCATGGCGCAGGGGCTGATGAACCTCATTGATTTCGATATGAGCATGTCGGAAGCGGTGGCCGCCCCAAGGATCGTGGCGGTGTCGAACACAATCGACGTCTCCAATCGCATTCCGCGCTATGTCACTGAAGAAATCGAGGGCCGGGGCTACGAGGTGAAGCGCTCCTGGCAAAGTTACGCTTTTGCCGCCCTTCATGGCATCCAGATCGAAGATGGAATTTGCCGCGGCGGCGCCGACCCGCAGCGCGACGGCATGGCGATGGCGGTGCCGGCGTGATGTGCCGCGCACAGACCACCGGCGAGCCTTTCCGGCAATCAGGCTGCGGAGCGATGCCATGACCGCAGCCGTCGTGCGCCGGCTGCTCCAGGCAGTGATGGTCATGTTCGCCATGACGGTCATCGTCTTCATCGCGATCAACGTCATCGGCGACCCCGTCGACATTTTGATCTCGCCCGACGCCGATCAGATCGAGCGCGCGCGCGTCGTCCAGGCACTCGGGCTCGACCTGCCGCTTTGGCAGCAGTATCTCCGCTTCCTCTGGGCGGCGCTCCATGGCGACCTTGGCGAGAGCTACGTCTACAACGAGCCGGCGATCAGGGTGATCCTGCAGCGACTGCCGGCGACGCTCGAGCTGGCCATCTCAGCCATTCTCATTGCCATCGTCGTCGGCGTGCCACTCGGGCTCTATGCCGGGCTGCGGCCGGACGGCATCTTGAGCCGCGTCATCATGACCGTGAGCATCCTCGGCTTTTCGCTGCCGACCTTCTGGGTCGGGCTGGTGCTGATCATGTTTTTCGGCGTGCAGCTCGGCTGGTTGCCGAGCGGCGGGCGCGGCCAGACCGCCGAACTGTTCGGCGTCCAATGGGCGTTCCTGACCAAAGACGGCCTTGCCCACCTGATCCTGCCGGCGGTGAACCTCGCCTTGTTCGACGCCTGTCTCATTCTGCGCCTGACGCGCGCCGGCGTCGCCGAAGTCCTGCCGCTCGATTTCATCAAGTTCGCGCGGGCCAAGGGCCTCAGGGAAACGCGCGTGATCGGCGTCCACGTCTCGAAGAACATCATGATCCCGGTGGTGACCATTATCGGCCTGGAATTCGGCTCGATCGTCGCCTTCTCGGTCGTCACCGAAAGCGTGTTCAGCTGGCCGGGCATGGGCAAGTTGATCATCGACAGCATCAACGTGCTCGACCGCCCGATCATCACCGCATACCTGATGGCGATCGTCGCCTTCTTCGTCATGATCAATCTCGTCGTCGACCTGACCTATACGGCACTCGACCCGCGGGTGCGGCTCCAGGGCGAGGGACCGTGACATGAGCGTCGACACCTTGCCGCCACCGATGCCTACCGAGGCCGAGAAAGGTGAGGAGGCGCCGTTTCGAGTGCTCGTGCGGGCATTCTTCCGCTCGCCTGCCGCTATTGTCGGTTTCGTGCTGCTGACCGCGATCATCGGGCTGGCGCTGCTCGCGCCGTTTTTAGCGCCGCAAAATCCCTACGACCTGAACCAGCTCGACATCATGGACAGCCGCCTGCCGCCCGGCTCGCAATCGATGACGGGCATGATTTTTTGGCTCGGCACCGACGACCAGGGTCGTGACATGCTTTCCGGCATCATCTACGGCCTGCGCATATCGCTCGGCGTCGGCGTCAGCTCGGCGCTTTTCGCCGCGCTGTTTGGCGCCTCTTTAGGCCTGCTCGCCGCCTATGTCGGCGGTCGCACCGAGACGGCGATCATGCGCATCGTCGATCTGCAACTCTCCTTCCCCTCTATCCTCGTTGCGCTGATGATCCTCGCCTTTATCGGCAAGGGAATCCTCAACGTCGTACTCGCGCTGGTGATCGTCGAATGGGCGACTTATGCACGTGCCGCGCGCGGCACGGCGCTGGTGGAGCGACGCAAGGAATATATGGAAGCGGCAGAGTCGCTCGCCATTCCGCGATGGCGCATCCTGTTCGTCCATCTGCTGCCCAACTGCCTGCCGCCGCTGATCGTGATCGCGACGGTGCAGGTGGCGCGCGCCATCTCGCTTGAGGCGACCTTGTCCTTCCTTGGCCTGGGTGTGCCGATCACCGAGCCCAGTCTCGGCCTGCTGGTCGCCAACGGCTATCAGTACATGCTCTCCGGCATGACGTGGATCAGCTTCTATCCGGGCGTGGCGCTGCTGATTACCGTGGTTGCGATCAACCTCGTCGGGGATCGGCTCCGCGACGTGCTCAACCCGCGGGGGCGCGAATGAACGCGACCGTGCTCGAAGTCCGCGATCTCAGGACCCATTTCGGACAAGCAAAAGCCGTTGACGGCGTCTCGTTCAGCGTCGCGCGCGGCGACGTTCTGGGTCTCGTCGGTGAAAGCGGGTCCGGCAAGTCGGTCACCGGCTTTTCCATCATCGGCCTTGTCGATCCGCCAGGCACGATCGTCGGCGGCCAGATCGTCTTCGACGGCCGCGACATCACCCGCTCCAGCCGCGAGGAGATGCGAGCGCTGCGCGGGCGCCGCATGGCGATGATCTTCCAAGATCCGATGATGACGCTGAACCCGGTCCTGCGCATCGACACGCAGATGATCGAGGCGGTGCAGGCGCATGAAAACGTCTCGCGGATGGATGCCAGGGCGCGGGCGCGCGACGCACTCGGTATGGTCGGGATTCCGAGCCCGGACGAGCGGCTGCAGGCCTATCCGCATCAGTTTTCCGGCGGCATGCGCCAGCGCGTCGTTATCGCTATTGCGCTGCTGCACCGGCCGGACTTCATCATTGCCGACGAGCCGACCACCGCGCTCGATGTGACGATCCAGGCGCAGATCCTCGCCGAGATGCAAAAGCTCGTGGCGCAGAACAACACGTCGCTGATCTGGATCACGCATGATCTCGCCGTCGTCTCGCGGCTCGCCGACCGGATCGCCGTGATGTATGCGGGCCGCATCGTCGAATCCGGCCCAGTGTCGGACGTTCTCGCCCGTCCGCTGCACCCTTATACCGCCGGCCTGATCGACTCCGTTCCCAGCCGCAACCGGCGTGGTGAGCGGCTTCGGCAGATCCCGGGAATGGCGCCCAGTGTTGCGCGGCTGCCGGCCGGATGCGCTTTCGCCCCGCGCTGCGCGCGTGCCGATGCGGTGTGTGCCCAGGCGGTGCCTCTGCTCACTGCTGGCCCGCGCGAGCACCGCTGCGTTCATCCCTTGCCGGAGCTCCGCGCATGATCCCCTCCACCCCGGTTGCGGCAGACGTTCAAAGCTCCTCAGCGGGTTCTAGCGGGATGGCGCCGCTGATCGAGCTGAACAAGATTTCTCACAGCTTCGGCACGCGGCCGGATCTCGCTGCCCGTTTGGCGATCTCGTTCAAACTTGCCAAACCGGCGGCAAGGGTGCAGGCGATCGACGGCGTCAGCCTCGCCGTTCGCAGGGGCGAGGTTCTGGGCCTCGTGGGCGAGTCGGGATGCGGCAAGTCCACGCTGGGGCGGATCGTCGCCGGCATCCTGTCGCCCACCAGAGGATCGGTATCGTGGCGCGGCAAGGATATGAAGGCGCTACCGCCGTCCGAACGGCGTGAGGCCAAGCTGCGCGTGCAGATGATATTCCAGAACCCCTATGCCTCGCTCAATCCGCGCCGCAAAGCGGCCGACATCGTCGGCGAGGCGCCGCGCGTTCACGGTCTGGTCGACGGCGATCTCGGCACCTTTGTCGATCAACAGTTCCGGCGTGCCGGTCTCGATCCGGCGCTAAAACACCGCTTTCCGCATCAATTCAGCGGCGGCCAGCGCCAGCGCATCGGCATTGCGCGCGCGCTCGCCGTGCAGCCGGAATTCCTTGTCTGCGATGAGGCCGTTGCCGCCCTGGACGTCTCGATCCAGGCGCAAATCCTCAATCTCTTCATGGACCTGCGCGAGAGGCTGAACCTCACCTATCTGTTCATCAGCCACGATCTCGGGGTGGTCGAGCACATCTCCGATCGGGTGGCGATCATGTATCTCGGCCGCATCGTCGAAGAGGCTCCAGCCGAGGAGATCTTCGCACGGGCCAACCATCCCTACACGCAGGCGCTTCTGGCCGAGGTGCCGCGGATCGAAACCACCAAACGCGGCTTTGCCGCGATAAAGGGTGAATTGCCGAGCCCGCTCTCGCCGCCGAGTGGCTGTCATTTCCACCCTCGCTGCCCGCACGCGATGCCTCGCTGCCGCACCGAAGCGCCCCGACTGAAGGCGGTTGCTGCCGGACACAAGAGCGCATGCCATCTCAACGACGCCGCCGCCTAAACGCCTTGGAATTTTTAGAGATGACCGACCTCCAGGCATTCCAGCCCGTGACCGATGAAATGGTCCTTTGCCGCGATGTCATGGTGACGATGCGCGATGGCGTAAGACTGGCAACCGACATCTACCGACCGGCAAAGGGAGGCCGCGCGCTGGACCGGCCAGCTCCCGTCATCGTTGAGCGGACGCCTTATGGCAAGGCGATGGTGTCGCGCGCCGAGCTCGAAGTCGGCATGGCCGAACCGATGGATCGCGCGATGGTCGCCGAGCATTTCGTGCGCCATGGTTACATCGTCGTCTATCAGGACTGCCGCGGCCGCTACGGCTCGGAAGGCGAGTTCGTCAAATATCGCTCAGAAGGGCCGGACGGCTACGACACGCTTGCATGGATCGCGGCCCAGCCCTGGTGCAACGGCCGGATCGGCACCATGGGCCTTTCCTATGCCGCGCATACCCAAATGGCGGCGGCGTGCCTTGCGCCACCGGCTCTCGCAACCATGATCCTCGATTCCGGCGGGTTCTCTAACGCCTTCACCTGCGGCATCCGCCAAGGCGGCGCGTTCGAGCTGAAACAGGCGACTTGGGCTTATCGGGAAGCTCGCGAGAGCGCCGTCGCCGCCGGCGACGAGTTGGCCCGAAAGGCGCTCGAAGCCGAAAACCTGCATCGCTGGTTCGGCAAAATGCCGTGGTCGGAGGGCCGTTCCCCGCTCCGCTGGGCTCCGGACTACGAGGCCTATCTGCTCGAGCAGTGGCGGCACGAGACATCCGACGGTTTCTGGAAGCAGGTCGGCATTCATGCGGCGGGCTTCTACGATGATATTCCCAACATTCCGATCGCCCTGATCTCGAGCTGGTTCGACGTCTATGTCCCGACGACGTTCGAGAATTTGGCTGGCCTTGCCCGAAACGCGAATCGGCCGCTCGCCTTGATCATGGGTCCGGGTCTGCACGGCGACCGCAATCTGACCTTTGCCGGCGACGTCGATTTCGGACCGAACGCTCCGCTCGGCGGCAATGTGGCGGCAAGCTGGCTGGAATTTCGCCGCCGCTGGTTCGATCGCTGGCTGAAGAGCGGGCCGCAGGGCGATCTCGACGCGGAGCCGATTCGCCTTTTCGTCATGGGCGGGGGAAAGGGCACGAAAAACGAAACGGGCCGTATCGATCACGGCGGGCGCTGGATCAAAGCCAGGAATTGGCCGCTGCCGGACGTGACCGAGCAAAGTTATTATCTGCACCCCAACGGCAGGCTTTCGGCGGCCTTTCCCGCGGCCGACGCCGCCGCGCTAAGCTATGATTTCGATCCCGCCGACCCGGTCCCGACCATTGGCGGCGCGCTGACCAGCGGGCAGCCGATCTTCACCGGCGGCGGCTTCGACCAGAGAGAGGACGAGAGGTTCTTCGGCTGCCGCAATTTTGGACTGCCGCTTTCCGCCCGTCTCGATGTCCTCTCCTTTGAGACCGATCCGCTTGCCAACGATTTGACGGTGCTCGGAAGGGTGGCGGTGGATCTCTGGGCGACGACCGATGCGCCCGACACCGACTTCACCGCGAAGCTGATCGACGTCTATCCACCGAGCGCCGACTATCCGACGGGCTTTGCCCTGAACCTGTCAGACGGGATTTTCCGCTGTCGTTTCCGGCATTCGTTCGAAAGGGCCGAGCTCGTGAAACCTGGCGAGATCATGCGGCTTCGCATCGAGCTGTTCGCGACCGCCAATCTGTTCCGTACCGGCCATCGGCTGCGGCTGGACATCTCTTCGAGCAATTTCCCGAAGTTCGACGTCAATCCGAATACCGGCGCGCCGGCGGGACTGGGTCGTAGCCGGCAAGTGGCGCGCAACACGGTTTTCCTCGATGCAACGCGGCCATCGCGGCTGATCGCGGAGAGATTATAAGCAAATCGGGCGGCTCTAGGCCTGGCGATCAGCTTGCGCTGTGGGACAGGCCTCAATCGTATTTGGCGACAAAGCGTCCGACGGCGGCGAGGCAATCGTCCTTCTCCTCGACATGCGGCATGTGGCTGGAATTTGGGAAGACAATACCTTCCACGTCCGGGATATGATCGAGAAAGGGCTGGACGCAGGACTCGGTCGCTTCGTCGTAGAATCCGCGGAACGCCAGCGTCGGCGCCTCGATCAGATGCAGGCGGTCGACGATGGTCCAGTTCCGCATTGTGCCGATGACGTGGAATTCATTGGGGCCGTTCATGGTGTGATAGACCGTCGGATCCGCGTCGATTGCCGCGAATGTCCGGGCGACCTCCCGCGGCGTCGGAAGGACACGGCAGACGTGGCGGTCATAGAAGGCTTTGGTCGCCGCAACATAATCCGGGTGATCGGTGGTTCCGGCTGCCTCGTGCCGGTCAAGCGCGTTTTGCACGTCGGCCGGCAGCCCGGCCCGCAACTGCAGCGCGCCTTCGACCCATAGCGCCATCGAGGCCAGCGAATTGGCCAGGATCAACGCCTTGAGCCCGGTAGGGCGTCGCACGGCATGTTCGGCCGAGAGTATGCCGCCCCAGGACTGGCCGAGCAGGGCGTAACGCTCGGCAATGCCAATGTGAGCGAGCAGCGCATCGAGTTCGCCCAAAAAGAAATCGACGGTCCAGAAGTCGCCGCCCTTGTCGGGCAGATGGGTCGATTTGCCGTTGCCGATCTGATCGTAGTGGATGACGGCCCGCCCGGTATCGGCAAGCTCCTTGAACGAATCGACATAGTCGTGGGTGCAGCCCGGCCCGCCGTGGGCGACGACCAACGGCAGCTTGCCCGAGTTGAGATCTCCGACTACGCGATACCAGGTGCGGTAGCCCCTGTAGCCGCTAAATCCTTCGGTGGTCGCATGTGCCGTCACAGTTCCAAGCTCCGCGTCCCAAGCCTTGTTTGCGGCCGACGGTACTAAGCGGCCCGGGGCATTTACAGCTAGCACTATTAATAGGTTTGCCCTGGCGGGAGGAGCCCTCAGGTGGAGACCTCAATGCTCCGGCTCGAAACGGTCGCCTTTGCCATCATCCAGGCGGCGGATAAGGCGCGGGGTTCTCGTTCGGCGGACAGGTGTTTGCATGTGACGCTTCAACGCCACCCGATAGCCGCTAGGTCCCGTCCGCTCAAGCGGGCGCTGCTGTGCCGAGCGCTGCAGCCAGGACATCAGCGAGGCCACGGCCGGCGCTGCCGTCCTTGTCGAGGCGCGGATTGTAGATGGTGACCTCGAGCCCAACCGCCTTGCCGCTCGCCAAGATGACGCGGAGCGCCGCCGACAGCTCGTCCCAGGACAGCCCGCCCGGCACGCGGAAATCGACCGCCGGCATGATTGCATCATCGAGACAATCGGCGTCGAGGTGGATGAAAAAGCCGTCAAGTTCCGCCCGCGTCAGGTGGCCAACGGCTGCTTGGGCGGCGGCTTCGACGCCTAGGCGACGGATGGCGTGCAGATCGTAAGCCATGAGCTCCGCTGGTATTGGTTGGCTGCCGTACTCGGCCTGGTCCTCGTGGTCGCGAAATGCGAAGGCGACGACGTCCTCGGAGCGAACCAACGGGCGGCGGCCCTCCAGGTCGGTCAACAGCGCCGGCCCGTAGCCGGTGACGAAGGCCAGGTCCATCGACGCGCCTTCGCTGTTGGGCTCGGCCTCGGGCTGGAAGAAGTCGGCGTGGCCGTCGATGAAGCACAGGCCGTAGCGGCCGCGCCGGCGCAGCGCCAGCATCGGACCCAGCAAGATCGTGCAGTCGCCGCCCAGCACCACCGGGAATTCGCGGGCGTGCAGCACCTCCTCCACGGCGTCGGCGAGCCTGGGCGACCACGCCGCGATCGCGTTGGCATTCAGCGTCAGGGTGGCGGGGTCGGGCTTCGGGTCTTTCGGCGGGACCGCCAGCCGCCCGGCGCTGCGCGCATGGATGCGTTCGGCGAGGCCCAGTTCCAGCAGCCGACCGGGCAAGGCTTCAACGCCGTCGGTCGCCAGACCCAGCGAGGACGGCGCTTCAAGGATGGCATAGCGGCGGCTCGGCATCGGATGCTCCAGCTATCGCGGGTGAAAGCCGGCGTAACGCCGGCGTGACTTCAGTACGTGGGCGAGACCGAGGAAATTTCAAGCCGCCGCCCAATTCCCTGTTGAAGGCAAGATGAGCGCGTTCGAAGAGAACGTTGCGCGGCCGGATGAATGGCTTGCCGTAGCTCACAACGATCCAAAAACGGTGCCCACGGTCACCCGCACCTCGCCAATTTTGCCGGCAGGGCCTATCTCGTGGTGATCGACCCGAACCACGAAGGAGATCGATGATGAATGCCAAAGCTGCAGCGGCCGAAGCGCTCGTTCGCGAGCCGGCGGCCGGCTCGACGCTCAACGTTCTGGGCATCACCCATATCTACAAAGCCACCGGCGCGGAGACCGCCGGGTCCTTCTCGCTCTGGGAGTCGGTGGTTCCGCCGGGCGCGGGAACGCCACCGCACATTCATGCCCGTGAGGATGAAGGCTTCTATGTGCTGAGCGGCGAACTCGTCGTCGAATTCGAGGGCGACGCCGCGCCCCGTCGCGTTGCGCCCGGCGGCTTCTTCTTCGGCGTACGCGGCCGGCGCCATGCCATCCGCAATGTCGGCGACAAGCCGGCTCGCGTGCTCGTCTTCTGCGCGCCAAGTTGCGGCCTTGATCAGATGTTCGCGGAATTCGACGCCGCGACCGCCGCCGGCATGCCGGAGATGGCAAAGGTCGTGGACATCGCCGCCAAATACGGCGTTACTATCGAGGCGCCGGCTGATCCGCCGGGCTGAGGTCGACGATCGTCTGTCAGGCGGGAAACAAAAATGCGGCGGCGGGATCGAAAAAAATCTGCTGTCCGCGCGGGGCGATGCCTTCCTGTGCTTGCGCCATGTCTGATGTCGGCCTGACGTCGATCTCCTGGCCGGCGGCGGTGCGCGCGATGACGCGCCGCCGCTCGCCGAAGAAGGCGGTGTCGATGAACTCGACGGCAAGCCCGGCAGTGGCCGGACCGGGTCGCATCCGAAACGCTTCCGGCCGCACCATCAGCCTGGTCTTCTGGCCATGGCGGAACTCCCGATCGTTCCTGACGCCGGAGACGACCGAGCCATCGGCCAGGCGGATCGTGGCGGCGCCGTTGACGGTTTCAAGATGCTCGGCCGGCAGGAAATTGGAATTTCCGATGAAACTGGCCACGAATTCGCTCTGAGGTCTCAGATAGAGGTCCTCACCGCTGCCGATCTGCTCGATGCGGCCGTCCCGAAACAGCGCGATGCGATCCGAAAGATGCAGCGCCTCGTCCTGATCGTGGGTGACGTACAGGATCGTTACGCCGGTTTCGCGATGGATGCGCCGTATCTCGGCCTGGATCTCCTCGCGCAGCTTCTTGTCGAGCGCCGAAAGCGGCTCGTCCATCAGCAGGATCGGCGGATCGTAGGCCAGCGCCCTGGCAAGCGCCACGCGCTGCTGCTGTCCGCCGGAAAGCGCGCCAGGATATCGGCCGCCGAAACTCTCGAGCCGCACCAGCGACAGCATCTCGGCGACCTTTCGCTTCACCTCGGCGTCCGGCCGGCGGCGCACGCGCAATGGAAAGGCAACATTCTCGGCGACGGTGAGATGCTGGAACAGCGTGTAGCGCTGAAACACCATGCCGATGTTGCGCTTGTGCGACGGCACCGACAGCAGCGACCTGCCCTTGAGAAGAACGTCGCCGGATGTCGGTTGCTGAAAGCCGGCGATGGCGTAGAGCGTCGTCGATTTGCCGGAGCCGGAGGGGCCGAGAAAGGTCAGGAATTCGCCCCTGGGTATATCGATCGTGACATCGTGCACGGCGACGAAGCTGCCGAACGCCTTGCGCAGGTCGCGAATGGAGAGGAACGGTTCGGTCATTTCGACAATTTCCGCCGAATGAGTGAGGTTACGATCATCAGGCTCAGCGTCAGAAGTACGAGAAGGCTGGAGGCCGCGGCGATGACCGGGCTGAGATCCTGGCGCAGGCTGCCCCAGATCTTGACCGGCAAGGTCTGCAAGGTGGGGCTGGCCATGAAGATCGCGACCACCACCTCGTCCCATGAGGCGAGGAAGGCGAAGATCGCCGCCGAAAAAATCCCGATCTTGATCGCCGGCAAGGTCACCCGGAGTTTTGCCTCGAATGGGCTTGCGCCGCAGACGATCGCCGCATCCTCGATGGATTTGTCGAAACCTTCGAGTGCCGCGGTGATCGGAATGATGGCGAAGGGGAGTGCCAGGACTGTGTGGGCGATGACAAAGCCTGCCGTGGTGCCGCCGAGCCCGATCCGCAGGAAGAATGCATAGATGGCGATGGCGAAGACGACGACCGGCAGCACCATTGGCGTCAGCAGCAGGCCGCGAAGCGTGTTGCGCCCGCGAAACTGTCCCCTGACCAGGGCGAAAGAAGCCAGGAGCCCGATGACGACGGCAAGAATCGCGGCCATGGTGGCAATGCGCGCGCTGGTCAGCGCCGCTTCGAGCCAGGCCGGATCGGCGAACAACTCCTCATACCATTTCAACGTCCAGCCGGGCGGCGGAAAAGCCAGCCACCGCGACGATCCGAACGACAGCAGCACGATGAAGACTACCGGCAGCAGCAGAAACGCCGCAACCAGGCCGGTGAAACCCAGCAGTGCTGCACGCAGCCAGCCCAGCCGGTCGTAGTCGAGCAGCATCTCAGATGCCTCCTGTCATGCGCTTGGCGCCGACGAGCCGCAGTTGCAGCGCGTAGAGCGCCATGGTCACCAAAAGCAGGATGAAAGCCGCAGCACTTCCGAGCCCCCAGTTGAGCAAGGACTGGATCATCTGGGCGATCATTGCGGCGAGCATCATGTTGGAGGTGCCGCCGAGCAGCGTCGGCGTCACGAAATAGCCGAGCGACATGACGAAAACCATCAGGCCGCCTGCCGCGATTCCGGGAAGCGACAATGGCAGCAGAATGCGGCGGAAGGCGTCGAAGGGGCTCGCACCGCACAGAGCGGCGGCGCGCAGCGTCATCGGATCAATGGCGCGCAAGGTTCCGACCAGCGGCAGTATCATGAATGGCAGCATGATGTAGACCATGCCGATGGTGACGCCGGTCAGGTTGTTGATCAGCGGCAGCGGCTCGCTGATCAAGCCAATATCCATCAGCGTCCGGTTGATGACGCCGGTGCGTTGAAGCAGCACCATCCAGGCATAGGTGCGGGTGAGCAGATTGGTCCACATCGACAGGATGATGATGCCGAAGACGATCGAGCCGAGGGCGGGCGGCATGATCGCCAGCATCCAGGCGACCGGAAACGCCACGATCACGGTGACGGCGGTGACGACGGTGGCGACCAGAAAGGTGTTGAAGAAGACCCGCGCATAAGTGCCGTCGCCAAACAGGATTGCATAGTTCTGCAGGCCCGGCACGGGTTCGGTCACGCTGCGCAACAGCAATGCAACGACTGGCACCACGAAGAACAGGGCGATAAGGATCAACGCCGGCAAGGCGCCACCGATGCCATCTGGCGTTCGGAGGATTGGCTGTCGATGAAGCAAATGGCCCGACATGGCGATGATTCCGGCAGCTCAGGCGGGACGCGTGGCGACGCCCCGCCGGTTCATGGGTGAGGTCGGCCTCTACCGGGCCTGCCAGGCGTACCAGCGCTCCGCAATCTTGTCGCGGTTTTCAGCCCAGTAGTTCATGTCGAGGTTGATCTGCCCGTCGACATAGGCGTCTGGCAGCGACTTGACGACCTCGGCCGGCATTTCGGCCTTGGCTGCCGTGTTGATCGGGGCGTAGCCGCTTGCTTCAGCAAACATGGCCTGGCTTTTCGGGCTTGTCGCAGCGGCCAGGAATTTCATCGCGCTCGCCTTGTTCTTCGAACCCTTGGGGATGACGAGCACGTCGGCGGCGGTCATGTTCTGATTCCAGGTTGCGCCGACATCGGCGCCGTCCTGCTCGAGGGCGAAAACACGTCCGTTCCAGAGCTGCCCGAAGGCTGCCTCACCGGAGGCGATCAGCTGTTGCGACTGCGCGCCGCTGTCCCACCAGACGATTTCCGATTTGATCGTGTCGAGTTTCTTGAACGCCCGGTCGAGGTCGAGCGGATAGAGCTTGTCTGCCGGCACGCCGTCGGCCAGCAGCGCAATCTCGATGACGCCCGGTGCCGACCATTTGTAAAACGTGCGTTTGCCGGGAAATTTCGTCAGGTCGAACATGTCGGCCCAGCCCGCCGGTTCGCCCGACACCGCGCCTTTGTTCCAGGCAAGAACGAAGGAGTAGTAGAAGCTGCCGACCGCATGATCGGTGGTGAAGCGAGCATCGAGATCGGCTTTCGGCACGACGTTGAAATCGATCGGCTCGAGCAGGCCGTCCTTGGCCGCCTTGATGGCGAAATCCATTTCGACATCGACGACATCCCAGGCGACACTGCCGCCTTCCACCATGGCCTTCAGCTTGCCGTAGTCGGTCGGGCCGTCCTGCAGGACCTTGATGCCGGAACTCGCTTCGAACGGAGCGGCCCAGGATTTGGTCTGCGCCTCCTGGGTGGTTCCGCCCCAGCTGGTGAACACCATCTCATCGGCCTGCGCGGCAGTGGCCGCCAGGAGTCCGGCCAAAATGCCGGTCAAAATCAGTTTCATGTCATTCTCCTCTGTTGGTTGTTTTTGTTTCTTGTTGTTGTGAAATTGCGCGGTTGGCGCTGCCTCATCGCATGACGAACGGGTCCGGGATCGGCTCGTCGGATATCCGTATCCAGACGGATTTCGAGCGCGTGTAATCGCGGATGGCGTCGAGCCCGCCCTCACGGCCGAGCCCGGACTGACCATAGCCGCCGAATGGCACGAGCGGCGAAACCGCACGGTATGTATTGACCCAGACGACGCCGGCATGGATGTCGCGCGCCATGCGGTGCGCCTTGGCGAGATTGGTGGTGAACACGCCCGAGGCCAGGCCGAACGGCGTATCGTTGGCAAGCGCCAGGGCTTCGGCTTCCGTGTCGAAGGTGAGAACGCTGAGCACCGGACCGAACAATTCATCCCGCACGCAGGGCAGCGCTGGATCCTCGGCGTCGATGATGGTCGGTGCGTAGTAGAAGCCGTGCGGATGCTCGTCCGGCCTCTTTCCGCCGGTGACCAGCGTCCCGCCCTTGGCGAGGCTCTCGGCAACAATCTTCTCGATCCATTCCCGCTGGCGTGGCGTTGCCAGCGGTCCCATTTCGGTGGCCGGATCCTGCGGATCGCCGATCCTGATGGCCTCGGCCTTGTGCTTCAGCCTGTCCAGGAACTCGGCCTTTATCGAACGCTCGACAAGCAGCCGCGAGCCGGCGACGCAGCTTTGTCCAGACGCTGCGAAAATCCCGGCCACGACCGCGTTGGCCGCGCTGTCCAGGTCTGCGTCGGCGAAAACCACCACCGGGCTTTTGCCGCCCAGCTCCAGCGTCGTATAGGCGAGATTTTCCGCCGTGTTGCGGATTATCGCACGAGCGGTCGAAGGTCCGCCGGTGAATGCGACGCGTGAAACCAGCGGATGACTTGTCAGGCGCCGGCCGCAATCGTGCCCGAACCCGGTCAGTATGTTGACGCTTCCGGCGGGAAATCCGGCCTCGTGAACGAGTTCGGCGAAGGCCAGCAGCGGCGCGGGGCCGTCTTCCGAGGCCTTCAGGACGACCGTGCAGCCGGCCGCCAGTGCCGGACCGAGCTTGACCGCCGAAAGGAAGAGCTGCGAATTCCACGGCACGACGGCAGCGACGACGCCGATCGGCTCGCGCCGGATGGTGACGTCCATTTCGGCCTTGTCGATCGGCACATGCGAGCCTTCATGCTTGTCGGCAAGCCCGCCATAGTAGCGGTAATAATCGCCGACATAGGCGATCTGGGCGCGGGTCTCGCGGATGATCTTGCCGGTGTCGCGCGTTTCCAGTTCGGCCAGGCGGTCGGCATTGGCGACGACCAGGTCGCCGAGGCGCACCAGCAGCTTGCCGCGGGCGGTCGCCGTCAGGGATGCCCAGGCGGTGGAGTGCAAAGTCCGGTGCGCCGCCTCGACGGCGCGGTCGACATCGGCCTCGGTTGCGGCGGGCATCGTCGCCCAGGGCGTTCCGGTTGATGGATCGATGCTTACGAAGGTGGCTGTCGGGGTATCGAACGCCCCATCTATGAAGTTGCTGAAAGCCACAAGGGTCATTGCCGCCTCCCATCCCGGAAGGCCGGCATCACCTTGTCGACGAACAGCTGCAGCGACTTCTTTTTGCGCTCATGCGGCAGGCCGCTGTCGATCCAGATCGAATATTGGTCGTAGCCGAGCGCCTCGTGCGCCTTCAGCCGGGTGATCACCTCTTCGGCTTCGCCGATGACCAGGTTCTGTCGGATTTTGTCCGGCGCATATTGCGGCATCGCCGCAATCTCGTCGTCGGTGAGCGCTTCCAATATGCCTTGGCGAACCGGCTTCTTGTTCTGGAACCACGCGCCGAACTGGCAGTAGAACAGCGACAGGTCCTTCGTCAGCTGCTCCGCATCGGCGGCGTCTTCGGCAACGAATGTGTGCATCAGCAGCATGATCTCGGGGCGGGCCATGTCCGGATGCGCCGCGCACGCCGCGTTGAAGCGCTCCATCAGGCTGGTTACCTCGTCATCGCCGGAGGCGAGCGGCGTCACCTGGACGTTGCAGCCGTTGGACACGGCGAAGTCGTGCGAGTTCGGATCGCGCGCCGCCACCCAGATCGGCGGGTGCGGTGTTTGCACCGGCTTGGGCGACGAGGTGGTCGAGGGGAACGACCAGAATTCGCCGGACATCTCGAAATCGCCTTGCCAGAGGCCCTTGATGGCCGGGATGATCTCGCGCATGCGCTGGCCCGCGCCCCAGGCGTCGAGCCCAGGGAACAGGCGTTGGTACTCGTAGCTGTAGGCGCCGCGGGCGATGCCGATGTCGAGCCGGCCGCCGGTGACGACATCGGTCATGGCTGCCTCGCCGGCGAGCTTGATCGGATGCCAGAACGGCGCGACGATCGTCCCTGTGCCCAGCCGGATGCGCTTCGTCCTGGCGCCGAGAAAGGCGATGTTGATGAACGGGTTTGGCGAGATGGTGAACTCCATGCCGTGGTGCTCGCCGATCCAGGCCGTCTCGAAGCCTGCCGCCTCGGCCATCAGGACCAGTTCCTCAAGCTCGTCGATGAGCTCGGCATGCGGCTTTGCCGGGTCCGAGCGTTCCATATGGACGAAGAGCGAGAACTTCATATCTGTTCACCCCGAAGTGTTCATGGCTGCCGGCTTGGCGAGCGGACGGACTTCACCTTCGACCGCGTTGCCGACATAGACGCCAAACGCATCCTCCCGACATTCGCGAACATAGCGGGCGAGCATCGAGCGCACAGCAGCGTCGGCAACGTTCAGTCCGGCAATCCTGTCGATGTCGACGAGCCGGACCTGGCCGTCGCTGGAGTGGGGCGCGGCTACCGTGCCGCGGTAGTAGACATGCGTTCGCGATGGATTTGCGGCGTCGTCCCAGACCGCAAACAGGAATCCGAGATGCGCCTTGATGGCTTTCGCAGCGAGGCGTCCCCTAAAACTTCGCGCGTCGCCGGGCGCCCCGAGCCCCCGGCCCGCCGGCAATTCGAAAAAGCCGTCGGCGGTTTCGAAGAACAGCACGCGGCCGTCATCTTCGAGGATGGCGCCCACCTCCATGTCGGGTGGCGCGGCCGCCAGTGCTTCCTGGCTGAGGCCGGGCGAGACATAGGCGCCACGGCAGTAACCGAGCGGCTGCGATGAATTGTGGGAGAATTCGCGAACGCGGCCGATGAGGATCGAATGGTCGCCGGCGTCGACCAACTGCTCCATGTCACAGTCGAATGTCGCCACCGATCCAGCGAGCAGCGGGCTGCCGGTCGGGCCGAAGCGCCATTCGACAGCCGAGAACTTGTCCTGCGATTTCGAAGCGAAGACGCCGGATGCGGCTCGCTGTTCCTCCGAGAGCACGTTGACGGCAAAGCATTTCGAGGTCGAAAACACCGGATGACCCATCGCTTTCTTGGCGATGCAGACCAGCACAAGCGGCGGATCGAGCGAAACGGATGTAAACGAATTGGCGGTGAAGCCGCGAGGCTCTCCTTCCGGCCCGATCGCGGTGACAATGGTAACGCCGGTCAGGAAGGAACCGAGCGCCCGCCTGAACTCGCCCGCGTCGAAGGCCGTGTCCATCGTCGGTCGCTCGGATATGCTTGCGCCGTCGTTGCTCTCGAGAAAATCGACAATGCGCCGTGTAACCGTGTCGGGCGAGGCTATGGCCATCATGTGTCGTTCGCCCTCCAGAACGACGCAGCGCCCGCGCGGCGCGAGGCGGGCCATCGCCGCCGACATCGCAGGCGAGGAATTTTTGTCCTGCGAGCCGGTCATGAACAGGGCCGGCGCCGCGAGACCCGAGAGACGATCGCCATGCGCTGCATCGGCATGGGCGAAAAGTCGGTATGTGCGCGCATAGCCTTCGGAGTTGACGCTCTGCAGTGCCGCGCGCGTCGTCCTTGCCGCCTCGGCCAGGCTGCCGGGAACCGGGTTGCCGAACCAGCGCGCGATCGTCGCGTCCGTCCCTGACGGGTTTTCCGCGCCATTCAATTCGGCGGCGCGCTCGCGCACTGCCTGCGCAAGCTCCGCCGGGCGGCGAAAGACGGCGTTGAGCGACACCAGGCTGCGGACCCGTTCGGGTGCGTCGAGAGCGATTTCCTGCCCGACCAGCGCCCCCATTGAGTGGCCGACGATCGAGACCGCATCCAGGCCAAGGTGATCGAGAAGCCGGATTGCCTGTCCGGCATAGTCGGCAAGGCTGGCGGCCTCGGGCGGCAACGGCGACTGGCCATGTCCCAGAATGTCGATGGCGACCACATCCCATCTGTTTTTCATCAGCTCGATCTGCGGTGCCCAGATCGTCGCATTCATGCCGACGCCGTGGATGAGGAGGACCGGCGCGCCGGATCCGGCACGGATGAAGCCGGTGCCGTCAGGCGCCGTTCCGCGATGCCAGCCACGGTCCGTCAGCTCAGCCATGCAGGTCGCCGACCTCCTTGAGATCCTGGTAGCGGTCGCCGATGCGGTGATGCGGTCGTCCGCCGATCGAGGCGCCAAGCGCCACCACCAACTCGTCTGGCGCCGGCGCGTCGCCGATCTGGAAATGCACCGTCAGGTAGTGCGAACGTCGGCCTTCGTCGTTCTTGTCCATGAGCGGGATCATGATCGGCGTGTTCGGACCACCGCGCAGGTTGGTGAAGGCAAGATAGGTCTTGGCGCCGACGGCACGCCGATAGTGGTTGCCGAAATGCAGCGTGTGGATGAGCGCCGAGGCATGCTCGATCTCGCCCGAGGTGCCGCAGATTGCGGCCTTGCCGTAGCCTTCGATCGCTTCGCCGGATCCCGCCACTGCAAGGATTTCACGGGTCAGCATCTCCCCCAAAACCGGCGCATAGGCGCGGATCTCGGGAGAAAGGTCCTCGGTGAAACCGTGTCCGGCCCAGGGATTGTCGAGCACTGCCGCCACGCCGATCAGGCGCAGCGGCCGGGGAGCCGCTTTGCCGCCTTCAATCAGGGTGTTTTCGACATAGGTGACGATTTTTCGGATGGCCGGCTTCATCGAATCCTCGGTGTCGGGTCATCGGAGGCATTCGGAAAGTTCCCTCTTGCCTCTCTGTCTTATGGTATACCATATTATTGAACACCAAATCGCTTGTCAACGGGTCGTCGAATCTGTTTCTTGCGGGTGCTGGGAGGTGATGAATTGGCCGACGACACACTGAGGATCGAACGATCCGCCAAGACGCTGAGAACGCTGGCGCTGGAGCGCATGCGCGACGCGATCATGGGGTTTCACTTCCAGCCTGGCGAGCGGTTGGTCGAGCGGCCGCTTTGCGATCAACTCGGCGTCAGTCGCTCGGTGGTGCGCGAGGTTCTGCGCCAGTTGGAGACTGAGGGCCTGGTCCAGATGATACCAGGCCACGGACCCGCCGTGGCCCGGCCGGATCTCAGCCGCACCGACGAGATTTATGAACTGCGCGCCCTGATGGAGGGCATTGCGGCGCGCGCCTGCGCGCTGACGGCGACTGATGACCAGATCGCTGCGCTTGAGCGCGCATTCGATGTACTACTCACGGCGTGGGCCTCAGCCAATCCGATCGAGGTGATGCGGGCGACGACAAAATTCTACGAAGTGCTTTTCGATGCCGCCGACAAGCGCATTGCCTGGGAGATCGTCCAGGGCCTGAACGTCCGCATCAACCAGCTTCGTTCCATGACCATCGCTTCGGAGAATCGTCGCGATGCCGCAATTGCCGAAATGACCGACATCATGAAAGCGATCAAGTCGCGCAACGGCGATGCCGCCGAAGCCGCGGCCCGGCGACATGTGGAGCAGGCCTGGCGAATTGCACAACAGACGCTTCGCGATAGCTGAAGCAGAAAACTGCACATTACGGAATCGCCGTCGCCCTCGCATTGGCGCACTGCAGGCAATTCCAACGCGCATCCAACCCGATGTTATCGCAGCAATGGCGCTTTCTGACTGCTGACGATAGCGCACTCTGGGTTTGCTGGTGTGGATGCTATTTCGAGCGTATTCTTTTCCTTGCGGAACAAGCCAGGTCGACCTCGATTGAGGGTCGCTTGCGTTCGGCCGCCCCGCTCGGGAGGAGCCTCTGATTGCGATGGCGCGCTTTGCTCACGTTGCCCTTCTCGCCGTCGCCTTGGCATTGCCTGGAATTGCACTGGCTGGGGAGCCTTTCGTCCCGAGCTGGATCAAGAATGATCCCGCAGCCAAGACAGTGGCCATAGAGATTGTTGCCGATTGGAACCAGGTCGAGCGCTACCGAAGGGACAACATCCGAACCGACATCATCGACTTCAACGGTTACTGGGGCGGCAATCTTACCATCGTCGTGCCAAAAGGATGGTCGGTAAAGATCAAGTTCATCAATGGCTCCTCGTCTTTCCGGCACAGCCTGATGCTGACCAGGGTCTACGCTCAGTCTGAGATGCCAGTGAAGTTGACGGCCGAGGATGCGATCTGGGGGGTGTACACCGATCCGCCAGAGGGAATTAAAATCAATGAGCGGAGGCAACTCAACTTTGTTGCGCAGCAGGCCGGGAGCTATTTCCTCGCCTGTGCCAGGCAAACGCATCTGATGGACGGACACTGGATCGGTTTCGAGGTGAGAGACAGCATCGAGCAGGCCGTGGCAATCATCGACGAAAACAAATTTCCGCAGGAGCAGCCCCCAGGACGACCTTAGGGGCTAAGCGAGCAAGCCCGCGCTATGGCTTGGTCGTGGAGATCAACGCAAATCCATGGCGGTTTACATTGAAACTCGAAAGTCTGGGCGCGCCCGCGCAGGTTAGAACTGCTTCTGCTTGACAAGCGAGGCAGCGCTTTCGTCACTGCTTCAGCTGCCCTATGCCACAAGGGCAATACTGTACGGCTTGGTCGTTCTGGGCGCTGTCATGGCGATGCGCGAACGGCGGCTGCAGTGAGAAAGGATCGGACGATGAGTGCGACGGCGATAAGTAAAGGGGCACAGTCATCCCCGGACGATTTTCTGACCGGGCTGAAGGGGCAGCGCGTGCTGGTGACGGCAGGCGCCGGCGGCATCGGCTTTGCCATTGCCGACACGCTGTCGCGGCTCGGCGCGCGCATCGTCGTCTGCGACGTTTCCGACGAGGCGCTGGCCGCTGCTCCGGACAAGATCGGCCTCGTCGCCGCGGTCAAGGCCGATGTCTCGCGCGAAGACGACGTCGACAGGCTGTTCGAGACCGTGAAGGAAAAGCTCGGCGGGCTCGACGCGCTGATCAACAATGCCGGCATCGCCGGGCCGACCGGCGGCGTCGACGAAATCGATCCGGCGGAGTGGCGGCGCTGCATCGACGTCTGCCTGACCGGCCAGTTCCTGTGCGCCCGGCGTGTCGTGCCGCTGATCAAGGCGGCGGGCGGCGGCTCGATCGTCTCGATGTCGTCCGCCGCCGGCCGCCATGGCTACGCTTTCCGCACCCCCTATTCGGCGGCCAAGTTCGGCGTCATCGGTTTCACGCAGAGCCTTGCCAAGGAACTCGGGCCGCACGGTATAAGGGTCAATGCCATCTTGCCCGGCATCATCGAGGGACCACGCATCGACAAGGTCATCGCCGACCGGGCCAGACAGCTCGGTGTGTCGAACGAAGAGATGACGCAGCGCTATCTCCAGAACATCTCGCTGCGCCGCATGACCAGCCCCTATGACGTCGCCGCGATGGTCGCCTTCCTGCTGTCCGATGCGGCGATCAACATCTCCGGCCAGTCGCTCGGCGTCGACGGCAACGTCGAAACCCTCTGAGGAGCTGACCATGGTGAAAGTAGCAATTGTCGGCAGCGGGTTCATCGGGCGGGCGTGGGCGATCAGTTTCGCCCGCGCCGGTCATGACGTGCGAATGTGGGACCAGTCGCCGGCCGCGACGGCCGGCGCGCATGATTACATCGCCGGCGTGCTTGGCGACCTCGCCGCGAACGATCTGCTGCGGGGACAGGCAATCGACGCCGTGCTTGGTCGCATCACCATCGTGGCAGAACTGGGCGAGGCGCTGGCCGATGCAGTCCATATCCAGGAGAACACGCCGGAAAACCTCGAGGTGAAGCGCGAGGTATTCTCGCAGATCGATGCGATGGCCGCTCCGCAAGCGGTGATTGCCAGTTCCACCTCGGCGTTGCTGCCGTCGAAATTCACCGACCATCTGCAAGGGCGGCACCGCTGCCTGGTCGTGCATCCGATCAATCCGCCCTATCTCATCCCGGCCGCGGAAGTCGTGCCGGCGCCATGGACGTCTTCCGAAACGGTCGAAAGAACCCGCGCCTTCCTCGTCGCCGCCGGCCACGCGCCATTGGTGATGAGGCACGAGCTCGACGGCTTCATCATGAACCGCCTGCAGGGCGCGCTGCTGGAGGAGGCTTTTCGACTTGTCGCTGACGGCTATGCCAGCGTCGAGGACGTCGATATCGGCATTCGCGACGGGCTGGCGCTGCGCTGGTCGTTCATGGGTCCGTTCGAGACGATCGACCTCAATGCACCGGGCGGTGTACGCGACTACGTCGAGCGCTATCAGTCGATCTATGCCAACATTTTTCCGCAGATGCTGCGCCGCGTTGACTGGGCCGGCGAGGTCATCGAAACGGTAGAGGCCGATCGCCGCAAGCGGCTGCCGCGGCAAGAACTCGGCGAACGGCAGATTTGGCGCGACCGCCGGCTGATGGCGCTGGCGGCGCACAAGAAAAAATCGGATCAGGAGGTTGGAAGATGACGGAAACAAGCCGCGAGCTCGGCGCCCAGCAGACCAAAGGCAAGGTGATCATCACCTGTGCGGTGACCGGGGCGATCCACACACCGACCATGTCGCCCTATCTGCCGATCACGCCCGACCAGATTGCCGCCGAGGCGATCGCGGCAGCGGAGGCAGGTGCGGCGATCCTGCACCTGCATGCCCGCGACCCTGAGACCGGCAAGCCCGACCAGACGCCGGCGGCCTTCGCCCGCTTCCTGCCGCGCATCAAGCAGGCCACCAATGCCGCCATCAACATCACCACCGGCGGCAGTCCCTACATGAAGGTCGAGGAACGCGTGCGCCCGGCCGCCGAGTTCAAGCCTGAGGTCGCCTCGCTCAACATGGGCTCAATGAATTTCGGGCTCTATCACCTCGTCGACAAATACGAGACTTTCAAGTTCGACTGGGAAAGGCCGCATCTGGAAGCGACGCGCGACCTTGTCTTCCGCAACTCGTTCAAGGACATCGAATACATCCTTGCGACCTGCTACGACAACGGCACCCGCTTCGAGTTCGAGTGCTACGACATCGCCCATCTCTACAACCTCTCCCACTTCGCCGATCGCGGGCTGGTCAAGCCGCCGTTCTTCGTGCAGTCGGTGTTCGGTCTGCTTGGCGGCATTGGCACGCATCCCGAAGACGTCGCCCATATGAAGCGCACTGCCGACCGGCTGTTCGGCGACCAGTTCCGCTGGTCGGTGCTCGGCGCCGGCGCCAGCCAGTTGCGCATCGCCGCGCAGTCGGCAGCGCTTGGCGGCAACATCCGCGTCGGGCTCGAAGACAGTCTTTGGGCCGGCAAGGGCAAGCTTGCCAAATCGAACGCCGAGCAGGTGGTGCTTGCCCGCAAGATCATCGAGGGGCTTGGCATGGAAGTGGCGACGCCCGACGAGGCACGCGAGATCCTGTCACTGAAGGGCGGCGACAAGGTCGCGTTCTGAGGCGGCTCGCCTATCGCCGCACGTGAGGCGGTTCGCCTTATCGCCTGTTCTTGGCATCGAGGGGCGTGGCGGAACCACGCTTCGCTGGATGACGGCGGCTGCAAAAGGGGATAGAGGCGAATAAGGAAAACGAGCGCCCGCTCGATTTCTAGACGATGGCGGCCACCTCGCTTCGCTGAGAGTTTGTCCATGAATTTCGACATTCCCGCCCGCACCGAAGATTACCGCGTCCGCATTGCCGACTTCGTCGAGCGCGAGATCCTGCCGCTCGAGGCCGACAAGACGTCCTATGACGCACATGGAAATATCGCCTTGCCGCTGCTGGAGACGCTTCGCGCCAAGGCGCGGATGGCGGGCCTGTGGTGCCTGCAGCTCAAGCTGGAAAGCGGCGGCGCCGGTCTCGGCAAGATGGACCTTGCCGTCTGCTATGAGGAAATGAACCGGTCGATCTTCGGACCCGTGGTGTTCAATTCGGCGGCGCCCGACGATGGCAACATGATGGTCCTGGAGGCGCTCGGCACGCCGGCGCAGCAGGAAAAATGGCTTAAGCCGATTGTCGAGGGCAAGGTGCGCTCGGCCTTTGCCATGACCGAACCGCACCCTGGCGGCGGCTCGGACCCTTCGATGATCATGACGCGTGCTGAGCGGCGCGGCGACAAATACGTGGTGACCGGGCGCAAATGGTTCATCACCGGCGCTGCGGAGGCCAGCCATTTCATTCTGATCGCGCGAACTTCGGACGATCCGCGCCACGGTCTGTCGGCCCTGATGTTCCACAAGGACCAGCCTGGCTGGCGCATCATGCGCCGCATCGAGATCATGGGCCCGGAGGAGCATGGCGGGCATTGCGAGCTGGAATTCGATGGGCTCGAAATACCTGTCGAAGACATGCTGGTTGGCGAGGGCAGGGGCATGAAGGTGACGCAGGTGCGACTCGGCCCGGCGCGGCTTACCCACTGCATGCGCTGGCTCGGATTGTCCAAGCGCTGCGTCGAGATCGCGCGTGCCTACGCTGCCGATCGCTATGGTTTCGGCCAGCGCCTCGCCGATCGCGAAAGCGTCCAGCTGAAGCTCGGCGACCTCGCCATGCGCATCGAGATCGGCCGCCTCCTGGTGATGAAGGCTGCGTGGGAGCTGGACCGCGGCGGCTTTGCCCGCAAGCACGTGTCGATGGCAAAGGTCCAGGTCGCCAATGTGCTGCATGACGCGGCCGATGTAGCGATCCAGATCAATGGCGCGCGCGGCTATTCCAAGGACACCGTGCTCGAATGGATCTACCGCTACGCGCGCCAGGCGCGGCTGGTCGACGGCGCCGATGAGGTCCACAAGATGGTGCTGAACCGTTTCCTCAACGAAGAGGAGAGGGGTTTCTGGCGCTGGACCGTCGAAGGCGAGGCATAAGCGACGCGGGATGGCATCTCAGGAGGAAAAGATGCCGTTGAATACTGATTTCGATCCTGCGGCATTGAAGGGCTTTCTCGCGAACCGCTTCGGCGATGCCGCAATGACGCTCGAGCGGATCGGCGGCGGACAGTCCAACCCGACCTACTTCGTCGACTATGGTGCGCATCGCATGGTGCTGCGCAAGAAGCCGGCCGGGCCGATCCTGCGCGGGGCGCATGCCGTCGACCGCGAATTCCGCGTGCTTGAAGCGCTCGCACCGACCAACGTACCGGTGCCGCGGCCAGTGCTCTTTCACGCCGGCGCCGAGCCGCTCGGCACGCCGTTCTACCTGATGGAGCGGCTGGATGGTCGCGTCTTCCACGACTGTTCGCTGCCTGGCCTTGTTCCCGCGGAGCGACGCGGCATTTATTTCGGCATGGCCGAAGCGATGGCCAGATTGCATGCTGTCCGTCCCGACGCGGTCGGTCTCGGCGATTACGGCCGGCCCGGCAATTATTTCGAGCGCCAGATTGAGCGCTGGACCAGGCAGCTCAGAGAATCGCCGAGTGACAGAATTCCGGCACTCGAAGCGGTCGCCGAGTGGTTGCCGCAGCATCTGCCCGCTGATGATCGACGCGTGTCGATCGCCCACGGCGACTTCCGCCTTGGAAATCTGCTGTTCCATCCCGGCAAGCCCGAGGTGATCGGCATTCTCGATTGGGAGCTGTCGACGATCGGCCATCCGCTCGCCGATCTCGGCTTTTGCTCAATGACCTGGCATTCGGCGCCAGACGAATATGGCGGCATCCTCGGCCTCGATCATGCCGCCCTCGGCATCCCCAGCCAGCGCGAATTCCTCGACCACTATTTTGCCCATGCCGTGCCGACAGCGCCCTTGCAACGCTTCCACCTGGTTTTTTCGCTGTTCCGTTTCGCGGTGATCTTCGTCGGCATCGCCGACCGGGCGCGGGCAGGCAGCGCGGCGTCGGCCGATGCCGCCAGCAAGTCGCCGCTCGCCGGCCGCTTTGCCGCACGTGCCCAAGAGATCATCCAGGGGGCAAGACCGTGGAGCGGCTCCTGAGGGGAGCGTTCGCGCCTGGTCCTTTCCCTACCCCGCGACGTCAGCAATCCAGTCCGAGAGGCTTTGCGAAAAACTTCGCGGCACGATGAGTTCGCACCGAGTCTCGCCGGTGCGCAGGAACAGCACGGGCACATGGTGCAAGGATGTCAGCACGGCGCGGCCCGGGGCAGCCGCCGGCGCGCACCAGTCGACGGCGATGCATTTGGAGATGACCCCCGCAACGCCAGCCCCAGCCATGCTGAAACGCACGCGACCCTCGCCGAGAGAAACCGAACAACCGAGATCCGGGTCGACGGCAAGCGACCATGCTTGCGCGCCGTCGTCGAGAGCCAGCCAGAGACGGCGAGGCGCGACGCGGATGACGAGGAGACTTTTTTGACGAACCGTCTCTCCGACCGAGGCAGGAAGTTTCGTGTCGAGCGACGTCGAGAGGCTCTTTTCGAATTGCCCCAGCGTGCCGTCCCAGCCCTCGACCTGGATGAGCGGGCAATCGGCCACGGACAGGCTGAAATCCGGGCTAGCCATGCAGTCGCTCCCCCTGCGGATCGAGGAATACCGGCGAGACGATGCGGGCACGGACCGTTTCGGCTTTCATCGGATAGACGGCCACGACCTCGCTTCCTTCGCTGGCGACATCGCCGGCAAGCAAGGCCAGCCCGACATAGTGACCGCGTTCGGGGCTGAAGGTGACGGAGGTGACGCGGCCGCGCCCGTGGCCGTAAGGTTTCTCGCCCGGCAGAAACAGGATGGCGCCACCGCGAAGGCGTTTTCCCTCCTCGATGCATTCCAGTCCGACCAGGCGCTGGCGATCGGGCGCTTGGAAGGCGGGGCGCCGCCGCAGCAGGTCGCCGACGAAGCCGGCACGCTTGCCGGCCATGCGGCCGAGGCCAAGATCGTCGAGCGTCGTGCGCCCATCGATTTCAGGTCCGGCGACATGGCCCTTTTCGACGCGCAGCGCGCCGAGCGCCTCGACGCCGTAAGGTTTCAGGTCGAGCGGCCCGCCTGCTTCGAGCAGGCGGCTCCAAAGCTGTTGGCCGGCAGTTGCGCCGACATAGATTTCGTAGGCGCGCTCGCCGGAATAACTGAGGCGCAGGATGCGGAGCGCACGGCCCTGCCATTCGCTTTCGAGCAACCCCATATGCGCAAGTGCCGCGTCGGAAACATCGAGAGCGGGAAATGCCGCACTCAGAATTGCGCGGCTTTTCGGTCCGGCAACCGACATCGCCGCCCATTCATCGCTCACCGAGGTCACGGTGACGCGCAAATCCGGCCAGGCCGTGTCGAGCAGGAATTCAAGACGCGACAGCACGTCGGCGGCCTTGGCGGTCGAGGTGGTCATGAAGAACCGGTTCTCGGCCAGCCGCGTCGTGGTGCCGTCGTCGAAGACGATGCCGTCGTCGCGCAGCATGACGCCGTAGCGGGCACGGCCAACCGGCAGTTTGGCAAAGCCGTTGGCGTAGATGCGATCGAGGAAAATCGCCGCATCCGGGCCCTGGACGTCGATCTTGCCGAGGGTGGAGATGTCCATCAGGCCCGCCGCCTGGCGCACATTCCGCATTTCGGCGACATAGGCGTCGTTCACGTCGAGCCCGGATTGCCTATAGAAATAGGGCCGCATCCAGAGCCCGACCTCCAGCATCTCGGCGCCGTTCGCCATGTGCCAGTCGTGCATCGGCGTGCGGCGGATCGGCTTGAAATGATGGCCGATGGCGCGTCCGGCAAGCGCACCGATGGCAACCGGCGTGTAGGGCGGTCGAAAGGTCGTGGCGCCGGTCTCCGGGATCGTTGCATTGCGTAAGGCCGCCATCGCGGCGAGCGCCGCAAAATTGCTGGTCTTGCCCTGTTCGGTACCCATGCCAAGCGTAGTGTAGCGCTTCAGGTGCTCGACCGATTCATAGCCCTCGCGATGGGCGAGCTCGATATCCCCGGTCGTCACGTCCATCTGAAAATCGACGAAGGCCTTTCCACGTCCAAGAGAAGGGATTTCGCGAAACGGGACCGTGGCGGTCTCGCCGAGATCGAGTTTCGACGGAGCAGGCACCGGCGCCGACTTGCCGCAGAATGATGCTGCCGCGGTGCCGGCGCGATGACCGTCCTCGATGGCATCAGTGGTCGAATAAATTCCCATCATCGAGCCGGCGCCGAACCGGTCCGCCGCAAACGCGCCCGGCACGAAGCCGCCAATGTCGTCGCGATATTCAGGTTTGACGCCAAGGTGCGAGGTGAGATGCACGGTCGGTGACCAGCCGCCGGACACGCAGACCAGGTCGCAGGCGGCCTCGGACTGGCCGTCCGGTCCGTTGAGCGTTGCACGCCTGACGGCATGGCCGCGGCGCACGTCGACGACGCGTGTTGCGACCCGCACCATCACGCCGAGCCGTCCGGCTTCTGTGGCAAGTGCTGTGGGTGGCGCTGCGCGAACATCGGCAATCGTCACCTCTGCGCCGGCATCGGCAAGGTCGAAGGCGGCGCGCCAGGCGCCGTCATTACCGGTACCGACGATTATTTTCTTGCCGGGCAGGACGGCGAAACGGTTGAGATAGGTCCGGGCGGCCGAGGCAAGCATGACGCCGGGCCGGTCGTTATTCGAGAATACCATTGGCCGCTCGATGGCGCCGGTGGCAAAAACGATCGAGCGGACGCGAAGCATGGTGAATGTTTGACGCGCTTCGCCGGCGAGCAGCGGATTGCCTGGGTCGCATTGCTCGACCAGTCCGATTACATTGCCGTCATAGATGCCGAAAGCGGTTGTCCGCTTCATCAGGGTGACGGGTTCGGAGCTCTCCAGCTCGGCTTCGGCCTGTCTCAACCATGCGGCCGCTGCGCTGTCGGACGGCTCCGCCAGAAGCTGACCGCCGAGCAGGAAATCCTGTTCGATCAGCGCCACCCGCGCGCCGGCCGCCGCGGCAGCACGCGCCGCCGACAATCCCGCCGGGCCGCCGCCGATGATTGCGACATCGGCAAAGGCATGACTGATGTCGTAGCGGTCGGAGTCGAGGTCGGTGTCGGCTCTGCCCAGCCCGGCCGCCTTGCGGATAAAATGCTCGTAGAACATCCAGGCGCGGCGCGTCGGGCCCATGAAGGTCTTGTAGTAGAAGCCGGCCGAAAGGAACGGCGCCAACAGGCCGTTGGCGCTTTGCACGTCAAAGGCAAGTGAAGGCCAGCGGTTCTGGCTCTCCGCGACCATGCCGTCGGCAAGTTCCAGTGTCGTCGCCGGCAGGTTCGGCTGGCGCCTGCCTGCGGTTGCGAGCGTGACCAGCGCATTCGGCTCCTCGGGCCCGGCGGAAAAAATGCCGCGCGGACGGTGATATTTGAAGCTGCGCCCGACCAGGGTGACGCCGTTGGCGAGCAACGCGGAGGCAAGCGTGTCGCCGCGATATCCGATCAGCTTGCGGCCGTCGAAGGTAAACTCGACCGGCTGCTCACGGTCGATACGGCCACCCATCGACAACCGCTTGTGGTTAGAACTCATGCCGGTGGTTTCCTGGCGGGTGATTTCCTGGCCGATAATTGCCTGGCCAGTTCGACCGATGCGATGGCGTGGTTGCGCGTGTCGCGCTCGACCACCAGCCATTGGCGGCAACCGATCACGTGCTGCCAGAATTCGCGGTGCAGGCCTGCCGGATTTGCCCTGACATAGACGTAACGGTACCAGGCTTCCGGATCTGGATCGTCGTGGGCCGGGCGCGTGACGGAAGCATCGCCGCCGTAGCGGAACTCGTCATGGTCGCGCAGGCCGCAGCAGGGGCATTCGATGCGCAGCATTTTGTTCCGCCTCCTATTGCAGCCAGGCTGAGGGGCCGGCGCCGGCTTCGTCGAGCGTGTGGCCGGTGCGGAAACGATCGAGCCCGTAGGCTGCGATCAACGGATGCGGCCTGCCGGTGACGATCGTGTGGGCGAAGCACCAGCCGGAAGCCGGCGTCGCCTTGAAGCCGCCATAGCACCAGCCACCGTTGAGAAAGAGGCCCTCGATCGGCGTCGGGCAGATGATCGGGCTGGCATCGGGCGTCATGTCCATGACGCCGCCCCAATGGCGCAGCAGACGGACGCGCGAAATGCATGGCATCAGCGCAATCGCCGCCTCCGCCACTTCGCGCACGACGCCGAGATTGCCGCGCTGGGCGTAGGAATTGTAACCGTCGAGATTGCCGCCGAAGACCAGCCCGCCCTTGTCCGACTGGCTGACGTAGAAATGATCGGCGCCATAGGCGACGACGTGGTCTACCAACGGCTTCAGCGGCTCGGTGACGAACGCCTGCAGGACGTGGCTTTCGATCGGCAGTTCCAAGCCGGCCTTGGCGCCGAGCACGGATGTATGACCGGCAACAGCGAGGCCGACCTTGCCGGCGCCGATCCGGCCCTTCGTCGTTTCGACGCCGATGATCCTGTCGCCGTCGCGGAGGAAGCCTGTCACCTCGCAGTTCTGGATGATGTCGACGCCATGGCCGTCGGCGGCGCGCGCATAGCCCCAGGCGACGGCGTCGTGGCGCGCCGTACCCGCCCGGCCCTGGAAGATGGCGCCATGGATCGGAAAGCGGGCGGTGTCGGAAAAATCGAGATAGGGCACCAGCCGGCGTACCTCGTCGCGGTCGAGGATATCGGCATCGATGCCGTTCAGCCGCATGATGTTGGCGCGGTGGCTGAAGCCGTCGAGCTGATCGGCCGAATGCGCGGTGACCAGCTGGCCGCGCTGCGAGAACATGACGTTGAAATTCAGCGCCCGCGACATGTTCTCCCAGAGTTTCATCGAGAATTCGTAGAACTGGGTGTTGCCGTCGAGCAGGTAGTTGGAGCGGATGACGGTGGTGTTGCGGCCGACATTGCCGCCGCCGATATAGGCTTTTTCGAGCACCGCGACATTGCGGATGCCGTGGTTCTCGGCGAGGTAGAACGCGGTAGCGAGGCCGTGTCCACCGCCGCCGATGACGATCACGTCGTAGGACGGTTTTGGCTCCGCTGCCCGCCAGGCGCGCTGCCAGTTCTTCTGGCCAGACAGCGCGTTGCGCAAAATCGAAAATGCCGAGTAGCGCGCCATGCCTGCGGGCCTAGCGGACGATCGGGCCGGCCGGCGTGCGGGTCAGCACTTCGGCGCCCGCATCGGTCAGAAGCACGGTGTTGGAGACGAAGTCGTCGCCGCGACCGGTGCCCATCAGCCACGACAGGATGTGGAAGCTCATCCCGGTCTCGATCTCGAGATCGGAATCGTGCCTCAAGCCGGTCACCGAATTGCCGCCAGTCCATGAAGGCGGCTGGCCGGCGCCGACGAGGTAGCCGCAGTGGTGGCGGCGATAGTGGGAAAGACCGGCCTCGTCGGCGACTGCCTGCCAGGCAGCGTAGACGTCGCGCGCCCTGGCGCCGGGCCGCAGCGCCTCGACGACCGCGTTGAACGCCTTGGCGGTCACCTCCGCCATCCCTGCGTCTTCGTCGCTGATGTAGCCGATGCGGATGAGTCGGCCGAGCGGCGCGTGATAGCGCGAAATGCAGCCGGACAGTTCGACGAACACCGGTTCGCCCTTGCGATAGATGCCGTCGCCCCACGTCGTATGCTCTTCGCCCAGGCGGGCGGCCGGGCGGATGAAAGGTCCGAAGCCCGGAGCATGACCGCCGGCGCGGATCATCGCCGCAACGCATTGGGCCGCAACCTCCTGTTCGGAGGCGCCGTCCGAGATCGCGGCGATCGCGGCGCCGGCGGCGGCGTCGGTCACTTGTGCCGCCTGGCGCATCAGTGCCTGTTCCTCGGCGCTCTTCACCCGCCGCATCCTGTCGACCAGGCCGGAGACATCGCTCCATCTGGCATCAGCCTGCGACTGAAGTGCGACGGCAAGCCCATGGCTGAGGCCCGCCGTCCAGTATTCGAGACCGATCCGCTTGCCGGACAGGCTGATCTCCGCAAGCACCCGCGCGGCAAGGTCGGCCGCCGTTTCGCTGTCGGAATGGCCGCGGAATTCCGCTGCCGTCACCTGTTTCTCGATCGTCACTCTTTCCATCGAGCGGGTGACCAGGACAGGTTTCCCTTCGAGCGGCACGATCAGCAGGTGTGGGGCAAAATATCCCCAGTGATCGAGCCCGGTGAGGTAAAAGACGTTCTCCGGCGAAGCAAAGACCGCCGCGTCGAGCTCGCGCTCGGCCAGCACCGTGCGGACCCTGACAAGGCGGCCGGCGATTTCGGCTTCGGAAAACGGGTTACGGTCCATCAGGCGTCCTCGTGCTGGTTACCGGTTTCGTTGCCGGCATGATCTTTCGTCAGTTACCGGCTTCCCGTCCGTCATGGTCAGTCGATGACGATGAGTTCGCGCGCCACGTCGCAAAGGCGTTCGCCGCCGCGATCCGTGACGACGAAGGATTCCGAGATGGCGATGCCGAAATCGTCGAGCCAAACGCCGGCCATGAAATGGAAGCACATCCCGGACTGCATCTCGGTGGTGTCGCCGGGACGAAGACTTGCGGTGCGTTCGCCCCAGTCGGGCGGGTAGGCGAGCCCGACAGGATAGCCGACGCGGCTCTCCTTCTTCAGCCCGTTCTTCCTCAACACTGCCTGCCAGGCGGCTTCCACCTCTTCGGCGGTGTAGCCGGGGCGCGCCTTCTCAAGGCCAGCGTCGACGCCCTCGACGATCGCCTTGGCCATGTCGACGATGGCTTGCGGCGGCTTCCCGAAATGCACGGTTCGCGTCAGCGCCGCATGATAGCGCCGCCGCACCCCGGCGATCTCCAGAATGGCGAGGCCGCTGTCCGGCAGCGGCGCGTCGGACCAGGTCAGATGCGGCGTGCTGGTGCCCTCGCCGACGGGCATCAGCGGACAGATCGCGGCATAGTCGCCGCCCGCTCCAGGCACGCCCATGATCTGTGCGTGATAGATTTCCGCAACGACATGGTTCTGCGGCACGCCGGGCCGCATTTTTTCGATGGCGCGTTTCATGGCGTGCGTGCAGATCGCACCGGCCTCGCGGATCAGCACCAGCTCGGCTTCGGATTTGACCAGCCGCGCCCAGTTGACGAGATCGTGGTTGTTGGCGAAGTGCGCGTCAGGCAGCCCGCTGACGAGATGGGCATGGCAGCGTGCGGTGTAGTAATGCGCGTCCATCTCTACGCCGATGCGGGCGTTTCCCCAGCCACGCGACCGGATCAACTGGGCGAGTTCGTCATAGGGGTGTTCGACGGGCTGCTGCACCAGCCGTTCCGAGAACGGCACGATGTTCTCCTCCGGCAGGCCCGTGGTCAGGCGTGCGCTCCTGGCATCCTGCGCCCTGCCGAACCAGATCGGCCGGTCTTCCCTTAGATGGACGAGCACGCATTGCGGAACGTAGAACGACCATCCGTCATATCCGGTCAGCCAGCACATATTGGCTGGATCCTGACAGATGATGAGGTCGAAGCCGGCCTTCGCCATGCGTGACTTCACGCCGGCCAGGCGCTGCGCATACTCCGCTTGCGTGAAAGTCCCGAAACCGCTCGCGCTCGACACCGAAATCCCACCTACAGGTACGCTGGTTTTCTCAAATTGTGCACAACTATGGCAATAGTTTATGGTTGGCCACGAATTATTACCGACTTTTCCGTGGTTTTTATATCTTCGCTTGCACAATGTCTAGGGCAGTTGTATACGTCTTAGCAAGCAGGTGTCGACCTCGAAGAAGGTCGCGCCCTGGGAATCGTCAGTCAGTTGTTCAATGGGAGAAAAGCATGTTCAAATCATCGATATCGCGCCGGATGGTCCTGAAAGCCGCCGCCTGCCTGGCGCTTGCCGCGACATCACTCACGGCGCTGCCCGCTTATGCGGAAACCACCCTCGAACGGGCCAAGAAGGACGGCTACATCCGCGTCGGCTTTGCCAACGAGGCGCCGTTCGGTTACGCCACGCCTGACGGCAAGCTGACCGGCGAAGCGCCGGAAGTCGCCAAGGCGGTGCTCGCCAAGATGGGCATCGCGCAGGTTGACGGCGTGCTGACCGAATTCGGCTCGCTTATCCCAGGTCTCAAGGCCGGCCGCTTCGACATCATCGCCGCCGGCATGTTCATCAATCCGAAGCGCTGCGCCGAGATCAATTTCTCCGAGCCGTCCTACGGCATCGGTCAGGCCATGCTGGTGGCAAAGGGCAATCCGAAGGGCGTGAAGGACTTTTCCAGCTTCAAGGAAAACCCGGATCTCAAGCTCGCCGTGATGGCCGGCGCCGTCGAGGGCGGTTACGCCAAGGACGCCGGCGTCGCCGCAGGGCAGATCGTTTCCTTGCCCGACCAGTCCAGCCTGGTCGCCGCCGTCCAGTCGGGCCGCGCCGACGCTGCCGCACTAACCGCTCTTTCGATCGCTGACATGGCCAAGAAGGCCGACGGGGTCGAATCGACCAAGCCGTTCGGCGAGGTTGCCGGAAAATCGGTGAAAGGCCATGGCGGCTTCGGCTTCCGCAAGGAAGATACCGATCTGCTGGAGGCGTTCAACGCCGAGCTGAAGACGTTCCTCGGTTCGCCGGAGCACATCGCGCTGGTCGAGCCGCTCGGCTTCGGCAAGGACTACCTCCCCAACAAGACCACCGCGGAGCTTTGCGCGGGCAAATAGGTTCCCAACTGCTGGCGGCGCGAAAGCGCCGCCCTTTTTTCTAGGGGAATCGCATGGGAATCCGTACGCTCGTTGCCATGCTGGTCACAGCGCTTGTCGTGATCGGTGCCTTGGCAACACAGGAATCTTACAAAGTGTTTATGCCGGGGCTGCTGCAAGGCGCGGTCCTGACGATCGAGATCGCTATCCTCGGCAGCCTGCTGGCAATTGTCATGGGCGTGCTGGCGGCGCTGGCAAGGATGTATGGCCCGGCGCCGCTCAGATGGCTGGCCACGGTCTATGTCGAGATCTTCCGCGGCACGTCGGCGCTGGTGCAATTGTTTTGGCTGTTTTTCGTGCTGCCGCAATTCGGTGTCACGCTGAACGCATTTCTGGTTGCCGTCCTGGCGCTCGGCCTGAACGTTGGTGCTTATGGATCGGAAGTCGTGCGCGGCGCGATCCAGTCCGTCGCCCGCGGCCAATGGGAGGCGTCTACCGCATTGAACATGAGCCGTCCCCAGATGCTGCGCAGGATCATCCTGCCGCAGGCTTTCGTCGCCATGATCCCGCCCTGGGGCAATCTGTTCATCGAGCTTTTGAAATCGACAGCGCTGGTCTCGCTGATCACGCTCTCGGACCTCGCCTTCAAGGCGCAGCAGATGAACCAGAACACGTTCAAGACCATTCCGATCTTCACCCTCGTTCTGCTGATGTATCTGGCCATGTCGCTGGTTGTGACCATCGGCATGCGGCTGCTCGAAAGGCGGGCTTCGCTCGGATTGGCGCGGGGGAAGGCAGCATGATCTGGGACTGGGCATTTGCTTTTGAAATCCTGCCGGTGCTCGCCAGCGCCGCCATCGTTTCCATCGAGGCGACGCTGATCGGCTTTGCGCTTGCCGCCTCGCTTGGCCTGGTGCTGGCGGTCGTCCGCATCGCCGTGCCGTGGACCGGCTGGACGATTTCCGTGCTGGTCGAACTGATCCGGTCGACCCCGCTGCTGATCCAGATATTCTTTCTCTATTTCGTCTTTCCGAAATTCGGCGTCGTGCTCGACGCCTTTACCGCCGGGGTGCTTGCCATCGGCATCCACTACGCAGCCTATTGTTCCGAGGTCTATCGCGCCGGTTTCGACAACATCCATCGCGGCCAGTGGGAAGCCTCGGTCGCGCTCAACCTATCGGCCTGGACGACGTTCCGCGACATCATCATTCCGCAGGCGATCCCGCCGATCGTTCCGGCGCTCGGCAACTATCTGGTTGCCTTGTTCAAGGAGACGCCATTGCTTTCCGCAATCGCCGTGCTGGAGCTGATGCAGACGGCCAAGATCATCGGCTCCGAAACCTTCCGCTACACTGAGCCGATGACGCTCGTCGGCCTGTTCTTCCTTGCCATGAGCCTGGTTTCGGCTGCGCTCATTCGCTCCCTCGAAGGCTTGCTCAACCGGAGGACCATGCGATGACGGAACAACCGATGGTTCGCTTCGACAATGTTTCGAAACGCTACGGCTCGCTGACCGTTCTCGACGGGCTCAATCTGGACATAGCACGCGGCGAGAAGGTCTCCATCATCGGGCCGTCCGGCTCCGGCAAGACCACGGTGCTGCGCATGCTGATGACGCTGGAGACGATCAATGACGGCGTCATCTGGGTCGAAGGCGAGCCGCTCACCCACATGCAGAGGAACGGCAAGCTTGTTCCCGCCGATCTCGCGCACATCCGCAAGATCCGCGCCAAGATCGGCATGGTGTTCCAGTCGTTCAACCTGTTCCCGCACATGACGGCGATGCAGAACTGCATTGAGGCCCCGATAACCGTGCTCGGCATGAAGCGGGCCGATGCCGAGGCGCGTGCGGCCGAGCTGCTCGACATGGTCGGCTTGTCGGAGAAGAAGGATCACTATCCCTCGCAACTTTCCGGCGGCCAGCAGCAGCGTGTCGCCATCGCCCGCGCTTGCGCCATGCGGCCCAAGATCATGCTGTTCGACGAGGTGACCTCGGCTCTCGATCCCGAACTCGTCGGCGAAGTGCTTGAAGTCATCCGAAAACTCGGCAGGGAACATGACCTCACCATGCTGATGGTCACCCACCAGATGGGATTTGCCAAGGAATTCTCCGATCGCGTCTGCTTTTTCCATGCCGGCAAGATCTGCGAGCAAGGGCCGCCAAACGAGTTGTTCGGCGCCCCCAAGAACGAGCGGACGCGGCAGTTCCTGCACGCTGTCCTGGAGGCTGGATGACGCTTGAGACGGATGCCACGCCCGTAGCCGCGACCGCCGCGCCGCCGCGTCCGCTCTCGGCGCGGGAGCGGTTCGAGCGTATCTACCGGATACTGCGCGACCGCATCTGCCTGCTCGACTACGCGCCCGGCAGCCATCTCTCCGAGGAAGAGCTTGCCCAGGAATTCCAGATCAGCCGCACCCCGGTTCGCCGAGTCCTGGCCCGCCTCGAATCCGAGGGTCTGGTTCAGTCCGTCCATGGCGTCGGCACGATCGTCACCGATGTCGACATCGAGGAATTGCAGCAGGTCTATCACTTGCGCCTGGAGCTGGCGCTCCTCGTCGGCAAGCTTTCGCCGATCCCGCGCACGGCGGACGACCTCGAACGGATAAGGGCACTCATCGCGCGCTGCGATTCCGAAATGCTTAATCCCGACCAGCGCGCTTTCCTGCGCCTCAACATGGACTTTTTCTACGAGCTCACCGCGATGACCGGCAACCAGCCGCTGCGCGAGATCAGCGAGCGCCTGTATTTTCAGGTCGCGCGCGTCGTCCTGAAGATGATGCCGCAGTTGGGCCTTGTCGAGGAGTTCACTGCGTTCCACCGCGAAATGGAAGAGGTGCTTGCCGCCGCCGAGATCGGCGACTGGGAGTCGATCGGGCACATAAGGCGAGCCCATATCTCGATGAGCTTTCGCCGCATGATGCGTCATGCAGGCGAGGTCAACATGTCCGGTGGAACGCTGTAATTTCGCAGTGCGGAGCGGTCGCGCGCTCTATCTCCACTTATGAAGTGGATCGCCATTCCCCTACGGCTAGGTAGCGACGCTGGTGAACTAAGACTAAGCGGATGACAGATCGACAATCTCGAAATTCCGCCCATTGATGTTGCGCACACGCCAAGCTTTCCCTTGACTCTCCAATTGTTCGTTTAGCCATGCGACAGGCGGCAGAGCGAAGCCTGCTATCATTTCTGGACTGATGCCGTCATGGGAAAGCGTATAGAGTCGGGTCAAGTCCTGCACGAAAGCCACCCGTTGGGCGGTGAGTTTGTCGCGTGAAGGCTCGGCCGGCGCAGCCTGGGTCGAACGGTGGGCGGCGATTTCTTCGTCGCGTCTGGCGAGACGGCTTTCCAGATTGGCAACGCGCTCACTCAGCCAATAGTGGCCAATCAGAAAACCGCCACCACCGAACAGCGCCGCAAACGTGACAAACACCCACGGTGCTTGCATCACGACAGCCCAATTCGTTTGCAGGAAGGCGACCAGATCCACGCGCGGTTCATATCACTGCGCCATTGCGTCGTCACTGGGTTTGGCACTTGCAAAATCGGCTGCCACAGCCATGTCTGGCCTGTGCTAGGTCGCGCGCCCGTTACCGTTTGATCTGGCGAACGCCGGATCACCGGCGGGCAGCGCCTCGTCGGCGGCCAACCAGCTTCAGCCAAGGCGCCGAATGGAAGGCGCTCATCAGCAAGTACATCATGACCATTCCGCTCAGCGGCGACGCATGCGCCGCCGAGCAGATCATCTCCGCATCACCGGTGACGGCCGTCAGCAGCGCCATCATTGCGAAGGTTGGCGCGGCTGCCAGCGATAGCCAGTCGGCCGCGCCGCGGGCGGCGACATTGTCGCTTGGGAAATCGGCAGATCCGCTGCCTGCGGGCGGCGCCTTCTGCGTGTGGTGCAGTGTCATCGAACGTCAGCCCTGGCCGTACTCGTCGTGGCGGCGCCACCAGACGCCCGTCTCGTTACGCCCTAGAGGCGCGCGGTCGAGCCACTGATACATGCCCCAGAGGCCGTCTAGGCCGCGCGCATAGGTGGAATAGGCGTGGTAGACGACGCCGTCCTCGAGCACGAATGCGCTCATGCCTGGCCTCTCGCGCGTGTACGTGGCCATGTCTGTTCCGCTCATTGCAGCGAAGGTCTCGGAGCCGTCGGCAGTCGTACGCGAGGGTATTTTGGCGAGAGGCGCCTCGCGCATATAGTTGTATTCGATGCCTTCCTCGCGCTGCTGCTCCTCGGTGAACGAAACGTCGAAGTCGAAATTGAAGTCGCTGCCGTGTGAGGAGGCCCAGGGGAACGTCCATCCCATCCGCCGCTTGTACGCCTGCAGCTTCGCGAGCGGTGCCCGCGATACCGCCGAAAGCGTGACGTCGTGGTTGGCCAGGTGGACGACGAAGCCGTCGAATCCATCCGCGATCGCTGAGCAAGCCGGACAGCCCGCCGTATAATCGGGCCCGAACATGAAGTGGTAGACGAGGAGTTGCGAGCGTCCCCTGAAAAGGTCTGCCAGTGAAGCGCTGCCTTCGTCGGTCTCGAATCGGTAATCCTTGTCGATCCGAACCCAAGGCAATTCTTGCCGCCGCCGCGCCACCTCGTCGCTTTGTCGCGTGAGCTCCTTCTCCGCCTTGAGCAGATCAAGCCGCGCTGCCAGCCACTCCTCACGTGTTCCGGTCCTGTGTGTCGGCATCGTTCTTCTCCTCTATGTTCTGTCCTCTATGTTTTGTCCTCTGAGTCCTGCCTCGTTCGCACCGTTTTCTTACGGCGCGCTGGTTGTTGGTCCTGAGATAGATTAGGACCGGATTTCGAATGGTGAGAGTTACAAGTGTGACGGGATTCCGATGGACTCGCTGATCACCGCTGCGGCGCGCGCCCTCGCAACGGGTGACCTTCTCGGCGCTTTGAAGCGGGTCGCCCTGCGTGAGGATGCGCCTGCGCTTGCGCTGCGCGGCATCGCGATGGCGCAGCTCGGCGATCTCGTTCGCGCAAAGGCTCTTCTCAAAAGTGCTGCGCGCGCCTTCGGTCCGAGAGAGGCGGTGGCCCGCGCGAGGTGCGTCGTCGCCGAAGCCGAGATCGCGCTCGTCTCGCGCGACCTCGGCTGGCCGGCGAAGGCGCTCGACGCCGCACGGGCGACGCTTGAAAAGCACGGCGACCACGTCAACGCCGCGCATGCGCGCAATCTCGAAGCGCGGCGCCTGCTCCTGATCGGACGCCTCGATGAGGCCGAGAGCAGGCTCGCCGGGTTCGACTCGACAACGCTCCCAGCCGCGTCGAGGGCCGCCCACGAGCTGGTGACTGCGGGGATCGCCATACGTCGCCTCCGCACCAAGGCGGCGCGCGCTGCACTCGGGCGGGCAGGGCAAGCCGCGCGCCAGGCGGACATTCCGGCGCTGACGGCCGAGGTTGAAGGCGCGTCCCTGGTGATGAACACGCCCGCGGCGCGGCTGATCGCGCGTGGTGAGGAGCGCCCGCTCCTGCTCGAGGATGTCGAAGCGCTGCTGGCGTCGGGGGCGCTCGTCGTCGACGCCTGTCGCAATGTCGTGCGGGACGCCGGCATGATCGTCTCGCTGGCGACGCGCCCGGTCCTGTTCGCGCTTGCGCGCACACTGGGCGAAGCCTGGCCCGCAGACGTGCCGAGGAGCACGCTCGTCGCACGCGCCTTCGGCGGCAAGCACGCCGATGAATCACATCGCGCCCGGTTGCGGGTCGAAGTCGGTCGGCTTCGGGCGGAGCTGCGGCCGCTGGCCGATGTGAGCGCGACCAAGCGGGGCTTTGCGCTTAAGCCGCGTCGCCCACGCGAAATCGTGGTGCTGGCGCCGCCCGTCGACGAGCCGCATGCAGCGGTGCTCGCCTTCCTCGCCGACGGCGAGTCGTGGTCGAGCTCGGCGCTGGCAATTGCGCTCGGAGCCAGCTCGCGCACCGTGCAGCGCTCGCTCGAGCAGCTTGCGGCAGCAGGCAAGGTGCAGTCGTTCGGTCGCGGGCGAGCGCGTCGCTGGATGACCCCACCCGTGCCAGGATTCCCGACAATCTTGTTACTCCCCGGCTCGCTGTCGGGCTACTAGGATAGAAGCATGAAGCGATCTGCAGCCGAAGTCCTCCGCGAATATGGACCCTTTCCGGGTGTCGACCAGGTGGCTGGGGTCACCTTCGACGGTCAGCACGTCTGGTTTGCGTCGGGAGACAGACTGAACGCCCTGGATCCTGCGAGCGGCAAGGTGGTGCGCGCCATCGATGTCGCCGCGCACGCTGGAACGGCCTTCGACGGCCAGCACCTGTTCCAGATCGCCGAAGATCGCATCCAGAAGATCGATCCCGACACCGGCCGGGTGCTCGCCACGATTCCGGCGCCAGGTGGCGGCGGCGACTCCGGGCTCGCCTGGGCCGAAGGCTCACTTTGGGTGGGGCAGAACCGCGGTCGCAAAATCCATCAGATCGACCCGCAGACAGGGGCAGTTCTTCGCACAATCGATTCCAACCGCATCGTCACAGGCGTCACCTGGATCGACGGCGAACTCTGGCACGGCACCTGGGAAGGTGACGAGAGCGACGTCAGGCGGATAGATCCTGAAACTGGAAAGGTTCTGGAGAAGCTCGACATGCCACTTGGAACAGGCGTGTCGGGGCTAGAGTCCGATGGTGGCGACCAATTTTTTTGCGGCGGTGGAAACAGCGGCAAGGTGAGAGCCATCCGCCGACCCAGGCGAGGCTCCACGAGCAAGTAACCGAAGTGGCCCTCGCGGGCGCGCTTTCCTCCCTCGACGGAGACCGTCCGCTGCGACCGGCCAGCAAATCAGTGGCCCGACGCGGCGGATGGATCGCCGGAGCCTTCGCGCCGTTCCTCCGCCGCCCTCGCGCCGAATTCAAACAGTATACACTATAGACTTAAAATATCTTGCCAGGCGATCGAGCCTATGCTCCACTTGGGCCGGAGACATGGCTGACAGGTCGAGTTCTGCCAACATGTGTCGGCATTTCAAGCGGGACGACCGCGAGAACACAGCCGCAACCATATACGAAATCTTCGCATGGGAAGGCGTGGATGGCGGAACCGATAGAGTTCAAACGGATTGGCGAGGGCAATCTGCGTGCCCAGGTCTATCAGCAAATCCGCCAGACGATACAGCGCGGTGAGCTGTCGCCTGGCCAGAAGCTCGTCGATGTCGATATTGCCGCCCAGCTCGGCATTTCCAGAATGCCTGTCCGCGACGCGTTGATGCAATTGGTGCATGAAGGCTATCTCGTCGGCACGACACGCGGCTTCACACTGCCAACGCTTACCGCGACGGATGTCGCTGACATTTTCGAGGTCCGTCGCCTGCTCGAACCGCGAGCCGCCGCGCACGCCGCACGAACACTTGACGCCGATGGTCTCAAGACGCTGGCAGCCGCACTTCAGGCGGCAGAAGCAGCCGCCACCGCCGGCGACGCCGCCCGCTTTTTTCAGGCCAATTCGGCATTCAGGAATTGCTGGCTCGGCGCCGTCGAGAACGACCGCCTCTCACAAACAATTGCTCGCTTCGCCGATCACGTGCTCGTCGTCCGGTTAAAGACGCTGTCGCACCAGCCGACGCAGGCCGTCATCGTGGCCGGTATGCGCGCCATCTACGAGGCATTCGTCAAGCGCGACGCCGTCGCCGCCTACGACCGCATGACCCACTTCATTCAGAGCGCCGAGGAGCGTTTCATGAAGCTGAGCCAACCCCAACAGCTCAACGATGAAGCTGCCCCGCACCAGGGAAAATCATGATCAGAAAGCAGCATCCGCTGAAAGGGCCGAACAGGTTCAAGCTCGGCGTCTTCTCGATGAACGCCGATGGCGGTCTGGCAATGACCACCGTTCCCGAGCGCTGGCGCGCCCGCTGGGAAGACAACCTTAACTCTGCCTGCATCGCCGATCGGGCTGGCCTGGAGTTTTTGTTGCCGATCGCGCGCTGGCGCGGCTTCGGCGGTTTGACGCATGTGCGGGAATGGTCGTTCGAGACTTTTACCTGGGCGGCAGGCCTTTCTGTCGCCACCGAAAACATCGGTCTGTTCATGACCGTGCATGTGCCGCTGGTTCATCCGCTGCAGGCTGCAAAAGCGTTGGCGACGGTCGACCACATCTCCAATGGGCGGGCCGGCTTGAACATTGTCTGCGGCTGGAACCCGGACGAGTTCGCCATGTTCGGGCAGACGGTCGGCGACCGGACTTACGATCAGGCCGAAGAATGGATCAACATCATCGTGCGCGCCTACCAATCCGGGGAGCCGTTCGACTTCGGCGGCGAATTCTATGATCTGAAGGGGGTCGTCAGCCGCCCGCCAAGCCTGCAGGTGCCACGCCCAGTCACCATGAACGCCGCCTTCGGCGCGCCGGGGCGCAACTATGCGGCGCGCCACTGCGACTATTTGTTTTCGACTTTTTCCGAAATCGCCGACGGCCGCGCGCATGTTGTCGACATCACCAACCGGGCGGCCGAGGTGGGACGCGAGGTCGGCGTCTATACGGTCTGCCATGTCGTCTGCCGGGAGACCCAGCAGGAAGCCGAGGATTATTATCGGCACTACGCGCTCGAATGCGCGGACGAAGGCGCCGTCGACGAGCATATGCGCAAGAAGAAGGAATTCGCCAACTCGCATGACGCGAAGGCCTTCACCGACTATCGGCAAAGGTTCGCCGGCGGTGCGGGAACGTTCCCGCTCATCGGCACACCGGAAAAGATCGTCGACGATCTCATTGAGATTATGGATCAGGGTTATTCCGGCGCTGCCCTCACATTCGTCAACTACACCTACGAATTGCCGTTCTTCTGCGACCGCGTGCTGCCGCTGATGCGCCAGGCCGGGCTTCGAGTAAATTGATGCCGGCGGCCGCCCCTCAGACGACATGGGTGGATGGGCACGGCGCCATCAATCCGCGCGCCTTCAAGCAGGCGATGCGGGCCGTGGCGGGCTCGGTCGCCATCCTCGCGTCGGAGCATGACAAGGTCGGCCTTTGCGGCATCACGGCGACGGCAGTCTGCTCATTCAGCGCCGAGCCGCCTTCGCTGCTGGCCTGCGTCAATCGCAGCAGCACCTTTGCCGCGGCGATTAGCGAAGGCGTGGCCTTTTCAGTCAATCTTCCCGCCGGCGACCAAGAAGATGTCGCGCGCGCCTTTGGCGGCATGACCAAAGCCAAAGGCGTCGCGCGGTTCTCGTCCGGATCATGGGTGCGCGGCGAAAGCGGCGCGCCGTTGCTTGTCGGCGCGCGGGCAATGTTCGAGTGCCGGGTGGCCGAAATCATCGTGCGGGCCTCGCATATGATCGTGATCGGCATCGTCTCGGGGGTCGCGCTGGACCGTGCTGACCGATCGCCGGTCTTCTACGCACATGGACGTTTCCTGACGGTAGGAGATGCCAACTGACTGCCGTTCACGTGGTGGCGCAGCGAGGTCCGGATCATGAGGCTCGGATCACAGGTGAAGTGATTATCAGAGGGAGTACGGCAATGCGCATTTGGAAATCCCTTGTTCTGGCTGCACTCATGTCGGGTGTAGCTTGTATCGCCATGGCCGAAGAGGTTGTCCTCAACGCCGTGCATTTTACGCCGACGCAGAACGGCTACGCACAGAGCTTCCTGAAGTTCGTTCAGAAGGTGAACGAAAACGGCAAAGGCGTGGTTCAGATCAACGTGCGTGGCGGACCGGAAGTCATCCCGCCGATCCAGCAGGGGGCGGCGCTCAGGAACGGCCTGATCGATATGATCGACACACCGGCAGGGCAGTTCCTGGAGCTCGTTCCAGAAGGCGAGGTTTTCTCAGCATCGACGAAGACGCCTTGGGAGGTTCGCGAGAATGGCGGCTGGGATTTTATCAGCGGAATTTTCGAGAAGAAGGCCAATGCCCACCTGCTGGCGCATGTCGACGCGGGCTCGGGCTTCAACATCTTCACCATCGACGAACCCAAGCTCAACGATGAAGGCAGCATCGACTGGAGCAGCCTGAAGATACGCTCGTCGCCGCTCTATCGCGATTTCCTCGAATCCCTGGGCGCAACGGTGATCGTGCAAGCGCCGGGGGACGTCTACACCTCGCTTGAGCGCGGCGTCGTCAATGCCAACGCCTACACCGTATTTGGCTATGCGTCCTTCGGCTGGGACAAATTCACCAGATACCGCGTCGACCCGCAATTCTTCAAAACCGATGTGCTTATCTCGGTCAACAAGGCGAAATGGGACGCCCTGTCGCCCGAGGCACAAAAGCTGCTTGCCGATACGGCCGTCGAATACGAGCGAGAGAGCTACGATGCCAATCTTGCCGAGTCTGAAAAGCAGGCACAGGCGATGATTGACGGCGGGCAGAAGGTGATCAGCTTGACCGGCGCCGGCCGTGACAAATTCCTGGCGGCCGCCACGCAGGCGAGTTGGGAGAGGATGACCAAACGCGACCCCACCAACATCGAACAGTTGAGGAAGTTCTTTCAGTAGCCCGGGCGGGGGGCGCGCCTTGTGCGCCTCCATCAAAAGTTGGGCAAAACCGGGCAAGGTGGAGATGAGGGCCGTCAATGGACAGATTGTTTGCAGCGATCGGGAGGCTGAGCCTGGCGCTGGCCGCGGCCGCGAAGGTGGTGCTTGGCCTGATCATCGTCGCAGTGGTCGCTGATGTGTGCGTCCGCAATCTGGGCCTGAGGCCGCTTGCCTGGGCGGTGTCTGCGACGGAATACGGTCTGCTCTATGCGGCATTTCTGCCGATGCCCTGGCTGGTCCACAGCAAGGGCCATGTCTTCGTCGAGTTCCTGCGCAAGGCGCTGCCGGTGCGGGCTCGGGCGGTGCTTGAAAAGCTGGTCTATCTCGCCTGCATCGGCGTAAGCCTTTATCTTGGCAGCGTCGCCATGTCTTCCCTGACCAGCGCCGTGTCGGGCGGCGAATATGAAACGCGCAGTTTCGATATGCCGAAATGGCTGGTCTTTCTGCCTATCACGCTCGCCTTCTACCTCTCGGCGCTGGAATGGCTCAGATACCTGCTCGGTCGCGACACGTTGTACACGCTCGATCCTCTGGAAATGGAAGGGCTCTGAGCAGTGGCCTGGCTGTTTCCATTCGCCGTGCTGGTTGGCACCATCCTGGTATTGATGGGCCTTGGGCTACCGGTCGCATTCGCGTTTTTCGTCACCAATGTGATCGGACTGTACCTGTTCTTCGGCGGTTCCATAGGTGTTACGCAGATGGTCGCCAACTTCTCCGACGCCGTCTCGACCTATGCGCTCGCCCCGCTGCCGATGTTTCTCGTCATGGGCAGCCTGTTCTTCCGCTCCGGCCTCGGCGAGAAAGTCATCTACGCGCTCGATCTGTGCGTCGGTAATCTGCGCGGACGCCTTGCCTATGTCGTGCTCGCCGCCGGCACTATCTTTTCCGCGCTGTCAGGGTCGAGCCTCGCCAACACCGGCATGATGGGCTCGCTGATGGTGCCCGAGATGCTGAAGCGGGGCTACAAGCCGCACATGGCCTACGGACCGGTGCTTGGCGCCGGAAGCCTTGCCGTCATCATCCCGCCTTCCTCGCTGGCTGTCTTGCTCGGCTCGCTGGCCCAGATTGACGTAGGCGCGCTGCTCATAGCCGGGGCTCTGCCCGGACTGCTTCTCGTTGTCATGTACGCGGCCCTGATCTTCGCACAGACCAAGATCGATCCTGACGCCGCTCCGCACTATCCGGTGCCCGCCGTTCGTGCGGCCGTGAAGGTGAGAGCGGTTGCCGTCAACATCATTCCGATGAGCGTCATCGTGTTCATGGTGGTCGGCACGATCATCCTTGGCATAGCGACGCCAACCGAGTCGGCGGGGCTCGGCTGTGCCGCCGTCTTCGCGTTGTTGTTTGTCTACCGCCGGTTCAGTTGGTCGGTTGTCTGGAAGTCGCTGGACGATGCGATGAAGGTCACGGGCATGACCTTCCTGATCATCTCCGCTTCGACGACATTCTCGCAGATATTCGCCTTCTCCGGCGCCTCGAACGGCTTCATCCAGTTCATCGTGGGCTACGATCTTGGACCGTATCCCATGCTGCTGATGATGGTGCTCGTCATCCTGCTGCTCGGCATGTTCATGGATCAGGTCTCGATGATGCTGATCACGCTGCCGATCTTCCTGCCGATCGCCCAGCAATTCGGTTACGATCCGGTGTGGTTCGGGCTGATCCTGCTGCTCGCCTACGAAGTCGGCTTCACCACGCCGCCTTTTGGTCTGCTGCTGTTCATCATGATCGGTGTCGCGCCGAAAGGCACGTCGCTGAAAACTGTCGCCATGGCCGCAGCGCCCTACATCGCGCTGACGCTTTTGCTGATCCTGCTGATTGTCCTCCTTCCGCAGATCGCCCTCTTCCTTCCGAATTCGATCTAGCCGACGAGCAGGGTATCGACATGCGCTTCGCCTATCTGGCTTTCTTCCACGATGATTGCGAGGCCAATCTGGCCATCGCCCGTGAGGATGTGGACGCCGTGCGCCGTGTGATCGCGTCGACGCCGGGCCTTGCACGTGCAAACATTTATCTGCCCGAAGTGGCGACGGACAGGTTCAACAAGGATGGTCCACCGCCGGTTTTTGGCTTCCAGCTCTATTTCGACGAGCTGGCGGACATGGAAGCGGCGCTGGCGCCGAGCGGCCATCTGCAGGCGCTTGCCGCACCGGGTGTACTGTCGAGCATCGCCGGTGCGAGACCGACGCAGCAGGCGATGTGCGTGCGTCCGTTCCCCGTCGATGATGCTGGCGTGAGGACGTCTGGACTGCCCTGCAGCTACCTTGTCCACTATCCCGGGCCGGCCGAAGACATGAATGCCTGGCTCTACCCCTATGTGACGCATCATCCGCAATTGATGCGGGGCTTCCCCGGCATTCGCCACATCGAGGTTCTGTCGCGACTGGATTGGTGCGGCTCACTGCCTTGGCCGCGGGTCGACCATATGCAGCGCAACCGGGTCATGTTCGACAGTTCAGCGGCGCTGACACACGCACTGCAATCGCCGGCGCGGCTGGAGATGCGCGCCGACTACAAGACTTTCCCGCCCTTTTCAGGCGGCAGCCAACATTTCCCGATGTCGACGGAAGCCGTGCATCCCTTGCCGCGAGCCACCGCCACTTAACGCGATTAGTTCTCGCCGACGCCGAAAAATCTCTGGAGATTTCATGTACGACTTTCGAAAAAGATGTGTCTCGCTCGATCGCCTCATCGGCACCTTCTGCGCCATCCCGCATCCGGTGGCGATCGAAGTTGCGGCCGCAAGCGGCGTCGATTTCCTGTGCATTGACTGGGAGCATTCGCAGATTGGCCGCGAACGGATCGAGGATCTGGTCCGCGCCGCCGATGTCCACAAGGTTCCCGCGATGGTGCGCGTGCCGGGCCATACGCCGGAGTGGATTGCGGCCGCGCTCGACGCCGGCGCGTCGGGCGTCCTGGTGCCGCGCATCTCAACGGCCGAGCAAGCGCGAATGGCGGTCATGGCCTGCCGTTATCCGCCTGTCGGCGCACGTGGTGTCGGCCCAGGCCGCGCCGCCGGTTATGGCTACAGGATCCCTGACTACCTCAAGTCGGCTAACGATATCCTGACCGTCGCCATTCAGGTCGAGACGGCCGAGGGTCTCGCCAATATCGACGACATCGTCCAGGTCGACGGCGTCGACGTGATCTTCATTGGTCCAGGCGACCTGTCGGTTTCGATCGACGCCATGGGGCCAGGCGGCCAGGACAAGCTCAATGCCGCGATCATCAGTATCGCGGCTGCGGCGCGCGCTGCCGGCAAGGCCGTCGGCATCTTTCGCCCCTCGGCAGATGATATCGGCAAATGGTCGAAGCACGAGATCAGCTTTTACATGCTGGCGAGCGACACGATGTTTCTTGGCGCCGGCCTTACGGCCGGTGCCGCCTCCGCGCGCAGCGCCTGATAGCAAGAGATTGGCATGAAGATAATCAAGACCGACGGCGTGTTGTCAGTCGAGGAAGAGCAACTGCGCTACCTCGACGGCTTGAACGCCGAGTTTGTCGAAAAGACACTCCTCACAGAGGATGCCCTGATCGAACAGTGCCGTGACGCCGATGCCTTGATGGTGCTGCGGGAGCCGATCACGGCCCGCGTGCTGGCGGAACTGAAGAACCTCAAGGTCGTCGGGCGGTTCGGGGTAGGGCTCGACTCGATCGACGTCGGGGCCGCCAGTCGTGCCGGTGTTCAGGTAACCTATGTGCCGGACGCCAATCTGGCAGAGGTCAGCACGCATGCGATGGCGCTGATCCTGGCCCTGACGCGCAGGCTGAAACAGTTCGACGGCGCAGTGCGCGCCGGCCGCTGGGCTGCAATGACCGATGGTGCCGGCATCACGCGGCCGGACAGGCAGGTTCTCGGGCTGATCGGCTTCGGACAGATCGGACGCCTGACTGCGGAGCGGGCACGGGTCTTCGGCTATCATATCATCGCGTACGACCCGCATATGCCGGCGGAGCGCATCACCGCCGCTGGCGCTGAACCGGTCGGTTTCGATGAGCTGCTTGCCAGGGCCGATATCGTCTCGCTGCACGTTCCCGCGACACCGGAGACCAGAAACATCATGTCTGCCGACGCCCTGTCGCGCATGAAGCAAGGGGCGATGCTCATCAACGTGTCCCGTGGCGGTCTGGTCGACGAAGCCGCGCTGGCCGATTTGATCCGGCGTCGCCATTTGGGCGGCGCCGGCATCGATACATTCGAGCAGGAGCCGCCTTCGCCCAACAATCCGCTGCTGGCTCTGGACGCCGTCCTGGTCAGTCCGCACGCGGCGCATTACTCTACGCAGTCTTACGCCGAGGTTCGCAATAAGGTGTTTGCCGATGTCGCATCGGTCCTGCGCGGCGGCAAGCCGGCATATCCGGTCAACCGGATATGACTTCTCGCGGCCGCAAGTAGCTCAGCCGCGCTTCGGCTTGTCGCGGCGCTCGACGATGTAGATGTGGTCGGCCACCAGCACCACATCGCCGTGCTGGTTGATCACCTCGCAGCGCTCGATGACGCGACCCGACTCCGGCCGTTTAGGGTCGTCTTGCTTGGCCGAGATGGTGGTGCGGGTCTTGATCGTGTCGCCGATGAACACCGGCTTGATGAAGCGCAACCTGTCATAGCCATAGGAGAAGGCGACCGGGTTGATGACGCTTGCCGTCAGCCCGACGCCGACCGAGAACACCAGCGTGCCATGGGCGATGCGCTGGCCGAACGGCGTCGTCTTCATGAACTCGGCGTCCATGTGGTGAGGAAAAAAATCGCCGGTATGACCGGCGTGAACGACGAAATCGGTCTCGGTGATGGTGCGCCCGCTGGTCATGCGCGACGAGCCGATCTGGTAGTCTTCGAAATAGACAGTCTGCTCCATGTCAGGGCCTCGCCGCGATCGGTGTTGCCGGTGCCGCGCTCGATTGGTAGGCGGCTTCGACCAGCGCCATGGTGCTCCAGGCGTCCTCGACGGAACTGACAAGCTCGGCGTCTTCGCCTGATGCGTAGCGTTGGACATTGGCCATGCGGCCGACGAAGGCGTCCGGGAACCATTCGCCGACGAGCGGCACCGGTATCCAGTCGGAGCCGCCCGTCGGGTAGATTTCGAGAATATCAGGCTCGCCGCGCGGATAGTCGAGATTGAGCCCGAGCTTGAGATAGGCGGCGCCCTCGGTGCCGCAGATGCGGAACTCGCAGGCCTGGTGTTTTCGGCCAAATTTGTGGTCGTGATTGATCGACAGCGCACAGCGCACGCTATCGCCATAGTCGAGGATCGCGCTGGTGCGGGTTTGCGCAACCTTGTGGCCGGGATGACCGAGGGTCTTGGCGTGAACGCCTCTGGGATCGCCGAGCAATTGCCGGATCAGATCGAGATAGTGGATCGAATGCATGGCGATCTCGACGCGCGGCGCGTTCAGCAGGAATTCCCATAGTTGCCAGGGTGTCGCCAGTGCCAGCCATGCGTCGAAATCGACCAATTCGCCCAGCCAGCCCCCGGTGATCGCATCCTTGAGCGCCAGCATCATCGGCGCGAAGCGAAGCTGGAAATTCACCGCCGCCTTCAGGTTTTTGGAGCGGCAGATTTCTAGGATCTCAGTGGCCTCGGTCAGATCGCCGCCCATCGGTTTCTGGATCAGCGCTACGGCGCCGTCAGGCAACGCCCTGAGCACGCCGGCATGATGAGCCGGCGGCGTCGCCAGGTCGAAGACGACGTCCCTGATCGCAGCGGCCTGCTCGATCGACCGGTAAGCGGTGACGTCCCATTTGGCCGCTAGTTTTTCCGCCTTGGCCTGGTCGGGATCGAAAAGCCCGGCGACCGGAAAGCCGGCTTTCGCATAGGCCGGCAAATGCGCGTCGCCGACGATCGAGCCGGCGCCGAAAATCACGATCGGCCTCGGCTTCGATGGCTCCGCCCAGGACTGGGCGAGCGAGGCTGGGTCGAAAACGCCATCAGTCATGATGGAAGACTTCGTCCATCGACGCCCACCACTCGCCCTCCTTGCGGGTCGGCAGCGGCTCCTGGCAAGGCATGCACAGCGCCCACCATTCCTGCGTCCTGGGATCGGCGGCCATCTTGGCCATGTCGGCGGCATAGTCGGTGCCGTGATATTCGAAGGTGCTGAACAGCAGATGCTCCGGCTCCTTGAGGTAGATCGAGTAATTCTTGATGTTGCAGGCGGAAATCATCGTCAGCACGTCGGGCCAGACGGCTGCGTGAAGCCGCACATATTCGTCGACCTTTTCCGGCTTGAGGCCAAGCACCATTCCCATCCGCTGCATGTCCGGCTCCTACTTCAGGTTGTAATTGCGCGACGCTTCCGCCTTGCGGTGATCTTTGGCCACTATTTACATACAAACAAATAATTTACACAATCGCCAGGCTGGTGGTCCCAAGGGATGCTGACCACGAGGAGTGACTATGGCGGAGGACGAGGACGATGACCGCTATCGCGCGCCGGCGCTGGACAAGGGGCTCGACATCCTGGAGCTTCTGGCTGGCGTCGATGGCGGCTTGACGCAGGCGGAAATCGCCAAAAAGCTCGACCGCAGCCCCAACGAGTTCTACCGCATGCTGGATCGGCTGGTGCGGCGCGGCTACGTCACGCGGCTGGATGGCGACCGCTACTCGCTGACGCTCAAGCTGTTTGGCCTGGCGCAGCTGCACGCGCCGGTGCGGCGGCTGGCTTCCTATGCGACACCACTGATGCGAGAGCTTGCCGAGACCTCGCAGCAGGCAAACCAGCTTGTCGTCTTCGATCGCGGTTCTGCGGTGGTGATCGCTCAGCAGGAGGCGCCGGACTATTGGGGCATTTCGGTTCGCGTCGGCGCGCATGTCAGCCTGTTCGACACCGGCTCCGGACATGTGCTCCTGGCGTTCCGCTCGCCGCAAGAGCGGCGGATGATGATCTCCGAACATCTGCGCAGCACCCACAAGCCGCCTCAATCGCCGGACTTCTTTGCCCGTCTCGACCAGATCCGGCAACGCGGCTATGAAATGATGGCATCGATGCAGACCGCCGGTGTATTCAACCTGTCGGCGCCTGTGCTTGGCTCGGACGGCAGGGCGATCGCCGCGCTGTCGATCCCCTACATAACACTGATCAACGCACCCAGGGCGCCCGACATTACGAGGACGATAGAGCTGTTGCTGGCAGCGACCGAAAAGCTGTCGCAGCTGGCCGGAGCATCGGCCAAGCAGGCGACTGAATGAACAATTTCTGCGTGAGATGATTTTGAAACGCCGAAGGAGGAGCGCGCCGTCATGATCTTCGATACCCATCTGCACCTGATCGACCAGTCGGCGCTGCGTTACCCCTGGCTCGCAGGCGTGCCGGCGCTGAACCGCGATTTCTCGTACGACGAATACGCCGTCCAGGCTCGCCGCGCCGGCATAGAGGGTGCATTGCATATGGAAGTCGATGTCGATCCAGCCGACATCGAGGCTGAGACCAGTTATGTGAAGGCGCTGTCGCAACAGAAGGACAGCTTGCTGCGCGGGGCAATCGCCTCCTGCCGTCCGGAAGAGCCGGGCTTTGCCGCCTATCTCGAGCGCCAGCGCGCCGATCCTTTCGTCAAGGGTTTTCGCCGTGTGCTCCACGTCGTGCCGGACGAGCTTTCGGAAGGCGCGCTGTTTCGCGAAAACATCAAGCGGCTTGCCGGCACCAAACTGACCTTCGACCTCGTCGTGCTGCCGCACCAGATCCCCAAGGCGATTGCGCTTGCCGACCTCGCGCCGGACGTGCAGTTCGTGCTCGACCATTGCGGCGTACCCGACATCAAGGGTGCTGGTGAGCATCCCTGGCGCGAGCATATGGCGGATATTGCGCGGCGCCCAAACGTCGTCGGCAAAATTTCCGGTGTGGTCGCCTATGCGGACTCTGGATCGTGGACTGTCGAAACGCTGAGTTCCTATGTGGAGCACACCATCGAATGCTTCGGCTGGGACCGCGTCGTGTGGGGCAGCGATTGGCCGGTCTGCACGCTAGGTGGCGGCCTTGCGACCTGGATTGCGGCAACGCATGCGCTGCTTGCCGGCACCAGCACCGATGAACGGCAAAGGCTGCTCTGTGGCAACGCCAAGCGGCTTTGGAGCTTGTAAGCCACCTCAGCTTGTGGCGCTCGCGGCCATAGAGCGACACTGCTCCATCCAGTTTGTTCAGGCTCCTCCGGTGGCTGCGCCGGGTGTCGGGAAACTCTTCACGAACAGGCGGTTGAGATCGGCGACGACGCGGCCGGCATCGTGCTTTTCGGTCAAACCGAGATTGATGCGATCGGATGCGGCCTGCTGGAAGGCCATGTAGCCATCATGGCGTGGCCTGACCCAGGCGGCCTCGAGCGTGGCGCGGGTGTCGATGTAGAAATTGCCGGCGGCTGCGTTGACGGCGGCATCGTCCCAGGCTGCGGCATGGCCGGGCTGGCCGCCGGCCGAAGCATAGGGGCCGCGCTGCACTTCGCCGCTGGCGACCCAGTAGGCAAAGTCGATGGCCGCCTTTTTGGCCTTCGAAAAGGCCGACACGGCAATGCCGGTTCCGCCGAGCGCCGACCCAACCGCACCGGCATCCCCGGCAGACGGAATGTCGGCGAAGGCAAGGCGGCTGCTGCGGAATCCGGCAATGGCATAGGAGACATAGCCGTAGACCAGCGGCGCGCAGGCGATCCGCGTGCCGGAGCTGGCCATCTCCTCCAGGACGTCGATCGGGTCCATGCCAAGGCAGGCCGGCGCCGCGATCTCGCGCATCATCTCGAAAACGCGGCCGCCCATGTCAGGGTTTATGTGGTCGCCAGGTTCTTCGACGGCGGGCCGGCCGAGATTGCCGGCAAGCGTGTAGAACATCATCAGCGAATGCGGCGGCCTCAGCGGCAGCAGCACGCGGCCTTGCCGCGCCAGATCGAGCACCTCGGCCCAGTTCGCCGGCGCAGCATGAAGCATGTCGGACCGCCACGCCTGCACCTGGGCGGCCGTGTCGATCGGAAACGCCCACTGCCGGCCTTGCCAGTTGTAGCTCGGATAGGACCGGCCGACGCTGCCTGCCGCCAATGCCGCGCGTTCCGCTTCACGCCCCACAACGTCGAGTGGCGCCAAACAGTTCTCGGCGGTGATCTGGCCGACATGCGGATGATCGATGACGATCAGATCGTAGGCACGAGCCAGGTCCTCGATCGGAAACGATTCGAAATCCTGCAGCGAGCGCTTGTCCCATTCGATAGTGACGCCGGTCTCCTGCTTCCACAGTCCCGAACAGGCGACCATCGGGTCGTAGCCGCGCGGATGGCTCCAGGTCATGCCTTTGAGCGTCACGTCGCTCACAGTCCGAACTCCTCGCGGATTTTTGCGCTGTGTTCGCCGATGCGCGGCGCCGCGCGTTCGACCTTGGCGCGGATGCCATCGACCCTGAGCGGCGAACGCGTGGTGAGGATCGAGACGTCATCCTCGCGCGTCACTGTCTGCAGCATGTCGAGCACCTGAAAACCTTCGCTGGCCATCATTTCCGGCCAGCTCAGCACCTTGGCGCACCAGATGTCGGCTGGCTCGAGGATGGCAAGCCATTCGTCGACTGTCTTCGTCGCGGTTTTTTGCGCGATGATCGCCTTGATCTCGTCGCGGGCGCTGAACCAGGTCGACGGCTGATCGCGATAGGGCGCAAGCTGTTCGAGTTCCAAAAGGTCGGCCAGCTTCGGGATCGGCGTCATGGCGATCGCCAGATAACCGTCCTTGGCCGGGTAGACGCCGTAAGGCGCCGACAGATAGGCATGGGCGCTGCGGAACGCTGATCGTCGCGGCAGGCGGCGTCCGTCATTGAGATGCGTGGTCAGCACCTCGAACTGGAAATCGACCAGCGCTTCGAGCAGGCTGGTCTCGACATGGCTGCCGGTGCCGGTCACGCCGCGCCGCACCAGCGCGGCAAGGATGCCTTGCGCGGCGGCGGCGCCGGCCAGCATGTCGGCGATCGCCAGGCCGAACGGCACCGGACCCTGGTCCTCGTCGCCGTTCAGCCACATCACGCCGGAACGCGCCTGCGCCAGCAGATCCTGCCCGGGCCGCTTGACCCAGGGGCCTTCCTCGCCATAGCCGCTGATCGAGGCATAGACCAGGCGCGGATTGATCTTGCGCACCGCCTCGTAGTCAAGGCCAAGGCGCTCGATGACACCGGGGCGGAAATTCTGGATCAGCACGTCGGCCTTGGCCAGCAGGCCGCGCAGCGCCGCTAGATCGGCCGCGTCCTTGAGGTCGATGGCGAAGCTTTCCTTGGCCCTGTTGATGGCGTGGAAGATGGTGGAATCGCCGCCGATCTCGGTGTCGCTGAGATAGAGCCGGCGCGACAGGTCACCGCCATCGGGGCGTTCGATCTTGATGACGCGGGCGCCGAGGTCGAGCAGCCGCAGCGAGCAGTAGGGCCCGGACAGGAACTGGCTCATGTCGACGACGACGAGCCCGCTCAGCGGCAATTCGGCAACGGCAGCCATCGCCTATTTCTCTATCTTGCCGGCGAAATCGGCCGGATGGCGGTGCTTCATAACTGGCGCGGCAGCGAAATGCACGATCGGTCCCCACGTCAATCTTCTTTGGTAAATAGTATGTTCACATTTGGGGTTGTGTTTCAATGGCGAACAGGCGGAATTTCCAGTAACGAGGGCCTGCACGATCCTGTGATTTCGGCCGAGCCATCAGCGTGGTAGCTTCCTGTCGTTGCCGCTGCGGAGTCGTCATGCGTGCCAAGCTGCTAGAAATCATCCTCGCCATGCTGCTGCTGGCTGGCGGCCTTCCAGCCGGCCATGCGCAAGTGGCCGAGCGGCCGTCGCCTTCGGGTGGCGTTCTGTCGCTGCTCCCGCCGCCGCAGGTCTCAGATCATTCGATCGTGATCGCGGGACGCACGCTCAACTATCAGGCAAGGGCCGGCACGCTGTCATTGCTATCCGGCAAGGGCGACGTCACCGCGGAAATCTTTCATGTCGCCTACACGCTGCGTCCCGAGCCAAGCCGGGAACCTGATCCCCGGCGCCCGATCACTTTCGTGTTCAACGGTGGTCCCGGAGCAGCTTCCGCCTACCTGCATCTTGGCGCGCTCGGTCCACGCGTGATGGCGACAGCGGCCGATGGAAGTTTTCTGCCACCGCCGCAGCGGCTTTTGGACAACTCGAACACCTGGCTCGACATGACCGACCTGGTCTTTGTCGATCCCGTCGGAACCGGTTACAGCCGCGAAGCACCCGGCACCGAGGCACGCAGCTTCTGGGGCGTCAACCAGGACGCCGACGCGATGGGTGCATTCATCCGGCTCTATCTGGCACAGGCGGGCCGCACGGCGTCGCCGGTGTTTCTTGCCGGCGAAAGCTATGGCGGGTTTCGGGCGGCACTGCTCGCCAAGAGGCTCCAGGATGATATCGGCATCAGCCCTCGCGGCATCGTGCTCATCTCGCCGGCGCTCGAATTCACGCTCGTGCGGCCCGACGAGTTCCAGCCGCTTCACTGGGCGCTTGAGCTGCCGTCGCTGGCGGCGGTGCGCCTGCGCAGCGAAAGCGTCACCGGTTCCGAGCTGCAGGAGCGGTTGGCCGATGTCGAACGCTATGCGCTTGGCGACTATCTCGTCGCGCTTGCCAGCGGGCTCGAACAGGGCGGGCGTCTGGCGAGTCCGCGCGTTGCCGAAATCACCGGCCTGCCGCTCGAACTCGTCAAACGGAACTTTGCACGCATTCCCACCGCGCTCTTCGCCAAGGAGTTTGCGCGGGCAAGGGGCAATGTTCTCAGCGTCTATGACGGCATGATCGAAACCACAGACGTTGCCCCGGAAAGTCCAAGGCCCAGGGGTCCCGACCCGGTGCTCGATCGAAGCGTGCCGGCGCTCACATCCGCCTTTGTCAGCTATATCAGGGAGGAACTGAAATTCCGCACCGATCTAAGCTATCGGCTTCTCAACCGTGAAATCAGCGGCAATTGGGATTACGGGACGAGCCCGACGCGTCAGGGCTATGCCGGCGTGATGGACGACCTTCAGCAGGCGCGCGCGCTAAATCCCGGCCTCGGCGTTTTGATCGTCAACGGCTACACCGACCTGGTGACGCCCTATCTGGCGTCACGCTACCTTGTCGGACAGGTTCCTACGCTTCCCGGCGCAAAGCCTTTTCGCGTTGAGCTTCTGGAAGGCGGCCACATGATGTATTTCAGGCCGGAGAGCCGGCGCGCGCTGAGAGAGGCCGCGACCGAGCTTTACCAAGCGCCGAAATGAAGCGGCTGAAGCCGGGTACAAACGATCTGGATGAGATGGTAGCCGCCTCTTCGCAAGAGCGACGGACAGCGCAATACAAACGGAGAGGCGAACAGTCGATGACATCTCAGCATGCAGAACTGACCTGGCTCAACCCGCCACCGCATCATGCTTTCGGCAACAGCTCCGTGCATGTGCGGACCGGCAAGGAGACCGATTTCTGGCGCGAGACTTTTTATGACTTCTGGCGTGACAATGGCCACTTCCTCTACCGGCAGGTCGAGGGCGATTTCAGCGCCGAGGTCACCGTCAAGGGCGACTACAAGGTGCTCTACGACCAGGCCGGTTTGATGGTCCGGCTGAGCGAAACGCACTGGGTCAAGGCCGGCATCGAGTTTACCGACGGGCTCGCCTATTTTTCTGTCGTCGTCACCAATGATGCCTCCGACTGGTCGTTGGTTTCCATCCCGGCCGGGCCGGACGGCGTCAGGATCCGGCTGACCCGCCATGCCGAGACAATCCGTGTTCAGTATCTCGATGCCTCCGACCATCGCTGGAAGCCGGTGCGGCTCGCCTACTTCCCGCCCTCGAGAACAGTCGATGTCGGCATGATGTGCTGTTCGCCGCAACGTGAAGGTTTCGAAGTCACATTCAGCGATTTTTCGGTCGGCCCGGCGATCTCGAGGGAACTCCATGACTGACGCGTCCTGTCAGCGGCCTGGGCCGCCGTTTTCACAAGAGCACCGATCTGACAGCCGAATTGCGCGGTCGAAGAAGCTATCGGGCATTCGCCTCCTCCCGGTCGAATTTGAAATCGGCGGGAAGGCGACCGCGGAAGGCGCGAAGCCGCTTCAGCAATTCCTCGCGCGCAGGTTTGCGCGCGACGCCGAGTTGTCGGGCATCGGCGACATGGATCTCAATCTCATCGCCTTCCCTGAGTTCGAGGACTTCGACCACAACGGCAGGAAGACGGATGGCGAGGGTGTTGCCCCACTTGGCGACCTTCATCACACTCTCCTATCGTCAGCCCGGATGCCTGAAAATTTCGCCAAACCAGTTCCGCCACTTGGGCCCGCCCTCGGCGGCGCGCTGCTCGGCGTCGTCGCCATAGAGATACATTGCCATGCTGGCGTTTGCGCTGCCATCAGCAGCATAGGTTCCGATCAGGGCAATGCCGGGAGCAGGCGCAGTCAGGCGCAGCACGATGAAGCGCTGCTTGTCGTCCTGCCGCACGCGTTCGACTATGCCGGATAGTCTCTCCGGCTGCTGCGGGCCATTCCGCTGCTCGCCGACATTTGCGCCGGCCAGACCGAGCGTCTCTGTCAGCCGACTCCAAATCGAGAGCTGGTCGGCCTCCGAACTGGCCATGACGCTGAAGCTGGCGGCCTTTTCGCCGGCGAAGTGCGACAGGTAAATGCGCAGCACCTCGAAAAAGCCGGGCCAGCCGCCCTCGAACCCTTCCAACTGATCATCCCAGTCGTCGGTCGAGGCAAACAGCAAATGGACCATGCGAACAACGCAGCGATCACCCGACCGGCTGGTCACGGTGATCTCCGTTGCGACCGGCGGCCCGCCTTCGCTCCATTCGCGTTCGACATAGCCGAAACGGAACGGCGGCTCCCAGGTCGTCACCTCGCCGGTGGAGGCGCCATTGGGACCGAAGTCGAAATGAAGCCTGCCGCCGACATGCTCGTCGATCGTGGTCTTTGTGAACCAGGCAGTGTTGCCGGGACCCGTCGCAATCGCCCGCCACACCTGCTCGGGTGTCCCAGGCGTGATGAACTCCATTTCGACCCAACGCTTTCCGGTTTCGTCTTTCTTGATTGGCATGGGAACTCCTTTCAGGGTTTGGCGTCGTCAGGGTTCGGCCAGGGCGGTACGACGCCACTATTGGCCGACATGCGGTCATTGGCGCGCCCCGATCGACCGCTTTAGGCCCAGCGCCGTCGGTGAGATGACATACGGCGATGCAGTTGCGACCATCAGGCGTTCGGATAAACCCCCCATTGCGTTCCTCCGCTGGCTCGACCAGCTTGCAGTCTTCCAGCGCCGCAAATGATACTTCACTCTTTGCCGCGTGAGGCCGAGCCGACTAGCAAGCGAAGCGGCCGATGCTGGTTCCGCAAGCTCCTGGAGTAAGCGGGCTTTCATGGGGTCTAAGGCCAGCGCCGCCGCTGCCGGTATCTTAATGACGTCAAACTCAAGCACATCCTTTTTCTCATTGACAAAATATTTTGTCAAGACTGAGCTATAGCGCGTCGTTGCCTTGTCAAGCAATCTGCGCGCCCGTAATCAAGCCGCGCCTGTCACTGCTCCTAATGTGCGCGCACCAGCGGCAACTTTGCCGTCATGGGGCTACAAAGTCGGCGGAACTCAGGCTTTTGGCCTCTGAAACCATCGCGGTGGCAATTTGTTCTGGAAGGCCGCGCCGGGCGCGGAAACATACGTCACGACCGGGAACCCTTGATCGGCCGACCGGCCTTCGTCTCGGCGGACATATTGGCGGACATATTTATGTCGGCGCGAAATCCGATTTTTACGATCTGACGACGGTCTACCTCAGAACACGAGTGGTAGGATCTGAGTCGCCGCACTAGAATCCGTACCATACCAGAATCCGTAAAGGAGAAGCTCCATGACATCGGACGTCGCAATTATCGCTGGAGCAGGACCGGGGCTGAGCGCCTCGCTTGCACGTCTTCTCGCCAAGGAGGGATTTCGCGTGGTCCTGGCTGCCCGCAACGTCGGCAAGCTGAGCACGCTGGTCGCCGAGACCGGAGCGTTGGCGGTCGAAACGGACGTTGCCGATGTCGCATCGGTCGAAAACCTGTTCGACGTCGCCGACAAGGCCGGTCCTCTGTCGCTTGTGGTTTTCAACGCCAGCGGCCGCGCCCGCGGACCGATCGCCGACCTCGAACCCGAAGCGGTCAGACAGGCATTGCTGGTCGGCGCCTATGGCGGGTTCCTGGTCGGCCAGCAGGCCGCGCGCCGGTTGCTTTCCCGCGGCTCCGGCTCGATCCTGTTCACCGGCGCCACCGCCAGCGTCAAAGGGTTTGCGGGTTCGGCCGGCTTTGCCATGCCAAAGTTCGGCCTGCGCGGACTGGCCCAATCCATGGCCCGCGAACTTGCGCCGAAAAACATCCACGTCGCGCATTTCATCATCGACGGTGTGATCGCGCCGAACGAGCCCGGACAGAATAGGCCCGGACAGGCCGGCGAACCCGACCAGCAGGATCGCCGGCTGTCTCCGGACGCGATCGCCGAAACCTACCTCGCAATCCACCGGCAGCATCGCAGCGCCTGGACTTGGGAGCTCGAACTCAGGCCGTGGATCGAAAATTTCTGAGTCACGGCCGGACTGCAATTCGTGCAAGTGTTTGCCATGATGCCTTCGTGCCATGGAACACCCGTTCGGACGTTATTTGCCTGCCGGCCGCCAAACGCATAGCGGACTTTCTTCCATTTGCATCGAGATTGGATCGACCATTGCTTTGATCGCAACGACCTGCGTGTCACCGTAAGGGCCTGATCCAAGCCTGAGGCAGGAGGAGGTTGACCATGGCCAGGATTGTACCCGTGCTCGATCTCAGCCGTCTCGAACAGGGCGCGTCGGAGCGTCGGACCTTTCTGTTCGACCTGCGCACGGCTGCCCGCGATGTCGGCTTCTTCTATCTCAGCGGCCACGGAATTTCGGCTGTGGAGATCGACGAGGTGCTCGACGCCTCGCGGCGGTTCTTTGCCTTGCCGGAAGCCGTCAAGCTGGCCATCGAAATGGTCAAATCTCCACAGTTCCGCGGCTACACGCGCACGGGCGGCGAACTGACCAAGGGCAAGGCCGATTGGCGCGAACAGCTCGACATCGGCGTCGAGCGTCGACCCATTCCACAGGGGCCGGGCATTCCTGCCTGGACGCGGCTGCAAGGGCCGAACCAATGGCCTTCGGCCCTGCCGGAACTCAAGCCGGCGCTGCTGGCATGGCAGACCAAGGCGACGGCGGTGGCAGTCCGCCTGCTGAAGGCCTTCGCGCTGTCGCTCGACCAGGCCGAGGACGCTTTCGATCCGGTCTATAGCGGTGAGCCCAACCATCGCATGAAGATCGTGCGCTATCCCGGACGCGACGCAACCGGCGGCGACCAGGGCGTCGGCGCACACAAGGACGGCGGTTTCCTGACGCTCCTGCTTCAGGACGACAACAAAGGGCTGCAGGTCGAATATGACGGAAGCTGGGTGAATGTGGATCCCATCCCCGGAACGCTGGTGGTAAACATCGGCGAGCTCCTCGAACTGGCATCGAACGGTTATCTCAGGGCGACGGTCCACCATGTCGTCACGCCGGCCGGTGTCGAGCGGATTTCGGTTCCGTTCTTCTTCAGCGCCCGGCTCGATGCGACGATCCCCTTGCTGACCCTGCCTGAAGAACTGGCTGCCGAGGCGCGCGGACCGGCGAGTGATCCGGACAATCCGCTGTTTCGCGATGTCGGAACCAACGTGCTGAAAAGTCGCCTGCGCTCGCATCCTGACGTGGCGCGCCGGCACTATGCCGATCTCCTTGCGACGAGGGCGTCACCCGTCTGAAGAGGTCAGAGCAAATAGAACGGGAATTTTTGTTATCCCGCCGGCTTTTGGAATTTTGTTCGTCGCCAACCCGTCCAGACAAGCGCAAACAGGCAACACCGTTCGACGGTTTCCTCCCATTCCGTTGAACGGCGTTCCCCTCTGAAGGTTGAAACCTTCTTTTTGGCCGGGCCGTATTCGAGCCCGGCCATTTTTTTTCGCGCTCCCTTGGCGAAGGCGTGAGGGCCGATTCTTAACCCTAAAGCGCGTCGCGTTCGACCGACCTCACGCGACGCCCTTCAGGTTGTTGTTTTATGCGTGTCGTTATCGCAAAACCGCTGAACACCCCGGTCCGCGCCCGGGTCATGCTGTTGGGCGGCATGCATCAGCTTCCCGCCAACGACAATCCGCGGGCGCGTTCGCACAGCAGGGCAAGCAATTCGCTGCGCCGCGCTTCCGGTGTGTCGACTGGCAATACGAAGCAAAGGGTCTTGTTGACGGCGCCGTGGCCATCGCGGATGGGCGCGGCCATGCACCACGTGAAGCGGTCGGCGAGGGCGGCGGTCTCGCTGAAACCTTGCTGGCGGGCCAGAGCGACATCGCTGAAGAATTCGGCCGGCGCAATGACGCGGCCGTCTGGAAGCTTGTAGTCGCCAGGCGGGATGAAGTCCTTCACCTCTTCTTCGCTCATATGGCCGAGCAGGAGCCGCCCGGACGCCGTCCACGGAATCGGCACCTCGACCCCGACATCGCTTGAAATCCGGAACGGGCCGGAAGAATCCCGGCAATCGAGAACGATGTATTTGTTCCCGCGCAGGCCGCACAGTTGCACGGTCTCGCCTGTCTCCGCGGCCATCCTGTCCAGCGTCTCTATGATGCGCCGGTAATGCGCGTTGTGATGCGAATAGGCCCAGCCGAACAGATGCATAGCCCGACCGAAATAGACGCAGCCTTCCGTCCCGACGTTTTCGAGCATTTCGGCTTCGAGCAGGCTGTTGACGATTTCGTAGGTGGTCGAACGCGGTGCGCCGATCATCTTGGCGATGTCGCCGACACGCATCGGCGCGCGGTGCCGTAAAAGCGCTTCCAGCAGCACGATTACGCGATCGATGCCGCGGCGCCGTTCGCCATGACGTGGCCCGGCGCCGGCTTCGGTTCCGATCAGACCAGTGGCGCCATCGCTCATGTCGGCCGCTTCCCCGCAAAAATCAATTCGGTCCTCGTCTCAAGGCGCTTGAAAGATGTCAAGGCTCAGTCTAGCATCGCATTTGTCCGATATACAGACACATTGTCCGAAATATCAGACAATAGCGAGCCAGGCGCAGAGAGTTCTGACGAGAAAACGGGCGGTTTCCGGATGCGGTAACCGTGCGGGTTTTTCGTCCCGATCCCGCACGTCCAGGCATAACCTCAGAAGGGAACAATCATGACGAAATCATCGTTTTTCGCATCCGCCAGTGCCCTTTGCCTCGGTGTCCTGCTGAGCTTCGGCGCCGGTTCGCAGGCCAATGCGGCCGCCAAATGCATCAAGGGCGACCGCGAGGCGCCATACACGATCGGCTGGGCCAACATCTATTCCGTGCCGACGTGGATGAAGCAGACCCAGGGCACGATCGAAGCCGAAATCGAGACGCTGAAGAAGCAGGGGCTGGTCGACAAGCTTGTCGTGACCGACGCCCAGGGCGACGCCAACGTCCAGATCCAGCAGATCCAGTCGATGATTGATTCCGATGTCGACGCCATCATCCTGATTGCCGGCTCGTCGACCGCGCCGGCGCGTGTGCTGGCGGACGCCTGCGCCAAGGGCATCGCCATCATCAACTTCGACAGCCTCGTCGATACCGACCAGGTCACAGCCAAGGTCAACACCGATTCCGCCCAGTGGGGCGACCAGGCGGCCAAGTTCCTGATCGACGCCATCGGCGGCAAGGGCAAAATTCTCATCCTCAACGGCCCGGCCGGCGTTTCGGTCAGCGACGATCGGCGCAAAGGCGCTGACGCGGCGCTCAAGGCCCATCCCGAGGTGACGGTCCTTGCCGAGACCAACACGCCCTACAATGTCGCGCCTGCACAGGAGGCCGTCACCAGCCTGCTGTTCGCCAATTCCGAGATCGACGGAATTCTGTCGCTCGGCGGCGCCTTGTCGGCGGGCGCGGTGCTCGCCCTCGACAAGCAGGGCCGCGAACAAGTGCCGGTCACCGGCGAGAACGCCCGCCAGTTCCTCGAGCTCTGGAAGGAAAAGGGCCTCAAGAGCTGGGCGACCATGCAGCCAAACTGGCTCGGCGCCTTTGCCACCTACACCGCCGTCCAGGCGCTGGAGGGCAAGGATGTGCCGGCTTTCGTAAAAATCCCGCTGCCGGTGATCGACAATTCCAACATCGATCAGTACCTCGCCCGGGCGGCCGATTTTCCGGCTGACGGCTACATCTATTCGCCGTTCGACGAGGCGCTGTTCAAGAAGCTGCTGGCTGAACAATAAGCCTGAAAGGTCGCAGAAATTGCTGGCCACGGCTCCGCTTCTTGCCGCGCGGGGGGTGTCGAAGTCCTTCTTCGGCAACCCCGTCCTGCGCGACGTTTCCATCGCTCTCCAGCCCGGCCGCGTGCATGCGCTGCTCGGCGAGAACGGCGCCGGAAAGTCGACGCTGATCAACCTGTTGTCCGGTGCGTTGCGCCCGGACGGCGGGGCGATCGAGGTCGATGGGCGCCCCGTGTCGCGCATGACCCCCGCCTATGCCCAACAGGCCGGGATCGCCGTCGTCCAGCAGGAACTCAGCCTGACGGCCAGCCTCTCCATCGCCGAGAACATTGGCCTTGGTGCCTATCCGCGCCGGTTCGGCTTGCTCGACTATCCCGAACTCGCCGTGCGGGCCAGGGCAGCATGCGATCTTGTTGGGCTTGACGAGCCGCTCTCGATGCCGGTCGGACATTTGTCGCTTGGCCGCCGGCAGATGGTGGAGATAGCCAAGGCGCTTTATCGCCGGCCGCGCGTTCTCATTCTCGACGAACCCACTTCGTCGCTTTCGGCAACCGAAACGAAAGTCCTGACGAACTTGCTCGAGAGGCTGCGCGGCGAGCGCATCGCCATTCTCTACATTTCGCACCGGCTGAACGAAGTCATGGCACTGTGCCAGCATGTCACCGTCCTGAAGGACGGCACCTGCACGGCGGATCGCAGCCTGGAAGGAACCGACGCCAACGAGCTTGTACGGCTGATGGTCGGCCGCGACCCCGGCGACCTTTTTCCACGGTGGCAGGCTTCGGCATTGGCTGCCAACGCCATCTCGGTTCGCAATTTTTCGGCCGGCCTGATGCGCGACGTCGATCTCGACGTCAGGACGGGCGAGGTCCTCGGCATTGGAGGCCTGGTCGGGCAAGGGCAGGAAGATTTGCTGCTTGGCCTCTACGGCGCCATTCCGGCCAGGACGGCATCCGCGACCGTCAACGGTGCCTTGGGCCTGCCCGGCGGTGTGCCGAAAGCCAACGCGCTTGGCCTCGCCTATGTCCCGGCCGACCGCAAGCGCGAAGGCCTGCACCTGATCCATTCCATCATCACCAACATGATGCTGCCCGCTTTCGCAAGACTGCCGGCGCTGAAGCTGCGCAGCCGCCGTGCCGAGCGAGAGACGGCAAGAGGTCTCGCTGCCCAGCTTGGCATCAAAGGCGACCTCGGCCGGCCGGCGCAGGCCCTCTCGGGCGGCAACCAGCAGAAGGTGGCGCTGGCGAAATGGATGCCGCACCACCCGCTTGCGCTTCTCCTCAACGATCCGACACGCGGCGTCGATGTCGAAACCAAGCGCGAAATCTACATGATGCTTCGCAACTTCGCCGCCGCCGGCAAGGCGGTCGTGCTGCTCAGCTCCGATACACCCGAGCTGGTGCACCTTTGCGATCGCGTCGCGGTGGTCCGGGAGGGCCAAATCGTTGCCATGCTCGAGCGCGGCGCATTGAGCGAGGAAGCGATCGTTTCCGCCGCGATGGGCGCCGAACACCAGAAGGTGGCGGCATGAGCACGGTGGCCTCCTCGAGGCAAGCCGGCGCTCTTTACTGGCCGGTTCAGCTGCGCCGCAATGTCGGTGTGCGCGGCCTGTTCGCCGTGGTCATGGCGTTCCTCGTCGCCTACGGCTTCCTGTTTCCCGGCCTGTTGACCGCTTCCGGCTTCGCCAAATTCACCCAGAGCTGGTTTCCGCTGGCGCTGGTCGCCATGGCCCAGGCGATCCTGATGCTTACCGGCGGCATCAGCCTGGCCATCGGTGCAATGGTCAGCCTGGGCGCGGTGATCGCCGCGACGACAATGACCGGGCCGCTGGGCGTAGCCGGCGGTGCCGCTGCGGTGGCGCTGACCGGTATCGGCATCGGTGGCGCGACCGGGTTCATCGTCGTAAAACTTCGGTTGCCGGCGATCGTGGTGACGCTCGCCGGTTCCTTCATCATCGGCGGTGCTGCGCTGCTCATCCTGCCGAGACCCGGCGGCGCCATTCCGGAGTGGCTGTCGGACCTGCTTGCCGGCAACACGCCCGCGGCCTTCGTGCTGCTGGTGCTCATCGTCCTTCTGTGGAAACTCTATCTCGCCACACCGCTTGGTTTGAGCCTTTATGCCGCCGGCGAGAATCCCGTCGGCGCCTATCGCTCCGGCGTGCCGGTCGATGGTGCGCGGGTAGCGGCTTACGCGATCAGCGGTCTGCTTTGTACAGGCGCCGGCCTGTTCGTCGCCGCGCAAACAGGTTCGGGCGATCCGGTCATCGGCACGGCCTTCACGCTGAATTCCATCGCCGCCGCCGTGCTCGGCGGCATCGGCTTCCTCGGCGGTCAAGGCACGATGCGCGGCGCGCTTGCCGGCAGCCTGCTGCTCAGCCTGATGATTAGTGTGATGTTCTTCCTCGGCTTCACGCCGGTCGCCCAATATGTCGCCCAGGGCCTCATCATCATCGGGGCAGTCGCCATCCCGCAATTCCGCAAGGTGCAACAATGACAGCATGGAGAGAGACCGTGGGCGGCAGGCGCACTCTGACAATCCTGCGCAGCCGGCCCTTTCTAACCCTTGCCATCGTCGCCGCGGTGTGGATCGCGGCGAGCTTCGTCTCGCGCGGCTTCGGCGCCTATGGCCATTTGCGCTATCTGGTCGAACTGGCCGCGGTTATTGGCCTGGTCGCAGCGGGGCAGACCTTTGTCGTCATCGCCGGCGGCATCGATCTTTCCGTCGCGGCGATCGTCACGGTGAGCGCCGTCAGCCTGCCGCTGCTGTCGTGGCAGGCGGATCCGACCGGGCTCACCGCCGTCCTTGCCGTCCTTGCGCTGACGACGACGATCGGTCTGGTGAACGGGCTGGGCGTGGCGCTGCTGCGCGTTCATCCGATGATCATGACCCTGGCCATGGCGACATTCCTGCAGGGCCTGCTGATCATCATCGCCGGCGGCAGCGCCGTGACCGCCGAAAACCCGCTGGTGCGCTGGCTCGGCAATGCGCGGCCTGCCGGTATACCGGCAGGCGTGCTCTTGTGGGTGGCCGTCTCCGTGATCGTTCTGGCCGCAATGCACGCCACATCCTTCGGCGCTCGGCTCTTCGCTATCGGCGCCAACCCGCTCGCCGCGACACTCTCCGGCGTTCCCGTCGCTTCGACCACCCTGGCGGTCTACGCCATCAGCGGCTTCACTTCCGGGCTTGCGGGCGTGCTGGTGCTCGGCATGAACGGGCAAGGCTATGTCGGGATCGGCGATCCCTATCTGCTCGCCTCGATTGCCGCCGTGGTGCTCGGCGGCACCTCGATCCTCGGCGGGCTCGGCACCTATGCCGGCACCATTCCCGGCGCCATCCTGCTGGTCACGATCACGGCTCTGATCACCGTCGTCAACGCATCGCCCGGCTGGCGCAGCATTCTTTTCGGTTCGCTGATCCTGGGGCTGCTGCTTCTCTCAGGCAGGGAGCAGGCCCGCCGATGACACATCGTCCAGCCGGTAGATGCGCCTTGCATTGCCGAAGAACAACGCCGTCTGCTCGTCTGCGGAAAGCTCCCCGGCAATGGCCTTGAAGCTGTCATATACGGCATCGAACGACGCGTGCAGACCGGCCACCGGGAAGTCACTGCCGAACATCGCTCGCTGCGTGCCGAAACAGTCGATGCAATGCATGACAACCGGCTTCAGGCTGTCGAGCGTCCAATCATGATCGTAGGCGACCAGATCCGATATCTTGATGGCGACGTTGTCGCGCTCCGACAAAAACCGAAGCGCTTCGCGCCACGCCCGCATTCCGTCGGCGTCACGGTCGATCGGGCTGCCGCAGTGGTTGAGAACAAAGAGCTGGTTCGGATAGGCGGCTGCGAGCCGCGCGGCACCAGCGAGCTGGCGCGGAAACACCATCAGATCGAAAACCAGCCGATGGCCGGCAAGCAGCGCCAGGCCGGCGCGCCAGGCCGGATCGTTCATGATGCCGTCACCGGCTGCGAAACGGCGGGCAGGATCTGGATCCCAGCTCAGAATGTCGCGCACGCCGACGACACGGTCGAATGCCGCCTGCGCCTCGACCAGCGCCGGCGCGTGGCGGTTCGCCAGCGGAACGTGAACGACGTAGCGGGCGCCCACCCCCCGCGACTTGCCGAGCGTTTCAAGCCACCGCGTTTCACCGACGCAGTCGTCCCCGGCCCAGCCGGCTTCGACATGAACGGTGGCGACGACATTGTGCCGGCTGGCGTCGCGCAAATAATCCTCAGGAAGATAGTTGCGCCGCAAGGCGCCAAGCTCGCCCAGGCCGCCGCGCTCGCCAGCCGTTGTGGCGAGCCACGGATGGCGGCCGAGGCCGAGATCCCAAAGATGATGGTGGGCATCGATGATCGGTCCGGAGTAAGGCTTTGACACGCATCTCTCTCATGCTGTGGCCGGCATCGGAAATCGATCCGGGCTTCATCCTGCTAAGGCGAAAGGACTAGCATCGGATGACCGAAAACTCACCCGTGCCGGCGCTCGCCAGCCGTGAAAATTTCCTGCTCGACGACCGCATCCGCGGCGTGCCGCCCGGCACCTTCGGGCTGGACAGCAGCCTTGTCGCATCTGAGCGCTGGCATCCGGCTGATGGGCGCATGTCGTTGCCGGTGCTGACCCTTGACGAGGAGGCCTTCATCGCCAATCGTGACCTGTTTCTGCGCTACGCGCGCGAACAGGGTGCCATGGTCGCGCCGCATGCCAAGACCCCGATGGCGCCCGACCTTGCCCGATCCTTGGTAGAGGCCGGGGCATGGGGCACCACCGTCGCGGATGTCAGGCAGGCCGCGGTGATGCTCAGGGCCGGCCTTGCACGGCTGATCATCGCCAACGAGGCTGGTGGATCAGGCGGTGCGAACCGGCTCGCGGCGCTGGTTGGCGCCTGGCCGGACGTCGAGCTCTTCGTCTTCGCCGACTCTGTCGCCGCCGTGAACGCGCTTGCGGAAGCTTGGCGGGCCAATGCGAGGCTGCCGCCGTTGCGCGTGCTCGTCGAACTGGGTGCAGGGAGGGCAGGCGCGCGGACTGCTGGCGAAGCCGAGGCGATCGCCGATGCAGTTGATGCAGCCGGCGGACGGCTGCTGATCGCCGGAGTCGCGACCTACGAAGGTGCCGCGGCGCAATTCGATCCTGGCCGCACCGAGGAGGTGATCTCGGCTCTTCTGGCGATGGTCGCCGACATGTTCCTGCGGCTGCGCGCCCGCGTCGGCGGCGCTGCGCCGCTGGTCGTCACGGCCGGCGGCTCGGTGTTCTTCGACAAAGTGGTCGCCGCGCTTTCGCCCACCGTTTCCAGGGACGGCAATGCGACGCTGGTGTTGCGCAGCGGCGCCATCTTCTTCCACGACCATGGCATCTATGATCGCTCGCTTGGCGCACTTGATGTCCGCGACGGCTTTGCGGTCGGCGGCGTCAGCGTTTCCGCACGAAATTCGTTTCGTCCGGCTTTGCGCCTGTGGGCCGAGGTGCTGTCGCGGCCGGAGCCCGGCCTGGCGATCTGCGGGATGGGCATGCGCGACGTGTCGTTCGATCAGGGTTTTCCGATGGTGCTCGCGGTCTTGCGCGCCGGCAAGCCGATGCCGGTAGCGCGCGCCGAGGTCTTCAAGCTCAACGACCAGCACGCCTTCCTGACAATCGCGCCGGGCGACGACATAGCCGTTGGTGACATCATTGAATTCGGCATCTCCCATCCTTGCACCTGCCTCGATCGCTATCGCGTGATCTTCGGCGTCGACCCGGCCGGCCATGTCCGCCACGCCTTTCCCACCTATTTCGGCTGACCGGATTTTGTGGCGGCCGCAAGAGAACCTCGAAAGGATCCAATATGATCAAGTATTTCCAGTCCGGCTCCCGCATGTCGCAGGCGGTCGTCTATGGTGGCCTTGTCCACATCGCAGGCCAGGTCGCCGACAATCGCAAGGCCGGCATCGAAGGCCAGACCAGCGATGTGCTCTCAAAGATCGAGGCGCTTTTGGTCGAGGCCGGCAGTAGCAAGTCGAAGCTTGTGGCGGTCAACATCTTCCTACCGCAGATCGGCGACTTCGACGCCATGAACAGCATCTACGATGCCTGGGTGGATCCCCAACGCCTGCCGGCGCGGGCCTGCGTCGAGGCGCGTCTCGCCGATCCCGACCTCCGCATTGAGGTCACAGCGATGGCCGCCATCTGAGTTTCCGCCATGCACACCGGCCTCACCCATACGCTCGACTTCGACCGGGACGGCAAGACATCAGGCCATCTCAGTATGCCCTTCTCGATAGACCGTTCGCCCTATTTCCAGGTCAAGGTCCCGATCTGCCTGATACGCAACGGTGAAGGGCCGTCGCTGCTTCTGATGGCCGGCAATCACGGTGACGAATATGAGGGTGAGCTGTCGCTGGCAAAGCTGATCCGCCGGCTCGATCCCAAGCGGATCAAGGGCCTCGTCACCATACTGCCGATGGCGAACGCACCGGCGGTCATGGCCGCCAAACGCTGTTCGCCGCTCGATGGCGGCAATCTCAACCGAGCCTTTCCGGGCGATCCGTTGGGCACACCGACAAGCCGGCTTGCCAGTTTCCTCGAGACGGAACTGTTCCCTCGCCACGAAATCGTCTTTGACATCCATTCTGGGGGTACCTCGATGGAACATCTGCCTACAGCACTTGTCGAGCGCAATTCCGATCCCGACCGCCACCGGCGCGGGGTGGAACTGATGCGGACGCTCGGCATGCCGTATGGGTTCGTGGCCGACAATGGTCAGGCCTCGCCGACCTCGATGGGCGCAGCCCGCCGGGCCGGTGCCATTGGCGTCAGCGGCGAGTTCGGCGGCGGCGGCACCGCAACAGTCGATACGATGGCGATTACCGCTCGCGCGATCAACAATCTGATGGTCGCCGTCGGCGTGGTCGAGGCGCCGGTTCTTTCGCCGGAGTCAAAGCCTTCGGCGCCGACGCGACTGCTCTCGCTTTCCCGGCACGGTCAGGGCCTCTACGCCACCCGCCGCGGCTGGTTCGAACCCGCCGTCAGGCTCGGCGACGGCGTGAGCGCCGGACAATTGGCCGGCTGGTATCACGACCTCGAACGACTCGATCTTGCCGAGGAAGCCCTGCATTTCGCCGAAGGCGGCATCGTACTTTCGCGCCGGCTACACACGATGTGCGAGGCGGGAGATTGCCTGTTGCAGGTCGCCGAACCGGTGGAAGGCTGACGGGAAACCAATCGCGTTTGCTCACGGCGCCATAATAGAAAACCGAGGAGATTTCATGCAGCTTTCGATGTGGACCTACCCCTGGGATGTCCAGGATCTGGGCTTGGAGGCCGTCGAACGCGATCTCGTCGAGCGCGCCGGGCTCAACATGATCAGTCTCGCGACCTCCTATCATGCCGGTCGCTTCCTGCAGCCGCGCAGCCCGCGCCGCAAAGCCTATTTCCCGGAGGACGGCACGATCTACTTCAGGCCAACCGCCGCGCGATGGGCCGATCTCGTGATCCAGCCGAAGGTGGCCGATGTGATCACGGAAGGTGGCGACGTTCTGGCCGAACTTATCCAACGGCGCGAGGCAGGTGGCCTCCAGGTGTCGTGCTGGACGGTCTGTCTGCACAATACCCGCCTCGGCATGCTTTATCCGCAGGCCGTCACCCGCAACGCCTTTGGCGATCCCAATTATTACAATCTGTGCCCATCGCATCCGGATGCGCGCGCTTATGTCCGCGCGCTCGTCGCCGACGTGACGCACACTTACAAGCCGGACAGAATCGAACTTGAAAGCCCGTCCTTCATGGGCTTCGCCCATGAATACCATCACGAGAAGGATGGTGTCGGGCTGACGCCGGAAGACGACTTTCTTCTGTCGCTGTGCTTCTGTCCGTCCTGCCTCGCCCGGGCCGCTGCTGCCGGCATCGAAGGCCAGGCGGCGCGTGACCTCGTCAAGCAGTGGATTGCCGAGGCATGTGAGCGCGCGGTGCCTGAACGGCGCTTTCCCGAATTTCCCGCAAGTGGCCTCGACACCTTTCTGCCCTGGCCGCAACTCCACGCCTATCTGTTGTGGCGGTTCGAGCCGGTGACCAGCCTAGTCGCCGAACTGCGTGAGGTTGCTGATCCGGGGACAAATGTCCTCGTGATCGACCTGAGAGACGGCTGGCTCGGCGGCTGCGATCTGGCAGCGCTCGGCAAGGTCTGCGACGGGGCGATCCTTTGTGCCTACGACATGCAGGCCGGCGACGTGACGGGCCTGATGGCGGCTGGCCGCACCGCGCTCGGAGCAGAGAAATTCCTAGGCGCCGGCTACCGGCTCTTCTATCCGGAAATGGCAGGCCCTGAAATCCTCGCCGCCAAGGTGAAGCCGGCGCTGGCGCCGGACGTCGACGGTATCAATTTTTACAATTACGGTCTTGTCCCCGCCGCACGACTCGATTGGGTGCGTGCAGCACGACCTGTCTGAACAAAACGATCCGTGTGCCGCAGTCTAGCTGTTAGCAAACATCCTGCTCGGAGCTTGAGGGGTGGCTGCCAGAGCGGCGATAGCCCGGTGTTTCGCCAGACAGCGCAAAACACCGTCTTCAGCGCGTGTGCCGCACAAGATAGGGTTCGACCAAGGCGCGTAGTTCCGCAGCGGGCGCGGCTTCGCCGGCAGCACGCAGCGCCCGTTCGTAGCGTGCATAGTCATCGACCGCGCCTTCGAGATCACCGCGCGACAGCCGCTCCTTGATCAGCGCCTTGCAGACGGGTCCGGCATCCGGATAGAGGTCCAACGCCCTCAGATAGACCGAGCGCGCTTCCTGGCCGGTTGTCTCCAGCCGCTGGCCGATCCGCAATCCGAGATCGATCAGATCGCGACGCACTTTTTCAGCGGCGGCGAGCGACCAGAAGCTGGCTCGCTCGTGCAGAAACAGCGGACCGGGGAATCCGAGGAACAGCGCTTCCGCTTCCGGTCGCAGTCCGGCCGCCGCGCCATTGGCTGTCGTCGCGGATTTGAGCCGTGCATCCCAGTCGGCGAGGTCGACCCAGACCTTGTCCGACGCAAGGCGAAGCTTGCCTTCGCGCTGAACGATAAGATCGGTCCGCCCGAGCAGCTTGCGCAGCCGATGCAAAGCCTGCTCGCACGCCGCCCGCGCCTGGTCGCCGTCGAGGTCGGGCCACAGCCAGTCCTGAAGGGTCTCCAGCGAGCAGGTGTTGTCTTTCGAGATCGCCAGGACCCGCAGGATGTCGAGAGCCTTCGTCGGTGGCTTGGCGCCGAGATTAAGAGGGTTTCCATCGAGATCGAGCCGAAAGCCTCCGAGGACGTGGACCTTGAGCGGCCATGGCCACGCCGTGGGCCGCTGTTGCGGCGCGTCCAATCGGCGTTCCCGGATAAGCGACCGGCAAAGCTTGGGCTCGATGCCGCGCTCAAGCGCATCGCCAAGCAGTTCGGCGAGCAATTCCGGAACGTTGAGGAGCACCATTGGCCAGGCGATGTCGCGCAGCGCCTCCATAACGAGCTTCAGCCGATCGCCGTAGCGTGGACCCTGGTCCCACAGGCTCTCCAGCGCGTCCGCTGCAAGAATGCATATCTGGGTTCGCTTGCGGGCGCCGCCGTCCAGCCGCGGCAGCAGTTCGTTGAGCAGCGCGGCGGCTTCGCGCGGCTTCCTGTCGGCGAGCAGCACCTGGAACTTCGTGATGCAGTGCGCCCAGCGCTCGACCATCGGCTCGTTGGCGGCCTCGCTCGCCGCCATGAAGCGCTCGCAATCCTCATAGGCGGCCGCGAAATCGCCTTGCCGGGCATGAAGCGCGGCATAGCAATTGGCGACGATGGCGACCTGTGTGCTGAAACGGCTGTCGGCGATCTCGGCCAGGCGCTCGACCACCTGGTCGAGCTCGGCAAGGTCATTGCGGAACTTCATCTGCATCTGAAGATGATACAGGCCACCGAACTCCACACCCTTGAGCGACTCGCGCTCACCGATGGCGATCGCCTCCCGCAACGCCGCTTCGGCCGAAGGATAGGGAAAGCCCCGTCTCTTGTATGGGAAATAACGGCCACTCTTGGCGCCAAACTCGACCAGCCACATGCCGAGGACCCAAGGCAGCACCTCCTTGTCGCTCAAATCCTCGACAATGCTGTCGACGGCCTTGGTGAACAGATCCGCCCGCATGACCGATACCGAATGCTCGATCAGCGTTTCGCTGGCAAGCAGCCGTAAGCCGCTTGGGTCGTGCTCGGGATTCCGGGTCAGCCGGTCCAGCAGTTCCGTTTCCAGCGCTTGCCCGGCCGGGCTGTTGCGGTAGTAGTCGTCGCCGAAGTTCAGCGCCCGCACCATGCCGATGCGCACCAGCATCGCTTCCTCGGAAGGCAGTTCCGGCAGGCCGCGCTCGAGGATTTCGAACGCCCGGCGGGTCCAGGCCGAAAGACCCTCATAGGTGCGCCAACTGTCCGTCTTGACCAGAACCGCGCGCGATACCGTCAGACAAAGCCCGCGCTGATCGTCGGCCTGGCCAAAGGCATGCCATGCCTTCGACAGCCAGTGCTCTGCCGCGGCGTCGTTCGGCATGTGGGCCACGCCCAGCCAATAGAAATGCCAGCCGTTCATGAACGCTTCCGGCAACCGGCCGACCCATTCGATGAAGGTCGTTCGATGTCCCTGCGCCAGCACGGTCTCCGCCCGGCTCAGCATGAGTCCGCTCGCTTGGTCCCAGTCCTCTGCCTGCAAGGCGAGGTGTATGGCTTCGTCATGACGGCCGGCGTCGGCGAGCACCTTTGCCGCCCTTTGTTTGAGCGACTTCTGCTCGTCTGCCGTCACACGCTGTGCGAAGCGTCGGTCGAGGAAGTCCCGCAAGAGGTCGTGCAGGTGGAAAACGTCGCGGCTGTTTTCCGTTCGCGTGACCAGCAATTGCCGCTTGTAGAGCCTGTCGAGCAGCTTGCCCGCTTCGCCCGACCCGATCATCACGTCCGCCAGTTCGGTGCTGATCTCGGGCAGCAGATTAAGTTTCAGCAGCATGTCCTGATCGGCGGCGGGAAGGGAAAGGAAGAAATGGCGGCCGAGAACGTCCGACAGGGCGTTGTGCCCGCCGGGTGCTGTCCCGCTCGTGTCGTCAGGGTCGACCGCCGAGCCGTGATCGGCGAGGAGAACCAGCCCGATCGCCCAGCCGCGCGCCGCTTCGACATCGACTGGAACGGCGCCGTTCCTCGACCGCAGCTTGACGAAATCGCGCGCTTCCGATGTCGAGAATTCGAGCGCCCGCCTGTCGATAACGGCCACTTGGCCCTTGAGAACGAGGTCGCCCAGTTCGTCGTGGGGCAGCGTGCGCGAGACGCAGATGCAGCGGACCGTCTCAGGAAGTTCACGGAACATCACGGAAAGCACCGCCCGGAATTCGGGCGTGTCGGCGTCGTGCAAATCGTCGAGAACCAGAATGGTGCCGGGCTTCAACCGCGCGAAATAGGCTCTGAAGAAGCGCCTGGCGAACTCCTTCGGCTGCTCGGCATATTCGACGCCGAAGACTGGCAAGTTTCCAACCGCGGGTGAGGCGAGTGACTGCGCCAGATATTGAAAGAAGCGCGCGATATCCTGGTCGCCCTCGTCGATGCGGAACCACACATGCGGTGCCGCGACGCTTTCGAGGTAGTCGATGACCGCCGTCGTCTTGCCGTAGCCGGCCGGCGCAGCCACCCAGCATACGCTCGAACGGGATTTCAGGCCGATCGCTTCGAGAACGCGGTTCCGCCTCAATATCCTGGCGCTGCGCGGCGCCGCCAGCTTGGCGATCCGGCCTGTGCCCGAGAGCGGGCGCCTCGCATCGGCGTCAATGGCGTCCAGGGCGGTCATCGGGGCTCCCGCTCGACCAAACATCGAGCGTCGGGTGGAGCCGTGATGACCGTCCCGCCGCCCAGATTGACCTTAGGGTAGCGCAATCGTGCGACAATTCGTAGGGGCTTCGCAGATGAAGCGGCAACCGCCGGGTGCAAGCGTAGTCTGGAGGCCTGCGCGGTCGCGAAATCAGGACGCGGAGGAGAGGGATTGGGCGACCGGTCGATCCCGCGCTCGGTCTTCGACCAAATGCGGTGGAATATCAGGTCATTGTAGTTCCCTCTGATTGGCAAGCTCATGGGCTGCTTGGCACTTCTTTCCAAACTCACGAGCTCATCGTGTGCGCGGCAGCATCCTCGCACATTGGTACGGTCACCTAGGTTCCCGGCAGCTGATCTCCTACTAGTTTTCGCGAGCTTGCCTAGTTTTCAATCATGCGACCTTCTACGCCTGCCCTTCTGGACAGCCATACGATAACCCGTGACCCGCAACAGACATTAGGAACGTCAGAGACGCGCTATCACTTACGAGACATTGTACGGCTCGGCGGCGCACGCTTGGGCGGACATCGTTCGAGCAAAGTTAGGTCTGGTAGTAGTGAAGCTCGAGCAACAGGCACCCGGTATGCGACCGGAACGGACCGTGATAGACGCCAGGCGGCCGGCAAGCGTAGGTGTTCGGGGCAAAACTCAGCGACGGCTCTTCGCCTGAAGATCCGCCGACGATGAGATCTCCCGATACGAGATAGACCTCTTCCCAGTATTCATGCACGAACGGCACCGTCGTATGGGCGCCCGGCGCAAACCTCAGCAGCCGCGTGCGGTGCCCGGTCTTGCCCGCGTCGTCAAGCCGGCCGGCAAGGATCTTCTGCTCGATGCCGGGCGGGTAACCAGGCGGCGAATGCCAGCCCTCCCCGGTCATGTCGATTGTGTGAAATTCCTTGTGTTCCTTTCGGATCGGCATGGCAAACCTCAAGCGGCAACCGGAGCGGCACGGTCGACCTCGTCGTCCAGCGAATAGCTGTCAAGCATGTGGTCGACGAGCTGCGTGCAGCGGTCCCAGTCGAAGGTGCGGAAGCTGTGCCCCTTAGTCACGAAGGTGGCGCCGGCATAGAACATCTCGTATTGCGTGTGGCGCGAAGCGAACTCTGAGCCGATCGCATCCCAGGCCAGCTTGAAGAATTTTACCCGGCCCTTCGACGAAGTGACCGGCGATTGCTGTGTCTTTTCAATCAGACTGCACAGCTCCGGATCGGCGAAATCCTGGACGGAAGACGGCAGCATGATCAGTCCGCCGCCCGCCAGGTCGCGCAAGGCGAGGACCACCCCGGCATAGAGTTGCTGTGTCAGCACCTGAGCCGAATAGAGCGTATGCGCGTCGGGCACGAAATAGGCGCCAAGCATGCGGCCCTTCACCTCCATGGCGTGTACTAACGCGTCGACCATGGTGTTCTGCGCTGCAAGCACTCCCAGCGTCTCGCGCACCTGCGGAAAGTTGATGACGCCGTTGGTCTCGGCGATGCGCCGGGCGATGCCAACAAGGAAGCGCATCTTCACCATCAGGCGGATCTGCGCCTGGTAGTTCTGGAAGACATGCGCCGGCGTGGCATGGAACTGCCGTTGGCACATGGCGATGTCCCCGTTGATAAAGACGCGCTCCCAAGGAACTTTCACATTGTCGAAGTAGAGCACGGCATCGTTCTCGTCGAAGCGGCTGGCGAGTGGATTATCGAAGACACTGGCGGCGCTCTCCTCGTAGGATTTGCGCGACAGGATCTTTAGCCCGCCGGCATTCATCGGCACGGCGAAGGACACAGCATAGGGCTCGTCGCCTTCGCGCAGCGGCTGGATGCAGGTGACGAACACCTCGTTTGCCATGATGCCGCCGGTCGCCAGCATCTTGGCGCCGCGGATTGTCAGGCCTGCTGCATCCTGGTCGACAACGCCGGCGGTGAGGAAGCGGTCCTGCTGCTCACCCGCGGGCTTCGAGCGGTCGGCCTGTGGATTGATGATGACGTAGGTGAGATAGAGTTCGTTATCCCGGGCGTAGCGGTAATAATCGGCAAGTGCCGCGGCTCGCGCCTTGTCATAGGCTTCGAAGACCTCGATCCCCATGAACATGCCGGAAATGCAGGAGGCGACATGGTCTGGGGCGCGGCCAAGAAAGCCGTAATGAAGCTCCGTCCAGGTTTCCAGCGCCTTGCGCCGTTCGACGAGCTCGGCATGGCTGCGCGGCAACTGCCAGATGCGATTGGCCCGCTGCCCGCCGCTTTCGGGAACTTCAAAGGTCATCAACGCCCGGTTATCTGGCCGAGCCTGGAAGTCGTAGAGCGTGCCGACCGACCGGATCGTCTGGCGGAAGGCTGGATGCGCGGTGACGTCGCCGGCCATCTGGCCATCGATATAGACTTGCCTGCCATCTCTCAGCATCTCGATATGCTGCGCCCCAGTCTTGATCATCTTACCCTCCGCGATCAGTAGTGGATGCCGAGCGGCCAGAGCGGCGCCGCGAACTCCGTTGGCTGCAGTGATGCGTAGCGCCCCTTGCCAAAAACGAGCGGTTGCCGGTCGGCGAAGGACCGAAAATGCTTCACCCTGGCGATGAACAGCTCGTGGTCGCCGGCTTCGTGCCTAGCCCACGGCTCGCAGTCGAACAGCGCCGCCGCGCCGGGCAGCACCGGGGCGCCAGAGCGGCCTTGCTCGAACCGCATCCCCTCCCACTTGTTGGAAAGCGGCGTGGCGAAGCGGTTGGAAATGTCCTTCTGGTTTTCCGAGAGGACGTTGACCGTGTAACTGGCGGCCTTCTGCCAGAGCGGTAGGCCGGCTGAACGACGGTCGATGCTGAACAGGACGAGAGGCGGATCGAGAGACAGCGAGTTGAACGAACTCATCGTCATGCCGAGCTGCTCGCCATCGGCCACACAGGTGACGACGCAGACGCCGGTCGGAAACTGTCCCAGTGCCTGGCGGAACGCGCGCACGTCGAAAGCCGTTTCCTTGTGGATGATCATGCCCGGCCCCTTCGGCACCGATCTGTTAGATCACGATAATCAATTCACCAATTCCGTTGACCAACTGCCATGCGAACCCCGCGGCCTTCCCCTTACTGCGCCGCCACCGCCGGACTGCGCTCGGTTGCAAGCGAACCCCAGCCTGCCGCGATCGGCAGCCGCAACGCGACCAGCGTCCGCGCCAGATGCTGGGCGACGGCTGCGGCCGCCTGTTCAGGCTGTCCGCGGCGTATGCCCTCGACGATCGCTGCGTGCTCGGCAAGCACGCTGTCGCCGCGTCCGCCGGAGATTGTGATAGCGCGCACGCCCATCCGCAACTGGCGGTCCCGTAGGCTCTCATAGAAGTCGGCGAGCACCGGATTGCCGGCGGCGCGCACGATCGTACGATGAAAGTCCCGGTCACATTCGATGAACGCAACGGTGTCGTGTTGCACCTCCACCTGCCGGGCCATTAGCCTGTCGAGTTCCGCGGCAAGCATGTCGCCGAAGCCGGCCGCCTGCCGTGCGCACCACTCTTCCACCAAGCCGCGCGCCTGCATCACCGCTTCGATCTCCGTCTCCGTGATCGGCGGTACATAGGCGCCCTTTTTCGGCACGATCTGCAGGAGGCCGTCTGCTTCGAGCCTCAACAGCGCCTCACGCACCGGCGTCCGCGACGTTCCCGTCTCGCGGCAAACCTCCGCCTCGGTAAGGAACGTGCCCTCGCGGCTAGGCAAGGTCAGCACATGCTGCTTCAGCCAGCGGTAGACGACGTCCTGTGCAGCATCGGCGCGTTGGCCAGGGCGTTGCGATTGAAAACGTTCAGTCATAGGCAGAATGTATACATGTTGTCTATAAGGTCAAGCTAATTTTCGACCTGGCTGCGCCGAGCGTAAACGTCAAAAAGTGGCGCTAGCTTCACATTCCGACGTCAGCTCAGACAGCAAGATTCCATCCCGGGGCGCCTGCTTTTCACCACTAGTTGCCGGCGGCTGATCTCCTAGTTTTCGCGAGCTTGCCTAGTTTTCAAGCATGCGACAAATCGTAGTGGCTTCGCAGATGAAGCGGCAACGGCCGATTCTAAGCGTTGACTGGATGCCTGCGTGATCGCGAAATCAGGACGCGGAGGAGACCGAATAGTGTGAGGGAGCGCCGGCGGGCGATCGGTGAATCCCGCACTCCATCTTCGACAGTCCGCTCCAGCGGCCCGCGCGCGGATTGTCCGCGCTGCCGCACGCGACCGTGCACGGCGCGCAGCCGATCGAGAGGTAGCCTTTTTCGAGGAGCGGATGCCGGGGAAGATTATAGCGATCGAGATAGGCCTCGATCTCTTGGCGGGTGAAGCGGGCAAGCGGATCGACCTTCAGGCGTCCGTCAGTTTCCTCGAGCGTCGGAACGTCCGCGCGAAGCCCGCCATGATATCGCTTGCGACCGGAAATCCAGGCCTTGAAGCCGGTCAGCGTATTTTCGAGCGGCAGAACCTTGCGGATCTGGCAGCACCGGTCCGGATCGCGGCGGTGCAGCGATCCAGCCCCGTCGAGCGCCTGCAAGACATCCGTTTGAGGCGTGACGACGCGCAGATCGGTGAGGCCGAGCAGAGCCGTCAGCTGCGCGCGATAGGCGATCGTTTCCGAAAACAGCTTTCCTGTGTCGAGCGTGATGACGGGGAGCGAACGGTCGATCGCGGCCGCCATGTGCAGCAGCACCGCGGATTCCGCGCCAAACGAGGACACAAGCGCTATGTTTCCGCAAAACACATCGCTGACGAGCGGCGCCAGCAGGTCGGGTCCGTCGAGATGGTTCAGCTCTGCGATGACGGCTTCATACATGGCGGTTCGGCCGATCAAAAACGGTGGTGGCGTGACGAAGCCGCATCATAGCTTCGCCACGAAATCGAGGAGCGCCTGGCGGTCGGTCTCGTCCAGGTCGAAGAAGCGGTCGCGCACGATCTGCGCCGTGCCGCCATGGGCGAAGACGGCATCGCGTAGCGTGGTCGCGCGGCCGTCGTGCAGGTAGCGGTGGCGCAGGCGGATGCCGACGAGCGGTGCGGTCCGCCATTCGGCGCCGATGGCATCGCCCTGGACGATCTTGTCGTCGAGCGCCGGCCCCATGTCGTGCAGCAAAAGGTCGGAGTACAACTCGACTTCGCCGTCGGTGCCCTCCAGCGCCGGCACATGGCATTTGGCGCAGCCGATCGAGGCGAAAAGCCGTCCGCCAGGGCTGCCAAGCATCGCGCTTTGGCTCGATGAGGGCGATGCGGCCAGGAAGGTCGCCGAGAACGGGATCAGCGCAGCATAGGCCAGGGCCGCCGACAGAGCCACCCCGACGAAACCGATGCCGATCAGGCGCCAGGCGCCGCCGGCCTCTCCGAGCCGTCCGACCCGGGTGGTGATGCCGAGCGCGATCATCACCATCAGGAACAGGAACTGGTCGGCATCGAGGATGGCGCGGCGCAGTTGCGGATTGAGGGTGATCTCCGAATTGAGCATCACCACAGCGATGAACGCGACGATGAACCACGGGAACGGGATCGGCGGCGCCTCTTGCGCCTTGTTGCGGCTGCGAAACACCAGGCTGGCGGCCAGCAGAAGCGGGACGAGCATCAGCACTTTGCTGAGTTTGACCAGTGTGGCGGTGTTCAGCGCGTCGTCGGAAATGGCGAAGGAGGCGCCGTAGACCTGCGCCAGCTCGAAAATGCTCGCCCCGACGAACACGCCATAGAGGCGATCGTCGAGATGTGGCAGCCAACCGCCCAGGAACATGACCGGATAGGCGAGCAACGCCACGGTGCCGCTCAGCGTGATCAAGGCGATGGCGATGCCGGCGCTCTGGTCGCGCGCCCGCATCAGCGCGGCCATCGAGAGGATCGCCGCGGCGCCGCAGACGGCGCTGCCGACCGCGACCAGCAGCGCGATCTCGGCGTCGAGCCTGAACAGCTTGCGCGCGATGGCGTAGAGCAGCGTCAGCACCAGGATCAGTTCGATGGCCGCCACTGCGAGCGGCATGAACCCAAGATCCAGGAACAGCCGCGTCGTGATACGGAAGCCGACCAGCACCACGGCGAGCCGCAACAGATAGCGCTTGGTGAAGTCGAGCCCCGGGCGCAAGGCGTCCGGACAGGCGAAGCTGCTGCCGATCAGCAGCCCGAAGAGCATGGCGACCAGGACCGGGTTGCGCGACAGCGGCTCGCCCAGTCCGCCGGCGATCCAGCCGGCCGCAACGGCGAGTGCCGCAGCAACGATGACGCCAGGCAGGACCGGGCGCATTTTTTCCGGCGCATGGGAGAGCGTCAGGGCAAGGCTCATGGCTTTGCCCCATCGGGCAGGCGCAGGGTTCGCAGATAGGAAGCAACCGCCTCGATCTGTGCGGAACTCTGCTCGATTGGCTGCGCGCCCGCCTCGCGGCTGGCCGTCGCGCTGGTGATACCGAGTTCGTTTGCGAAAGCGTTCGCAACCATATCTTCGAGGGTGGCGATATCAGCCTTCCAGCCGTATCGGCCGACCCGCGACGCGCCTTGGGAGTCGACGACATGATGGGCGCGGCCTTTGATGCCGTCGCCCTTGCTGATCGCCTGCGCTTCGATGACGCTGTCTTGTATCTCGTCGATCCCGGCGATACTGTAGAGAGCGAGCGGCATACGCAGCGAAATCACATTGGCCTGGCTTGGCATTGCCGCCGACACGATCGCCACGCCATCACGCAAGGCATGGCGTCTGGCGACCGGACTGCTGGGATGTTCGATCGGCACCGTGCGCCCAGAGCCCGGATCCATGTGGGCTATCCTGCGCGCAAAATGACTTTCATCGATGCTCGCGCCGCCAGGGCCGGGATGGCAGGCCACGCAGGACGTTGCATTGAACAATGGGCCGAGGCCCATCCGCGGCGTGAAATCGGTCTGGAACGACTTTTTTCCGTGCGCCGCAAGATTGGCGTCGGCGGCAGCGCTCTGCGTCTCCTGCGTCGCTGCCGCCGCGCCGTGCTCATCGAAGGCCCCAACCTCGACGAGCGCCCCTTCGTGGCCCGGAAATCCCGGAACCTCGCCGCCAATCGTAATCCAGATATGCTGTGCATCCGCCGACGTCGCGATCGCGCGAAGGCGATCGGGCCCGAGGGGTCCAAGACCGGGAACGTCGATCGTCGCGCGGGCGAGAAGCTGGCCGTCCTGGCTCACACGCAGCAGTGAACCGTCGCCGCGGTTGGCGACGAACAGATCGGACCCGCCGGCGAGTGTCGTATGGCTCGAAAACTGCGGATTGGCGATTTCGGGAATGGCGGCGGCGATGTCGACCGGACGGTCGAATTCCGGCAGCAAGATCGTGCGGATCCTGGCGACCGTTAAATGCCGCCGGTCGTCCTCCAGGTCAAGCAGCACCAGCCGGTCACGCCCCGGATCGGCGATGTAGAGAGCGCGGTCCGGGTTCCACTTGAAGGCGAGGCCGATGACGCCGGGATCGTCGCCGATGCCCTTGCTCGCCATGCCTTGGCCGGCGCTGACCGTGCCCGGCCCGGCCAAGCCGTCGACACCATCCTGGACGTGGATTTGAACCACGCCGCCATCCGCGGTGACCGCGGCGAACACTGCGAAGCCGCTGCCGTCGGGCGAGGGGCCGAGAAACGCCGTTCCGAGCGCCCCCGTCTGCATTCCGCCCGATGTCAGCTGGCCGCTTGCTTGGTAATTCAGCAGCTTGCCAAGCCAGCCACTGGGCTGTGCTTTCGGCGCCTGCTCGCGATCGGTATGTCGGCCGGCGAACACGCCGCCGGCGGCGCGGCTTGGCGCGTTGGCGAGCGGCGCACCGTCGGGGTCGACGACGGTGACGCTGCCCTCGCCAGCCAATCCGTTCGGCGCGTTAGCGATCCAGGGTCTTCCGAAGGCGTTGTTGATCGAAATGTATCGTGGTCCGGATGCGGCTGCGAGGCGCGCGGTTCGAGCCCCGGCATTGTACCGCCGGTTCAGGAACAGTTCACTCTGCGCCGTGTAGAGCTGAACCCTCGCATCTCCGCCGTTGCCGGTGAGCTCTTGCGGAACGATAATGGTGCCACCAGACTTGCCGGCGCGCGGATCGATGGACAGGATTGTCCCGACCTCAAATGCGGGATCGCCTGGCGGTGCGCCGAAATTGCTGCCTACCGCCACCAGGACCCTGAGCGGATCGAGCACTCGCCCTTCGCGCGTCGCCATAAGGAATTCCGGATTTCCCGGTATCGGCCCGCCGACATGAAAGCGCCCCACCTCGCGCACGCCGGCCACGTCGGGCAGCCCGACGGCAACGATTCGAGCGTTCAGGCGCCAATCGGGAGTCTGATCTCCCGCGAACGCCCAGCCTGGCAACAGGCTGAGAACTATCGCCGTGGCCCTCGACAGCATCCGGCATCTCCGGGCCTGATAAGTCCCGACGGAATCTGTTGGGGCAACTGCACGGCTTGCTCGCATCGCGAAGTCTCCGGCGGTCGCAAGCGCGTGCTGACGCCTGCCAAATCACAGTGCAATTTTAGAGCACACGTACATACGGATCGCTTACGGCATTCGGCGTGCTGGCTCGCCGAGCATGCTGCTATGATTTGAGGTCTGTCGGCGCGAACGGCCGGTCGTTCAATCGGCCGGAACGCTTTCCACTCGCTCCGCCAGCCTTGCAACGAAGCTGCGCCAACCGCCATAGGCCGAAATGTCGATCGCTCGTGGCAATCCGGCGGTTTCGACCAGGAAGCCCTTGGCCGATGTTCCGTCATCGAGCTCGATCGTGCCGATGCCGAGCGGCGGCGGGATCGCAGCCACGAAGCGCCCGAACGCATCCGCCGAAAGCCGCCAAACCTCGACGTCGATCGCCGCCCCGTTGCCATCGGCAACACGCACGAGCCCCGGCTTCGGCACGGATTGGCCGGCGAGTGCGTAGAGCTGATAGGAAGCAACTGTCCTGGCGGCTCTGCTCATGCGCGCGCCAAGCGCGCAGAGTTGGCCGTTGAGCGGCATTCCCGACAAATGCGCGCCGACAACCACGAGCTCGATCAGGTCGTCAGCAGGGTCGAAGCTTTTGGCGGCGAAGGCAGGCATCGCCCAGCCTGTCGCGCCAAGGCCGAGACCGCTCGCCGCATGCAACTCGCTTGCCAGCGTCGCCGTCAGTACGTCCTTGCCGGCAGCGGCAAGCAAGGTAACGCTCATTGGCAGATCGTCGTCGCGCTTGCCGGTCGGCACGGCAATGCCGCACATGTCGAGCAGATTGACGAAATTGGTGTAGGTGCCGAGCCGGCTGTTGGTGACGATCGGATCGGCCAAGACCGCGCCGATGGTGTAATGCGTCGGCGCCGTCGGCACGCAGAAAAGGTCGACCGAGGCGATGACCGGCGCGAGCTTGGCCTTGTAGGCCTGCAGCGCATAGAGGCCCTTGAAAGCATCCGCTGCGGAAAGTTTTCGTGCGCCGCCGATGATTGTGCGCGTCACCGGGTGCATGGCTGCCTCGTTCACGTCCATGAAATCCGCGATCGCCCCATAGCGCTCGGCCACCCAAGCGCCTTCGTAGAGCAGGTTGGCGGTAGCGTAGAAATCGCCGAAGGGAATTTCGATCAGTCGGCAGCCGAGCTGTTCCAGCGTCCGCAGCGCCGTTTCGAATCCCGCCTGCATCGCCGCATCGCCAAAAAATTCCCGGTCCGCTTTTGCGGGAACCCCGACGGTCAACACGGGTGGACGCGGACCAAGCGGCGGCGCTGCGATAGCGCGCGAATAAGGATCGACGTCATCTTTGGCCGCCGCGGCCCTGAAGACGCTGTAGGCGTCATCGACGGTGAGCGCGAAGACGGAGACGCAGTCGAGCGTGCGGCAGGCCGGCACCACGCCGGTGGCCGACAGCGCGCCGACGGTCGGCTTCAGCCCGACGATGTTGTTGAGGCCGGCGGGAATGCGGCCGGATCCTGCGGTATCGGTGCCGAGCGCGAAAGAAACAATGCCGTGCGCCGTCGCCACGGCCGAGCCGCACGAGGAACCGCCCGGCACCAGTTTCGGATCGATCGCGTTTCGGGGAACCGGATAGGGTGTGCGCACGCCGACGAGGCCGGTGGCGAATTGGTCGAGATTGGTTTTTCCGACGACCAGCGCCCCGGCCGCCCTCAGACGCGCGACGACGGTGGCGTCTTTCGCCGGCAAGTAGGCATATTCGGCGCAGCCAGCCGTGGTCGGCATGCCGGCAACATCGATGTTGTCCTTGACCGCGAACGGCACGCCCCAGAGCGGCTTTGCCACGGGATCGAATCGGCCGAGTGCCTCGGCTTCGGCGAGCAGGTCCGCCTTGCTCGCCATATGGATGAAGATGCCGGGATCGTCCGCTTCCGCTATGCGCGCAAACACGGTTTCAATAATGGTAGCGGCCGACATGCCGGAGGCATAGCTCGCGTGCAGGCTGCCGATATCAAAACGGATGTCGCTCATTTCGTCTCGTCCAGAATGACCACAGGCAGATTCCACTGGATCAGCACGACGCAGCCGTCTTTTGTCCACACCGAATGCTCGGTCCCGACCGGGTTCAGGATCACGCTTCCCGGAAGATAGTCGCCATTCTCGTCACTCTGGGTGCCTTCCAGTACGACGATTGTTTCCAGCCCGACATGGCGATGGCGCGGCACGCCGGCGCCGGGCCGATAGCTCAGGATGGCGACGGACGGTTCGGCCGGTCCGCCCTTGAGCAGCCAATGCACCGTGATGCCTTCGCGAAAATGCTCGAATGCCAGATCTCGCCAGCCCCCATGTATGAGAGCCGGGTATGCAATGTTAGGCATCGGCAATTCCTTTGAGCACCTGGTCCGTCGTCGCCGTCCAGCCGACGATCGCGCCCTGCGCCCTGATCATGGCCAGCGCGGCCGCCTTGAATTCCGGAAAATAGCTTTCCGTCGCATCCTCCGCCAGCAGGCATTCGTAGCCGCGGTCGTTGGCCTCGCGCATCGTCGTCTGCACGCAGACTTCCGTCGTGACCCCGGCAAAGACGAGCTGCTGCATGCCAAGCCGCTCCAGGTCCTCACCGAAGCTGGTGGCGTAGAATGCGCCCTTGCCGGGTTTTTCGATGACGATTTCGCCATGCAACGGAGCAAGCTCGTCGAGGATCGCCGTTCCCGGCTCGCCGACGATCAGCACACGGCCCATTGGGCCGACATCGCCGATTCTGACAGACGGATTGCCGCGATTGCGCTTGGCCGGCGGCAGGTCCGAAAGGTCTGATCTGTGGCACTCCATCGTGTGGATCACCGGCAGGCCGGCGGCGCGAAATCCCTCGATCAGCCTTTTTACCGTCGGCACGATCGCCACCACCCGGCCGACGTCATTGCCGAGGCTGGCGCCGAAGCCGCCCGGCTCGGCGAAATCGCGCTGCATGTCGATGACGACCAGCGCCATCGCCTCAGGCTTGAAGGCAAACGGAAACGGCAGCGCGTCGATCTCTGCCATCAGTGATGTCCGGCCATGTGCTCGCCAATCGTCTGCACGCTCGCCTTGGCGATCGGCGTCTCGTAGACCAGTGCGCCGTCGGACATGACGAAGATGCGGTCGGAGAGCTCCAGCAATTCGTCGAGGTCCTCGGACATCAAGAGCACGGCGGCACCGGCGTTGCGTGCCCGCATGATACGGGCGCGGATTTCAGCGACGGCGGAGAAGTCGAGGCCGAAGCAGGGGTTCGACACGATGAGAAGATCGACCTCGCCGGTCAGTTCGCGGGCGAGCACAGCGCGCTGGACGTTGCCGCCGGAGAGCGACGCAATCGGCGAGGCGAGCGAGGCTGTCTTGACCTTAAACTGCTCGACCAGGCGCGTCGCATAGTCCCTGATGGCGCTCATCCGGATCCAGCTTATCGGCTTGCCGGCCTCGTTCAGGTCGAAGGTCCGGAATGCCATGTTTTCCGCCACTGTCATCCTCGGCGCGCAGGCATTGCGCAACGGTTCCTCCGGGATGAAGCGCACATTGAGCGTGCGGGCCTCGGCGCGGCTGGCGCCGTAGGGCGATCCCTTCACCAGAACGTCGCCGGCATCACGCGTACGCTGCCCCGCAAGGACTTCTAGAAATTCCTTCTGGCCGTTGCCGGAAATGCCGGCAACACCGACGATCTCGCCGGACTTCACATCGAGCTCGCCGATATTGATGGTTTTCAGGCCGGTGCGGTCGGGCGCCTTCAGTGCCTTCACCGTCAGGATTTGTCTGGCGCCGACCGGCACTGGAGCGCGGCTGTCGAGCGCGGCGATCGGCTGGTCACCGATCATCATCGCCGCCATCTGCTTGTGAGACAGCTCCGATACTTTCCCAGTTCCGGTCAGTCTGCCCTTGCGCAACACAGTGATGTCGTCGGCAAACGCCGTCACCTCATGGAATTTGTGCGAGATCATCAGCACGGTGAGATCGCCCGCCTTGGTCATGCCGCGCACGAGGCCCAGCACTTCCTGCGCCTCGCCCGGCGTCAGCACCGAAGTCGGCTCATCCAGCACCAGAAAACTGCGGCCGAGATAAAGCTGCTTGATGATTTCGAGCTTCTGTTTCTCGCCGGCGGCGAGTTCGGCCACCTTGACGTCGAGCGGCAGCTTGAACGGCATCTGCTCCATGAATTGGGCAAGTGCGGCGCGCTCCTTGCGCCAGTCGATAATCCCCGGCACCTTTTCGCGCGAAATGACCAGGTTCTCCGCACCCGTGAGCGATGGGACCAGGGTAAAATGCTGGTAGACCATGCCGAGGCCGAGCGCCGAGGCGTTCTTCGGACTGGCGATCGCGACCTCGCGGCCGTCGACCAGAATGTCGCCGGCGGTCGGGTGATAAAAGCCCATGATGCATTTGACCAGCGTCGACTTGCCCGCGCCGTTTTCGCCAAGCAGCGCATGAAACGATCCCGCCGGCACCTTGATGGAGACGTCGTCGAGCGCGGTGAAGGCGCCGAAGCGCATGCTCATGCCGATCGTCTCGACGCCGACGGCCTTCTTGCTGCTTTCACGCATCACGACACACTCATGGCAACTGGGCGACGAAGGACGCCGAATTGGACACCGCGCCGAACACGCCGCCTTGCATCTTGATCATCTTGATCGCAGCGAGATGGTTGCCGTAGTCGGTCGCCCCGCAGCAATCCTCCAGCATCACGCATTCGAAGCCGCGGTCGTTGGCTTCGCGCATCGTCGTGTGCACGCAGACATCGGTGGTGATGCCGGTCAGCACGATGTTTTCGATGCCGCGCTGGTTGAGGATCAATTCCAGGTCGGTGGCGCAGAACGAGCCCTTTCCCGGCTTGTCGATGATCGGCTCGCCTTCGGCCGGATAGAGGTCGGGGATGATGTCCCAGCCCGGCTCGCCGCGCACCAGGATGCGCCCGCAGGGTCCGGCGTCGCCGATGCCGGCATTGATGCGGCGCGAGCGCCAGCGCTTGTTGGCTGGCAGGTCGGCGAGATCGGGCCGATGGCCCTCGCGCGTATGAATGATGGTGTAGCCCTTCGCCCGCATGGCAGACAGCACCGATCTGATCGGCTCGATCGGCGCCCGCACCAGCGAGAGATCGTAGCCCATATGATCGACATAGCCGCCCGGCCCACAGAAATCGGTCTGCATGTCGATGATGATCAGCGCCGTGTTGTCGGGCCGAAGCTCGCCATTGTAGGGCCATGGATAGGGATCGGCATCGATGTAGCGCTGCGTGACCTCGGCTCTGGCGTTCATTGAGAAAAACTCCAGTCTGGAAACGTCATTTGGTGATCGACAGTTCGCCCGGCGCGCCGGCCAGCGAACGGCTCGGCGACGAGGTGGCGATCATGATGACGAGGGTGAGAATGTAGGGTGCGGCGTAGAACAGATAGTAGCCTTGCGTGACGCCGACCGATTGCAGCGCCGGCCCGAGCGCGCCGGCCCCGCCGAACAGCAGCGCGGCGGCAAAGCAGCCGAGCGGGTTCCAGCGCGCGAAGATGACCAGCGCCACCGCCATCAACCCCTGGCCCGACGAAATGCCTTCGGTCCAGCTGCCGGGATAGTAGAGCGACAGATAAGCGCCGCCGATGCCGGCCAGCGCGCCGCCGATGCCGGTGGCGATGAGGCGCACCGTATTCGGGTTGAGGCCCATGGCGCGCGCGGCGTCGGAACTGTCGCCGACCACGCGCAGGATCAGGCCGGCGCGGGTATTGCGGAAAGCCCACCACAGGAACACGGCAAGTGCTGCGCCGATCAGGAACAGCACATTGACGTTGAGCGCCGCCTGCACCTGCGGAATATCGGACCAGCCGCCAAAGGGGATGGCCGGCAGGTCGGGCGCCGAGGGCTGGATGAACGGTTTGCCGAAGAAGAAGGCGAGACCCGAGCCGAACAGCATCAGCGCAATGCCGATGGCAATGTCGTTAACCCCACGGAATTTGCAGATCCAGCCGTGGAACAGGCCGAAACAAAGACCGGCAGCGGCGGCGGCCAGCAGGCCGAGCCACGGTGAGCCGGTCATCACCGCGACGGCATAGGCGGTCATCGCGCCGAACACCAGCGTGCCTTCGAGACCGAGATTGATGCGCCCCGAACGCTCGGTGATGGCTTCGCCCAGCGACACGAAGATGAAGGGCGTCGACACGCGGATGGCACCGCCGAGCATGGCGAGCGGAACGCCCCACAGGCCGATCCCGGTTGCGTCCATCAGGCAGTTCCCTTCAGGAGATCGGGCCTCTGCCAGAGGTCGGGATTAAAGGCCTTGAAGCGGCCGTAGAAGGTTTCGCTGAACAGGATGACGACGAAGAGCATGCCTTGCAGCACCAGCACGGTGGCGTCGGGCAGATCCATGCGGCGCTGGATCAGCCCGCCGGAGGCGTCGATCCCGCCAAGCAGGAAGGCGACCGGGATGATGGCGAGCGGATTGTGGCGGGCGAGGAAGGCGACCAGGATACCAGTATACCCATAGCCAGCGGCGAGCGAGGCGTTGGCGCTGCCTTGCACGGCGGCGACTTCCAGCATGCCGGCAAGGCCGGCGAAGCCGCCGGCCAGCGCGGTGAAACCGACGATCAGCGGCCCGACGGCAAGTCCCTGCACCTGGGCTGCCCTGACATTGCCGCCAGCGATGCGGGCGGCGAACCCCCAGCGCGTCTTTTCGATCAGCAGCCAGGACAGAATGCAGGCGATGATGCCGACGACCAGGCCCCAATGCACGTCCATGCCCGGAATGTTGCCGATGCGGTAGGCCTCAGCCAACGGCTCGGTCGACGGTTTGTTGAGCGAGGCGGGATCGCGCAGCGGTCCTTCCACCAAATGGTTCATCAGGGCGATGGCGATATAGGCCATCAAAAGGCTCGATATGGTTTCGTTGACGGCACGGTAGTGGCGTAGCGCGCCGACGGCACCGATCCAGATGCCGCCGGCGGCCAGGCCCGCCACGCCCATGGCAAGAATAACGAAAAAAGCGGGGGCGCCGCTGGCGGCCACGCCCATGGCAGCCGCGGCAACGCCGCCCAGCACGATCGCGCCTTCGCCGCCGATGACGACAAGGCCGAGCCGGGCCGGCAGTGCCACGCAGAGCGCCGCAAGCAGCAAGGGTGCGGCGCGCGACAGCGAGTTCTGGACCGAGAACCACGAGCCGAAGCCGCCGCGCCACATCGTTTCATAGAGCTGCGCCGGCGATTTGCCGACCAGCGCGATGAACAGGCTGAACAGGACCATGCCGACAATTAGTGCCGCGAGCGGGATGACGAAGGCTTCCGCCCGCCGGGCGATCCATTCGAGCGCCGTCGGATAGTTTTTGGCGCCGAGCATCACTGGCACGTTCGCGCTGCTCACGGTGTCTGCCATGGCCCCCGTCTCCGATCCATGCTCAAGCGGTCGAGCCGACGACACCCTCGACGAGATAGTCCATGCTTTCCAGCTCGATCGCGGCTTCGACGAAGGTTTGGCCTTCGGTTGCGACGACGTCGCCCTTGTTGTTCTTCAACGGCCCCTTGATCACCGAAAAGCCGCCCTTCATCATTTCGGCGAGCGTGCCGTCGAACTGTGCGCGCGCCGCCTCGCTGACGGCGGGGCCGAGCGGGCTCATCTTGACGAAGCCGTCGGCCAGTCCGCCGCGCGTGAAATTGGGCAGCGGCTTGCCGGCCACGAGGTCGTCGACGAACATCTTGTAGACCTTCGCCCAGTTCCATTCCGCGCCGGTCAGGTATTTTTCCGGTGCCAGCGGGCTCTGATTGGCATGATAGCCGCAGAGGAAGGCGCCGCGCCCCGCCGCTGTTTCGACCACCACTTTCGGGCTGTCGACATGGCAGGTGATGACGTCGGCACCCTGATCGACCAGTGCATTGGTGGCTTCCGCCTCCTTGACCGCCAGCGACCATTCGCCGGTGAAGATCACCTGGCAGGTGATGGCCGGGTCGACCGAGCGTGCGCCGAGCAGGAAGGAGTTGATATTGAGCAGGACCTGCGGAATCGGCTTTGCCGCGACGAAGCCGATCTTCTTGGTCTTGGTGGCGTGGCCGGCGGCGACGCCGCTGAGGTACTGGCCCATGCCGATATAGCCGAAATAGGAACCGGCATTCATCGCATGCTTGTCCTTGTTCCACATGCCGCCGCAATGGCGGAACTGCATGTCGGGGAATTTCTCGCACATGGCCAGCATGTGCGGATCGAAATAGCCGAAGGAGGTCGGGAAGATCAGCGATGCGCCGTCGAGGTTGATCATCGATTCCATCGACTTCTGGACATCGACCGTTTCGGGGACGTTCTCCTCCTCGACCACGGAGATGCCCTCGATGGCCTTCAATGTGGCGGCACCCTCGGCATGCGCCTGGTTGTAGCCGTAGTCGTCCTTCGGTCCGACATAGATGAAGCCGACAGTGACGGCAGCGGCGAACGCCCTGCTGATCGGGAATGACGCCGAGGCCAGGCCGAGCGCCGCTCCGGCGGCGGAGGTCTTGAGCAGCTCGCGGCGGCTAAGCATAAATCTCTCGGTCATGTGAATGCTCCCTGTTGAACCCTTTCCGGGTCGATTAATTCCCTTCTCGTAAAAGTGCATGCAATCGCTGTGCCAGTTCAAAAGTTAGAATTTATCCAATTAAATCAGTTGGAGTGCCGATTTGCCGTGCTTAAGCGAAAGGCAATTGCATGCACTTTTTGCCTTTCAAATAGCCAGTTTGACATCTAGATTAAAATTAAGGCATAGAGGGCGCGCCCGAGTCGTAACTTCCGGCGAGCCACTTGCCGCACGGCCGCGAAAAAGACTGAGGGAGGAGAATTGTCGGGGAAGCGCAGCTTGATCAGGTCGGGCACGACCGTCGATCAGATGGTGAGGGCGATCGGTGACCGGATCGTCACCGGCTTCCTGCGTCCCGGCGAAAAGCTCGACGAGGCCTCGCTTGCTGCCCGTTTCGATGTGTCGCGCACCCCTGTCAGGGAGGCGCTTGGCCGGCTGAGCGCCATGGGGTTGGTCGAAAGGCGGCCCAACCGCGGCGCCACCGTAGCCGTGGTGACGCAGGAACATCTTGCCTCGATGTTCGAGAGCATGGCCGAGCTTGAAGCGATTTGCGCACGGTTTTCAGCCGAGCGCATGACCGCCGCGGAGCGCCGCGCGCTCGAGATCGAGCACCAGGCATCGGCGCGCCTCGTGCAACTGGGTGCCGAGGAGGACTACGAGTATTTCAACACCGAGTTCCACACTCGGCTCTATCGCGGCGCGCACAGCAAGCACATCTATGAACTGACCGTCATGACACGCAGCCGGCTGGCGCCGTTCCGGCGCGCGCAATTCATGCTGCCGGGCCGCCTGGCCAAATCCTGGCAGGAGCATGACGTCATCGTTACCGCAATCATGCGCGGCGACAGCGCCGCCGCAGGACAAGCAGCCAAGGATCACGTCTCCATCGTCAGCGAGGCGAGCGCCGTCTTTGCCGCAGTTGACCCGATGAAGCCGGCGGCGGATCCGATCGGGATGTCTTCCTAGTGGTGAAAACCTGACGCTTAGTACCCGATAGAGACTTCGGTTTTAGGTGGAAAGCGGAAGCTGGCCGACAGAGCGGCGAAAGTCTGCTTGGTGTTGCCACGAGCCGCCCTTAATCCGAAGGTAGCTCGTGACGTTTCATCATGCCCTCTCCGCGATTTTGGGGTAGATTGAAGACCTTGGCGTTCCGGTCGCCACGAACCCGGGAGAGGGCCATGGACATTGGCGGGTGGCTGCGCGATCTGGGGCTGGGACAGTACGAACAGGCGTTCCGCGAGAACGACATCGATGGCGATGTCCTAGCCGACCTCACCGCCGATGATCTGAGCGGACTTGGCGTCGTCTCGATCGGCCACCGCCGCAAGTTGCTCGCCGCCATCGCCGCCGTGCGCGCGGGCTCGCCTCCAGCCATGTCCTCATCCATCCAGCCACAGAGCACGATCTCCGGGACAGTGGCCCTGCCGTCCCCTGAGGCGGAGCGGCGCCAACTTAGTGTGATGTTCGTCGACCTCGTCGGCTCCACGGCGCTCGCCGCGCACCTGGACCCCGAGGACATGCGCGAGGTGATCGGGACCTACCACCGCCGCATTGCCGAGACGGTTGGTCGCTTCGGCGGCTTCGTCGCGAAGTACATGGGCGATGGAGTCCTGGTCTATTTCGGCTGGCCCCAGGCCGACGAGGCCGATGCCGAGCGCGCAGTACGCGCCGCCTTGGCCACGCTGGAAGCGGTTGGCCAGATTGCGCCCGTCGATGAGCGGTTGTCCGCACGCGTCGGCATCGCCAGTGGCCTCGCCGTCGTGGGCGACCTGCTGGGGGCCGGGGCCGCACAGGAGCAGGCTGTAATCGGCGAGACCCCGAACGTTGCCGCGCGGCTACAATCCCTTGCTGATCCTGGATGCGCAGTGATCGACGCGGAAACACGGCGGCGCATCGGCGGCCTGTTCGAGTGCCGCGAGCTTGGTGCGGTTCACCTCAAAGGGCTAATCGGCCCTGTCCGCACCTGGCAGGTGCTGGGCGAGGCGATGGTTCAGAGCCGCTTCGACGCGATGCATCCGGCCGCCCTCACGCCGCTGGTCGGGCGCGATGACGAGCTCGATCTGCTGCTGCGCCGCTGGCGGCAGGCGAAGGGCGGCGAAGGGCAGGTCGTGCTCAGCGCCGGCGAGCCCGGCATCGGCAAGTCCCGCCTGATCGCTGCGCTCGAGGAGCACGTAGCTGGAGAGGTGCATCTCAAACTCAAGTACTTCTGCTCGCCCCATCACCGTGAGAGCGCCCTCCAACCGATCATCGCACGCTGGAAGAACGAGGTAGGCTTCGTGGACGGCGAGCCTGCGGAGGCTCGGCTCGACAAGCTGGAAACCCTGCTAGACCCACGCGCCGCCTCGCATGAGCTGGCGCTCATTGCCGAGATGCTCGGCGTGCCGGGTGGCGAGCGGTACCCGCCACTGGCTCTCAGCCCTGAGCGCAAGAAGGAGCAGACGTTCGGGGCACTGCTTCACATCCTCGATGAACGGGCCCGCCGATCCCCCGTGCTGATGCTGTTCGAGGACGTGCATTGGGCCGATCCAAGCTCGCTGGAGCTGTTGGACAGGTTGATCATGCGCTTGGCCTCGCTGCCAGTGCTGGTGGTCATCTCCTTCCGGCCGGAGTTTGAGGTGCCCTGGGTCGGCCTGGCGGGCGTGACCTTGATGGCGCTGAGCCGTCTCAGTCCGCGTCAAGCCGCGACGCTCGCCTCTCAGGTGGTCGTGGGCCAAGCATTACCGGCCGGAATGCTGGATCGGATCGTGGCGCAGACCGACGGTGTGCCCCTGTTCATCGAGGAGTTGACCAAAGCCGTGCTGGAGGGTGCCAGCCAGCCCGATGCTGCTGTCTCGGCGCTTCCGATCCCGAGCACTTTGCAGGCTTCACTGACCGCTCGGCTGGATCGGCTGCCGGCCGCCAAACAGGTGGCGCAGATCGGCGCGGCACTCGGCCGGGAGTTCAACCATGAGCTGCTGGCCGCCGTGGCGGGACTACCCGAGGCAGCGTTGGCGCAGGGACTGGACGAGCTCGTCAATTCTGGTCTCGCGTTCCGGCGCGGCACGCCGCCCGAGGCGACCTACATGTTCAAGCACGCGCTCGTGCAGGACACCGCCTACGCGAGCCTCCTGCGTGGCACACGCCAGAAGTTGCACGCCCGGATCGCCCAGGTACTGGAAGAGCGCTGGCCGGAGGTGGTCGAAACCCAGCCTGAGCTGCTGGCCCATCACTTTAGCCAGGCGGAACTGACCGAGCGGGCTGCGGACTACTGGCAGCGGGCCGGGGAACGCACCTTCCGGCGCTCGGCCGTTGCGGAAGCCATCGGCGATCTCACCCGGAGCATTGACCTCGTGCGGACCTTGCCCGAGAGCCGCGCCCGGGCAGAGCGCGAACTTCATCTTCAGACTATGCTTGGTCAGGCGTGCATTGCCCGGTACGGCCACGCAGCACCTGAGACCGCCTCCGCTTTCGCCCGGGCGCAGGAGTTGGTAGAGGCAGTAGGCGACGCATCACAACAGTTTCCTGTGCTGTATGGGTTCTGGGCAGTCCAATTCGTACGCATGGCGCTTCCCGAGCAGCAGAAGCTGGCCAGGCAAATTCTCGCCTTGGCCGAGCTGCACCCAGACCCGGAGCGGCTGTGCTTGGCGCACCGGATGTGCGGCGCGACAGGTGAGGTGGGGGGCGAGCTGCTCGCCGCCCGCGAGCACCTCGAGTGTGTCGTTGCGCTGTACGACCCGGAACGGCATGGTTCGACGGCCTTTGTTTTTGGCCAGGACCTTGGCGTATCCGCGCTCGCCCACCTGACCTGGGTGCTGTGGTTGCTGGGCTACCCGGATCAGGCATCCCGCCAACAAGCCGAGGGATTGGCCTTAGCCCACCGGGTCGGCCATAAGAACACCCTCGGGTTTGCCCTGATGTACAGCGCGCTGGTAGGGGCTTTCGGCCGCGACGACAGCACGGCCGCGGCGCATGCGGCGGCGTTGCTGGAGCTGGCCCGGGAACACAAGTTGGATCTATGGGCCGCCAGCGCGACGGTGGTCCAGGGCTGGGCCATGGCTCGCCATGGTCAGGAGGCCGCCGGGATAGAAGCGATCCAGCGCGGGCTTGCGGATTGGGGGAAGAGCGGCGCGGCGTGGATGCGTCCGTTCTTCCTGGGCCTGCTGGCCGAGGCTTGTGCCCTCTCGGGGGACATGCAACGGGGGCTCGGTGCACTGGATGAGGCTCTGGCAGTGGTCGAGGGGACAGGGGAGCGTTGGCCGGAGGCCGAACTGTATCGCTTGCGCGGGCACCTTCTGGCAGCCCTGCCGGACGGAAGACCAGATGAGGCGAGCGCCGCATTTGAGCACGCGATCGAAATCGCCCGGCGTCAATCCGCGAAGTCCTGGGAGTTGCGTGCGGCCACCGGTCTTGCCCGGCTCTGGCGCGACCAAGGCAAGTCTGCCGATGCCCACACCTTGCTCGTGCCCGTGAATGAGTGGTTCTCCGAGGGCTTCGAGACCCCCGACCTGAGAGAGGCCAAGGCGTTTCTCGACACCCTGAGGTGACTCAAGTCAGCTCGATGTCACTAGGGGTGGAGGCAAACTGACTGAATGCCCGCATCGGGCTCCAGACTCGCATGCGCTTTCGCCAAAGCGCATCCCAAGCCGGACCCTCATATGTTAGGCTATGTTAGGCCGATACCAGTAGGTAGCCTTTGAGTGACGCGAGGGGACACGGGATACGATGAAAAGCGCAACAAATCTGGCCGCGTCCGCACGAGACTATCCGGCCAAGCCGGTACGCATAATTGACCCGTTCGGGGTGGGCGGCGGGCCCGACCTGTTAGCCCGTGCCCTGGCCCCGAAGCTTACTGAGCTGTGGGGCCAATCGGTGACAGTGGAGAACATCCCAGGTGCCGGAGCCACTGCAGGCCCCGCATCGGTCGCGAAGTCACCGGCCGACGGCCACACGCTGCTGATAAACACCAACGCTCAGGCATACGGCGCGGCGCTCTTGAAGGACCTCCCGTATGACCCGTTGAAGGATTTCATTCCGATCATTCCGCTCACGAGGCAAGCCTACGTGCTCGTTACAGGGAAGGCGACTGGTGTCACCACTGTCGGCGGGATCATTGCGGCGGCGAGGGCGAAGCCAGGTGAGCTCACGTTTGGATCCACCGGCATAGGCACCGGCACACATGTTGGAGTCGAGAAATTCAATCAAGCGGCGGGAATCAAGGCGCTGCATGTGCCTCCCTCGCCGAACGATTCGAACGCCGACACAATCGCCAACGCGATAGCGGCGCGCTTCACTTACTGTTTGGTGCCAATCTCTCTTGCACTGCCGCACATTCACGACGGCACACTCGTTCCGCTGGGCGTGAGTACCGCGCGGCGCTCAACCTTGCTCCCGGAGGTGCCGACAATCGCGGAGGCAGGCGTCGCCAGCTTCGACTTCCCGATCTGGTATGGAATATGGGTGTCGGCCGGCACTCCGACCGGCGTCGTTGACCAGCTTGCGAATGACATCGGACGCGTGCTCGCCGGGCCGGATCTGCGCGAATGGATCGCTAAACACGGGGGCGAGCCACTGAGCATGACGCAGCCCGAGTTCGTGCACTTCGTGGAGAGCGAGAGTGAAGGTGCGGCGCGATTGATGAAAGCCAGTGTCAAGCCTTAATAGCCGGCCGTCTGACGAGCTGTCTGCGTAATTCGCGCAATGAAGGATATTCCTGTGCGCATGCGCCAGACTCGTATGCGCTTTCGCCAAAGGGAATCCCAAGCCGGACTCTTATGGTAGGGCGACACCACTAGCAATCAGGCAAACTGCCCAATCTGTCGGCGATGCGATGATTTTCGCGTCACTCGTGCGAATGCTCGAAGCCGCACAGCTCCACAAATGCCGGCCTTTTGGCACAATTCGGCTTGGCATGCTCCTTGCTTCGTTGATGGTGTGCAGAGCGTCTAGGGTTCCGGCCGCAACACAGCGGTGCTGGTCCAAGAGATGCGACCGCCAGGGATGCACTGAGGCATCCGGCGGAACACGGCGGGCCAAAATCCCGGGAGAACCCTGCACGGGTTTGCTGGCGCGAACCTCTCCCGGATGCGCGCTCGCAAACCCCAACATCAAGTCCGGTCGCAATCCGGATCGCGAACAGGGGTACGCAATGCTTCGCAAGCTGGCCGCAATCATCCTAGCCGCATCAATCAGCCTTCCCGCCGTTTCCGCCGCCGACGCGGCGCCCAAGAAGGACTTCAAGATATGCTGGTCGATCTATGTCGGCTGGATGCCGTGGGGCTATCTTTCCGACAGCGGCATCATGAAGAAATGGGCCGAAAAAAACGGCATCAATGTCGAGATCACCCGCATCAACGACTATGTCGAAAGCATCAACCAGTACACGGCCGGCGGTTTCGACGGCTGTTCGATGACCAACATGGACGCGCTGTCGATCCCCGCCGGCGGCGGCGTCGACACCACCGCCTTGATCATCGGCGACTTCTCCAACGGCAATGATGCGGTGATCCTCAAGGACAAGGCCGCGCTCGCCGACATTGCCGGCCAGAAGGTCAATCTCGTCGAGCTCTCCGTCTCGCATTACCTGCTGGCGCGGGCGCTGGACACGGTCAAGCTCGCCGAGAAGGACATCACCGTCGTCAACACCTCCGACGCCGACATGGTCGCCGCCTACGGCACCAGCGACGTCACCTCGGTCGTTACGTGGAACCCTCTGGTCTCCGAGATCGTCGCCATGCCGAGTGCGCACAAAGTGTTCGATTCCGCGCAGATTCCCGGCGAGATCATCGACTTGATGGTCGTCAACACCGAGACGCTGAAGGACAATCCGGCATTGGGCAAGGCGCTTGTCGGCGCATGGTACGAGGTGATGGAGCTGATGACTTCGGACACGCCGGAAGGCAAGGCAGCCAAGGAGGAGATGGCCAAGGCATCCGGCACCGACCTCGCCGGCTTCGACGCGCAGCTTGCCTCGACGGCAATGTTCTTCGACCCCGCCAAGGCGGTCGAGTTCACCAACGGCACCGAATTGCCGAAGACGATGGATCTGGTCCGCAACTTCCTGTTCAGCCATGGCATACTTGGCACCAATGCGACGAGCGTCGACGTCGTCGGTATGAGCTTTGCCGACGGATCCACGCTGGGCGACGCCAACAACGTCAAGCTGCGTTTTTGATCCAGCCTTCATGGCCGAGGCGGCAACCGCAACGCCCTGACCCGACATGCTGGCCAGGGGAATGGGTGCCAGGGATGAAGTCTCCGACACGGGCGGTGAGGGCACCATGCGCCCTTCACTGCCGAGGCCGAGGGTGCGCCTTCGCATGATCAATGCGAAGGTTTCGCGCGGCGGCGCCTTGTTCCTCGGCGGCTTGCCGTTTCTGTTCGTGGCGATCGCCTATCTCTTCGCTTCGGCGCAACGACTGGCGGTCAATCCCAGCGACAAGCTGCTGCCTTCGCCGCCACAAATGTGGTCGGCCTTTCTCGACCTCGCCACGGTGCCGGACAAGCGCTCGGGCGACCTCATCCTGTGGGTCGACACCTATGCCAGTCTCCTCAGGCTGCTCGCGGGCGTCGGCGTGGCGACGTTCGCCGCGCTTTCGCTCGGCATTGCCATCGGCTTCATCCCGCGGGTGCGGGCCTTCCTGCTGCCCTTCGTCACCGTCGTCTGCGTCATCCCACCGCTGGCGTTGCTGCCGATCCTGTTCATCGCGCTCGGCCTCGGCGAAACGGCCAAGATTACGCTGATTGCCCTTGGCGTCGCGCCGGTGATGGTGCGCGACATCGCCAACCGGGTGATGGAGTTGCCGGCTGAACTGGTGGCCAAGGCGCAGACGCTTGGCGGCAACAGCTGGACCATGATCTTGCGGCTGGTGCTGCCGCAGATCATGCCGCGCCTCATCACTTGCGTGCGGCTGGCGCTCGGGCCGGCCTGGCTGTTCCTGATCGCCGCCGAAGCCATCGCCTCGACCGAAGGGCTGGGTTACCGCATCTTCCTCGTTCGCCGCTACCTCTCGATGGATGTCATCCTGCCCTATGTCGCCTGGATCACGCTGCTTGCCGTCATCACCGACTGGCTGCTGGTGCGCCTGTCGCGGGCAATCTCCCCTTGGGCGCATCCGTTGGAGGCCAGATGAGCCGCATCGTCGTTCACGGGCTGGAAAAGACCTATGGCGATGCTCGCGTGCTCGAGCGGGTCAACGTCACCGCCGAGGCCGGCGAATTCCTGTCGCTGGTCGGCGCTAGCGGCTGCGGAAAATCGACGTTCCTGCGCATTCTGCTCGGCCAGGAGCAGCAGAGCAGCGGTGTCGTCATCGTCGGCGATGGCCCAATCGTGCCCGAGCCTACGCCGCAGCGCGGCATCGTCTTTCAGCGCTATTCGGTGTTTCCGCATCTGACTGCCATGCAGAACCTGCTGCTGGTCGAAGACTTTCGCTCGGGCGGGCCGTTTGGCCGCGTCTTCGGTGCCAGGCGCAGAAACGCCAGGCAAGAGGCCGAGGCCATGCTGGCGCGGGTTGGCCTTGCCCATGCGCGCGACCTCTATCCGGCATCGCTCTCCGGCGGCATGCAGCAGCGGCTGGCGATTGCACAGACCTTGCTCGGCCGCCCGCAAATCCTGCTTCTCGACGAACCGTTCGGGGCGCTCGATCCCGGCATCCGCGCCGAGATGCACGATCTGCTGACCGAGCTCTGGACCGAGCATGGCATGACGGTGGTGATGGTCACCCACGATATCGGCGAGGCCTTCAAGCTCGGCACCCGTGTGCTGGTTTTCGACAAGGTGCGCCACGATCCGCAGTTCCCGTCGGCTTACGGCGCGACGATCACCTACGATCTGAGGCTCGATCGCAAGACCCGGGCCTCTTCTCATCACTTGGCCAAGGTGGCCGCGATGGTCGGGACGACCCGGCCGGATAAAACAATGGCGACGACGGCGTCGTAACGGAGAGCGTGAATGTCCAGAGATATCCCAGAGCGCAGCCACCGCCGGGCAGGGCTGGTCGCCCGGGCGGCCACAGAGCGTTTCCACCACCCCGATTTCGACGCGCGCGGCACGCAGGGCTGGAAGTCGATCGAGGCCGAGGGCAAGCTGCCGGAAAGCGGCTGGCGCAAGGAGCAGCAATGGGCGCTCGACATGGGCCTGCCAGGGTCGGAGTCGATCGTCGACAAGTCGATCCCGACGTTCGCGCGCGGCGAGCTGCCGCATTTCGCCGGCATCAACACCTTTCTCAAGGCGCCCTATGTCGAGAACGTCCGTGATGTCGGCAAATATGATGCTGCCGTCATCGGCATTCCTTTCGACAGCGGCACCACCTACCGGCCGGGAACCCGCTTCGGCCCGCAAGGCATTCGCCGCATCTCGGCGCTGTACACGCCGTACAATTATGAGCTCGGCGTCGATTTGCGTGAGCAGATGACGCTGTGCGACGCCGGCGACGTCTTCACCATTCCCGCCAACCTCGAAAAGAGTTTTGACCAGATCACCAAGGGCGTCAGCCATGTCGCCTCGTCCGGCGCGCTGCCGATCATGCTGGGCGGCGACCATTCGATCGGCTTTCCCTGCGTGCGCGGCATTGCCGACGTGACCTCGAAGCGCATCGGCATCATCCATTTCGATCGCCATATCGACATCCAGGAAAAGGATCTCGACGAGCGCATGCACACCACGCCCTGGTACTGGGCGACCAACCTGCCGAACGTCTCGGCGACCAATCTCGTGCAGCTCGGCATCGGCGGCTGGCAGGTTCCCCGCTACGGCGTCGCCGAGGCGAGAAAACGCGGCACCAACGTGCTGACCATTGCCGACATCGAGCAGATCGGCCTCGAGAAGGCGGCGGAAATCGCGCTCGAACTCGCCTGGAAAGACACCGACGCTGTCTACATCTCCTTCGACGTCGACAGCCTCGATTGCGGCTTCGTGCCCGGCACGGGCTGGCCTGAGCCGGGCGGCTTCCTGCCGCGCGAGGCGCTCAAGCTGCTTGGGCTGGTGACGGCGCCCGGCATCTGCGGACTGGAAGTGGTCGAGGTCTCGCCGCCCTACGACACGTCAGACATTACGGCGCTGTTCGGCGTGCGTGTCGTCGTCGAAGCGCTCGGCTCGATGGTCGCCCACGGCAATCTCGGCAAGCACAAATCGATCATCGACAAACCGGTGAGTTTTTGACCATGCACGACGACCATCACCACGATCATGGCCATGACGACGGCCACCATCATCACGGGCCGAACGGCCATCATGACCATCCGCACGTCCTCGGCCACAACGGGCCCGCGGGCAAGCCGCTGCAATGGCAGACGCCGCATCTGCCGGACCAGGCTCACGAGCCGCCGGTCGATCCAGCGACGGTCGACCTCGATCTTGTCGAAACCGCCTTTCTCGAAGGCTTTGCGCGGGCGCCGGACCCGTCCAGCTTCCTGCGTCTGGCCGGCATACCGTTTGTCGGCGAGACGGCGCACGGCGTGCGGCTTCATCTCTTGCGCGTCGAGACGGAGGATCTGGTCGACGTCGGCGCGGTCATGCCGCTCGTCGGCGGCACCGGCGTCGCCTATCACCCGTTGCCGGCGCGCCTGACATCGCACCGCCGCCGCCTCGCTTTCATCTATCACGATGGCGCTGAGCAAAAGCCGCTCGGCTTCGCCGCGGCGCGCGCCCTTGCCGACCGTTCCGCCGCTTCGCAATTCACTGTTCCCGGCCACTGAAACCAAAAAGCCCGTCACTCTCATCGAACAGGTTCAACCATGAAAACATTAGCAAGACTTGGCACCCTTACAGCTCTCGCTGCCGTCACACCGTCGCTGGCGTTTGCCCATAGCGGCGGCGCTCACGTCCACGGCTTTTTCGCCGGCCTCGAACATCCGCTGTTCGGCATGGATCATCTGCTCGCAATGGTTGCAATCGGCATGATCGGCGCCCGTGCCGGCGGGCGCAGCATTGTCCTTGTGCCGCTGTACTTTGTCTCGGCGATGGTCGCCGGGGCCTTGCTCGGCATGGCCGGCATCGGCCTGCCTTCCCTTGAAACCGGCATCGCGCTGTCGCTGGTGGTCTTCGGCGCCATGGTTGGCCTCGCCAGCCCGCTGCCGCTGACCACTGCCGCGGCACTGACGGCCCTGTTCGGCCTCTTTCACGGCAACGCCCACGGCCTCGAGAGTCCCGAGAGCGCCGGCGGCATCGCCTACGCCGCTGGCTTCATGCTCGGCACGTCGATGCTGCATGCGATCGGGGTCTTGTTCGTCCTCAAGCTCGATCGTTGGCCGACGACGGTCCGCGCCGCGGGGCTCGTCACCTCGCTGGTTGGAATGGCCATCGCGGCCCAAGCTTTTTGAGACGTAGGCAGTCGGCGAACAGAACTGGAAAGCAGATGAGCCAGAAATTGTCGATGAGGCTGCGGCGCATCTGCGAATTGCTGTACCAGATCCTGAAGATCCGTGCCGAGCGGCTTTGAGGGGCGCGGTTATCGCGTCCCTCCGGTCGAAATGAGCGTCAGAACTCGAGCGCCTGCCTGAGCGCCGGACCGCTCCTGACGCGCAGATCGAGGTCGGCCTCGATATGGTCGATGTGATGCAGCATCAGTGCGCTGGCGCGTTCCGAATTGCCATTCTCCAGCGCCTCCAGGATATTCATGTGTTCGCTATGGCCGCAGCTCGAGACGCCCGAGCGGCCATAGAGGGCGATCACCAGCGATGACCGCGCCACCAGTTCTTCCATGAAGCGCTGGAGGATGGCGTTTCCGGCAACCGAAGCCAGCAGCAGGTGAAAATCGCCCGAAGCCTTGATTTCCGAGCGTCGTGCATTTGGTCCGCGCTCGGCAATGAAGCGGCCCTCTTCATCGAGCTGCGCCTTGAAGGCAGCGACATGGTCCGGCGTCATCCGCCCGGCTGCGGCAATCGCTATGCCGGGCTCGATCAGCCGGCGCGAAGCGAAAACCTGACGCGCTTCTTCAGGCGACGGGTTGGCGACGAAGGCGCCACGATTGCGCTCGGTCCGCACCAGGCCCTCGAAGGAGAGCATCTGCAGCGCCGCGCGCGCCACGGTGCGGCTGACATCGAACAAAGTGCCGACCTCGCCTTCCGACAGCTTGGTTCCCGGTGCCAGCCGGCGGTCGACGATCGCGTCGCGCAACTGGTCGCGGATCGCCTGGGCGCGATCCTCGTTGGCACTGTCGACAGCAGGGAACGTCTGGTCGGCTATATTCATGATGGTGGTCCCGGCACCTTTCTACCCTGAATCGGGTCGGTTGCAGAGAGCCAAAGTGAACACGATGTCGGAAAAGATTGCATACGATTTTTGCTAGAATCGCCGGCGATCGCCTATAATTTGTGCATTCGCAGGGATGCCGTTTCGAGGGCAACCGGAGGCAATTCTGATTTTCCCGAGGAATCAATCGTTTGAGGCCGATCTAGGGCAATTGGCATGCATGATGCTTTGCTTAAGTTGATTTAGAGAGGAAGCCGGATGTCCAAAGCCGCCGAAATCGACATCGTGTCCGTTTCGAAGATGTATGGCGCAACGACTGCCGTCGAAGACATCAGCCTGAAAATCCCCGCGGGGACCTATTGCTGCCTGCTCGGGCCGTCCGGCTGCGGCAAGACCTCGACGCTGCGCATGATTGCCGGGCACGAAAGCATATCGAGCGGTGACGTGCGTCTCGGCAACACAGTGGTCACCGACCTGCCGCCGGCCAGGCGCGGCACCGCCATGATGTTCCAGTCCTACGCGCTGTTTCCGCATCTCGACCTGGTCGACAATGTTGCCTTCAGCCTCAAGATGAAGGGTGTCGGCAAGGAGGAGCGCCGCGCCAAAGCGCTCGGTATGCTGAAGCTGATGCAGATGGAGGCCTATGCCAGCCGCCGCCCGGCGCAGCTTTCGGGCGGACAGCAGCAACGCGTCGCTCTGGCCCGCGCGCTGATCACCGACCCCGAGGCGCTGCTGCTCGACGAACCGCTCTCGGCACTCGATCCATTCCTGAAGATCCGCATGCGGGCGGAATTGAAGAAGCTGCAGACGTCGCTCGGCATCACTTTCGTCCACGTCACCCACAGCCAGGAGGAGGCGATGGCGCTCGCCGACCTGATCGTGGTCATGAATGACGGCCGCATCGAGCAGGCGGCGCCTCCACGCACCGTCTTCGAGCGGCCGGCCACCGCGTTCGTCGCCCGTTTCATGGGCGATCACAACGTCGTCTCCGGCCGCGTCAGCGGCAGCCGCGACGGCATGATTGTCTTCGATGTGCCGGGTGGCGCCTCGCTTGCGGCCAGCGGGCAGGGCAGGGCGATCGGCGAGCCGATCGATATCGCCATTCGCACCGACCATGTGCGGATCGGCGACCCGCCGGCCACCGGGCTCGGCTTCACCGGCATCGCCTCCAATATCGAGTATCGCGGCTCGACCGTAAAACTCTCGGTCAATGGCGCCGGCATCGAGGATTTTACCGTCATCGTCGACGACGCCAGCTTCTTCGCCAAGCCGGTCGCCGTCGGCGACGCGGTGCCGATCGCCTGGGACGCCGAGGACGCGATCGTCCTTGGCCGTCTCGATTCCTGAACCAGAACAACCAATCAAAACAGGGGAACTGACATGACCAACACCACCGACAAGAAGACGGGAATTTCCCGCCGCTCGCTGCTCAAGACCGGTGCTGCCGCCGTCGGTTTTGCCGCTGGCTCGGGCGCCATCACGGGCTTCCCGACGATCTGGGCGCAGAACCCGATCACGCTGCGCCAGTTCGGCACCGGCGTGTCGAACCTCAACGCCATTGCCGACAAGTGCAAGGCCGATCTCGGCATCACGCTGGAAATGACGGCGACCGATTCCGACGCCGCCGCCCAGCGCGCGGTGACCCAGCCGGACAGCTACGACATCGCCGACATCGAATACTGGATCGCCAAGAAAGTGTATCCGTCCGGCGTGATGCAGCCGATGGATGTCAAGAAGCTGAAATATTACGACAAGATCGTACCGCTCTTCATCACCGGCAAGCTGACGCCCGACAGCGTCATCGCCCAGGGCACCGCGCCGCATACGGTCGGCTTCGTCGAGGCGCAGGACGCCAAGACCTTCGCCAAGCAGCCGACGCAGTGGATGACGATGGTTCCGACCATCTACAATGCCGATACGCTCGGCATCCGCCCCGACCTTGTCGGGCGCGAGATCACCACCTGGGCCGACATCATGGATCCGGCCTTCAAGGGCAAGGCCGCCATTCTCAACATCCCGTCGATCGGCATCATGGATGCGGCGATGATCATGGAAGCCATGGGCAACATCAAATATGCCGACAAGGGCAACATGACCAAGGAGGAGATCGACAAGACGATCGACTTCCTGATCAAGGCCAAGCAGGACGGCCAGTTCCGGGCGTTCTGGAAATCGTTCGACGAGAGCGTCAACCTGATGGCTTCAGGCGAAGTGGTGATCCAGTCGATGTGGTCGCCGGCTGTCGCTGCGGTGCGCTCCAAGGGCATCGCCTGCAAGTACCAGCCGCTCAAGGAAGGCTATCGCTCGTGGGGCGGCGGCCTTGGCCTTGCGGCGCACCTCAAGGGCGCCGAGCTCGATGCCGCCTACGAATACATCAACTGGTATCTGTCCGGCTGGGTCGGCGCCTACCTCAACCGCCAGGGCTATTACTCGGCCGCCATGGACACCGCTAAGCAGTTCATGTCCGAGGACGAATGGGGTTACTGGGTCGACGGCAAGCCGGCCAAGGGCGATATCATGGCGCCGGACGGCAAGATCATGGAGAAGGCAGGCGCGGTGCGTGACGGCGGCTCCTTCGTCGAGCGCATGGGCAAGGTCGCCTGCTGGAACTCGGTCATGGACGAGGACCGCTACATGGTGAGGCGCTGGAACGAATTCATCGCGGCGTAGTGCAAGGCAGGCAATAACTGAGATGCTGCATTCCTTGGCGCCCCCCTCTGTCCTGGCCTCTTTGCCAAAACTTGGCATCTCCCCCACTTGGGGGGAGATCGGCCGTCGCCGCGGCTTTCGCCAATCCGCAACATTGCAAGAAGAGGCGCCAACAGCAAAGCTGCCAATCTCCCCCCAAGTGGGGGAGATGTCCGGCAGGACAGAGGGGGGCGCCAAGGATCACAGCCTGCCAGATTGCCGGCTCTCCGCGACACGCCAGGGCTGTTCCAGATGACCGTGGCTCTCGACCGACCTGTAGCCGTCGGCAAACTCGTCAGACGCCGCCGGCTCTCGATCGGCGCAGTCGTTCCCTACCTGCAAGCGGCGCCGCTGGCGCTGATCCTCGGCGCGTTCCTTTTGCTGCCGATCCTGATGATCGCCGTGGTCTCCTTCTGGGACTACGATTTCGCGGCGATGTACCCGGATTTCCTGACCACCAACTATACCGACACGCTCGGCTCCTGGGTCACCTGGAAAACCTATCTGAACACGCTGAAATATGCCGCCATCGTCTGGGCGCTGACGCTGTTCGTCGGCTTCTGGGTCGCCTATTTCCTCGCCTTCCATATCAGGACTACGGCAATGCAGATGGTGCTGTTCCTGGTCTGCACCGTGCCGTTCCTGACCTCCAACATCATCCGCATGATCTCGTGGATTCCGGTGCTAGGCCGCAACGGCCTAGTCAACTCGACGCTGGTTGAGATCGGGCTGATCCCGAAGCCGATCGAATGGCTGCTCTATTCCGAATTCGCCGTGGTGCTGGCCATGGTGCATCTCTACACGCTGTTCATGGTGACGCCGATCTTCAACACGCTGATGCGCATCGACAAGTCGCTGATCGAGGCAGCGCGTGATGCCGGCGCTTCCGGCTGGCAGGTGCTGTGGAACGTCGTCATCCCGCTTGCCAAGCCGGGCATGGCGATCGGCACCATCTTTGTCGTCACGCTGGTGATGGCCGACTTTTCGACGGTGCAGGTGATGTCCGGCGGACAGAGCGCCTCCGTCGCGCTGATGATGAAGAACCAGATGTCGCTGCTGCAATATCCGGCGGCGGCCGCCAACGCGGTCGTGTTGCTGGTGCTGGTGCTGCTGATGGTCGCCGGCATCCTGCGCATCGTCGACATCCGCAAGGAGCTGTGACGTGAGCCACGACAAGCGCACCCTCGAATTCTACGTGCTGGCGGCCTTCTTCGCCCTTTTCGTGCTGTTCCTCTACGGCCCGCTCTCGGCGATCCTGATCCTCTCCTTCCAGGGCGAGAATGGCGGGCTGACATTCCCGCTGAACGGCGTCTCGCTGCACTGGTTCGCCAATCTGTTCGAGCGCCAGGCGGTCGGCGATTTCGGCGGCAGCTTTAAACGCTCCTTCATCCTTGGCTTGATGGTGATGATCGTCACCGTCGGCGTGTCGCTGCTTGCCGGTCTTGCCTTCCGGCAAAAATTTCGCGGCGCCACCGCATTGTTCTATCTGGCCGTCGCCAGCCTGGTCGTGCCGTCGATCATCATTAGCCTCGGCATCGGCGTCGCCTTCCAGCAGATCGGCTTTCGTCCCGCCTGGTACACGTCTGCCTTCGGCGCGCATTTGACCTGGACCTTGCCTTTCGGCGTGCTGATCATGTTCGCCGTCTTCAACCGGTTCTCGCCGGCCTATGAGGAGGCCGCGCGGGACTTGGGCGCGACCTCCTGGCAGACCTTCGCGCATGTCGTGCTGCCGATGATCGCGCCCAGCCTGATCGGTGTCGGCCTGTTCGGCTTCACCCTGTCCTATGACGAGTTCGCGCGCACGCTGATGACCTCGGGCACCTTCAACACGCTGCCGCTCGAAATCTACGGCATGACGACGAATGTGACGACGCCGGTGCTCTATGCACTCGGCACCGTGACGACGGTATTTTCCTTCCTGGTGATTTTGGCGACGCTCGGCGCAATCGCCTATGTCGGCGGCCGTCGGCCGCGAGCTTGAGAGAACCGCAGTGCAGATCCTCGTCGTCAATCCGAACACCACCGCCAGCATGACCGCAACCATTGCAGCGGCGGCGCGGTTGGTCGCCGGCGCCTGTACGGACATCGTTGCCGTCACCTCGACGATGGGTCCGGTTTCGATCGAAGGCTACTATGACGAGGCGCTTGCCGTACCGGGCCTTCTGGTCGAGATCGCCGCCGGCGAGCGCTCGGGCGCGCAGGCCGCAATCATCGCCTGTTTCGACGACACCGGTCTCGATGCCGCGCGCGCCATGGCCAACATTCCGGTCGTCGGCATCTGCGAGGCAGCGCTCGCCACGGCCTCGTTCATCGCCCAGCGCTTCACCGTCGTCACCACGACCGAGCGCTCGCGCGTGCCGGTCGAAGCGCTGGTGCAGCGCTATGGCATGGCGGGGCGGGCTCGCGTGCGCGCTGCCGACATTCCGGTTCTTGCGCTCGAAGACCCAACCTCCGATGCGATCCAGAAGCTGCGCGGCGAGATCGCGCGTGCGCTCGGCGAGGATCGCGCCGAGGCCATCGTGCTCGGCTGCGCCGGCATGGCTGATCTCGCCGCCGCGCTGCAGCGGGAGTTCGGCGTTCCGGTCATCGACGGCGTCGGCGCCGCGGTCAAGCAGGCCGAGGCCTTGATCGCGCTTGGCCTGTCGACGTCCAAGCGTGGCGCCTATGCAAACCCGCTGGCAAAGCCCTATCTTGGCGCATTGAAATCCTTCGCCCCCGAACCTGTAGCCGCCGAATGAGCAATGCGCCGAACGATCAGAACGCTCGCACTTGAAGACGTCAAAATCCTTGTCGACTGGGCCGCAGCGGAGGGCTGGAATCCCGGTATTGGCGATGCAGTGGCGTTCCATGCGGCGGATCCAGAGGGCTTCATCGGCGCCTTTGTCGATGGCGAGATGGTGGCCGGTATTTCGGCCGTCGCCTATGGCGAGGATTTTGGCTTCATCGGTCTCTACATCTGTCGGCCGGACAGGCGCGGCGAGGGCCATGGCAAGGCGGTCTGGGATGCCGGCATGGCGCGGCTCGGCGACCGCACTGTCGGCCTCGATGGTGTCGTCGAACAGCAGGCCAACTACCGCAGCATGGGCTTTGTGCCGGCCTACCGGACGATCCGCTTCGTCGGATCGCCGAACGGTCCGGCAGCTGCCGACAGCGACATTCGCACAATAGAGCCGGAACTCTTAGCGAACGTCCTGGACTATGACCGCCGCTTCTTTCCGGCTCCGCGGCGATCCTTCCTGGAACGATGGCTGCGCCCGCCGCACGTCGCGCTGGCGATCGTCAGGGATGGCGCCATCGAGGGATATGGCGTCGCGCGCCGATGCCGGGAAGGCAGCAAGATCGGTCCGCTCTTTGCCAACAGCCTGGACGCGGCAAGCCGCCTTTTCGCGGCGCTCGCCAACGCCTCTGGACCCGGAAACATCCATCTCGACGTGCCCGAGACCAGCGGACAGTTTGCAGCTTTGCTGACGTTCGCCGGCCTCCAGCCGGGCTTCGAAACCGCTCGAATGTACAGGGGAAAAGCGCCGCAGCTCACGCAGTCCGGGGTCTTTGCGATCACGACCCTGGAGCTTGGTTGACTGGACGGCCCTAATACAGCGGCTTGGCCATGTGCCGGGGCGCCGGCCATTCCGTCGTGATCCCGGGCTGCACCGGCCGCTCGAGATAGGTCGACAGAACCACATAGCTTCGCGTCGAGGTGACGCCGGGCGTTTCATAAAGCCGCGACAGCAGGCCCTCGAGCGCCCTTGTGTCCTCGGTGCGGACCTTGATCAGCATGCATGTGTCGCCGGCCACCGAATGAATCTCCTCGACTTCGGGGTGCTCGGAAATCGCCATCAGTTCGGGGGTCTTTCCCCAGCCCTTGGTGTCGATGTGCACGAAGGCAAGCAGCGGCTTGCGCACCGCCTTGGGATCGATGATCGCCGCGGTGTTGCGGATGGCGCCGCTGCGCCGAAGCCGCTTCACCCGTTCATGCGCTGCCGGCGGCGACAGGCCGACACGATCACCGAGATCGGCATAGCTGACCGTGGCGTCGTCGACCAGAACGCCTAATATTTTTCGGTCGGTTGCGTCGACATCGCGGGCGGCAGGCCTGTTCCGCAGAATGCCATCTGTTTCTTCATCCATGGTGAAATTCCTTATTGATACCGAATTTAATACGGCGATTATCGGCATATGTCGAACACTGATCAAGTCGCAACATTGACGGCAAGGCCGCCTATCCCGGCGCTCGCCTATCTGCTCACCGGATGCATCGCGGTGATCGGCTCGAACTCGCTGGTTCTCGGTCCGATAGCACCGGCAGTGGCGGCGTCGTTTGCGACGAGCGTGCCGGCCGTCATGCTCGCGTCCGCTGCGTTCGGGCTTGGCACATCCGCAAGCGCCTTGTTCCTGGCGCGTTATATCGATCGGCTCGGCGCCCGCCGCATGCTGCAAGGGGCGTTGCTGCTGCTGGCGATAGCGCTTCTCGCCAGCGCCGCCGCGCCGACGGTAACGACGCTGGTTGCGGCCCAACTTCTCGCCGGCATCGCCGCCGGTATCGCCATGCCGGCAATCTATGCCAGTGCCGCTGCGATCGCGCCGCCTGGCCGCGAAAGTGGAACCATCGGCGTCGTGCTGACCGGCTGGACCCTGAGCATGGTGGCCGGCGTCTCATTGTCGGCGGTGCTTGCCGATCTGCTGCACTGGCGCGCTGTTTTCGCGGCGGTCGCAGTGCTTGCGGCACTTGCATTGACCGGTCTTACGCTGACGTCGTTGAGCGACGTCAGGAAAAGCGGCCCGGCGCCGACGCCGCTCGGCGCCTTGGCCGTTCCCGGCATAGTGCCGCTCCTGGTCGCCTGCGGCGCCTTCATGACCGCCTTCTACGGCGTCTACGGCTATCTTGGCGATCACCTGCACAACGGCTTGGGACGGCCGGTCAGCGCCAACGGCTTGGCCGCGCTCGCCTATGGCGCCGGCTTCGGCATGGCGGCACTGCTTGACGGCGTGATCGATCGGCTTGGCGCGCGACGTGTCATGCCGTTCGCCTATCTCCTCGTCGCGGCCGTCTATGTCGCGCTTGCCGCGGCAGGCAGCAGTTTCCATCTGACTATCGCAATGGTCGCGGTCTGGGGCCTTGCCAATCATTTCGGGCTAAACGTCCTAGTAATGCGCCTCTCGGCGCTCGATCCGGCGCGGCGCGGCACAATCATGGGCTTGAACAGCGCGGTGACCTATCTTGCGGTGTTTGTCGGCACCACCGCCTTCGGTCCGCTTTATTCCAGCTTTGGTTTTGCGGCATCTGCAATGGTTGCAGCGTTGCTCATGCTGGTTGCCGCCGTGGCGGCAGCGTGGCGTTGAGGCCGCAGCCGCGTCTTCCCCCAGAAAAAATTGTCGACTTGATCAGCCGGCAAGGCGCCCGCCGCGCATCGGCTGCGGCACACCGGTGGTGGTCGGGAAGCTGATCGGCAGGCCCTTGAGCACGCGAACCGCAAGGAAGGCAAAGCACTCCGCCTCGACCGCGTCACCCTTCCAGCCGAGCGTCTCCGCCGGAACCGCTTCGACGCCGGCGCGGCTGGCAAGCATGGCCATGATCGTCGGGTTGTGGCGGCCGCCGCCGCTGACCACCAGCCGCTTTGGCCGGTGCGGCAGGAGGTCGAGCGCCTTGCCGACGGCAGCAGTGGTGAAGGCCGTAAGCAGTGCGGCACCATCCTCAGCGTTCATCCCGTCCGCCATGGCCGCGCCGAAATCGAACCGGTCCAGCGATTTTGGATAGCGCTTGGCCAGGTAGGGATGCTGCAGCAGCTTGGCCAGCCGGTCTTCGTCGACGGTGCCCGCGCGGGCCAGGGCGCCGTCGCGGTCCATCTCACCCAAACCCTTTGCCTTGATGAAATCGTTCAGCGGCGCATTGGCCGGTCCGGTGTCGAAGGCGACGACATTGTCCTTGCCGTCCCACCAGGTGATGTTGGCGACGCCGCCGAGATTGAGCACCGCCGTGTCGCCGCTGATATCGGCATCGCGCAGCAGCGCGGCGTGATAGGCGGCCGACAGCGGCGCCCCTTGCCCGCCGGCGCGCATATCGGCCGAACGGAAATCATAGGCGACTTTGGTCCCCAGAATAGAATGCATCAACTCGCCATCGCCAAGCTGGCGGGTCTGGCCGAGCCGGCCGGATTGCGGGGCGCGATGCAGCACGGTCTGGCCATGGAAGCCGACGACGCCGATATCGGCCATCGTCAGCCTGTAGCTTTCGACCAGGTCCTTGACGGCTGCTGACTGGGCGCGCGTCAGCGCTTCTTCGGCTTGGCGAAAGATCGCCGGTTCCGGCCCGGCAAAATTCCACGCCCTGGCCTGGCGCAGCGTCTCCTCCAGCAGGCTGCGGATCGACCTGGGATAGGGCGCCAGTGTGTAGGTGCCGAAATCCGCGATCCGCTCGCCGTCGGTCCTGATCAGCGCGACGTCGATATTGCCGTCCAGCACGGTGCCGGTCATCAGCCCGACGGCCCAGATTGGTTCGCCACTTTTCGCAATCATCACGTGTCAGGCTCCGTTGACGCGATCGCCGACCGTTTGGCGAATCTCGAAATGATGTGTCGGATGGATCCGTTTGGTGAGCAAGGTCCGTGCCTTGCCTTGTCGCCTCCTGTATACTGGTATACCGGTATCCAGGCGGCGTCACAGCGTCTTTTCGCCGATCGCCTTTCGCAAAAACCCGCCCGCTTTGTCGAGCGCCGTGCGCGCCTCATCGACGCCCATTCCGGTGATCGTCACCAGTATCGCCAGCTTGACGTCCTTGCCGGTCTGGTCGAGCGCCCGTCGTGCCTGCTGCGCTGTGCAGCCGGTGGTCTGCATCACGATCCCAACCGCCCTGGCGACGAGCTTCTTGTTGCTGGGATTAAGGTCCACCATCAGGTTCTGATAGCTCTTGCCGATCCGGATCATGCTGGCTGTCGTCAGCATGTTGAGAACCAGCTTTTGCGCGGTTCCCGACTTTAGCCGGGTCGAGCCGGCGAGAACCTCGGGGCCGACAAGCGGAGAGATGGCAATGTCGGCAATGCCGGCAATGACTGACCTGGGATTGCAGGAAAGCGCCACGGTCGTTGCTCCCACCTGCCTTGCATAGGTCAAGCCGCCGATGACGTATGGTGTGCGGCCGCTGACCGCGATGCCTACCACCACATCGTCGGCGGTCAACTTGATGTCCTGCAATGCCTTCATGCCTTGTTGCGGATCATCCTCGGCGCCTTCCACAGCCCGCACCAGCGCTTTGGGACCGCCCGCGATCAGGCCGAGCACCATGTCCTGGGGCACGCCAAATGTTGGCGGACACTCCGAGGCGTCGAGGACTCCCAACCGGCCGCTCGTGCCGGCGCCCATATAGACAAGCCGCGCGCCTTTTTGAAACGCACTGACGATCCGGTCTACCGCGGCAGCAATTTGCGGAATGACCTTCTCGACGGCGGCCGGAACGCCGCTGTCCTCGTCATTGATCATGCGCAGGATCTCGATGGTCGGCAGCAGGTCGATATCCATCGTCCTCGGGTTCCGCTCCTCGGAAACCAACCGCTCCAGCTCCGACATCAACTCCTGTTCGTTCATCCGCTTGCTTTCATTACTTCTTGCCATCGGCAACAAGTAATGTGATGCGGCGCCAGGCGTTGACCAGTACCAGCGGCTGGCTTCGATAGGCCCGCTAAACAAATGTTGACAACACCATCTGTTGTTGATCAATCTTCCACAAGAATTGCGCGGGCCGGATGAGGCGATGGACGAGCTTGGAGCACAGGAACAGGCAGTGCTGGATCTCATTGCGGCGAACCCTTTCGCCGGCCAGCAGGATATAGCGACCGCGCTCGGCATTGCCCGCTCGACCGTTGCGGCCCACATCGTGCAGCTCGTCAACAAGGGCTACATTCTTGGTCGCGGCTATGTGTTGCCGGCCTCCAGGCGCATCATTTGCATCGGCGGCGCGGTCCTGGACCGCAAGTACCACGCCAGGAAGGATCTGATCTTCGGGACGTCGAACCCGGTCGACGGCTATCGCAGCTTCGGCGGCGTCGCCCGCAACGTGGCGGAAAACCTTGTCCGCCTCGGCGTCGACACAAGCTTCGTCTCGATCGTCGGCGACGACGAGACCGGCCGCTCGCTGGTGCGGCATCTGCGCGATCTCGGCGCCGATGTCAGCCAGGTCATCACCACAACGGAGCGGCCGACGGCGGAATATGCAGCGATCCTCGACCTCAACAACGATCTCGTGCTCGGCATCGCCGATATGGAGATTTTCGATCTGTTTTCGCCAGACTGTCTCGACCGTTGCTGGCCGCATCTGGCTTCGGCGACATGGGTGTTCATCGACTGCAACCTGCCGGCCGCGACGATCGCAGCTTTGATGTCACGCAAGCAGGGCGCGCGCTTCAAGCTCGCCGTCGACACGGTGTCGTCGCCGAAATCGGCGCGCCTGCCGAAGGACCTGACCGGCATCGATCTTTTGTTCACCAACCATGACGAGGCCAATACGATGCTTGGCATCACCGATGCTGACAAGCGGCTTAAGCCGAAGGAGGCTGCTGCGGCGCTGCGCGTGGCCGGCGCCAGCGAGGTGATCGTGACCATGGGCGCGCACGGATTTGCGGTGGCGACCGAGAGCGGCGTGGCGACGATGCGGTCCGTCCCGGCCCGCGCCGTCGACATCACCGGCGCCGGCGACGCGATGATTGCCGGCACCATGTACAAAGTGCTTTCGGGCGATCCCGTGCTCGACGCGGCGCGCACCGGCGCGCTGCTCGCCACGCTGACCACCGAGAGCGAATCCAGCGTCCATCCCGACCTGTCGCCGCGCTTCCTCAGCGCCGGCATGTACCGCATTCCCGCCTGAACGCGAGCCGAACCCTGAAAGCGAAATGACGATGAAACCTTCCCTTCTCCACCTGAACGACGAAGTCGCGGCATCAATTCGAGAAGGCCGCGCGGTGGTCGCGCTGGAATCGACGATCATCACCCATGGCATGCCTTTTCCTGCCAATCTGGAGACTACGCGCGGCGTTGAGACCGTGGTGCGCGAGAATGGCGCCGTGCCCGCCACGATCGCGGTGGTCGCCGGCAAGATCAAGGTCGGGCTCGATGACCGGGAACTGGAGCAACTGGCAGCGGCAAAAGACGTGGTCAAGGCCTCCGGGCGCGACCTCGCTGCCATCATGGTGGGCGGCGGCTCGGCCGGAACCACGGTTTCGGCGACGATGCGGATCGCTGCATTGGCCGGCATCGGTATTTTCGCGACCGGCGGCGTAGGCGGCGTGCATCGCGGCGCCGAAGCCACTTTCGATATCTCGGCCGACCTGACCGAACTCGGCCAAACCGGCACCACTGTCGTCTGCGCCGGCGTAAAATCGATCCTCGATATTGCAAAAACGCTGGAATATCTGGAGACCCAGCGCGTGCCGGTGATTGCATTTCAGAGCGATGACTTTCCGGCCTTCTACACCCGCTCCAGCGGACTGAAAGCCGATCACCGCCTCGATACGGCCGAGGACATTGCGCGGGCCATGCTGCTGCACGAGCAGATCGGCTCGGGCACCGGCATTCTCGTCGCCAATCCGATTCCGCAAGTGGATGCGCTCGATCCTGCCTTCATCGACGGCACGATCACGGCAGCGGTGGCAGAGGCCGAGACACGGGGCATTGGGCGCAAGGAGCTGACGCCGTTCCTGCTCGCCCGCATCAACGAGCTTTCGCAGGGCCGCAGCCTGAAGGCCAACATCGCGCTGGTTCGCAACAACGCCGCGCTTGCCGCCCGTATTGCGGTGGCGCATGCGGGATTGAAGCCCGTGGGCAGATAGACTCAAGCACCCGGCCGGCTACCGGCCTTCGATTTCAGGCGGGCCCGAGATCGAAAACCCGCTCGGCATTGAGGATATTGTTCGGATCGAAAGCGTCTTTCCAGCCGCGACAGGAGCTCGGCAACCTTCTGTAGACATGGGGCTCACTCGTTCGCCCTAGGCGCTTCGGCCTCGGTGCGAACCAGCTTGATGTCGGCTCCCGCCGCCCAGGCGCCGATATCTTCCCGGCGCAATGCCGCCGCCATCATGTCCGGGAACAAATCCGGCGTGCAGGCGAAGACCGGAATGCCAAGTGCGGCAACTGAACCTGCCATTGCCGGATCGTAGCCTGGCCGGCCTTGGTCGGTCAGTGCCAGAAGCACGACGACATTGACGCCGGATCGAACCAGCGCCGCCAGCCGTCGCAGCAACTCCTGGCCATTGCCGCCCTCGTAGAGGTCGGTGATCAGCACCAGATGCGACTTGGTTGGCCGCTCGATACGGTCGGCGCAGTAGGCGACGGCCTGGTTGATATCGGTGCCGCCGCCAAGCTGCACGCCGAACAGCACTTCGACGGGATCGCTGAGTTCTTCGGTAAGGTCGACGATGGCCGTATCGAAACAGACGAGCTTGGTGCGCACGACCGGCAGCGAGGCCATCACCGCCGCGAAGATCGAGGCGTAGACGACCGAGCTTGCCATCGAGCCGGACTGGTCGACGCAGAGAACGACTTCGTCAAGATCGACCAGCCGGCGCTGCTTGCGCATGAAACCAACCAGCTTCTCCGGCACGATAGTTTTGTGCTCGGGCTGGTAGTGGCGAAGGTTCGCCGAGATGGTGCGCTGCCAGTCGATATCGCGCGCACGCGGACGGTTGGTGCGCCTCGATCGGTCGAGCGCGCCGCGTATCGCCTCGGCGGTCCTCTGCTCCAGCTTCTGCATCAGCTTGGCGACGATGTCGGCGATGATCGTGCGGGCAATGTCCTTGGACTTGGCCGGCATGACCGAGCGGAGCGAAATCAGGTCGGCGACCAGGTTGACGTCCGCCTCGATCGCCTTGAGGAACTCCGGCTCCATCAGCATCTGCTTCAGGTCCAGCCGTTCGAAAGCGTCCTTCTGGACAATCTGAACGACCTGCGCGGGAAAGAAGGAGCGAATGTCGCCCATCCATTGCGCAACGCGCGGTGCCGAGCGGCCAAGCCCGCCACGCCGCTTGCGCGGGTCACTGGCCGCCGCGCCGGCACCATCGCCGTAGAGAGCATCGAGTGCCGCCGAAAGTCGTTTGTCGTCGCTGGAAAGCGCCGCCGACGCCTCGTCATCGGCGCCGATCGCCAGGCGCCAGCGGCGCTCCCCTGCGGCATCTGCAGTGAGTGGACCGGGCCCGTTCATTTCGCCCTCGTCATCCATTGCCTTTTCCTCCCATGAGCAATGGTCCAAGCCGCTCCAGCTGTCGGCGCCATGCCTCGCCGCCATCCGGCGTCGGCGTCAGGCCAGCCGGCAAGCGCGCTGCGCGGCCGAGAACCGCTTCGATCAGCCGCCGGCGCTCCATGCTGTCCAGATTGGAAAAGACGCGGCGCAGCAACGGCAGGTGCGCGATGAAAGCATCTTCGTCGAGAGATTTGAGCCAGGAATCGACCGCGCCGCGCAGGCCTTCGTCATAGATCAGCCGTTGACCGGCTGTGCTGAAGAAGCCCTCGAAGAATCCTGCCGCTTCAGTGACCGGTGTGCCCGGCGACAGGCGTCGCCCGAGCAGCCCGGCTGCGGCTTCGGCGGACAGGCGGCCGGCCTCGTAGAGCAGGTTCGCGGCGCATCCGGCTAGCAGCGCCGTCGCCCGCGACCCCTCCAGCACGGCAGCCAGCCCGTTGCGCCATCCGTTCAGCACGTCTTGCCCGGGCTCGACCAGCCTGATCGCCTCATCGGCCTTGCGTATCGCGCTAGCCAATGTCGCGGCGGCCTGCTCATCCAGATCGCGTGCCGCATAGGGAAGCGCGATCGCAGCTTCGACGATCAACCGCTCCATGAGGCCGGAAAGCCGGTTCGTCTGCGTTTTGCGGGCCTCGCCATAGCGGATGATGTCGGCGAGTGGCGGCACCGAGGCCAGGATCTCCAGGCATTCGCTGCTGCGCGCCGCGCGCGCCTCCAGGGCCGCGAGACCGGCCGTCGATGCTTCTGACAAGCCTGCCGTGATGGCGCCCTGGACCAGTGCCGCAAGAGTATCGAGGGTTGCTGCGGCTTCGATCATCTGGATCAGGCGGCCGTTGGCAGCCTTTTCGATGGTCGGCCCGTAGATCAGGTTCTCCACCAGGCGAACGGCATATTCCGGCTCCCAGGCCAAGGTCCACCGCTCGCGGAAGGTGCCACGGCTGCGACCGGCGTCCGTCAACTTGCCCCAATGCACACCAAGCACGTTCAGCCGATGCAGCAATGTCGAACGAAACAGCCCGCTGTCGCTTCGCAGGTCGACGGATAGTTCCCGCTCCAGCGCTTCAGGTTTCAGCCGCGCCGCCTTCTGGTTGCGCTGCAGATCCTCGATCAACGGCGCCAAAGGCGTGTCGGGTGGAATTTCGCCGACGTCCGCACCCAGAAGCAGCTCGGCCTCCACCAAGGCCCACAGCAACGCTTCGCCATTGAACAGAGCCGCAATTGCGGCGTCGCGCAATTCCTCAAACCCGGGCTTCGGCCGCGCGCGAATTGCGGCGAGCGTGCGGGCGAGCCGCTCCGCCTCGATCAGCGAAGCGGTCGAGACCAGGTGACCCTTCACCCGCAGCACCGCTGCAATCATTGCAAGCCACAAGGTTGCTGCATCGCGCCGGCCGCGCGTGCGCCAGAGATGCTTGCACCAGCCGGGTGCGACGACGCCCGCGCCATAGCCGTAGCCGAGCGCCAGACGCGGTCCCGTCCACGGCGCCCATGTCATCGTGCTCTTGCGCCTTGCAATCCCCTTGAGCAGGGCTTGATCATTTTTCTGCGTGTGTGTCGCCTGCAGTGCCGGCACATGCCACGCCCCGCAGACGACGGCGATAGGTCCATCGAATTCCTTGCGCGCCGCAGCGATTTCGAGCCGCATATGCGCTTCGCGCTGGGCCTCGACCTGTGCGATCGAGCCTTCACCATCCCTCAGCGTCATCATCGCGTCGGAGATCGCCGCGAATATCGGGCCTGGTTCCGGATTCTGCTCGATGACGTCCGACCACCAGCTTTCTCCATCCTCATAGCCGGCGGCGCGGGCCAGCGTGCCTATCGGATCACGCCGATGCGGAGCCACATCATCACGCTCGCTTGATTCCTTTGCTTCGTCGGCATCGACTTTTTCCGCGCCGTCGACCGCCGCTTCCGAGAAGCGCGCCGACGACGGCAGGTCGATGAAGCGCAACGCCGCCTTGTTGTCCACGGCCCAAAGGACCGCCTGATATTCCGGCGAGAACTCGGCGAACGGCCAAAAACTTGTCGAAGCCGGATCCTCCTCCGGATAGCAAAGCAGTGCTACCGGTGGTTGCATTTCCGGGCGGGCCAGCAACGGCAGCAGCGCGGAGGCATCGATCGGCCCCTCGATCAGCACGGCGACCGGCTGCAAATCCTGCAATGCCTGCACAAGGCTGTCGGCGGAACCCGGCCCGTGATGGCGTATGCCGAAATAGGCGACGTCGTTGTGCCCCATGACGCGTCAGATCGCTGCGTTCAAGGCCGCATAGTAGCCGGCATAGTCAGGCCGCTTCTTGAGCACTGTTTCCAGATATTCCTCAAGCACTGCCTTGTCCTGAACCGGGTCTTTCACGATCGCGCCGACAAGGCTGGCGGCGAGACCTTCGGCGCCGAGCTTGCCGCTGTCGAACCACGCCGCCTGGCTCAGCCCGCCAACCATCGTGGCGATCGCCTCGGCGGTCGACAGCGAGCCCGAGGGCGTCTTCAGCGTCACCTTGCCGTCGGCGGTCGCACCGGACCGCAATTCACGGAAGATGGTCAACACCCGGGCTATCTCCTCGCCGACATTTTTCGGCACCGGCAGGTCGAGCCCGCCGGCCATCTCATCGACCCGCTTGGAGACGATCGCCACCTCTTCAGCCATGTCTTCCGGCAATGGCAGCACCACGACATTGAAGCGACGCTTGAGTGCCGAGGAGAGTTCATTCACACCTTTGTCCCGGTTGTTTGCCGTGGCGATGATGTTGAAGCCGCGCTGGGCATAGATTGATGTGTTCAATTCTGGGATCGGCATCATCTTTTCGGAAAGTACGGTGATCAGCGTGTCCTGCACATCCGAGCCCATGCGCGTCAGTTCCTCGAGTCGGCAGAGCTTGCCGGTCTGCATGGCGCGGTAGAGCGGCGTCGGCACCAATGCTTCCTGGCTCGGGCCCTTTGCCAGAAGTTGTGCATAGTTCCAGCCATAGCGGATCTGGTTCTCGTCGGTGCCGGCCGTGCACTGCACGATCAGCGTCGAGTCGCCCATGATGGCGGCGGCCAGATGTTCCGACACCCAGGATTTGGCCGTTCCGGGAACGCCGAGCAGCAACAATGCGCGGTCGGTGGCGAGCGTTGCCACCGCGGTCTCCATCAGTCGGCGGCGACCGACATATTTTGGCGTTACCGGCGTGCCGTCACCGGCCTTCCCGCCCAGCAGATAAGTCAGCACAGCTTGTGGCGAGAGGCTCCAGCCGGCAGGCTTTTGCCTGTCGTCACCGCGCGCCAGCGCCTGCAATTCAGAGGCATAGGCCTGCTCGACCGGGAGACGGATGGCAGCGTTCATATGAATTCTCCGGATTGATCATGTGTCGGTTCTAGATTGATGTTCGGCCAGCGCCGCGTTGAGACGCAGGACGCTGAGGGATGGGGCTGCGGGCGGCATGCCGGCTGCGACGACCTCGTCGATCAACTTTGCTGCTGTGGTCGCTGTGGCAAGGAAGCCGATCGTTTCCAGTATTTCGTCGGCGCCCCGGCGCATGGCGTTGTCGTTTTCCGCAACGGCGGAGCGCAGCGCCGCAAGAGCCGATCCATTCGAAAGATCGTCCCATTCCAGCCAGCCAGCATCAATGCCTTCCGCCAGATTGATCGCGTTGAGGTAATTCGCTTGCTTGAGGATCAGCCGGACGAGGGCTCGTTTTCTGCGACTGTCCAGGCGCGGCGTGAGGTGTAGTACGAACAGCGCCGGCTTGCCGCCGTCGGCGACAAGTGCGTCCGCCATATGCGTCACCGCGGCGTCGCTCCCCGAAGCCGCAACCATTCGTGCGATCAGGATGTCAGCGTTGTTGTCGGCGCCGAATTGCCAGGCTCCTATGAACTCAGGTTCGGTAGCATTGAACCGCGCGGCCAGGTCGACCAGATTGCAGGTCTCGAACAATTCGGCGCGACGCTTTTCCTGCGCCGGCGATTTCAACTTCGCCGGCGTGTAGATCCTGCGGCGGCGGATGAAGCCGGATTTGCCTTCGCTGATGAATGCGGCGAGTTCAGCTGCGGGATCACCCTCTCCGCCATCGTTTGAACGGCCGTGCTCTCCCAACCTTGCCAGCAGCCGGCCAGCCAGTTCGCGCACCTTGCCGGACCTGTCGGCGGAGAGGCTTTTAAGGAACGGCGCGTCCTCAGGATTCAGGCCGAAGCGCATGAGTTCGATCAGCGCAAGCCTGACCTCGGCGGGCTCGCCCGAAGCCTTGGCCTCGACCAGCAGTCGAGCCGAAGCCGGTTCACTGCGGCGCATGTCTGCCAGCGCGATGCGTCGCGCGGCGGGATAGAACTCATCCCAATTTTCCGCTGTCAGTTTCTCCTGCGGGGCTTGTCTCTCCCCGTCCAGGCTTGCTTGCCAGTCGATCCAGGGAGCGTAGACGTCCGGACTGTTCTGATCCGGCGCGACGGGCATCCAGTCCATCGGATGGAGGACAAAGCCGCGGCTGGCGACAAGCGTCACCACGCGCGTCTTGCGTCTCGCGTCGGCGGCGTGTTTCAGAGCGGCTCTCAACAGCGGCCGCAACCGCTCCGGCAGCATAGGGAGCGCAAGTCTGGGCAGCGGCGGCCGGCGCTTGAGCGTCTTCGGCGGCGCAGGCCGCAGGGCGACGTCGAGCGCCTGTGCTGCGATTGCCAGGAGCCGGCGCTCCTGCTCGTCGGGACTTGTACCGCCGGCGATTGTCTTCCAGGCGGTCGGAGCCAGATCGAAGGTGGCTCCGCCGGTGATCCAGCAATCGCGCATTGTCGCCAGGCCAGTTTGCTCGCTCTCGTTCACGACAGGTCAAGCCTCCCGAACCCGCTTTGCGCCGCCAGGAGGTCAAGCCGGGCGCCATCCCAGAGCGCTGCCGTGGCCGCAAGGTCGAGGCCCAGCAGTGTTTGATTGACAGCACCGGCGATCGGCAACGCTATCCCTTGCGGATCATCCGCGGCCTGCCACCAGCCTGTGCCGCGGTCGTCGACCAGGATCGCGCCTGGCGGCAGCAAGAGAGGACAGTCGGTAATCCAAGGCGCTGCATCCTGATAGGAAGCATGCCCGGCGAGTGGGTCCTTGGTAGCGCCCAAGCTGAAATCAGGCCATGCGCCGGACATCACTTCACCCATGCGTTCCGCCACCAGTGCGCGCAGCGGTTTGCGGGCTGGATAGAACACCAGCCGGGCATCGAAACGATCACCCGGAGCAAAAGCGTTGGACCGGCGTCCGGCAGAAGCCGGAAAATAATCGAGCAGCACGGCAAATTGCGGGGTAGTGCTCTTCAGATCGAGCAGCCAGGTCGAATGGCTGACGAGACCGTCGCGGCGGCTCTCGATCTTCTCGCCCAGAACTTCCCAGAAGCTTTCGACCTGTCTTGCATCGGGACTGGCCAGAACCTGTTCGCGGGTTTCAGATGTCGATACGAGGCGCTTCAATTCGGGATCATCCGGCGCCGCCCGCCATGCCTTGGCCAACAGCACAAGCTTGCCAAGCTCACGGATCGCCGCATCCGGTTTTTCTTCGCTGCGCAGCGCCATCAGCCGCGATGGGATCTCGTCGATGCGACCGGCAAGCGCGGTGGCCTTCATGTCGACCAGCCGCGCGGCAATCCGGCGGCAACGGTCGCTGCTGGCGTCGACAAAACCCGAAAGACCAAGCCGCAACTGATCGGCGATCCATTGGTCGAGCTCATCGAGCGCTGCAGACACTGCTTGTCGTGTGTCTTCCGCCCGCTTGCGCTGCGCCGCCTCGCGACGCTCCACTGCCGCAACGTCTTCGGCGGCGGCGCTCTCGTCCGTCCGTGCGGCTTCATCAATACTCTTGGCCGCCGCACCTTCTATCGGTTGCACTGGCGGTGGCGACGTCTTCCTGCGCCTGCCAAGCCAGTCATTCACCCATTCCGGCGAGGATTCGGCCGCGGCAAAACTGGCTGGCGCGGTGGCGGCAATCCACATCAGCGCCAGCGTGTGCTTGCATGGGAATTTTCGCGACGGGCATGTGCATTTGTAGCCGTGATCGCCTGTGTCAACCACCACCCGATATGGATTGGAGCCGGAGCCCTGGCATTCACCCCAGATGAGCGCCTGCTGCTCATTCTTTTCGAGCCGCGGCCAGTTCGATCGCTTGGTCAGCTTGGAGGCGGCGCTCAGCGACGCCTGATCGGGAGCAAGCGCCTCAATGGTCTTCAATTCGAATTCCAAGCCGCGCCCCTCGTGACTCGAACCAACCCCTGTCACCAGGATAGATAGCCGTTTGTGAAGAACTATTGTAGCTCTCGCGAAGTGAAGATCGATACTTCTCGGCCCCTATTCTCCTAATGTGCCCGAATCCGCCTGATCCGCAAGCGACGTCCACCGCCATTCGGCAGGCGGAGGACTTCCAGCAAAGCGCGGCGTTTGGCGCCGGCGGCCCATGCCACTGAGGTCGCCTGAAGCAAAGAGGGGCGTCAGCCTCTGCTCTTCAGGAATTCGATCACCATTGCCGCCGTCCAGGTGAAACGGCCGCCGCCGAGCGGTTCGCCGCTGAGCGGGTCGTAGTACTCGGCAAAGCCGCTATCGGCGATGAGGTCGAGGCTGGACTGGGTGATATGCCGGGCGACATCAGCATAGCCGGCAGCGGCAAGGCCGTCGGCGATCATGTAGTTGACCACCAGCCAGACCGGCCCGCGCCAATAGCGCTTGGCGTCGAAGCGGGGATCGTCGAGATCGTGCGACGGGACGATATAGCGTGCCTTGCCGGCGATACGCTCGATGGTGGCGGCGATTGCGGCAGTACGGGGTTTCGGGATGGCTGAAAAGACCGGCAGGATGCCGCCCACCGAAGCGCTGTCGACGTGCGTTCCGGTGACGCGGTCGTGGCAGAGATATTGGCCGTAGGTATCGCTCCACAGCCGCTCCATCGCCGAAAGCCCTTTTTTGGCGCGGCTGCGGTTAGCGTCGGCGATCTCCATTTCGCCAAGCGTCTCGGCGAGATCGGCAAGGTCGGCCGCTGAGCGGATCAGGATGGCGTTGAAGCCGGGATCGACGATCCGGAAGGGCGAGGCATCGTGCAGCTTTGCATTGTCCCAGCCAAGTGCGCGAAAATGCTGCAGCAGCCAGAGGTAGCGGTCATATTGCGCTTTGGTCGGTCGGTGCGCCGGGTCGGCATGCAAGGTGTCGCGGCGCGTATAGGGCTCGACGCCTTCGGTTGGCACACGCTCGAAGGCGTCGTCCCAGTCGATCGAGTTGTCGCGGCCGGACTCCCATGGATGGATAATGGCGACCAGTCCTTCGTCTCTTGGATCGCGGTTTTCGTAGAACCAGCGATGCCAGGCGTCGATCTTCGGCAGCAGCGCGCGGGCGCGCTCGGCGGCCAGATTCTTGTCCTTGGCCCGGTCGAACAGCCGGCGAACGGCAAAGCCCGCCACCGCCGGCTGGGTAATGCCGGAGGTGGCAGTCGGGCGGTTGGTTCTCCAAACCTCCGGCCCGGGGAAATAGCTGTCGTTCAGGACATGGAAGACGATATGCGGCACCATGCCGTCCGGCCATTGATGGGCGAACAGCGTCTCGATCTCGGTCCAGGCGCGCGCCTCGTCATAGTGGGCAAGACCGAGCGCGGTCAGGCAGGAATCCCAGTTCCACTGAAACGGATAGAGGCCCTTGGTCGGGATGGTATAGTCGCCGTGGTCGTTTTCCCTGAGCACCTCGACGGCACGGGCGATGGTTTCGTTGACGGCAAGAGAGATCATTGAAGCGTTCGTACTTTCAGGATTGAAGGGCGTTGACGCGATTGAAGGGCGTTGGCGGGATCAAAGGGCGTTGGTGGTTTCAGGATCGAACCAGCGGATGCGATCGGCTTTGGGCGCAAGTCGCAGGTGGTCGCCGACGGCGATCGCGGCATTCGATTCGAGGATGGCGCGAAACAGGCCACCCTCGACATCGCAGGTGACCAGCGTGTGTGGACCGAGCGGCTCGATGACGCGCACGGTGGCATGCAGCCCCTCGTCACCTGCGTCGACATCTTCGGGGCGAATTGCGAATTCAATTTTGTGCTTGTCCGATTTGGGGCCGGGCAGCGTCAGGCCGGCGACGGTCCAGCTTCCGTTCGCAGTCTTCGTCGCGGGGATGAAATTCATCGGCGGATTGCCGATGAAGGAACCGACGAAGCGTGCGGCCGGATTGCGATAGACCTCGACCGGCGAGGCGGCCTGGACGATGTGGCCCTGATGCATGACGGCGATGCGGTCGGCGAGGCTCATCGCCTCGACTTGATCGTGAGTGACATAGATGGTGGTGGTCTCGGACGCGGCGAGCACACCCTTGAGTTCGGCGCGCATTTCGAGCCTGAGCAGCGCGTCGAGATTGGACAGCGGCTCGTCCATCAGGATGACATCGGGCTCCATGGCGAGCGCGCGGGCCACCGCTACGCGCTGGCGTTGACCGCCGGAAAGCTGGCCCGAATAGCGTTTCAGCAATTGCTCGATATGCATGAGTTCGGCAGTGCGGGTGACGCGGCGTTCGACCTCTTGCTGCGCCAATTTCTTCATGCGCAGGCCGAAAGCGATGTTTTCGAACACTGTCAGATGCGGAAAGACCGCATAATTCTGGAACACCATGGCGATGCCGCGGTCGCGCGGCGGCAGATGATCGACGCGGCGGCCGCCGATCCAGACCTCGCCCTGGCTCGGCGTTTCCAATCCGGCGACGATCCTGAGCAGTGTCGTCTTGCCGCAGCCCGAGGCGCCGAGCAGCACCATGAATTCCTGGTCGGCGATGGTGAGGTCGATCGAATGTAGCGCGGTGAAGCCGCCAAAGCGTTTGGCCACCTGTTTTATGGCGATCTCAGCCATCGGCTTTCTCCCTATCGCGCGTCATCGGTTGGCTATCCCCCACATGGCGAACAGGTATTTGCGGACGGCGAAGATGAAGATCAGCGCCGGGATGACCAGTGCCGCCCCACCGGCGAATTTGAGATAGAGCGGCGACTCGCCGAGGCTCTGCAGCAGGAAGGCGGTCAGCGTCCGGTTCTCTATGGTCAGCACGGCGGCGGCAAACACCTCGTTCCAGGAGATGGTGAAAGCAAAGACCGCCGAGGCCGCGATGCCGGGCAGTGCCAGCGGCAGAATGACCTTGCGAAACGCCTGCAAGCGGGTGCAGCCGAGCGTCCACGCCGCTTCCTCGAGCTCCACCGGAATGCCTGAGAACAGCGAGAAGGTGATCAGCACCGCGAAGGGCAGAGCCAGCGTGGTGTGGACCAGCGCCAGCCCGATGGCGGTATCGTCGAGGCCGGTGCGGATGAACATCACCGCAAGCGGCAGCGCCAGCAGCGGCAGCGGAAAGGCGCGGGTCATCAGCACCAGGAAGCGGAACGTGCCCTTGCCCGGAAAATCGAAGCGCGACAGCGCATAGCCGGCGGGCGCGCCGAAACCGATCGAGAGGATCATCGTCAGCGTGGCGACGAGAACCGAGTTCCACAGCGCTCGGCCGACGCCGGCGAAATTGATGAAGAAAGACAGGCTGCCGAAATCGAAGGAAGGGAAGAAGCGTTTCGGAAAGGCAGTAACCTCTTCCGGCGACGACAAGGCATTGACTATCAGGAGATAGATCGGCAGCAGCACCCAGACCGAAAGCAGGATGACGGTGGCGACCAGCAGCCAATTGCCGGCCTTGCGGGTCGCGGGCGCGGCGATTGGCATCTCTGCGACGGCGCTCATATGCGCGCTTCCTTCGGCACGCGCAGCACGCGCAGGAAGAACAGCGTGAGGCCGACCGAGATGGCGAGGATGAGCAGGGCGAAAGCGGCGGCAACGTTGCGGTCCTGCAACGAGAACTGCCAGTTGTAGGTCTCGCCCATCAGCACCGGCAGATTGGTGCCGCCAAGCGCCGCCACCACGGCGAAAACCTCGAAGGCGAGGATGACGCGCAGGATGATCGCCGTCTGCAGGCTGGGGCGCAGCAAGGGCAGCGTGATCTTGACAAAGCGCTTCCACGGGCTCGCGCCAAAGACCTCGGCCGCCTCGTGATATTCCCGGGGGATGAGCCCCATGCCAGCGACCAGGATGACCATCATGATCGCAGTCGCGCGCCAGATCTCGGCCAGTATCACGGCGACGAAGATGGTCAGCTTGCTCTGGTAGCCGAGGAACATGACGGGCCTGTCGACGAGGCCGAGGTTCGACAGCAGAGTGTTGAGGAAGCCGGACTGGTCGAAAATGGCGAGCCAGATCAGCCCGGCGGCGAGATCGGAGATGCCGAGCGGAATGGCGAAGATGTAGAGCGCCGCACCCCGCCCGGTTTCGAGCCTGGACACGACCGTAGCCATCAACAGCGCCATAACCAGCTGGATCGGCACGACGATGGCTGCGAGCAGGATGGTGTTCCAGAAGGCGACCGGGAATTTCCAGTTGCCGGTCATGGTTCGAAAATTGTCCAGCGTGAAGCCGCCGTCACGGGTGAAAGCCTCAAAGGCGACCAGCGCGAACGGGTAGAGGAAGAAGACGCAAAGGAACAGCGTCGCCGGCATCAGCAGCAGATAGGGCAGGGCCTTGCCGTGCATGGCATGTCCTTTGGCGTGGTGCGGCTGGCGCCCGGAACGCAACAGGTTCCGGACGCCCCTCGGGAGGTTTCTAGTCGACCGGGCAGGCGCCTTCGGACGGCTTATCGGGTGCCCAGCAGGGCGCCTTGGCCTGGTCGATGAGGGCCTTGAGCGCCGTCGCCTGTTCCTCGAGCACCCCACGCACATCCTGGCCACCGAGCACAATACGCTCGAAACTGTCGACATAGACCTGGTTGAACTTGCCGCCGAGATCGCCGAGTCCCGTCGGCAGCAATGCCGGCAGCGCATCCGGCGCACCGGTCATGGTGGCGATCACCGGGCCGAAGGCTTTCACCGAGGCCGGCATGTCGTCGGGCAGATTCACGTCGACCACGGGGAAGAAGTTGGTGGCCTTAAGCGTCGCGATCTGCGTTTCCGGCTTCAGCATAAAGGCGACCAGTGCCTTGGCCTTGTCCATGTCCGGCGAAGTCTTGGGGATGGCCACGCCGGCGATCACCGGCATGTAGCCGCGACCCGCCGGCCCCGCGGGCGCTGGGAAGGCGACGAACTCGTCGGGCTTCTGGTTGAACGCATCGGCAAGCCGCGCCACATGGTCGAACGCCACCCACACTTCGCCGGTCAGCAGCGGCTCCTGCATGAAGGCATAATTGGTCGAATTCGGGTTTGTGTACTGCCACAATTCCTTGAATTTGTTCCACGCGGTCTCGGCCTCCGCCGAGCGGAACTTGGTCACCATCGAGCCGGTGTAGGACGGATAGAGAAAACCCTCGAAGAAACGGTGCTTCAGCCCCTTCGGTCCGGCCGGGAAGCCGAATTTCGGCGAGCCGGTCTTCTCGGCGATGTTCTTCGACCATTCGATCAGCTGGTCGTAAGTGATTTTGTTGAGATCGGCGCCGGCCGGCAGATATTGCAGCGCCTGCTTGTTGGCCGCCATCAGGAAGGTGGCCTGCATCCACGGCAGATATTTCTGTTCGTTTGTGCCGAGCATGCCGAGCTTCTTGTAGGCTTCGTTGAGCTTGACGCCGCCGATATCGACGCCGGACAGATCGACAAGGTTCGCACCGACCGTGGAGAAGTCGCCATGCAGGCCGCCGAGCACACCGATGGTGCCGGAGCCGGCCTGCAGCTCGGCCTGCAGGCGGGTGAGCCAGGGCCCGTCCTCGGCGACTTGGTAGTCGACCTGGCCGTCAAACGACTTCAGCACTTCGCTGCGCACTTTCTGCGTCTCTTCCACAGGCCGCGCCTGCGTCGACCAGAACAGCACCTGGGCCTGCGCACCGCCGATCGCCATCGACAGCGCGAGGGCGGCGCCGGCCAGTGTCTTCAACGCATTCATCGTGGTCTTCCTCCCTGGTTGTGCGCCGTCCCCGACGTCATTTTTTTCCTGTGAGTGCTGGCCCATGGCTTGCCCGCGAAACCAATGTCGGCTGGATCAGCCGTGTCAGCGGCGCGGCGGACTTGTCGCCGATGACGGTCAACAGCATCTCGCCGATCTCGCGCGCGCATTGGCGGATCGACGCATCGAATGTGGTGAGGCCCGGCGGCGCATAGGCCGAGGCGGCGATGTTGTCGAAGCCGATGACGGAGAGGTCGCGAGGGATGACCAGGCCGGCACGGGCAGCCTCTTCCATGACGCTGAGCGCCAGCTCGTCGAACAGCGCGACGATAGCCGTCGGCCGCTCGGCGGTATGCAGCAGCCGGTTGATGGCCTGGATGCGGGCGCCGCGATCGAAGCGCGGCGCCGTCGCTACATCGAGCATGACCGACGGATCGCCTCGGCGCGCGATCGCTGCGGCGAGCCCGTCTTGCCGCAGATGGCGAAACGTCATCGGCTCGGCGATCGTCACCAGGCCGAAATGGCGGTGCCCGAGATCGTAGAGCATGTCGAAGGCTTCACCGAAGGCGTGCGCGCCATCGGTGTCGAGCCAGTTGTAGGCGAAGTCGGTGTCAAGCAGCCGGCCATGGGCGACGAATGGGAAATTGCGTTGGCGCAGATAGGCGAGCCGTTCGTCGACCTCGGCGATGCGGGTGACGACGACGCCATCGGCGCGTCCGGATTCGACAACATGGCGAAGCACGGAAAGTTCCGACTGGCCTTGCGCCACGGCGGCGAGGATCAGGTCGGTGCCATGCGAAACCAGCCCTTCGCCAAGCCCGGTGACGAATTCGCCGAGGAAGGAATCGACCAGATTGGGGCCGCGGATCGGGAGCACCATGCCGACAAAGCCGCTGCGGCCGGAGACCAGCGTGCGGGCTGCCGTGTTAGGCACGTAACCGGCTTGGCGCGCGGCTTCTGTGACGCGCTCGCGCGTCTTCAAGGCGATCTGCTGATGACCGGCGAGCGCCCGCGACACTGTGGTGATCGACAGGTCGAGCTGCGCTGCAAGTTCCTTGAGCTTGGTGACGCGGGCCGGCACCGTTCCTCCCAATCGAAGCGTTTGAAGCGTTTGTAATGGGTTCCAGTCAGATTGCAAACGTTTTAAATCGTTGGCCGGGGGCAATGAGGTGTTGATCGCGCTACAGCGGGCCGAACCCTGTTTTTTTGCCTTAGCGTGATTTGAACCACGTGGCGCTTGACTCCTGCGGCACCTTGTGAAAAATTTTGCATCGACTGATAAAAATATCTTAGGGCGGAAATGGTTGGTTTTGGAAACGGCCTGCTGCGCGACGATGAAACCAGTATGGCGACGCGTGCCGCCTGGCTTCATTATGCTGGCGGCCTGACCCAGTCGGAGGTTGCCAAGCGGCTTGGCCTGACCAGCCTCAAGGCGCATCGCCTCATCACCAAGGCCAATCAGGAAGGGCTGGTCAAAGTCTATATCGACGGCGAAGTGTCGGAATGCGTCGCGCTTGAAGACGAATTATCCAGCCGCTACGGCCTCGATTATTGCGAGGTCGTTCCTGACTTCGATGGCGAAGACCTGCCGCTCAAGGCGCTCGGCATTGCCGGCGCGCAGTTCCTCAAGCGTGAGATCGAACGCGGCGAAGACACGCTGATTGGCGTCGGTCACGGCCGCACGCTGGCCGCCTGCGTCGAGTATCTGCCGCGCATATCGGCCGAAAAGACCCGCTTCGTCTCATTGCTCGGCGGCCTGACGCGCAAGTTCTCGGCCAATCCGCACGACGTCATTCACCGCCTGGCCGAACGGACCGGCGCCGAAGCCTATGTGATGCCGGTGCCGATGTTCGCCAACACGGTCGAGGATCGAACAGTGCTGCTCGGGCAGAAGGGCATCAGCGAGGTTTTCGATCTCGGCAAGGCCGCCGACCTGCTCATCGCTGGCATCGGCACCGCCGAGCGCGAGGCGTCGCTGGTCGCCACCGGCATGATCGAGAAGGGCGAAATGGAGGAGATCCGCCGCAACGGCGGCGTCGGCGAACTGCTCGGCCATTTCTTCGATGACGCTGGAAAGGCGGTCGAGACGACGCTTTCCAACCGCGCGCTGGCGCTGGCGCGCGAAGACATCAGCAATCGCAGGATTGTCGCAGTTGCCGGCGGCAAGGTGAAGGTTCGTGCCATCAAATCGGTGTTGGAGGGCCGCTATCTCAAGGGCCTGGTCACCGATGAGCGGACGGCGCGAAAACTCGTGGAGCAGACGCCGGTCGGGTAGCCGGCAGCCATTCGATTGAAACTACCCTGTGGAGGAGAAGACAAATGCATGAGAAAGAGAAAGACCTGATCGATGCGTTCCTGCGCGGACAAGTCGATCGTCGTGGGCTGATCAAGGGTCTTGGCGCGATGGGCCTTGCCGCCGGCGCGGCCGGCACGCTGCTCAATCTGGGCCAGACCCAGGCGCTGGCGGCGGATTTCGACTGGCAGGCGCACAAGGGCAAGACCATCAAGCTCTTGCTCAACAAGCATCCTTACGCCGATGCGATGATCGCCAACCTTGAAAACTTCAAGAAGTTGACCGGCATGGAAGTCGTCTACGACGTTTTTCCGGAAGACGTCTATTTCGACAAGGTCACCGCTGCGCTGTCGGCCAGCTCGCCTGAATACGATGCCTTCATGACCGGCGCCTACATGACCTGGACCTATGGCCCGGCCGGCTGGATCACCGATCTTAACGAGTGGATCAAGGATCCGACCAAGACCAACGTGAACTATGCCTGGGACGACTTCCTGCCCGGTGTCAGGAAGTCCTGCGCCTGGAACGGTCAGCCCGGCGGCGTACTCGGTTCCGACGACGCCAAGCAGTGGTGCATTCCGTGGGGCTTCGAACAGAACAACATCACCTACAACAAGGGCATGTTCGACAAGGTCGGGGTCAGCGTTCCCGGCAATATGGACGAGATGGTCGCTACGGCGGCCAAGCTCACCAAGGATGTTGGCGGCGGCGTCTACGGCATCGGCGTGCGCGGCTCGCGCTCCTGGGCGACGATCCATCCCGGCTTCCTGTCGGCCTACGCCAATTTTGACCAGAAGGACCTGAATGTCTCGGCCGACGGCAAATTGTCGGCCGCGATGAACACCGCCGAATCCAAGGCCTTCCACAAGCAGTGGGTCCAGATGATCCAGGAGAGCGGCCCCAAGGACTGGTCGACCTACACCTGGTATCAGGTCGGCACCGATCTCGGCGCCGGCGCCTCGGCAATGATCTATGACGCCGATATCCTCGGCTATTTCATGAATGGCGGCGACAACAAGATGGCCGGCAAGCTCGCCTTCTCGGCCTTCAAGGCCAATCCCGCCGCCAAGGCGCCGACGCCCAACATCTGGATCTGGTCGCTGTCGATGTCCAACTTCTCGAAGGACAAGGACGCCACCTGGTACTTCATGCAATGGGCATCCGGGCCTGAGCATGCACTGTTCGGTGCGACCAAGATGGACTTCGTCAATCCGGTCCGTCAGTCGGTCTGGAACGACCAGATGTTCCGCGAGAGGCTGAACAAGAGCTATCCGGGCTATGTCGAGATGTTCGACGTCTCGGCGCCCGGCGCCAGCATCAAGTTCACCCCGCAGCCGCTGTTCTTCGACCTGACCACCGAATGGGCGGCGACGCTGCAGAAGATGGTGGCCAAGGAAGTGCCGGTCGACGAAGGCCTCGACATGCTGGCCACCAGCGTCGACGGCCAGCTTAGGGAAGCCGGGCTCGGCTGAGTTCTGGCGGCCGGCTGGCCCGCTGCTGCGGGCCAGCCGGCCATTCCACTGCGAAGCGGCGCCTGGAGCATCGTACCCGAACCGGTTTGGGAAAATTCCGATGCTCAACACTGGCGGCGCCGCCACTCGCCCAACCGGCCGCCTAGCTCCCTGGGCGGCCGGCAGGGCGAAGCAACAGAGATGACGGGTGAGCCACGATGACTGCGGCGACTATGCAAAGAAACAAGCCTTCCGGCTTCAGGATCAGCAAGAAAGTGCTGCCCTATGTGCTCAGCCTGCCGGCCTTGCTCGTCTGCATCGGCATCCTGATCCCATTCTTCACATCGGTCGTCTATTCGTTCCAGCGCTACCGGCTGAGCCAGCCCTGGGCGCGCCAGTTCAACTGGGGCGACAATTACATCTCGTTTTTCACCGACCCGAGGTTCTGGAACACGCTGGAGATATCGCTGCTCTATGCCGGCATCACCGTGCTGCTCGAACTGCTTCTCGGCCTCGGCATCGCCATGCTGCTGCAGAAGCGCTCGACGCTGAACAATTTCATCTCGATCATGCTGTTGATGCCGCTGATGACGGCGCCGGCGCTTGCCGCGCTGATGTGGAAGCTGATGACCAATCCCGGCTTTGGCGTGCTGAGCTATCTCGCCAGCCTAATCGGATTGCAGGATTTCCGCTGGGCCTCGTCACCGTCGACCGCGCTTTTCACAGTGGTGCTTGTCGATATCTGGGTCTACACGCCGTTCATCATGATCCTGCTGCTGGCCGGCCTGCGCAGCCTGCCGACGCAGCCCTTCGAGGCGGCAGCACTTGACGGCGTGCCGCGGAGTTTCGTGTTCTTCCGCATCACCTTGCCGATGCTGACACCCTACATCCTGACGGCGACGCTGTTTCGCCTGCTCGATTCCATCCAGCAGTTCGACATCATCTATGCCATGACCCAGGGCGGTCCGGGCGATACGCTGACTGTCTTCCAGGTCGAGGCCTACCTCAACTTCTTCCAGTCGACCAATGTCGGCCGCTCAGCTGCGCTGATGATCATCCTGTGGGCGATCACCTATTTCCTCTCGAACATCTTCATCAAGAACTGGCTGCGGCTGCGCGAACGCGCCCGCGGCCTGGCATAGGAGGCTGAGATGGAACACACCTCGCTTCTCGAACGCATCCTGCGTGGCATGGCGCTGACGCTGGTCGTGATCTTCTTCATGTTCCCGATCGTCTGGATCCTCATGATGTCGTTCCAGACCAACGAGACCATCCTGCGGATTCCGCCGCAGCTTGTCTTCAAGCCGACGCTGGCCAACTACACCGCGCTGATCACCGGCAAGCTGACCACGGCGGCCGGCACCCTTGATATCGCCTTCATGCGCAACCTGTGGAATTCGGTGTTCCTGTCGGTCACCTCGGTCGCCGTCGCGCTGCTGCTCGGGGTTCCCGCGGCTTACGCCTTTGCCCGGCACAAATTCCGCGGCTCGGAGGACATCGCCTTCACGCTGCTGTCGTTCCGATTCGCGCCGGCGCTGCTGGTGCTCCTGCCGCTCACCCTCTATTTCCAGAAGCTTGGATTGGCCAACACCTATATCGGGCTGATCTGGGTTTATCAGTTGATCTGCTTGCCGCTGATCCTGTGGATCGTGCGCGGCTATTTCGAGGACATCCCGGCCGACATCGAATACGCCTATCGCATCGCCGGCCATTCCTGGTTCGCCACCTTCCGCAAGATTGCGCTGCCGCTCGCCGGCCCCGGTATTGCGGCGGCCGGCCTGCTCGCCTTCATCTTCGCCTGGAACAATTTCGTTTTCGCCCTCGTGCTCGCCTCGGCCGACAAACAGCCGGTGACAGTCGGCGCGCTGGCCTTCATCACCTCCTCCGGCATCCAGTACGGCCAGATCTCGGCAGCGATCGTGCTGTCGATCACGCCGACGCTGGCACTCGCCCTTTACGCGCAGCGCTATCTCGTCGAAGGCCTGTCGCTCGGCGCGGTGAAAGGATAGCTCCAATGGCCAGCCTCGAATTGCGAAATGTCGTCAAGCGCTACAAGAGCCAGACTGTGCTCGACAATCTGTCGCTGAGCGTCGCCGATGGCGAAACCCTCGTCCTGTTCGGACCGTCCGGCGCCGGCAAGACGGTGCTGCTGCGGCTCGTCGCCGGCGTCATCGACCCCGATGAAGGAAAGATACTTATCGGCGGCGAGGACATGACCGACCTTGACGCCGAGTTCCGCGGCGTCGGCATGGCGTTCCAGAATTTCGCGCTGTTTCCGCACATGACCGCCTTCGACAACATTGCGACACCGCTTCAGGCCAAGCGATCGTCGCAAAGTGCGATGAAGTCGGGCGTCGAGAGCGTCGCCAAGCTGCTGAAGATCGGCCATGTGCTCAGCCACAAGCCACGGGCGCTGTCCAACGGCCAGAAGCAGCGCACCGCACTCGCCCGCGCGCTGGTCGGCTCGCCGCCGGTGCTCCTGCTCGACGACCCCTTGCGCAACGTCGATGCCAAACTGCGCTTCGAAATGCGGCTCGAACTGCCGAGGCTGCTGGCCGACCGTGGCGCGACCGTCGTCTATGTCACCCAGGACTACAAGGAGGCCATGGCGCTCGGCGACCGCATCGCGGTGATGTCGCAAGGTGTCATCAAACAGCTCGGCACGCCCCAGCAGATCTATCGCGAGCCGGCCAACATCGAGATCGCGCGGCTGTTCGGCGATCCGACAATCAACCTGCTCGACGTCAAGCCGTCGCGCGATGCCAAGGGCATCTATGTCGGTCTGTCGAATGTCCAGGTCCATCTGACCGGCGCCTATGACGCGACGGTCGGCCGCGATTGCGTGATCGGTCTGCGGCCCGAAGCGCTGCGCTTTGTCGACGAAGGCACGCCCGCTGCCATTCCGGTGACGGTCGAGGCGGAGACGCCGCTCAACGAAAAGATCGTCACACTGGTGCGCACCGTGCGCGGCCGCGAAATCCTCGTCTCCCGGCCGGCCGGAACACCGGGTCAAACCGAGGGCAGGGCCCACATTGCCGTCGACGGCAAAAGTGCGCTGCTGTTCGATCAGGCCAGCGGCGACCGCATCGGCGCCAGCAACGTGGTCAATCTGCGCAGCGGAGAAGCGGCATGAGCCAGAGCGCACTCGCCATCTCAGGCGTCGACAAGTTCTACGGCCCGATCGACAGGGGCGTGCACGCCGTCCAGAACCTGACGATCGAAATTGACAAAGGCGAGATCGTCGCACTGCTCGGCTCGTCCGGCTGCGGCAAGACCTCGACATTGCGCATGATCGCCGGCTTCGAGGAGGTCTCGCGCGGCACCATCTCGGTCGCCGGCCGCAAGGTGCATGCGCTGCCGCCGGTCAGACGCAATGTGGCGATGGCGTTCGAGGGCTATTCGCTGTATCCGCCGCTGACCGTGCGCGAGAACATGGCGTTTGCGCTGAAGGCGGCCAGGCTGCCGAAAAGTCAGGTCGACGCGAAAGTTGCCAGCATCGCCAAGCTGCTCGAGATCGAGGATATTCTTGAGCGCTATCCGAGTTCCATCTCCGGCGGCCAGCAGCAGCGCGCCAGTCTCGGCCGGGCGCTGATCCGCGAGGCCGACCTGCATCTGCTGGACGAACCGATGGGCCAGCTCGAACCGCAGCTTCGCGCCGTGCTGCGCGGCCGTATCAAGCACTTCATCAAGGAGCGCGGCCTGACCGCGATCCTGGTCACCCACGACCAGACCGAGGCCAACGCGCTTGCCGACCGGATCGCGGTGATGGAAGGCGGCGTGTTGCAGCAGTTCGACACGCCCGACATGCTCAAGCAGCGACCGGCCAACCTGTTCACCGGCACTTTTGTCGGCGAGCCGCCGATGAATGTCTTCGAAGCCTATGTCGGCACGGCTGCCGACAAGATCAATCTGCGACTGCCCGACGGGCTTTCACTCGATTATGACAAGGACGCGTTCAGCGGCTCGGTTCGCGACGAATTGCTCAAACGGCAGCGGGTCGTCATCGGCATCAGGCCCTATGCTGTTCGTCGCTCGAAGGACGGCGTGCCGGCCACGGTTTCGGCCAACCAATGGCTCGGCGATCAGACGCATATAGCCGCGGATTTCGCCGGCGGTTCGCTGGTCCTGGTCGAACACGACCGAACCCGCCTGGAGCTTGGCGCGCCGATCAATATCAGCATCGATCCGAAAAACCTGCACGTCTTCGATCAGTCCAGCGGCATGGCCATTTCGCACGGCGTGGAGCTCGCCTGATGCGGGATGTGCTGATCGGCATCGACGCCGGCACGTCTGTCATCAAATCCGTCGCCTTCGACACGGCGGGCCGGCAGCTCGCGGCTGCGGCGGTGCCGAACCGGTATGAGACCTTGCCGGGCGGCGGTGCCGAGCAGGATCTGGCACGCACCTGGGCCGATACTGCGACCACCTTGCGCCAGCTTGCCGACAAGGTGCCGGACCTCGCCATCCGCACCATTGCCATCGCCGTGACCGGGCAGGGCGATGGCACCTGGCTGATCGACAAGAAGGGTGAGCCGGTCGCGAAGGGCTGGCTGTGGCTCGATGCGCGCGCTGCCGCCATCGTCGAGGAGATCCGCGCGCGGCCCGATGACCGGCTTCGTTTCGAAAAGACCGGCAGCGGTCTCGCCGCCTGCCAGCAGGGGCCGCAGCTTGCCTTCATGAAGCGCAATGCGCCTGACAGGCTTGCCGATGCCGCGACGGCATTCCATTGCAAGGACTGGCTCTACTTCAAGCTGACCGGCGAACGCGCCACCGATCCGTCCGAGGGCACCTTCACGTTTGGCGACTTCCGCACCCGCTTCTATTGCGACGAGGTGCTTGAGGTGCTCGGCGTCGCCGACCTCAGGCATCTGCTGCCGCCGATCGTTGACGGCACCAGGCATAGCGCCGGCCTGTCGGCGGCGGCTGCCGAAGCGACCGGGCTGCTTTCCGGTACACCAGTGGTGCTGGCCTATGTCGACGTCGCTTGCACCGCGCTCGGCGCCGGCCTGCTCGACCGCGAGCGCAAGCCTGGCTGCTCTATCATCGGCTCCACCGGCATGCATATGCGGCTTGCGCAGACGCCGGACGAGGTGCTGCTCAACGAGGCCAGGACCGGCTACACGATGACGATGCCGGCGCCCGGCGTCTTTGCGCAGATGCAGTCGAACATGGCGGCGACGCTCAACATCGATTGGATCCTTAGCCTCGCCTCCGGTATTCTCGCCTCGCAAGGCATCACCCGCAGCAATGGCGAGATGATCGCGCTGGTCGACGAATGGATATCGTCATCGGAGCCGGCCTCGCTGCTCTATCAGCCCTATGTGTCGGAGGCCGGCGAGCGCGGGCCGTTCGTCGATGCCAACGCCAGGGCCGGTTTTGTCGGCATTTCGTCGCGGCACGGTTATGCCGATATGGTCCGCGCTGTTTTTGAGGGACTGGCCTTCGCGTCGCGCGATTGCTACGCCGCCATGGGG
>SAQR01000002.1:241762-357279 GCA_004020365.1 Mesorhizobium sp.
GGGGCCGCTGCCGAGCGAAATCCGGCTGACCGGCGGCGCCGCCAGAAGCCCGGCTCTGCGCAAGATCCTCGGCGCTGCCGTCGGCGCAGACATTCGCACCAGCCAGCGCGAGGAAGCTGGTGCGGCGGGCGCCGCGATGATTGCTGCGGTCTGCGTCGGCCAATACGCGTCGATGGACGAATGCGTCGGCGAATGGGTCACGCCGCTGCTTGGCGCGGCGGAGCCGAGCGACCCAAAACTTGCGGCGATCTATGAGCGTATGGTTCCGTCCTACGCATTGGCGCATGAGGCGCTGCGGCCGGTCTGGCGGTCGATGGCCGCCTCCAGGGCAAACTGAGAAGTCGAGCATGCGTAAGAAGATTGCAATCATTGGCGACCGCTTCATGCTTCCCGAGGTCTTTCGCGAGAAAGTCGAGAAGGCCTGCGGCGACAATCTCGACATTCGCACGCTTGAGGCGGCCTGGCCCGACGAGCCAATGGAATTCGGCAATGCGGCGCTCGGCCTCGACAAGGTGAAGGAGTATTTTGGCGATCCGGACGAGGTGGTCGATTTCATCGGCGACGCCGAGATCTTCGTCACCCAGCTTGCGCCGCTCTCCGAGACCATGATGCAGCGTCTGCCTGCGCTGAAGCTGGTTGCGGTCTCGCGCGGCGGCCCGATCAACATCGACATGGTTGCAGCCAAGTTCCACGGCATCACCGTCGTCAATGTGCCCGGCCGCAATGCAAGTGCTGTGGCCGAGTTCACCATCGGCGCGATCCTTGCCGAGACGCGGCTGATCCGGGTCGGGCACGAAGCATTGCGCAAGGGAGAATGGCGCGGCGATCTCTATCGCGCCGACCGCACCGGCCGCGAGCTCAACGAAATGACCGTCGGCGTCATCGGCTATGGCAATATCGGCACCAAGGTTGTCCGCCTGCTGCGCGCCTTCGGCTGCCGCATCCTGGTCACCGATCCCTATGTGCAACTGAGCGCCGAAGACGGCAATGCCGGCGTCGAACTGGTCGCGCTGGACGATCTCCTGTCCCGCTCCGACGTGGTCACGCTTCATCCCCGGGTGACCGAGGAAACCCGCGGCCTGATCAACAAGGACACCATCGCCCGGATGAAGCCCGGGGTGATTTTCGTCAACACCGCGCGCGGGCCGCTGGTCGACTACGACGCGCTCTACGATGCGCTGGTCTCTGGCCATATCGCCAGCGCCATGCTGGAGACGTTTGCGGTCGAGCCGGTGCCTGCCGACTGGCCGCTGCTGCAGCTTCCGAATGTCACCTTGACGCCGCATATCGCCGGCGCTTCGGTGCGCACGGTGACCTATGCGGCCGAGCAAGTGGCCGAAGAGGTGCGCCGCTTCATCGTCGGGCTGCCGCCGGTCAACCCGTGCTGAAGGTCGCGGCAGCCATGAAGCGCAATCCAGGCATAGAGGATCCGGCGAGATGAGCGGCGCCACTGAAATCGTCGATCTGTTCGTCATCGGCGGTGGCGTCAATGGCGCCGGCATCGCGCGCGACGCAGTCGGCCGCGGGCTTTCCGTCATGCTGTGCGAAAAAGACGATCTTGCCGAAGGCACCAGTTCGCGATCGGGAAAGCTCGTCCATGGCGGCCTGCGCTATCTCGAATACTACGAATTCCGGCTGGTGCGCGAGGCGCTGATCGAACGCGAAGTGCTGCTTGAATCGGCGCCGCACATCATCTGGCCGATGCGCTTCGTGCTGCCGCACAGCCCCGACGACCGACCGGCCTGGCTGGTCCGGCTCGGCCTGTTCCTCTACGATCATCTCGGCGGCCGCAAGCGGCTGCCGGGCACCCGCACGCTCGACCTGCGCACCGCGCCCGAAGGCGCACCGATCAAGGATACGTTCAAGCGCGGTTTCGAATATTCCGATTGCTGGGTCGACGACGCCCGTCTCGTCATCATCAATGCGCTCGACGCTGCGGAACGGGGAGCCAAGATCTTCACCCGGACCGCCTGCACCGCCGCCCGCCGTGAAGACGACCTGTGGTCGGTCGAGATGCGCGACAGCCGAACCGGCGTCAGGACCACGGTTCGGGCACGGGCGCTGATCAACGCCGCCGGTCCCTGGGTCAACGACATCATCAACCGCGTGGCCGGCCAGAACTCCAAGCGGAATGTCCGGCTGGTCAAAGGCAGCCACATCGTCGTGCCGAAATTCTGGGAAGGGCGGCAGGCCTATCTCGTCCAGAACAGCGACAAGCGCGTGATCTTCATCAACCCCTACCAGAACGACTTGGCCCTGATCGGCACCACCGATATTCCCTATGATGGGCGGCCGGAAGACGTAGCGGCGGATGCCAGCGAGGTCGACTACCTGATCAAGGTGGTCAACCGCTACTTCAAGCGCGGGCTTGCGCGCGACGATGTCATCTATTCGTTCTCGGGCGTCAGGCCGCTCTATGACGACAACGCCGACAATCCGAGCGCGGTGACGCGCGACTATATTTTCGAACTCGACGCATCATCCGGGCAGGCGCCGCTGCTCTCCGTCTTCGGCGGCAAGATCACCACCTTCCGCAAGCTGGCCGAGCATGCGCTGGACCGGATCGCCCCGTTCTTTCCGAAAATGGGCAAGCCATGGACGTCGAAAGGCTACCTGCCGGGCGGCGATATCGCCAACGCCGACTTTGAGCAGTTCCTCGGCGATCTCGGCCGCGAATATCCCTGGATGCCGGCATCGCTGGTCAAGCACTATGGCCGGCTCTACGGCACCAGGACGCGCGTTCTGGTCGGTGCGGCCAGGTCGCTCGCCGATCTGGGGCGGTGCTTCGGCAAGGATTTTTTCGAACGCGAGGCGAGTTATTTGTTCGAGCATGAATGGGCGCTGACATCAGCCGATATTCTCGAACGGCGCACCAAGCACGGCCTGCATCTGTCCGCCGCGGAAAGAGCCGCCTTCGAGGACTGGTGTGTTGGCCGACTGGTGAGGGCAGGCTGATGACTTTTACGCTTTCCCTCAACACCAATCCGCTGGTCAACCGTTTTGCCGAACCGGACGATCTGATCGACGCGATCGCTTACGACATCGGCATCAGGGACGTGCAGCTCACGCATGAATTCGTCAATCCCGGCTGGCCGGCAGCGACGATCTCGAAATTTGTCCGCCTGTTCCGCACTGCGCTCGACCGCACCGGCGTGCGCGTGACATCCGGCATGACCGGCCCTTACGGGCGGCTCAACCATTTTGGCCATCCCGACGCCGACGTGCGCCGCTACTATGTCGATTGGTTCAAGACCTTTGCCGACATTTCGGCCGAGCTCGGCGCCGGCGGCATGGGCACGCAGTTCGCGATCTTCACGCACAGGGATTTTGACAATCCCGAGCGTCGTGAGCGGCTTTTCGACATCGCGCTGGAATGCTGGCGCGACGTCGCCGAGCACGCCAAGACGGCCGGATTAACCTATCTGTTTTGGGAGCCGATGTCGGTCGGCCGCGAATTCGGCCATACGATCGAGAGTTGCTGGGCACTGCACAACCAGATCGAAGCAGCCGGCATGGCCATTCCGTTGAAGATGATGGTCGATATTGACCATGGCGACGTGACTTCGAGCAACCCGGCCGACATCGACCCCTATGCCTGGGCCGAAGCCTTTCCCAGGCTATCGCCGATCATCCACATCAAACAGTCGTCGATGAACAAGGGCGGCCATTGGCCGTTCATCGCCGCCTACAACAAGGACGGCCGCATCACGCCGGAAAAGCTTCTGGAGACGGTTCGCCGCGGCGGCGGCGTCGACAACGAGATCTGCCTCGAACTGTCGTTTCGCGAACGCGAGCCGGTCGACCACCAGGTCGTCGCCATGATCCGCGAGTCGGTCGACTACTGGGCGCCGTTTATCGAGACCGGCAGGACGGCGATTTTGCCGCGAACAGGATAGATAAACAGGAGCCGATGCGGCTCCTGTTCCGAACCAGAATACGTCAGCCGAATTTCGGGTCGAGACTGCCCGACTTGTAGCGCTTGGCCATTTCCGAGACCGGCAGCGGCTTGATCTTGGGGGCGTTGCCGGCGGTGCCGAACTGCTCGAAGCGCTCCTTGCACAGCTTCCTCATCGCGGCCATTGCCGGCGTCAGATATTTGCGCGGGTCGAATTCGCTCGGGTTCTCGGTCAGCACCTTGCGGATCGCGCCGGTCAGCGCCATGCGGTTGTCGGTGTCGATGTTGATCTTGCGCACGCCGTGCTTGATGCCGCGCTGGATCTCCTCGACCGGCACACCCCATGTCGGCTTCATCTGGCCGCCATATTTGTTGATGATCTCCTGCAGTTCTTCCGGCACCGAGGACGAGCCGTGCATGACGAGGTGCATGTTCGGCAGGCGGCGATGGATCTCCTCGATCACATTCATGGCGAGCACCGCGCCGTCCGGCTTGCGCGAGAATTTGTAGGCACCGTGGCTGGTGCCCATGGCGACGGCCAGCGCATCGACATGTGTGTCCTTGACGAACTGCACCGCCTGCTCCGGATCGGTCAGCAACTGGTCGTGGCTGACGTCGCCCTCGACGCCGTGGCCGTCTTCCTGTTCGCCGCCGCCCATCTCCAGGGAGCCGAGGACGCCGATCTCGCCTTCCACCGACACGCCGCCCCAATGCGCCATGTCGACGACGCGCCGCGTGATGCCGGAATTATAATCGTAATCGGCCGGCGTCTTGCCGTCCTCCTTCAGCGATCCGTCCATCATCACCGAGGTGAAGCCGTGCTGGATCGCGGTCACGCAGGTGGCTTCGTTGTTGCCATGGTCAAGATGCATGCAGACCGGGATATCGGGATGGATCTCGACCAGCGCGTCGATCAGCTTGGCCAGCACGACGTCGTTGGCATAGGCGCGGGCGCCGCGGCTCGCCTGCAGGATGACAGGCGATTTGGTCTCCTCGGCCGCCTCCATGATGGCGAGACCCTGTTCCATATTGTTCATGTTGAAGGCAGGCACGCCATAGCCGTGTTCGGCGGCATGGTCGAGCAATTGTCTCAATGTGATGCGAGCCACCCAATGGTCTCCCGTATTTGGTTTCAAGCTTATGGTTTGCGAGCTGTCCGGTCGTCATTCAGCCCATTGATGCTTCTGGCCGGATTTCCGGAGAACCGCAACCTTTGGCCAAGGCGCCGGGAGCAATTCTTGTTACAAGATAGCAATCAAAAGCGAATAATATCCCAAAGAAATGTAACATCATCACAAAAATTTACATGCCTATGCGATTACCTCTGTTATAATGGCTTTTGGCTCGCCGTTTCCGCCACCGCGGATTCGCAGCGGATCGATCAAGAAAACAGGCTGGACGATGAAGAGCGACGGCCGGCGGCAAGGCATCATGGATTTTCTGATGGACACTGGCACAGCCAGTGTCGATGACCTTGCCTCGCGCTTCGGCGTGTCGAAGATGACGGTCCATCGCGACCTCGACGAGCTCGAGGAAAGCGGCTTCCTGCGCAAGATACGCGGCGGTGCCTCGATCCAGCCGAGCGGCCTTTTCGAGAGCGATTTCCGCTATCGTCAGAAGCAGGCCGCCGAGGAGAAGCAGCGCCTGGCGGTTGCCGCCGTGGCTGTCATCGAACCGGGCCAGACGGTGATCATCGACGACGGCTCGACGGCGGGCGGCATTGCGCGCCACCTTGCCGATCTGCGCCCGCTGACGGTGATCTCAAACAATCTGGCCGTCATCCAGGATCTGGCAGGCGTTGGAGGGATCACCCTGATCGCGCTCGGCGGCCAGTACAGCAAGAAATTCCACGGCTTCTTCGGCCTGCTTGCCGAGGACACGTTGCGATCGTTGCGCGCCGATGTCGCCTTCCTGTCGTCGTCGGCCATCCACGGCGCTTCCGCCTTTCACCAGGACCAGGAAGTGGTCCATACCAAGCGGCTGATGATGGCCGCCGCCGCCCGTAAATATCTGCTGGTCGATCACGGCAAGTTCGGCCGCACGGCCCTGCATTTCCTGACCGATCTCAAGGCGTTCGACGCCGTCTTCACCGGTCGAGAACTCGGACCGCAGATGCGTGAGGCACTGGAAGGCGCCGGCGTTTCGCTAACACTGGTCGAGAAGGACTAGACCATGATCCCGAAAAGTGGGAGCCGGGTTTCGGAAAAGATCATCGTCAAAGAAGCAGGATGGAATAGGCTCTAGAAGGAGGACGCGTGGCTTATTGGGTCGGCACAAGCTGGAAAATGAACAAGACGCTTGCGGAAGCGACTGACTTTGCCGACGCGCTGGCGGGGTTCGTCCCCGGTTTCGACGACCGCATCCAGCCCTTCGTCATCCCGCCCTTCACGGCGGTCCGCGAGGTTAAGAAAGCGCTGGCATCGACGCGGGCCAAGGTCGGTGCCCAGAACATGCACTGGGCCGACGCAGGCGCCTGGACCGGCGAGATCTCGCCGGTGATGCTGACGGATTGCGGGCTCGATCTCGTCGAACTCGGCCACAGCGAACGGCGCGAGCATTTCGGCGAGTCCGACAACACGGTTGGCCTCAAGACCGCAGCGGCGGTGAAGCACGGTTTGGTGCCGCTCATTTGCGTCGGCGAGACACTGGCGCAACGCAACAGCGGCCAGGCCGATGCGGTGCTGGCCTTGCAGGTGCATGGCGCGCTGCAATATCTCGAAGGCCAGGCAAAGGCGGCGACGATCCTGTTTGCTTACGAACCGGTCTGGGCGATTGGCGACAAGGGCATTCCGGCAAGTGCCGACTATGCCGACAGGCAGCAGGCGTTGATCAAGAAGATCGCCGGCGATCTTCTGCCGGCCATACCGCCGGTGCTTTATGGCGGCAGCGTCAATCCGCAAAATGCCGCCGAGCTGATCGGCCAGCCGCATATCGACGGGCTGTTCATTGGCCGCTCCGCCTGGCAGGCGGAAGGTTATATCGACATCCTCGAACGCGCCTCGGCGGCGATCTAGAGCATGGTCCCGAAAAGTGGAATCCGGTTTCGGAAAAGATCATGCTCAAACAAAAGATAGAGCCCCATCCCTTGGGATGGAACAGGCTCTAATCAATCGAAATAGAAAAGGACAGAAAAATGAAAATTGCCATTGGAGCAGACAGCGCCGGCAAACCGCTGCTCGACGTCGTCGCTGCTCACCTGGCCACCAAACCCGGCCTCACCGTCAGCGACCTCAGCCAGGCCGGCTACTATGCCGACCTGTCGCAGAAGCTCGCCCAGACCATCCTCGACGGCGAAAACGATCGCGGCATCCTGTTTTGCGGCACCGGCATCGGCGTTTCCATCTCGGCCAACAAGGTGCCCGGCATTCGCGCCGCGCTCACCCACGACACCTATTCGGCGGAGCGCGCGGCGAAATCCAACAACGCCCAGATCATCACCATGGGCGCCCGCGTCATCGGCCCGGAACTGGCCAAGTCGATCGTCGATGCTTGGCTCGCATCGGAGTTCGACGAAAAGGGGCCATCGGCCGGCAATGTCCAGGCGATCGACAGGCTCGACGCGGCGAAGCTGGGCTAACCCAGACTTTTTCGGATCGCGCCAATGACGGTGACCGCCGACGCGGCGCCGGGGTCCATGTGCCCGAGCGACCGCTCGCCGAGCCGCGAGGAACGACCCTTCGCGGCAATCATGTCCTTGGTCGCCTCGGCGCCCCGTTCGGCGGCTTCGAGGGCAGCTGCCAGGCTTTCGGACAGGGTCTTGCCGTCGGCATGGGCAGCGGCCGCGGCTTGTGCCGCCGGCAGCCAGGCGTCGACCATCGTCTTTTCGCCGATCTCGGCCTTGCCGCGATCGTGGATACCTTGCGCCATCGCCTGGAACAGGGCGACGATGTCGGCATCTGTCAGGATCGCCTTGCCTTTGACGGCAGCCGCACCACGCATGAAGGCCGTCGCATAGAGCGGGCCCGACGAGGCGCCGACGGCGTTGAGGAACGACTTCGCCGCAATGTTGAGGAGAGCTGTCGGGTCGGTTGCCGAAAGCTCCAGCGGCGCCAGCGCATCGCGCGCAGCATTGAAGCCGAGCGCCATGGCGATGCCGTGATCGGCGTCGCCGATGACGCCGTCGAGTTGGCAGAGCCTGTCCTTGTCGGCTTCGATCGCCTCCGCGATCGCATCGAACATTCTTTTCAGATCGGCTGCACCGATAGATGTCATGGATGCACCTTCAGCCGGCGCGGAACATGGCGCAGTCGCAAGGATGGTCGAGCATGGTCTGCAATTCGGCGTCGAGATGCATCAGCGTCACCGAGGCGCCGGCCATTTCGAGCGAGGTGCAATAATTGCCGACCCAGGTCGCGTGAACTGACACGCCGATGTCATCGAGCCGCTGCTTGACGCGCCGGTTCATGATATAGAGCTCTATCAGCGGCGTCGAGCCGAGCGAGTTGACGAGCACGGCGACCTTGTCGCCGCGTGCCGGCGCCACTTCGTCGAGGATCTTGTCGAGCATCTCGTCGGTGATCTCGTCGGCGGTTTTCAGTTTTCCGCGGGCAATGCCCGGCTCGCCATGGATGCCCATGCCGATCTCCATCTCGTCCGGTCCGATCTCGAAATTCGGCCGGCGGGTCTGCGGCAGCGAACAGGGCGACAGCGCCACGCCCATGGTGAAGGTGCGATCGTTGGCCTTCCTGGCAATGCGCTCGCATTCGTCGAAAGACAGCATCCGCTCGCAGGCGGCACCGGCGGCCTTGAAGATGAAGAAATTTCCGGCGACACCACGGCGCTTTTGCCTCTGGTCGCGCGGCGCCGATGCCACGTCGTCGGTGGTCAGCACGGTGCGCACCTCAATGTCATCCATCGCTGCCATCTCTGCGGCCATGTCGAAATTCATCACGTCGCCGGCATAGTTGCCATACATGAACAACACGCCGGCGCCGCCGCTGGCCGCCTTGGCGCATTCGAGGATCGGGTCCGGTGGCGGCGAGGCAAAGACATTGCCGATCGCCGCCGCGTCGGCCAGGCCCTTGCCGACGAAACCGAGGAAGGTCGGCTCGTGGCCGGAGCCGCCGCCGATGACGAGGCCGACCTTGCCCTGGCGAGGCCCATCGCGGGCGATAATCGAGCGTGAGCTGCCCTCCGCGCTTTTGAGATGGCGGGGATGCGCGGCCAGAATGCCCTCCAGCATCTCGTCGACAGTGCGGTTGCCGTCGTTGATGATCTTCTTGGTCTGCACCTGCATCCTCCCGATTTCGGTATTTTCGCAGATAGTACAGCGTGTTACCGGGATTTCCACCCGGGGCATGGACATTTCACGCGGCAATGCGTTCCCGCGCTGCTATGACCTGCACGCAGGGACTGGCTGCCTCTTTGTTCGTGAGCGCAGTTGGATTCTTGCGAAGGGGGACCCCCACCCTAACCCTCCCCACAAGGGGGAGGGAACGCTGCCGCGCCTATGGCACCGGATGGCAAGCAAGCAATTTGGCGGGGTCAGCGCCAACGGGAGTCTCCCTCCCCCTTGTGGGGAGGGTTAGGGGTGGGGGTACATCGTAGAGCGAAAGCCTTGGCTCTCCACTTGCCGCGTCAAATGGCGATCACCGGCAAGTCAGGCAGCAGCTTGTCCAGGGTGATGGGAAATTCACGCACCCGCACGCCGGTCGCGTTGTAGATGGCGTTGGCAACAGCTGCCCCTGCACCGCAGACGCCGAGCTCGCCGATCCCCTTCGCGCCGAATGGATTGGCCTTGTCGTCATGTTCCTCGAGGAAGACGACCTCCATCTGGGGGACGTCGCCGTTGACCGGGACGTGATACTCGGCAAGATCGTGATTGACGAAGTGGCCATAGCGCGGGTCGAGCACCGTCTGCTCCATCAGCGCCGCACCGATTCCCCAGGTCATGCCGCCGATGATTTGCGAGCGCGCGGTCTTGGGGTTGAGGATACGGCCGGCGCCCATCACCGCCAGCATCCGGCGCATGCGGATCTCGCCGGTGTCGCAATCGACAGCGATCTCGGCGAAATGCGCGCCATAGGAATGCTGCGAGAAAGCCTTGTATGACTGGGTGGCAGCGCCGGCGGCCACGGAACCCTCGGCCTCGAACCCGTCGGGAGCGATCCGTCGGACGAGGTCGGCCAGGCTTGCCGAACGCTGGCCGAGCCTGACCTCGCCGTCGGCAAAGCTCGCCTCGGTGGTATTGGCGCCGCGTAACGGCGAGGCTTCGCTCGACTGCGCCGCGTCCAGTATCCGTTGCTTGAGGGCGGTGCAGGCGTTGTGCAGCGCCGACCCTGCGCTCGCGGCGCCCCAGGACCCGCCGGAGCCGGCGGTCCGCGGGAAGCGGCTGTCGCCAAGCTCCACTTTGATGGACGAGATCGGCACGCCGAGGCTGTCCGCGGCGATCTGGGTCAGGATCGTATAGGAGCCGGTCCCGATATCGGTCATGTCGAGCCGCGCTGTCACGCGACCGTCGCGGTCGATCGCAACCCGCGCCGTTGCTGCGCCGATGTAGTTCGGACGGATCGCCGCCGCCATGCCGTAGCCGATGAGGTTGCGGCCCTCTCGGGCGCTGCCCGGCGTCGGGTTTCTTCGCTGCCAACCGAAACGGCGGGCGCCTTCCTCCATGCAGGCGACGAGATTGCGGGTGGAGAACGGCACACCGCGCTCGGGATCCTGTGCCGGTTCATTGCGGATCCTGAGCTCGATCGGGTCCAGTCCGAGCCGCTCGGCGAGCTCGTCCATGGCGCATTCGAAGGCCAGCATGCCGGGCGCTTCGCCGGGCGAGCGCATCCATTCGCCGCGGTTGATATCCAGCGGAACCAGGCGATGGCGGGTGAGACGGTTCGGCGCCGCATAGAGCGAGCGAGCAAAAACTGCCGTTTGCTCGCAGTACTCCTCAAAGCTGGACGTTGCCGACCAGACGTCGTGCGCGATCCCGGTGAGCCGCCCGTCAGTGTCCGTACTGAGACGCACCTGTTGGATCATCTCTGCGCGATGACCGGCATTGGCGAACATCTGTTGTCGCGTCAGCGCGATCTTGACGGGACGCTGCAGGACCTGCGCAGCAAGCGCGGCCAGGATCGTATCGGCATGGGCAATCAGCTTGGAGCCGAAGCCGCCGCCGATGAACGGGCTGATGATGCGCACGCGCTCGAGCGGGATGCGAAGCGTGCTGGCGACCGCCGCGCGGAAATTCGCCAGGGTCTGCGCCGATGTATGGATCGTCAGCTCGTTGCCCAACCAGGCGGCGAGCGTCGCATGCGGCTCCATCGGATTGTGATGTTCGAAGGGCGTCCGGTAAGTGGCATCGACCTTGACCGGAGCCGCGGCAAAGGCGCTCTCGAAGTCGCCGATCACGCTGTCGGTCTCGAAGCCGGCATTGGTCCGCTTTGGTGCGTAGGCGTCGGCCACATGTCCCGGCAGATCGTAGAGGCCCGGCTCCTCGTCGTAGCGCACCTTGATGAGGCCGGCGGCAGCGCGTGCCGCCTCGAACGTCTCCGCAACCACCAGCGCGACGGGCTCGTCGTAATAGCGCACCCGCTCGCTGTTGAGCGCGGGCCGGGCGCGCGTGAAGACCTCCGGCACCGTCGGCATGACCGCCGGGCCGAAATCCGGCTGGGCCGGCGCATTCCGGTGCGTCATGACCAGCAGCACTGCCGGCGCCCGTTCGGCTTCGGCCGTGTCGATCTCGGCAATGCGCCCCTTGGCGACGGCGGCGCCAAGAATATAGCCAAAGGCGGTACCCTCCAGCGTATTCTCGTAGGCGTAGGTGGCATCGCCTCTCACCTTGAGCGGACCATCGATGCGATCGAATGGACGCCCGATGACGCCGCTGCGTGTTTCGCGAGAACGGTTCGATGTCTTCGTCTCTGTCATCATGTCACCTCACGCACTCTCGGCGGCAGCAGCGAGCGTGTGCCGCATCGTCCGTTTCGCCAGCGGGATCTTGAAATCATTGTCGCCATGCCCGACTGCTCCGGCGAGCGCGGCTTCGGCCGCATCGGTAAAGGCGCCGTCGGACGCCGCTGCCCCTGCGAGCATGCGCTCCGCCTCCGTCGCGCGCCAGGGCTTCGCTGCCACGCCGCCCATGGCGATCCGAGCGCTTCGGATACGATCGCCGCTTTTCTCGACGATTGCTGCCACCGATACCAGCGCGAAGGCGTAGGAGGCACGGTCGCGCACCTTGCGGTAAACCTGCCGGCCGGGCGGTGGCGGCGGCAGGGTGACAGCGACGATCATCTCGCCGTGGCTGAGCACGGTCTCCACATGCGGCGTCGCCTCGGGCAATCGATGGAGATCGCCGATCGGGATCGTGCGGGTCTCGCCGCCGGGCGATATGGTCTCGATCCTGGCGTCGAGCCCGGCCATGGCGACCGCCATGTCGGAGGGATGGACCGCGATGCAGGCTTGGCTGGCGCCGAGCACGGCGTGCATGCGGTTGAAGCCCTGCAGCGCCGCGCAGCCCGAACCCTGCTCGCGCTTGTTGCAAGGCATGTTGCGGTCGTAAAAATAAGGGCAGCGCGTGCGCTGCAGGAGATTGCCGCTGGTCGAGGCCTTGTTGCGTATTTGGCCGGACGCTCCCGCCAGCAGCGCTTGCGTGAGCATCGGATAGCGCGATCTCACCCGTGGATCGGCGGCAAGATCGCTGTTGCGGACCTGGGCGCCGACCCGAAGCCCGCCTGCCGCCGTCTCCTCGATCCGATCGAGCGGCAGCCGGCTGATGTCGACGAGATGCGCAGGGCGCTCGATCTCGAGCTTCATCAGGTCAAGCAGGTTCGTGCCGCCGCTGATGAACTTGGCGTCCGGCCGCGCCGCGACCGCGGCGGCTGCCTGCTCGGCACTTGCCGCACGTTCATAGGTGAAGGACTGCATTGCTCACGCCCCCTCTGCCGCGTCGCGGATTGCAGCGACGATGTTCGGATAAGCGGCACAACGGCAGATGTTGCCGCTCATCCGCTCGCGGATCTCCGCATCGGTGAGGGCGACGGAAGCCGCTGCCACGTCGGCGCTCGCATGGCTCGGCCAGCCGGCCCTGGCCTCGCCCAGCATAGCGACCGCCGAGCAGATCTGGCCCGGCGTGCAGTAGCCGCACTGGAAGCCGTCGCGGGCAACGAAGGCGGCCTGCACCGGATGCAGCCGGTCGCCCACGGCCAGGCCCTCGATCGTGGTGATCTCGTCGCCTTCATGCATTGCCGCAAGCGTCAGGCAGGAATTGATCCGGCGCCCATCAACCAGCACCGTGCATGCGCCGCACTGGCCGTGGTCGCAGCCTTTCTTCGAGCCGGTGAGGCCGAGATGGTTGCGCAACGCGTCGAGCAGCGTCGTCCGCGGGTCGAGCTCGACGGCAAAATCCTTCGCGTTGATCCGCAGCGATATGGGCATAGTCGGCGCCGGCGTCGGCCAGGCGGCCGCCGCAACGGCGACGGCCGGCTCCGCGTATACCGGTATACCGGTAGCCAGGAGCACGCCGGTCGCCACGCCGCCCTCCAGCACCGCTCGGCGCGTCGGCCCGTTTCTGTTGTCAGTTTCGGCCATGCATGATCTCCCAGGTCGCAATGACAAGAACGGAAGACGGCGACTTGACCCGATGGCGTACCGTCGGGTTCTGTCACTCATCGACCTTGGAGGTGGGGAGGCGCGCGGCGGCTTTCTTTCAAGAAACCGGCGGCAATATCAGGATTCCGGAGAAGAATTCACCCGATAGGCCCGAGGTGTCATGCCTCTGAGACGCCGGAAGGTCGTGGTGAAGTGGCTCTGGCTTGAAAAGCCGAGCCGAAAGGCAATGCTACCGATCGACAAACCCGTTTCGCGCAGCAGTAGCTCGGCTCGCCGCACGCGTTCCTCGATCACATAGGCATAGGGTGCAAGGCCGGTCGTCGCCTTGAATCGGCGTGCAAAACTGTCGACGGCCATATCAGCGACGGCTGCCAACTCGCTCAGCGAAACGTCGGCATTCATATGGGCATCGATGTAAGCCCGAACTCGACCAAGCGCGCGACGGCTGAGACAGCCGTGACCCACAGACGGGTGTTGCTCCCGGTTCAGGGTGGCCACGCGGAGGCTGACCAGGGCGACCAGATGCTCGATATAGGCAGTGTCCGGCTTGTGGCCGAGTGCCATCTCGTCGCGAAGCGAACTCAGCAGCGTGGCGATCACCACGTCTTTCCTGTTCACCAGGATCGGCAGGTCTCTCAGGCGTTCGCAGCCGGGAAGGCCGATATCGGGATCGATCCACAAGGCTGAGTAGGAGAGGTTTACATCGCGATAGAAGCCCTGCCGCTCGGCGCCTGCGGGGACGAAGGTGAGGGCTCCGGGACGGTCCATTCCGTCGTAGAGCGACCTCGCCTCGTGCCGGATAGATGTTTGTGACGTTCCGCCTTCTTCGGTCAGCACGATCAGATGATGAGGGGCTGTCCAGCGGAGCTCCGCCTCGCGGCACGCCCACCGCCGGTTGTCGAAAACGATCGAGGAGCTGGCCCATGACGCGGTTTGCAGGGGCTCCGACTTCTCTTCCTGGCTCCGAACCCGTCCGTCACCAAGCAACGGTCTGAATGACATCGCGCCACCCCGCTGGTTCAATCGCGGAGCTCAGCCCCGCTTGAGCGTTGTGCGCCGCCCCGCCGCAACGCATACGGCGCCTTATGTGGGGCAGGCATCGAGCCTTGGTAACCGCGCCGTGTTCAAGAACTCGTGAGATCAGGCAGATCCAGCGCGCCGCCTGTCAGCCGCCGAGCCCATCGCGGATGGCACAAAAATAGCGATCGGTTCCGACCTGCCCGCCCTTGAGGGCGATCTCCAGTCCGTCGATCGCCTTGACGCGCGAGTGGGCGACGCAGAGCGGCGAGCCCGGCGAGGCGGGCAGCGGCATCCTGACCGTCAGCGCATCGACGCCGATCTGGCCGAGCGCATGGCTCGACGTATCGCCGCCAGCAATGACCACGCGCTGCAATTTTTGTTGGATCGTCAGCTCGCGAAGAAGTTCGCCGAGGCCGCGGCCAAGCTTGTGGCGGGCGCCTTCCTGCCGGTCGATCTCGGCGCCTCGATCGGCTGCGGGGCCAAGCGCCGTGTAGAGGACGACGCTGCGACCGGCTTCCAGGCTGGCACGCCCGCTTGCTGCCGCGCGCGCAATCGCATCGCTGGAGGCTTCGGAAACCAGTTCGACAGGGTCCACCTCGACCCCCTCGAAACCGTCCGTCAAAGCATGCCGGATCTGTCGTTCCGTCGTCGGCGAGCAGCTGCCCGAGACCACTGCGATCCGGTCGGCTGCACCCGGCGGCGAAAAGCTGGGCTCGGCACGCACGGTCTGGTTGGCGGCCCATTCGGCCAGCAGCGCATATTCGATGCCCGAAGAGCCGACGACGAAAGTGCCGCCCGGCCGGCGAACCCGCCATATCTCCTTGCCGGCAAGCGCCTGACTTTCGAGGCTGTCGACATCCAAAAACACGATGTTGGTGCCATCGGCGAGCAAGCGATCGAACGCTTCCGAGCGTGATGCCGACTGCAGCGTCGCCAGGTCGACCAGGCCGCAGGTGAGGTCCGTCTGGCGCGACAGATGGATCAGCAGGTCGGATTCATCCATCGGCGTGGTCGGGTGTCGGCTCATCACGGGATGGCGGTCGATGCGGTAATATCTTTCGCAGTAGGCCGCAAACAGATGGCCGAAGGTGGTGTAGCGCTTGAGCTGCGGCGCGCCGACGACCAGCGGCACGCTGTCCTGGCTGAAAACCGAGCGGCCGATCTCGATAGCCCGGCCGATGCTGCCGATCGCCGGGCTGGAATCGAAGGTCGAGCAGACCTTGTAGTGGCAGATTTCGGCGTTCAGGGTCTTCAGCCAGGCGAAGGCGCGCTTGAGATGCGTGTCCATCCACTGCGGCGTCTCGCTGCGGCTGGTGCCGGCCAGGCCGATGGCACGGCAATACCCGAACTGCGAAAGCAGGGCCTCGTTCGGCTGACGCATGAACAGCACGGTCGGCACGCCGCCGAGCTCGAGCGCCTCCATGACGTCGGTTGAGCCGGTGAGGTCGTCGCCATAATAGCTCAGAAGCAGGCTTTGCATGGCGTCAGGCCGCTTTGCCGTCGCCGAATTTCTCGATCGACCGCGCCAGTTCGGGGTGGCTCAGGGCGAAGTCCGCCAACGGTATGCCATCGACGGCCGCCTGCCAGGCTTGCTGCACGGCGCGCACGCCGGCGCCCGGTCCGTCAGGATGGCTGACGATGCCGCCGCCGCAGAGATAGAGAAGATCGACCGTTCGGCCGGTTCGCCGGTAGGTTTCGGGGGCTTGTCCACCCCACTGGCCGGAGCCGGCGACCGGCAGCGCGCAATCATCTGGCGAAAAGATCGGCGTGGTCACTGCCTCGAAGGAACTGACGAAGGACCAGTCCGGCTCCCAGTATTTCGAGGCGATGCCGTTGATCTGGAACTGATCGACGCCGAGCAGCCGCCAGAACTGCTGCCAGACCTTGAAATCCATGCCGAGGCCGGGGTGACGGGTGAGGATGTCCCAGCCGTTACGGTGGGCATGCAGCACCAGGCTGGAGCGCTTTCTCAGGTAGGCCATGCCGCCGAAGCCGACGGAATTGATGTTGACCACCGCGCAATTGCCGCCGGCCTTTGCCACCATATCGTGATTGCGCATCATCTCGTCCGGGTCGGCGTGCGAGATGCCGAAGGCATACATCACCTTTTTGCTGGTCTTCTGCTCATGGTCGAGGACGAGCGGCATGATCGCTTTGACCCGTTCCGACAGCGGCGAATAGGCCGGGCTCATCAGCTTCTCGTCGTCCTTGATGAAATCGACGCCGGCGTCGATCAGCTCACCCACCATCGCGGCCGTCTCGTGCGGGCGCAGCCCCAGCGCCGGCTTGACGATCGTTCCGATGATCGGGCGATCCCTGACGCCGGTCAGCCGGCGGCTGCCGGCGACACCGAATTGCGGACCCGGATGCGCACCCCGGTATTCCTCCGGCAGCTTCATATCGACGACGCGAATGCCGGACAGGCCCTTGATCGAAAAGGCGCCGCCAATGGCGATGGTCATCAATGCCGAAAGATCGGTGCCGATGGCATCCGGCGGAAACGCGATGTCGACATCCGCGCGCTTGAAGGGCCCGTCGCCGGCTTCGGGAAGCGACGGGCGATCGGCGTCCGGAAGGGGCCGTATCGCCAGCACACGCGCCGCCACCCGCGCCTTGAGTTCTTCAGTCTCGCCAGCCAGCGCGACGAAGGTTCCGGTCGACTGGTCGCTGGCGATCTTTGCCGCCAGCGCCTCGATGCTGCCTGACGTCTCGATGCGATAGGTGAGGGTGATCATAGTTCGAAAAAAGTTCCCTGATCCTGGAAATCTGGTATAATGAGTACATAAGTATTGCAAGCGATATCCTGCTCGGCCGAGCATTCCGGGATTCGTCATGGCCATGCTAAACAGACACCGGTCAAGGGAGTGATTCGCGACGATGAACCGTTCGGAGCCGATCGTCCGGCGCAAACTTTCCGACGAGGTGTTTTTGCGACTGAAGCGCTTGATCACCAGCGGCGAATTGCAGCCGGGCGACGACATGCCGTCGGAGCGCGAGCTGATGGAGCGCTTCGCGGTCGGCAGGCCGGCGATCCGCGAGGCGATGCAGGCGTTGAGCAATATGGGCCTTGTCGCGATCTCGCATGGCGAGCGGGCGAAGGTGCTGCAGCTGACCGCCAAGTCGATCATCAAGCAGGTCGACGGCGCCGCCAAGATCATCCTGTCGTCGTCGAAGGACACGCTGGAGCACCTCAAGAGCGCCCGCATCTTCTTCGAGCGCGGCATGGTCAGGGAAGCCGCCGAAAAGGCCACCGCCGAGGACGTGCAGCGGTTGCGGGCAACGGTTGCCGAACAGCGGAGCTTCCGCGGCGATTCCGAAGCCTTCATATCCGCCGACATGAAGCTTCATACCCAGATCGCGGCGATATCCGGCAACCCGATCTATGTCGCGGTCAGCGAAGCGATGCTTGGTTGGTTGAAGGAATATCACACCGAAATGCTGATCTGGACCGGCAAGGAAAATTTCACGCTGATCGAGCACGAAGAAATCATCAGGCGCATCGAGCAGAAGGACGCGGACGGCGCCGAGAAGGCGATGATCAAGCACCTCGAGCGTTCACGCGCGCTCTATGTGATGAATTCCGGGTGATGAATTCCGGCAGCTGATTCACGAGGAAGGCATCGGCTGTCATCTGAGCAAAGCGTCGAGCTGCACCGGTTCGCCGCTTGCAGCACCAGCATAGGCGGCCTCGACCAGCACCAAGGTCCTGAGATTGTCGGCGCCCGAGGTTGCCGGCTCGGTCCCGTTCGCCTGGCAGTCGACCCAGTGCTTTTGAATGGCGACGACGCTTTCCTGGATATTGTGCCATGGCCGCGATGCCCAGGGCAGCAGCGGCGGCGAGACGTCGCTGACCACGGTTCCGTTCCTGCCGGTGACGGTAAGTTGGTAATCTTGTGCAAGCCGGATCGTGCCGTCGCTGCCATCGATCTCGACCAGCGTCTGCGGAAACGGTTCTGTCGCGAGCTTGGTCGCATAGCTGCAGTCGACCACGGACGTTGCGCCGCTCTTGTGGCCCATCAGCATGGTTGCGACGTCCTCGCCGGCAATGTTGGGATTGATGCGAGCGATTCGGGTCGTGATCGTCGAAACGTCGCCCAGCAGGAAGCGGGCTATGTCGAGACTGTGGATGCCGAGGTCTTCGATGATGAAGCGCTTTCCCATCGCCAGATAGGGTTGCCCGGAAAACACGTCATAGGCCGAGCGGAACGAGATACGGCCGAAGAAGGGCGTACCGATATCGCCGCTGTCGAGAACGGCGCGCACCGCCTGGATCGGCGACTGCCAGCGAAAATTTTCATGCACCATTAACGCCACGCCGGCATCGCTGCATGCCTTCACCATAGCCTTGGCGTCGGCAAGCGTCGGCGCGAATGGCTTTTGGCAGATCGCCGGAACGCGGTTTTGTGCCGCCATCTCGACAAGCGGACGATGGCTCGGCGCGGTGGTGGCGATATCGACGAAATCCAGGTTTTCGCCGGCAAAAAGTGCCGCCGCATCGGGATAGCGCCGCGCGATGCCGAACTGATCGCCGACTACTTTAAGCCGTTCCGGGTCGCGGTCGCAGATGGCGACGATCGACGCGCCTTCGATGTCGCGCCAGGCGTGCATCTGGTTGACGGCGAAGAAGCCGCAGCCGATCAGCGCTCCACGCAGTTCCGCCACGGGTCAGCCCGCCTTTGCCATCTGCATCAGCGTCACCCGGCTCTGCAGCCGGCGCTGCGCCTGGTCGACGACGACGGCGACGATGATGACCAAGCCCTTGATCACCATCTGCCAGAACGAGCTCACGCCCATCATGACCAGCCCGTCGGAAAGAATGCCGATGACGAAGGCGCCGACGATGGTGCCGCCGATCGTGCCGCGGCCACCCGACATCGAGGTGCCGCCGAGCACCGCCGCGGCGATGGCGTTGAGCTCGAAGCTTTCGCCGGTCGCCGGATGCGAGGCCATCAGCTCGGAAGAGATGATCAGTCCGACGACCGCCGCGCAGAAGCCGGAGAACATGTAGACGAACATCTTCACCATGTTGACCCGGACGCCCGAAATCCGCGCCGCCCGTTCGTTGCCGCCGACGGCGAAGATGTGGCGGCCGAGCGGGGTGTATTTGGCGAGATAGGCCGCCCCAACTGCTACGACGACAAGAATCCATATCGAGACCGGCAGGCCGAGCAGCCGGCCGGCGCCGAGGAAGCCGAACCCGGTCGTGCCCAGATCGGGCTTGCCGACGAGGTTCGGAAAGGTGCGGCCATCCGACGACAGCAGCGCCAGACCGCGTGCGACATAGAGCACGCCGAGCGTGGCGATGAACGGCGCGACATTCAACCTGGTGATCAGCAATCCGTTGACGGCGCCGATCAATATGCCGACCGCCAGCGTGATCAGTGCGATCTCGAAGACGTTGAAATAGATCGTGTAGCCGACCTGCAGGTCGATGCCGTTGAGCACGAGATAGCCAGCGACCATGCCGCACAGGCCGACGATCGAGCCGACCGAGAGGTCGATGCCTCCGGTGATGATGACGAAGGTCATGCCCATGGCCAGGAAGGCGTTCAGCGCCACGTGCTTCGACATCAGGATCAGGTTGGCGGCCGACAGGAAATTGGGTGCTGCGATCGAGAAGAAGATCAGGACGGCGATCAACGCAATGAACGTCCTCGCCTTCATCAGCGTCAGCAGCACGGAGCCGTTCGAGGTGGAGGCAACTGAAGCCTTGGCCGGGATGTCAGTCATGGGCGTGGCTCTCCATATGCGGGACCGGCCCGTGGCCAAGCGCCGATGCGGCGACAAGTGACGCCTCCGTCGCCTCGGCGCGATCGAACATGCCGGTCAGTTTTCCATTGCTCATCACCGCGATCCGGTCCGACAGCGCCATCACCTCGTCGAGATCGGAGGTGGCGAACAGAATGCCCAGCCCGTCGCGGGACAGTTTGCGCATGGTGCGAAAGACGTCGGCCTTGGCTCCGACATCGATGCCACGGCTCGGCTCGTCCATCAACAGCACCTTCGGTCCGGTGAGCAGCGCCTTGCCGATCACCACCTTCTGCTGGTTGCCGCCCGACAGCGACGAGACCTCCTGCGCCGGACCGGCGACCTTGATCGCCAGCTCCCGCACCATCTGCGTCACCGCCTGGATTTCCTTGGCGCCGCTGATATGGAACAGGCGCACAAATCGCGACAGGCTGGCCAGCGTCAGATTACTGGCGACCGAGAGGATCGACACCAGCCCTTCGCGCTGGCGGTCCTCGGGGATCAGCGCCAGCCCGCGCCGGATGCGCCGCGTGGTGTCGCGTTCTCTGACCTTCTTGCCGGCAATGAAGATCACCCCGGTCGCATGGCCGTGGCGCCCCATGATGCAGTCGAACAGCTCGCTGCGCCCGGCGCCCATCAGGCCGTATATGCCGAGGATCTCGCCGGCACGCAGCGACAGCGAGACGTGGTCGACCGCCAGCCCGCCGGTCACCCGCGGCAGGCAGATGTCCTCGGCGCGGAAGATCTCTTCGCCCGGAACATGGCCGTCGGGCTTGGCGAAGTCCTTGGCGTCGGAGCCGATCATCTGCCGCACGATCCATTGCGTGTCGACGTTTTTCATCCTCTCCTGGCCGGTGATGCGGCCGTCGCGCAGCACTGTGATGTAGTCGCCGATGCGGATCAGCTCCTCGAGCCGGTGCGAGATGTAGACGATCGCCACGCCGCGCGCCTTGAGGTCGGCGATCACCTTGAACAGGATCTCGACTTCCGCCGCACTCAGCGCCGAGGTCGGTTCGTCCATGATCAGGATGCGCGCATCGAGCGAAACCGCCTTGGCGATCTCGACCAATTGCTGCTGGCCGATGCGCAAATCTTCGACCAGCATGTCCGGCCGGATACCGGCTTGCAGGCGTTCGAGAAATTCGGCCGCACGGCGCTCTTGTTCCCGGCTGTCGATCTTGCGGAACCGGTTGGTGATCTCGCGGGTAGCAAAAATGTTTTCGGCGACGCTCAGGTTGCCGAACAGGTTCAACTCCTGGAACACCATGCCGATGCCGCGGTTCACCGCGTCGCCGGATGAGGAGAAGGAGACCTCTTCGCCCTCCAGCAGGATGCGGCCGAGCGTCGGCTGTTCGACGCCGGCGATGATCTTCATCAGCGTCGATTTGCCGGCGCCGTTCTCGCCGACCAGCACGTTGACCGCGCCCTTGCGCACCTCGAAATTCGCGCGCTTGACCGCGACTGTGCCCGAATAGACCTTGGAGACGTCTTCCAGCTTCAGGAGGACATGATGATCGGTGGCGGCAGTCATGGCTTTGGCCCGATCTCTGCCTCCGCCGGGGTCACCAGCGGCAGGTCCTGGCCGCTGCCCATGACATAAGCGCCGACAACCCTGACGCTGCGGCCCTCCAGCGCTTCGCGCGGCAGCTTGGAAAGCACCGTCTTGTCGGCATGGATGTTGAACGCCTTGCCGAACTGGGCGAAGTCGATCTGATTGGTGAAATCGTTGAACTGGATGAAGTCGAGGCTGTCGCGCAGCGCGGTGCCACGCATCGCGGGTCCGATCTGCACCCGCGCATCCGCCTTGCCGTCACCGTCGGCATCGACGTCCATGGTTGCCGCGCGTGACTGTGTATTCGCCGCAACAATCTTGCCTTCGAGGCGAACCGCGAAGGTCCACGGCGAATTCGCCTGCTTCTTCGGATTGCCAAATTTGGCGCCGGCAGCGGCAGGATCGACTTTCGCCAGGGCGTGAACCTCTGGAAACGATCCGGCCTTCTGCTGGAGATACGGCACCATTTTGGCAGCCCAGATATCCCCGACCATCTTGTCCGCATTGAAGGCCGGTGCATTGCCGCCATCTTCCGCGGACGGTGTCGGCAGGATCTTGCAGGCAGTCAGGCTGATGCCAAACATCACGGCAACGGTCGGCCAAATCAGCTTGTTCAACATGTCGGCTTGTTCGGCATGGCGGTCAGGGCACCCAGGAAATGGAAGCAAGGGACGAGCCGGAAGCTCGTCCCTTGCGATTGATGTCACACCGGCTCAGTTGGTCAGCGCGAAAGTTTCCAGCTTGGCGGCATTGTCGCCATTGATCAGGACGCAGTCCATCAGCTGCTTTTCCTCGGCCGGAGACTTCTTGTTCTTGATGAAGTCGTTGGCCTGCTCGACTGCCATCTGCGCCTGCGCATAGGCCGGCTGCAGGACCGTGGCCTTGATGCCGCCTGAGGCGATCGAGTCGCGCACGTCGTTCGATCCGTCGAAGCCGACGACGATGACGTCCTTGCGGCCGGCGGCGGCAAGGGCGGCCTGGGCGCCCATCGCCATCGTATCGTTGCCGGAGATCACGCCCTTGATGTCCGGATTGGCCTGGAGGATCGATTCCATCTTGGCGTAGGCCTCGGTCTGGCTCCAGTTGGCCGATTGCTGCGCCACCATCTTGAGGTCCGGATAGTCGTCGATGACGTCGTGATAGCCCTTGGAGCGGATGCCGGCATTGGTGTCGGATTCCTTGCCGACCAGTTCGACGTAATTGCCTTTCTCGCCCATCAGCTTGACGAACTCCTGCGCGCCGAGCTGGGCGCCCTGGTAGTTGTTGGAGACGATCTGGGCGACGGCGACGCCGGTGGCGTTGATCTCGCGATCGATCAGGAACGACGGAACGCCCGCGTCCTTGGCCTTCTGCACTGCGGCGACCGAGGCATCGGCGCCGGCATTGTCGAGAATGATCGCCTTGGCGCCGCGGCCGATCGCCGTGTCGATTAGCTCGGACTGCTTGTTGGCGTCGTCGTCATGAACCAGCACCAGCGTTTCATAGCCGAGTTCCTTGGCCTTGGCTTCCGCGCCGACGGCTTCGGCCTTGAAGAATGGGTTGTCGTGCGAGGGCGTGATGATGGCAACGAGATCCGCCGCGTAGGTGGGTGCGGCGGTGCCCAGCGCTAGCATGCCGGCAAAAGCCGCAAGTGTCATTCTGCGAGTGAGTTTCATGATTTCCTCCCATTTGAAAAAGCCTGTGCTTCCGCAGCCAGGCTGAGATGCATTCCAGTTTTTCAGGCGGATCGCGTCCGGTGTCGCGCATCGGATCATTTGCCGGCTCACCCGGGCGGATCATCCGGCTCGGTTCCGTCCTCAGCCTGGCCCTCCACCTGCCGCCTGCCCAATTTTCAGCCCGGCCTCGGCTGGCCAAAGCCATTTCAACAGCTAAGCCAACTGGTATAATGAGTCAACCACAAATTCAGATGATATGTATCTGATGAGCAGCAAGCGCCACCGGAGAGTCATCCCACCAGGAGCGATGCTTCGTTCCCTGCGATGCGCATGCAGCCGGCCAAGCCGGAGAACCACCACCTTAAGGGGTACGATACGCGGGTGAGGGCGCAATAAATAAGTAAGGCAGAGACATTGCTAAGCCTTATTCGGTGCTCAGCGGTACGCGCAGGCTTTGCTAGTATCGCGTCGTGGTTGTGGAATTTCTCCGCGGCCCCAGCCTGCGCGCGCGGTTTTCCTAATGAATCCGTTCGCGGCAAGGGTCGCATTGCCGGTGAGGTTCAGCTATGACTTTCGTGCAGAGTTTCAGGCCGCCATCCTGCAGCCCCGCGCCAAGCTTTGCTGACCGACGCCATCTGGCTTCATTGCGTGGCGGCAGGAGCTGCAGCGCCATACTGTGCCTCGTTTCGTTCTGTATCATCCTGCTGCTGGGATCTGCGGCACACGGTCGGCCGAAGGCTGACGACAGACTTGCTCCGCGAGACACGATCGAACTGCACGTTTGGCAATGGACCGCCTTGCGCGATGGCGTTCTGGAAGCGTTGCAGCTCAACCATACATTCACGATCGACTCGACTGGCACGCTTGACCTTCCATTGATCGGGAGCATTGCCGCCGCAGGTCTGCGTGAGGAAGAGCTGGCAAAGCTGATTTCCGATCGCTTGCAAGCCAGGAGCGGCCGTCAGGAGCGGGCTGACATAACCGTCAAACTGATACAACATTCGTCTTCTGACCTCACAGCTTCGGTGGAGGTCAAGAAGGAAGCGCCCGAACCGCCGGCGGACGCAGCCAGAGACGGCTCTTCGGCTGTGGCTTCGGAACGCGCCAGTGTCGAGAACGGCCAGGCCAAGGCGCAGCCGAGCGTGCGCGATTCCCACACACCTCAGCAGCCTGCTGCGGAGCAACAGCAAGCTCTGCAAGGGGCATTGCTGAATGAGCTGTCCGCCGCTCGCATGGAAATTGCGGCAGCGCGCGCGGAAGCACTTGCGGCTCGCCAAACTGCTCGCAACGATGCCGCCCGACACAGTCAGAACCTTGCGACAGCGCGTCAACGCGCCGACACCTTGGCGCGGGAACTCGATGCGGTGCGGACTGATCGCGGCACGCTGGAACAAAAGCTCTTTGCGGCGTTGAGGGAAGTCGACGCGCTCAAGAAGACCGTGCAGCCGGCTCGCGGTGACCCGGCTCGCGCTGACCATGACGGCCGCGATTTGGCGGCGGCGCGAGCCGAACTGGCGGTGATGCAGCGCGGCGCCCGCGACGCCAGCGCGCAGGCGCGAGCGGTAGCCGACAGGATGGCTGAACAAGGACAGGCGCTAAAACAGCAGCGGCGACGAGCCGAAGAGCTCGCGCTCGATCTCAAAGTGGCGCAACGCGAAGCCAAAAGCTTGAAGGCCAAAGCCACTCTCGCCGATCATGAGAAGGCTGCCACGCTTGAAGCGCGTCACTCTGTGGAGGCCTCTCTAGCAGAGGCGCAGCGAGCGCTTGATGAGGAGCGGCACAGGGCTGAGCGCTTCGAACGCGAACTCACCGCGGCGCGCCAAACCATCGACGCGCTCAAGACAAGCGCGGATCTGGCTGCGGTCGCGCGCAGCAACGCCATCAGGGAACGACAGGTGGCCGAGGCGGCTTTGAAGCGAGCTGGCGACGCACTCGAACTGCAGCGCGAACGGGCAGATTCAGCTGCTCGTGATCGCGACATCGCCCGCCGGGAACGCGACGCGGCAAAGCAGGAAGCGAGCCGCGTCTCGATGGAGCTGAGCGTGGCGTTGGAGCAAGAGCGCAACAAGGCCATCGGCCTGGCCCGCGAGCTCAGCGCCGCTCGAAAGGCGATTGACGTTGAAAAGGCCCGGGACGAGCGTCGCAGCGAGCGTATCGACCGCGTTCCGAAAGCGCGTGCCGTCGCAACTTCGCGTGCAGATGTGTCCGTGCGCTCGCGACCAGCCCGTCAATCGGGGTTGCGGGAAAACCCCAAAGCGAAGGCCAAAAGACCATCGCGACCTGTTGTGGTGGCGACCATCGCGCTTCCCGAGGCGTTGCTCCCGACGCGTCCGCCGAAGCTCGGCGCTCACTAGCGAGGGCTGATCGTGAAGGGCATTCCGTGGACCGAGCTACATGCCGCAGGAGGACTATGGTGATGAACAGATACGTCGCAGCCGCATTGACAGCCGCGATCGCGATTGGCCCTGCCTCGGCTCTTGAGGCGGGGCTTGGCGGCAAACTTGGCGGTGTCGGGGTCGGTGCTGGCCTTGGCGCCGGCCCGAAAGGCGCCTCTGTGTCGGGCGGCACGAGCGTCGACGGAGTAGGGGGAGCAAGCCTTGGCGGATCGCTCGGCGCGAGCAAGGGATCGCTCGGGGCCGGACTTGGCGTCAGCGGCAACCTCGGCGGTGCAAGCGGCGGCCTATCGACAGGTGTCGGGGTGGGAGACCGTTCGTCCCCATCGGCCACCGCTCCAGGAGGTAAGCCAGGCAACCCGGCCCTGGGCGCGGGGCAAGCCGCGACCGCCGGCGTCGCGCCAACCACCACCAAGGCCATGGCCGCAAGACAATTCGCCATCTTGCCGCGCGCGCTCAGGCCTTCCGGAACTGGTCGCGCCGCGTCGGCGCGGATCACCTATGGCTATCCATTTATGGCGCCACTGGTAGCCAAACCCGGTATCCCACCAGCTGTGGTGCGCGCCTGCCGCGCGGCGATCGCGTCGGCCGCGGCGCCGCTTGGCGCCGTGCGTGTTCAAGCGGTAAGCGCAGGTCCGTTGCAGCAACTGCGGGGCGCGCTCACGGCGCGGATCGAGGTGCGCATACACTATGCAAGACAAGGCGGCGTCGAGGTTCGGCAGGCGCGAGTCGGCTGTCGCCTCGATGCGGCGGGCAGGGTCGCCGCGGTGACGTAGGAAGCGGCTTTACCTTCTCCCCCTGTGGGGCCCGAAGGGCGGGCGAGGCCCGTGACTCGCCCCGGGCGGTGGCCTCGCCCACGGGTCTTGCCTTCGGCAAGCCCGAGGACAGGCTCCGCGAGGTCGGATGAGGGGTGTTCCAGCTTGGCAAAAACGGCATTCCGTCCAGCACCCTCAACCGTCTTGGCGCTGCGCGCCAATCCACCCCACAAGGGGAGAACGAAAAGGTCACCTCAGGTGATGCGCTGGATGCTCGCTGCAATCTCTTCCGGCTCGAAGACCCGCTTCCAGTCGTCGCGCATCAGCACCGGCTTGCCGAACTCGATGGCCTTGTTGCAGGCGTCGGAGAACACGCCCTTGGTCTCGCCGAAGATGACGGCGCCGAGCACATTCATGTGGCCAAGCAGAAAGTCGAGCGCGGCCTGCTGGTCGACCCCGCGGGCGACGACCTCGTCGACGGCTTCCTTCATCACGACGAGCAGCGAAGCGCAGACGGTCTCCGAAAGGCCCGGCTCGAGCAGCGCCATCTGGTCGACCGTGACGCGATGCGACCGCATCACCGGGGCCCAGATGATCTTGGCGATCGCTTCGCCCTTGGCGAAATCCTCCTCCGGTCCCTGCATCAGCGCGCTGACTATATGCTGCTTGGCCTTCACGCCGCCAAAGTAGTCCTTCTTGGCCGCCATGTCGGTCTCGTCGTTGAAGATCGGAGGATGGCAGGGATGGGTGACGAAATAGGTCAGGTCCGGCCGCTTCGGCAAATGACCGGCGAAAGGCGCCGCGGCGTCAAGCACGACCACCATGGTGCCAGACGCAAGCTTGCCCTCAATGCTGGCGGCGACCTTGCCGATATGGGTGTCGGGAACCGCCAGGATCACCACCTCGGCGCTATCAAGGGCTTCATCGGCGCTGACCGCGTCGATGCCCAGCCCGGTCTTCAGCCGCTCGCGGCCGGCGTCGCTGACCTCGACATGGCGTATCGTGTAGGGAGAGCCGCGAAAATTGGTCGACAGGCGGTAACCCATTTTGCCGCCGGCACCAAACAGCGCAATCGTTGTCATCTAGCCGTGCTCCTGATCTCCAACGACGGCTGTGCCGATCGTCACCTTAGTAACTGGTATAATCACACTACCATGGATTGGCAATCCGGTTTGGGATGAATGCGTTCACGAGAGCCAATTCCGCAGTCCCGCCGTCGGCTGCGCCAGCTGGTGGCGGCCTTGTCGGATCATGCGGTGGATCGACATCGCAATGCTAGCAGTCTTGTAGACGCAGATCTTTTGCATTGCCCGCGAGGTAGGGTCTTTTCAGGGGGCCGGCGGGCCGTCAGCCTTGATGTTAGGTCCGCCGCCAACCGTTTCAGCAGTAACCGTGGCAGCAGGATCATCCCCGTCCGGGAAACATCGCCTTCAAGCCGTCGCGCGAAGCCTTGGCGACGCCGCGCTCGGTGATCAATCCGGTGACCAGCCGCGCCGGCGTCACGTCGAAGGCCGGGTTTGCCGCGGGCGTCGTCTCGGGCGAGATGCGGACCTGCGCAATCTCGCCATTCGCGCTCTTGCCCCAGACCAGCGAGACCTCGTCGCCGGAGCGCTGTTCGATCGGGATTTCGGCCAGCCCGTCACCCACCGTCCAGTCAATGGTCGGCGACGGCAGCGCGACATAGAACGGCACGTCGTTGTCGGCGGCGGCCAGCGCCTTCAGATAGGTGCCGATCTTGTTGCAGACATCGCCGGCGGCGGTGGTGCGGTCGGTGCCGACGATGACCATGTCGATCTGGCCGCGCTGCATCAGATGGCCGCCGGCATTGTCGACGATCAGCGTATGCGGCACGCCGTGGCCGGCCATCTCCCATGCGGTCAACTGGGCGCCCTGGTTGCGCGGGCGGGTTTCGTCGACATAGACGTGAACGGGAATGCCGGCTTCCGTTGCCAGATAGATTGGCGCCGTGGCGGTGCCGTAGTCAACGGTGGCCAGCCAGCCGGCGTTGCAGTGAGTCAGGATATTGACCGGCTCGCCCGACTGCTTGCGTGCTGCCATTTCCCTGATGATTTCAAGCCCATTGATGCCGATGGCGCGGTTGAGGCCGACATCCTCGTCGGCGATTTCGCCGGCGCGCCGGTAAGCCGCCTCGGCGCGTTGTCCAGAGGGAAGCGGCCGCAGGACGTTTCGCATCTCATCGAGCGCCCAGCGCAGATTGATCGCCGTCGGGCGGGTTTCGTGCAAGACCTCCCAGACGCCGTCGAGTGCCGCATCGGAAGGGTCGTCGGCCATTTGCATGGCGACGCCATAGGCCGCGGTGACGCCGATCAGTGGCGCGCCGCGCACCCACATGTCGCGGATCGCCGTGGCAATGCCGGCAACGGTGCCGACTGTTTCGACGCGGAAATCATGCGGCAGCCAGCGCTGGTCGATGATCTCCACCGAACGCCCGTCGTCGCTCAGCCAGATGGTGCGGTAGTGGCGGTCGCCGACGTTCAAATCCTGTCCTCCCGTTCGATCAGCGCGGCCAGCGTGTTGACCTCGTCGATGCTGTGGATCTGGCGCCGGTTGACGGCGATGTGACGGCCGAATTTCAGCGCCTTCGCCTCACATGTGGCGCGCAGATCGGCGTCGGCAATGGTTTCGAAATCGGCGTTGTGCGCGAGGCCAAGAATGCGCCGGTGCACCTCGACGCCGGCAAAGCCAAGCATGTCGGTCCAGACCTGGTGCAGCATGTGGTCGAGCGCCTGCTCGGCGCCGAGTCTGTCGCCCTGATCCTCGAACAGGCTCTTCTGGTAGAGCATGCCGGTGTGCTCGGTTCGCCACAGATGCGAGAACTCGCTGCGGAACACCGACCATGTCTCGACCGTGACGTCGAGCAGATAGGCGCGCATGGCGTCGCGCTTTCCGTTCTGCTCGTGGCCACACTGCGAGAAGAACGCCATCCAGAAATTGGCGAGCAGCATGCCGACGTCGAAGGCGATCGGGCCGTAGAAAGCGAATTCGGGATCGATCATCCGCGTTTCTGTCTCGGTGACCATGATCGACCCGGAATGCAGGTCGCCATGCAGCAGCGTCTCTGCATTGGCGGCAAAGATATGCTTCAGCCGCTGCGCCTCGACCTTGAGGTCGCGATCGGCGCGCAATTCTGCGACGATACTGTCGAGTTGCGGGCTCGTATGCCGATTCATCCTGGCGTCGAAATACGGGTCCGAGAACACCAGGTTCTCGGTAATGTCGCAGAGCTCGACATTGTCGGCGAACAGCGCCAGATCGGCCTTGCGATCCTTGGTCGCCATATGCAGGTCTGAGCCGCGAAACAGGGTGCGGGCCATGAACAGGCCGATGTCCCTGGCGATGTTGGGCAATTGCCGGCCCTCGATCAGCGCCCGCCGCAGGATGATGTGCGGCGACAGATACTCCATGATGATCAGCGCCTGGCCTTCGTCGAAGTGATGGATATCAGGCACCGAACCGGGCGCTCTCGCTTGCTGCCGTGTGAGCGCGTGATATTCAAAAAAGGAACGCTTTAGCGGCAGCGGCCAGCTGTCGCCGACCAGGCGGACATAGGGCAGGGCCTGCTTGACGACGGCCGCACCCTGCGCACCCTCGACGATGAACACCAGGTTCAGATTGCCGTCGCCGACCTCGCGAACCTTCCAGCGGCTCGTGTCCTTGCCGATATGCGAGCACAGCGCCGCGTTGGCGCCGAGGCGTGCCGCCAGTGTTTCGACCGACAGTGCTTCGAACGGCAATTTCCCAGTCATCCTCACCTCCCGTTTACGCGCTCTCATCTTAGTGGAGCCATCACGGTTGGTCCAAGCTAGGAAGCCCTCTGGCAATTGTCAATCGTGTTGACAATTGCCGGAACAGCCCATAGCGTCGTCGCCAGGGAGGAACGAATGGGCAATGATGCCGTGTTCCGCGTCGACGGCCTGAGGAAATCCTTCGGCCCTATCGAGGTGCTTGGCGGCGTCTCGCTCGATTTGCATGCCGGTGAAGTGACCGTGCTGATGGGCGCCAACGGCGCCGGCAAATCCACCCTGGTCAAGATCATCAGCGGCGTTTACGAGCGCGGCGGCGGCACGATGAGCCTCGCCGGCCAAAACTTCGCGCCGAAAACGCCGGCGGAGGCGATCCGCGCCGGCGTCGTTACCGTTCATCAGAACATCAATGACGGTGTCGTCGCCGACCTCGACGTCGCCACCAATCTGACGCTCGACAGGCTGAGCGGCAGCGGCGCGCCGACCCTGTTCAATCCGCGCCGGGTGCGCCGCGAGGCAAAGGCGGTTGCCAACCGCATGGGGCTGATGATCGACCTCAAAGCCCGGATCAGCGATCTCTCGCTGGCCGACCGCCAGATGGTGGCGATTGCCCGCGCCATGGCGCATCAGCCGAAAGTGCTGATCCTCGACGAGCCGACCTCGTCTTTGTCCAGCGCCGAGGCAGACCGGCTTTTCGCGCTGCTCGACTGGCTGCGCGAGCAGGGCGTCGCCATCCTCTATATCTCGCACCGGATGTCGGACATCAGGCGGCTTGCCGACCGGATCGTCTCGATGCGCGACGGCGTCGTCTCCGGCGTTTTCGACAGCAAACCGCTCGATTACGAAGGCGCGGTCAACGCCATGCTCGGCCGCAAAATCCAGCTCGACCGGATCGTCGCCAGGAATTCGGCCAGACCTGTCCTGACGATCGACGGATTGCGTATTGCCGAAGGTTCCAGGCCGATCTCGCTGACGCTCGGCGACGGCGAGGTCGTTGCCATCACCGGCCTCGTCGGCGTCGGCAAGACCGCGCTCGCCGAGACGCTGTTTGGGGTGCGCAAGCCGCTGTCCGGCACCATGGTGCTGAACGGCAAAGCCTATGCGCCGGGGTCGACAGGCGAGGCGATTGCCGCCGGCGTGTTTCTTGTCGCCAAGGACCGAAGCGAAAACGGGATCGTCGGCGACTTCAACATCCAGGAGAATATCAGTCTGCCGTTCCACAAGCGGATGTCGCGTCTGGGCGTCCTCAAGCGCCGCGTCGAGCGCGCCACCGCCCGCCGGCAGATCGGCGAATTGGGCATCGTCTGCCGCTCGGAGAAGGACGAAATGTCCGCCCTTTCCGGCGGCAACCAGCAGAAGGTGATGGTCGCCCGCTGGATGTCGCAGGCGGCAAGACTGTTCATCCTGGACGAGCCGTTTCAGGGCGTCGACATTTCAGCCAGGCGCGACATCGCGGCCAAGCTGCGGGCGAGCGCCAACGGCCGTGCGACGCTGCTGTTCGTCACCGAGCTCGATGAGGCGCTGGAGACCGCCGACCGCATCCTGGTGATGTCGGAGCAGTCAATCGTCGGCGAGCATCGCAATGCCGACATCGACCTCGAGCGCCTGCTGGCCGAAGTGGCGGGCGGGCCGCTGCACAGCGCGGCGTGAGGCGGGCAAGATAATGGGACGTGGAATGGAAAGGGCATGAGTTCGGGTTGGGTAAGGATGGCAGCCGCGCGCGACCATGCCATCCGCTATGGCTTCATCGTTCTGCTGTTCGGGTTGATCGCCTATTTCGCCATCGCCGCCGATGGCTTCGTCTCGCCGCAGAGCGCCGTCTTCATCTTCCAGTCCGTCGCCATCACCGGCGTGCTGGCGCTCGGCGTCACCGCCACCCTGGTCGTCGGCGGCTTCGACCTGTCGATCGGCTCGGTCGCCACCAGCGCCATGATGGCAGCCGCCTACGTCATGGTGGTGCTGGAGCAGAACGCCGTCGTTGCGATCGTCGCCTGTCTCCTGATCGGCGCCGTCGTCGGCCTCATCAATGGCTGGCTGATCGTCTATATGCGCGTGCCGGATCTCCTGGCGACGCTCGGCATGATGTTCCTGCTCGTCGGCTTGCAGCGCATCCCGACCGAAGGCCGCTCGATCGCCACCGGCATGACGATGCCCGACGGCTCGGTCGCCAACGGCACGTTCGGCCGCGCCTTCCTGGCGCTCGGACGCCACCGCTTCGATTTCTTCATCCCCAACCTCATCCCGGTTTCGGTCGTCGTCCTGCTCGTGCTTGCGGTGCTGATCTGGTTCTTTCTCGAATACACCCGTTTCGGTCGCATGATGTATGCGGTCGGCAGCAACCAACGGGCTGCTGAGCTCGCCGGCGCGCCTGTCAAGGCATACAAAATCTGGGCATACGTTATTTCAGGGGTTTTTGCCTCGATCGGAGGCATTTTGCTCGCTGCCCGGCTTGGACGCGGCGACATCGCCTCGGGTAATAATCTCCTGCTCGACGCTGTCGCTGCGGCACTCATCGGCTACGCGGTTCTTGGCGCCGCCAAGCCGAACGCCTTCGGCACGGCTGTCGGCGCGGTGTTTGTCGGCGTGCTGCTGCAGGGTCTGACGATGATGAATGCGCCCTATTACACGCAGGATTTCATCAAGGGCGTGGTTCTCGTGGTTGCCCTTGTCTTCACCTTCGCCCTTTCCGGCAGGGGCACCAGGTAGGATTTCGACGGATAGGATTTTCGCCCGGCTGAAAATTTGAGTTCAACAAGAGGAGGAGACACCATGAAGATCACAAGAAGACTTTTGGGGAAGGCAGCACTCGGGCTTGCCGGCGCTGCGCTGCTGATGCAGGTCCCGGCGATGGCGCAGGACAGGCCGGCGCCGTTCGACAAGCCCGGCGCCGTCAAGATCGCGCTGGTCCGCTATCTCTCGACCGGTGACTTCTTCCAGGCCTATCTGTCCGGTGTCGAAGCGCAGGCCAAGGCGCTTGGCGTCGATCTGCGCGTCCTTGACAGCCGTCAGGACGCCGCCCTTCAGGCGGACATGGTCGACCAGGCCATTGCGCTCGGCGTTCAGGGCATCATCATCCAGCACGGCCTGACGGAATCGATGAAGGAAGCAGCCCAGCGCGCAGTCGACGCCGGTATCAAGGTTGTCGCTTTCGACGTCAATGTCGAAAACCCCAAAATACCGCAGATCGAGCAGTCCGACCGCGATCTCGCGCGCCTCGCGCTCGAACAGGCGATCAAGGACAATGGCGAGAGCTGGAAGGCCGGCTATGTCTACGTCGCCGGCATCGCGCCGCTCGACCGCCGCAACGAGACCTGGGTCGATTTCAAGAAGAAATATGCCGGCATCAACGAGGCGGCGATGTTCGGCACGCTCGACAATCCGATCGCCAATTCCGTCGCCAACCAGGCCCGCTCGGTGCTGTCGGCCAACCCCGACATCAAGGTGATGTTCGCGCCCTATGATGAATTCGCCAAGGGCGTGAAGATCGCCGTCGACGAAGCCGGCCTGTCACAGGACATCAAGATCTATTCGGCCGACATCTCGACCTCCGACATCGCCGCGATGCGCGAGCCCGACAGCGCCTGGGCGGCGACGGCCGCCACCAACCCGGCCGTCGTCGGCCAGGTTTCGGTGCGCGCGCTGGCGCAGCTTTTGGCCGGCGAAGACCCCGGCAAAAACGTCATCGTGCCGCCGACGCTGATCACCCAGAAGAACCTGATCGACAAGGACATCAAGAACATGGAAGACCTCTCGGCCAAGCTGCCGCAGTTCGCCCATGCCGATGTCGCGATGCCGGCCTGGATGCCGAACCCGAACGCGAAGTAGCACTCCATCGCAGGCGCAAGGGAAGGGCGGCTCGTGAGCGGCCGCTCTTTTCCAATGCGTGTCGCGCAAAGGTGTGCAGCGGTTTTGCGACAACGACAACAACCTAAAGCGCGTCGCATGAGGCCGGTCAAGCGCGACGCGCTTTAGGTCTCAATGCCTGCTCCGTCAGCCTCTCTGGTTTTACAGCCAGTGCTCTGGATCGCGCATCCCGTGGACGATCGCCACGACCAGGATGCCTTCCATCTGCGGTTCGTAGATGACGATGTAGCGGCCCTCGATGAGCACGCGGGCCGTCACGCTCAACTCTGGCCTGGCCGTGCCCATCCTGGGGTGCTCCGCCGATTGCGATGGTGTGCCAAATATCCCGCAAATCCTGCGAGGCGCGCGGCGTGAGCCGATATCTAGCCACGGGCGCGGCGTTCTGCCTTCAAACCGCGTATGAACTCGGCGGGTTCGACGTCCACCGGCTTGCCGCTGGCCATGCCGTCGGCATAGGCCCGTTTCAAGTGTTCCAACTCCAAGGCGCGCAGTTCCTCGCGCTGTTCCCACAGGCGCAGGGCGTCGCGGACAATCTCGCTGTTAGAGGCATATCCCCCGGCTTCGACAGCGCTTTGCAGGCGGGCCGCCTGTTGCGGGGTGAGGGATATGGTAAGGGTGCGCATCGGTTGGGTTTTCATGCTTAGCTTGTATCATATCTCACAAGCTCTAACAATATTTGTTAGGATTCTCCGGTGATCTCCCACCCGAGGATGGCAAAGTTTCAGTTACCTCAACGCCGCCGCGATGTTGCCGCCATCCACCGTCGTCACATTGGCGGTGGTGCGCTCTGCCAGCGCCTGATGCAGAAAAGCCTGGGCGACGTCTTCGGCCGTCACTTCCTGCCCAAGCAGATTGCCCGCCATATATTCCTTTTCCGAGACGCCGCGGGCGCTCGAACGGCTGGCGATCATCGCGTCGGTCAACAGCCCGGAACGGATGCGGTCGGCGTTCACGGCATTGGAGCGGATGCCATGGGCGCCGTAGTCGACAGCATATTGCCTGGACAGGAAAAGCGTCGCCGCCTTTGGCATGCCATAGGCGCCGAACTTCGGACCCGGATTGATTGCCTGCTTGGAGGTGTTGAACAAAAGCACGCCGCCGGTGCCCTGCTCGAGCATGATGCGCACTGCGTTCTGCGCCGCCGACTGGTGGGCGAAGAAATTGAGTTCGAAGCTCTTGCGCAAAGTGGCGTCGTCGAGTTCGCCGATCCTGCCTTCCCAGGCCGCACCGGCATTCGAGACGAGGATGTCGAGGCCACCGTAGACGGCGACCGCCTTGTCGAAGGCAGCGCGCATCTGCGCCGGGTCGGTGATGTCGGCGCCGACGCCGATCGAACCGTTGCCGGCCTTCTTCGCCGCCTCTGCAGCCCTTGCCGCGTCGAGGTCGACGACGACCGCATGAGCGCCGTTGTCGGCGAACAGCTTTGCCGTGGCGGCACCGATCGCGCCGGCGCCGCCGGTGACCAGCACAATTTGGCCGGTCAGCGGCTTCGGCTTGTTGGAGGCGAGCTTGGCCTGTTCCAGCGACCAGTATTCCAGCGGGAACAGGTCGGCCTTGGACAGTGGATGGAAATCGCCGATTGCTTCAGCGCCGCGCACCGCCTCGATCCACATCTCACCGACGTCGGAAGCGATCTTCGCATCCTTCAGCGTGCGGCCATGGCCGAACATGCCGAGCCCCGGCACCAGCGTCAGGCGCGGCATCTGGTCGAGCATAGTGCGCTTCACATCATCGAGCGCGTCATTGGTCTCGAAGTAGGCGCGATAATCCGTGGCGAAGTTTTCGACATGCTGGCGAATGACGGATTTGTAGTCGTCGATCTTGCCCGCGTCGGGCGCCGGCAGCGCCATCGGTCCGGTCTTGATGCGGATCGACAGGTCGGGCGTCGACACGCCGCGCCCGGCATAGTCGGCAATTTTTGCCGAATTGATGAAATCGACGATCGCGTCCGAGGTGCGGAAGTCGCTGATCATGCGGTCGAAGCGGCCTTCGCCGCGCGCTACCGCTACCGCGCCGCGCAGCATCGGCGCAATCTCCGCAGGCTTCGCCAGCCTGGCCGGCAAGGCAGCTTTTTCGCTGTGCGGCTTGCCGTGGCTGGCGATGAAATCCTCGGCGATATCAACATAATGGATCATCCGGTCGTAAGCCTGCTTGGCATCGTCGCCGAAGGTGAAAATGCCATGCTTGTCGAGGATCAGGCCTTCGACCGTCGGATCGGCGTCAAAGACATCGGCAGCCGCCTTCGCCAGGTCGAAGCCGGGCATGATGTAGGGCACGAACCCCATTTTGTTGCCGAAGACCTTCTTGCTCAGCGCCTCGCTGTCGTCCTGGTCGACAATGGCGAGGATGGCGGTCGAATGCGTATGGTCGACGAATTTATGCGGCAGGAAGGCGTGCAGCAGCGTCTCGACTGAAGGGTTGGGCGAAGACGGATCGATCAGGTTCACCCGCTGTAGCGCCACCATGTCTTCGTCGGAGAGTTTTTTGAGCGACCGCGCCTTGAGCAGCGCGCCGAGCTTGACCGCCGGCAGGCCCTGCGGCTCGATGACGCCCATGTCCCAGCCGCTGCCCTTGACGCAGAGCACGTCCCATTCGTCACCGACCAGATCGATGGCCTTTGTCTTGCACGATGTGTTGCCGCCGCCATGCAGGACAAGCCGCGGTTCGCCGCCCAGAAGCCTGGTCGTGTAGACGCGCAGCGCCAGGTCGCGGGCCACGCCCTTCATTGCATAGTCGGCAACCAGCTTTTCCGCGTCGCCGTCATTCCACAGGTTCTTCATGTTCGCTTCGTCCGGTTTTTTTCTTTGTGTGAACAGGAATGCCGCGACGCCTTTATGACAAAGTGCCCGCAGCGTATTTTTGCGTATCTAGGCGACCTTCTCTGCTGCCGGTCCGGCATGGTCGAGCAGCCGTCGCGCCATCCGGGCGCCGACCACCAGATGCGTGCACAGCCCGCCCGCGATCGCCGCAACCAGCGGTCCGAACTTGCTGTCCTCCTGCACCACCACGAGACGCTTCTCAATCTTGCGCAGCGATGACAGCTCCGCCGAAATGATCCGCCTGTTATAGCTGCAGTCGAGCGCCTTGCCTTGCGCGTCGATGATCTGACCGGCGATGACGCCGGCAGCCCCGGCACGACGCAGCACCTCCATTTCGCTGGTAGTCAGGGCGCCGCATTTGACGACATGGCTGTCGGCATCGACGGTGCCGACCGAGTAAAGCGCCAGATTGCACGCACTGATGCCCGACAACTGCTCGCGGATCACCGGCTCGTCGCGCAGGCCGCGCGCCAGTTCCTCTGTCGTCAGCACCAGCGGCGCATAGAAATTGAGTCCCTTGGCATTGAGCCGGCGGGCGATTTCCATGGTGCATTGGTCGGGCCGGTAGGAATAGGGGGCTCCCAAATTGCCGCAGAGCTGCACCACCGTGACATCCTGCAGATCGGCATAGGACATGATGTCGGCGATCGTGTAGATGGTCCTTCCCCAGGCGACGCCGATGCGATCACCCTTCTTGATCAGTTCGAGAAAGACGCTGGCCGCCAGCACCGCGATGTCGGTCGACGGATCGGCGACATGGCCGTTTTCCGGCGCTATCCAGACGGCATCGAGTTTCAATGCGTCTTCAAGCTGGCGCGCCAAGACATCGTCGGTGAAAAGCTGGGTCGAGGTCGAGATGTTGACGATGCCGGTCTCGCGCGCCTTGCGCAGATACATGGCGACCGAGGCTCGGGAAATCTTGAGCTGGCTGGCCACCTGGTCCTGGCGCAAGCCATGGGCATAGTAGAGCCAGGCGGCCTTGTGGATAAGCTGTTCTGCCGGTCGGATCGCCATGCCATCTCCTCGCTGACATTATTCATGGCTCTCGACAAAAGTCAAACCCGGCCGAGGTGCTGGCCGCTCGCCCGTTGCCAGGCGAGGGAGCGCGAGATCTTCGCTATGTCAGTAATTGCGCATCCATTGTTATTGCAGTACCATTTGCGAAACAGGAGACTCAAGAATGAACGTCTCATTGGGAGATCGCTGGGAAGCCTTTGTGGCCAACATTGTGAAGCGTGGCCGCTACGGCTCTGCCAGCGAAGTCGTGCGCGAGGGCCTGCGCCTGGTCGAGGAACGCGAGGAAAAGCTGAAGGCCTTGCGCGCCATGCTGGACAAATCGTTTGCCGACGACGGCGAAGCGACCGAGCAGGATATTGATGCGGCCATGGAAGCCAAGGCTGAGCAACTCGCAAAGGAAGGCTTCTAGGGGTGCCACGGCTGCGCATGTTGCCGTCGGTCCAGACAGATTTGGTTGATATCTTTGAATACATAACTCGCGAAAGCGGCAGCCTAGTGCTTGGCCGGCGTTTTGTGGATGCTCTGCGCCAGAAATGCCGTGATCTGTCGAGCTTGCCGGCGACGATTGGCCGTGCTCATCCCGATCTCCGGCCAGATATCAGAAGTTTCGCTTTCAGAGGATACGTGATTTTCTTCCGCTATAACGGCGATTGGTTCGAGGTGGCGAATATCGTCGAAGGGCATCGGGACATTGATAGTTTATGGTCAGAAGGTAAGGGCGAGGAGTAGCGGCGGGAGTAGCTGAGGCGGCCTCGTCCGCGGCGTCCCGTGGTTGGAAGCGCTCGATATTGGGGAGGACGGGATGGGCAATCCCTACGAACAGGATCTCGACAGGAATCCGGCCAACCACCAGCCGCTGACGCCGCTCAGCTATCTGGAGCGGGCGGCAAGGACCTTTCCCCACCATGTCGCGATCATCCATGGCCGCCAGCGCACGACCTATCGCGATTTCTGGCGGCGGTCGCTGAAGCTTGCTTCGGCGCTCTCCAGGCGCGGCATCGGCAAGGGCGACACCGTCACCGTCATGCTGTCCAACACGCCGCCGATGCTGGAAGCGCATTTCGGCGTGCCGATGACCAAGGCGGTGCTGCATTCGCTCAACACCCGCCTCGATGCCGCGGTCATCGCCTTCCAACTCGACCATGCCGAAACCAAGGTGCTGGTCGTCGATCGCGAGTTCGCAAATGTCGTCAGCCAGGCGCTGGCGCTGGCCAGGGTAAAACCGCTGGTCATCGACTATGACGATCCCGAATACGCCACTGACGCGCCCTATCCCAAGGGCGAGCGGATCGGCACGCTCGACTACGAGACCTTCGTCGCCGGCGGCGAGGAGGACTTCGCCTGGTCGATGCCCGACGACGAATGGGACGCGATCTCGCTCAACTACACTTCCGGGACGACAGGCAATCCCAAGGGCGTCGTCTATCACCATCGCGGTGCAGCACTGATGGCCTATGCCAACACCATCCATGCCGGCATGGGCAAGCATGCGGTCTATCTGTGGACGCTGCCGATGTTCCACTGCAATGGCTGGTGCTTTCCGTGGACGCTGGCCGTGCAGGCCGGCACCCATGTCTGCCTGCGCTGGGTGCGGCCGAAGCCGATCTACGACGCCATCGCCGACCACGGCGTCACCCATCTGTGCGGCGCGCCGGTCGTGATGTCGGTGCTGATCAACGCCAGTGACCAGGACAAGCGGCAATTTCCGCAGACGGTCACCTTCAACACCGCCGCGGCACCGCCGCCGGAAGCCGTGCTGTCGGGCATGGCCGATGCGGGTTTTGCCGTCACCCACCTCTATGGCCTGACCGAGACCTATGGCCCGGCGGTCGTCAACGAATGGCAGGGCGAGTGGGATGGGCTGGAGAAGGGACAGAAGGCGGCAAGGAAGGCCAGGCAAGGTGTGCGCTATGCCGCGCTCGAGGATCTGACGGTGATGGATCCCGAGACGATGGAGGAGACGCCGGCCGACGGCGAGACGATCGGCGAGGTCATGTTCCGCGGCAACATCGTCATGAAGGGCTATCTGAAGAACCGCAAGGCGAGCGACGAGGCCTTCGCCGGCGGCTGGTTCCACTCGGGCGACCTGGGCGTCATGCATCGCGACGGCTACATCCAGCTCAAGGACCGCTCCAAGGACATCATCATTTCCGGCGGCGAGAACATCTCCTCGATCGAAGTCGAGGAGGCGCTCTACAAGCATCCTGCCGTCGCCTCCTGCGGCGTCGTCGCCAGGCCCGACGACAAATGGGGCGAGGTCCCGGTCGCCTATGTCGAGCTGAAGCCGGGCAGGACGGCGACCGAGGCCGAGATCATCGACCACTGCCGCGCGCTGCTCGCCCGCTTCAAAATGCCGAAAGCCGTGATCTTCGCCGAAATCCCGAAGACCTCGACCGGCAAGATCCAGAAGTTCCGGCTGAGGGAGATGGCGAATGGGTAGCAGAGCAATTCCAGGAAAGGTGCGCAGCGGTTTTCCGTTCGGAATTGCGTAAAAACACTATTTAGAGCGGGTCGGCGATTCTATCAAAAGCTGAACCGCTCTAGAGTCAGGACCCATTAATCGGGTAAGCGTAACGACCGTTTCGAGCCCAGAGTTAACCTACAGAACCCCATCCGGCTGCAGTCGAGGAGGGATCATAATCGGCACCGATGATGCCCCTCTTTCAGAGGAGCGGTTCAGCTTTTGATAGAATCGCGGAGCCGCTCTATCTCTTTGTTTTGACGCAATTCCGGACGGAAAACCGTTTCACACGTTTCCTGGAATTGCTCTAGCGCCAAGCGGAGCAGGAAAAACATGACCCTGACCAATCGAGACATTGTCGAGCTGACGGCATGGCGCCGCAGGCTGCACCAGCATCCGGAAATCTCGAATGAGGAAGAGAAGACCGCGAGCGAGGTTGTCGACTTCCTCGCCGACACAGCGCCGGACAAGGTGCTGACCGGATTGGGCGGCCACGGTGTGGCGGCGGTATATGAAAGCGGCAAAGCCGGTCCGACAGTCCTGTTCCGGTCGGAACTCGATGCGCTGCCGATTTATGAGCTTTCAGGCGTTTCTCATTCGTCGCTCGTACCGGGAAAGTCGCATATGTGCGGCCATGACGGACATACCGCAATCCTCGCCGCACTTGGCCGCCAGTTCGGGCGCGAAAGACCTGCCCGCGGCCGCGTCGTGCTGATGTTCCAGCCGGCGGAAGAAACCGGCAATGGCGCGGCCGGCGTCGTCGCCGATCCGCGCTTTTCCGAGATCGCGCCGGATTTGGCCTTCTCGCTGCACAATTTGCCCGGTGTGCCGTTCGGTGAGGTGCGCATCAAACCCGGCGTGGTCGACTGTGCTTCACGCGGCATGCGGATATTGCTGGAGGGCAAGACCGCGCATTCGTCGATGCCCGAAACGGGTGTCTCGCCAATGATGGCGGTCAGCCAGCTAATGCCGGCACTGCCCGCGCTCGGGCGCGGAACCTTCGCTGACGACGATTTCAGTATGGTGACCGTCACCCATGCCCTGATGGGCGAAGCCGTGTTCGGCATTGCGCCGGGAATTGCAGAAGTGTGGGCGACGCTGTGCACAAGGCGCGATGAGCGCATGGCGGACCTGTGCGCCGCCGCGGAAGCGCTGGTGGAAAAGATCGCGGGAGAGCATCGGCTTTCGGCCCGCTACGACTATCACGAGATCTTCGTTGCCAGCGTCAACGCGCCGGATGCCGTGGAACACCTGCAGCGCGCGCTCGACGAAGAAGGCGTGCCACGCACAGAGGAAGCCCTGCCGATGCGCGCTTCGGAAGATTTCGGCGTGTTCGGCCATAGCGCAGCGCCCGCCATGTTCTTCCTCGGCGCCGGCGAGCGGTACCCTGCGCTGCACAACCCCGACTATGACTTTCCAGACGACCCGATCCCGATCGGATCCAGAATATTCATGCGCACAGCGCGCAACCTTCTGGGCTGATTGGCTCCCGGGCTGGCTGCCTATTTGAGCAAAATCTCGATCTCAGGCGGGATATTAATGACGTCGCCCGGTTCGTCATCGGTTCCACCAATGACGTAGCCCGGTTCGTCCGAGTATGAGAAGACTTTCGTAATGATGCCTGATTTGAGCGCTTCAGCGCTCCAGACGTTATAGAGGCCCTCCGGCGTTGCCAGGCCCATCATCACGAACACGTCGCCGCTGCGGACGCCCATTTCGTCGAAATAGTCGGAAAGCATCCGCTTCAGGGCCGGATCAGGCCGCGTAGAAATTTCATCGAGGTTTCTGCGTCCCGTCGCCGTAGGCGCTCTTTTCCTGCCGTCCGTTATTTGATGGAGGGCGATCCTGGCATTGACAGCCGCGGCGCGGACATGCCCCCCAGCCAAGGCGAAGGGGCAAGCCGAGAAACAGTACGCCCCGCCTGCGTGAACTTCGCCTTCCGACCAGCCGTTCTTGACGATCTTTTCGGGACAGCGCGGCACCAGCATCGGGCAGCCGTTCAACACCGTTCTGCCCACCGCGGTTTCGAGGCCAGCGGTCCGGATCATGCGTCCAATCCAAAGCGCCGAAGCCACGTTCCCCCCGCCAGACTGAAACACGACGGGAAGCCGTTGGCCCTTCAGCTTGGTCAGAAACTGCTCAAATTGTCTGCCAGTGTCAGCTGTTATCGTGCCCTCGGCAGAAATCCATTGGACGCAGCTTACCTTGCAATCGCCGTTCCGAACCAGAGCGAAATTCATCGGCCACGCTTCGGGTGTCTTCTGCTTTGCGCCGGCCGAAGCGGTAGCAACCAAGGCCACAAGTAAACCTGCGACGATGAAGCAGAATGTCGTCAGCAGACCCAGGCGAGTTGTCATGATGAAAAGCCCCCCAACAGCAGAATAATTGCTATCGCCTCGGGCCCCTCTGACACAACCTCTTTTGTATCTTCGGCGGCAGGGGCGCGCATCCGTTGCGCAAGCCCGGGGACCTCAGGCACCACACGCTGATCCGCGACGGCTATTGGATCGACTGGGCGGCCTGGCTCGCCAGCGCGGGGGCGAAGGCGTCGATCCGCAGGGCGGCCTTACCTTCGATTCCGCCACCTTCGCGGTCGAGTCGGCCGTCCAAGGCGAAGGCGTGGTGCCTGGCCGCACCGTGCTCGTTTCAGCTGACCTCGCCACAGGCAGGGTTGTCCGGCTCTTCGACCACGCGCTGAAAGCCGTCTCCAGCTTCTATGTCGTCTACCCCCGGCGGCGCAAATTTAAGACACGGGTGGTGCAATTGGCGGTTGGAGGAGGAAACTCATGCCGGTTCTCAGAACATCAGAGCCTGAAGGTCAAGACGAGACCCTTCCCCGGCCATGGGCGCGAGCCGCCGCGGTCAGGAAAGCCGGGCGGATCCTCGCCCTGACCGGGGTCATACTGCCGCTTCTCATGATCGGCGGGATGAAGTTCACGGCTGCTGAGATCGAGGCGTTGAGGCCGCTGATCGGCGGCACGCCTTGGCTCGCCTGGATGTATCCGGTATTTGGTGAAGCCGGTGCCTCGTATGTGCTTGGCGTCGTCGAGATCGCGACCGCGCTTCTCCTGATTGCCTCTCCCTGGTCGACGCGCGCCGGTGTCGCCGGCGGGACATTGGCCGCCCTGATTTTCCTGGTCACCTGTTCGATCATGGTTGCCCTGCCGATCTGGGAGCCTACGCTGGGCTTTCCCGCGCTCGGTCCCGCCGGTCAGTTCCTGATCAAGGACATTGCGCTGCTCGGCATCGCGCCTGTCATACTGGGCGAAAGCCTGAACAGATTAAACAAATCGGCTATTTAAGCGAATCCAGGCCGAAGGCGAGTGGCAGACCACGCCATCCCGACAGTCGCGCAAAATGGCAGGGCCCCACCTGCTGCGACCATTGTGGGACAGGCACAGGTTCGCTGCCTGCGCGGCCACCGGACTACACCTTCGACTAGATCGAAAACGCCCCGCTCGCCACCACGATGCCGCGTCCAGAGACGCTCACTGAGCCGGCATCTACATCTAGCTCGATGATGCTGGTACGTCCGAGCGCCGTGCCTTGCTCGATCTTTATTACGCCGGGCTGTACAAGACCGTGTGCAACGAGATGTGCGGCGAGCGGACCAGCCGCCGTACCGGTTGCCGGATCCTCGGAAATGCCGACAGTCGGGTTGAAAAACCGTGCATACGCTGTGGTTCCAGGCTGTGGCGGATCAAGTGAGAAGACGTAGCAGCCTTCCCCGCCGACCTCGTTGAGCAGGTCGAAAAGCTGTTTGGCGTCAGGCGAAATCCGGTCGACGGCTTGGCGATCGCGGATTGGCACCAGGAGATGGGCAGCACCGGTCGACACCACCTGGCAAGGCACGACGTCCGTTATTTCGTCAGTATTTAGGCCAAGCGCCGTGGCAAGAGCGCCAGGATTTGAGATTTGCGCGCCGGCCACTGGGGCTCCTTGCTGCATAACGATCTTTTCGAGCCGCCCTTGGCTTTGCCAGATGGCCAATGGATATACCAAGTCGCCGATCTGTTGATGAAACCGTGTTGGGCCATCGCTCAGATCGAGCCGCCCCGCTGCAGCGAGCCACCACCAGGCCCCCAACGTGTTGTGGCCGCCTGCACCGAAAACCTCTACGCCTTTCGGCGTGAAAGAGCGCAGTTTCCAGTCGGCGTCCGCCCGGGTCGCCGGTAGCACAAAGGTTGTTTCGGATTGGTTGAACTCACGGGCAATGTTCTGCATGAGCTCGAGCGCCAACTCGCCACCGCCGTCGACCACCGCAAGTGAATTGCCCGTCAGCGGCTCTACCGCGAAGACATCGACGAAATGAAATGGAATTGTTCTGCTCATGGTTTCCTCCGATGACCCGCGGGCCCGTTTTTCAGTCGTTTGGCTGAATGCTTGGACTGTTGGCAATGTCCTGCATCGCAGCCAATCTCTAGCAAAGATGCGAGAGCACGTTGAGCAGCTTGCCGGTCGGGTCGGCAATGAAGAAGCGTCTTACGCCCCACGGTTCGTCGGTCAAATCATAGACCACGCTGCAACCGATCTCGTTCGCGCGAAGATAAACCGCGTCGACATTGTCGACCTCGATCGACAGATCTGGCACCGGGGTGCCTGAGCCGCCCTCGCTGGCGATGCTGATCTGGGGGACGGTGGTTTCGATAGACGCCAGCGTGACGAGCCAGCCGTGATCCATGACGGCATCGAGCCCGAACAGGTCGGTATAGAACTTCCGAACATCCGGAATGCTGTCTGTTGCGATGTTCGAGACGATGCGCAGCACGGTCATTCCATGTCTCCTTCACAGCTTGCCATATCTCCACAGCTTGGATGGTAACGCATAGCTGCGCGCTGCGGAGCACGTCTCGAACAAAATAAGGCGCCGATCACCTGAGCCGCAGAGTGCCGCCGATGGTCTTGAAGGACCGGCGGGATGCCCATGTACGGCCCGCAGCAGGCTTCGTTAACGCTGTTCACGCCTAGGTTGTGTCAACAGGTGTCACCGGTCGCCCAGACAGGTAACATTCACCTGTTGACAGGCGGGCGATTTCGAATTACGAGTGACGAAATTCAAAATTCGTCACTCGTAACGAGCTAATGATAAATGATGCATGACACCCTCGACACGACGGCTGACTTGGTCCGGCAGGAGAATGTTGCGCGCATCCTCGATTGCGCAGAGCGACTGTTCCGCCACTACGGCTACGGCAAGACCAATGTCGCCGACATAGCCCGTGAACTCGGCATGTCGACGGCGAACATCTACCGTTTCTTCGCCTCCAAGGTCGAAATCCACCAGGCCGTTTGCGGCCGCATGCTGGCTACCTGCTACCAACTGACCTACGACGCCTGCCATAGTTCCGGAACGGCCAGCGAACGTCTTCGCCGCTACGTGCAAACGCATTATCAGTGGACCCGCGACACCATGCTCGACCAGGAGAAGGTGCACGAAATGGTCGTCGTCGCCATCGAGCGCGATTGGCATGTCATCGAGAAGCATATCGACAGGATCCGCGGCTTGGTCGAGGAGGTGATCCGCGAGGGAATCGCGGCCGGCGAGTTTGCCGACCAGGACCCGGAAGTCGCTTCGCGGTGTTTCGGCGCCGCTATCATCACCCTTTGTCACCCGCAGATGGTCGCCCAGTGCCTTGCCAAGAACAACCGGGCGATGCCGGACGAGCTTATCGAGTTTGCCCTCAGGGCCTTGAAGAAATGACCGGCGTCCGCCGGGGGTCGACAATCCATCTCCATTTCGGGAGTACGCAAGTGTCTTTGTCCAAATCCATCATGAACAGGCTGCCGGCCATTGGTCCGGCTCTGGTCGTCGTCGCGGCGCTTGGGCTCGCCGGTTGCTCGCAAGAAAAAGTGGAAGTCAAGGACATCGTCCGGCCGGTCAAGGTCGTCGAGATCGCCAAGGCGAACGATACCCGGGAACTCTCCTACTCCGGATCGGTGCGCGCCCGCACCGAGATGAATCTGGGGTTCCGCATCAACGGCAAGATCACCGAGCGCCTGGTCGACATCGGCCAGCGCGTCAAGCCGGGCGACGTTCTGGCCCGCATCGATCCCGCCGACTACGACCTTTCGGTCAAGAGTGCCGAGGCCAGCCTCGAGGCCGCCGAGCGGCAGGTCGAAACGACGGGCCTTGCCCGCCGTCGTGCCGAACAGCTGTTTGCCAAGAAGTTCGCCTCGAAATCGCAGCTCGAACAGGCGACGCTCAGCTATGATCAGGCGGTCGCCACCCGGAACTCCGCCCGCTCAGCGCTTGACCAGGCGAAGAACCAGGTCCTCTACACCGACCTCAAGGCGGACAGGAACGGCATCGTCACGTCGGTCACCGCCGATGTCGGTCAGGTGGTTGGCTCCGGCACGCCGGTTGTGACCGTTGCCGTTGATGGCGAAAAGGAAGTGCTGATCGCCGTGCCGGAAACCGATATCGCCCAGTTCAAGCCGGGCAAGGAGGTCAAAGCAAGCTTCTGGTCCGACGAAGCGCTGACGCTCGACGGCAAGGTCCGTGAAGTCGCCGGCAGCGCCGATCAGCAGTCGCGTACCTTCGCCGTTCGCGTCAGCCTGCCCAACGATCCGCGCGTGCTTCTCGGCATGACCGCGAATATCGAGGCTTCGGCCGCCAACAACAGCCTGCAAAGCGTATCGATCCCGTTGAGCGCGCTGGCGCAAAAAGACGGCCAGCAGATCGTCTGGACCGTGGACCGCAGCGGCGAGACCGTCCATGCGCGTCCGATCAAGGTCGCCGAGTTCACCGCCGACGGCGTGCATGTTGCCGAAGGATTGAAGCCCGGCGATGTCGTCGTTGCGGCGGGCACGCAATTCATGGCCGAAAATCTGAAAGTCAAGCTGACCGGCGATGCGGTGCAACAGTCCGCATCGGCGGACGATGATGGCGATGCCGTCAAGCACGTGCGCTGACGGCCAGGCACAAAACGGCTTCTCCTCGCATCGGCGCAAGCCGCGAGGTCAAGCAGTTCACGGTTTCCGGGCGGCAGGTGCCCGATTGTCGAGACGTCAGGTCGATGTTCCCCCCCCGACATCGATCCTGGCGCCCCACCGCGATGAGTGTCTCTCCGCTCGGAAAGCCTCGCCGCCCGGAAGCCTGGAGCATGATCCCGAAAAGTGGAAGCGGTTTTCGGAAAAGATCATGCTCGAACAGGAAAGATGGAGCCCCATCCCGATCCTATCGCGATGGAACAGGCTCCAGCATTAGAAGCTCCGTGGGCATGCCATGTGCGTGCGCTGACGATCAGACAGATGGACTGGCGCTATGACCACCGACACCACCGACACCAATGAAAAACGGCCCTTCAATCTTTCGCGCTGGGCGATCGGGCACCCGAGCATCGCGCGGTTCCTGTTCGGCCTGATCATCGTTGCCGGTGCGCTCGGCCTGATGCGCATGGGCCAGAAGGAAGATCCGGATTTCACCTTCCGCATCATGGTCGTCCAGGCGGTCTGGCCCGGTGCCTCGATCCAGGAGATGGAGGACCAGGTCGTCAACAAGATCGAGCGCAAGCTGCAGGAAACGCCGCATCTCGATTTCGTCCGTTCCTACACGCGCGCCGGCAGCGCCATCATCACCTTGCAGGTGGAAGGCGACACCAATCCGACTGAGGTCGCGGATGCCTTTTACCAGGTGCGCAAGAAGGTCGGCGATATCGCCAATGAGCTGCCCCAGGGGCTGCTTGGGCCCTACTTCAACGACGAATTCGGCGACACTTTCATCACCCTGCATTCGATCAGCGGCGATGGCTACAGCTATCCCGAGCTGAAGAAATTGGCCATCCAGGCGCGTGACATGCTGCTGACCACGCCCGGCGTCGAGAAGGCCGTGATCATCGGCGACCAGCCGGAAAAACTCTATATCGACGTTTCGTCCAAGGTGCTTGCCGAGCGCGGCCTGACGCTCACCGATCTGCAGAACGCGATCAAAGGCCAGAACAATGTCGATCCGGCAGGCTCGGTCGACACCGGCCAGCGCTCTGTGCGCATCTCGGTCGAGGGCAGCGTGACGGAGGCGGCCGACATCCGCGAACTTCGCCTGCGCGCCGGCAATCAGGTGACCCGCCTGGGCGACATCGCAACCGTGACCACAGGTCTCGAAGATCCCTATCAGCGCAAATACCGCTTCAACGGCCAAGACAGCGTCCAGGTCGGCGTCGTCATGGCCAAGGGCTTCAACGTCACCGATGTCGGCAAGGAGGTCGAGGCGACCTATCACCGCTTCGAAGAGGCCTTGCCTTACGGCGTTTCGGTCGATCAGATCGCCGACCAGCCGGAAGTCGTGCGGGAAGCGGTGAGCGAGTTCATGACCGCGCTCGGCGAGGCGCTGCTGATCGTGCTTGTTGTTTCGTTCCTGACGATCGGCTGGCGTTCGGGCCTGGTGATCGCCATCACCATTCCGCTCGTTCTGGCCGCCACCTTCGCCATCATGTACGAGATCGGCATCGATCTGCAGCGCATTTCGCTTGGCGCGTTGATCATCGCGCTCGGCCTGCTCGTCGACGACGCGATGATCGTCGTCGAAATGATGGAACGCAAGCTCGAGGAAGGAATGGTCAAGATCGAGGCGGCAAGCTTCGCTTACACCTCGACGGCCTTCCCGATGCTGTCCGGCACGCTGATCACCACCGCCGGCTTCATTCCGGTCGGCTTCGCGGCTTCGACAGCCGGTGAATACGTACGCACGCTGTTCTACGTCGTCGGCATCGCGCTGGTCGTCTCCTGGTTCGTGGCGGTTTACTTCACGCCGTGGCTTGGTCACATGCTCCTCAAGCAGCGAAAACACGCCGGCAGCCATCACGATGTCTTCGACACGCGCTTTTATCGCCGGCTTCGCGCCACCGTCAGCTGGTCCGTCCGCCACCGCATCATCGTGCTGGTCATGACGCTGGTGACCTTTGTCACCTCCCTGTGGGCGTTCCAGTTCATCCCGCAGAATTTCTTCCCGCAGTCGTCGCGTCCGGAAATCCTTGTCGACCTCTGGCTGCCGGAAGGCACCAGCATCAAGGAAGTCGAGACGCAGGCCAAGGCGCTCGAAACCAGGATGATGGACGACAAGGACAAGCGCTTCATCGCCACCTATATCGGCGAGGGCGCGCCGCGTTTCTTCCTGCCGCTCGACCAGCAGCTTCGCAATCCGAACTTCGCCCAGCTTCTGGTGATGGCCAATGACGAACCGGCCCGCGAGCGGCTGATCGCTAAGCTGCGCACCATTCTGGCCGAGGATTTCCCGTCGGTGCGCGCCAAGGTCGACCGCCTGTTCCTTGGGCCGCCGACCGGCTGGCCGGTGCAGATGCGCGTCATGGGCCCGGATCGCCAGGAGGTGCGCCGCATCGCCGACCAGGTGAAGGCGAAGTTCCAGGCAAATCCGCTGCTCGGCGCCGTCCACGACGACTGGCTGGAGCCGGTGCCGGAGATGAAGCTGGTGATCGACCAGGATCGCGCCCGGGCGCTCGGCGTCACCTCGCAGCGCATCCGCCAGATGCTGCAGACAAGCATGTCGGGAGCGCCGCTCGATGATTTCCGCGACGGCGAGGAGACCGTTTCGATCGTCGCCCGCGAACCGGCGGCGAGCCGTCACCTGCTGTCGGCGGTCGACTCCGTCTCTGTCCCGACGGATTTCGGTGGTTTCGTGCCGCTGTCGCAGGTCGCCAAGGTCGTCCCGGTGCTGGAGCAAGGCGTCGAATGGCGGCGCGACCGCCTGCCGACCATCAGCGTGCGTGCCACGCTGCCGGATGGCGTGCAGTCGAACGATGTCGTCATGAAGATGTACAGCGAGATGCAAGGCCTGCGCGACGGTCTGGCACCCGGCTACAACATCGAGATCCAGGGCGGCGCCGAGGATTCGGCCGAAAGCCAGGCCTCGATTGCTGCGAAAGCGCCAATCATGCTGGCCGTCATCGTCGTGCTGCTGATGATCCAGCTGCAGCATTTCGGCAAGGCGATGCTGGTGCTGGCGACCGGTCCGCTCGGCATCATCGGTGCGGCGGCGGCACTTTTGATCAGTGGCGCGCCGTTCGGCTTCGTCGCCATTCTCGGCGTCATCGCGCTGCTTGGCATCATCATGCGCAACTCGATCATCCTGGTCGACCAGATCGACCAGGATATCGCAGCCGGCATGGAACGCTCGGAGGCCATCATCGGCTCGGCAGTCCGCCGTTTCCGGCCGATCATGCTGACGGCGCTGACGGCGGTCCTGGCGCTGATCCCGATCTCGCGCGGCGTCTTCTGGGGTCCGCTCGCCTATGCCATGATGGGCGGCATCCTCGTTGCCACGGTGCTCACCATCCTCGTCCTTCCGGCAGGCTACGCCTTGTTCTTCGGCAGGGAGCGCAAGAAGGTCGAGGACGCAGAGCTGGTCGCCGAGCCGAAACGCGCGGAAAACGATGACCAGCCGCAATTGCCCCTGGCGGCCGAATAGAGTTGTTGGCAGACGTGACGTCCAAGGGTTAAATCCGCCCACCGGCAGGAGCGCTGGAGGAGGACGTCATGACCGTAGCTCGGACACCGGTGGCGCCGCGCCAGCCGATCGACGGACGCCACCGCAAGATGTTCGTCGATGGCGCCTGGGTCGACGCCCGCTCGGGCCGCACCATGGAAACCCGCAATCCAGCCACCGGCGCGGTCATTGCCACGGTGCCGCGCGGCGACCGCCAGGATGTCGAGCTGGCGGTGGCCGCGGCGCGCAGCGCCTTCGACGGGCCGTGGAGCCGGTACAAGCCCTATGAGCGGCAGGTGCTGCTGCTCAGCATCGCCGATCTCTTCGAAAAGCACTGGGAGGAGATCAGCCGCTCGGACACGACCGACATGGGCATGCCGATCGTGCGCACCCTGGCCAACCGCAACCGGGTCATCGGCATGCTGCGCTATTACGCCGGCATGGCGACGTCCCTGCATGGCGAGACGATCGAGAACTCGCTGCCCGGCGAAATCGTCTCCTTCACCCGCAAGGAGCCGGTCGGCGTCGTCGGCGCCATTATCCCGTGGAACGCACCGACGGCGGCTTCGATTTGGAAGATCGGACCGGCGCTGGCTACCGGCTGCACGGTGGTGCTGAAACCGTCGGAAGAGGCGCCGCTGACGCCGCTTCTGATCGCCGACCTCATGAACGAGGCCGGCGTTCCGCCAGGCGTCGTCAATATCGTGACCGGCACCGGAGCCGAGGCCGGCGCCGCACTTGCCGAGCATATGGGCGTCGACAAGATCGTCTTCACCGGCTCGACGGCAACCGGCCAGTCGATCGTCCGCGCCTCGGCCGGCAACCTCAAGCGCGTCTCGCTGGAACTCGGCGGCAAGTCGCCTGTCATCGTCTGCGCCGACGCCGATCTCGACAAAGCCGTGCCGGTGGCGGCGATGTCGGTGTTCGCCAATTCCGGCCAGATCTGCATCGCCGGCTCGCGCCTGTTCGTCGAACGCTCCGTCCATGATGAATTCGTCGAGCGGCTGGCGGCCTTTGCCAAGGGTCTCAGGATCGGCGACGGCATCGATCCGGCGACCGAGATCGGCCCCCTCGTCTCCGAAAAGCAGCTGCAACGGGTCGCCTCGTATTTCCAGGCCGGCACGGCGGAGGGCGCGACCCTCGTCACCGGCGGTCGACGCCTCATCGAAGGTGCGCTGGCCGCGGGCAATTTCGTCGCGCCGACGGTCTTTGCCGGTGTCTCTGACGAGATGAGGATCGCGCGTGAGGAAATCTTCGGGCCGGTGATTTCGGCGCTGCCGTTCGATACGCTCGATGAGGCGGTCGAGCGCGCCAACAACACGCCCTACGGTCTTGCTGCTGGCGTCTTCACCCGCAATGTCGCCACCGCCCACCAGCTGTCGCGAAAAATCCGTGCCGGCTCGGTCTGGGTGAACACCTATCACGCCATCGATCCGGCCGTGCCCTTCGGCGGCTACAAGATGAGCGGCTACGGCCGCGAGGGCGGCGCCGAGCACCTCGACGAGTATCTCAACACCAAAGGCGTGTTCATCAAGATCGATTGAGCCGCCGAAAACGCGGCTCTCCCTTCTCCCCTTGTGGGAGAAGGTGGATGAGGGGTGCTCCAGCTTGGCACCTGCAGCACTTCGGCCAACACCCCTCTTCCGTCTCGGCGCTGCGCGCCGATCCACCGCCCAGGGCGAGTCACGGGCCTCGCCCGCCCTTCGGGCCCCACAAGGGGAGAAGGCAAGATCAGGAGCGCGGTCTGGTCTTTTGCGGGTCGTAATGGGCGAATCCGACGACGCGCGCCGGCAGCCGCTTGGCATGGCCGTCGAGCTTGCCGATCTCGACCTCGGTGCCGATCGCGGCATGGGTGATGTCGAGCCTGGCTAGCGCGATGGTCTTGTTGAGTAGCGGCGAGCGCACCGCGGAAGTGACCTCGCCGATCTGGGCGCGGCCGACATGGACGCAATCGCCATGCCCGACCGCGACATTGGCATCGATGTCGAGGCCGACCAGTTTCCTCTGTGGGTTTTCCTTGCGCCGGATCAGCGCCTCGCGGCCGATGAAATCGTCGGTCTTGCTCTTCAGCGGCACGGTGAAACCGATGCCGGCCTCGAACGGGTCGGTCTGGTCGGAAAACTCATAGCCGGCAAAGATCAGCCCGGCTTCGATGCGCACCATGTCGAGCGCCTGCAGCCCCATCGGCTTCAAGCCATGCGGCTGGCCGGCCTCCCAGATTGCGTCGAACACCTTTTCGGCGTCGCGCGGATGGCACCAGATCTCGTAGCCGAGTTCGCCGGTGTAGCCGGTGCGCGAAACGACGATCGGAATGCCGTTGCCGCCGCCGACGCGGGCGACAGCGAAGCGGAACCATTCGAGCTCCTCGATCGATGGCTGCAGCGGCGAGGTCCAGATGATCTCTTTCAGGATGGCGCGGCTCTTCGGTCCCTGCACGGCGACATTGTGCATCTGGTCGGTCGACGAGCGCACCAGCACGTTGAGGCCGAGGCTCGTCGCCGTGTCGCGCAGCCATTCGCCGGAAAGATCGTCGCCGCCGACCCAGCGGAAATTGTCCTTGCCGAGCCTGAGCAGCGTGCCGTCGTCGATCATGCCGCCATGCTCGTAGCACATGGCGGAATAGACCACTTGGCCGACTCCGAGTTTTTTGACGTCGCGGGTCAGCGTGTATTGCAGCAGCGCTTCCGAATCCGGGCCGGTGACCTCGAACTTGCGCAGCGGCGACAGGTCCATGATCACGGCATCGTGCCGGCAGGCCCAGTATTCTGCGATCGGACCCTCTTTGGCGAAGGAATTGGCCAGCCAAAAACCCCTGTACTCGACGAAGTTGCGGGTGTGCCTGGCGAAGCTCGAGTGAAATGATGTCTCGCGGGTCATTTTCGGTTCCGAATCGGGCGTCATGCGTCTGGCGATCGCTCGCGAGAATTTGTGATTACCACTATAGGCCCGCACGTGGATGTCGGTCGGGTTCCAGCCATTGGCCGGCGTCGTGTCGTCGGGGCAGGCGGACGACACGCAAACGATGTCGGTAAGCGCGCGCAGCAGCACATAGTCGCCCGGCCGCGACCATGGCTCGTCGGACACCATGACGCCATGCGAGTCGATCGCCGTGTTGAAGAAGAAGTTGATCGCCATCCAGCCCGCGCGCGGGGTAACGCCCTTATCGGCGAGCGCGCGGTTGAAATTCTCAGAGCAGTTGGGATGACCGGGATAGCCGATGTCGTCGTAATATTTGGCCGCGCAGGCGAGCGCGAATGCATCGTGCCGGCCGCAAGTGTCCTGCACCACCTCGACCAGCGGCTCCATGTCCTGGTCGTAATATTTCGAATGCAGGCCTGGCATCGGATAGCTCGAGCCCATCAGCGTGCGGGTCGTCGTCACGTCGAGCGGATGGTCGCGTCCCTTGTCGAGCTTGCGCGCCGAAAAGCACTGGAAGTCGGTGCATTGGCGCCCGTCGACGTCGATGATCTGCAGATAGTCGCCGGCCTTGACGAAATAGGCTTCCGCGGTCGCCGAATGGACGCGCAAATCGAGCACCGGGTTGGCCAGCGGGTCGCCAAGCCTGGACTTCGCCGCCGGACGGATCGTGGCGCGGCGCACGATGACGCTGAGCGGCGTTGCCGTGTCATGGCCGTCGACCGGCATCGGCCCGCCCGGGGCGGCGATCAGCATCGAGGCGTCGCGCGCGACGACAAAACCCTGTTCGGTGCCGGCAGGGGTGGCGCCGCCGAAGATTCGGACCGCCTTTGGCTGGTCGAGCTGCACCTGGCGGCGCTCGAGCCCCCGGCGCAAAGATGTGAGGCTGTCGTCGCCATCGGCCAGCAGCGCCTTGATGCCGGCGGCATTGCTGTTCGATTTCTCTCCGAAAATACCGGCATCAGTCACGCCGCTCTTGTCCCATGCCAGCAGCTCGCAGGCTTGGCCGCCCTCGACGTTGCGCACGCTGATGGTGTCGCCGGCCTCGACATCGATCAGCACCGCGCCGTTGCCTTGAACGGTATAGCGCTCCATGCCGGCCGGCAGCGCCCTCTCGCCGGGCCGCAGGATCAGGCTCGGCCGCGGCGGTCCGGCGGCGACGGCGGGGTAGGGCGACTGGCTCATCTCGACCCGGGTTTTCGAGAAACAAGTTTGCCTGCACGTGAAATTATTTTATCACCAAGAATAGCAGTGCCTGTCGGTTTGGCAAGGTGGAGTTGGCGCAGCTCTTCCTTCTCCCCTTGTGGGAGAAGGTGGCCGAGCGAAGCTCGGTCGGATGAGGGGTGCTCCAGCTTGGCATCGGCTGCACTCCGTCCAACACCCCTCATCCGTCTTGGCGCTACGCGCCAATCCACCTTCCCCCACAAGGGGAGAAGGGAAGAGCAACCTCTACGCTAATTCCTCCAAAAACCCGATGTCGACGCCATACTCGGCCGCCGCGTCGAGCATCGTGTGCCACAGGCTTACCGCGAAACTTGCAAACACCAGAAGATTGAACACCGGCTGCCCGTCCGGCCGGTCATTGCCACGCCAGAGATTGACGCCGGTGTGGTCGATCGATGTCGCGGCAGCGGCGCCGATCGGGAACGACGCCGGGTGCAGGTCGAGCGACGACAGCTTGGCCAGCATGGCGCGCGCCTTGGCTCCCGTGACGCTGATCAGGGCGCGCGCATGCGACTGGTCGGACAGCGAGGCGGATTGCGAAAACGCCTGGCTCAAAATGTCGATCGCGTGCTTGCCGCCCTTGGATAGGACGAGGAACTGGTCCGGTCCCGACCAGATGAGCGTCACGTCCGAAGCGCTGACGGCCTTCGGCGCATCCGGGGCCGCCACGCCGAAACGGGCTTTGGCGGCGTTTGCCAGTTCCGCCCCTTTGCCGCGCCGCGCCATCACCTGGATCAGGTCGAAATTGCGAACTTCAGTGAGGGAAATGCCCGGCGCGACGTCGCGCGCGCCATAAGCGCCCACGACGAGGACATGCTCCAGCGGACCGCGAGAAATCCACGAAATTTCAGCCACGCTGGCGCCCTCCATCCGGATCGTAGAAGACGGGATTGCACAGCTCGACATCATAGTCTTCACCACGCAGCGGATCGTGCGCATGGACGATCTCTCCGATGCGATCGCGGCCGCGCTCGACAAGCGCCAGCCCGATCCACTGGTCGAGCGTCGGCGAGAAACAGACCGAGGTGATATAGCCCTGGTCGTTGGCTGGACCGGGTATCTCGCCTTTCGGAATGACATGCGCGCCGGAGCGCAGGCGGCGCGCGCTGTCGGTCGCTTTGATGCCGACCACGACCTGCCGATCCCTTGCCGCCAGCGCCTCGCGCCCGGCCATGACGCGGCCGATAAAATCCTTCCTTGTCGACATCATCTTGCCCAAGCCGAGATCGGCCGCGGTCGTCGTGCCGTTCAACTCCGGCCCGGCGACATGACCCTTTTCGATGCGCATGACGCCGAGCGCCTCGGTGCCATAGGGCGTTACGCCGAATTGTTTGCCGGCTAGCATAAGGTTGCGCACCAGCGCGTCGCCATAGCGGGCCGGAACGGAGATCTCGAACGCCATCTCGCCGGAGAACGAAATGCGGAACAGCCGCGCCCCGATGCCGCCGCGAAGGGATACCTTCCGCGCACCCATGAATGGAAACGCCTCGTTCGATAAATCCTCGGCTGGATCGACAATTTCGCGAAGCAGGTCCCGGGTCTTTGGCCCGGCGATCGAGAATTGCGCCCACTGGTCGGATACTGACGTGAGTTGCACGTTGAGTTCTGGGAATAGCACCTGCCGGCAGAATTCGAGATGCTGCATCACCGGCCCGGCCTTGGCGGTCGTGGTGGTCAGGAAATAGTGATCTTCGGCCAGCCGCGACGTGGTGCCGTCATCGTAGACCATGCCGTCCTCGCGCAGCATCAGCCCGTAGCGGGCTTTTCCCACGGCGAGATTGGAGAAGGTGTTGATGTAGACGCGGTCGAGGAAGGCGCCGGCATCCGGGCCGTGCACGTCGATCTTGCCAAGCGTCGAGACGTCGCAGAAGCCGACGCCGCCGCGTACCGCCTTGACCTCGCGGATGACCGTTTCCAGCCAGTCCTTCTCGCCGGCCCGCGGATACCATTGCGCGCGCTTCCACAGGCCGGTGTCGACGAACACCGCGCCCTGTTCGGCCGCCCAGTGATGCGACGGCGTCAGCCGTGTCGCATGAAAATTCTCGTCGCGATGCTGGCCGGCGAAGGCGCCGATGGCGACCGGCACATAGGGCGGGCGATAGATCGTCGTGCCGGTCTCGGGGATGGATTTACCCGATACCGCCGCCATGATCGCGAGGCCGGCGACGTTCGAGGTCTTGCCCTGGTCGGTGGCCATGCCGAGCGTCGTATAGCGCTTCAGATGCTCGACCGATTCAAAACCTTCGCGCTGCGCCAGTTCGATGTCCGCAGCGGTGACGTCGTGCTGGTAGTCGACAAAGGCTTTGCCTTTGCCGGCAACATGCCAGAGCGGGGTCAGCGAAAAAGCTTCGTCGTCGGCGACTGGCGGAGCGCCGGCATTGCCATCGCGCCCGGCGCTCTGTGCTGCCGCCGCACCGGCGGCAAACCCCTGGCGAAGGCAGGCGCCGAGCCCAAAAGCGCCGTTGGCGGCGCCGGCGGCCTCCATGCCGGGAGGCGCGCCGTCCGGGACGAAGGCCGATATATCGTCCTGCCATTTCGGCCGGCCGCGATGATATGAGGTCAGCCCGACCGCCGGGTTCCAGCCGCCGGAAACGGCCAGCCCGTCGGTTTCGACTTCGGCGCGTGCGCCGCCTGCCAGCGATATCGAGATTTTCTTGACACCGTCCTTGCCGCCGTCCACCCCGCTGACGAAACCGTTCAAAACGGCAAAGCCGGCTTTGGCGGCGAGCGCGCGATGCGCGGCCGACACGTCCGGACGCGCATCGACGACCGCGGCGATCTGCAATCCGGCGCCAAGTGCCGCCTCGACCGTGCGCCAGCCATCCTCATTGTTGGTGAACAGCGCGATCCGCTTTGCAGGCGTTGCCGAATAGCGCGCGACATAAGTCCGCATCGCCGAAGCCATCATCACGCCGGGCGTGTCGTTGCCGGCAAAGACGATCGGCCGTTCGATGGCACCGGCGGCGACGACACAGCGTTTGGCCACGATCCGCCACAGCCGCTGGCGCACCTGATGTTCGGGCGGCGAGGGCAGATGATCGTTGACCCGTTCGATCGCGCCATAAGTGCCGCCATCATAGACACCGAACAGCGTCGTGCGGTTCATGATGCGGACGTCGGGCAGCGTGGCGAGTTCGGCGAGGGTGCGGGAAACCCATTCGGCCGCCGGCATACCGTCGATCGTACCGCCGTCGGCAAGCAGGCGGCCACCAAGCAGAAAATCTTCCTCGCACAGGATGACGCGGGCACCGCTGCGACCGGCGGCAAGTGCTGCCGCCAGCCCGGCTGGGCCGGAGCCGGCGATCAGCACATCGCAATGCGCCCAAGCCTTGTCGTAATGGTCGGGATCGGCAGCGCCCGCGGCGCGGCCGAGACCGGCGGCGCGGCGGATCGCCGGCTCGTAAACCGCTTCCCAGAATTTTGCCGGCCACATGAAGGTCTTGTAGTAGAAACCGGCGACGAAGATCGACGCGAACAACTGGTTCACTGCCATCAGATCGTGGCGCAGCGACGGCCAGCGGTTCTGGCTGGCGGCTTCCAGGCCGTCATAAAGTTCTGCCGTGGTCGCCTTGGTGTTCGGCTCGCGGCGCGCGCCCGTGCGCAATTCGACCAGCGCGTTGGGTTCTTCCGAGCCCGCGGTCAGGATGCCGCGCGGCCGGTGGTATTTGAACGAGCGGCCGACCAGCTTGACGCCATTGGCGATCAGCGCCGAGGCCAGCGTGTCGCCTTGGAAGCCGGCAAAGGTTTTGCCGTCGAAGCGAAAGTTCAGCGGCGCCGAGCGGTCGATGAGACCGCCTGATGCGAGGCGATTGGGTTGGCTGGTGATCACGATTGCCGGCCTTCATGCAGGAACGCCGCGCTGCCCCTAACCCTCCTCCTTGTGGGGAGGGTCGCTGCGAAGCAGCGGGGTGGGGGTGCGGCGCCGACCCCCACCCGGACCTGCGGTCCGACCTCCCCACAAGGGGGAGGTAGGGGCCTTGCGCTTTCAGCGGCAGCGTTGAGTTGGCTAAGAATACTCATCGCGCCACCTGCCTTGCACCAACACCCGCCGCCGGCTCGACCGACGAAATCTCGTGCGTCAGCGTGTTGCGTGTGATCTTCAGCCAGGCCCGGCAACCGCCGCCATGGTACCAATATTCGCTCATCGCACCGGCAATGTTGTCGCGCAAATAGACATAGTCGAACACCTCGTCTTCCGAGGCGCCGGCGGCCGGACGCACCGGCTTGGCATCGCCCAGATAGGTGAATTCGCCGAGTTCGCGTTCGCCGCAGAAGGGACAGACAATACGCATGTTTTTGGCCGTCCTCAGTGCAGGTTCGGTTGGGCGCCGACGCCCTTTTCGTCGATCATTGCACCCCGCCGGAACCGGTCGAGGCGGAAGCGCGCCGCCTCCTTGTGCAGTTCGTCGCGAGCCAGAAGATGAGCAAACACAAGGCCGGAGCCGGGCGTTGCCTTGAAGCCGCCATAGCACCAGCCGGCATTGAGATAGAGCCCGTCCACCGGCGTCCTGTCGATGATCGGCGAGCCGTCCATCGACATGTCCATGATGCCGCCCCACTGGCGCAACAGGCGCACGCGACCGATCATCGGCATCAGCGCCATGCCGCCCTCGCAGACGTCTTCCATCACCGGCATGTTGCCGCGCTGGGCATAGGAATTGTAGCCGTCTATGTCGCCGCCGAAGACCAGCCCGCCCTTGTCGGACTGGCTGACATAGAAATGGCCGGCGCCGAAGGTCATGACATTGGGGATCAGCGGCTTGATCGCCTCGGAGACGAAGGCCTGCAGCACATGGCTTTCAATCGGCAGACGCAATCCAGCCATCGCCGCGACCCGCGACGAACTGCCGGCGACGGCCATGCCGACCTTGCCGGCGCCGATCGTGCCGCGCGATGTCTCGACGCCGGTCACCCTGCCGGTGGCATCACGCGAAAAACCGGTCACCTCGCAATTCTGGATGATATCGACGCCGAGCGCGCTCGCCGCATGGGCGTAGCCCCAGACCACCGCGTCGTGGCGCGCCGTGCCGCCGCGCCGCTGCAAGAGGCCGCCTTGCACGGGAAAGCGGGCATTGTCGAAGTTCAGGAACGGCATCATCTTCTTGACCGCGGCAAGATCGAGCAGCTCGGCATCGATGCCGTTGATGCGCATGGTGTTGCCGCGCCGCGCATAGGCGTCGCGCTGCGCGTCGGAATGATAGAGATTGATGACGCCGCGCTGGCTGACCATCGTGTTGTAGTTGAGGTCCTGCTCCATGCGCTCCCACAGCTTCATCGACAGCTCGTAGAAGCCGGTATTGCCGGGCAGCCCGTAATTGGAGCGGATGATGGTGGTGTTGCGGCCGGCATTGCCGGAGCCGATCCAGCCCTTTTCGAGCACGGCGACATTGCTGATGCCGTACTCGCTGGCCAGGAACCATGCCGTTGCCAGGCCGTGGCCGCCGCCGCCGATGATCACCACGTCATAGTGGTCCTTCGGGCTGACGTCGCGCCAGGTGCGCTGCCAATTCTTGTGGCCGGAAAATGCGGCGCGGGCGAGGGAGAAGATCGAGTATCTCATGAATCTATTCCGAGGTCGCTCGCGCAGTGCAGGACCTTTCTTGACGCATCGCAATCATCCGAAAACCGCGTTCGTGGGCTGGCCCACGAATGCCTGCTTAGATATCCAGCGTGTGGTCGCGCTCCCACTGGGTGAAGTGGGAAGCATAGGAATTCCATTCCTGGTGCTTCAGCTTTAGATAAGCCGACGAGAATTCCTCACCCAGCGCCGCCTTGAGCGATTTGTCGTTGTCGAACTCGCGCAATGCATCGAGCAGGTTGAGCGGCAGCTTCGGCGCGCCCTCCACCGTATGCCCGAACTGGTACATGTCGATGTCGTAGCGCTTGCCCGGATCGGCCTTCGAGCGGATGCCGTCGAGGCCGGCGGCGATGATGACCGCCTGCAGCAGATAAGGGTTTGCGGCGCCGTCGGGCAGGCGCAGCTCGAAGCGTCCGGGGCCGGGCACGCGCACCATATGGGTGCGGTTGTTGCCGGTCCATGTCACCGAGTTCGGCGCCCAGGTGGCGCCCGAAATGGTGCGCGGCGCATTGATGCGCTTGTAGGAATTGACCGTCGGATTGGTGATCGCGGCAAGTGCCGAGGCATGCTTCATGATGCCGCCGAGAAAATTCCTGCCCTTCGCCGACAGGCCGAGCTCCATGGCGTTGTCGGCAAAGACATTGGTCTTGCCGTCCCTGTCCCACACCGAGATGTGGGCGTGGCAGCCATTGCCGGTCAGGCCGGGGAATGGTTTTGGCATGAAGGTGGCGCGCAGGCCGTGCTTTTCTGCAACCGACCTCACCATGAACTTGAAGAAGGAATGCTTGTCGGCGGTCGCCAGCGCATCGTCGAAGGCCCAGTTCATCTCGAACTGGCCGTTGGCGTCCTCATGGTCGTTCTGGTAGGCGCCCCAGCCGAGCGCCAGCATGTGGTCGCAGATCTCGGCGATGACATCGTAGCGCCGCATCACCGCCTGCTGGTCGTAGCAGGGCTTTGACGCCGTGTCGTATTCGTCGGAAATCGTCTTGCCGTCCGGCGAGATCAGGAAGAACTCGGCCTCGACGCCGGTCTTGACATGCATGCCGTCGCCGGCCGCCTCGTCGATCAGCCGCCTCAGCGTGTTGCGCGGCGCCTGGGCGACCGATTTTTCGTCCATCATGCAATTGGCGGCAATCCAGGCGACTTCCGGCTTCCACGGCAGCTGGATGACCGAATCCGGATCCGGCACCGCCAGCATGTCTGGATGCGCTGGAGTCAGGTCGAGCCAAGTGGCAAAGCCGGCAAAGCCGGCGCCGTCCTTCTGCATGTCGGCGATGGCTTGCGCCGGCACCAGCTTGGCGCGCTGCCCACCGAACAGGTCGGTGTAGGAAATCATGAAATATTTGACGCCGTTCCCTTTGGCGAAGGCGGCGAGATCGTTCCCCATTATAGTTCCTCGCTTATTGGTATTTGGTATTTGCTATCAGAAGCCGTTCTTCCCCGGTATCCAGCTGGTCCCGGCCAGCGGCACGCCGGCCATGGCGGCGGCTTCGATCGTCAGCGCGACGAGATCCTCGGGCTCGAGATTGTGCAGGCTGTTCTTGCCGCAGGCGCGGGCAATCGTCTGCGCCTCCAGCGTCATCACCTTGAGATAATTGGCCAGCCGTCGCCCGGCCGCTATCGGATCGAGCCGTTTCATCAGTTCGGGGTCCTGCGTGGTGATGCCGGCCGGATCGCGGCCCTCATGCCAATCGTCATAGGCGCCGGCGGTGGTGCCGAGCTCGTTGTATTCCGCCTCCCAGCGCGGATCATTGTCGCCGAGCGCGACAAGTGCGGCGGTGCCGATCGACACCGCGTCGACGCCGAGCGCCAGCGCCTTAGCGACATCGGCGCCGTTGCGGATGCCGCCGGAGATGATCAACTGCACCTTGCGGTGCATGCCGAGATCCTGCAGCGCCTGCACCGCCGGCCGAATGCAGGCAAGCGTCGGCTGGCCGACATTCTCGATGAACACTTCCTGGGTTGCGGCGGTGCCGCCCTGCATGCCGTCGATCACGACGACATCTGCGCCTGATTTCACCGCAAGGGCTGTATCGTAGTAGGGTCGCGCGCCGCCGACCTTGACGTAGATCGGCTTTTCCCAATCGGTGATCTCACGCAGTTCCAGGATCTTGATTTCGAGATCGTCGGGCCCGGTCCAGTCGGGGTGGCGCGAGGCCGAGCGCTGGTCGATGCCCTTGGGCAGCGTGCGCATTTCGGCGACGCGGTCGGAGATTTTTTGGCCAAGCAGCATGCCGCCGCCGCCGGGCTTGGCGCCCTGGCCGACGACGATCTCGATCGCATCCGCCCGGCGCAAGTCGCGCGGGTTCATGCCGTAGCGCGACGGCAGGTACTGGTAGACCAGCGTCTTGGAATGGCCGCGCTCTTCCTCGGTCATGCCGCCGTCGCCGGTGGTCGTCGAGGTGCCGGATAGGGTCGCGCCGCGGCCGAGCGCTTCCTTCGCCGGGCCGGACAGCGAGCCAAAACTCATGCCGGCGATGGTGATCGGGATTTTCAGCTCGATCGGCTTTTTCGCATGGCGCGAGCCCAGCACGACACTGGTGTCGCAGCGCTCGCGATAGCCTTCGAGCGGATAGCGCGAGATCGAGGCGCCGAGCACCAGCAGGTCGTCGAAATGCGGCAGCCTGCGCTTGGCGCCAGCGCCGCGAATATCATAGATGCCGGTCGCCGCGGCGCGGCGGATCTCGGAAAGCGTGTAGTCGTCGAAGGTCGCGGATTTGCGCGGCGTCGTCGGCGGGTTGCGATAGGTCATTGAGCCTCAATACGCGTCGGCGTTGTCGATGTTGAAATTGTAGAGTGTGCGCGCCGAGCCGTAACGCGTGAACTCCGCCGCCTTGACGCCGGTCACCCCGGCGCGGTCGAGCAGGCCCTGCAAGAATTCCAGATGCTCGGGCCGCATCTCCTTGGCGATGCAGTCGGCACCGAGGCTGCCGACCTTGCCGCGCACGAACAGCCGCGCCTCGTAAATGGAATCGCCGAGCGCATCGCCGGCATCGCCCAGCACCACAAGATTGCCGGACTGCGCCATGAAGGCCGACATATGGCCGATATTGCCATGGACGACGATGTCGATGCCCTTCATCGAAATGCCGCAGCGCGACGACGCGTTACCCTCAATGACCAGCAACCCGCCTCTGCCGGTGGCGCCGGCATATTGGCTGGCATCGCCTTTGACCGTTATCGAGCCCGACATCATGTTTTCGCCAACGCCCGGTCCGGCCGAGCCATGCACTGTGATGGCGCTGCCGTCGTTCATGCCGCCGCAATAATAGCCGACGCTGCCGCGGACATCGATGGTGACCGGCTGGTCGACGCCGACGGCGACCGAATGGCTGCCTTTCGGATTGAGCACCTCCCAAGCGGTCTCGTTCGAGCCAGGGGTCAAATCGTGAAGCGCTTGGTTGAGCTCGCGCAGTGGCAGCTCGGCCAGGTCAAAAACCCTGGATGCATGACTCTGGTCGAGTGCCTTGGAGACGTTTATTGCCGGCATGAACTCAATGCTCCCAGAAATAGACGGTTGCGGGCTCGGGTTCCCAGACCCTCGCATTATCGATGCCGGGCAGTTTGGTGAGCGCGCGATATTCCGAGCCGAAGGCGACATACTGGTCGGTCTCGGCCATGACGGCAGGCTTGCAGGCGATCGGGTCGCGCACCACGCCGAAGCCGTTCTTGGTGCCGACGACGAAGGTGAAGAATCCGTCGAGGTCGCTCAGCGTGCCTTCCAGCGCTTCGCCGAGATTCTTGCCATGCGCCATCTGCGAGGAGAGATAGGCGGCCGCGACTTCGGTGTCGTTCTCGGTCTCGAATTTCATGCCTTCGCGGATCAGCTCGCGGCGGACATTGTTGTGATTGGAAAGCGAGCCGTTATGCACCAGGCATTGGTCGGCGCCGGTCGAGAACGGATGCGCGCCCATCGTCGTCACCGCCGATTCCGTCGCCATGCGGGTATGGCCGATGCCGTGCGTGCCGGTCATGCTGCGTACGTCGAAGCGATCGACCACCGTTTCGGGCAGGCCGACTTCCTTGTAGATTTCGACGACGTCGCCGGCGCCCATGATGCGGATGTCGGGGCGCAGCGCCTGGATGGTCTCTCGCGCTTCTTCGATCTTGCCAGGCGCGGTCCTGATCACCGCATGCGTCGATTTCACTGCGATGCTAACTGGCGCTCCGATCGCCTTGGCGAGTTCGGCGTCAAGGTTGCGGAAATCGTGCTCCGGCTTTGCCGACTGCATGGTGATCTTGGCCTCGTTGCCGGATGGCGTGCCATAGATGGCGATGCCGGCGCTGTCGGGACCGCGATCGCTGAGCGAGATCAGCATCTGCGAAAGCATCGAGCCGAGCTGGGGCTCGAGCGACTTGTCCTTCAAAAACAGTCCGACGATTCCGCACATATCAGGCTCCCGAGGTGACGTATGATTTCGGTGCTACCAGCTTAATCAAGCGAATTCAACTCATATGAAAGTTTTTTTCATATTGGACAAGTCGTCCGGCGCGGTTCGACGCCAGACGACCATGTTCGGGCCTAATGGCGGTCGATCGCTTTTCTCGTCTCCTCTCCGGTGCGATCCGCAGCCATATCGGCTTCGATCTCAGCGTTCTCGTGGCGCGTCTGGAGGACGTGCCACCCGATCCAGAAGACGAGGCCGACGATGACCATCACGACTTCAGAACCCTGAAACGGGTAGATCGCGCCGATGTCCTTGAGGTCCACGGCCCAGCTTTCCATTCCATTGGTAGACATTGCGGTTTCTCCTTGCCCGTTGACTATTTGATCATGGCCTTTTCGGCGGTTCCCACTTCGCGGACAGAGGCGTCGAACGCATGGTTGAGGGCGAAGTCGACGCCCTCGAGTTCGACCTTCGCCGGTACGCGCAGCAGGTTCATGCTGTTGAGGATCTTGCAGACGATGAAGGTGGGGACGAAGCCGAGCACGAACATCAGCACCGCACCAGCGAAATTGCCGAGCGGGTTGATGTGCGCGAAGCCCTCATAGGGCGAGGACGGCTGTCCCCACAGCATGAAGCCGGCGACCACGACGCCGAGAAAGCCGCCATAACCGTGCACCGCAACGGCGCCGACCGCATCGTCGATCTTGAAGCGGCGCTCGACGAAATAGTGCAGCTTGTAGCAGATGCTCGGGACGATCGCGCCGATCAGCATCGCCTGGATCGGGTGGTAGAGGTCGTTGCCGGCAGACGCCGAGATAATGCCGCAAAGCCCCATCGAGAACGTCCAGAACGGGTCGCCTTTCGAGACGATGTAGCCGGCCAGCATGCCGCCCGACAGCGACATCAGGAAGTTGAAGGTGATCGCCGAGAGCGTGGTCGGCGCGAGATAGATGTTGGTCGCCGTCCAGGTCTCGCCGGTGATCTGGCCGGCAATCGTTGCCGGGCTGATCAGTGGAATGTTGCACGCGGCATAAAAGCCCCAGAAACCGGTGAAGATCAGGAACAGGCCGATCGTCACCAGCCAGACATTGTGGGGCGGGATGTCGCGCGCCGTGCCGTCGGGCCTGAACTTGCCGATGCGCGGACCCAGCACGATGAGAAAGGCGAGCGCCGCTCCGCCCGCGATCGCGTGCACGACGCCCGACGCATAGGCGTCATGATAGCCCCACAGCTTCACCATCCAGCCTTGCGGATGCCAACCCCAGGATGCGTCGAGGATCCACAGGACCGAACCGACCAGCACCGCGACGATCCAGAACGCACCCGAGCGCGCGCGCTCAATGATCGAACCCGAGACGATCGACGCGGTGGTGATGGAAAACAGCAGGAAGGCGCCCCAGAACACGCCGTTGAGGCGATGCCACAGCGCCGCGTCGGTCGGGGTGACCCCCGTCTCGCCCGGACTGACCCCGGAGAGGTGGGTGCCCATCAGCGGGTTCCATGCTTCGGCAAAAGGTGCGGTGACAAGTCCGCCGGCGATGCCCGGCCCATTGGGGAAGCCGAAATAGATCCACCAGCCGAAAAAATAGAAGGTGATCGTGACGAGCGGAATCGCCATCGCGTTCTTCATCAGCGTTTTCAAATGATTGCGCCGACGCGACACGCCGACCTCGTACATGCAGAACCCGACATGGATCAGGAACATCATGACGATGGTCACCCAGTAATAGAACTCCGTGAAAATGGTGGTTAGAGCGTTGAGATTCCCTTCCATTGCATGTCCCCTCCGTTCAATTGCGTTCCTTGCCTCTCAGTAAAACTTTTTGCATCATAGTATTGCGCGCTTTTGCAGTTTTGAGTCAATATGGCGCGGACCGTCGCCTGGCCGCAGTGCCCTTGAGCGGCGAACGCCGGCAATCTTGTGAGGAGAAGCAAGTCGATGACCGCATCCTGGAGATTTTCGACCTTGGCGGATCGCCATCGCGCGCTCGGTTCGAAGCTTGAAGACTGGAGCGGGATGGGCACCGCCTGGACCTACGACAAGGACGCCGACGAAGAGTATATCGCCATCCGCACCAAGGCCGGGCTGATGGATGTGTCGGGCCTGAAAAAGGTCCACATCACCGGGCCGCATGCCTCGCACCTGATCGACCTGGCGACGACGCGCGACGTCGAGAAAATATATCCCGGCAAGTCGGCCTATGCCTGCATGCTCAACGAGGCGGGAAAATTCACCGACGACTGCATCCTCTACCGCACCGGCCCGAATGCCTGGATGGTCGTGCATGGTTCGGGCACCGGCCATGAGAAGTTGCAGCGCGCCGCCATGGGCCGCGATGTCTCGCTGCGCTTCGACGACAATCTGCACGACCTTTCGCTGCAGGGACCGATAGCCGTCGACTACCTGGCAAAGCATGTGCCGGGCATTCGCGACCTCGCCTATTTCCATCACATGCAGACCCGGCTGTTCGGTTTTCCGGTGATGATCTCGCGCACCGGCTACACCGGCGAACGCGGCTACGAGATCTTCTGCCGTGGCCAGGATGCCGGCACGATCTGGGACACCATCCTCGACGAGGGCAAGAGCGCCGGCATCATCCCGTGCCGGTTCACCACGCTCGATATGCTGCGCGTCGAGAGCTATCTGTTGTTCTACCCCTATGACAATTCCCAAAAATATCCGTTCGAGAACGAAGGCCCCGGCGACACGCTGTGGGAACTCGGCCTCGATTTTACCGTCAGCCCCGGCAAGACAGGGTTTCGCGGCGCCGAGGAGCACTACCGCCTCAAGGGCAAGGAGCGCTTCAAGATCTTCGGCGTGCTGCTCGAAGGCAAGCAGCCGGCCGACGAAGGCGCGCCGGTCTATCGCGACGGCAAAAAGGTCGGCGTGGTGACCTGCGCCATGTATTCGCCGCTGGTCCAGAAATCGATGGGCATTGCCCGGCTCGATGTCGACTGTGCCGTCCAGGGCACCAGGCTCGAGATCCGCAACCAGAGCGGCGCCATCAGCGCGACGGCGGAGCCGCTTCCGTTCGATGATCCGAAGAAGACCAAGCGCACGGCGAAAGGCTGAGGCATACTGGGAGGATGGCAGCGAAAAGCATCATCAGTCGGCCGGTCTACGGAACCCTGTCGCCGCAGCCTGGCAAGCACCATCTTTTCGTGGCCGATGCAGAAGGTGCGCTGGCGATATCAGACCTGGCCGCCAAGGCGCCCGCCGGCTTCTTTGCCGATGCCCACATCATCTTCATCCCCGGCAATGACGGCAAGCATGTCGCGGCGCTCGAGGCGCTGAAGCCGGCGCAGTTCTACCAGGGGCCTACCTTCGCCAGCGCCTTGCCGCGGCTGAAGCAGACTCTGGCCAACGCGCATATGGGGCTGCGCCTCTATCTCGCCGGCACCGAGGGGCTGATCGGCCAAGCCATGCAGGTGGCGCTCGAAGCCGGCATCGACCACACCGCGATCCAGACCGAGCATCGCGGCTCGCTGGCGCGCCGCATCCAGTGCGTCCATTGCAAGGGCATCACCGAGAACGTGACGACGCAGCCGGCGACCTGTTCGCATTGCGGCCTGCTTCTCCTGGTACGCGATCACTATTCCAGGCGCCTCGCCGCATTCCAGGGCGTCTGCATCAATGCGGAAGACCGCAGCGAAATTCCTCCGACGGAGGAGATCTTTCGATGAGCACCGGCACCACCAAGCTTGACGTCGTGGTGAGCGATGTCGTCCCGGTCAACGAACTGGTGACGCGCTTCCATTTCCGCCGGCGCGACGGGCAGCTTTTGCCGACATTTTCCGGCGGCGCCCATGTCGTCATCGAGATGCGCGACGGCGAGCGGACCCGGCTCAATCCCTATTCGCTGATGGGCTCGCCGCTCGACACGCGCGAATACACGATCTCGGTGCGCCGCGACGATGTCGGCCGCGGCGGCTCGCTGTTCATGCACAGCAGCGTCAGGCCGGGCATGGAGATGGTGATCAGCTACCCGGTCAATTTGTTCTCGCTCGACCTGCGCGCCAGGAAGCATCTGATGCTGGCCGGTGGCATCGGCATCACACCGTTCATGGCGCAGACCGCGCAGCTGGCGGCGGATGGCGGCAACTTCGAGTTGCACTACGCCTGCCGCACCGCTTCGCTCGGCACCTATGCCGATGAACTCACGGAGCGCTACGACCGCCGGGTCAGGCTCTATCACGACGATCGCGACGAGCGCATCGAGCTCGACCGGCTGCTGTCGTCGCAGCCGCTCGGCACGCATCTCTATGTCTGCGGCCCGTCCGGCATGATCGGCTGGGTGCGCGATCGCGCCGCTGCGCTGGGGTGGCCGACGGAAACCGTGCATTTCGAGCATTTTGCCGCCCCGCAGCCCGGCGCGCCGTTCGAGGTGACGCTGGCGGTCAGCGGCAAGACCATCCGTGTCGGCGAGCAGCAGAGCCTGCTCGAGGCGATCGAGGCGGCCGGCGTCGATCCGCCCTATCTCTGCCGCGGCGGCGTCTGCGGCCAGTGCGAAACCAATGTCATCGCGCATGACGGCAAATTCATCCACAACGACCACTGGTTGAGCGAGGAAGAGCACCGATCCTGCAAGAAGATCATGCCTTGCGTGTCGCGCTTCGACGGCGGGTCGCTGGTGCTGGAAAGATAGGAGGCGAGCCTGGGCATCACCTTTCGTAACGAAACGTTCCGTAACGATTTTACCTTCAGGAACAGCCCGGAGCACATCAGGCGGTTTCCGTTCCCGTTCCACGAAGACAGCTACATGTACGCGGTCAACATCGAGCCGCACGTCGTCGGGCCGAAGGGCAGCGTGCTCGAGAACCTGATCGACGTCGACGAGCACTATGTCGCCGAAATGCAGGACCGCGCCTTGGTGCTGGCGGAAGACCCGCTGCGCTGCCAGTCGCTGCCGCACATGACGCTGGCCGGCTGGGACCTGCTCGAGCTCCTGATGGAGCAGCAGGCGCTGGGCTATCCCGAGCATTTCACGCTGACGCGCGACGGCGACAAATGGCGCTGGATCAACCGGCCGCTCGGCATCGACGACAGCTTCACCTTCGGCGACGTGTCGACGCTGCCTTACGGGCCGATGGAATACATCACGCGGCAATCACAGGGCGATTTCTGCATCCTCGACCAGCGCGACGGCAATCTGTGGATGGACGCCGGCATGGTCACCACCCAGGCCGACTGGTCGCTGGATTTCGACATCGGCATGAACTTCTTCGAATGGCACGCGCCGGTGCCGCTGGCGCATGAGAAGGGGATTTTCACCCGGGCGCTCAAATTCCTCACCAACATCCAGCAAGGCAAGCCGGCGCGGCGGCTGAACTGGACGATGACCATCAATCCGCGCCTCGACACCAGTCCGGAAAATTATCACAAATGGGGTCCGGATCGGGCGACGGTGACGCCCGAAAATGTCGGCGACAAGGTCCATCTGCGCGTCGAATTGCAAAGCTTCTGGCGGCTGCCGCGCTCGAACGGCATCGTCTTCCCGATCCGCTGCTACCTGATCAAGATGGACGAATTGGTGACGCAGCCGAAATGGGCGCGCCGCCTACACCGCGTCATCCGCGACCTTCCCGAAGAACTCGCCGATTACAAAGGCCTGACACGCTACCGCGCGACGCTGGTCGAGTGGCTTTCGAAGCTCGATGACGGCAGCCCGACGTCAGCAGGTTTCGGGCCGGATTGAGTATTGCCTGGGTTCCGTTCCTCGCCCCCGCAAAGCGGGGGAGAGGTGGCCGCGAAGCGGCCGGAGAGGGGCCTTCGTAGGGCGCAGTCCCCCTCTCCGTCTCGGCTTCGCCGAGCCACCTCTCCCCCACTTCGTGGGGGCGAGGAACCCAAGCTGGAATGAGGCGCAGTCCTTCGCGACGAACCCGCTCACCCCGCGCTGCCCTGCGGATAGCAGATGATCGAGAGATAGCGCATCGGCAGGACTGTCAGCACCTCCGGCCCGTGCGGCGCATCGGCGTCGAAGAACAGGCTGTCGCCGGGCTTCATCGGATAGAGGTTGCTGCCGTGCCGGTAAACGACCTCGCCTTCGAGCATGTAGAGGAACTCCATGCCTTCATGCTGGAAGGTCGGAAACACATCGGAATCCTCGGTCAGCGTGATCAGATATGGCTCGACGACGACGCCGCTGGTGTTGGAGCCAATATGGCCGAGCAGATTGTACTGGTGGCCGGCGCGCGTGCCGCGCCGCTCGACGTCGAGGCCTTCGCCGGCCCTGACGAAGACGGCGCTGCGCTCTTCCTCGAAGCGGCGGAAGAAGGCGGTGACCGGAACGCCGAGCGCCCGCGACAGCGCCTGCAAGGTGGTCAGCGACGGCGAGGTGATGCCGTTTTCGATCTTCGACAGCATGCCAAGCGAAATGTCGGTGGCAGCGGCAAGATCGGCAACGGTGATGCCGAGTTTTTTGCGAAACGCCCGCACCTCGCGGCCGATCGCGACCTCAAGGACCTTTTCGCGGGTGTCGCGAACGGCGTGCGGGTCCTGGGTCAGTGGCGTCCGGATCGTTGCCACGCTCTTCGGCGATGGCTTGGCCCTGGCGGCGGCTGCCCCATTCCTGAAATTGGTAGCTTTCTTCGCCATCTCGCCACCCCGTCTGCAGATTAATTTCACTCACGGTGAACGTATTCGCTGCGGATACAGAGCGCAACTGCGACAGCAAGCCACTTTATGTCGAATGGCGTGCTCTCCGGGTTTCCGCCATCAGCGGATTTTGCTGAAAATCCGATGGGGTGAAACGCAGTATCGGCAGAAGGCCTGTTGACAGCATCGAAGGGGCAATTACTGTCCTGTCAGTGAAATTTGTTTCGTTAGGGAAATGAGACCGGGAGGCTCGCAATGAAAAGTCGTGTTGCCGTCATCGGAGCCGGGCCGTCCGGCATGGCCCAGCTTCGAGCCTTCAAGTCGGCAGCCGACAACGGCGCGGACATCCCGGAAATCGTTTGCTTCGAAAAGCAGTCCGACTGGGGCGGCCTGTGGAACTACACCTGGCGCACCGGCCTCGACGAGCATGGCGACCCGGTGCACGGCTCGATGTACCGCTACCTCTGGTCGAACGGGCCAAAGGAATGCCTCGAATTCGCCGACTACACCTTCGAGGAGCACTTTGGCCGGCCGATCGGCTCCTATCCGCCGCGCGCTGTGCTGTGGGACTATATCAAGGGCCGCGTCGAAAAATCCGACGTGCGCAAATGGGTGCGCTTCAACAGCCCGGTGCGCATGGTGACCTTCTCCGACACGACGAAAAGGTTCACCGTCACCGCGCATGACCGCAGCAGCGACGTCACCTATTCCGAAGAGTTCGACAACGTCGTCGTCGCCTCGGGGCATTTTTCCGTGCCCAACGTCCCCTACTTCGAGGGTTTTTCGACCTTCAACGGCCGCATTCTGCACAGCCATGATTTCCGCGACGCCATGGAATTTAGGGATAAGGATATCCTGATCATCGGCCGCTCCTATTCGGCCGAGGACATCGGCTCGCAGTGCTACAAATACGGCGCCAGGTCGATCACCTCCAGCTACCGCTCGAAGCCGATGGGTTTCAAATGGCCTGACAACTGGCAGGAAGTGCCGCTGCTGCAGAAGGTCGTCGGCAAGACCGCGCATTTCAAGGACGGCAGCACCAGGGATGTCGACGCCATCATCCTGTGCACCGGCTACCTCCACTCCTTCCCGTTCCTGACCGAGGATCTGAAGCTCAAGACCGCCAACCGGATGTGGCCGGACGGGCTTTTTGAGGGCGTCGTCTGGGAGAAGAACCCGCAGCTGTCCTATATCGGCATGCAGGACCAGTTCTACACCTTCAACATGTTCGACGCGCAGGCCTGGTTCGCCCGCGACGTCATCATGGGCCGCATCGAACTGCCCTCGGGAGAAGTGATGGCGGAACATGGCAGAAGATGGCGGGCGCGTGAGGAAACGCTGGAAGACGCCGAGCAGATGATCTGGTTCCAGGGCGACTACACCAGGGGGTTGATGGAGCAGACCGATTATCCGGGCTTCGATGTCGAGGCTGTCAATCAGACCTTCATGGAATGGGAACACCACAAGGCGCAAGACATCATGGGATTCCGCGACCACGCCTACCGCTCGCTGATGACCGGCACGATGGCGCCGTTGCACCATACGCCATGGTTGCAGGCGATGGACGATTCGATGGAATCCTATCTCGAGGTGAAAGGCGTGGCGGCGGAGTAGCGGCTTCCTCGCCACAAACTCTTGCGCGACATGCGTCAGTTACTGCGAGCCTCGCGCACCTCTTTAGTCGCTTCAATGATCCGGCCGAGCAGGGCATGGAGATCGTCGCGGTGGCCGCTGCGGCCGGCGGGGCCGTTTTCATCTGAAGTCATGACCACGGTCAACGCGCGCCCCGGCACGACATAGACCATCTGGCCGCCATACCCCCAGCCATAGAAGACCGTTTCGCCCGCGATCTGACGGATGAACCAGCCATAGCCATAACCATCACCGGTGAAACGCGAGGCGGTGCGTGGCTGCCAGGACAGCTTGATCCAATCGGCCGGCACGAGCTGCCGTCCGCTGCGGCTCATTCCGCCGCTGCGGTAGAGCTCGCCAAAGGCGAGCAGCGAGCGCGGGCTCATGGCCATCTGGTTGCCGCCGAGATAGATGCCCTGAGGATCGCGGTCCCAGGCGGTGATGGAAAAGCCCTGCTGCGGCCCCAGCCATTCGCGCGCCAGTTCCAGCGTCGAGCGGCCGGTCCGCCGCGTCAAGATCGCCGAAAGGAGATGGGTCGAGCCGGTGGAATAGAGCATGGTACCGCCCGGTTCGTCGTCGAAGGGCATGGCCAGCGCTGCCCGCACCCAGTTGTCGCTTGCCACCCACCGCCCGTAGTTTGGCCCTGAAGTCCGACCCAGCCCCGCCTGCATGGAAAGCAGATGGCCGATCGTGACCTGCTGGAGCCGCGGATCGGCGTCGGCGGGCAGGTCGGCCTGAAGAAGCGGAGCGATCTTCTGGTCAGTGCCTTGCAGCACGCCCTTGTCGATGGCGATGCCGACGAGCGCGGAGATGATCGACTTGGAGGCGGATTTTATGTTGGCAGGACGTGCCGGAGAGTGGCCGCGAAAACCGCGCTCCGCCACCAGCGCGCCCTCATGCGCGATGGCAACCGTGCGCAGCGGCGTCAGGCGCTCGGCCTCGTCAAGCAGCTTTCCAAGCCGCTGCTCCAAGCCATCGGCAGCGTGAGCAGCGACGGAAAGGACGAGGAGAAAGGCGAGAATCACCGTGGGGCGCTTCAGCATGAAGCCAGCTTGGGATGCATTTTGGGCAAGACGAAGGTGGACGCGCGATCCGCTATTTTGCAGCTATCCCAGCCTTGCCCGTGCCTTGGCCGTCCAGGCGTTGAACAGCCGGTCGGCGATGATGCCGATGAAGGCGATGGCCAGCCCGGCGACGATGCCGCGGCCTGAATCGGCCTTGGACAGCGCGATGAACACTTCTTGGCCGAGATCGCGGGTGCCGACCATGGCGCAGATGATGATCATCGCCAGCGCCATCAGGATCGTCTGGTTGACGCCCAGCATGATCTCGGGCAGCGCCAGCGGCAGCTGCACGCGCAGGAATGTCTGGCGCTTGGTGCAGCCCGACACCTTTGCCGCCTCGATCAGCGCCGGCGGCACTTGCCTGAGGCCGTGATTGGTGTAGCGGATGGCCGGCACCACGGCGAAGGCGACGGTCGCAATCATCGCCGTCACGTCGCCGACTCTGAACAGCATCACCACCGGAATGATGAAGCAGAACGACGGCAGCACCTGCAGCGTGTCGATGATCGGGGTGACGAACTTCTCGACACGGTCGCTGCGCGATGCCATCAGCCCGATCGGGATGCCGATCAGGCAAGCGATGAAGGCCGAGATGCCGCACAGGTAGACCGTCGCCATGGTCTTTTCCCAGAGCCCAGTCACCGCGCAGAAGACGGTCAGTGCCGCGACCAGGGCGGCGAGGCGCAGGCCGCCGAGCTGGTAGCCGGCAAGCCCAAGCAGGAACACCGCGCCCAGCCACGGAAAACCCTCGCAGAAGGCGCGCACCGGGTTCAGCACATTGAGGATCAGCGCCACGCGGAAGGCTTCGATCGCGTCGAAGAAGTTGATCGTGATCCAGCTCACCGCCGTCTTCCACATCGGCGCGGTGGTGAAGGTTATCGCCTTCGGCACTGCCGCGAAGGCCGGCACGAACAGGCCAAGCAGCGTCGTGGCGGCAAGGAGGGCGACGGCCAGCGTCAGGTTGGGGTAGCGCCGCCAGAAGCTTGGGCTGACCTCCTGATAGACATGGCCTTGCGCGTGATTGCGCGCGATCGCCTGGCTCAGCCGGTCGAGCGCGATCGCCAGCGCCACGATGGCAAGGCCGGCTTCCATCGCCTCGCCGACCTTAAGCGCACGCAGCGCCAAAAGCACGTCGTAGCCGAGGCCGCCGGCGCCGATCATCGAAGCGATGATCACCATATTGAGCGCCAGCATGATGACCTGGTTGACGCCGACCATCAGCGCTGGACGCGCCGACGGCAAGAGCACGCGCCACAGTTTCTGGCGCGCCGTGCAGCCGGCCATCTCGCTGAAATCGTCGATCTCGGACGGCACCCGCGACAGCCCCAACATTGTCGCGCGCACCATCGGCGGTGTCGCGAAAATCGCCGTCGCGATCATCGCCGAAACCGGGCTGTTGCCGAACAAAAGAAGCATCGGGATCAGATAGGCGAAGGTCGGGATGGTCTGCATCAGATCGAGGGCAGGGGAGATCAGCAGCCTCTCCGCCCATGGCTTGCGCCACGCCCAGATGCCGACGAACAATCCGGTGACGATGCAGAACGGCACGGCGATGGAGATCAGTCCCAGCGTCAACATGGCGCTGGTCCACTGGCCGAACAGTGCGATGTAGAGGAAACAGCCGCCGATCAGCGCGCCGAGCTTCCAGCCGCCGGCGGCACGCCCGGCCAGGAATGCGGCGAGGCAGACGCCAACCCAGGACAGGCGCGGCAGGACGACCATGTCGGCGCCATGGCCGATCTTGAAATTCTTGGCGAGCAGACTGAGCGCAAAGTCGAGCGGCACGCTGAGCGCAGCGGTGATCGAGCGCGTCAGCCAGGAAAAGTTCGACTTTATCAGGTTCATCAGCGCGCTGACCCAGTCGGCGACCGGAACGATGGCGCTGGCCGGATAATTGACCGCCCAGGGCAGCCTGTCCTGCAGCAGGAACACAGCAAGCACGGCGGCGAGGGCGCCGGCCCAGACCACCAGCCAGAGCTGAACCGGCCGCGATCTCGCCTCGCTGGCACTTGCCGTCACCGTCATGCGCCGGCCCCGGAACGCTCGATGCCGGCCAGAAGATCGATCACCGCTTGCGGCGTGACTTCGCCGATCGGCTTGCCGCTGCCGTTGACGACGGCGAACGGCTTGCCGGCCGAGACGATATCAGCCGAAAAACTTGATATCTTGGCATCCGGCGCGACCACGCCGCCATGCTCGGCGCCGTCGCAGGCGCGCATCAGGCTTCGCGCCGAGATCACCTTGGCGCGGTCGACGTCGCGGGTGAACTCGGCGACATAGTCAGTCGCCGGGTTGACCACCAGCTGTTCGGGGGTGCCGATCTGGATGACCTCGCCGTCCTTCATGATGGCGATGCGGTCGGCCAGCCGGATAGCCTCGTCGAAATCATGGGTGATGAAGACGATGGTCTTGTGCAGCATGGTCTGCAGCCGCATCAGTTCGTCCTGCATCTCGCGGCGGATCAGCGGATCGAGCGCCGAAAACGGCTCGTCGAGAAACCAGATCTCCGGCTTGGTGGCGAGGCTGCGGGCGATGCCGACACGCTGCTGCTGGCCGCCGGAAAGCTCACGCGGATAGAAATGCTCGCGGCCGCGCAGACCGACAAGCTCGATCACTTCGCGCGCGCGTTTTTCGCGCGTCGGCCGGTCCTGCCCCTGGATGCCCAGTGGAAAGGCGATGTTCTCCAGCACATTCAGATGCGGCAGCAGGGCGAAATTCTGGAACACCATGCCCATGCGGTGCCGCCGCAGCTCGATCAGCGCGGCATCGGAGATTTTCAGGAGATCCTTGCCCTCGAACTCGACCTTGCCATGCGTCGGCTCGACCAGCCGCGACATGCAGCGCACCAGCGTCGACTTGCCCGACCCCGAAAGCCCCATGATGATGAAGATCTCGCCCTGGCGGATTTCGAGGTCGACGGCGCGCACCGCGCCGACCAGGCCGGCCGCGGCGACGTCGGCCATGCTGGCCTTGCCGTCGCGCTGGCGGATGAAATTGGCCGCGTTCGCGCCGAACAGCTTCCAGACGTTGCGGCAGGCGAGCTTTATCGGGCGGGCATCCTTCGGCGTGCCTGCCGCTTGCGGCACCTGTTCAGTCGTATCGGCCATGCAGTCGTCCTTCTGGAATAGGGGATAGAGACCCGGCCATCAATGACCGGGTCTCGCAGTTTCCAGTTGGAACGATCACTCGGCCCAGGCTTTCCAGTCGGCTTCGTGGGCGGCGATCCAGGCGGCGGCGACGTCTTCCGGCGTCTTGCCTTCAAGATCGATCTGGCCGCTCATCTTGTTGAGCTCGTCGGTGTCGACCGTGTAGTTTTTCGCGACCTTGTAGGCGACCGGCCATTTGTCCTTCATGCCGGCCCAGGAATATTTCCAGATCTCGCCGTGCGGCTTGCCGCAGTCATACTTTGCGTCGGGATTCACGCCCCATTTCGGATCGGTGTAGCATTCCGGCGTATAGTCGGGGAATTCGACCCATTCGCCCTTGTACTTGGCCGGCGCCCAATGTGGCGAATAGACCCACAGCATGATCGGCGCCTTGCGCTGATAGGCCGAATCCAGCTCGGCGAACATCGCCGCGTCGGTGCCGGCATGGATGACGGTGAAGGGCAGCTTCAGCGCTGCGGCACGCTCGTCGTCAAAACCTTCCCATGTCACCGGGCCGCCGAGATAGCGGCCGTTCGGCGCTGTTTCGGCGGTCGAGAAGGCTTCGGCGCATTTCGGGTCCTTCAGCGCCTCCCAGTTCGGCAGGCCCGGGCATTTCTCCTTCATGTATTCGGGATACCACCATTCTTCCTTGGCCTTGGGCCCGAGCGCACCGAGGCGTTCGGTCTGCCCGGTCGCATCCGAGGCCTTCATGGCTTCGCCGGCCGTCGTGTCCCAGAATTCCAGCGCGACAGTGAGGTCGCCATTGGTAAGGCCGGTGGTCAGGCTGGAGAGATAATCGGCGGTCGGGTACTCGACCGTGTACCCCAGCTTTTCAAGAATGCCGCCGAGGATCTTTGCGTTCAGATTGACGCTGGTCCAGTCGAACAGCGCGATCTTGATAGGCTCGTTCGATTCTGGCGCCGCCGCTTGGGCCGAAGGCGTCAGTGCACTTGCCGCGGCAAATGTTAAGGCTCCCATTGATAATCTCGAAATCAAACTCCGAAGTGACATGCCTGTTCTCCTGTCAAGCTCTGGTGGAAGTTATCGTTCGTTCCCTTCTTGCGTCTTTTTGATTGTGTTGGAAAAACCAGTCGTTGCGCAAGTCCATTGGCAGCAAATTGCTGTCGGCGCTGAAGTAGGCGCAGACGGGAATGATGCCCAATTCGATGAAGAGCGACCGCGTCATGGCTGCCGTGCTGCCGAAGCAGTGATCCGCGGATCGATCGCCGTTCTTGCGGCGCCCTCAAGCTTGCGAGCCATCAAGGTCCCATGCTGTCGGCTCTCGGCAGTCGCCGAAGCCATTTTCATGAGATGAAATTATATATACCAACATTCATGTCGCGCAACGACTAACGCGTCGCGGATCGCGCAATTCGGCTGCAGTTTCGCCGCCTGCCGATTATATCAGCAGATTGACGCGTCAACCTGCTCCGTTGCTCACGACATGATCAGCCCGCCATCGACATTGATGGTCTGACCGGTGATGTAGGCGGCGTCGCTGCTGGCCAGGAAGCTGACCAGGCCCGAAACATCCTCGCCGCTGCCGGCGCGGCCCATCGGGATGTTCTTCACCCATTCGGCCATCAGCTCACCCGGCTTGTAGTCGCCCATCAGTCTGCCCCATGCCGCGTCGTTGTAGGCCCACATGTCGGTGTCGATGATGCCGGGGCAGATCGCGTTGACGGTGATCTTCTCCTTGGCCACCTCCTTGGCAAGGCTCTGGGTGATGCCGACGACGCCGAATTTCGAGGCGGCATAGTGCGGCGTGTAGATAAAACCCTGGCGCGCCTGGCCGGAAGCGGTGTTGATCAGCCGGCCGCCGTCGCCATGCTTGCGGATGCGCGCGATCGCCTCCTGGCAACACAGGAACACGCCCTTGGTGTTGACCGCCATCACCTTGTCCCATTCGGCCTCGGTCATCGCCTCGATCCTGGCGATGGTGATGACGCCGGCATTCTGCACGGAGATGTCGACGCGGCCGAACTGCTGTTCGGCCAGATCGTAGAGGGCGGCGACCTCGTCCTTCCTGGTCACGTCCATGCGCAGCGATGCGACCCTGGCGCCTTCCGCCTTCAGCCCGGCGGCGATCTCGTCGACGCGCGCATCGATGGCACTGACGACGACAGCGGCGCCCTCAGCCGCGAAGCGCCTGGCCATCGCCGCCCCGATGCCGCCGCTGGCGCCGGTGATGACCGCCGTCTTGCCCTCGAAACGCTTCTGCACTTTCCTGTTCTCCTACCAGCAGACGAAGCCGCCATCGACGATCAGGTCGATTCCGGTGACGAAACTCGAGGCGCGGCTGGCCAGGAACACGGTCGGGCCGATCATCTCTTCCGGCGCCGCCATCCGCCCCATCGGCGTGTCGCGCTCGAAGATCTTGACCTGGTCGGCGACCTCCGGCCGCTTGTTCATCGGCGTCAGCGTGTAGCCGGGGCTGACGACGTTGACGCGCAGGCCGCGATCGGCCCATTCCATGGCGAGGCTCTTCGACATATGGATGACGGCGGCCTTCGACGAATTGTAATGCGCCTGGGTCAGGCCGCGATTGACGATCGAGCCCGACATCGAGGCGATGTTGATGATCGAGCCTTTGCGACGCGTCAGCATTACGCGCGCTTCGGCCTGGCAGGACATGAACACGCCGCTGACATTGACGTCGTAGAGCTTCTGCCATTTCTCCAGCGACAGCGTCTCGGCCGGCTCGGCCCCGGCGACGCCGGCATTGTTGACGGCGATGGTCAGCGCGCCGAGTTCCTTCTCCGTGCGTTCGATCGCCGCTGCCAAATCGGCCTCCGACGTCACCGTGCCGGTCAGCACCAATGCCTTGCGGCCGAGCCCCGAGATCCTGTGCGCGGTCTCGTCCAGCCCGCCCTTCGAGGCATGGCCGAAACAGGCGATATCGGCGCCGGCTTCGGCCAGGCCGATGGCGATCGCTTGACCGATGCCGCTGCCGGCGCCGGTAACGAGGGCAACGTCGCCATGAAGATCGAATAGTTTCATCGAAATGTTTCCTGTTGAGCCGCCGGTGCCGTCCCGGGAGGAAGGGGCGCCAGTCCTGGCTGGCGCCCCGCGCGGTCCGGTCCTTGGGAGGATATCACCTGCTGCGCTCTATTCCGATCCTTTATGCCGCCCTCAGCTTGTGGCGAGCTCCATGACGGCGACGTTGCTTGCTTCGCTGCGGTCGAGAATGCCACGCTGGCGGCCACGGCTCAGCACCAGCACGCGATGCGACAGGCCGAGCACTTCCTCGAGGTCGGAGCTCACCACCACCACCGCCATGCCGGAGCGGGCGAGTTCGGCGATGACATCGTAGATCGCGGCGCGGGCGCCGACATCGATGCCGCGTGTCGGCTCGTCCAGGATGAACACCTTGGGCGGCCGTGAAATCCATTTGGCGATGATCACCTTCTGCTGATTGCCGCCGGAAAGCTTGCTGATCGCCTGGTTAGGCCGGCCCTTGACGCCGAGCCGGCCGATGCCGGCCTCGGCGAATTTCTGCACCGCCTTGGGAAACACCCAGCCATTCGGCGCTACATGGTCAAAATTGCCGATCGCCAGGTTCTCGCCGATGGTCTGATCGAGCACCACGCCTTGCGCCTTGCGGTCTTCCGGCACCAGCACGACGCCGGCCTTGATCGCTGCCGCCGGGCCAGTGAGGTGCACCGGTTTGCCGGCGACACGCACCGACCCGGAGGAAATCGGATCGGCGCCGGCGATCGCCCGCACCAGCTCGGTGCGGCCGGCGCCGATCAGCCCGGCGATGCCAAGGATTTCGCCGGCCCTTACCGAAAAGCTGACATTCTGAAAGCTGCGTTCCGGCGAGGACAGGTTCTCGACCTCGAGCAATGTCTCGCTGCCCGGCTCGGAGAGCGGCGGGAACATCCGCTCGACGCTGCGGCCGACCATCTGCTCGACGATGGCGCGCACTGGAACGTCGGCGCGCTCGTGGCGGGCGACGATGCGCCCGTCGCGCATCACCACGACGCGGTCGGCGATCTCAGCGATCTCGTCCAGCCGGTGGCTGATATAGATGAAGGACATGCCTTCCGCCTTGAGCTTGCGGATCTGCTTGAACAACAGCTCCGTTTCCTCGCTGCCAAGCGCTGCTGTCGGTTCGTCGAAGATCAGAAGCTCGGCATTGAGCGTCAGCGCTTTGGCGATCTCGATCTGCTGCTGGGCGGCGATGCGCAGCGTGCGCACCTTGCGTTCCGGCGAGACATCGAGGCCGAGCCGCTTCAGTTGCGCCGATGCCCGGGCATTCATGGCGGCGCGATCGATGCGGCCGCCGCGCATCAGCAGGCGCCCGACATAGACGTTCTCGGCCACCGACAGGTCCGGCAGCAGCTTCAGTTCCTGGTGGATCATGCCGACGCCGGCGTCGATCGCGTCGGCGGGAGAGGCGGGGGAATACGGCTTCCCCCGCCATGCGATGCTGCCGGCATCGGGTTTGGTCGACCCGGCGATGATGTTCGAAACGGTGGACTTGCCGGCGCCATTTTCGCCAAGCAGCGCCACGACCTCGCCCGGCCGCACCTCAAAACTCGCATCGGCCAGGACCTGCACCGGTCCGTAGCTCTTGCAGAGGCCGCTGACGAACAGCCCCAGATGCGGGGTCTGCGTATGGCTGGGATCCAGGGACATCGTTCCGCTCGTCAATAATCAGGGATGCCTGATATCAGGGATGCTTGGCGATGAACTGATCGACATTGTCCTTGGTGGTCAGCGTCGCATCCTGCAGCTGTTCTGCGGGAACGGTTTCGCCGGCCACCAGCTTGATAGCGGCATCGACGGCAAGCCGGCCCATGCCTTGCGTCTGCTGCGTCGCAGTCACGTCGAAGACGCCGCCTTTCAGTGCCTTGAGCGCCGCCACGTCGCCGTCGAAACCGGCGACCCAGACCTTGTGGCCGGGATTGGCGACCTTGACCGCCTGCGCCGCACCGAGCGCCAGCGCATCGGCCTGGCCGATGACGATCGACACGTCGGGATGCGACTGCAACAGGTCCTGCGTCAGCTTGAAACCCTCGTCCTGGTGCCAGCCTTCGCTCCACAACTCGCCGACCACCTTGATGTCGGGATAGGCGCTCAGCGCTTCGCCGCAGCCCTTCGACCGGTCGACCTCGGGAGTCGTGCCTTTCTGGCCATGGATGATGATCAGCTCGCCCTTGCCGCCGGCCTGCTTGGCGATGTAGTCGCATACAGCCTTGGCCGACGCCACGCTGTTGGTGGCGATGAAGGTGTCGCCGGGTGCGCCCTCGGCATTGCGGTCGACATTGATGACCGGGATGCCGGCGGCCTTGGCCGTCTTGGTCGGCACGGTGGCTGCGGTGGCGCCGGCCGGGATGTAGATCAGCGCATCGATGTTTTGGGTGATCAGGTCCTGCACCTGGCTGACCTGAGTCGCCGAATCGCCCTTGGCGTCGACGGTGACGATCTCGATGCCCTTTTCCTTGCCATAGGCCTCGACCGACTGCTTGATCTGGTTGAAGAAGTCGGCCTGCAGGTTGGCGACGGCAAGGCCAAGCTTCTTGGCCTCCTTGGCCGAGGCCATCTCGGACAATCCGAGCAGCGGAATGACGGCCGCGGCAGCAAGCAGCAATGAACGTTTGGTCAGCATGTGTTTCCTCCGTTGATGTTCAATCTGTCCCGCCGGCGCATCACGGCGCCCTTTGGCCGAACAACTCCCAGTTTCGGATCACCGATCCGTTTTCGCCCGGACATCCGGGGAATCTCATTGCGCCCCACTCTTCATTGCGGCCCACTCTTATTGAGCTCTGCGCCGCCATGTATCCGTGGCCACCGCCAGCGCGATCACCACGCCGATAACCACCTGCTGGATGAAGGGCGACACGCCGAGCAGGTTCAGCCCGTTGCGCAGCACGCCGATGATGAGCACGCCGATAGCGGTGCCGCCGATCGAGCCGACGCCGCCCGACAGGCTGGCGCCGCCGATCACCACCGCCGCGATTGTATCCAACTCGTAGCCGAAGCCGGAGCTCGGCTGGACGGAATCGAGCCGTGCCGCAAGCACGATGCCGGCGAGCCCGGCCAGCACGCCGCAGACCGCATAGACCCAGTTGGTCAGCGACTTGACCGGTATGCCGGACAGCCTGGCGACCTCGGCGCTGCCGCCGATCGCGTAGAGGCTGCGGCCGGTCGCGCGATAGTTCAGGAAGATCGCGAAGATGATGGCCAGAACGATCATCAGACCGACGGTGACCGACAGGAAGCCGAAATGGCGGATGATCGACAGGCTGGTGAACCAGTCGGGGAAGCCGATGATCTGCGAGCCGTCGGTGATCATGTTGGCGAGACCGCGGGCCACCGACATCATGGCCAGCGTGGCGATGAAGGGCGGCAGCTTGGTGACGGTCACCAGCAGGCCCGAAGCCAGCCCGCAAAGTCCGGCAACGACAAGCGCTGCGCCGATGCCGGCGGGCATGCCGAGATTGAGGTGGTCGGGATGGGCGACGAACCCCATCACCATGGCGGCGAGCGCCAGTACGGAGCCGACGGACAGGTCGATGCCGCCGATCAGGATGACCAGCGTCATGCCGATCGCCATGATGCCGAGCACGGTGACCTGGTCGAGCACGTTGAGGATGTTGCGGAAGGTGAGGAACGTGTCGGTGGTCAGCGACAGCGCAAGGCACAGCAGCACCAGCCCGATCAGCGGCCCCATGGTTCCGGCGAACAGGGCCGAAAGCTTCGCGCCCGCCGCGGCCTGCGCATTGGGGCCGGCCTTCACCTCGCTTGCACCATTGCTCACAGCCATTTTGTCTCCTCCATCAGCGATCCGGCGATGCGTCGTCGGCTCACTCTTGCTCACCAGGCACCTCCCTGTGAACAATTTATCTTTGATATGCAATTTTGTTCAGCTAAACTGTTCGTCGGAAAATTGTCAAGGCCCGCCGCATCATTCCACGCCGGTTTGCGCCGCCAGCCGGTTTGCCTTACGAAAGGGCATGAAATGCCGCGTTTCAGGTCCGGTCGCATCCCCGCGAATTCATGTCGGCTGCTTGAGCAGGGCGGGACGGCCAAGACGAAGTAAATGTTGACCATTTTGGCTTTCATTCACGTTGTAGAGGTATCCTGTCGGTGTCCTGAATCTCGAATCCTGGGCGCGCAGATCGATTCCGCGTCGCTTGGTCGAATAACGCCATTTGAATGGCATTTAGGGATTCGGACGACCGCGGGAGGGCAAAAAGATGGCGATGACAGAGAATGACAAGGCCTCGCGCTTCCCGGACGCCGAGCTGAAGGCGCGGGCCGCGTGGCACTATTATGTCGAGGGCCTGACGCAGGAGAGGATTTCGGAGATCCTCGGCATCGGCCGCATCAAGGTGCATCGCATCCTGTCCGCCGCGCGTGAGGAGGGCGTCGTCCAGTTCCGCATCCGTGACAGCGTCGTCGAATGCCTGGTGCTGGAAGAGGCTCTAAAACAGCGTTTTGGGCTCAGCCAGGCCGTTGTGGTGCCGTCGGCCGCCGACCGAAGCAACGCGCCGCTGATGATCGGCCATGCCGCGGGCGCCTATCTGGCCGACAATGTGAATGCCGGCGATGTCATCGCATTAGGCTGGGGGCGGACGCTGAAATTCGCCATCAATGAATTGCCGCGGCGGCCGATCGCCAGGACGACGGTGGTTTCCATGCTGGGCGGCCTCACCCATGCCCAGCCGCTCAACCCGACCGAAAGCGCCTGGGAATTCGCCGAAAAGATCGGCGCCGAGTGTTTTTTGCTGCCGGTGCCGGTCTATGCCGACAGGCCGGAGCAGCGCGAAGCCTTCATGAGCCAGCGCAGCGTTCAGGACGTCGTCTTCCGCGCGCGCCGGGCCAACATCGCCGTGCTCAGCGTCGGATCGTTTTCCACTGACAGCCCGATCGCCAATTACGGCTTCATCAAGCCCAGCGAACTCGAAGAGCTTCAGGCGGCCGGTGCAGTTGGCGATATTTTATGCCATTTCATCGACGCCGACGGCCGGCTCGTCGACCATGAGGTCAACCGGCGAGTCTGCGCCTACCCGCTGCAGGACCTGTCGGACATCCCGGCCATCATCCTGGTCTCGGGAGGGCAGGAAAAAATCGCCATCATGCGGGCGGCACTCGCCAACACCAAGGTGTCGGTTTTGATCACCGACGAGGATGCCGCCAAAGGCCTGCTCAACCGCTAAACTTGCCCGACTTCGCCAAGCCGCACATGGGTCTCGCGCGTCGCCTGATAGAGGTCGCGGTAGATTGCCTTGCGCGCGCGGTAACCGGAGACCAGGCCGTTGTCGGGGTCGACATGCCTGGTCGGCGGCGCGGCCATCGCCTCAGCTGCTGTTTCGGGCGAGGCAAACCATCCGATGGCGGAAGCCGCCAGCATGGCGGCGCCGAGCGCTGCGGCTTCGTTGACTGGCGAGACGGAGAGCGGCCGCTCGAGCACGCTTGCCATGATCCGCATCAGCAGGGCGCAGTTGGTGCCGCCGCCGGCAGCGATCATCGCCACCGGTTTGCCGCCGGCCCGACTTTCCGCCGCTTGAGTTTCCATGGCCTCGCTGGCGATCGCCTGCTCGAAGGCGATGCCTTCCAGAACCGCTCGAAAAAGGTGCTTCGGCTCATGGTCCAACGACAGGCCGACAATGGCGCCGCGCGCCGCGCCGTCCCAATAGGGGCTCATGACCCCCGCCCAATACGGCATGACGAGCAGGCCCTCGCTGCCGGCGGCGACATCCACCGCCGCCTTCTCCAGCGCTGCGGCCGATGGCGAGCCGGTGGTTCGAACGATCCAGTCGACCAGTTGCATGCCGGAGCGCAGCACGGTCTCCAGCATGAAGCCCGAGCCGGTCGGCGAGACCAGCGTTCGAAACGCGTCCGACGTCGTGATCCCATGGGAATAACAGCCGCTGACGATGCCCGAGCCGAGCGAAAGATAGTTCTTGCCTTCGCCATAGACGCCCATGCCAAGGCCCATCGTCTGGCCGTCGCCGGCGCCGGCGACAACAGGCGTGCCGGCCTTCAACCCGATCAGCCGGGCCACGCTTTCACAAAGCCCGCCGCAGATCGCGCCGGGCGCGACCAGTTCCGGCAACTGGCTCGGCCGCAGTCCTGCGGCCTCGACGAGTTCAGGACGCCAGGTGCCATTCCTAACGTCGAGCAGCCCGAGCGGATCCGCACTTGCCGTGCTGGTGACCAGACGTCCGGTCAGCCGGTGGACGAAGAAGCCGTGCACATCGACGAGTGCGGCTGCGTCACCAAGCGCTTGCGGCTGGTGTTCGGCAAGCCAGGCGATCGCATAGAGCGCCGGCGTCGGGTCCGGCGGCTTGCCGCTCCAGTCGCGGATCGTCTCGCGGCCGAGCTCCGCCGAAAGCCTGGCAACTTGCGGGCGCGCACGCTCGTCCAGCCACAGAATCGCCGGAATAAGCGGCTTGCCGGCGTGGTCGATCAGCGTGAAGGTCTCGCGCTGGTGAGCGATGGCGATCGCCGCTACCCGGTCAGCGCCAACCGCCTCAGTGACTTGCTTCAAGGCGCCGAGCAGCGCGGTCCACCAATGTTCGGCATCCTGTTCGAAATGGCCGGGCCTGGGATTTGAAAGCGGATAGGCTTCGCGCGCCTGGAACAGCTCCTTGCCGTCGCGCGTGAAGGCAATCGCTTTCACGGCCGTGGTCGAAGCGTCGATCCCGATTACGACATCGTCCATCAGGCGGGAATCCAGCGGATTAGGCGGCGTTCGTAACGAACCGTCCGTCCGCCTGGTCGAGACGACGGCGGATCTGGGTTATCACCATCGAATCGTCGGGTACACAATTTTCATAGGTGAGGAAATCGCCTGTCTTGACCGGTTTGACCACCTTGGCGCGCTCGGCGAGGCCGAGCGGCAGGACGCCGCGGGCGCGCGCGTCCTCCCAGGTCATGGCGAAGCCGCGATAGTCGTTCTCGCCGATCATGCCGAGCGACTGGCCAGGGGCAAGCTCGCTCTTGGCAACTGCCACGGCTTCGGCGACCGGATGGTCGAGCGGCTCCATGTCGGCGCGCTTGTAGACAACGGCGCGCGCCGCCGACAGCGGCACTTCCAGGCTGGTCAAATGATAGGGGCGGAAGATCGTGAAATACGGCCCCTTGCCGACCTTGAGGTCGACCATTCGCTCCAGCACGCGCGGATGCCTGGTCTCGATGATGCAGAACACGCCGGGCGCCACGCCCTTGCCGATCGAATAGTCGACCACGCCCTTGCGATGCAGCACGCCGCCATCCTCGCGCGGGCAAAGCACCCCGGCGAGTTCCTCCAGCGTCGCGGTCGGGCCGTGCATGCCCGGCACGTCGGGCACCAGGCCGGTGGCGTTGGCGATCGCCACCATCTCTATCGCCGTCTTCGAGCCGTCGACGAACTCGACCAGCATGCGCGCATTCATGTTGCGCTCGGCCGCCTCCCTCTCGTAGTCGGCCGGCATGGCGTCGATCTTCAGCGGATTGTTCTTGCCCTTGCCGGCGGCGATGATGTTGAAGCCGAGGCTCCTGGCAAAGCCGATGATCTCCAGCGTGCAGGCCGGCTCGTCGCCGGCCGCACCGGTATAGACAACGCCGGCCTTGCGCGCCTCTTCCTTGAGGAGGCGGCCGATGGTGATGTCGGCCTCGACGTTGAGCATGACGATATGCTTGCCGTTCTTCATCACTTCGAGTGCGAACAGCGTGCCGATGTTGGGATTGCCTGTAGCGTCGATGATGACGTCGATGCGGCCGGCGGCCGCCAGCGCATGCAAATCTTCGGTCACCGCGATCTTGCCGGCCTCGATGGCGCGGTCGATCGCCGCCGCATTGCCGGCCTGCACGATATCCGAGCGGTCGTGGCCGGCGAGCAGCGCCGCATCGATCGCCGCCTGCGGCCTGACCTCGGAAATGGCGCCGATTCGCATGCCAGGCATCAGCGCGACCTGGACGACGATGTCGGTGCCCATCTGCCCGGCGCCGGCAAGCCCGATGGTGATCGGTCCCTGCTGTTCAGCGCGCTGCAAAAGTTCCGCTGCAAATTGCGGATGGGCCATGTCGCTTCCTCCAGTTCCTGACGCTCCGTAGCGTCGAAGCCATCCTTTTGAACATTCCTATTTCCAAATGAAAAATATTTCAACCGACAATTCGGCAGGCTCCATCAAGATCGCATGATCTTGATTGTGCGCCTTTGGCATGCGGCGAGCTGCGCAGCCAGCTAGGAAGGCAGTAATCTCTAGGGATAAGACTGCGATGAACGAGACGTCACTTCCCGCAAGCAGCAAGTGCGGCGAAAAACTGTTTCGTAGCCGCTCAGCTGCCGCTGCGCCAATCGCTAACGAGAGCGCCAGCCGGCATGCTCGGCACATGCCTGTCTATCAGCTGCCGACCTCGAAGAAGGGCGCGCCAAGCAGGTCTGGAACGACGTCGATGCCGAGGCCCGGCCCGTCCGGAATGCCCATTCGGCTTCCCGAAACCGGCGGCTTGTTCGATGCGGTGCGCACGCTCACCCATTCGTGGAAGGCAATGGCGTGCAGCCGGCGCTCCTCCGGCGTCGACAGCGACAGATGCGCCATGGCTGATGTGTCGATCTCGGCGCCGCCGGTGTCCTCGACGGTGATCATGAAGCCCAGGTCGACGGCAAGGTCGCGGATCTGGCGCGTCCTGGTCACGCCGCCGAGCCGCGAGATTTTCAGCGTCAGCCCGTCGGCCGCCCCCTTGCGGTGGATGTCGAGCATGTCGTCCAGCGAGGCGACGGATTCGTCGAGCACCATCGGCTTGTCGAGCGAGCGGCGCACCGACATGCATTCGTCGATCGTGGTGCAGGGCTGCTCGAACGTGTAGTCGATGGCGCGCGTCGCGTCAGCGAACTGGCGCGCCTGATAGGCCGTCCAGCCGGCATTGGCGTCGCAGAAGATGACGGTGCCCTTCGGCACCGACGCGGCGACCGCGGTGACGCGCTCGATGTCGTCATGGACGTTGCCGCCGACCTTGACCTGCAGCCGGTGAAACCCGTCCCTGACGATGCGCTTGGCCAGTGCGGCCATCGCGTCGACGGCGCCATGGGTGACGACCTTGTAGAGTTCCGCCGTCTCGCTCTCGCGCCCGCCGAGCAGCGTGACCAGCGGTATGTCGGCGGCGCGTGCCGCGAGATCCGAGCAGGCCATGTCGAGCGCCGACTTGATGTAGGGATGTCCCTTGAACGCCGTGTCCATCAGCCTGCCGATACTGGCCAAGGCGCGAGGATCGTGGCCGAGCAGATGCGGCGCAATTTCGATGACGCCGGCGCGCGTGCCGGCCGCGAATGCCGGCGAGTAGAAATTGCCGAGCGGCGCCATCTCGCCCCAGCCGGTCAGCCCGCTGTCGCAGGTAATGGCGACGATCACCGCGTCGAACGCGTCGGCGACACGCCCCTTGGACATGCGGTAGGGCCCGTCCACGAAGGGCTGCACGACATGGTAGGCCTTGATGGTTTTGATCCGCAATTTTTCTGTCCGTCGCTGTGACGCCCTGACAAAGCCGCCAACCGGCATCGTCCGCTGGGCTCAACTGCCGTCAGGTCGGTTGCGCGTCAGGCCGGCCCGATCGGCCTTGGCGCCTCTGGAAGCACACTGTTCGAGGCTGCGCGCATAGGCAAGCAATTCTTCGAAGCTGTGCCGATGTCGCCGGCCCGGCCGAACTGCTCAGCAAAACGGCGCCCTCGGCATAGCCGGGGGCGCCGCTGGACCGGGCCTGATGGGGGGTATCAGGTGGCCGGTTTCTGTGGCAGCGGCGAGACCGGCATTCCTGGGCCGATCTTCTGCAGATTGCCTGTTATCACCTGGTCGCCTTCCGCTATGCCGCTCGAGATCGCCACCAGGTCGCCGTTGGTCGGCCCGAGCGAAACAATGCGCTGGTCGACAGTATTGTCCTTGCCGACGACGTAGAGATACTTGCCGAGCTGGCTCGATCCCAACGCCGTCTGCGGCACCATCAGTGCATCTGGCTGCTGCTTGATGTGCAGCCTGACGCGAACATATTGGCCCGGCAGCAGCGTGAACTTGGCGTTGCCGATCGTTGCGCGCGCGGTGATGGTGCCGGTCGAGCGATCGACCGTGTTGTCGATGAAGGTGAGCTGACCTTTGTGGCGCGGTTCCGTATCGCCGGGAAGCAGGACGTCGACATCGATGGGTCCCGCCGCGCGGGCTTCCTCGATCTGTGCCAGATCCGTTTCACTCGGATTGAAGGTGACATAGATCGGGTCGAGCTGCACCAGCGTGTTGAGCACCGTGCCGGCGACGCTGACCAGCGTTCCGACCGAGGCCTGGTTGCGGCCGATGCGCCCGGCGAACGGCGCCTTGATTTCCGAATAGCTCAGATTGAGCTCGGCGGTCCGCACAGCCGCCTGGTTCACCGCGAGCGAGGCCTGGGCCTCGCGCAAGCTGCTGGTGCGCTGGTCGAAGACATCCTTGGCGAGGTATCCGCTCTTGGCCAGCTCAGTGCCGCGACCAAGGCTGGATTGCGCATAGTCGAGCGTTGCTTCGTCGCGCTGGACCTGGGCCTTCGCCTGCTCGAGGGCAGCCTGGAAATCCTCTGGAGCGATCTTGTAGAGAAGGTCGCCCTTCTTGACATCGCTGCCGTCGGGCGCGACCTGCTCCTGCAGATAACCCGGCACGCGCGATTGCAGCGTGATGCTGCGGATCGGCTCGGTGCGGGCGGCATAGTCGAGATAGATCGGGATCGTCTTCTTGACGACGCTCACCACCGGCACAGGCATGACAAATGCAGCGGGTTCGGGCGCCGCGGGCTCGGGTGTTGCCGCCCCTGCCGTACCGGCGTTGAGGCCGAAATTACCCATGTCGAGCAAGTGGACGCTCGCCATCGAGACCGCCCCCACGGCAACAGCCGCCCCCAACGCAATTTTCCATTTACGCATGATCAATTCTCCAATCCTATTCGGCCGCTTCGGCCAATCGCGCGAAAGCGGGTTCGGCAGTTGGTTCAGTCGGTTCGGCAACGGGTTCGCTCTTGCTGCCGCGCTCGCGCAGCTGCTCGATCACCGCATAGAAGACCGGCACGAACACCAGCGACAGGATCGTCGCTGCGACCATGCCGCCAAAGACGGTGGTGCCGATCGACTGGCGGCTGGCTGCACCGGCGCCTGTGGAGAACATCAGCGGCAGCACACCGAGGATGAACGCGAAGGCGGTCATCAGGATGGGCCGCAGCCGCAGGCGCGCCGCTTCCATTGCGGCGTCGACGATGCTGAGACCTTCCTCGCGCCGGCGCCGGGCAAACTCGACGATCAGAATGGCGTTCTTCGCCGCCAGCCCGATCAGCATGACGAAGCCGATCTGCGAATAGACGTCGATCTGCATGCCGCGCATCAACAGGGCGACAAAGGCGCCGAACAGGGCAAGCGGCACCGCCAGCAGGACCATGAAGGGCATGGCCCAGCTCTCATATTGGGCGGCAAGGATCAGGAAGACGAAGACCATGGCGAGACCGAAGACGATCGAGGCGATCGATCCGGCCTTGAGCTCCTGATAGGTGATGCCCGTCCATTCATAGCCGAAATCCTTCGGCAGCGCCGTGGCGGCGGCACGTTCCATCGCAGCGACCGCCTGGCCCGAGGAGAAGCCGGGTGCGGCACCGCCATTGATCAGGGCCGACGCGTTGTTGTTGTAATGCGGGACGGTTTCCGGGCCGACGATAGGCACCAGCTTGCCGAGCGTGCTCAACGGCACCATGCCGCCGGAGGCATTGCGCACATAGAGCCGCGAAATGTCGGCCGCACCCGCACGCGCATCCTTGTCGGCCTGGATCGTCACCCGGAAGGTGCGGCCGAACAGGTTGAAGTCGTTCACATAGAGCGAACCGAGATAGATCTGCAGCGTGCTGAACACGTCAGGCAGGCTGAGACCGAGCAGCTTCGCCTTGTTGCGGTCGAGATCGTAGTCGAACTGCGGCGTCGAGGTCGAAAACGACGAGAACAATTGCTGCGGGTTGAGCTCTGGCTGTTTGCGCGCTTCGGCGAGCACGGCTTGCGTCGCGTCGTTGAGCGCAGCGCTGCCGCGACCGGTCAGGTCCTCCACCTGGAATTCAAAGCCGCCGGTCGTGCCGATGCCCGGGATCGAAGGCGGATCGAAGCTCAGCGCGAACGCTTCCGGAAGTTCCATGAGTTTCGAACGCACGTCTGCAACGAGCTTCGAGGCGCTCTGGTCAGGGCCGCGTTCGTCCCATGGCTTCAAGATGGCGAATTCCACCGCCGAGTTCGACTGGGCGGCATTGGTGAGGAAGTTCAAGCCGCTGATCGAACCGACGATATCGACACCAGGCGTGTTCTGCAGGATGTCGCGCGCCTTCCGGGCCACCGCGTCGGTGCGTTCCAATGACGCCCCATCCGGCAACTGGATGACCACGAAGAAATAGCCCTGGTCCTCGACCGGAAGGAAGGTCGAGGGCAGGCGCTGCCAGACAAAATAGGTCGCGACAAGCCCGGCCGCGAATATGCCGAGCATGATCCAGCGCAGGCGGATGAGGAAGCGCACACCATGGGCATAGACATGCGACAGCCGATCGAAGCCCGTGTTGAACCAGCGGAACAGCACGAATTGCGTCGCCGGGCGGTGGCGCAGGAAGGCGGCGCTGAGCGCCGGAGTCAGCGTCAGCGAGACGAAAGCGGAGATGCCGAAGGAGATCGCCACCGTCAGCGCAAACTGGTTGTAGAGCCGGCCGGAAACGCCGGGTATGAAGGCGACCGGCACGAACACGGCCATCAGCACGGCGGTCGTGGCGATGATCGGGCCGGTGACCTCGGCCATCGCCGCGCGCGTCGCAGCCAGCGGTTTGAGGCCGGCCTCCAGCTGGCGCTCGACATTCTCGACGACGACGATCGCGTCATCGACGACGAGGCCGATCGCCAGCACCATGCCGAGCAGGCTGAGCATGTTCAGCGAGAAGCCGAACATGTACATGACGACGAGCGTGGCGACCAGCGACACCGGAATCGCAATCGTCGGGATGATCGTGGTGCGCCAGCTCTGCAGGAAGATGAACACCACCGCGACAACCAGAACCAGCGCCTCGCCGAGCGTGACCAGCACGTCGTGCATCGATGCCGAAACGAAACGTGTCGTATCGTAATGCATGGCGTAGCTGACGCCCTTGGGGAAGCGGGCCGACAGTTCCTGCATCTTGTCCTTGACGCGCTGCTGCAGATCGAGGGCGTTCGAGCCTGGCATCTGGTAGACCGCGAGCACCACGGTCGGGTCCTCGCCGAAGAACGCCGACGACGAGTATTGCAGGGCGCCGAGTTCGATGCGCGCGACGTCGCGCAACCGCACCAGCGAACCGTTCGCGGCATCGGCGCGCACGATGATATCGCCGAATTCCTTGGGATCGCTCAGTCGGCCGACGGCGTTGACCTGCATTTCGAAAGCGGTGCCGGCCGGCGCCGGCGACTGCCCGATCTTGCCGGCCGCGACCTGGACATTCTGCTCGGCAATGGCGTTTTGGACATCGACGGCGGTAATGCCGAGATTGGCCAGCTTGTCGGGGTCGAGCCATACGCGCATCGAATAGCGCCGCTCGCCGAAGATCTGCACGTCGCCAACGCCGGGCAGGCGCTTCAGCGGGTCGACGACTTGCAGATAGGCGAGGTTGCTGAGCGCGACCGGATCGACGGAGCCGTCGGGCGAAGTGAGGTTGACGATCAGGACGAAGTTCGGGTTCTGCTTCTTGATCGTCACGCCGCCCTGGTTGACGATGGCCGGCAGCGAGGACGCCGCCTGTGACACGCGGTTCTGGACGTCGACGGCGGCGGTGCTCAGGGGGTAGCCGACCTCGAAGGTGACGGTGATCGTCGAGGACCCGTCATTGGAGCTCGACGACGACATGTAGGTCATGCCTTCAACGCCGTTGATCTGCTGTTCGAGCGGCGTCGTGACGGTGTCGGCCACGACTTGCGCACTGGCGCCCGGATAGTTGGCGCTGACCACGACCTGAGGCGGCGTGATGTCGGGAAACTGCGAAACAGGCAGCAGGAAATAGCAGATCGTCCCGGCGAGCACCATGATGACGGCGATCGACGATGCGAAGATCGGACGGTGGATGAAGAAATTTACCATGACACGCACGCCTCGCCCGATGCTCTTACCTGGCCAAAGGCCTTGGCCAGCCTGGACAACCGCCGGCTGCGGCTTTGCCCGGGATCTTCCAGGAAACGAGGCGACGCCTTGCGGCTGCGGCCTTGCGCATCTGCAAGGCTGCGCAGCATCGTCTCGAAAGCGTGCGGGTCGACACGGTCGGCTTTCATCAGCATCCGGATCATCGGATCCTTCACAACTTCGTCGATCGTCAAATCTTTGCGCTGCGACATCGTAGCGGCTCCTGGCTTGGCGATCTGCGGCGCACGCCGCCGCAGATCGGGTGGTCTTCCTGTTCGCGGCCAAAGTCGCCTGGGGCGCAGTTTCATGCCTGGGCCGATTTGGCGGAGGCTGTTCACAGGCGCCTGCGAGATTGACACGAGGCAATGGGGGTGTTACCAGTAAGTAACATCTAGAAGTTACAGACCGGTAACACCCTAGTCAAGAGGTGTACCGAGGGATTTTTCGGAAACCCCGGAAACCAAGGAGGTTTTGATGGAAGACGGCACTGCGGAGCGCATCCGCCCCCGGGATCGCATCCTGGAGACGGCACGGGATATGTTCCACAAGCATGGCATCAAGGGCGTCGGTGTCGACGCGATCACTGAGGCCGCCGGTACCAACAAGATGACGCTCTACCGTCATTTCGAGTCCAAGGACGATCTGGTCATCGAGTGCCTGCGGGCGACCGCATGCAGCGCCAACGCGATGTGGCAAAAGTTCGAGGCGGAGCATCCGGGCGACAAGCTTGCGCAACTGCATGCCTGGGTCCGGATGGCAGCCGATTGCCTGATGATGGACGGCCGCGGTTGCGACATGGCCAACGCCGCCATCGAGTTGAGCGAGACCGACCATCCGGCCCGTCGGGTCATCAAGGAACTCAAGCAGGCTCAGCGCGACCGTCTCGTCGGCCTGTGCCGGGATGCCGGCATCGGCCAGGCAGAGCTTCTCGCCGATACATTGTCGCTGCTGCTTGAAGGCGCCCGTGTGAGCGTTCAAAGTGTTGGAGCCGAAGGCCCGAGCGCGCAGTTTGTCCGCATGGCGGAAGGCCTGATCACCTCGTTCAGGGGCAGATAGTCTCGCAAGCGGCGAAACGATCAGTGGCGTGTTCATTGCAAGCCGCGCCGCCTGCCGCTCTTTTGTCCGTTCGGCTGTACCGCCACCACGCTTCTCCTTGCGGTCCGTCGCCGCACCATTCCCGGCACTGCTGTTGCTTGTTGATCAGCAGGATAGGACCGATAGCGAATTGGTGAGAGTGACAAGTGTGACGGGATTCGTTGGATCTGCTGATCACGGCTGCAACATGCCCTGCCGCTCGCACCTTTGCGGGCGAACATGCTGTCGCATCAGCCCTGGTGACAGCTGTCGCGATCATTCGTGCTCCAGCCAGGGATCGGCCGGTCTTCACCGCATCGATGGCGAAAGGACTCGGCCTTTGCCCCAACACCCGGAGCCGGAGACAAAAAAAGCCCGCTGCCGGGAGGAGGTGGCAGCGGGCTCGATGTCGAATACGGCACGGGAGGAGGTGTGCCGCACTCAGCGTCGGCATCACATCTGGGAGGAGTAGATGGCCGACACGCAACATATATGGGTTGCTTAATGATTCGGCAACAACAAAAGATGCATAGCAGATGTGCAGGTTCGCGGTATCAACCGAATTTTAACCATCGGCACTGAATGAACGTCGCCATTGCGCGTCCCAACTCCGTTCCATCGGGATGGAGCAGGCTCCAGGCATGCGCCTGCCCCGCTCACCCCTGCGATTGCTTGCCCTGGACGATGGCGTCGCGGATCTCCTTATCGGACATGCCGGTGATGATCCGTTCGACTTCCGCGACGTTGGTGTTCTTCGGATCGATATCGTCGGCGACCACCTTGCCGCGGCGCATGACGACGATGCGGTCGACCACCTGGAAGACGTGATGGATGTTGTGGGCGATGAAGATGCAGGAATGGCCCGAATCGCGGGCGCTGCGCACGAAGCTCAGCACACCTTGCGTCTCGGCGACGCCGAGATTGTTGGTCGGCTCGTCGAGGATGATGAGGTCGCTTTCGAAATGCATGGCGCGCGCGATCGCCACGGCCTGCCGCTCGCCGCCGGAGAGTGAGCCGATTGGTGTGGTCGGCGGGATGTTTTTTGTGATGCCGACCTGCTTGAGCAGATCGCGGGCGACCACGTTCATCGCCTCCTGGTCCATACGGTTGAGGAAACGCGGCGGCTTGATCGGTTCGCGCCCGAGGAACAGGTTGCGCGCGATCGACAATTGCGTGACCAGTGCGGAGTCCTGGTAGATCGTCTCGATGCCGTGGGCGATGGCGTCGCTGGTGCTGCGGAAGTCCACCTTCTTGCCGCGGATGAAGATGTCGCCGCTGGTCAGCGGAACCGCGCCCGACAACACCTTGATCAGCGTCGACTTGCCGGCGCCATTGTCGCCGAGCAGACCGACGATCTCCCTTTCGTTGACATGGAAATTGGCGTCCACGAGCGCTTGCACGCGCCCGTAGGACTTGCGGATTTTCTCCATGCGGACAAGCGGTTCAGCCATGGTTCAAGTTCCTGCCTGATGCCGGCGTTCCAGCCATGAGTGGAGCGCCATCATGCCGAGGATGATTGCGCCGATAAAAATGTTGTAGGCAAGGCCCGGCACCCCGATCAGCACGATGCCGTTGCGCATCACGCGCAGGATCAGGATGCCGAGCACGGTACCGATTATGGTACCGCGTCCGCCGGTCAGCGCCGTGCCGCCGATCACCACCATGGCGATGACTTCGAGCTCGTAGCCGGTGCCGCTGTTCGGGTTGGCCGCCGAGGTGCGCAGCGAACTGATGACGCCGGCAAGCGAGGCCATGATCGACGACAGGATGAACAGGCCGATCTTGACGCCGCTGACATTGACGCCGCGCGCCCTTGCCGCATTTGGGTTGCCGCCGGCCGCCTGGATCCAGTTGCCGGTCCGGCTCTGCGTCAGCACGTAGCCGAGTGCGATTGCAGCTGCGATGAACCAGAACAGCGACATGTAGACACGGAACGGCCCGATGAAGAAATCGCCGACCAGCGCCTCGGCGAGCCAGCTGCCTTCGGCGCTCCAGGTGCGTTGCGGAAATCCGCTGGTGACGAACAGAGCGGTGCCGCGCACCACCAGCAGCATGCCGAGCGTCACCAGGAAGGATGGAATCTTGAGCTGCGTCACGAACCAGCCATTGACCAGCCCGATGAACGCGGCAACCAGCAAGGCCACGGCGAAGCCGGCTTCCAGCGAGGTGAGGCCGCTGTTGAAGAGCGTCCACATCAAGACGGGCGAGAAACCGAACAGCGATCCGACCGAGAGGTCGAATTCGCCTGATGTCATTAGCAGCGTCATCGCCAGCGCAATCAGGCCAAGCTCGACCGTGAAGGCCAGTATGTTGCTGATGTTCTGCGGCGACAGGAAGTCGTGGTTGATCCCCCAGAATACGGCGAGCTCAACGACGAGCAGCACGAAGGGTCCGAATTCCGGCCTGGCGATCGAGCGTTGGATGATGGAGCTGTTTTCCACGTTGGACCGCGCCATGGTTGGAACTGGCCAAGCCCGACACCGCACAAGGCGCTTCGAGGCTCAGCGGGATGATGGGGATGATCGTGGCAGGCGTGCCGCGACCATCCCGATCGCGGTTTTATTTGCCGGACAGAATGTCGTCGTAGATCTGCGCGGTGTCCTTTTCGTAGAGCGCGCCGGTGATCACGTCGAAGCCGGGCGGAATGCCGCTGGCGGCCATATTGGCGATCGAAAGCGCCACATAGCTGGTCGCCTGCGGATCCTGCCACTGTGCGGCATTGACGTAGCCGGTCAGCACCTCCTGGGTGGTATCGAGCGAGTTGCCCCAGCCGACGACCGGGATTTCGCCCGGCTTGATGCCGGTCTGGTCGAACACCCGCTTGATCGAGCCGGTCACCAGGTCGCCGAGCCCGATGATCGCCTTGACCTTGGCCCTGTTGGCGGTGAGATAGTCGACCATGCGGTTGATTACTTCGGCCTGGTCGAGCGTGGCTTCGGTAATCTCATAGGTGATGCCGAGCGGCTCGAAGACGCTCTTGATGCCCTCTTCTTCCTGGACGCCATAGGTGGCGCCGGGGATTTCAACCGGCATCCAGACAAAATCGCCCTTCTTCACCAGGCCCTTGTCGACCAGATACTGCGCCCAGTTCTTGCCGAAGGTGACGTTGTCGCCGCCGACATAGGCGTTGAAGTCCGCCTTCGGATCGGGCGTGTTGAAGTTGATGATCGGGATGTTTGCCGCTCGTGCCTCCTTAACCAGCTCGATAAGGCTGCCCGGGTCAGGACTGGTGGTGGTGATGCCGTCGGCCTTTGCCGCGATGGCGGCGCGAACGGCCTCCTGCTGGGACGACACGTCGCCATTGTGGAACGAGGTGTTAACGGTGTTGCCGGTGTCCGTCGCCCATTGCTTGGCGCCGGCGAGGAAGTAGGTCCACACCGGGTCGGCCGGGCCGCCATGCGAAATCCAGTAGAAGGTCTTGGCCTGTGCCGCCGCCGGTATCGCCAGCGCCACGAGCAAGCCGAATACAAATAGTCGTAGCCTCGTCAGCATTTGATTTCCTCCCATTTTGAAAACTCCTCCACCTCCGACGTCCATCACGGCAAACCCTGACCGTATTTCTTGCCAGCGCCGATCTGGATGCATCAGAGCATCCGCTTTTTCGATCAATGGCAAGCCTCGATTTGCCAGCGGTAGTTGGCGCACGACGACGCGCCATCAGCCATCCCATCAGATTGCATCAGTTTGGCTGATATCTTTAGGGACAAGCAGTACTCGGCGCCGAAGACGAGGCGCAGGCGGGACGGAGGCTAGATGAGGTCGGCCCTGGCAAGGTCGCGCATGAGATGGCTGGCGCCGTAGGTCCAGTGGGGACAGTCGGGCGACAGCCGCACCCGGTTGACCAAGGCGCCGAACTTCTCCGACGAGATGGTGACGATGTCGCCGACCTTGTGCGTAAAACCTTTGCCTTTTTCGCCGCGATCCTTTGACGGCACGAACATGGTGCCGAGATAGAGCGCCAGCCCGTCGGGGTATTGGTGATGCGGACCCATGGCGGCGGCGACCAGCTCTTCCGGCGAGCGGCTGATCTCGGCCATCGAGCTGGCTCCCTCCAGCGAGAAACCGTCCTCGCCCTCGACCTTCAGGCGGACGGTGGCCTGCTTCACATCATCGATGGAAAAGTTATCGTCGAACAGCCGGATGAACGGGCCGAGCGCGGCCGAGGCATTGTTATCCTTGGCCTTGCCGAGCAACAGCGCCGAGCGCCCTTCGACGTCGCGCAGATTGACGTCGTTGCCAAGCGTGGCGCCGACGATCCTGCCGCTGCTGGCGGCGATCATGGCGATCTCCGGCTCCGGATTGTTCCAGGTGGAAACCGGATGCAGGCCGACATCGGCGCCGAAGCCGACCGACGCCATCGGCTGGCATTTGGTGAAGATTTCGGCGTCGGGGCCGATGCCCACTTCCAGATATTGCGACCAGGCGCCGCGCTGGATGAGCTTGGCCTTGATCTCCATCGCCTCCGGCGAGCCTGGCTTGAGCTTCGACAGATCGTGGCCGATCAGCCCGGCAATGTCGGCGCGAATGGCGTCCGCCTTCTCGGCCGAGCCGCGCGCCTGCTCCTCGATGACCCGCTCGAGCAGACTGACGACGAAGGTGACGCCCGATGCCTTGACCGCCTGCAGGTCGACCGGAGAGAGCAGGTACGGCTTTTGCGGATCGCGCGCGGCCTGGAAACTGTTGGCGGCGATCGCGTTGAGCGGTCCGATCGGTTCGCCCGCGGCGGCGTGGACGTAGCCTCCTGGCTCCGGCATCTCGCAGACGTCGCGCACGGTTGGTGCCATGCTCGAGGTGATGTCGAAGACCGTACCGCCGCGTACGGTGACTACCAGCGGATGCGATGCTTCGCTTGTCCGGGCGCGGCCGATGAAGAGGCCCTCGTCGGGCAGGAGGGTGGCGTTCGTCATGGCTTGCGGTCCTCTGCTGTTCTGTTCTGCGTCGTCGCTGCGGAGCTATGGTTCAACAAAAGCCCGGCCGCGGCGGCGGCACTTTCGACAAATTCCCGCCAAAGGTCTATCCCGTTCCTCGCGGTCGCTCTCCCTGCTGCCTTTCGCATCGCCGGTCTTTGGCGGCGACCGAAGCAGCGACCGGCACATCGCCGGTTTTCGATTCAGCGTCGGCGATGTGGCGCATATCAGCCTGCGCCGCGGCGCTAACTGCCCTATGCTGCCCATCTGACCCTATTCTTCCAGAAAACCGGAGCATCAGCCATGAGCAATCACCTGAACTTCTTTATCGACGGAAAATGGGTCGCGCCCGTGGTGCCGGTGACGCTGGATGTGATCGATCCGTCCACCGAAGAGGCCTACACCAAAATCTCCGTCGGCTCGAAGGCCGATGTAGATCGCGCCGTGGCGGCGGCGAAGGCGGCCTTTCTGGCCTTTTCGCAGACCAGCAAGGCCGAGCGCCTGACGCTGCTGAAGCGCATCCTCGAAGTCTACAACGAGCGCTACGAGGATATCGCCCAGGCTGTCAGCCAGGAGATGGGCGCGCCGATCACCTGGGCGCGCCAGGCGCAGGTCTGGGCGGGCAGGGCACATCTGGAAGCCACCATTCGGGCGCTGGAGGATTATCAATTCAGCGAGAAGCGCGGCACCACCATGGTGGTCAAAGAGCCGATCGGCGTCTGCGCGCTGATCACGCCGTGGAACTGGCCGCTCAACCAGATCGTCTGCAAGGTGGCGCCGGCGATCGCCGCCGGCTGCACCGTCGTGCTGAAGCCTTCCGAGATCGCGCCGATCAGCGGCATCGTCTTTTCGGAAGTGATGGCAGCGGCCGGCACGCCCAACGGGGTCTACAATCTCGTCAACGGCACCGGTGCGGATGTCGGACAGGTCATGGCCGGCCATCCCGACGTCGACATGGTCTCGTTCACCGGCTCGACCCGGGCCGGCATCATTGTCGCCAAGACGGCGGCCGAGACGGTCAAGCGCGTCGCGCAGGAACTCGGCGGCAAATCGCCCAACATCGTGCTTGCCGATGCCGACTTCGAGAAGGCCGTGCGCAAGGGCGTCAACGCCTGTTTCGGCAATAGCGGCCAGTCCTGCGATGCGCCGACGCGCATGCTGGTGCCGGCCGCCCGCCACGACGAGGCGCTGGTGATCGCCAAGAAGGCGGCAGAGGCGCACAAGGTCGGCGATCCGCGCTCGGAAGACACCAGGCTCGGGCCGGTGGTCTCCAACATCCAGTTCGACAAGATCCAGCGGCTGATCGAGGCCGGCATTGCCGAGGGTGCAACGCTGGTCACCGGCGGCCCCGGCCGGCCGGAGCATCTTAATCGCGGTTATTACGTGCGGCCGACCGTCTTCGGCCACGTCAAGCCGGGCATGACCATCGAGAGGGAGGAAATTTTTGGGCCGGTGCTTTCGGTCATCTCCTACGATGACGACGACGACGCGGTGAAGATCGCCAACGACACCGTCTATGGCCTCGCCGCCTATGTGCAGTCCGGCGACATCGATCACGCGCGAAAAATCGCCGGCCGCCTGCGCGCCGGGCAGGTCTCGATCAACTATCCGGAATGGGACACCTTCGCGCCGTTCGGCGGCTACAAGCAATCCGGCAACGGCCGCGAATATGCCGACTGGGCGATCCATGATTTCCTCGAGATCAAGGGCATCATCGGCTACGGCGCCTAGTGAAAGATCCCGCTTAGCGCCGCCGTCCAGGAAGGACGCGCGGCGCTGTAGCGGGGCCAATCCAAGCTATTCGGCGGCTTCGCGGACAGGGATCAGGCGTCGCTCGACCTGCTGGAGATGCAGGCGCATCGCTGCCGCCGCGCCGCCGAGGTCACGCTCGGCGATCGCCTCGACGATGCGTTCATGGTCGGCGAAGCTGTGATGGTCTGCCGGAGGGCGGGCGCCTTCTGAACGGAGACGTCCCCAGACCACGGTGCGGCGCACGGCGTTCAGCACGTCGAACAGGCCGAGCAGCACATTGTTGCGGCTCGCCTGCGCAATCTGCCGGTGGAGCAGATTGTCGACATTCTCATATTGCCGCCACGTGACGGCCTCCCGCGTCTGCACCAGCGATTGCCGCATCGCGGCGATATCCGAAAGCGTGGCGTGCAGCGCCGCTTCGCGCGCAATCTCCGGCTCGAGGATGAGGCGCGCGCGCATCACGTCGGCCGGATTTGTGCGCCCGGCGATTTCCGAAATGCCGATTGTCTCCTCGACCGGCCCGCTGCCGACGAAGGTGCCCCTGCCGACGTGACGCCAGATGCGGCCGTCCTTCTCGAGCACCGCCAGCGCCTTGCGCAGATCGCCGCGCGATACGCCGAGGCTCTCCGACAGTTCGCGCTCGGCAGGCAGCCGCGTCTCACCGGCATGGTCCATCTGGGCAAGATAGGCCTGCAGCTGAACCAGGGCGGCGTGGCAGCCATTACCGGGATCGTCCATCAATTTAACCAATCCGCATATGATTTCCCTCTGCCGGTGTTAAAACGATTAGCTCAAACCGTCAACTGCCGAGTTTTCTGGGCACACCAGTTCGACATGCGCAGTTTCTCCTTGACCAATCTTCTCCATAGCCTTAACCAATTAAGGTAATGGTTACAAAAAAACGGGAGGAATGACAATGGCCAGCATGACCAGACGTACTATCCTTGCCACCGCTTTCGCCGCGGCTCTGGCATGGTCACTGCCCCTGTCGGCCGCAAATGCGGGCGACATGCGCATCGCCTTCGGCGACCTTCCCGGGATCGAATCCATCCAGACACTCGCCGCGATAGAGCGCGCCAGGGAACGCGGCGTGAATGTCGAGCTCATCGTTCTCAATGATGAGGATCTGGCCGCCCAGGCGATTGTCGGCGGCCAGGCCGATGTTGGCATCGGCGCTCCCTATACTTTGATCCAGAAGGTGGGCGTGCCGATCCGCATCTTTGCGCAAATATCGACGCTGCGCTTCTTTCCTGTCGTCAACAGCGAATTCTACAAGGAATGGAAGGATCTCGACGGGCAGGAAGTCGCCGTTCAGGCGCGCGGCTCCGGCACCGAGGCGGTGATGCTGCTGATGGCGAAAAACCACGGCATCAAGCTCGGCAACATCAGTTATGTCCCGGGTTCCGAGGTTCGCCGCAATGCGCTGCTGCAGGGGGCCATCAAGGCGTCGATCGTCGATGCCGCCAACAGGCGCGCGCTCGAGGCCGAAGCCCCAGGCAAGTTCATCGTTCTGCCGGTCGAGGATCTCGGCGCCTCCGATGAAGCGCTTTTCGCGACCGCAGACTATCTGAAGAACAACGCCGCCGACGTCGACATCCTGGTCGAGGAACTGATGAAGACCGCGCGGGAAATAACCGCGAACCCGGCGGTGGCGGTCGAACTCCGCAACAAGTACAAACTGCTGCCGGATCTCGGCGCTGAAGCCGACAGCGAAATCACCGAATACTACAAGGAAACCGCGGAAGCCGGCAGCTTGGCACTGAACGGCGGCGGCGCCGATGCGGCTAGGGACGACTTTGCCTTTTTCAGCCTTGCCGGCCAGATCGAAGGCGATCCCGCCAGCCTCAAGGTCGAGGATTTTTGGGACGTTTCCGCAATCGACCGCGCCGTCGCCAAGCTCGGCAAGAAATAGGCGGCCCGCCGGATGGCCGTAAGCATCAGAACCGACGGCGAGGCTGCCGGCCTCGCTTCCTCATCCAATCGCAGTGCAACGGGCGCATCGTGGGACCAGCCGATCCTGCTCAGGCTGGTGTCGATCGTCCTGTTCGCGGGAATCTGGGAGGTGGCCGGGCGTATTCCCGTCAGCTTCGCCTTCCCGACCTTTTCCGACACCATCGTCGCGTTCTTCGGACTGCTCGCCGACGGCAGCCTGGCGACCGCCTATCTTTCGACGCTGCAGCCGCTGGTGCTTGGCGTTGTCCTGTCGGCGTTCCTGGGTGTCGGCCTCGGCACGATCTGTGGCCTGTGGCGCACCGGCGAATGGCTGGTGATCCCTGTGTTCATCGTGCTTCAGGCAGCACCCGTCGCCGCCTTCATTCCAATGGTCACCTTCGTCTACGGAATAGGCATGACTGCCAAGACGCTCGCCGTCATGATCCTGGCGCTGCCGGTCATCGTGCTCAACACCTACAAGGCTGTGCGCAACGTCAACGAGTCGCTGCTGGTCATGTGCCGATCGTTCCTCGGCACGCGTTGGCAGACCGTCACCAAGATCATCCTTCCAGACGCCAGCCCGGTGATTTTTGCCGGCTTGCGCCTCGGCGTCGCTGCCGGCTTCGTCGGCGTGGTGCTCGCCGAACTGCTGATCACCCCGACCGGCATCGGCGACCTCATCACCTTCCACCGCTCGCGCGCAGACTACGCCGAGATGTACGCAACAATTGCCTCGATCATTGCGCTTTCCACCCTGACGCTCGTCTTTCTGCAGTGGGTGGAAGTCCGCGTTTTCAGGCCCGAGAGCAGAGGTGCTTAAGATGGGCGCGACCGCATTGCGAAATGGACCGTCGCCGGTTCCCGCACCGATCGATTCGATCGTGGAAGTGAGGGAAATTTCCAAGACCTACGGCAATGTCGAGGCGCTGCGCGGCATCGACCTCGATTTTCCCAGGGGCAAGCTGACCAGCCTTCTCGGACCCAGCGGTTGCGGAAAGACGACGCTGCTGAAGATCATAGCAGGGCTGATACCGGCCGATGGCGGCACTGTTGCGATCAACGGCAAGCACATCACCGCGCCCGGCCCCGAACGCGCTTTCGTATTCCAGGATTTTGCGCTGATGCCGTGGGCGACCGTGATGCGCAATGTCGCCTTCGGACTGGAATTGCGCGGCACCAACAAGGCCGAGCGCGAGGCGATCGCCCGACGCTACATCGCCGAGGTGGGGCTCGCCGGCTTCGAGGACAAATATCCGCATCAGCTGTCGGGCGGCATGCGCCAGCGTGTCGGCCTGGCGCGGGCGTTGTCGGTCGATGCCGACGTCCTGCTGCTCGATGAACCGTTTTCGGCGGTCGACGAGCAGAACCGGCGGAAGTTCCAGGAAGACCTGATCCGGCTGCGCACCAACCAGAACAAGACCTTCATCTTCGTCACCCACTCGATCGAGGAGGCGGTCTACATCTCCGACCGCATCGTGTTGCTGTCGCCGAGACCTGGCCGGGTTTCGCAGATCATCGAACCGGAAATCGATCGCTCCGGCGACCCCGAGCGCATCCATCGCGACAGGCACTATCTCGATACGGTCGAGGAGATCTGGCAGGGGCTGAAGCAGTATGTGGAGTGAGCGGCCGTGACCTTGTTTGGCTACCGTGTGCCAATGATGACGTCCCTGCTGGTCTGGTGCGTCGTATGGGAAATCGTCGGCCGGCTCGACCTTGTCTTTCTGCTGCCGCCGTTTAGCGACGTGCTGGTTGCAGCGGTCAGCCTGGTGCAGACGCCGTCCTGGCAGACCGCGACAGTCACGACCCTTCGCGCCTTCGCGACGGGCATGGCCCTGTCGATCGTTATCGGCGTGCCATTGGGCATCCTGATGGGACGCGTCAAGATCGCCGACGACCTGCTCGGCATGTGGGTCAACATCTTTTCAAGCGCACCGCTCTCGGCGATCGTCCCGGTGCTGATGATCCTGTTCGGCTTCGGCGAGAAGACGATCGTTGCGGCGGTGTTCCTGTTTGCGATCTGGATCATCGTTCTCGACACCCGCGCCGGGGTCCGCCATATCTCGCCGTCGCTGATCGAGATGGCGCGTTCCTATGGCGCCTCGCGCCCGGCGCTCTATTCGAAGATCATCCTTTGGGCGGCGCTTCCCGAAATCCTTGCCGGCATCCGCCTCGGCCTCATCCGCGGCGTCAAGGGCGTCGTCATCGGCCAGTTGCTCGTCGCCATCGTCGGCTACGGTGCGCTGTTCGAAACCTTCTCGCGAAATTTCCGCATGGCCGAATTCTGGGCCTTGACCATCATGCTTTTTGCCTTCGCCCTGCTGATCGCCGAACTGATCGAACGGGCCGAAGCCAAAGTCGAATACTATGCAGGAGCAAGACAGTGAACATGCACGGCACGACCTCAAGCTACGTCATCGAACCGATGGCAATCCCGAGCATCCCGGTGGCGGGAACCGACAAGATGTTTCCGGTGCATCGGGTCTATTGCGTCGGGCGCAACTATGCCGCGCATGCCGTCGAGATGGGACACGACCCCGACAAGGAGCCGCCATTCTTCTTCCAGAAGAACCCCGACAACCTCGATACGACAGGAGAATTTCCGTACCCTCCGGCCTCCAACGATGTCCATCACGAGATCGAAATGGTCGTGGCGCTGAAAAGCGGCGGTACCGACATCCCGGTCGAAAAGGCTCTGGACTGCGTGTTCGGTTATGGCGTAGGTCTCGATATGACGCGGCGCGACCTGCAAGGGAAGGCCAAGGACATGGGCCGTCCATGGGAGGTCGGCAAGGCCTTTGAGGCATCGGCGCCATGCACGCCACTGGTTCCGGCAAGCTCGACCGGCCATCCCAGCCAGGGTGGGATCTGGCTGGACGTCAATGGCCAGCGAAAGCAGACCGGCGACCTCAACCAGATGATTTGGAAGGTTCCGGAAATGATCAGCTATCTCTCAGGTCTGTTCACGCTGAAGCCGGGCGACATCATTCTTTCCGGCACGCCGGCGGGCGTCGGCGCGGTCGTTCGCGGTGATGTTCTTCGCGGTCATATCGATGGCGTCGGCGACCTAGAGGTTCGCGTTGTCTGAAGCGGCCTCGATCATTGAACGGCTTGCCGCCGGCGCCGACGATGCGCCGGCGATTTCGGCGCCCGACAGGATCACGCTCAGCCATGGCGGATTGCGCCAGCTGATCTCCGATACGGCAGCGCAATTGCATGCACTGGGGCTCGGCCGTGGCGACCGGGTGGCCATCGTGCTGCCGAACGGGCCGGAAATGGCCACCGCCTTCGTCGCGGTGGCCGCGGCGGCATCGACGGCGCCGCTCAATCCGGCTTACCGGGCCGACGAGCTCGATTTTTATCTCTCCGACATCGGCGCCAAGGCGATCCTGGTCGCCGAGGACGAAAGGGGCCCGGCGGTGACCGTGGCCGAGCGCCTCGGCATAGCGGTGCTCAGGCTCACAGCACTGCGTGACGCGCCCGCCGGCAGTTTTGTGATCGAGGGCAAACCGGTTGGTCCGTCTGTTTCGCCCGGCCTGGCTGAAGACGGCGACATCGCGCTGTTGCTGCACACGTCCGGCACCACGTCACGACCCAAGCTGGTGCCGCTCAGCCACGCCAATCTCACCGCCTCGGCCGCCCATATCGGCGCGACGCTCGGCCTGACATCAGGCGATCGCTGCCTCAACATCATGCCGCTGTTCCACATCCATGGGCTGATCGCGGCGGTGCTGTCCTCGCTCGCCGCCGGCGGCAGTGTCTTCTGCACGCCGGGCTTCAACGCGCTGCGCTTCTTCCATTGGCTAAATGAGGCTGGGCCGAGTTGGTACACGGCGGTGCCGACCATGCATCAGGCGATCTTGCCGCGGGCGGCACGCAATGCCGAGGCGCTGGCCGCAGCGTCGCTTCGCTTCATCCGCTCGTCCTCGGCATCGCTGCCGCCGCAGGTGATGGCCGAGCTTGAGGCGACCTTCGGCTGCCCGGTGATCGAATCCTACGGGATGACCGAGGCCGCGCACCAGATGGCCTCGAACCGGTTGCCGCCGGGCCTTCGCAAGCCGGGCAGCGTCGGCGCCGCCGCCGGACCGGAGGTGGCGGTGATGGCGCCGGACGGGCGATTGCTGCAGCCCGGTGACACCGGCGAGATCGTCATTCGCGGGCCTAATGTCACCGCGGGCTACGAGAACAATGCGGACGCCAATGCCACGGCTTTTGCGTATGGCTGGTTTCATACCGGCGACCAGGGCGTGCTCGACGACGACTTCTATCTGCGCGTCACCGGCCGGCTCAAGGAGATCATCAACCGCGGCGGCGAGAAGATCTCGCCGCTCGAGATCGACGACGTGCTGATGGATCATCCGGCGGTGGTGCAGGTCGTCACCTTCGCAACGCCGCACGACAAGCTCGGTGAGGAGGTCGCGGCTGCGATCGTCCTGCGCGAGGGCATGGCCGCGACGGAAGCCGACATCCGCAGCTTTGCCGCGACGCGGCTTGCCGATTTCAAGGTGCCGCGCATTGTGCTGATCCTGGACGAAATCCCGAAGGGCGCGACGGGCAAGCTGCAGCGCATCGGTCTCGCGGCCAAGCTCGGTCTTGTCAAACCCGGGCTGGGATAATGCGGATCAGCATTTTTGGCGCCGGCGCGATCGGCGGCTATCTAGCGGCAAAACTTGCCATGGCCGGCCGCGTCGATCTGTCGATCGTGGCGCGCGGCGCGCATCTCGACGCGATCAGGGCGAACGGGCTTCGCCTGATCGAAGACGGTCATGAATCGGTCGCCTCGGTCAGGGCCGCCGCCCAGGCGCAGCAGCTAGGCGTCCAGGACTATGTCGTGCTGGCGCTCAAGGCCCATTCGGTCGCGCCAGCGCTCGACCAGATCGCGCCGCTGCTGGGCGAGGGGACGGCCGTCGTCACCATGCAGAATGGCGTGCCGTGGTGGTATTTTCACAAGCTCGGCGGGCCGCTCGAAGGCGCGCGGTTGCAGGCTGTGGATCCCGGTGGGCTGATCTGGGACCAGCTTGGGCCGGATCGCGTCATCGGCTCGGTCGTCTACCCCGCGGCCGAGGTGGATGCGCCAGGCCTGGTCCGCCATATCGAGGGAAAACGCTTCTCGCTTGGCGAGCCCTCGGGCGAGAAGAGCGAGCGTATCACGCGGCTTGCCGAGGAGATGGTTGCCGCGGGGCTGCAGGCGCCAGTTCGCGACGACATCCGCAGCGAGATCTGGGTGAAGCTGTGGGGCAATCTCTCCTTCAACCCGATTTCCGCGCTGACCGGCAGCACGCTTGCGGCCATCGTCGCCGACGAGGCCACCCGCACCCTTGCCCGCGCCATGATGCTGGAGGCGCAGGCGATCGGCGAAAGTCTTGGCGTCCGTTTCCCGATCTCGGTCGACCGCCGCATCAAGGGTGCCGGCGACGTCGGCGAGCACAAGACCTCGATGCTGCAGGATCTGGAGCGCGGCCGGCCGATGGAGATCGACGCGCTGGTGACGGCGGTCCAGGAACTCGGCCGGCTGACCGGCCAGCCGACGCCGACCATCGACAGCGTGCTGGCGCTGGTGCGCCGGCTCGCCATCGAGCGCGGCTGCTATCTGACATGAGACACGTTTATCAGGCGCTCGCCTTAAGACTCGATCTCCACTTGACTCGCCAGTTTGTTCCTGTTTTGTTTCATGCCTTCGTCGCATCAGAAGTGTGCTTTAGGGGTACGCGATATTCATCCTGACACAGGTTGTCAGCTGTCGAGCGGACCGCCAGTGGCAGGTTAGCAAACGGTTCCCTACTTGGAACGCGTCTGAACAGGAGGAACACGCATGACTACCGCGGAAATTGCTAAGGACTTCACAGAGCTGCTCAAGCAAGGTCAGAACGAAGCTGCTGCTGAGAAGTACAATGCCGATGACATCGTCAGTTACGAAGCGATGGAAGGGCCGATGGCGGTCTGCAATGGCAAGGAGGCCGTGAAGCAGAAGGGCCAGTGGTGGGAAGAGAACAACGAAGTCCATGGCGGCTCGGTCGAGGGCCCATATGTCAACGGCGACCAGTTCGCAGTGCGCTTCAAGTTTGACATAACGCCCAAGGCTACAGGCGAGCGTGTCAGCATGGATGAGGTTGGCCTGTACACGGTCAAGAACGGCAAAATTGCCGAAGAGCGCTTCTATTATTGAGGCTGAAACCGGCTTTCGCAAGCTTTGTCACTCGCTGCACCGTTGGAAATCAGGTCATGGCGGCCAGGGCGGTGCCCTGGCCGCCATGAAAGCAAGCTCAAATCCCCTTCACATGCGCCGCCAGCTGATCCGCCACTGTGCCCCAGCCGTCGAAAAAGCCCATCTCCTCATGGCAAGCCAAAAACTTTTAAGATCCGGTCTGGTCGCTGGCAAAGTCTGAACGGTGGTTTAGGGTGCGCCAGATTCGATGAGCGATCAGTCCGAGGGCCAATATTTTGACGATCACGATGTACGGCATCACCAATTGCGACACGATCAAGAAGGCGCGTGCCTGGTTGGAGAGCCATAATGTCGCCTACCGTTTTCACGACTACAGGGTCGGGGGGCTGGAGGCGGACCGGCTGGACGGCTGGTCCGGCAAGGTCGGCTGGGAAATCCTGCTCAACAAGGCGAGCACGACGTTTCGCGAACTGTCGGACACGGACAGGCTGAGCCTCGACGAGAACAAGGCCAAGGCGCTGATGCTGGCCAAACCGACGATGATCAAGCGGCCGGTCCTCGATCTCGGCGATCGTATCCTCGTCGGCTTCAAGCCTGATGTCTATCAGCAGGCCATGGGTGGATTGAAGTAGCGGACCGGCCGCTTTTCACGCTCCAGTTCGCCAGGCGAATTGGGTCGCGGAAAAGACCTTGGCCTGCCTGGCCGAGAGCGCGTCCCAGGCTGCGCGGCAGCTGGGGTCGGGTTCGATTGTCTCGGCAATGCTGGTCATCGCGTCCGCGGCCTCGGAAAAACTCTCGAACCATCCGATGCCGACCGCGGCGTTAATCGCTGCGCCGAGCGAGGAGGCTTCGGCATTGTGACCCTTATGGATCGCGATCCCGGTTGCGTCGGCGATCATCTTTGTCCAAAGCCTGCTGTTGGCGCCGCCGCCGATCGCCACCATTTGCGCCGGCGAAAGACCATGGCTGCGCATCTCTTCGAGAGCCCGGGCGGTTTGCAGCGTCATTGCCTCTAGCCCTGCACGATAAAAGTGACCGAGCGTCTGCGAGGGGTGCATGCCGATAAAGCTGGCGCGTGCGCTCGGATCCCAATGCGGGTCCATGCAACCGACCAGGGTGGTGCCGGCGAGAAGTCCGTCCGAGCCGATCGGCACGGCCGCCGCTTCGCTTTCAAGGCGGTCGAAGATCGCCGGATCGGAGCGCCCGCCGGCGAAAATGTCGACGAACCAGTTGACGAAATAGACACCCGCCCGCTGCACTGCCTCGAGGAAATAGCCATCGCCTGTCGGCGAGGTCATGGTGCGCCAGAAGGCGCCGACCACCGGTTCCCTGGACCAGATTCCCGCGATGATCGCAGTCCCGAGATTGAGATAGACGACGCCTTCGCGCATGGCATTGACGCCGAGCCCGGCGCATTGGCCATCGCCGCCGGCGGCAATCACCGGCGTTCCTTCCGAAAGGCCGGTAGCAGCGGCGGCCGCGGCATGAACGGTCCCGACCCGTGTCCCGGGCCGCACCGCGTTGGGAAGTTGCGACGGCTTGATGCCGAGATGATCGAGGATCGGCTGCGACCATGCCTTGCGCGAAATGTCGAAGAGGCCGAACGGATCGGCGCTGGTCCAGCTCGCGCTTGGCGTTCCCGTCAGTTTCAGCGTCAGATAGCCATGCACGTCGAGGATCTTGCTCGCCTGGTCCAACCGTTCCGGCTCGTTCTCGCGCAGCCATTTCAGGCGGTAGACGACCGGCGTCACGTCGATCGGCTTGCCGGTGATCGCGTGCAGCCGCTCACGGCCGATTTCCGCGGCGAAACGGTCGACCAGCCCGGCGGCACGTTCGTCGAGCCACAGGCTCGCGGGTCCGATCGGCTCGCCGGCGCCGTCGATGAGGGCTACGGTCTCGCGCTGGTTGGAGATCGCGATGCCGGCGATGCGTTTTGCGTCGACCGCGCCGACAAGCTGTCGCAGCGCCACCGTTGCGGCCCGCCACCAGTCGGTGACCTCCTGCTCGACATAGTCAGGCCTCGGCTTCATCAGCTCGAGCGGCGCCCGGCCTTCCGCCACGGCTCGTCCGTCCCGGGCCCAGGCAATCGCCTTGCAGGATTGCGTGGAACTGTCGAGGCCGACGACAAGAGGTCCGTCGCTGTTGCCCATGATTGTCCTCCCGAGACGATGCGTTCCACCGGTGCCGGGTGTTCCAGGTGCCGGTTATTCCAAGAGACTGTTCGCGGTCGCCATGTCGGTGACAAAATGGGTCGCATATCCGCCGCCGAGCCCGGCCCTGATCGCCGCCATCTTGCGGGCGCCGCCGGCGGCGCAGATGCGGACCGGCACCGCTTTCAATTCATCGAGCGTGATGCCGACGGTTCGTCCGTCGAGCGGCGTTGCGAAAGGCGCCCCTCGAGCGTCGATGAACCGCCCGATGATGACGCCGAGCGCGCCCTGCTCGATCATGCCGGCAAGTGCGTCGGCATCCGATATCCCGGCTCTGGCATAGGTGCTCTCCGGCCCGATATCGCCGATCCCGAAGATGACCTTGCCGGCGGCACGGATCATGCGGAACTGGTTGACGAGCATCGGCTCCTGCATGAGTTCGTCGTGCAGTTCATCGGTGGAGACGATCGCCGGGGCAAGCAGGTTGATGCAGCGGGCGCCGAGCCGATTGGCCATCAGCGAGGTGCAGAATTCCGGCGAGAAATCGCTGGTCCCGATCGAGCTTCCCGAGAGCTGGACGACGGTGAGGTTCCGGTCATGCCGTAGTCGCGGGATCGAGCGGGCGGCAGCGAGCACCGTTTTTCCCCAGGCAACGCCGATCGTGTCACCCGGATCGACCATCGACGCCAGCAACCGTCCTGCCGCTTCGCCGATGCGGCGGTCGGCGTCGTTGGGATTGAGGTCGGGGATGACCGCCGCGCCGCGAAGCCCGTATTTTTCCATCAGACGCCGCGAGATCAAGGTGCGGGCAAAAGCGTCGTGGTCGACCTGCACGGCGACAAGTCCGCTTTCGCGCGCCTCCTGGAGGTAGTGCACCACGCTCGCCCTCGAGACGTTCATGACCTTGGCCACGTCGCTCTGGTTGAGCTGGTCGACATAGTAGAGCCAGGCAGCCCACGCCACCGCGCTGTCGAACTCGGGCGGCAGTGCCGAGAGCCCGGATGGTCGGACCATTTCGATGTCGGCATTGGCATTCATGTCCCTTTTTCCGCAGGTTTGCAGAACGAAGTCAAGCGTCGCCGGCAAACGCTTGACAAAAGACAGTGATAGGTGACTATTGTTTATACGCCAACGCTCCTGTGCCTCGATACAGGTCGCCAGCATGAGGACGTCATGACCAATCCGGCAGCCGGATCCTGGACGGCATTGATCGACGACATTCTGAACGGGCGTTGGACCAACCCGGAGACCGGTAAAAAGGCCGTGGTGCCCTATGACCGGATTGTCATCGAAGAAAGTCTCGACGGGCGGGCGGCCGATCTCGTTTCGGAGCTCGATCTGGGGGAGCGGTTCACGGTCGTTGCGGATCCCGCCACCTATGAGGCGCTTGGCGAACGCGTTGCGCGCGAACTGAAGACGCTCGGCCCCGTCGATGTGGTGATCCTGGATCACCCGCATGCCGACATGGCCAATGTCGAAAGCCTCGCCGTCAAGCTCGCCGATGCGGATGCCGTGGTCGCGGTCGGTTCCGGCACCATCAACGATCTCTGCAAGTTCGTCACCGGAAGGAATAAACGGCGCTACTGCGTATTCGGGACGGCCGGTTCGATGAACGGCTATACCTCGACGACTGCATCCATCACGCTGGAAAGCGGCCTGAAAGTATCGCTCCCTTCCCACGCCCCTTCAGGCTTTTTCGTCGATCTCGGCGTCTCCGCTGCCGCCCCGACTTACCTGTCGGCGGCCGGGTTCGGTGACTGCCTTTGCCGCTCGGTCGCCCAGATCGACTGGTGGATGTCGCACCGCCTGCTTGGCACCGCCTACCATCAGGTCCCTTTTCTCATCCAGGAACAGGATGAGACGGCGCTCAACCAGCGTGCTGCAAAGCTTGCCGAACACGACATCGAGGCCAATGGCTATCTCTATCGCGTGCTGACGCTCTGCGGTCTCGGAATTGCCTTCACCGGCGTCTCCAATCACGGTTCGATGGGCGAGCATCAGATATCGCACTATATCGACTGTTTTGCCGGCGAGCGTCACCCCGGCACGCTGCACGGCACCCAGGTCGGCGTCGCTTCGCTCACCATGGCGCGATTGCAGCAAGCAATGCTGGCAAGCGACAAGCCGCCGGTGGTGAAGGCGACGAAGATCGATCCTGACGACATGGTCCGCCGCATGGGGCCGGCCGTCGCCGCACAATGTCTCGACGAATTGAAGAACAAGGCCTTCGACGAGACTGCCGCCGCCGCATTCAACGAGCGGCTGCAGGAGCTCTGGCCGACACTCAGGCAGGAGCTCAAGCAATTCATGGTGCCTGTCGACGAGATGCAGCGCCTGCTGAAATCTACCGGCGGCCCGATTTCAGCCGCCGAATTGGGCACGCCGGCCGATTTCTATCGCGAAGCCGTCGTTCATTGCCGGGAGATGCGCAATCGTTTCTCGTTCCTCGACATTGCTGCGGATGCAGGAATGCTGGAGGATTTTGCGCGCGGGGAAGCCTGAGCGGATGCGCGACCTCGCCGAATTCGGACCCGAATCTGCATCGCGCATTCGCGGCGTCTTCTGCGATATCGATGACACGTTGACGACCGAGGGTCGTCTTCCGGCCGACGCCTACCGTGCGCTCGAACGCCTGCACGAGGCGGGCCTTGTCGTTGCTCCGATTACCGGGAGACCGGCAGGCTGGTGCGACATGATTGCCCGGTTCTGGCCGGTCACCGGCGTGGTCGGAGAAAATGGCGCTTTTTACTTCGCTTATGACCAGGCAACGCGAAAGATGATCCGGGTTTTCGCGGCAAGCGCTGACGAACGCCGGGAAAACAGGCGCAGGCTCGCCGAGCTGGAAAAGCGCATTGTCGAGGAAGTGCCGGGTTCGGCGGTATCCGCCGACCAGCAATATCGCGAAGCCGACCTGGCCATCGACTTTTGCGAAGATGTTCCGGCACTGCCGCTGTCCGATGC
>SAQR01000030.1 GCA_004020365.1 Mesorhizobium sp.
AATCTCCCCCCTCGTGGGGGAGATGTCCGGCAGGACAGAGGGGGGCGCGAAGGAATGCCGCCCGTCCGGGCCTTTAGCATCCCAGATGATTAATACTTCTCCGGAACATACAGATCGCGCGGCAATACCTGGCGCTCGTATTCTGGATTGAAGACGCGGTCGGGCAGCGTGATCTCTTCGTGCGGCACTTCCTCATAGGGCATCTGCTTGAGGAGATGATCGATGCAGTTCAGGCGCGCCCGCTTCTTGTCGTTGCCTTCGACGATGAACCAGGGGGCTTCGGGGATGTTGGTGCGGGCGAAGGTCTCTTCCTTGGCCTTGGTGTACTGTTCCCAGCGCACGCGCGACTGCAGGTCCATCGGCGACAGCTTCCACTGCTTCATCGGATCATGGATGCGCATCTGAAAGCGCATCTGCTGTTCCTCGTCGGTGATGGAAAACCAGTATTTGACCAGGGTGATGCCGGAGCGGACCAGCATGCGCTCGAACTCCGGCACGTCGCGAAAAAACTCCTCGACCTGGTCCGGCTCGGCGAAGCCCATCACACGCTCGACGCCGGAGCGGTTGTACCAGGAGCGGTCGAACAGAATGATCTCGCCGCCTGCCGGCAGATGCGGCACGTAGCGCTGGAAATACCATTGCGACTTCTCGCGCTCGGTCGGCGCCGGAAGTGCGACGACGCGGCAGATGCGCGGATTGAGCCGCTGGGTGATGCGCTTGATGACGCCGCCCTTGCCGGCCGAATCGCGGCCCTCGAAAACCACCACCAGCTTCTTCTTGGTGTAAGCCACCCAGGACTGCAGCTTGATCAATTCGGATTGCAGCGTGATCAGGTCGCGAAAATATTGCAGGCGATCCATCGAGGGCGGATGCGCGTTTTTATAGATCTTGGCGATCTCCAGCGACAGCGCCGGTTCCGACATCTCCAGCTCATAATCCTCGTCGAGCGTGTCGGCCAGTTCCGCTTCCAGCCAGTCCTTGGCGGGAGAATTCTGTTTTGCTTCGGTCATTTATGCTGCTCCGCGTGCACGCCCGTGTCGGCGTCGGCCTACCGGCCGAGATCGGACACCTTGAGCCGATCTGCATATAGCCCGGCAATGACGGTTTTATTGCAGCCGGCCCGTGCGCCGGTCGCCCAACGCCGTGAGATGTGATCAATCAGCCTCCCTGGCACGCACGACAAACGGCTCGAATTGTCCTACAAATGCCAGCTTCCGCCGGGCAGCCTTCAAAGCACCCTTCTCAACGCAATTGCGAGGATCTGACATGGAATACCGCACACTCGGCCGTTCCGGGCTGAAGGTTTCGACGCTGACCATGGGCACCATGACTTTTGGCGGCGCCGGCGCATTTTCGGCGGTCGGCAAGACCGATCTCGACGAGGCGCGCCGGATGATCGACCTCTGCATCGACGCCGGCATCAATCTCATCGACACCGCCAATGTCTACTCGAACGGGCTTTCGGAAGAGATCATCGGCGAAGCGCTCGGCGGCAAACGCAAGGGCGATGTGATGATCGCCTCCAAGGCGCGCATGCGGATCGGCGACGGCCCCAACGATGAGGGCCTGTCGCGCTACCATTTGATCCGCGAGTGCGAGAAGAGCCTGAAACGCCTCAGGACCGACGTCATCGACATCTATTTCCTGCACGAATGGGACGGCACGACGCCGCTCGAGGAGACCATCGCCGCGCTCGATACGCTCGTCAGCCAGGGCAAGGTCCGCTATGTCGGCTGTTCCAACTATTCCGGCTGGCAGGTGATGAAGGCGCTGGGGATCAGCGACCGCCAGCACCAGCCACGCTTCGTCACCCAGCAGATCCACTACACGCTGGAAGCGCGCGAAGCCGAATATGAACTGCTGCCGATCTCGGTCGATCAGGGACTTGGGGTGCTGGTGTGGAGCCCGCTCGCCGGTGGATTGCTGTCCGGCAAATACAACCGCGACCAGGCCACAGCCCGCCAGCTCAGCGGCTGGACCGAACCGCCGATCCGCGACGAGGACCGGCTGTGGCGGATCGTCGACGTGCTTGCCTATATCGGCAACAACCATGGCGTCTCCGCGGCACAGGTGGCGCTTGCCTGGCTGCTCGGCCGGCCCGCGGTCAGCTCGCTGGTGATCGGCGGCCGGACCGAAGCGCAGTTCAAGGACAACATCGCCGCCGCTAGCCTGGTGCTGACCAGCGACGAGCGCGCACGCCTCGACGCTGTCAGCCGCCCGCCGGTTCTCTATCCCTATTGGCACCAGCAATTCACGGCAAAAGACCGGTTTGGCCCGGCCGATCTGGTTCTTGACCGGGAGGATATCTGACAACGATCCGGATCTGTCACGCCGGAGCAAGTCGCCGATCCTCGATATGAGCTTCGCGCGGCGTTTCTCCGGCCAGTTGGCTGAAGGATCTTCATCTTCTCACGTCGTTGGCCTATCATCGTTGCTCACTTTTCAAATAGAAAGTGATCCAGAAAGTCATGGCGCGGCGGCAAGACCTAATCACGATCGCTTCGCTGCGGTCCTTTGATCGGACGAGCGGCCGCATCGGCCAGCAATTCGCGCAAGCGCTTCGTGATGCGATTGCGAAGGGGGAGTTGAAGCCCGGGGAGCGCCTACCATCGACGAGGGCATTGTCCGCTACTCTGGGAATTGCACGCGGCACCATTGTTGAAGCTTTCGACCAGCTCTATGCCGAAGGTTACCTGCAGACGCGGGCGCGAAGCGGCACGGTTGTCGCAAATGTCCATGAGGACGCGTCTGGTCATTTTTCAGCGGAAATGACGCTCGACGCGCCCGCCGCAGAACTCCCCCTGCCGACAAATGTCGCCCGGCTGGCTGCCGTCGCAACGGCATTGCAACCGCAGCGAGCGCAGCCTTTTGCCATCGCACATCCGGCCGGCAGCGTTGCGCCCGACGACAAGTGGCGGCGGCTGGGGAACCGGGTTCGGGCAACACGACCCGCGGCCCCTTCTGGATACATCGATCCAAGAGGGCTGCCGGAACTGCGTGCGGCGATAGCCGAGTATGTCCGCAAGGCGCGGGCAGTGAAGTGCACCGCCGATCAGGTCATCATCACTGCGGGAACGCAGCAGGGGCTGTTCCTGGCGGCAACGGTGCTGCTGACGAGCGGAGACGCCGTCTGGGCCGAGGATCCGGCCTATCCGGGGATTGAGGCCGTGCTCGGCAATTTCAACATCGCAACCTGGCGGATCCCGGTCGACGGCCAGGGCATCGACGTCAAGGAGGGGATCCTTCGATGTCCTGGCGCGCGCGTCGCCTTCGTCACACCCTCCCACCAATATCCGCTCGGCATGCCGCTCAGCATGCCGCGACGTACGTCACTGCTTTCATGGGCTCGCGACAATAATGCCTGGGTCGTGGAAGACGACTATGACAGCGAACTGCGATACGCGGGATATCCGTTCCCTTCCCTGCAAGGGCTCGACCCATCGCGGGTTGTCTATCTCGGCACCATGAGCAAGATGCTGTTTTCGTCGCTGCGCCTCGGTTATGCGATCGTGCCGGAGCCTTTGATCGATGCCTTCGCCGGGGCGCGCGCGATGATCGACCGCCATTCCCCCACACCCGATCAGCATGTCCTGGCAAGCTATATGCGCGAGGGGCTCTTCGAGGCGCATGTGCGCCGGATTCGCGGCGCGTATTCGGAAAGGCGGGGCGCCCTGATCAAGGCAATCGAACAGGAGCTCCCCTCGTGGGCGACCCTGCAGCCATCGGACCAAGGCATGCATCTCGTGCTGTGGCTGCCTCTTGGTATCGATGATGTGAAAATCGCCGACGAAGCGGGCAAGGTCCGTCTTGTCGTCAGGCCGATTTCGCCAATGTTCGCCAATCCTCCTGCCCGTTTTGGCCTGATGCTGGGTTTTGGCGGATTTACCCCTGGCGAACTCCAAGCCGCTGTGCGGCGGCTGAAAGACGTACTCGATGCCTCCGTCGGAGCGATACGCGGACCGCTGTCCAAGCCCGAACATCTCACAGCCGAAGCCTGAAGCCATCCCCAGCCCACAGGGGATGGCTTAGCGGTTCGTGTGGTTCACCGAAAATAACGAATACTGGTCCTGTGAAATGGGCCAATTCGGATCAAGGATGCTCCAGATATCGAGCGAGCCGTTTGCGGCTCCGAGAAAATGGAGCACCCGATGAGCGACGACACCGTTCCGACGCTTGACAAGCTCATCGATCGGAACCCGCCCTACAAGACGTGGCTTTGCGTCCTGTGCGGTCTCGTCTACAGCGAGAAAGATGGCTGGCCCGACGACGGCATTCCGCCCGGGACGCGCTGGGCCGATGTGCCGGAGGACTGGGCTTGTCCCGACTGCGGTACTTCCAAAGCCGATTTCCAGATGACCGAAATTTGACAACAGTTCTAGCCCGGCTTGGCGACAAGCGAGGCCAACGACTTGCGCCCAGGAGTTCACATGTACGTACCGCCGCACTTTGCCGAAAACCGTCCAGAGGTTCTTTTCGATCTGATCGAGAAGAATCCGTTCGGCATCCTCGTCACCAACGGCCAAGCCGGCCTCGACGCCAACCACCTTCCGTTCGAGCTGAACAGGTCCGAGGGAGTAAACGGCACCCTCCACTGCCATGTCGCGCGCGCCAACCCTGTCTGGCAGGATGTGTCGACCGGCGACGAAGTGCTGGTCGTCTTCCGCGCCGCCGATGCCTATATCGCTCCCAACTGGTATCCGAGCAAGCGCGAGTTCAAGAAGCAGGTCCCGACCTGGAACTATCTCGTGGTCCATGCGCACGGCCGGGTCACGATCCGCGATGACGAGCGCTATGTGCGTGGCCTGGTCGCCCGCCTCACCCGCACGCATGAGGCGGCACAGGCGGACCCCTGGAAGATGACCGACAGTCCCAAGGACTATATCGACATGATGCTGAAGGCGATCGTCGGCGTCGAAATCGAGATCACCCGCCTGACGGGCAAGTTCAAGTTGAGTCAGAATCGCGAGGCGCGCGATATCCTCGAGGCGGGAGAGATGTTGCAGAAGCAGGGCGACGAGTTGATCGGCGGCAGCATGATTGCCTTCGGCACCGAAAAGGCACGTCAATCCTAAGGCTAGGCCTGGTTTCTGGGGTATTCCATTGTGAACGCGCAATCCGTAGTTGTCGTCGGTGCTGGCCATAGCGGCGCGAAGACGGCAGCCGCCCTTCGCAAGCATGGTTGGACCGGAGAAATCACTTTGGTCGGCGACGAGCCTCACGCCCCATATGACCGCCCGCCTCTATCCAAGGCCGTGCTTCTCGGCAGGAAAACCAGCGAACAGTGCGCCTTCTTTCCGGCCACCTGGTTTGGTGAAAGCGATATCGGCCTTCTGCTCGATAAACCGGTCGGGAGCATCGATCGCCGGAACAAGCGCGTCGTGCTGTCCGACGGCCAGGACCTGCCCTACGGAAAGCTGCTTTTGGCGACGGGCTCGGCGATCAATCGGTTGACGATACCCGGAGCGGAGCTGGACGGCGTCTGGCCGCTGCGAACACCCCAACACGCGGATGCGATCGCGCGCTCGTTGCGAAGCGGGCAAAAGGTGGTCGTGATCGGAGCCGGCGTGATCGGGCTGGAAGTCGCCGCGGCCGCGGTGGAGCTCGGCTGCGTCGTTCACGTCCTGGAAGTGGCGCCTCATGCCATGGGTCGCAGCCTGCCGCTGGCGGTTTCGGAGGCACTGGTTTCAAAGCATCGTAGCCGCGGCGTCGATCTGCGCTTCGGCGTCCGCGTGGCCGCACTGGAAGGCTGGGGCACGGTCTCATCTGTCCGTCTTGAAGGCGGCGAGGTCATCGCCTGCGACGTTGTCGTCTACGGCGTCGGCGTCCGGCCGCGGACCGAGCTGGCCGAGGCAGCCGGACTCGCCGTCGACAACGGTATCGTCGCCAATCGGTTGTTGCAGACGCAGGATCCCGACATTTTTGCATGCGGCGACGTCTGCCGATACGAAAGCCGGCTTTTCGGCAGCGCGCTGAGACTGGAAAACTGGCGCAACGCCGAAGATCAGGCGGACACGGCGGCGCGCAACATGCTTGGTCAAGAAAAGGCGTTCGACGAGGTGCCGTGGTTCTGGAGCAACCAGTATGATTTTGCGCTTCAGGTTGCCGGCCTGCCGACGCATGGCGAAATCACCATCCCGGCGACATCGGGTGCCGCACGCCTCTTCCTGTCAGTCACGGCCGACGGCGTGCTTCGCGGCGCAAGCGCCATCGGCCCGGTCCGCGACGTTGCAAGCCAGATCAGAAAGCTCAAGGCAGCAATCGCTTTGGCGCCAACGATCGACATCGGGACAAACGGGTGCTCGCCAGCAGCGATCGACGCCCTTCTGGAGAACTAGCACCGATCCGGGACCAATCTTTAGCCCCGAGACAGTCCTCGTAGATGGATAAGCACCAGTTCGGCACCTGTTCAGCTTGAGCAGGAGCTACGAGGCGTTGTTCACGCCTCCGTCTTCCTTGCGTCAGTAAGACGCCATCACATCACTGGCGAATGCCAGCTTTGCCGTTCCGCTTCTTACTCAACGAAGCAATAACAACGACTGGCGGACCCCTCCTACACCATTGTGCCGGCTATCCTGCAAGCCACGGACCCGTGTTCAGCCGGCCTGCCGGCTATCTATGGAGCCGATCGCCCTTTGTGGTGTTGTGTTTGTAGGCCAATGCTCCTAGGCAGGGCTAAGAACCTTTGGCGATTATGAAAGGAAGAGATATGGCTCGAGCACCGAATTACGGCCAGGAACGCAAGGAACGCGACCGGCAGAAGGCTGCCAAGAAGGCGGAAAAGCAAGCGGCCAAGGTCGCAGCCAAGGAACGTTCGAAGCCGGAAGACGAGACCACGTCCGAGACCGAAACGGAAACCGCAGAGTAAACTGCAGGGCAATCGCTTCATAGTGACAGCGAGAGGCGATGTGGCCGCAGCCTCGGCTCGCCTTCTGCAGCGCTGGAGATTGGCCAAACCCCTTGTGTAGGCGTCTTTCACCCCGTCACTACACGGCGGAGAAATGCCCGGTCCACCCTCCGCAGCTGCTGCGGAGGACGGGCAGGGCAATGAGGGGCAGCGCAACCTGAAGCGATTGCCCCTTAGAAAAAGCGCACCCGGCCCGCGAGGCGGATCAGATTTCGCTGCTTCTTCAGGCCGGCGCCTTGTCGCTGACGAAAACGTTCACTTCGCGGGCGGCGGCGATGAAGGCGCGCCTTGCGATCATTGCCGGTTTGTCGCCGGCCAGCGCATCATGGCAGGCCTGCAGCGCTTCGCGATGTTTTTGACTGCGCTTGCCGGGCCAGCTGTTGAGGAGGTAGTCGGAAGCCTCGCGCGCCGTGCGCACGAGCTGAGTGCTTCCCGCCGCGCCCTTGACGGTCACGGGTGTCTGAAATCGGTTGTTTTCCATCGCCGCTCTTACGCCATCGCCGCTCGCGAAGCGAGCGCGAAAGTGGTTGCCACCGCAATCACGTCGCAACGCTGGCAAATCCCCGGCAGGCAGGCCGCGCCGGTTGTTGTGCAATGATGCCGTCGAGAGACTGCCGGACAGGACAGACATGCCGCAAGACGCTACCCCTGCCCCACAAGACGCCCACAATATCCATTGGCGCCGCAATCTAGCCGTGTGCTTTGCCGGCTCGTTCAGCACGCTTGTCGCCATGACCTTGCTGTTGCCCTTCCTGCCGCTTTACGTCGAGCAACTGGGCGCCGAGGGCCACGCGGCTGTTGTGCAGTGGTCCGGCATCGCCTATGGCGCGACCTTCTTCGCCGCCGCGCTGGTCGCGCCGCTGTGGGGACGGCTTGGCGACCGCTACGGCCGCAAGCTGATGCTGGTGCGCGCCAGTTTCGGCATGGCCGTCTGCATGTCGCTGACCGGCATGGTGGAGACCGTCTGGCAACTGGTGCTGCTACGCCTGCTGATCGGTTTCGCCGGTGGCTATTCCTCGGGCTCGACCATTCTCGTCGCCATGCAGACGCCGAAGGAGCGGTCGGGCTGGGCGCTCGGCGTGCTGTCGGCCGGCATCACCGGCGGCGCTCTCGTCGGTCCCTTGCTCGGCGGCGCGCTGCCGCCTTTGATCGGCATCCGCGCCACCTTCCTGCTCGCCGGCGGTGTCATTTTCCTGGCGTTCCTGGCAACGACTTTTCTCATCAAGGAGAACCCTCGACCGGCAACCGATCAATCAGCATCGACTGAGACGCCGAAAGGCGGCTGGTCGCAAATCCCGGACAAGCGCCCGATCGTCGCAATGCTGGTGACCGGCATGCTGCTGAGCTTCGCCACCATGTCGATTGAGCCGATCATCGCGGTCTATGTGCAACAGATCATCGAGGACCAAAGCCGGGTCACGCTGATGTCCGGCGTGGTCATGTCGGCGGCCGCACTTGGCGCCATCCTGTCGGCCTCGCGTCTCGGCAGGCTCGCCGACCGCGTTGGCCACTGGAACGTCATCATTGCGGCGCTTGCCGTCTCGGCGCTGCTGCTGATCCCGCAAGCCTTCGTCACCCAGGGCTGGCAGCTCGTCGGCCTGCGTTTCCTGATGGGACTGGCGCTTGGCGGCCTCTTGCCTTGCATCACCAGCGTCATCCGCCACAATGTCCCGGACGGCGTCGGCGGCAATGTGCTCGGCCTGTCGATCTCGGCGCAATATGCCGGGCAGGTCGCCGGCCCGCTGCTCGGCGGCTTCGTCGGCGGTCATTTCGGCATGCGCGCGGTGTTTCTCGGCACGTCGGTGCTGATGGCGGGCGGAGCGGCGTATAATTGGCTGGTCCAGTCGCGCCGCGCACGCGACATGCTGGTGCGGGCGGACAAGACCTGACACCGTTTGCGGGCCACTTCACGGAGTCCAAGACATGAGCACGGGCGACCACTCAGCAAGCGGCAGCGGCCGCATCCTCGTTTTCGTCGGCGGCCTGTGCGGCGCGGCCGGTGTGGCGCTTTTCGCCGCGGCGGCACATCTGGGCGGCGCTTTCGTCGGCACGGTCGCGTCCTTCTTGCTCATGCATGCACCGGTCTTTCTGGCCGTCGGCCTCGTTGGTGCAAACCGGATGCTACGTACCGCAAGCCTTGTTCTTCTCGTTGGACTTGTCTTGTTCTGCGGTGATCTGCTTGCCCGCGACTTCCTCGGCTCGCGGCTTTTTTCGATGTCGGCGCCGATCGGCGGCACCTTGCTCATCGCCGGCTGGCTGGCGGTTGCGGCCTCGGCGCTGAAGCGCCCGCGCTCCTGAGGCGGCCGGATTCGGTTTCCGCCAAACGACGGTCAGTCAGACGATGGCCACTTCTGCCTGCGATCCGGCCGGACCGGCAGATCGCGATTGCGTGCCGCAGGCTTGGTCAGGCGCCGCCGCTCCGGCCTGTCGATGGCCGGCGAGATGCCCCAATAGTTGCGGTAGATCTCTTCGAACAGATGATTGATCGGGTGCATGGCTTGGTTTCCTCTTCGATTTGAGATTTGAATCGATCCAATCGACAGGCGTGAAAAGCGCTGCCGATTAGCTCCGCTTGCGCTCCACAAGAAAGCGCAGATCACGGATCCACGGGCCGGCGCTGCCGCGACGTGTCCGGGCCACCTGCTTCGAAATTATGCTCCAGTCGTTGCGATAGATGTCTTCGAACAGATAATTGACGGGGTGCATGGCTCGCTCCTTCCTGAATCGATCCAATGGATCCAATGAACGACACTCAATTGGATCGATTCAAAATTAGGCTTGGGCTTCGCCGAAGTCAACCAAAATTTGAATCGATCCAACAAAGATGCTAGATAGCAAGCCGGAGGCAGAAAATGGCATCATCGAGCGAAAGCAATACCAGACCCATCCGGCTGGCTGACATCGCCAAGGCCGCCGGGGTTTCGCACGGCACCGCCTCCAACGTGTTCAGCCGTCCCGAGATCGTGCGCGAGGAAGTCCGCGAACGGGTCAAGGCGGCAGCCGAGGCGATGGGCTATGCCGGTCCCGACCCGAAGGGTCGGCTGCTGCGCGCCGGCAAGGTCAACGCGATCGGCGTCGCCACGACCGAGCCGCTGTCCTATTTTTTCGACGATCCCTTTGCCCGCGCGATTATGGCCGGCATTTCCGAGGCCTGTGACGCCACCGGCGCGGGAATAGCGCTGGTATCGGCCGGCAACCAGGAAAAACTCGCCTGGAACATCCAGAGCGCGCTGGTCGACGGCTTCATCCTGTTCTGCATCGAGGGCGGCTCACGGCTTGTCGAACTGACGCGCGAACGCAAACTCCCCTTTGTCGCGCTTGAGCTCGGCTTCGACGACGACACTGTTTCGGCGATCGGCGTCGACAATGTCGCCGGCGCCCGCCTGGCGGCGCAGCATCTCGCCGAGCTTGGCCATCGGCGCTTTGCCGTGCTAGCGCTGCCTTTCGCCGACGGCAGCACCGGCCTTGTCTCGCCGGAGAAGGTCCGGACGGCCCTCTACACCGGCACGCGCGATCGCCTCGTCGGCTATTTCGAGGCGTTTTCCCGGTACGGCGTCGATACCGCCGGGATACCGGTATACGAGACCGAAAACGACGAAGCCAGCACACGGGCCGGCCTCGAAACGATCTTCGCCTCGGCAGCGCCGCCGACCGCCATCCTGGCGATGTCGGACCGGATCGCCATGATCGCGATCGAATGGTTGGCCGCGCGTGGCATTGCGGTTCCCGGCGACGTCTCCGTCGTCGGCTTCGACGGCGTGCCTGACGCCGCACTTTGCGATCCTCCGCTGACCACGGTCGCGCAGCCAATCGCCGAGATCGGCCGCCGGGCGGCGCGAACGATCCTCGATTTCGACGGCACGGTGCGGCGCGAGACGCTTGGCGTCGAGCTCGTCGTCAGGGCATCTTCGGGGCCGCCGCCCAAGACAGCCCCCAAGACAGCCTAAGCCCGACGCTATCGATTCATGCCTGCTGCCATGCCCACGCCGAAGGATGCGTGGACCGGCGGCGCCTCGCTGCGGACCGGCTTGCTGTTGCCAGACCGCCCAATACCCGACAGCCATTCGAGATAATAGGCGAGCGCGAACTGCATGGCGATGCCGGCGGCGATCAGCAGGCCGTCATAGCCAAATCCGCCCGGGTTGATCAGCTTCATCACCTGCGCCGCCATGGCGATCAGCGTGCCGGCGATGAAAACCGGCAGCGATCGCTTGCCCAATATGGCGAGCGGATGGTCGCGGCTGGTGCGGAACAGGTTGGAGACAGAAGGAAACGCCACGATCAGATAGCTCACCGCTAGGATGTGCAGCAGCCTTGGCAACGACAGGAAGGTCTTGTCAAAGCCGGTCAGCACCACCGGCAGGTTCAGCCACGACACGTGCCCCCATAGCGGGCTGTGCACCCAGACCAATGCCGTCGCAACATAGACCGCCGACGCGCCGACCAGCCAGCGATTGACCGGAATGGCGCCACCGCGCCTGATGTGCAGCATGCTCGCCAGGCCGATGTTGAAGAGGAACTGCCACGACAGCGGATTGAGGAACCAGAAGCCGGGCTCAGGGTAATTCGTCGGGGCAATCTGGTAGATCCCGGCAACCAGCCACAGAATTCCGGACAGGGCGAGTGCCGTGAAAGGCCGGCAGCTGATGAACAGCAGGAAGGTGGGCGCCATCAGCAGCAGCACCGCATACACCGGCAGGATGTTGGTGTAGCCAAGCTGATGGCCAAGCGTGACGATGCCGATCAGCACATGTTGCGGGTCCCTGATCAATGGCTCGATGTTGATCAGCGTCAGCATGTCCGGCCGCTTCGCGAACATCGCCGCCGCGCAGAAGATGGCAAGTACCGCCATCGTCGTGACGATGTGGGCGACATAGAGCACTCCGGCGCGGCGCCACAATTTCAATGTCGCCAGGAGCCGGTCTCCGGACTGGAATTTTGAGCCGTAGGCGAGCGCGACGGACATGCCGGAGATCAGCACGAAGGCCTCGGCGGCATCCGAAAAGCCGAAATTCTTGTAGGTCAGGGTTTCGAAAACCGTGCCCGGGACATGATCGAGGAATATGATCAGCAGAGCGAGAGCGCGGAACACATCAATGCGCGTATCGCGTTCCGCGGCACCCGTGCCGCGATCCGGTGAAATTGGCATCGTCATCGACAAAAGGCCTCAAAGCTGGTTGTTCATGCCGCGATCGATGCGACCGCCGGACGCACCGCTTCGATTCCTCCCGCAGGAGCATATCGGCAAACAAACGGACTGAAATGCGCCCGGTTCAATCAACTTTGAAGGAGCCCGAAAATATTCCGTTTTGAAGCCGGCAAATGAATAAAAAGCTCACGAAATCAAAAGGATGCAATATGGCCGAAAAACCTCCGGAAGACGGCTTTTTGCGGTGCGACCTGCCGTTTTTCTACCGAGTTTATCGGCCCGTGGATGCAAGCGGCGAATGCCTTTTTCTGCTGCACGGATCCGGCGTCGACGAGACGACGCTGGTGGCGCTGGCGCGGCAAATCGCACCGCGCGCCGTGCTGGTGGCGGTGCGTGGCCGCATCGCCCAGGAGGACGGTTTCCGCTGGTTCGCGCGGATCACGCCGACGCGCTTCGAACAGGAGAGCATCCGCACCGAGGCCGACGCTTTCGCCAGCTTCATCATCGCGGCCGCGAAGCGCCACGGTCTCGATCTCGCCCGGACGATTTTCCTCGGCTATTCGAACGGCGCCAATCTGGTTTCGAGCGTGATGCTGCTGCATGCCGGCCACATCGAACGGGCAGCGTTGCTGCGCCCGATGCCGGTGCTCGACGACGTCCCCCCCGCCGATCTGTCCAAAGGGCGCGTGCTGATCATCGCCGGCGCAGATGACCTGACCTACGCGCCCTTCGCGCCGGCGTTGGTCGCATTGCTCGAATCGCATGGCGCCGCGGTAGACGCCCACATCATCGGCTCCGGCCATGAAATCGGCGACCGGGATGCTGAAATCGTCAGGCAGTGGCTGGCGGGCCCGGCAACCGCCATCACGCAGGCGAATTGATGAGCCCGTCGTCCTATGCCCGCCCCATCCGGTTCCAGGCATCCAGCCCGGCGATCTTGTAGGCTTCGGCCAGCGTCGGATAGTTGAAGGTGTTGTTGACGAAGAAATCGACGGTGCCGCCGAGATTGATCACCGCCTGGCCGATATGGATCAGTTCGGTCGCGCCCTCGCCGACGATATGCGCGCCGAGCAGCCGGCGCGTTTCGATCGAGAACAGAAGCTTCAGGAAGCCGGTGTTGACGCCCATGATATGGCCGCGCGAGGTTTCGCGGAAGCGCGCCACGCCGACCTCGTAGGCGCCGCCGCTCTCGCGCACCTGCTCCTCGGACTGGCCGACGGTCGAGATTTCCGGCACGGCGTAGATGCCGTAGGGAAAGGTTTCCGGCGGCGGCGGCAACGGCACGCCGAAGGCATGGCAGGCAGCCACCCTGCCCTGTTCCATCGAGGTCGAGGCGAGGCTCGGAAAGCCGATGACGTCACCGGCGGCATAGATGTTCGGCGCGCTGGTCCGGAAGCTCTGCGGGTCGACCTTGATGCGGCCCCGGGAATCGGCCTCGATGCCGACCATTTCGAGGCCGAGCGCGCCGACATTGCCGGTGCGCCCCGCCGCATAAAGCACCATTTCCGAGCGTATGCTGCGGCCGTCGGCCAGCGTCACCTCGGCATAGTCGGGTTTCGAGGCGACCTCCTTGATCGCACTGCCGAGCCGGATCGTCATACCGCGGTCACGCATCTGATGGATGAAATCGTCGACGATCTCGCGGTCGACGAAATCGAGGATGGAGTCGCGCGGCTCGATCAGCGTCACCGGCACGTCGAGCGCCGAAAAGATCGTCGCATATTCAACGCCGATGACGCCGGCGCCGATCACCGTCAGCGTCCGCGGCAGGCGCTCTAGTTCCAGCATCTCGTCGCTGTCGAAAACACGGATCTTGTCGAAGGGCACGTCGCGCGGCCGGTGCGGGCGGGTGCCGACAGCGATCAGCGCATGCGCAAAGCCGACTTCGCTATAGTCTCCGGTATCCGTCGTCAGGCTGGCCCTGTTGGGACCGAGAAACTTGACTGTGGCGCGTGCGCTCTTGACCGTGTTGCGCATGAACTGGTGCTGCAGCACCTCGACCTCGTGATCGAGCGTCTTGTGCAGGCGTTCGATCAGATCGCCGACCGATATATCCTGCCTGACCCGGTAGCCGCGCCCGTAGAAGCCGCGCTCGCGCCAGCCCGAGAGGTTGAGCACGGTTTCCCGCAGCGTCTTCGACGGGATGGTGCCGGTATGGACGGACACGCCGCCAAGGCGCCGGCCCCTGTCGGCCACCAGCACGGATTTGCCGAGCTTGGCCGACTGCACCGCGGCGCGGCGCCCGGAAGGCCCGCTGCCGATCACCAGCATGTCGTAGTCCATGTCGCCCCGTCCCCTCGCGTATGACCCCGAAACCGCTTTCAGTCTTCGGAGTCATGCGCCAATTCAAAATGCTAGAGCGTCCTTTGCGCGTCCAAACGGACGCGCGGCGCTCTAGGCGCCGCTTTGTGCACTGCAGCAAACTAACGTCATCCGTGCTGCAAATTCAACCGATCACGGCTACATTCGGCGCTGCCTCCAGTCGCAGGCCGAAAAAAGGCTCGATCTTGATTCCGCCGCAGGACTTCACCATTTCAACACCAGGTGGCCCGCAACCTATCCCGGGCCTGATTGACGAGGAAATGACATGAACGCGCGCGTTCTCGACGGCGAAATCACCACCAGCAGGCTCGATGATATCAGGGCCTATGATGGCGTGCGCACGCGGCGTGTTCTCGCCTTCATCATCGATTATTGCATCGTCGCGCTGCTCACCATTCCGTTCGCGATCCTGGTGTTCTTCCTCGGGATCTTGACGCTAGGCCTTGGCTGGATGCTGTTTTCCATCCTCGTGCCGGCCGTCGCCATCCTCTACATCTGGAACACGCTCGGCAGCACCGACCAGGCCACGACAGGCATGAAGATGATGGGGATCCGGCTCGACCGTCTGGACGGCACCCGCATCGACGGGCTGACGGCAGTGGTGCATTCGGTTCTGTTCTGGGCCGGCAACGTCATCCTGACGCCGCTGGTCCTTCTGGTGTCGCTGTTTGCCGACCGCAAGCGCACGCTGCACGACCTGCTGCTCGGCACGGTGGTCAGCCGCTGTGACCGCTGAAACAGCTTTTCACCAGTCCCCGCGAGCATTTATGTGCAAAGTGAAGGCGTCCGGTAGCCACGCTTTCACAATCCTGTTGAATTTTTCGCCGTGCGCGCCAAAGGTATGATGATTCGCAGGAGTGTTTCCAAGGGTCGATGACGCAGCATCCAACCCAGTCGCCGCAGTTCTTCCTGACAGCGCCGTCGCCGTGCCCGTATCTTGAGGGCCAGTTCGAGCGCAAGGTGTTCACGCATCTGGTCGGCGACAAGGCCTCGGAGATGAACGACCTGTTGACGCAAGGCGGCTTCCGGCGATCGCAGAACATCGCCTACCGGCCGGCCTGCGAGACCTGCCGCGCCTGCGTTTCGGTGCGCATCCTGGCCCAGGAATTCACTGCCAGCCGCAATATGAAGCGGGTGATACAGCACAATTCAGACCTCATCGGCGCAATGCACGACGCGCAACCGTCGACCGAGCAGTATTCGCTGTTCCGCAGTTACCTCGATGCCCGCCATCGCCGCGGCGGCATGTCCGACATGACGGTGCTCGACTATGCCATGATGGTCGAGGACACGCATGTCGACACCAAGGTCATCGAATACCGGCGCCGCGGCCCCGACAGCTTCATCACCGGCAAGGGCCAGGGCGAGCTGATCGCAGTCGCCCTCACCGACAAGATGGCCGATGGCCTGTCGATGGTCTATTCCTACTTCAATCCGGACTTCGAGGACCGCTCGCTCGGCACCTTCATGATCCTCGACCACATCGCCCGCGCCAGGGCGATGGGCTTGCCGCATGTCTATCTCGGCTACTGGGTCAACGGCTCGCGCAAGATGAACTATAAGATGCGTTTCATGCCGCAGGAGCATCTCGGCCCGAAAGGCTGGGAACGCTACGACCACGAAGCGGTTTCGCGCTGATCCGCTCTTTCGCCAATCATCCTTAAAACTGCTTCAAGGAGGATGCTGGTTTTCGGCTGCTTGGCTGAAACGCCAGAGCTGGACCAATTTTGCGCCTGCCTCCAAGTTCATTGCGAGAACTGTCATGTCGTCCCACAACGATCATCAAAAAGGCCTTCTCATAACCGCCATTGGCGGGCTGACGCTGACCATCGACATTCCATTGATCCGGCTCGCTGACGGCGGCGCATGGACGATCCTCCTGCTGCGCGCCGGCACCACCCTGGTCGCGGCGCTGATCATCTGGGCTGTGTGGCGCTCCCTGAGCAGGAACGCGCCGCAGCTCATCCCCGGCTGGTCGGGGCTCGTCGTCGCCCTATGCTATGGGCTGACTTCAGTCACCTTCGTCACCAGCATCTATCACACCACGACCGCCAATCTGGTCTTCATCCTGGCCTTCAACACCGTCTTCGCGGCGCTGCTGTCCTGGCTGTTCCTGAAGGAGCGGCCGCGACAGGTCACCATGATCGCGATGCTGGTCATGATCGTCGGGGTCGCGATCATCGTCGGAGATTCGATTGGCACCGGCCACTTGTTCGGTGACCTCATGGCGCTGTGCTCGGCTTTCTTCATTGCGCTGGCCATCACCATCTCGCGCGCCAGCGGTAAGGACATGGGGTTCACATCGCTGATCGGCGTGATCCTGCCCCTGGCCGTCGCGGTGTTCATGGTTTCGGGCGAAGGGTTTCAGGTAAACGCGCCATGGTGGATCATCTTCAACGGCGCCGTCATCATGCCGATCTCGTTTTTCTGCCTCGCCAACGGACCGAAATATATTTCGGGACCGGAAGTGGCGATGTTCTATCTGCTCGAAACCGTGCTGGCGCCGGTCTGGATGTGGATGATCTTTGCCGAGACGCCGTCGCGCAACAGCCTGATCGGCGGCGCGATCCTGATCGTCACGCTGGTCGCCCATTCGCTATGGCAGCTGCATGAGGGGCGAAAGCGCCGCGCCAGCCTTGCCGTCCGTCACCCGGCCTGAGACTTCTTCTCGGCAACGATTTCGATCTGCGGCGGCGGCGCGCCTTCGAGTTCTGCCGGTGCTGCGGGGGCAAGCTCGTCGGCCAATTCCACCTCGCGCAGCCATTCGCGCCAGATTGCGACCAGCAACGCCATCAGCACCGGACCGATGAACAGGCCAAGAAAACCCATCGTCTTGACGCCGCCGACCAGGCCGAAAAAGGTCGGCAGGAACGGCAGCTTTATCGGGCCGCCGACCAGTTTTGGGCGCAATGTCTTGTCGACGATGAACAGTTCGACGCTTCCCCAGATGAACAGCGCCAAGCCGGCCATCGGCGAGCCGCTGGCGGCGAGATAGATCGAAACAAGCGTGAAGGACAGCGGTGCGCCGCCGGGGATCAGCGCCATGATGCCGGTCAGGGCGCCGAGCGTCACCGGCGACGGCACGCCGGCCAGCCAGTAGGCCACGCCGAGCACCACCCCCTCGCCGATGGCGATAATGGTCATGCCGGTCACCGTCGAGGAAATCGTCGCGGGCACGACGCGTGAAATCCGCTCCCACCTGGTCGGCAGGATGCGTTCGCCGAGACGGTCGACCTGCCCGGCGAAATGCTCGCCGTCGCGATAGGCAAAGAACAGCGCGATCATCATGAACAGCAGCGCCAGCAGAAGGCCGAAGGCGCTGCCACCGGCGGCCAGCACCCCGCGGTAGATGCTGCCGATGTTGGCGCCGCTGATCAGTTGGATCAGTTCGCCGATGCCGCCGGGATGACCGAGATTGCGCGTCCACTGCTCGTTCAGCCAGTCGCCGACCACAGGCAGCGTGGCGATCCAGTGCGGCGTCACCGCGCCATGGCGGTTGGTCTCGATCGCCCAGCCAACCCATTCGCGGACTTCGTTGCTAGCGTAGGCGCCGGCGAGCGCGATCGGCACCACCAGGAAAGTCAGGATGAACAGTATCGCCAATGTCGCGGCGACCGTGCGGTTGCCGCCGACGGCAGCAAGCAACCGCCGATAGAGCGGCCAGCTGGCAAAGGCGATGACCAGTGCAGCCAGCACCGGGACCAGGAACCCATGAAAGAAATAGACCCCGGCGGCGACGATCAGCACCAGAAGCCACCGCGCCGCCGACAGCGGCGGAATGACCGCGGATCTGACCGGCGTCGACAGGCCGAACAGGCGTTGCTGCCCTTCCGGTTTCCGAACCCTGGCTTCTTTCAAATGCCCATTTCTCCCAAACGCGTGTGTCCGCGCCTTATGCAGCGATGCTTATGCACCATGATAGTGCAGCAATCGTGACGACATTCCAAATGTTTGGATGGAACTGCTAATCTCCCCCCTTGAGGGGGAGATGTCGCCGGAGGCGACAGAGGGGGTCGGAACGTTCAGACGCGACCTCTCATTGCGAACAAAGGGGGTTGGAGCTTCACGCGCGGCGACCCCCTCTGGCCTGCCGGCCATCTCCCCCTCAAGGGGGGAGATTAACTAAACTTCCCCGTCCTCGGGAATCCCTTCGGCACCATGCGTCCGGCCGAGGCTCGGGCGCCGATCCATTCGACCAGCTCCTCACGTGATTTGGTGAAGGTGCGGTCGGCAGAATCCTGCCAGGAGAGACCGCTTGCGAGCGTGAAGGTCTTGAGGTCGAGGACGCCGCCATCCTTGTACTTCTGCAGGCGAACGCCTTTGCCGCGCCCCATCTCCGGGATCTCGGCGAGCGGGAAGACCAGCATCTTGCGGTTCTCGCCGACGATGGCGAGATGGTCGCCGGCGACCGGCATACAGCGCTGGGCCTCGTCGGGCGCCTTGACGTTCATCACCTGCTTGCCCTTGCGGGTGTTGGCGACGACCTCTTCTTCCGGCACGACAAAGCCATTGCCGTCGTGCGACACCAGCAGCAGCTTGCGCTTGGGATCATGAACAAAGGCGGTGACGATATCCTGGTCGTTGTCCATGTCGACGATGATGCGGATCGGTTCGCCATGGCCGCGCCCGCCCGGCAGCCGGTCGGCGCCGATCGTGTAGAACTTGCCGCCGGTGGTGAAGACCAGCACCTTGTCGGTGGTCTGGGCGTGGAAGGCGAGCTTGAGGCTGTCGCCCTCCTTGAAGGTCAGCAACGACTGGTCGGTCAGGTGACCTTTCATCGCCCTGAGCCAGCCCTTTTCCGAAACGACCACGGTGACCGGCTCGCGCTCGATCATCGCATGGGCTATGTCGGTCAGGTCATGTTCGGGGGCGTCGGCGAACTGGGTGCGGCGCCTGCCGAGCTCGGTCTCCGGTCCGAATTTCTCGCGGATGCTGGAGACTTCCCACTTGATCGTCGACCACTGCCTGGCGTCGGACGCGAGCAGCGCCTCGATCTGCTTCTTCTCGGTGGTGAGACCGTCGAATTCCTTGCGGATCTCGAATTCCTCGAGCTTGCGCAGGGCGCGCAGCCGCATGTTGAGGATGGCTTCGGCCTGGTTGTCGGTGAGCGACCAGCGCGCCATCATCACTTGCTTGGGCTCGTCCTCCTCGCGGATGATCCTGATCACCTCGTCGATGTTGAGATAGGCGATCAGATAGCCGGCGAGGATCTCCAGCCGCCTTTCGATCTCGCCGAGGCGATGCCTGGAGCGGCGGATCAGCACCTCACGGCGGTGCTCCAGCCATTCCTTGAGCACACCTTTCAGCGACAGCACGTTGGGTATCTTGCCGCGCGACAGGACGTTCATGTTGAGCGGGAAGCGGCTTTCGAGCTCGGTCAGCTTGAACAGCGATTCCATCAGGATGCCGGGATCGACCGAACGGCTCTTCGGCACCAGAACGACGCGGATATCCTCGGCGCTCTCGTCGCGGATGTCCTCGAGCAGCGGCAATTTGCGCGCCATCAGCAGCTCGGCGATCTTTTCGATCAGCCGCGCCTTCTGGACGCCATAGGGGATTTCGGTGACGACGATGCTCCAGGTGCCCCTGCCCTGGTCCTCCTGGCTCCATTTCGCCCTGACGCGGAAACCACCGCGACCGGTCTCGTAGGCTTCGAGGATCGAAGCGCGGCTGTCGACGATGATGCCGCCGGTCGGGAAATCCGGACCTTGGACGAAATCCATCAACGTCGTCACCGGAGCATCGGGATGCTCGATCAGATGCAGGGCAGCGTCGCAGAGCTCGGCGGCATTGTGCGGCGGGATCGAAGTCGCCATGCCGACGGCAATGCCGGACGAGCCGTTGGCGAGAAGGTTGGGGAAGGCGCCGGGCAGCACGACCGGCTCCTCGTCCTCCTCATTGTAGGTCGGCCGGTAGTCGACCGCATCCTCGGTGATGCCGGACAGAAGCTCGGTCGCCACATCGGTCATGCGCGCTTCGGTGTAGCGCATGGCGGCGGCGTTATCGCCGTCGATATTGCCGAAATTGCCCTGGCCGTCGACCAGGGGATAGCGCATCGAAAAATCCTGCGCCAGCCGCACCAGCGCGTCGTAGATCGACTGGTCGCCATGCGGATGGAACTTGCCCATCACCTCGCCGACGATGCGGGCGCATTTGGCAAAACCCTGGTCGGGGTTGAGCCTGAGCAACCGCATGGCATGCATGATGCGGCGATGGACCGGCTTCAGCCCGTCGCGCACATCCGGCAGCGCCCGGTGCATGATGGTCGACAGCGCATAGGCGAGATAGCGCTCTTCGAGCGCTTTCTTCAGATCGACCGGCTCGATGTTGTCGCCACCGCCATCGCCAGGCGGCAAAAGCCTTTTTCCCATGGGCTCGAACTAGCCGAGCGGGTGATTCGCGGCAAGAGGCGCCTGAATGGGGCAGCCTCTTGCGCAACACGAACTGGACGCCAGCAACATCACTCGGTTACATCCCGCTTCTATGGCAATGGATCGGATTTGCCTTTCGCCATGGTTTTCGACCATTGTGCGGGGGAACGCCTTTTTCCCGTCCAGTTCGTCACGGAAGGGTGACGGCGCAACGAATTGAAAAATCTTCAGCACACTCTCAGGGAACCGCGATGACGATCAGACGCTCGACACTCAACAAACTCGCCTTTTCGACCTTGCTGCTGACGCTGCCACTGAACTCTGCGTTTGCGCAGGATGCGGCGGTCGCCGACCGGCTGAAGGCGGCTCTCGCCGCCCAGGGCGTCGACATTTCCTGGACCGGGGTGACGGGCGATGCCTCCAGCATGGTGCTGCAAGACGTGGCCCTCAAACCGGCGGCCGAAAAGGAAGCGCTCAAAATCGGCGACATCAAACTCGAAGGCGTGACCGAAGCCAATGGCGGTTATGCAATCGAAACCGTCTCGACTTCGCCGTTCCAGCACAGCGAAAACGGCGTCACGCTCGACCTCAGCCCCTTTATCATCCACGACATGACCGTTCCGGCCGACGGCGCCACAGGCCCGCTGGGTTCGATGATGATGTATCAATCGGCCGAGCTCGACAACATGACGGTCAAGGTCGCCGACAAGACCGCCTTCTCGATGGACGGGCTCGCCATCGAAATCACCCCACCGGCCGACGGCCAGGCGATGGCGTTTTCCGGCACCACGGAAAAGTTCAATGCCGACCTGACGCTGGTCGAGGACCCGAAGTCCAAGGAGGTGATCAACGCGCTCGGCTACCAGAACATCACCGGAAACCTTGCCATGGAGGGCACCTGGCAGCCTGCGGACGGCAAGATGGAGCTGTCGAAATACGACATCGCCGTCGATAATGCCGGAACGCTCGGCATGACCTTCGGTTTCGGCGGCTACACGCTTGACGTCATCAAGTCGCTGCAGGAGATGCAGAAGAAGATGGCGGCGCAGCCCGAAGGCGCCGACAATTCGGCGCAAGGCATGGCCATGCTTGGCGTCTTGCAGCAGCTTTCGTTCAACAGCGCTTCGATCCGCTTCGACGATGATTCGCTAACCAACAAGGTGCTGGACTATGTCGGCAAGCAGCAAGGCATGTCCGGCAAGGACATCGCCAACCAGGCCAAGGCGGTCGTGCCTTTCGGCATGGCGCAGCTCAACAATCCTGAATTGACGGCGCAGGTGTCGGCTGCGGTCGGCAGATACCTCGACGATCCGCAAAGCATCGAGATCCTGGCCGAGCCGCCGGCAGCGGTGCCGTTCGCGCTGATCATGGCGGGCGCCATGTCCAACCCGGCGGACCTGACGAAGACGCTTGGCGTGACGGTCAAGGCTAACGAAGACTGATTGGAGCGGGAGCGTCAGCGCCGCCCCTCATCCGCCTGCCGGCACCTTCTCCCCGTATAGTGGCGGGGAGAAGGAGATGGCCGCGACGTTGGCGCCTATTCTGCAACGCTGGCAGTTGGCGAAATCATTCGCGACAGCGTCTTTCTCCCCGTCACTATACGGGGGAAATGCCCGGCAGGGCAATGAGGGGCAGCGCAAACCGACAGCGTTTAGCGTCGGTTGCGGGAGGTTTTTAACTCTCTTTCTTCACGACGCGCAGCGACAATTCGCGAAGCTGCTGCGGGCTGGCTTCCGACGGCGCGCTCATCAGCAGGTCGTAGGCCTGCTGGTTCATCGGGAACATCGTCACTTCGCGCAGGTTCCTGGCGCCGACCAGCAGCATGACGACGCGGTCGATGCCGGCCGCCATGCCGCCATGCGGCGGCGCGCCATACTGGAAGGCGCGGTAGAGGCCACCGTAGCGCGCCTCAACCGTTTCGCGGTCCAGTCCGACGATCTCGAACGCCTTGACCATGGTTTCAGGCAGATGGTTGCGGATGCCGCCCGACGCGATCTCGAAACCGTTGCAGACCATGTCGTACTGGAATGCCTTGATCCCAAGTAAATCCTCGCCGTTTAGCGCTTCGATGCCACCCTGCGGCATCGAGAACGGGTTGTGGCCGAAATCGACAAGCTTCTCGTCCTCGTTCCATTCGTAGAAGGGAAAGTCGACGATCCAGCACAATTCGAAGCGGTCGCGGTCGACGAGGTTCAGCTCCTCGCCGGCGCGGGTGCGCGCCGCGCCCGCGAACGGGACGAACTTTTTCGGGTCGCCGGCGACGAAGAAGGCGGCGTCGCCATCGGCAAGGCCGAGTTGGAGGCGAATCGCCTCGGTGCGCTCCTCGCCAATGTTCTTGGCGAGCGGACCGGCGCCTTCGAGCTTCTCGCCTTCCTTGCGCCAGAAGATGTAGCCGAGGCCCGGCTGGCCCTCGCCTTGCGCCCACGAATTCATGCGGTCGCAGAAAGCGCGCGAACCGCCGGTCCTAGCCGGAATGGCCCAGACCTCAGCGTTCGGATCGTTGGCAAGGATGTTGGCGAACACCTTGAAGCCGGACTCGCGGAAATGATCGGAGACCGCCTGCATCTCGATCGGGTTGCGCAGGTCCGGCTTGTCGGTGCCATATTTGCGCATGGCGACGTCATAGGGGATGCGCGGAAACTCCTGCGTCACCGGCTTGCCGGCGGCAAAGGTCTCGAACACGCCCCGCATCACCGGCTCCATTGTCGCCAGAACGTCGTCCTGCTCGACGAAGCTCATTTCCACGTCAAGCTGGTAGAATTCGCCCGGCAGGCGGTCGGCGCGTGGGTCCTCGTCGCGGAAACACGGCGCGATCTGGAAGTAACGGTCGAAGCCCGAAACCATGATCAATTGCTTGTATATCTGCGGCGCCTGCGGCAGCGCGTAGAAGGTGCCGGGATGGATGCGCGACGGCACCAGGAAGTCGCGCGCGCCCTCAGGCGACGACGCGGTCAGGATCGGCGTCGAGAATTCGGTGAAGCCGACCTCGCCCATGCGCTTGCGCATCTCGGCGATGATTTTCGTACGCGCCACGATGTTCTTGTGCAGCGTGTCGCGGCGCAGATCGAGGAAGCGGTATTTGAGTCGGATATCCTCGGGATAATCCGGCTCGCCGAACACCGGCAGCGGCAATTCCTTGGCCGCCGACAGCACTTCGATCTCGCGCGCGAAAACCTCAATCTCGCCGGTCGGCAAATTGGCGTTTACGGTCTCGGGCAGGCGCGCCTTGACCTCACCGTCGACGCGGATGACCCATTCGCCGCGCACGGTCTCGGCGATCTTGAAGGCCGGCGAATCAGGGTCGGCGACGATCTGGGTCAGGCCATAGTGGTCGCGCAAATCGATGAACAGCAGGCCGCCATGGTCGCGCACGCGATGCGCCCAGCCCGACAGGCGAACGGAAGAGCCGACGTCGCTCTTCCTCAACTGGGCACAGGTATGGCTGCGGTAACGATGCATTGTCATTGGTAAGTCCGGATGTTTGATTGCGGCCAAGGCATGATGGCCCGACCCGAAAATTTGCGCGAAAAGCACATGAGAGGCGGGCTTTGTCAAGGCAGGCGGCGCACGGGCAGCATCTCCGATTGAACTTCGGCTTCGACCCTAAGCGGTCATCGCTCGAAATAAGCCGTGACCCAACATCAACCGCCAATGGTGGTTAGCGGGTGAAGCGCGCACCATCGCCAGGCGTGGCAACTCCGCACACAACCGCCGGATCGCGACGAAGTCCACATGATTCCACCATTCGTCGGGACGGCAGGTTCGCGGCCGATACGAGCTCATAAATGTGCGTCGCATGCAGATCGCGAAACACACTGACGATCATGCGAGCGTTGATGTAGTTGCCAAGCCCTCGGCCCCTCTGCGATTGCGCGACCGCAACCAGTCCGCCCCATGCATATCGGTGATACTCGCTGTGAGAATTGTGAGCCAGGTAGCCATGCGCAGTTGCCACGACGGTCCCCGTCTCGTCACCCACCACTACCGTCGTCGCCGGCCCCAGGGCTCCGGCAAGCAGCGACCCCGAAAACGGCACCACGCCCGACGCCGCCATGAAGTCCTGGATGCGGATCGTATACTCACCATCCGGCTCGGCCGGCATGTCTTGATCGAGAAGGCCATCGGGCAATCCCCGGCCGATAATTGCCTCCGATGCCGCCAGGGCACTTGCCCGGTCGGCGGAGAATACGTCCCAGGAATCGAAACGGAAGCCCCCCTTGGCCAATCGCGACTTGAGCTCATCCGCCTTGCTTGCAGGTATCATACGAAAGCCGCAGATCCTGTCGCGATTGAGTATCTTGTCGATCAGCTCCCAGCCGAACCGGTCGGGATCATCGCATCCCATGGTGCGCCCGGTTTGGCACGCGCCAGGGGTTGCATTGATGAAGTCGACACTCGCCTCAGCTTGAGCTTGCAGACGCTGCTGAACCTCTGTGCCGAAATAGCCTGACATGGGAAGTCCCCTGCGCGACGTGCCCGATGGAGTATAGCAAGCACGACGGGATATACAGCCAGGCTGCTTCCTGCTGGAACCAGCCGGACCCCCTTCAGGGTATGGCACGGCGCGCAGAGGGGATTTTTCGGCCTTGCACGTCCTTGCATTTCCCGCTCGAATGACGTATAGCCATATGGCTATGCAAAAGATGGCCAGTCTCGATCGAACGTTTCACGCTTTGGCGGACGGGACCCGTCGCTCAATGATTCATACGCTCGCTCGAGGCGAGGCCAGAAGCGCCGGCGAACTCGGCCGCCAATTTCGCTCTACCCAGCCGACGATCTCCAAGCATCTGAAGGTGCTGGAGCAGGCCGGGCTTATTGAACGCGCCATTGAGGGGCGTGTTCATCAGTTCCGGTTGCGCCGAGAGCCTCTGCAGGATGCGCAGGCATGGATCGCGCGCCATCAGGCATTCTGGACGGGTGCGGTCGAGCAGCTCGATCGCCTTTTGTCGGAGGGCGCAAACGATGACCATCGATAAGACCGTCGCCGAAGTGCGCAGACGTTTCAGCGCCGCGCCCGAGGAAGTGTTTGCCGCCTTTGCCGAGGCCGAGATGGTCGGAAGATGGTTGAAGCCGGCACCGGAGATCACACTCGCCGTCCTGCAGTTCGAGTTCCACGTCAATGGCGCCTATCGCTTCGCCTACCAGCGGCAGCAAGGAGAAATCGTCATCGTCGGCGGCGCTTTTCTATTGATCGAGCAGCCTGCGAAGATCGTCTTTTCGTGGATAATCGAGCCGCCGGACGAGCATGCAGGCATCGAGTCCGAGGTGACGGTGGTCATCACGCCGGACGGCGCCGGCAGCGAACTCGTCATCCGCCATGAAAAGCTCACGCGCAGCGACGCGATCGTGCGTCACGCGGTCGGCTGGCGTGGTGCTCTGGATCAGTTGACCGCGTTGCTCGAAGCACAGGATTTGCAGCATGACCGCTGACGAGCTTGCCGCAAGCGTGCGTGCCGCTCTCGCGGGCGTCGGTGATATTCGCGAAGTCAAGATGTTCGGCGGGCTAGGTTTTATGCTGAACGGCAACATGATCGCGGCTGCGTCCCGGCGCGGCCTGCTGGTTCGCGTCGGCAAGGACCGCCAGCACGAAGCGCTAGCCGAGCCTGGAGCGCGTCCGATGGAGATGAGAGGCCGGGTGATGGAAGGCTACATCTACGTCGACCCCCCGGCGCTGACCGGTGAAGCAGTCGGCAGGTGGCTCCGACCGGCGATCGCCTTCGTGCAGACCCTGCCGCCAAAGCTGCCCGGCCAAAAGCCGCCTCGGACGAAAGGAAAACGGGAATGACACGCTTCTTCCTTGGTGTTCTTGCCTATGTCGTGCCGACATTCGCGCTCGGATTTGTCTGGCATCTGATCTTTTTCGAGCGCACCTACGCGGAGCTTGCGATCTATCGCAGCAACATCATCATCCCGCTTGGTTTCTTGTCGATGCTGATCCAGGCAGTCCTTTTCGCCTGGGTCTACGAACAGGCGTTTGCGCGGCGGAGCGGTACATTTCTGTCGCGCGGACTGGTCTACGCAGCCTTCGGCGCCGTTCTGTCGTGGAGCTTCACCACGCTGGCCGTCGCTGCAAAAAACGTGATGGCATCGGTTCCCGACTACCTCACGATCGAGACAGCATTCACGGTCGTGCAGTGGCTGCTCGTCGGGCCGCTGACCGCTTTTGCCTTCGGTCGATCCTCCTCACGAGACGCGAGTCGGGGTGTCGGAGCTCAAGGCCTGACCGAGGGAAGGCGCTTCGACTGACGGAAGCCGACTGCTACCTTCTGCCTTGATCGTGGTGAGAGTGGTCAAGCCGTGTACAATGGCCGTCATACTGACGGGAGGACTACCATGCGCATTCGCACATTGACTGTCCTGGTGATGCTGCTTGTCGGCGCCTGCGCATTTGCGCAGGCTCAGACAAAGCCGATGTCAATCGAGGTGTTTCCATTCGAATTGGAGGACAAGAGCGCTGGGGCAGGAATAGTTCCGCCGGATGAACATGATAGGCGCTATCTGTCCGAGTCGGCACAAATGGCGAAGGACATGCTCTCGCAGTCCGGACGTTTTACAGTGGTTGACGTGCCTGCAGGGGATGAGCAGGCGGTTGCGCCGCACGGATTGCGCAATTGCGGCGGCTGTGAAGGCAAAATCGCGAAAAAGCACGGCGCGTCTCTTGCCTTGCTGGGCGTCGTGACGCGCGTCAACCGAACAGAGCATACGATGTTCATTCGCATCCTCGACGCTGAAACCGGGAAACCTGTTTCCCAAGGCTTTACCGATCTTCGCATGGGTGCGAATTACGCGTGGCCCCGCTCCGTGAAATGGCTGATGACAAACAGAATTCTGCGGTAGGACGCCCATATCCATGCGCGCCATCGGGAGCGCGAAAGATCGCCCCTCAGCTAAAAATCAAAATGAGAAACTGATTGTCGGTGCTGGCCTGCTAACCGCCGGGAATTGCCGCTGGCATTGGCGCGGGCGATGGTTCAAGAAGGATCAACGACAGGCCTTCCTTCATGTCCTCCATGCGCCCGCTGATCCCGCTCCTTATTGCCGCCGGCATCCTGCTCGGCGGCAACGGCCTGCAGAGCACCTTGATCGCGCTGCGCGGCGCGCAGGAGGGATTTTCGGCCTCGACCATCGGCCTGATGGGCACGTTCTATTTCGCCGGCTTCCTGCTCGGCTGCCTCGCCGTCACCCACATCATGAAGGCCGTCGGCCATGTCCGGGCCTTTTCCGCGCTGGCGGCGATCGCTTCCGCCGGAACATTGCTTCTGGTGCTGGTCGTCGATCCGGTCATGTGGTGCGCGTTGCGCCTCGCCGGCGGCTTCTGCTTCGCCGGCCTATTCACCATCATGGAAGCCTGGCTGAATTCCGGGGCCGCCAACAAGGACCGCGCGCGGGTGCTGGCCATCTACCGGATGGTCGACATCGGTTCGGTCACCGGCGCACAGTTCCTGATCCCGATCATCGGCGCCAGCGGTTTCGCCATCTTCGCCGTCGTGTCGATCATGATCACACTGTCGCTGGTGCCGGTGTCGCTTGGCGATCGCTCCAACCCGACCCCGCCCGAAGACGTCAAGCTCGACCTCGCCCGCGTCTGGCGGATCTCGCCGCTCGGCTGCTTCGGCTGCATTGCCGTCGGCGTCACCAACAGCGCTTTTCGCACATTGTCGCCGGTCTATGCCGAACAGATCGGCATGTCGGTCACCGACGTCGTCACCTTCGTCAGCGTCGGCATCTTCGGCGGCGCCATCATCCAGTATCCACTCGGCTATCTGTCTGACCGCTGGGACAGGCGTTCGGTGCTGCTGATAACGACGTGTTGCGCGCTGCTGGCGTCGCTGGCGCTGGTGTTCTGGGCGCGCAGCGACCCGTCGCTCAACTTCGTGATCGTCTTCATCTTCGGCTGCTTCGCCATGCCGCTCTATTCGCTATCGGCGGCGCACTCGAACGACCGCGCCGGCAAGGGCGAGTTCGTGCTGATCAACGCGGCTCTGATGCTGTTCTATTCCTTCGGCGCCATCGGCGGGCCGTTCGCCGCCTCGACGGCGATGCAGTATTTCGGGCCAAGCGCGCTGTTCGTGTTCACCGCCACCGTCTACGCCGTCTTCGTCGTCGTCATCCTGTACCGGATGCAGGTGCGGTCCGGCGTGCCGGCCGGCCATCGCAGCCGTTTCATCGGCCTTTTGCGGACATCGACGGTGTTCGCCCGGCTGGCCAAGCGCAACGATGATCCCGACGGGCCTGCCAAGCAGTGATGACGGCCCGCCGGGTGTTGAAACCCGCACAGCGGCTTGACGAAAGCCCGCGCGGCTGAAATTGAAGGAGACCTTACACTTTGCCAAAAGCGATTTGATGCACGTCATCACCACTCAAAATGAACTCGAGACCGCTCTCGCCGCGTTCGAAAAGTCGGATTTCGTCACCGTCGACACCGAATTCATTCGCGAGACGACCTTTTGGCCGATCCTCTGCCTGATCCAGATGGCGGCACCCGGGGTGACGGCGCTGATCGATCCGCTGTCACCCGATATCGACCTGAAGCCGTTCTTCAGGCTGATGGCCAACGAGGCAGTCGTCAAAGTCTTCCATGCGGCGCGCCAGGACATCGAAATCATCGTTCATCTCGGCGATCTGGTGCCGCATCCGGTGTTCGACACCCAGGTGGCGGCGATGGTTTGCGGCTTCGGCGACAGCGTCTCCTATGACCAACTCGTCCAGAAGATCACCGGCGCCCGGCTCGACAAGTCCTCACGTTTTACCGACTGGCGCCACCGGCCGCTTTCCGAAAAACAGCTCGACTACGCGCTTGCCGACGTCACCCATCTGATCGAGGTCTACCAGCACCTCAGCGCCGAGCTGGTGCGGGAAAACCGCGCCCACTGGCTGAACGAGGAGATGGACGTGCTGACCGCCCGCGAAACCTACGATCCGCATCCGGAGGACGCCTGGAAGCGGCTGAAGATGCGGCTGCGCAAGCCACAGGAACTGGCGATCGTGCAAGCGGTGGCGGCATGGCGTGAGCGCGAGGCGCGCGAACGCGACGTGCCGCGCGGCCGGGTGCTCAAGGACGACGCCATCTACGAGGTGGCGCAGCAGGCGCCGCGCGATGCGGCAGCACTCGCCAAGCTGCGCACAACGCCGAAAGGCTGGGAACGTTCGGCGACGGCAACGGCGCTGCTTGGCGCGGTCAACAGCGCGCTTGCCTTGCCCAGGGAAGAGATGCCGAAGCTGCCGAAGAGTTTTCAGCCGCCCGAAGGCTCCAATGCCGCAGCTGAACTGCTGAAAGTGCTGTTGCGGATCGTCGCTGAAAAGGAGGGCGTCGCTTCGAAGGTGCTGGCCTCGAGCGACGACATCGACCGCATCGCCGCCGAGGGCGAGGACGCCGACGTGCCGGCCTTGCAAGGCTGGCGACGCGCCGTGTTCGGCGAGGCGGCGCTCAAACTGGTGCGCGGCGAACTCGCCATCAAGTTCGACAAGCGCAAGATCGCGCTGTTCGATTTGTAGCGTCTGCGAGGTCCTTCTCCCCTTTTTGTGGGAGAAGGGCAATCAGCGCTGTTTCTGAGCGGCCAGGTGAAATACCGCGATGACGATCACCGGTATCGCCAGAAGCGCGAATTTGGTGACGATCAGCGCCGAGGCAAGGGACAGCGAGTCCGGATTGGCCGACAGGAAATCCGAGAGCATGCGGGCCACCGCGATGTTCTGCGCATAATCGGCAAGCGTGTAGGGCAGCACCAGGACGAGCGCGAACAGCGACTGAAGCTGGGCGGACAGAGCCCGGAAGTTCTTCAGCCGCCGCCCGGCGGCAAGGATCAGGCCGACCAATGTCAGCGACAGCAGCGCCGGGAACAGCAGGTCGAAAGTCAGATAATGCCAGACCAGGATGATCTCGCTGCCGCGCCGGCCGAGCGCCGTCAGCCAGGCCATGCCCTCGTCCGGGGTGAACCCGGCAAAGCGCAAATCGAGCGACGGCAGGCCGCCGCTCAGCTGGCGGAAATAGAGGAACTCCATCGCCGTCGTGGCGACGAAAACCGCCACGCAGACAAAGCAAAGCGCGGCAGCGTGGCGCGACAGCCGCAGCATCATTGCCGTCAGGCTTCGAGCGAGATGGTTAGGCTCCGCCGGGGTAATTCGGGCTTTCCCGGGTGATCGTGACGTCATGGGCGTGGCTTTCACGAAGTCCGGCGTTGGATATGCGTACAAAGGTGGCGCGGTCGCGGAAATCGGCAAGGTCGCGCCCGCCGACATAACCCATAGCGGCTTTCAGGCCGCCGGCAAGTTGGTGCAGCACGCCGGACACAGGTCCTTTGTAAGGCACCTGCCCTTCGATGCCTTCCGGCACCAGTTTCAGCGTGTCGCGAACCTCGGCCTGGAAATAGCGGTCGGCGGAGCCACGCGCCATGGCGCCGACCGAGCCCATGCCGCGATAGGCTTTGAACGAGCGGCCCTGGTGCAGATAGACTTCGCCCGGGCTCTCGTCGGTGCCGGCCAGCAGCGAGCCGATCATGGCGGCACTGGCGCCGGCGGCGAGCGCCTTGGCGAGATCGCCGGAATATTTGATGCCGCCATCGGCGATAACCGAGACGCCCGACTTCTGCGCCGTCTCGACCGCCGACATGATTGCCGAAAGCTGCGGCGTGCCGACGCCGGCGACGATGCGGGTGGTGCAGATGGAACCCGGCCCGATGCCGACCTTGACGGCGTCGGCGCCGGCATCGATCAGCGCCAGCGTGCCATCTGACGTGGCGACGTTGCCGGCCAGGATGCGGACCGAATTGGATAGTTTCTTGGCTCGCGTTACCGCATCGAGCACACGTTGCGAGTGACCATGCGCGGTGTCGATCACCAACAGGTCGACGCCGGCATCGATGAGCCGCTCGGCGCGCTCAAAACCGTCATCGCCGACGCTGGTGGCGGCCGCCGCGCGCAAGCGCCCCTGCACGTCCTTGGTGGCGTGCGGGTTGAGCTGCGACTTCTCGATGTCCTTGACGGTGATCAATCCGACGCAATTGCCCCCGCTATCGACCACGACCAGCTTTTCGATGCGGTGCTGGTGCAGGAGCCGCTTGGCCTCGTCCTGATCGACATTTTCCTTGACCGTGATCAGGTTCTCACGGGTCATCAGCTCGTAGACTTTCTGGCCCGGGTCGGAAGCGAAGCGCACGTCGCGGTTGGTCAGGATGCCGACCAGCCGGCCGACCGTGTGCCCGCCAGCGCCGCCATTCTCGACCACCGGAATGCCCGAGATGCTGTAGGTGCGCATCAGCCCCAGCGCGTCGGCGAGCGTCGCATCGGGGCCGATGGTGACGGGGTTCACCACCATGCCGGATTCGAATTTCTTGACTTGCCGCACTTGCTCGGCCTGTTCGGCCGGCGAGAAATTGCGGTGGATGACGCCGATGCCGCCGGCCTGGGCCATGGCGATGGCAAGACGCGCCTCGGTGACGGTATCCATGGCGGCGGACAGGATCGGCACGTTGAGGTCGATGTCGCCGGCAATGCGGGTGCGGATATCGGTTTCGCCGGGCATGACCTCGGAATGACCCGGCTGCAGCAGCACATCGTCAAAGGTCAGCGCCAGTGCGCCCGTGGACGTTTCGATAATCTTTGCCATGGCCAGCCCTCGGAATGCATGAAAAGCGCTGGACCGGATGGACAGCGCCGACTCGTCTTCTTCCCTTTCAGGATTGGCGCTGGCTCGTAACACGTCCCGTCGCCGTTGAAAAGCCGATTGCTTGTGGACGCTGCGCCGGAGTTTTGTTGGGCATGCCCGCCAGGTCGCACAAATGTGACAGCAAGTTAAGGCGACATCCAACGCAGCCCGTGGTAACCGGCCTGCGTGTCGGCTTGCCCCCTGGACCGGCAATCCGCGGCAACAATCGAATCCGGACGCGCTCCATGAACCGCACCATCCCGCTGATCCTGGCGGTCGCTCTTTTCATGGAAAACATGGATTCGACTGTTATCGCGACGTCGCTGCCGGCGATCGCCGTCGACCTCCAGACCAGCCCGGTGGCGCTCAAGCTGGCGCTGACCGCCTATCTGGTGTCGCTGGCGGTGTTCATTCCGATCAGCGGCTGGATGGCCGACCATTTTGGCGCCAAAACCGTATTTCGCGCGGCAATCGCCGTGTTCATCGTCGGTTCGGTCGCTTGCGCGGTGTCGAATTCGCTGCCGGCCTTCGTGATCTCACGCTTCCTGCAAGGCATTGGCGGCGCCATGATGACGCCTGTGGGACGGCTTGTGCTGGTGCGCGCCACGCCGAAGAGCGAACTCGTCGCCGCGATGTCGTGGCTGACCGTTCCGGCGCTGCTCGGACCGCTCGTTGGGCCACCGGTCGGCGGTTTCATCACCACCTATTTCAGCTGGCACTGGATCTTCCTGATCAATGTGCCGATCGGGCTGATCGGCATCTGGCTGGCCACGCGCTTCCTGCCGGAGACCGGGCCGGCGCGAACGCCGCCGCTCGATTTCATCGGCTTCGTGCTGAGCGGCCTGGCGGCATCGGGCATCGTTTTTGGCCTGTCGGTGGTCAGCCTGCCGGCCTTGCCGCCGATTGCCGGCTTCCTCACCGTGGCTGTCGGGCTGGTTTCAACCGTGCTTTACCTCCTGCATGCGCGCCGCGCCAAAAATCCGCTGCTGGCGCTCGAGCTGTTCCGCAACGAGGTGTTCCGCGCCTCGGTCCTCGGCGGCGGGCTGTTTCGCATCGGCATCGGCGCCGTGCCCTTCCTTTTGCCGCTGATGTTCCAGATCGGCTTCGGGCTGACGCCGTTCCAGTCGGGAATGATCACCTTCGTGGCGGCGATCGGCGCCATCGGCATGAAGTTCGTCACCGCGCTGATCTTCCGGGTCGCCGGCTTCCGCCGCGTGCTGATCTTCGGCTCGTTGATCGCGGCGGCGTCGATTGCCGTCAACGGCCTGCTCACGCCCGAGACGCCCTATCTGCTGATCCTCGCCGCCCTGCTCGTCGGCGGCTTCGTCCGCTCGATGTTCTTCACCGGCATCAACGCGCTTGCCTATGCCGAGATTTCGACCGCCGACACCAGCCGGGCAACGCCGATCGCCGCAGTGTTCCAGCAACTGTCGATCGCGCTCGGCGTAGCGCTGGCCGGCGGCATCCTGGAAGTCTCGACGACAATCCATGGCGGGCCGCTGACGCTGAGCGACTTCCACATAGCGTTCTTCATCGTCGCGGCAGTGTCGGCCGCCGCATCGCTGTCATTCATGCGGCTGGCGCCGGATGCCGGCAACGCCGTGTCGGGACATGGCGGGCTGACGGCGCCGAAGACGCTGGAGGTGTCTGGTCCGCAGGGCGGTTGAGTAGCGCCCCGCCAGCATTAAAAAGCTAAGGCAGCCTAACCCTTGAAATCCTTCGCCAACAAATAAAGCTCCACCGACTCATCGCGTGAGGCCGGCGGTTTGACGTGGTGGACCGAGCGGAAATTCTGCTTGAGCCTGGCGAGCAATTCGTTCTCGGCGCCGCCCTGGAAAGTCTTGGCGAGGAAATGACCGCCCGGCTTCAGCACCGAGAGGGCGAAATCGGCCGCCACCTCGCAAAGATACATGGTGCGGATGTGATCGGTGCGGCGGTGGCCGGTGGTGGGTGCGGCCATGTCGGACAAAACGATGTCCGGTTGGCCACCGAGCGTTTCGGCGAGCTTTTCCGGCGCTTGCGGGTCGAGAAAATCCATCAACAGCACCGGCGCGCCGGGCACCGCATCCATCTCCAGATAGTCGATGCCGACGACATGCGGGTGTTCGGCCGTCGATTTCGTCCGCGCGGCGGCGACCTGGCACCAGCCGCCGGGTGCCGCGCCAAGGTCTATAACTTTCATGCCAGGCTTGAGCAGATGGTGCTTGTCGTCGATCTCGATCAGCTTGTAGGCCGCGCGCGAGCGGTAGCCGTCGGCCCTGGAGCGCTGGACATAAGGGTCGTTGATGTGGCGCTGCAGCCAGCGGCGCGACGATTCTTTCAGGCCGCTCTTCTTCTTGATCCGCGTCTTCAGCACGCGAATGCCGGCAGAGCCTGGTTTTTCCGGTTTCTTGGTCATTGCCTTATTTCTTGCTTGAGCATGATCTTTTCCGAAAACCGGTTGCCACTTTGCGGGATCATGCTCTGCCACGCCCGTTGTTGCGCCAGACACCGTCGTCGGCCATCAATTCGCTCAAGATGCCTTCGCGCAGGCCGCGGTCGGCGACGCGCAGCCGCTCCGACGGCCACACCGCGCGGATCGCTTCCAGGATGGCGCAGCCGGCCAGCACCAGATCGGCGCGATCGGCGCCGATGCAAGGGTTGGCGACGCGCTGCTGAAAATCCCAGCCGACCAGTTTTTCGACCATGCGGTCGACGCTGTCGCGGTCCATCCACAGCCCGTCGACGCGGCGGCGGTCGTAGCGTTCCAGGTCAAGGTGGACGCCGGCCAGCGTCGTCACCGTGCCCGAGGTGCCGAGCAGGTGGAATTTCGGGCTGGCGAGCACATGGCTCAGCCGGTCGCGCCCGTCGAAGGCGTGCAGGCGCACGGCGACGTCATCGACCATGGCGGCAAAGATCTCACGGGTGACGGCGCGGCCGCCGAAGCGCTCGGCCAGCGAGACGACGCCGACCGGCAGCGACGTCCAGGAGACGATGTGGTTGGCGAGCCTCGGCGAGCGGTGGCCGGTGAGATCGATCAGCGCGATTTCCGAGGAGCCGCCGCCGATGTCGAACAGGACGACGCCTTGCGTGTCGCGGTCGACCAGCGAGCCGCAGCCCGACACCGCCAGCCGCGCCTCGGTCTGGCGGTCGATGATCTCGAGTTTTAATCCCGCCTCGCGCTCGACGCGGTCGAGGAACTCGGCGCCGTTCGCTGCCGTGCGGCAGGCTTCGGTGGCGATCAGCCGGGCCTTCCTGATCTTGCGGTTGCGCAATTTGTCACCGCAGATCTTCAGCGCCTCGACCGCACGGTCCATCGCCGGCTGCCCGAGCCGGCCATTGGCGGTGAGGCCCTCGCCCAGCCTGACGATGCGCGAGAAAGCGTCGATGACGCGGAACTGGCCGTGGCGCGTCGGCACCGCCACCAGCAGCCGGCAATTGTTGGTGCCGAGATCGAGTGCGGCAAACACCGGCAGTTCCTGCAGCGGCGGGCGGCGAGCAGCCGGCTCCGGCCTGCTTGGCGCAACCGACGGCAAAGCCGCGACGATCGCCACGGGCGAGCGGCTGGCTGGAGCGCTGACGGCAGCCGCCGCCACTCCGGCCGCAGCCAGGCGAGCGTCGTCGCGCGCAAAAACCTTGCGGCCGCGTCGGCGCTTGCGCCGCTTCCTGGTCTTGGCCTTCTGATTCTGGCCATTCTGATGCTGGGACGCGTCGCCTGCCTGTCCGTGACCGGACCAAGCCTGCACCGGGCGGCCATTGTGCCGGCCGGCGGGTGGGCTTGCTTGGCCCGAAGGCGGCGGCGAAGCCCTGGACACGCCCACTTCCGGCGCGCCGGCGCCGGTGTCGTGGTCTTCCACTTCAGTTCCTTCCGGCGCCGCGCGAACCGGAGACCGGACGCAGCAGGCGCTTTCATGTGTTCTAAGTTGCCACCAGACTAGCAGCGCCGGGCCGGATCACCAAGAGCGCAGGGGCCGAATTTTGTCGGCGGCATTGTCTCGCCGCTCCGCTCGGCAGGAGGGGGGCGCCAAGGATCGCCAGCTTTTCTTCTCCCTCCGCAGCGCGCCTTGCCGGTTGAATAGCCGGCTTCGATAAGGCATTTCTGGAATGGCGGGATGAAACATTCGAAATCGCGGGCAGTTTTCCTGACGCGAACCGAACGGGCAACGGGGCTGCAACGCATGATCGTCACGCTGAACTGGAGGCGTTATTTCTGGCCGGTCGTCGGCGTTGCGGCAGTCGTTTTCTCGCTATGGCTGCTGCTGCACGAGCTGCGCGGCATTTCGCTCGACGACGTCTGGGACGGCATCGTTGCCATCCCTGCCCGCGGCTGGGTGCTCGCCGCGTTGAGCTCGGTCATCGCCTATGCGTCGCTGGCCGGCTACGATCACATCGCGCTCCTGCATATCGGCAAGAAAGTGTCGTGGCTGTTCGTCACCCTGTGCTCCTTCACCACCTACGCGCTGTCGCACAATATCGGCGGCTCCGTATTTTCAGGCGCGGTGATCCGCTACCGCGCTTACGGAACCAGGGGGCTGACCGGAAAGGACGTCGGCATTCTGGTGGCGATCTGCTGGATCACCTTCGTGCTGTCGACAGTGTTGGTTTCAGGCATCGTGCTGGTGCTCGCGCCTGACATCATCGACCGTTTTTCCGGCACGCCGCATCATCGGCTTTCGCAGGCGGCGGGGCTCGCGATGCTGCTCGTGGTGGCGGCCTATGTATTCGGCAGCTGGCTGCATCTCAGGCCGCTGAAGATCGGCAGCTTCCAAATCCATTATCCGGCGCTGCCGATCGTCGCGCGGCAATTGCTGATCGGCCCGATCGAGCTTTTGGCAGCGGCGGCGATCATCTTCTTCGCCCTGCCTGCCGCCGGCAATCCCGGCTACTTCGTCGTGCTCGGCGTCTTCCTGGTGTCGTTCTCGGTCGCCCAAATCTCGCATGCGCCGGGCGGGCTCGGCGTGTTCGAGGTCGTCTTCTTGGCCGGCCTGTCGCATATGGACCCGGTCGGCGTGTTGGCGGCACTGCTGGTGTTCCGGCTGTTCTACCTGATCATCCCGCTGGTGATGGCGCTCGGCGTCGTGCTGTATTTCGAGCACTCGCAGCTTGGGCGAAGGGAGAAGTGAGATGCGGCACTTGGAAACACGCCTGATGAAACGTCGTGATTGAAATGCCCTGGGCAGGCTTGACTATTTTCCGGCGGCGGCTACAAGGCACGCGCGGCGCCATCGCCGCCCTGCCCGCGCGATTTTCTGCGCCCTGCTGGGGAATAGGTTAACGGTAGACCCACGGACTCTGACTCCGTTAGTCCTGGTTCGAATCCAGGTTCCCCAGCCAAACTTCTTTTTCCAATAAAACAATAGCTTCCGCAGGACGAGCGGGAGCTTATGATCGGTCGGCGAGGATCGGCGGCTAGGCTACACCCCAGCGCGGGAGCTATTGTTCTTCGCAGGTGGCGTAGGCGGAGGAACAATCGCCTTGCTGCTTTCGCCAGGCGCGTCAGTTGGAACCAACCTTATGAGTGCAGGATTTGGAGAATGATCGAGCGTAGCACCCGTCATTGCATCCACGCCCACTCCTATCAGTCCGCCGACCAAAATATTGCCCGCGAGACCTGCGGCGCCTTTTCCGCTCATGTTCGTGCCAATATAAAGGCTGCCCGGTTTGTAACCTTCCTTCTCAGCAAAAGCCGTGAACCCCTCCTTGCGGCTTACTTCGACCGTGCAAGGTGAAGCCGGGCACGAATGACCAAGCGAAGTTCTGATCGTAGAGTCTGGTGGTTCGGAGTTGATGGAGACTTTGTCGGTCGTGCCGCGCACTACCGATGCGCAACCCGTCATAGCAACCGTTGCCGCCAAGGCAGCACAAAGATGGATTTTCACTTGATTCCCCCCAAAATGCATTAGTGGCGCAACGCCGAGGTCTGCGCAAGCGGAGGCACTGGAAGGGTTGGGCGGCTAACAGAAAAAGGTAACGATGGTTGCACAGCGGTTGTGCCTGACATGCGTGTCAGCACAAATCCCAAGACTCAAAGCGCAGCGCTACTCTGTGACGTGAGGCGTATGCGCTTACACTCGACCCAACCGGAGCGGTTCATCCAAAACCCGTTGCGTACGCAGACGCCGAGATCGAACAAAGGCTTTTAGGCCGTCGGCATCCAACGCATGCCCGAAGGCATAACCCTGCAGTATGTCGCAGCCCAGGCTCTTGAGTGTCTGTGCGTGCTCCATCGTCTCGACACCCTCCGCCACGACCTCAATTCCCAGGGATTTGCCGATTTCAATGATCGACGAGACGACCTGCCTTCGTTGCGGCGATTTGACAATTGGGGTGACCAGTTGGCGATCTATCTTCAACCGGCGAGGCTGCAGCTTGAGCAAGCTGACTATAGAGGCGTAGCCCGTGCCAAAATCGTCTATTTCTACGTCAATGCCGAGCTCTTTTATCTGCTCAAGATTCCAGGTAACAAAATCATCATTCTCGTCAAGGAAAATTGACTCGACGAGCTCGAATGAAACTGTTCCCTTCTTGATATTCAGTTCCCTAAGACTCTTTATGAGTTCCTCATCCTGAAGGCGGCGTGCCGAAACGTTGACCGACACCCGCGGAATGTGAAGATCCGCAGCAGACCACCCTTCGAGATCCAAAAGCGATTGCTCTAATATGTTTCGATCGATGATCGAGACAACATTCAATTCTTCCGCAATCCTCAGGAAGACGTCGGGCGCCAAAATGCCCTTCTGCGGATGCCGCCATCGCGCCAGCGCCTCAACCCCAACAATTTCAAGGGTTTTTGCGTCAAATTGCGGCTGGTAGAAGGGAATGAACTCGTTGCGCTCAAGGCCGCCGAGAATTTCGTCGGCAATCCGTTTTGTCTCGACGATCTCGCTTTGCATCGCCTCGGTGAAGAATTCGTATCGATTGCGCCCACGACTCTTTGCTCGGTAAAGCGCAATGTCAGCGTTGACTAGCAGGTGTTTGGCTTCGACGTCTTTTCCGTTATCGACTGCAATTCCGACGCTCACGCCGAAACGGCATCGATGGCCCTGATAGTAGACGGGTTCTCGCATCTGGCTGATGACCCGGTCGGCGAGCAGCGCCAGTTGCTCGATATCGTCATGCGCCACGCACAGGACGACGAATTCGTCTCCTCCGATCCGAGCGACGAATCCCTCACCATCGACCTTGGATCGGAGGACGGTCGAGGCGTGAACAAGCATTGCGTCGCCTGCGGCGTGGCCAAGCGTATCGTTGATGTGCTTGAACCGATCCAGATCTACGTGAAGCAGTGCCGCATAGCCGCCGGTCCGCCTGGCGTTTACCGCGTAGTTTTCCAGCACCTGGTCAAGATAACGCCGGTTAGGCAAACCGGTCAGCGAATCGTGGAGCGCAATGTGCTCTATGTGCGCCTTGGCCGACTCGAGTTCTGCATTTTTCGACTCGGAAAGCTGTTTTGCGCGAACCAGGTCCTTGTTCAGCAGGACATCGGCTGTCACATCCCATTCGGCGCCAATCATTTTTGGGGTGTCGTCTGCGGCCCGGTAAATTATCGCCTTGGATCGGACATGGCGAATCTCGCCATCCGGCCGAATAATCCGGTATTCCGACAGATATGGCCCGCCGCCGGCCGCCGCGCGGTCGAAATCGGAGTTGGCGCCAGCCAAATCATCCGGGTGGACTGCTCCCGCCCAGTCCAGGTAGCCGCGGCGCTCCCCGGTTGGTTTGCCGTATATTTCATTGACGCGGTTGTCCCACGTCAGTTGGTTGGTCGCGATATCGTGTTCCCAAACGCCAATAGCCGACGCTTCCAGAGCGAGTTCCAGGCGTCTCGACAATCGACTCAGTTCCGCATAGTTGCGCTGTCTCTCGCCAATCAGACGACCGGTAACCAGGAATGGGATCACAACCAACGCCCCGGCCACCGCCATGATGGCGCGCAGGAACCACGCGTTGTCGGGCGTCGCAGGCCAGCCGTCTTTGGGAATGGCTGCGATCCGCCACGAACCGGACGGAAGCAGAACATCGGCTGTCACCGGATTGCTTTTGGCGACGTGCTCATTGCCGAAGAATTGCTCTCCGCCTGGACCAAGGGCGTCCTTACCGATCAGCGCTATGTCAATCCCGAGATCATCGTCAAGCAGGCCGCTCGCCTCATAAAGGCGCTGAACGTCGACAACGGCCGAAATGATGCCCCAGAACCTTTCGGTGTTGCCAGCACTGCGTACAAAAACCGGAATACGGCCGACGAAGCCCTGCCCTCCCTGCCTCAAGTCGACGGGACCGGCAAGAACTAGCTCTCGCTCGTCTCGCGCCCTTAGCGCGGCCACACGCTGCCGCTCGTCGTTGCGGTAATCGAGGCCTATCGCCTTCTCGTTGCCGTCCATCGGGTACATCAGGGAAATGACCAGATCGGGCGCGCCGGCAATATTCTTCAATTGCGAGCCCCTGCCAAACAGGTTGCTCGCCAGCGAGGCGAAACGCTGCTGTCCCATATAGGGCTCGGTCACGACCGTCGCGACCAGTCCCTGCACCAGTTGAAGGTTTCCGTTGATGTTGCCTTCAAGCTTGGCGCGGATAAGATTGACCTTGGCCAGGACATCGGCACGGACGGCTTGATCCGAGACGACTTTGTTCTGGTGGTCCGCGAACACTGCGCCAACGGCAATAACGATCACCGCCATTGCCGCCGGGATATTTGCCGACGAGAAAACGGCCTTCTTGATGCCGCCGAACCTGGCGCGGAAAAGAGCCAACAGGCGATTCCTCAGATACTATTCAGGTTCTGGGCCAACCCGACCAAGGTATATATTAGCTATCAATGTTTAATTTTGACCTTAATGGGTCCTGAGATTTTTGCACGTCCCAACCGCCTGACGTTTCTGGCCCCGCCCCGGGATGACGAAGGCAGGGTGGCCTGCGGCTAATCCCAAGCGTCAGAGGTCGTGGCTACAGGCCGGCAGGCAACGACAGTCAGTCAAAGAACCAAATCCTCTGCACGGGAAAACTCTAGTGGCCCTCAATTGCCTTGGCGGTAACCATGTAGGGTATCTTGCCGACGCTACGCTTCGTCGCGCCAATGGAATAGGCCATTGGGATCTTGGGAGAGTTTTCTGGCAAGCCGTACATATCCTTGCCGGCCCTCACGGCAAATGAAAAGTGCTGCCACGAAACCGTGTCATGCTCATTGAGAAAATCCAGCGTCAGCCCAGCTGAAATCAGCGCGTTCACCACGTCGCTGACCGGATGAATCCACTCATAATAGCGCGGATGTTTCAAGATGCGGTCGTCGCCGGTATAGGTGAGTTCCTCGTTCCATGCGAGTGGTCGGGCTATTGGCGTTCGCCAGTCGTGCTTGAACTCCAGCGCCGCAGCCTTGCGGTCACACTGGAACATCAACGGATGGCCCTCGGCGAGATAGAGCCGGCCGCCGGGCCGCAGGAGATCGGCAACCACCCGCGCCCAGCGGAACACGTCGTCAAGCCAGTTTACCGAACCCCAGGTAACGTAAGCGATGTCAAAGGTCCGGCCAAGCGCTTCGACTGCCTCGAACAGTGGCGCCTCCACGAAGCGTACGTCAGTGCCTGCCTTTGCTGCGAAATCCCGCGCCGCTGCGATCGCCGTCGGTGAGAAGTCGAGGCCGGTCACGCTGCCCGCGCCCAGATTCTTCAAGCTGATCGTGTCGAGCCCGATATGGCATTGCAAATGGACGATATCCTTGCCGACAATGTCACCGACCTCGCGCGTTTCCAGCTCATAGAGATTGGATCCGCCAGCCAGGACATTTTCTATGTGGTAGCTGCCCGTCGTGTCGGTCGAATGCAGCTCGGCTCGATCATCCCAATTAAGGCGGTTCGCCCCCAGAAACGGTTCCAAATTGCCCCCCTAAAAAATCCCTGCCGAAACCAATATATGGTAAACAGAACTTTAATATACCTTGCAGCTAAAGTGTCGCGCGTCAATCCGAGGCGGTGCGGTGCACCACCGGGGCTGAACTGAAAGCGCGTGTACGCAGGGTGCTGCGACAAGACCACCTTCGCCCTTTATGCAGGCCTCGCGCTTCACCGGCCTCCGATCGATGGGTCAGCGATTTCGGCAAGCCTCTTGGCGAGGTCGGTCGACGGGCAGCGCCGGAAGAAATTTGTTGTCGTGCGAAACCTCCGCACAGCTACGACTGAAACTCCGGCTGTGCCTGCATTGTCCGGAGATCGATCGGCATGGATATGTGTTCGTGCGTGATCATCCAGCGGTCGTTCATCTTCTGCAAACCCGAGGTCACACGCACCCAATAGTGGGCTTTCTCCCCGTTGGTTCTTATGCTTCTGACGTGGCACAGACTATGGCAGAACGCCACGTCGTCTCTGACTGTGACGAGCAGCTCGTGCACCTCATAATCGATCGGGCCGTCAACCGAGGCAAACCACGCCTCGAAGTTCTTTCGATAGGCATCGGCGCTCTCGATCCGCAGCGGCGGCCTGATGTCGAATACGACAGTAGCCGCAGCATAGTGTGCCATCAGGGCTTCTATGTCCTTGGCCCGCAATGCCTGCACCAGGTCATCCAGGCCTTCGCGGATTTCCGTTTCTCCTGCAGCCGGGGTCTGCATAGGGCTCTCCTTCATGCATGGGGCATTATCCCTGAGCGGCGAGGCCGTTGCTCTCGAAGTACGCACCTGGTCATCGGCGGCGACGGCCAGTCAAAAGCTGCTGCCTTACTGCGCGGCTTCGGCGAAGGGGGTGGGCACATAGTTGAGTATAGGGCCGAGCCAGCGCTCGACCTCGGCCAGCGGCATGGCCTTGCGGCGCGCATAGTCCTCGACCTGGTCGCGTTCGACCTTGGCCACGCCGAAATAATAGCTTTCGGGATGCGACAGGTAGATGCCGGACACGGAGGAGCCCGGCCACATCGCAAAGCTTTCGGTCAGGCTGACGCCGGCGTTGCGCTCGCCGTCGAGTAGGCGGAACAGCGTCGCTTTCTCGGTGTGGTCGGGCTGCGCCGGATAGCCGGGCGCCGGGCGAATGCCGCGATAGGGTTCGCCGATCAGCTCGTCCGGCGCCAGATTCTCGTCCGGTGCATAGGCCCAAAAATCCTTGCGCACGCATTCGTGCAGACGCTCGGCGAAGGCCTCGGCGAAACGGTCGGCCAGCGCCTTGACCATGATCGACGAGTAGTCGTCGTTGGCGCGCTCGAAGCGCTCGGCGATCGCCGCTTCCTCGATGCCAGCGGTGACGATGAAGCCGCCGAGATAATCGGCCTTGCCGCTGTCCAAGGGCGCGACGAAATCCGACAGCGCGACGTTCGCCTTGCCGTCGCGCTTGGTCAACTGCTGGCGCAGCGTGAAGAAGGTCGCCAGTTCCTGCGATCTGGCATCATCGGTGAACAGCCTGACGTCGTCGCCGACGGTATTCGCCGGCCAGAAGCCGATGACGCCCTTTGGCACGAACCATTTTTCCGCGATGATTTTGGCCAGCATCGCCTGGGCGTCATCGAAGAGCTGGCGTGCCGCCGGCCCTTGCGCCTCGTCGTCGAGGATTTTCGGGTAACGCCCCTTCAGCTCCCATGTCTGGAAGAACGGCGTCCAGTCGATATAGCGCGCCAGCTCGGCCAAATCCCAGGCTTCGAAGGTTTTCAGGCCGAGGAAGGACGGTTTTGGCGGCGCGTAGGCCGACCAGTCGATCCGGTGGGCGTTGGCCCGCGCCTTGGCCAGCGGCAGGCGCTGCTTGTCGGCTTCGCTGCGCGCATGCGCATCGGCAACTTTTTTGTATTCGGTACGAACCTTGTCGACATAGCCCTCCTTGGTCTCGTTCGACAAAAGTGCCGAGACCACGCCGACGGCGCGGCTGGCATCGGTGACGTAAACCGTCTGGCCCCTGGCATAGCGCGGATGGATTTTTACTGCGGTATGCACGCGGCTGGTCGTAGCCCCGCCGATCAACAGCGGAATGTCAAAACCTTCGCGTTCCATCTCGGCCGCCATATGCACCATCTCGTCGAGCGACGGCGTGATCAGGCCCGACAGGCCGATGATGTCGACCTTCAGCTCGCGCGCCGTCTGCAGGATTTTTGCCGCCGGCACCATGACGCCGAGGTCGATGATCTCGTAATTGTTGCAGGCCAGAACCACGCCGACGATGTTCTTGCCGATGTCGTGGACATCGCCCTTCACCGTCGCCATCAGGATTTTTCCGGCGGTCTGGCGCTCGCCGGTGTCGACGCCGTTGGCGGCGTTCGCCAACTTCTCCGCCTCCATATGCGGCAGCAGACCGGCAACGGCCTGCTTCATGACGCGGGCGGATTTCACCACTTGCGGCAGGAACATTTTTCCGGCGCCGAACAGATCGCCGACGACGTTCATGCCTGCCATCAGCGGACCTTCGATGACATGCAGCGGACGCTCGGCGGCGCGTCGTGCTTCGTCGGTATCCTGGTCGATGAATTCGGTGATGCCGTTGACCAGTGCGTGCGAAATGCGCTGCTCGACTGGCCAGTCGCGCCAGGCGAGATCGCGTTCCTGCGCTTCCTTGCCCGCCGTGCCCCTAAAACGTTCGGCGAGTTCCAGCAGGCGTTCGGTCGCGGTGCCGCCGCCCTTCGGCTGACGGTTGTTGACGACGTCCTCGCAGGCTTCGCGCAGTTCCGGATCGATGGTGTCATAGACGGCAAGCTGTCCGGCGTTGACGATGCCCATGTCCATGCCCGCCTGGATGGCATGGTAGAGGAACACCGCATGCATGGCCTCGCGCACCGGCTCGTTGCCGCGGAACGAGAAGGAGAGGTTCGACACGCCGCCCGATATGTGGACATGGGGAAGCGTCGCGGTGATCTGCCGTGCGGCTTCGATGAAGTCGACGCCGTAATTGTTGTGCTCGTCGATGCCGGTGGCGATGGCAAAGATGTTCGGGTCGAAAACGATGTCCTCGGGCGGGAATCCGGCCTGCTCGGTCAACAGTCTGTAGGCGCGGGTGCAGATTTCGACCTTGCGCGCCTGGGTGTCGGCCTGGCCGTCCTCGTCGAAGGCCATGACGACCACCGCCGCGCCATACGCGCGGACGAGCTTCGCATGGTGCAGAAAAGCCTCCTCGCCCTCCTTCATCGAAATGGAATTGACCAGCGGCTTGCCCTGCACGCATTTCAGGCCGGCTTCGATGATCTCCCATTTGGAGCTGTCGATCATCACGGGAACGCGGGCGATGTCCGGCTCGGCGGCGATCAGGTTGAGATAACAGACCATTGCCTGCTTCGAATCGATCAGGCCTTCGTCCATGTTGATGTCGATGATCTGCGCGCCGTTGGCGACCTGGTCGCGGGCGATTTCGAGCGCGGCGGCATAGTCGCCCGCGGTGATCAGCTTTCTGAATTTCGCCGAGCCGGTGACGTTGGTGCGCTCGCCGACATTGACGAACGGAATCTCGTCGGTCAGCGTGAACGGCTCGAGCCCCGAAAGGCGCATCTTCGGCTCGATGTCGGGAACAGCGCGCGGCGGATGTTTCTTCACTGCCTGTGCGATGGCGCGGATGTGGTCGGGCGTCGAGCCGCAGCAGCCACCGACGATATTGACTAGGCCGTCGCGCGCGAAATCCTCGATCTGCGCGGCCATGAACTCCGGGCTTTCGTCATATTGGCCGAATTCATTGGGCAGGCCGGCATTCGGATAGGCGCAAACAAAGGTGTCGGCGACGCCGGAGATTTCGTCCAGATGCGCGCGCATGGCTTTGGCGCCCAGAGCGCAATTGAGGCCTATCGTGAACGGGTTGGCGTGGCGGACCGAATGCCAGAAAGCCGTCGGCGTCTGGCCCGACAGCGTGCGGCCGGACAGGTCGGTGATCGTGCCGGAAATCATCACCGGCAGATGCACGTTCTTCTCGATGAAGATCTCGTTGCAGGCGAAGATTGCCGCCTTGGCGTTCAGCGTATCAAAAATGGTCTCGATCAGGATGATGTCGGCGCCGCCGTCGATGAGACCGCGCAGTTGCTCGCCATAGGCAAGGCGCAATTCGTCGAACGTCACGGCGCGGTAGCCAGGATTGTTGACGTCGGGCGACATCGAGGCGGTGCGGTTGGTCGGCCCCAGCGCACCGGCGACGAAACGACGCTTGCCGTCCTGCTGCTCAGCCCGCACCGCTGCCCTGCGTACCAGCCGTGCACCGTCGCGGTTCAGCGCGTAGACCGCATCCTCCATGCCGTAATCCGCCTGGGCGATGGAGGTCGAGGAGAAGGTGTTGGTTTCAAGGATGTCCGCCCCGGCGATGGCGTATTGATAGTGTATCTCCTCGATCGCCTTGGGCTGCGTCAGGATCAGCAGGTCGTTGTTGCCCTGCTGATGGCAGGCGCACTCGGGGAATTTGTCGCCACGGAAGTGGTTCTCGTCGAAGCCCAGGCCCTGGATCTGCGTGCCCATGGCGCCATCGAGGATGAGAATGCGTTGCCGCGCCGCCGCCGTCAGCGCAGCAAGCACTTCCGAACCGTCGGGCTTGGCCGCGACGGGGCCGAACAGGTCGTCCAGCGATGATGGGTTTTGCGACATGTTTCGTCCTCGGGGCGACGGTCGCGCTTAAGCGACATAAAGACATCTTTATGTGAGTATACGGGATTTGTCTGCTGCTGTCACCCCTGCCGCCGGCAATGGCTTCGTTTGCGCTGCCCCTCATCGCCCTGCCGGGCACTTCTCCTCGTTTTAGTGACGGGGAGAAGGGGCTGTCATCGACGATTTCGCCAATCTCCAGCGTTGCAAAAAGGGAGCCGAGGCCGCGGCCAGCTTCCCTTCTCCCCGTCACTATACGTCACTATACGGGAGAAGGTGCCGGCAGGCGGATGAGGGGCGGGGCCGACATCGACAATTTGAGTTCCGCCCGCCGCCGGCGCTACGACGCCACCTGCGCAGTCTTCGCCGATGCCGCCCTCTCGACATCGGCGAGAGAGGGCTTGGCCATCGTCGACCAGGCGATCGCCGACGTGGCGGCAGGCAAGGTTTCCGACGCGGAAGTCGCTTCGTTCATGATGTGGTAGGCGATCTCTCGCGTCAGGAGAAGATCTCCGCCAGTTCGTCGACGCTGGTGCCTTCCTTGACCTGCCGCAACTCGACATAGCTGACCGCGGTGGCGATCGACATCATCATAGATGTTACGCTGGTCACCAATGCGCTCACCACAGCACCCACTACTCCCCCTCCAAACAGGTCGGCTGCAGTGCCGAGCGCCAACTCGATGGCAATCGCGATGATGAACAGGATAAGTAACAGGCCGAACAGCGCCCAGCGGCTTCCCTTTGTCAGATCGCGGCTGCGCGCCATCGAGCCGAACACGCCACGCCGTTCTTGCACCAGCGCCGGCACAGCGACCGACCAACGCAGCGCCAACATGATGCCAGGCACAATAAGAAGAATAAGACCGAGGAACACGCCTAAACCAACCAACAGGGCAATGGTGAAGGTCGGCAGGAGGAAGGAGACTGCTTTCGCGATGCAGTCACCGAACGAAGGCTGCTTGCCGTTCAGGTCCTCGATGGTTGCGCGCACCAGTGACGCCTGGAGCAACAGCGACAGGATATAGGAACCAAGGCCAACGCCGATCGTGACGGCAGTATAGCCGAATACCAGATTCTGCTCGCCAAAAATGCTCGGGTCGAAGGGGACGGCCGGGTCCTGTCTCAACGCCCAAAGTTGAAAAACAAGAGTCGGCAAACCCGAAAACAATGCCGCAAGTCCTAAGCAAAGCACGGCATTGCGGCCGATGACCGCAAAACTATTGCTGAAAACCCTGCCGATACGAAACTTGTCCGATCGCTCCAGTGTCGTTGAAACCATGATTAAGTCCCCTCGCTCAATCGCCGCATATCGGCTGGTGATCCCCGCATCAAATGTGCCAACATTGGAGATCGACGTCTAGCCCACTTGCAATTGCCGTTGTGCATTGCCAGTGTCGACCGGGGAACCACAGGTTGCAGGGGACGGTTGGCAGTGGCACAGCCGGGCACAGCGGAAGCCGAATGGCTGGCAAGGGCGCATGAGCAGTTGATCTCGGATAAGTCGATCCAGTTCGACCTGCCGGCCTATGTACCGCCCCAGCCGCCTGACTGGCTGAAGCCGCTGCTGGACCTGTTGTCGTCGCTCGGTCCTTACATGATCTATCTGTTCTGGGGCGCGGTGCTATCAGGTGCCGCGATCATCCTGCTCCTGGTCTTTCTTGAGATGAAAGGTATCGCCTGGCGCCTGCCCTGGCAGCGCGCACGGCGCGAAACCGAGGCGGAGGAAGCATGGCGTCCCGACGCCGGCGCCGCGCAGATCCTGCTGTCGGAAGCCGACGCGCTGGCCGCGCGAGGCGACTATGACGAAGCGGTTCATCTCCTGCTTCGCCGCAGTGTCGCCGATATTGCCGGCCGGCTGCCGGATTTTTTGCGCCCGTCGCTCACGGCGCGCGACATCGCCGCTGCTGCTTCGGTTCCCACCAAGGCCCGCGCGGCGTTTACCGAGATCGCACGCATCGTTGAAGCCGCATTGTTCGCGCGCCGGCCGGTCGGCGCCGAAGGCTGGCGGCAAGCACGCGGGGCCTATGAGCGGTTCGTCTTCCGGGATGCCTGGATATGAGCGCCGCGACGGTCGAACCAGCGGCACAGGAACCGTTCAATCGAAGAACGCTGTTTTGGGGCATTTTCGCCAGCCTGCTTGCGGCAGCGGGTTTCTTCCTGCTGTCCACCTATGCGCCCGACTTCCGGCAACCCGGCAATGGCAGCGCCACGCCGCTGTCGAAAAGCGGCGTCGGCTATGCCGGCCTGGCGGAATGGTTGCGGCTCACCGGCGAGACGCCAGCCATGGCGCGGACCGATCAGGATCTCGGCACCGACATGCTGCTGATCGTCACCATTTCGCCAGAGAGCGATCCCGCCGCGCTCGACCACATCCTCGAACTTCGGCAGGACCTGAATACCCTCTTCGTGCTGCCCAAATGGCAGACCCTGCCGCTGGAGGAGCACGAAGGATGGAAGATGAAATTCGGGCGATTGCCCGACCCCGTGGTGAACCAATGGCTTGGCCGGATCGCCGAGGAAAAGATCGGTGTTGGCAAAAGCACGGTCGAGCAACTCGACATCGAGGGCCTGCTCATTGATGCCCCTGACGAATTGCAATGGGTAGCGGATGACCACCCATTGATAGCGGCGGGCACCAGCCGCGCCGTCCTCACCAAACTCGACGACAAGCCATTTTACATCCTGACCGACCCCGACCTGATCAACAATGCCTCACTCAAGGACTCGGACAAGGCTGCGGCGGCGCTCGACCTGATCGCCTCGGTGCGCGCCGGCCCAGTCATGTTCGATCTCACGCTGCATGGCGCGGGGCGGAAACACGACCTTGCCAAGCTGCTGGTCGAACCGCCGTTTCTGGCGCTGACACTGACGATCCTGGCTGCGGCGGCGCTGGCTTTCCTGCGCGGCCTCGGCCGTTTCGGCCCGCCGCGCGCCGAGCAGCGCGCCATTGCCTTCGGCAAGCGTGCGCTGGTGGATACGACGGCGATGCTGTTGCGGCGCGCCGGGCGGCTCGACGAACTGGGAGGCCGTTATGCGGCCTTGATGCGGGTGCGCGCCGGCGCACTGCTGGGAGCGCCGCAGGGACTGCAAGGCGAAGCGCTCGACCGCTGGCTCGATTCTCGCGATAAGGACGAAGTCAGCGGATTCACCGCGCGGGCGCAAGCCGCCGGCGAGGCGAAAAACCTGACGCAAATGCACGAGGCAGCCGAGCGGCTGCACGATTGGACGGCAAGGAGGCTCGGTGAACGTCGATGATGTGAAGGCCCTGGCGACTCGGATCAGGGAAGAAGTGGCCAAGGCGATCACCGGACAGCGTGACACGGTCGACCTGATGCTGACCGCCCTGTTCGCCGGCGGGCATATCCTGCTGGAAGGCCCTCCGGGCACGGCCAAGACAATGACCGCGCGCTGCTTCGCGCAGGCTCTGGGTGTCGCCTACGGGCGCATCCAGTTCACGCCGGACCTGATGCCTGGCGATATCGTCGGATCGAACATCTACAATTTCCAGACTGGACAGTTCACGCTGACGCGCGGTCCGATCTTCTGCGATCTTCTGCTTGCCGACGAGATCAACCGCACGCCGCCCAAGACACAGGCAGCACTTCTGGAGGCGATGCAGGAGCATGCGGTCACCTTCGACGGCACCACGCATTCGCTGGGCCGCAACTTCATGGTGGTCGCGACCCAGAACCCGATCGAGCATCAGGGCGTCTATCCCCTGCCCGAAGCACAGCTCGACCGCTTCCTGTTCAAGCACCGGGTCAGCTATCCCGGTCCCGAGGAGGAACGGGCCATCATCATCCATCACGGCGGCGGCTCCGCCTCGCACGACATCGCGCAATACGGCATCAAGCCCCAGACGGATCGCAAGACGCTGGAGAAGGCACTCGAAACCGTCGGCTCCGTCACCCTCGTCGACGACGTCGTCGGCTACATCGCGGCGCTGGTGCGCGCCACACGCGACACCGCCGATTTGGAGGTTGGCGCCAGTCCACGCGCGGGCGCCATGCTGGCCAGGGCGGCGCGGGCGCGGGCAGCGCTCGACGGCCGCGCCTATGTGATCCCAGACGATGTCAAGGCGCTGGCGGTGCCGGCGCTGCGCCATCGCGTCATCCTGTCGCCGGCCGCACAGATCGATGGCCGGCTGGTCGAGCAGATCGTCTCCGACCTGGTCGACCAGACGGAAGCGCCGCGTTGATCTATCCGAGCGGCCGAGCGGTGTGGGCGGCAGCGGCGGGCGCGGTGCCGGCCTTCCTGGTCGCGCTGGCGCTGCCGTCGCTGTGGTATCTCGGATTGCTGTGGATCTGCGTGCTCATCGCCTTCCTGGCGGTGGACGCCGCGGCGGGACGCGGGCGGAAATCGCTGGCCGCCAGCGTCCACGCGCCGCCGCAGGTCGGTGTCGGCGGCCAGTTCACCGTCCATGTCGCCGCCCGTTTTTCAGGTCGGACGCGGACCCTGGAGGCGCGCGTCGGTCATGATGAGCACCTGGCGCCGATCGGCGGAAGCGGCGGTCCCCTGGCTGCCACCGGGGATGGCGGATCGCTCGACCTGCGGTTCCAGGCGCTGCGGCGCGGCATCGCCAGCTTCGATCGTCTGTGGCTGCGCTGGCGCGGGCCGTTCGGATTGGTCTGGAACCAGGTCGTCCTGCCGATGGACAGCAAGGTGGCAGTGTTGCCCGACGTCCGCAGCGCCCGCGACCAGGCGATCACGTTGCTGCAGCGCAACGCCCTGCCCGACGGGCATGCGCAGCGCCGGGCCGGCCAGGGCCGGGAATTCGAGTCGCTCAAGGATTACCAGCCGGGCATGGGCCGGCGGATGATCGACTGGAAGCGCAGCGCCCGCCACGGCGGGCTTCTGGCGCGCGAGTTCCGTATCGAGGAGAACAACAACATCGTGCTGGCCATCGACAGCGGACGCCTGATGTGCGAGCCGGTCGACGGCCTGCCGAAGGTGGACCGGGCGGTGGCGGCCGCCTTGCTGTCGGCGTTCATTGCGCTCAAGGGCGGCGATATGGTCAGCCTGTTCAGCTTCGACGCGCGGCCGCGCGTCGCCAGCGGCGCGGTGCGCGGCTCGGCCAGCTTCGCGATGATCCAGAAACGGGCGGTTGAGATCGACTATTCCAACGAGGAGACCAATTTCACCCTGGCGCTGACTACGCTTGCGGCGCGGCTCGACCGGCGCTCCCTGGTGATCATCTTCACCGACTTCGTCGATCCGATCAGTGCGGAATTGATGCTGCGCACCGTCGGCCGGCTCACCGAGCGGCATCTGGTGTTGTTCATGATGATCAGGGATGTCGAATTGGAGAGCTTGGCCGACATGCCACCTTCATCAGGCGAGGATGTCGCCCGCGCCGTCGTCGCCGGCGGGCTTTTGCGCGAAAGGCAGGTCGTCATCGGCCGGTTGCGGCTGCTCGGCGCGCATGTGATCGAAGCCGACCATCAAAGGCTGGGGCCGGCGCTGGTCGAGCGCTACCTGCAGTTCAAGCGCGAGGATTTGTTGTGACTGCGCCAGTTCCCGGCGATGCTAGACGCGGCGATGCCGTACGCCAGTCGCTGGCCAGCTTCCGTCGGGAGCGCGAGGCCGACTGGAAGGCGTTCGAGGCGCTACTCGCCCGCGTCGAGAAACGCGCGCCGCGAACACTGTCGGAAGAAGAGCTGCTGTCGCTGCCGCTGCTCTACCGGTCGGCATTGTCTTCGCTTTCGGTGGCGAGAGCGACATCCCTCGACAGCGCACTGATCGCCTATCTCGAATCCCTGTCGCTGCGGGGATATTTCTATCTTTACGGGGCACGCCGCGGGCTGCGCCAGCGCATCGCCGACTTTTTCCTGCACGACTGGCCCGATGCCATCCGCGATTTGTGGCGCGAGACACTGGTGTCGGTGGCGCTGATGTTTGTCGGCATCGGCGCCGGCGCGTGGCTGGTAGCGTCCGACAAGGGCTGGTTCGACGCGATCATCCCGTCAGGCCTGGCTGCCGGCCGCGGTCCCGACGCTTCGGCCGAGATGCTGCGCAGCATGCTTTACGATGGCGACAATGGCTTTCTCTCAGGCTTTGCCGCTTATCTTTTCACCCACAACGTCCAGGTCGCAATCCTCGCCTTCGCGCTTGGATTTGCTTTCGCGGTGCCGACGGTGCTGCTGATGCTGTTCAACGGCTGCATGCTGGGTGCGCTGTTCCAGGTCTATTGGGCAAAGGGGCTTGGCATGGAACTTGGCGGCTGGCTGGCCATTCACGGCACCACCGAATTGTTCGCCATCGCACTGGCCGGCGCTGCCGGCATGCGGATCGGCACGCGCATCGCCTTTCCCGGCGAGTTGACCCGCATGACGGCAGCCGCCCATGCCGGACGCACCGCGGCGACCGCGATGGTCGGGGTTTCGGTCATGCTGCTGTTTGCCGGACTGCTCGAGGGCATCGGCAGGCAGACGATCACCAGCGACGTCACCCGCTATGCGATTGGCACCGGCATGCTCGCACTGTGGATCGGCTATTTCTACCTGTTCCAGGTGGTGCGCAATGGCAACCGCTAGACGCGCCGCGCTGGCGACAATGCGCTCGCTGATCACGCCTGAAGGTGTCGACCTCCAGGTAAAGCTGGCCGACGCCGGCACCCGCGCTGCCGCTTTCCTGCTCGATGTCGTGTTTATCGCCACGGCTGCAATCGCGGTTACGATGGTTGCGCTGTTCGGAGTAACAGGTTTCGGCACTGATAGATTGCAGCCGCTTTTCATCGTCTGGATCATCGCGATCTTTTTTCTGCGAAACGTCTACTTCATCGCCTTCGAGGCGGGCCGGCGCGCGTCCACGCCCGGCAAGCGGATCATTGGCATCAGGGTGGCGTCACGCAACGGAGCCGGCCTGTCGGTCGATCAGGTCATCGCCCGCAATCTGATGCGCGAGATCGAAGTCTTTCTGCCGCTGTCGATTATCGCCGGACGGAGTGGGATGGGCGTCGCCGATACGCTGACGACAGTCTTTGGACTGGTATGGGCGCTGCTGTTCGCCTTGTTCCCGCTTTTCAATCGCGACCGCTTGCGGATTGGCGACCTGCTGGCGGGAACCTGGGTCGTAGAGGCGCCGAAGCGTACGCTGATGGAGGATCTGTCGGCACGAAAAGATCCGGTCGCCAAGACTTTTCAGTTCAGCCACGCCCAGCTCGATGCCTATGGCATCGCCGAACTGCACAAGCTGGAGGAGGTGCTGCGCCGCGACGACTATTTCGCGCTGCGGGCGGTGGCGGAGACGATCGGACGCAAGATCGGCTCAACGCCGCAGGCGCATGATGCCCGCCCGTTCCTGACCGCGTATTACGGCGACCTGCGAGCCCATCTCGAGCGAAAGCTGCTGCTGGGCAAGCGAAAAGAAGACAAGCATCAGCGTTAGGACCGAAAGGCCGCCTTACCCCACCCACTTCTCGTAGTCGGACACGAGCAGGTGCAGCGGCGCGACGTCCTCGTCGATGTCGGCGAAGCGGCCGATCGGCTCGCGGAAGACATTGTCGGTGAGATCGTCGTTGACGGTCGAAACCTCGCCGATCAGCACGTCCTTGCCCTCGGCCCAGAAGGCGTGCCAGACGCCCGGCAGCAGCGTCACGCTCTCGCCCGGATCGAGCTTCAGGAGCCCGCCCGCCGGCAGCCGGTGGATGGTCCCGTCGACCGGCACCGATACTTCGGCCTTCGGATCGATGCCGCCATCGCGATCGTGCATGAACAGCTCCAGCACCAGCTTGCCGCCGCCGCGGTTTATGATGTCTTCGGCCTTGATGTTGTGACGATGCATCGGCGACAGCTGATCCTTGCGCGAGATCATGATCTTCTCGGCATAGAGCATGCCCATGCCCTTCTTCATGTCCTCGTAGCGACCGTTGCGAACGGTGAACAGGAAGAGGCCGAGCTCTTCGAACTTGCCCTGGCCGTAATCGGTGATGTCCCAGCCGAGCCGGGAGGAGAAGATGGCCGACGAATCCTGCCGGTGCGCCTTCATCTGTTCCGGGGTCCAATAGGCGAAGGGCGGCATGATGTAGCCGAACGAACGAATGAAGGCATCGGCGTCGCGGATGATGTCGTTGATAGCGGAGCGTTTCATGGTTGTGGTTCCTTCCCGTCGGCTTGGGCGATCTCCAAACCGAATAGCCGAACACCGATCCGGTGTCGACGTAAACCGCGTGCTGGCCTCATGACATCCGGGCCGATCAAGGCCATAAGTCCAGGCAAATCCCAGGGTGAAAATCCATGCTGAGCATAGACGACCTCGATACACCGGCGATCCTGATCGATGTCGACCGCGCCGAAGCCAACATCGCGCGGGCGCAGGCCCACGCCGACCGGCACTCGCTGAAGCTCAGGCCGCACATCAAGACCCACAAACTGCCTTACTGGGCAAAAAGGCAGATCGCAGCCGGTGCCGTCGGCATCACCTGCCAGAAGATCGGTGAAGCCGAGGTGATGGCCGATGCCGGCCTGACCGACATCTTTCTGCCCTACAACATTCTCGGCAGGGCCAAGCTGGAGCGCCTCAAGGCGCTACACGGTCGTGTGACGCTGTCGGTGACATCAGACAGCGTGGAAACGCTTAACGGGCTCGCCGCCACCTTTACCGATCCAGGCCAGCCGCTACAGGTGTTGGTGGAATGCGATACCGGCATGGGCCGCTGCGGCGTCCAGTCGGCCAGCGAGGCTGTCGCGCTGGCCAAAGAGATCGACAAGGCCAAGGGGCTGGCCTTCGGCGGGCTGATGACTTATCCGGCGGCAGGCCGCGCTGCCGAGGCCGAGGCGTGGCTCGCCGATGGGCGCAACGCGCTCGCCGCATCCGGCCTCGCCTGCCAACGCATCTCCAGCGGCGGCACGCCGGATATGTGGCGCGCAAGCGAGGCCTCCGTCGTCACCGAGTATCGCCCCGGCACCTACATCTATCTCGACCGCTACCAGGTCGCCAAAGGCGTCGGCAGCGTTGACGACTGCGCGCTGACGGTGCTGTCGACCGTGGTCAGCCATCCGACCTCGACACGGGCCATCCTCGATGCCGGCAGCAAGGCCTTGTCCAGCGACACGCTGGGGCTGGCCGATTTCGGCGAATTGCTGGGCATTGCGGGCGCCACCGTCACCAGCCTCAGCGAGGAGCACGGCAACGTCACGCTTTCCGGCGACGCCAGGCTGCATATCGGCGAGCGCGTGCGCATTGTGCCCGACCATTGCTGCGTCGTCACCAATCTGTTCGATGAAGTTCACTTGATCGCCGGAGAACGGGTGCTCGAGACGCTGCCGGTGGCGGCGCGCGGCCGCATGGGGTGATTAGCGGTCCGCGGAGCGGACGGCCAATTGCCTGGCTTTCGAGCTTTGACGGCTGAGCCTGCGAGGGGAGCAAAGCCGAAATGGATCAGGCTGATTGCCGTTCGGCCTGCCGTGCCGCGACGCGTCGCATCGAAATGACCCGGCGACGCAGGATCTCCGTGCGCATCGCCATCAGGTGCAGCACGAAGAACAGCACGGTAAAGCCCAGAGCCATCACCAGCAACGGCCGCAACAGGCTGGGATCGATGGTCGGCCCGCCAAGCCGGAACACCGAAGCCGGCTGATGCAGCGTGTTCCACCAGTCGACCGAGAATTTGATGATCGGGATGTTGATGAATCCAACCAGTGTGATGATTGCGGCGGCCCAGGCGGCGCGCGCCGCATCGTCGAGGGCGCGCGTCAGCGCGATGATGCCGAGATACATCAGGAATAGCACGAACACCGAGGTCAGCCGCGCATCCCACACCCACCAGGTGCCCCACATCGGCTTGCCCCAGATCGAACCGGTGATCAGCGCGAGCGCTGTAAAGACTGCGCCGATGGGTGCCGCCGATTTCAGCGCGACATCGGCCAGCGGATGGCGCCATACCAGCGTGCCCAAAGCGGAAACCGCCATCAGCGTGAAACACATCATGGCCAGCCAGGCGAAGGGCACATGGATGTACATGATACGTACGGTGATGCCTTGCTGGAAATCCTCCGGCGCCGTGAAGCTCATGTAGAGCCCGGCGGCCAGGAGGAGTGTGGCGATGGTCGCCAGCCACGGCACCACCTTGTCGGCCAAACCGACAAACCGCGTCGGGTTGGCGAAATCCATCCAGCCGCTGAGGCGTGAAGTCAGGTCACTCATGCGGCTTTACATAAACCGGCGACGCGTTTGGGGCAACTACAGCACCGTGTCGCAGGCGGGGGTCTTGCCTTCTCCCCCTGTGGGAGAAGGTGGAGCCGGATGAGGGGTGCTGGACGGAGTGAGGCCGGCGCCAAGCTGGAGCACCCCTTGTCCGTCGCCTTCTCCCAGAAGGGGAGAAGGGAAGAACTCAGGCGGCCGCGTCCGTGATGGTGCGGCTGAGGCGGCGGACTTCCTCGTCGTTGAGCAGGCCGCCGGCGCGCAGCAGGCTGGCGAAGCGGCCATTGCGCATCGACAGTTCGGCAAAGCCACCCATTTCAACCACCTTGCCCTTGTCCATGAAGACGACCAGATCGGCATCACGAACAGTGGTCAGGCGGTGGGCGATGATGAAGGTGGTGCGGCCGCGCCGCAATTCGTCGATCGCTTCCTTGACGCGGTCTTCCGTCTCGACGTCAAGCGCGCTGGTCGCCTCATCGAGCACCAAGATGGGTGAATCCTTCAGCACGGCGCGCGCGATTGCGATACGCTGGCGCTCGCCGCCCGAAAGTTGTCCACCGCGTTCGCCGACAACCGTATCGTAGCCGTTGCTCTTCGACAGGATGAAATCCTGCGCGGCAGCGGCATTGGCGGCGGCGTGGACCTCATCATAGGTCGCCTCGGCGCGCCCGACGCGGATATTGTCCTCGATCGAGCGGTTGAGCAGGCCCGCATCCTGGAACACGGTGGCGATCGAGTGGCGCAGCGACTTGCGGGTCACCGTGCGGGTATCGATGCCATCGATCAGGATACGGCCACTGGACGGCGAAAAGACGCGCTGCAAGAGATTGATCAGCGTGGTCTTGCCTGCGCCCGTCGGACCGACGATGGCCACGGTCTGGCCGGCATGGACCTCGAACGACACATCGTTCACGCCCTGCCCCGAATTGGCGAATTCGAAGTTGACGTTTTCGAAACGCACATGACCAGTGACGTTGACCAGGTCACGCAAACCGTCCGGCTCGGCGGCGTCGGCCGCGGAGTCCTCAAGCCGATAAAATTCCTCGAGCTTGGCCCTGGCTTCCGAAATCTGGTTGGCGAAGGCCGACATCTGGTCGAGCCGGGCAATCAGCAGCGTGGCAAAGCCGGTGAAGGCGATGACGTCACCGATACGCAATTGGCCATGCATGACCAGATAGGAGCCGATCAAAAGCACGACCATCATCGAAATGGTCGACGACAGGCGGTGAAGAGCGTTGGCCAATGCCCACCAGTCGAGCACCGGATACTGGGCGTCAAGCAGGTTCTTGACGTAGCGCTTCAACGCGTCGGTCTCGTGGCCGATGCGATTGTAGCTCTGCAGCACGGCGACATTGCTGACCGAGTCGCTCACATGCGCGAACACCTGGTGAAAGTGCCGCTCCACGGACGCCTGGCCTTCCCTGGTACGACGCATCACCAGCCGGCCGATTCCGACGTAGAGCGCGCCCAGTGCCAGCAGCACCATCGACATGCGAATGTCCATGCTGAGCGCCGTCGGCACCAGCAGAACCAGTGCGACAACAGTCGACAAATGCTGCCTCATGAACTCGAGCCAGAGGCTGAACAAGGTCTCGACCGCGCGCAGCAGCGTATGCAGCGAATTGGAGGTGCCGCGCTGATGATGCCAGGCAAGCGGCATGGTGATCACGCGCTCGAACGACTGGCAAAGAACCTCGCTGCGCCTGGCGTGCGCAAAACGGTCTGCGCCGCGCGCCACCAGGACGAAGGCGACGACGTTGAAGACGCCGATGCCGGCCCAAAGGCCGAGCGTCGAAAAGACCGAGCCGCCGTCCGAAATGGCGTCGATCACCCGTCCGAACATGATCGGCTCAAGGATGGCGATAATCGCAAGCGCGACATTCGCCCCACAGATAAACGCGACGCGTTTTCTGTCGGCAGCGAGATAACCGAGCGCTCTCCAGTAGATTTGCAGAAGGGACACTTCAGCTACTCCGGCAAATTGTTATTGTGCACTGCATCATTTTCTGACTCGTACTCGTTGACGTGTCGCGAAACAATGCCCTCGTACCCCTTCAGTTCCCAATTCGCGAACAAAAGATGGCGACGCTGCGAAATCTGTCGTGATCACCTAACGGTTTGAGAAGAAAGGTAAAATGTCAGCCTTGCGGCAAAATCGTGGCAGGCCGGAAGCACTGCCGAAATTTTAATCAGCAACTCGGCATGTACGAATCCCAAAAGCCTGCATCGGCTTTTGGGAAATCTCATGCGCAATAGAATTGGTCGAGCAACTTTAAATAACGCACATTCTCAAGATATACAAAGACGCTCCAAATCCTTGAAGCTACGCCGGTATCCTGACGACCAGATCGGCCTTGTCGCCGGCTTTCGGCTCGAAAGACGAAGCCTTCGTCTTTTTACCATTTACCTCGAGCGAGACGGCTTTGGCCTTCTTGTCGCGGACAACCTCAACCCTGAGCTCGGCCCCCAGCACCTTGAGCGTTGCCACATAGCCATCCCAATGGCTGGGCAGTTTCGGCCTGAACTGGATGCGCTCGCCCCTGCGCTCGATGCCGAGGATGCCTTCGACCGCCGCGCGATAAAGCCAGCCGGCCGAGCCGGTATACCAGGTCCAGCCGCCGCGGCCGCCCTTGCCTTGCCCGGCGTAGACGTCTGCTGCGACGACATAAGGCTCGACGCGGTAGTGCTCGGCAGCGGCCTCGTCGAGCGCATGGTTGACCGGGTTGAGCATCGAGAAACAGCGGTAGGCGTCGTCGACGCGCCCCATTTCGGCGAGCGCAATGACGAACCACGTCGCCGCGTGGGTGTACTGGCCGCCGTTTTCACGGACACCCGGCGGGTAGCTCTTGATGTAGCCTGGGTTCTGTTCCGTCCTGGAGAAGGGCGGGGTGAAAAGCTTGACGATGTTGAGCTCGTCGTCGACGAGCATTTTCATCGCCTGCTGCATCGCCGTCGTCGATCGCGCCGGATCGCCCTCGCCCGACAGCACGCTCCACGACTGCGCAATCGAGTCGATCTTGCACTCCTGCGAGTTGCGCGACCCCAGCGGCGTGCCGTCGTCGAAGCTGCCGCGACGATACCATTCACCGTCCCAGGCCGTGCTTTCCAGCGCCCGCTTCAGCACGCTTGCGTGTTTTGTCCAGGCTTGCGCGCGCTTGGCGTCGCCTTCCGCCTTGGCGACAGCTGCAAAGTCGCCCAGCGTCTTCAGCAGGAACCAACCCAGCCAGACGCTCTCGCCCTTACCCTGCTCGCCGACACGGTTCATGCCGTCGTTCCAGTCACCGCCGAGGATCAGCGGCAGTCCGGCGGGGCTGCTGCGCTTGATGGCAAGGTCAAGCGCGCGCGCGCAATGATCGTAGAGTGAAGCGGTCTTCTTCGATATCTCGGGGGTGAAAAAGGCGTCGTGCTCACCTTCTTCCAGCGGCGGCCCTTCGATGAAGGGCAGTTGTTCCCTGAGGATCGCCGTATCCCCGGTCACCAGAAAGTAGTGTGCCGTGGCGTGGGCGAGCCAGACCACGTCGTCGGAAATCATGGTGCGGACGCCTGCCTCGGTTCGCGGCAGCCACCAATGCTGCACGTCGCCTTCGGGGAATTGCCGCCGCGCCGCGTTGAGGATCTGGTCGCGCGCCAGTTTCGGATCATGGAGAAGCAGCGCCAGCGTGTCCTGCAACTGATCGCGGAAGCCAAAGGCGCCGCTCGCCTGGTAAAACGCCGAGCGGGCGCGGATGCGGCAGGCAAGGCTCTGATAGGGCAGCCAGTGGTTGACCATCGCGTTGAGCGCCTTGTCCGGAGTCTCGACCTGGATGGTGTCGAGAAACCCTCGCCAGGTGCGTTCATTCTCAGTCAGCCGCTGATCGAAATCTTTGCTGCAATGATGCTGTACCAGCGCGCTGGCTTCGTCGGCAGAGGCTGCATCGCCGAGCAGCCAGAGCAGCGTCACGTCGCCGCCGGCCGGAATGTCGATGTCGCGTGCAATTGCCGCACAAGGATCGTCGCCCGCCTCGACGCGGCCCGACAGGCTTGCGCCGCTGAGCACGGCTTGCGGGAGTTCGCTGGTGCCGTTTCGGCCGATGAACTCGCCGCGGTCGGCCGTCACCGAGTGCGCCGCGCCGTCGGCGGCCAGGAAGGCGACCCGCTCGCTGAAATCAAGCCCGTAAGGATTTTGCGCCAGCAACGCGCCCGTCGCGGCATCCCTGGACGGAACGATGGTCGCCGCGGTGCGCGAACGATGGCTGCCAAGAACCCATTCCGCATAGGCATAGACTCGCAGGCGCGCCGGCGCCGAACCGGAATTCTGGATGCGCAACCGGGAGATTTTCACCGGATCGACGGAATCCACCACATGGGTAAGGTCCATCGACAGCGGCCCGCGCTTCGAACGGAAGGTCGAAAACCCCTGCCCGTGCCACGTTTCGTAGGTCATGGCAGGATCGCGGACGACGGCGGCCAGCGGCGAGAACGCCCGGCCGCTGGCATGGTCGTAAATATAGATGCCCTCGCCTGGCCGGTTGGTGACCGGGTCGTTCGCCCACGGCGTCAGTTGATAGTCGCGGCTGTTTCGGCTCCAGGTGAAGGCAGCGCCTTCAGCCGAAACGTGGAAACCGAACGAGGCGTTGGAGACGACGTTGATCCAGGGCTGCGGCGTCGTGCGCCGGCCAGCAAGGCGCACGACATAGTGACGTCCGTCACCCTCGAAGCCGCCAAAACCGTTCCACTGGTTGAGCCCGCTGCCGTCGGCACTGTCTTCGAACGAGGCTTGCGCCCACGTCTGTGGCGCCGGCTGAGACGGTTCACGAAGCGCTGCTGCACCCGCCGGCTGCAAGGCGTCCCGCGCTTGCAGCGCAGCGGCCTCGGCGCGCTCGATCTGATCGAAGATGGTGCCGTTGCGCGTGTGCAGAACGACGCGAGCGGTGGCCAGCAGCGTCTTGTAGGTCGCCTCATCCATGAGGTCGCGGCGCAACGCGAAGATGTGCTGACGGGGTCCTAGCTCCTTGCCGCGCAGGCGGCTGTTTTCGCACAGCGTCTCGACCGCCCGTTGCAGGTCCTGCACGTAGGACGAAGCCTGCTCGTTGACGACGACAAAGTCGATCATCATGCCGCGGGCGCGCATGTATTCCTGGAAGCGGAGCGCCTGGGCAACGATTTCGAGATCCGCGACATCGCCGATCCTGACCAGGAAAATCGGAAAGTCGCCGGATATGCTGGTCGGCCATAGGCCCGATTGCCTACCGAGCCCGGAAGCGATCGATTCGGCCGGAAGCCGCAGGAACGGATCCGGATAGATCAGGTAGCGCGCCAGATTCTGCACATTGGCGGCATCGGCAAGGCTGAGACCGAGATGCCGGGTCTGCACCTGTGAACGGGTCCAGGCGAGCATCGCCTGGCGCGCGAAGGCTTCCGGATGATCAAGCCGCGCAATGGCTTCTTCGAGTTCGGCACGGTTGGCGCCGACGGCAGTCCAGAAGGTCAGCGATATCTTCTTGTTGGCCGGCACGCGCACCTGGCGGCGAAGTGCCGCGACCGGATCCAGCGTGAAGCCGGAATGGCCGCCAAGCCTGGCGCCGGGATCGAATGCGGCGGCCTCGGTAATGGTGCGGCCGCGGCCGATGAAGGCGCGCCGGTCGGTTTCGGCCTCGGCGTCGCGCGTCGACCCAGACGGGTCGGTGACGAAATGCACCATAGCGACATCAGGCTCGTCGGTTTCCCGCTTACGTCTGGTGGCGAAGATCGCTCCCTTATTCGCAGCGATTTCGGTTTCCACGAACATTTTCGAGAACGCCGGATGCGCGTTGTCGGATGCTTCGGAGCCCAGCACCAGTTCAGCGAACGAGGTCACTTCGATATGCCGGTCGACCGGGCCGTCATTGTAGAGCGTCACCCGCCGGCCTTCGCCATTTCCCTCCGAAACGACGATGCATTCGACCTCCGAACGCAGTGATCCCACTGACTTGACGAAGCTCGCCTTGTCGTCGGAGAACAGCGTCCGCACCTCTTCGTTGGCGGCGCGCTTCGGCTCGGCGGTGGCCGACCACCAGTCGCCGGTGCCGGAGTCGCGCAGGAAGATATAGGAGCCAAGCCGATCCTCGGTCGGATCCGGCTGCCAGCGCGTGACGGCAAGCTCGCCCCAGCGACTATAGCCGGAGCCGGTCGCGGTAACCATGACCGAGTAGCGGCCATTGGACATGACGCTGGTCGAACGCAGCGCCTTGAGCGGGTTGAGCACGATGCGCGTATCGGGGCTCTCGGCTTCCGTTTCGTCCTTCGAGCGTTCGTCGGCCTCGGTTCTGACGGTGGCGGTCGGGATGTCGCGCGGCGCTCTTTCCTGCAGCAGCAACTCGGCCGACTCGATCACCGGATCGCTGTGGAAGCGGTCGCGCAGGCGTCCTTCGAAGATGGCGTCGGCGACGGCGGCGATCGACATGCCGGAATGGTGGGCCATGTAGTTCAGCACGACGACATGGTCGGTGCCCTCCGGCACGCGTTGCGGCGTGAAATCGACCGCATCGTAGAAGCCGTGCCGGCCAAGTGCGCCGAGCCGCCTCAGCCTGGCCAGGTTCTGCACCGATTCACGCGGGGTGAACTGCGCCGCCAGCACGGTCGCATAAGGGGCAATCACCGTGTTCTGGCCAAGACCTCGCTTGAGGCCCAGCCCAGGTACGCCGAAATTGGTGTACTGGTAGGTCAGTTCGCGATCGCGGGCGTTGTAGGCCGCTTCCGAAATGCCCCAAGGCACGTTCTTCGAGCGGCCGTACTGGATCTGGCGCTTGATGATGAGCTTGCTGGTCTGGTTGAGGATGCTGCCTTGCGGCTCCTTCATCACCAGCGGCGGCATCAAATACTCGAACATCGAGCCGGACCATGACATCAGCGCGCCCTTGAACCCGATCTCGACGATCGGCCGTCCGAGGTGGAACCAGTGCTCCGTCGGCAGATCGCCCTTGGCGATGGCGAACAGGCTGGTCAGCCGCGCCTCGGAAGCCAAGAGGTCGTAGCAGCTTTCGTCGAGCTGATGCTCCTCGACCCGATAGCCGATCGACAGAAGCTTGCGTTCCTTGCGCATGAGGAAGGAGAAATCCATCTCGAAGGCATAGCGGCGCGTGCGCTCGCGCAACGACAGAAGCTTGGCCCGCAGCGCCTCGACGGCATTGTCGTCGCTATGCGCGTCATGGACATGCGCTTCGCAGGTAGCTTCCAGTCTCGCCGCCCAGTCGGCGATAGTGTCGCTCTGCGTCGATGCGGCCTCAGTATGGATAGCGATGGCAAGCTTGCGGATCTCGCCGGCCAGAACGGCCAGATTGATGGTGCGGATCGACGCCATCTCCGGCTGTGCCTTGATCGATTCGACCGCGCGTCGCATGCCATCGAGGCGATCGGCAAGTCGCTGGCGCAACGGCCGCAACTGACGGCGGTCGTCAGGCAACTCCGCCAGGCTTTCGTCGAGGATCGTCACCGTATCGAGGATACCCTCAAAGTCGCCCTGAAGGTGGACTGCAGGCGCTTCCGCCCATTCGGCACAGGCTGCCGCCACCGCCACCAGATGGCCGGCGAGATTGCCGCTATCGACGGCGGAAATGTACAGCGGATAGAGCGGCTTCAGCGTCGTCGTGTCATACCAGTTGAAGAGATGGCCGCGCTCACGCGGCATGCTCTCGATAGTCGACATCGTCGCGTCGATGCGGGTGGTGGCGTCGGACAGGCTGATCCAGCCGAAATCGCGGGCCGAAACCACTGACAGGAGATAGACGCCGATGTTGGTTGGCGAGGTGCGGGGCGCCACGACAGGCGCCGGACTTTCCTGGAAATTGTCAGGCGGCAGATTGTGATGCTCGGCCGTCACGAAGGTCTCGAAATAATGCCATGTGCGCCGCGCAATCGTGCGCAGCACATGGACGTCGGCCGCCGATATGCGCAAACGGTCCTCGGTTTCGGCCGAGCGGCTGATAAAGAAGGCGAAGGCCGGCGAGCCGATCCAGAACAACGCGAAGAAGAAGGCGACGAAAGCTCCGGTGGAATCGGCCACAACAGGGATGGCGAGGCCGACGAAGCCGACAATCACCGCCCCGTACATCATGCCGTAATAGGAGCCGATATCGTTGTCGCCGTTCTTGTGAGCCTGCGAGGCAGTGCGCCATTCGAGCAGGTTCTTCCGGCTGACGAACAGGCGGTAGAGCGTGCGAATGATGGCATCGCCCATCATCCAGGCCAGATGCGCCATCAGCACGATCTTCAAAGCCACCAGGGCGGTGCCGAAGACGACGTCGCGCGCCAGCGCCGAGAAATGACCGCGCGGCGTCTGGTCGCCGCTTTTGGGCAGGATGGCGTGGACGATGTCGAACGTCGGCGCCATGAAAAGTGTGAGGATCAGCAGCGCCTGCCATTGCGCGGCCTGGGTGAAGGGCAGCAGCGTCCAGCCGGCGATCGCGGCCATCACCCAGAAGATCGGCGTCAGCGACCGACGCAGATTGTCGACCATCTTCCAGCGCGACAGCGCCGGCACGCCGGAACGCGGATTGAGAATGAAGCCCAGAAGCTGCCAGTCGCCGCGCGCCCAGCGATGGTGGCGCGACGCGTCGACCGAATAGCGGGTCGGATAGTCCTCGACCAGTTCGACGTCGGTGACCAGTGCCGCGCGCGCCAAGGCGCCTTCGAGCAGATCGTGGCTGAGGACGGTGTTTTCTTCGATGCGACCCTTCAGCGCCGCCTCGAAGGCGTCGACGTGATAGAGCCCCTTGCCGGTGAAGGAGCCGTCGCCGAAGACGTCCTGGTAGATGTCCGAGACGGCAAATACGTAAGGATCGAGGCCGCGATTGGCAGAAAAGACCCGCTGGAAGAAGGATGCGTCATCGCCGCTGGTCAGCGAAGCGGTGATGCGCGGCTGCAGGATGGTGTAGCCGGCGCTGACGACGCGCTTTGCCGCATCGTAATGCGGGCGGTTGAGCGGATGGCAAAGCTTTCCGGCCAGACTGGCGACGGCATCGCGGGTGGTCCGCGTGTCGGCATCCAGCGTCATCACATGGATGACGTTTTCCGGCAACGGCACGTCCAGCGGCAAAAAGGTGGTGTCGCTGTCGCCACGCAGCAGAAGGTTCAGTTCGTGCAGCTTGCCGCGCTTGCGTTCCCAGCCCATCCAGGCGCCCTGGGATTCATTGTAGAGCCGCCGGCGATGCAGGACGTAGAAACGCGGCGCGCCTTCGCTGGGATAGCGGGCGTTCAGCCGTGCGATCTCGTCGCGAGCATATTGGAGGATCTCGATATCCGCCGCATCGATTTCGGTTTTGCTGTCCGGCCAGTCCGAAAGCAGAGCGAAATGGATTTCGTCCGCCGTGTTGGCCAGGTGGTGCACTTCGATGTTGCGGATGTTCTCCTCGACGTCGTCGCGCGAGCCGATCAGCGACGGAACCACCACCAGCGTGCGCGCCTCGGGCGGCATGCCGCGCTTATAGTCGTAGCCGACGAGGCGCGTCGGCTTCAGGAACAACGATACGACGGTGTTGAAGAAGGCAAGCGCGCCTTCGCTGGCCGGCACGGCAAACAGCGCCAGCATCAGGACGATCGACGGTATGGACAGGCCAAGACTGGCAAGGGCGTTGCCGGAGAGGACAAGAAGCAGGACCGTCAGCGCGAACACCGGCACGACAATGCCCAGCCATCCGGTCTTGCCGAACGCCCGTTTGATCGTGACGCTGACCGTCGGCCGATAGCCGATCGCCTTTTCCAGTTCCAGCCGGCGCGGGCCGACCAGAAAGAACCCGACGTCGGTGTGAGCGGTCGGATCGGTGACGGTGGTGGTATCGGCGACAGCGGCATGGCCGGCGAGTTCGATCGCCTTTTCAGCAACGCGGAATTCGGAACGATCGGAGCGGCGCGCCATTTCCTCGATCGCGGTCCGGTACTGGTCGCGCGAGAAGAAATCGAGCGCAGCGAAATCGGTGCGCTCGCGCAGCAAGGTGTCGATGCGGCTGACATCTTCGAACCAAACCGTCCAGTCGATATCGTTGATAAGCCTGAGGCCGCGGATGATGTTGCCGGTGGTTACGTTGCCGCTGGACAACGTGCGATGCTCGCTGATGATGATTTCCTCGGCATCGGAGCCGGACTTTTCAAGCTCACCCTCCAGCCATTCCAGCGCCCTGCCGGCATTTTGCGACCCGTCACGCAGGCGGTAGAGCAATTGGGTGGCAAAGGTGGTGTCTTGTGCATGGGCGACGTAGTTCGACAGGATCGCCTGGCGGTCGGCGGTTTCATCGAGTGCCAGCACGCGGTCTGCGACCTCGTTGGCAATCTGGCGCATCTGCCGGGTACGACTGACCCGGACCGCGATCCGGCGAAGATTTTCGATCAGAACGAAGCGCAGCAGTGATGGCAGCGCCCAGAGCTCGCCGATTTTCAGCGGTTCGACAGCCTGAAAGCCTTCGACGATCGCCTTGAACATCGCCGCCGAGACGGAGCTGTCCGAATGCGCGACATAGGTCCAGGCCAGCGCAAGCGCGCGCGGCACACGAGCGCCGTCGCGCAGCTTCAGGGTCGGCAGTTGCCGATAGAAACGGCGTGGCAGGTCGCGCTTGACCTGGAAGATGGTTTCCTCGACCAGATAGTTGTTGTCGAGCAGCCATTGCGCCGCCGGCGTGATCGTCTCGCCTCTCGCCTGCGCGGCATTGGTCGAACGGTAGACTTCGAGGATCTTGCTGGCGCTGTCGCGGACGCGTGGCTGGAAATCGAACGGCTCCAGGCCGAACAGATCCTTGACGTCACCCCTGGCGAGGCTTGCACCCAGCGTGCGCAGGCGCTCTTCCGGCAGGAAATTGGAGCGTATCGGCTCTTCCGTGATGGCCGGAAAGCTCGCGCTCGTCTTTTCCATCTGGGTGGGGTCTGTTTGTATATTCATTGAAAATTCCGCATGGGGGACGCGTTAGCGGCGTCACCGCCACGGCAATGTCCCTAGAACCGATTGAAATGGAATTGGTTGCATCGAAACAAGGGCCGAAAGTTTATTTTCGCACCAAGACCTGCAGACGAACCACCTCCCTCCCGCCGGGACCTGATCCACGGAAGGATTCGGGCTTTTTCGTGATCTGGGCTTGAGCTTACGGCATATTTCGCCTGTGTTGTGATCATGTTTCGAAACAGGCGTTAATCGTTTGCCGCAATGCGATCGATGCGGATCACGAACAGTGTCGCCGGTCGCGCAGGCTCAATGCGCCGTTTCAGGGCGTCCGGTCCGAGCAACAGCGCGTCGCGCGGTCCGATGCGGACAGGCGCCGCGCCGGCCACCGTGATCTCGCCGTCAACACACAGGATGAGGGTCGCATCAGCGGCCGACTGGATGTCCGTCGAGGCTGAAATCACCAAGCGATCGACGGCGTGGGTCATCCGTCCACGCCGCGTCATGACGTTGAGATCGGTGATCGGACCGGCGATCAGCGCCGCTCGCGTCGGCACATCGGCCGGAAACGAAAGCGGGGCGGAAGTTTTGGTCACCGTAGCCGCCGGGCGGCCGGCGATATCAAGGATGATCCCCTCGCCTTCCAGCACGGCCAAGCTTCGGTCCACTCCGGCAAACTCGGAGAATGGCCCGCCGCTCTCGACGCGCGCCATGGAGACGCGCCAGTCGAAATCGTCGAGCGCAGCACCTGCGGGCGAGACGGCGATTTCCGTCGTCACCCCGCCGCCGTTCTTCCACGGCATGGACCGGTAGTCGGCTGCCCGCAGAATGCGCAAGGCGCGGCTCAGCCGAGGATGCCTGGCAGGTTGAGCTGGTGCTGTCTGGCGCAGTCGATGGCGAGGTCATAGCCGGCATCGGCGTGGCGCATGACGCCGGTTGCAGGGTCGTTCCACAGCACCCGCTCCAGGCGTTTGGCCGCTTCGCGTGTGCCGTCGGCAACGATGACCATGCCGGCATGTTGCGAAAAGCCCATGCCGACGCCGCCGCCATGATGCAGAGATACCCAGGTTGCGCCGGACGCGGTGTTGAGCAGCGCATTGAGCAGCGGCCAGTCGGACACGGCGTCGGAGCCGTCCTTCATCGATTCCGTCTCGCGGTTGGGCGAGGCAACCGAGCCGGAATCGAGATGATCGCGGCCGATGACCACCGGCGCCTTGAGCTCGCCTTTCGCCACCATCTCGTTGAAGGCGAGGCCGAGCCGGTGGCGGTCGCCGAGCCCAACCCAACAGATGCGCGCCGGCAGACCCTGGAAGGCGATGCGCTCACGCGCCATGTCGAGCCAGTTGTGCAGGTGGCTGTTGCCGGGCGTCAGCTCGCGCACCTTGGCGTCGGTCTTGTAGATGTCCTCGGGATCGCCTGAGAGGGCTGCCCAGCGAAACGGACCGATGCCGCGACAAAACAGTGGCCGGATATAGGCCGGGACGAAACCCGGGAAGGCAAAGGCGTTGTCGAATCCTTCCTCCTTCGCCACCTGGCGGATGTTGTTGCCATAGTCGAGCGTCGGCACGCCGGCGTTCCAGAACGCCACCATCGCCTCGACATGTTCGCGCATCGACGCGCGCGCCGCCTTTTCGACCGCCTTTGGGTCGCTGGTGCGCTTCTCGCGCCATTCGGCGAGCGACCAGCCCTTGGGCAGATAACCGTTGAGCGGATCATGCGCCGACGTCTGGTCGGTGACCAGGTCGGGGCGCACGCCGCGCCGCACCAGTTCCGGCACGATTTCGGCGGTGTTGCCGACCAGGCCGACCGATTTCGCCTCGCCGGCCCTGGTCCAGCGCTCGATCTTTTCCAGCGCCTCGTCGAGCGTGTCGGCGCGTTCGTCGACATAGCGGGTGCGCAGCCTGAAATCGATGCGGTCGGGATCGCATTCGACTGCCAGGCAGCAGGCGCCGGCCATCACCGCGGCCAACGGCTGGGCGCCGCCCATGCCGCCGAGGCCGCCGGTCAGGATCCATTTGCCCCTGAGATTGCCGCCGTAATGCTGGCGGCCGGCCTCGACAAAGGTCTCGTAGGTGCCCTGCACGATGCCTTGCGTGCCGATGTAGATCCACGAGCCGGCCGTCATCTGGCCGTACATCATCAGGCCCTTCCTATCGAGCTCGTTGAATTTCTCCCATGTCGCCCAGTGCGGCACGAGGTTGGAATTGGCGATCAGCACGCGCGGCGCATCGGTGTGGGTCCGGAACACGCCGACCGGCTTGCCCGACTGCACCAGCAGCGTCTCGTCGTCTCCAAGCGTCTTCAGAGAGGCGACGATGCGATCAAAGTCGTTCCAGGTGCGCGCCGCCCGGCCGATGCCGCCATAAACCACCAGTTCGTTGGGATTTTCGGCGACGTCGGGATCGAGATTGTTCATCAGCATGCGCAACGGCGCTTCAGTCAGCCATGTGCGGGCGTTGAGCTCGCTGCCGCGCGGGCTGCGGACTTCGCGGATGTTGTGGCGAGGATCGGTCATGGCGTCACTTTTCCTTTCGAATGAGCTGCACGGGGAAGCGTCAGCGCCCGGCCCAGGCAATCGCGCTTTCCAGGATCCGCTTCAGCGTGGCGCGGATCGGCGCGGCGAATGCGGGGTCGTAAGGCACCGGCCAATTGTCCGGCGCACCCTTGCCTTCGGGCTCGCGCATATAGCCGCGGTTGGACAGTTCCATCTGCAGCGCATGAACGCCGTTTTGCGGCTGGCCGAAATGGCGCGTGATCCAGCCGCCTTTGAAGCGGCCATTCACCACGTATGTCTCGCCGGTTCCGGCGAGGATCTCGTCGACCATTGCCTCCAAGGCCGGATCGGCGCTCTTGCCGTCATTGGTGCCGAGGTTGAACACCGGCAACGTGCCCTCGAACAGCCGCGGCAGCACCGAGCGGATCGAGTGGCAGTCATAGACGACGATCTTCCGGTGCACGGCGCGCAGCCTGTCGATCTCGGCCTGCATGGTGGCATGGTAGGGCACAAAGTATTTTTCGCGGCGTTCGTCGACCTCCGACGGACCAGGCTCCTCACCCTCGCGATAGAGCGGATCGCCGTCGAAGGTCTCGGTCGGGCACAGGCCGGTGGTTGCCTGGCCGGGATAGAGCGAGACGCCGGACGGATCGCGATTGACGTCGATGACGGTGCGAGAGATCGCCGTGTGCACCACGGTCGCGCCGAGCTCATCGGCAAAGTCATAGAGCTTGTCGATCCACCAGTCGGCGTCGCGGCGGCCGAGCCAAGGCGACACCAGCCGGTTTTCGAGGCCGGCGAGATCGGTGCCGGTGTGCGGGATCGAGACCAGCAGGGGTGCCGTGCCGGGCGTTACAGTGAGCCAGGAGGGTGCGTTCATCGATGGTCTCCCTGCGCCGGCGCTCTACGGCGCCCCCCTCTGCCCTGCCGGGCATCTCCCCCACGAGGGGGGA
>SAQR01000031.1 GCA_004020365.1 Mesorhizobium sp.
TGCCATTGGCGATGCTTAAGCTCGACGGCTGCGCGATCCCTGCCTTGATGCCGCGGATGGTCGCCTCGCCGGAGGTGATCTCGATGCTTGTCGTTCCGTCCGCGATCTTCACCCTGCCTTCGGCCCTGGCCGGAATGTCCTTGACGGTGGCGCCGCCGGAAAAACCGGTCCAGTCGCCGTCGCGCTTCAAATCAACACCAATGCCGCTGATCAGGGTGGCGCCTGATGTGACCGTATCGGCCTTGATCGTGCCGGAGATCGCCGGTGCCTTGAGATAGTTGGCGACCAGCGCGTTGACGGCGATGGTCTTCGCCGCCAGCTCCCCGCGCGAAATAGACCCGCTCTTCAGATCGATGGCGACCGTCGGCGCGCCACCATCATTCGAGAGGCGGATGCTGCCCTGCACGTCGCCGGCCGCCGCCTGCCCGGCAAGCGCGGCCAGCGGGCCGATATCGGGCGCTTCGAGGGTCAGCGTGCCGAGCGGCAGCAAGCTGTCGTCGAGCACGAGATCGCCCGAGACCTTATTGTCGGCCAGCGACAGGCTAAGCCCGTTGAGGGAACGCGTTCCGTCGCGCGTCACCAAAGATGCCCTGAGATCGAGCGGCTGGTCGTCGACGGACCCTGTCAGTGCGACATCGGCAGCGGGATTGACGATGTCGGCCTTGCCCGTCGCTGTCAGCTTGATCGTCTTGACCGTCCGGCCCGACGCGGTCAGGCTGTCGCTGTCGGCCGAGACCGAGAAATCCGGCGCCGAGCGCGCGCCGCTCGCCGTCAGCGCGAAATCGACGGCCCCGCCGACCGGTACGCCAACCATCGGCGACAGCACCGAAACATCGCCGAGCGTGCCCCTGATGTCGGCCTGGATGTCGGTGCCCGTCGCGCTGGCGGTGCCGCTGGCGCTGAGCGAGCCCGAAGTGAGTTGCAGCGCATTGGCGGCAAACAAGCCTTGCGGGTCGCGGGTCGCGGTCGCCGAGAATGTCACACGCTCGCCGAGAACCGGGCGGATCTGCGGCGGCAGCGCAGTCGAGACGGCATCGGCATTCATCTTGAGCGTCATCGCCAGATCGGCCAGGGTCACCTTGGACGTCACCGAGGCATTGAGCGCATTGCTGCGCAGCGTGCCTTGATCGACAACGATCTCGTCCTTGCTGACCGACCCGGCGAGGTCAGCGGTGACCCTGCCGGTCACCAGCGGCGCCAGCGTCGCCACGTCGGTGTTCAGGCCGCCGGCGACAAGCTTAATGGTGACAGGTCCGTTGCGGTCCTGGATGTCGAAGCCGTCGGAATGGATTTCTGCCGCCAGATCGTCCACCCGGGTGCCGCCCGCCACCACCGAGACCAGGGACGCGCCGATGTCGACTATCGGCGCCTTGCCGCCGCCGAACGCGCGGGCAGTGGCGCCGGTGATCGCCACCGTCACCGGCTGTGCCGCAGCGCCGAGGCTGAGCACGATCGGCGGGCCCTTGGCGGCGAGGTCCACCGAAAGGTCGCTGGCGCCGTTGGGGTCGATGATGCCCGCGGCAGTGCCATGCACGGCATCGCTGTCGATGTTGGCGCGCTCGACCTCGACGCCGCCGGTCACGATCGCGGTTCCGGCGAGGTCGAAGCTGGTCTTGCCGGCAAACAAGGATTTCAGATTGTCGGGCAAGAAGCGCTGGAAGTCGCCGTCGCCCTTGGCCTCGACATAGTTGCCCTTGTCGGTGAGCTGGTGGCGACCGGTGAGCTGGGTGACGATCTGGCCGTCGACGACGAAGGTACCTATGCCGCTCCAGTTGGCGACCGGCCCGGTGCCGGTGACGACGATGTTTACTGGCGGCGCATCGGGCAATTTGAGTAGATTGGCGATGATGCCGCCGGCCGGCTCCGACGCCTTCAGATCGAGGTCCAGCTTGTTGTCGGCGGGCGCGAAATGGATGCTGGCGTCGACCTTGCCTTGCTTGCCGTCGTGGCGGGTGATGTTGAGGCTGGTTTCGAGCGCCAATGGCGCTGCGTCGGCCTTGAACGATCCCTTGGCGGCGAGCTCGGCGATACCGCTGCCGGCCAGCGCCTGCCCGAGCGCGATTTCCGGCAGGTCGATCTGCTTGATGTCGAGCGACACCGGCAACGTGGTGGCGCCAGCCTGGCTCGGCTGCGTGCCGGCCACCGGCAGCCGCGCCAACTCGATGCGATCGGCGGCGACGCGGCCGGCGCTGAAGTTCTTCGACAGAAGCGCCAGCGGCGACCAGTCGACGGCCACCTTGCGCGCCACCAGCCAAGGGCCCTGGCGATCCTCCAGCACCACATGGTCGACTGTCAGCGCGCCGGACCAGATGCCGTCGATGTCGCTGACCGTGACCTTCCGGTCATCGGTCGACGCCACAGTCGAGATGATGCCGGCGAGATTGGCGCGGCCGCGTTCGGTCTTGGTCAGCACGACGAGCGCACCGACCACCGCCGCCACCAGGACGAGCAGCGTGTAAAGGACAATGCGAAGGATGCGCTTGAACATCGTCATCAAAACGCCTGGCCGATACCGGCATAGATGCCGAAATCCGGGTCGTCGGGATCCGGGTTGAGCGGCACCGCCGCATCGATGCGCAGCGGTCCGAACGGCGTAATATAGCGCAAGCCGACGCCGGCGCCGACCTTCATGTCGGAAAAATCCGGGAATTGATCGGTCGAGACGGTGCCGGCATCGACGAACGGCACGACGCCGATCGTGTCTGTGATGGCGAAGCGCATCTCGATCGAGGTCTCGAAGAAGGACAGCCCGCCGATCGGCTCTCCGTCGGCGTCCTTCGGGCCGATGCCCTGATAAGCATAACCGCGTACCGAGCCGCCGCCGCCGGAATAGAAGCGCCGGTCGGCCGGAACGTCCTGAAGGCCGGCGCCAATGATCGAGCCGATGGCGACACGTTCGGCCAGGACGAACTTCGAGGCCGCGTCGAGCGACTGATAGGCCGATCCTTCGCCCCTCAGCTTGACGAAGGCCGCGCCGTTCAAAATGTCGTAGCTCGGCTCGGCATAGGCCAGCGCCCTGAATCCGGTCGTCGGGTTGAGCCGGTTGTCGCGGTTGTCGAAGACATAGCGCAGCGGAATGCTGGCGATCAGAAAAGTGTGCTTGCCGAAGGAATCGGTGATCTTCGAATAATCGAGCGCGACTTCCGCGGAAACCGTCTGCTGCCTGTCGAGGTCATAAGACAAGCCGGTGTTGCCCTTGACCGAGAAACGGTCGTAGGCGTCGGGATGCTCCAGCACGGTGTTGGCGCCGGCGAAGAATTTAGACGCCGGCCCGACAACGCCCGGCTTTTCGAACATGATGCCGGCATTATAGTTGAGCTCGGTCAACTCATTGTTGCCGATGCCGCTGATTTCGCCCTCGATGCGCAGTTTTTCGGCACGGCCGAACAGATTGCGGTGACCCCAATAGCCTTCGAGGCCGAGCCCTTCGGTGTTGGAGAAGGTGCCGCCAAGGCCGAAATAGCGCGGCTTGCGCTCGCTGACTTCGACGCCGATCGGGATGTTGCCGTCAGCGTCGAGACTGTCGGCCTCCTTCAGCGTGACGCTGTTGAAGACTTCTAGCCCGAGCAGCCGGTCGCGCGCCTCGTCGACCTCTTCGGGCGAATATTGGCGGCCGCGCTTGAGGCCGGTCATGTATTCGGTGAAATCGCGGTCGACCTTTTCGGTACCTTCGACCGTGGTCTCGCCGTAGCCGGCAACCGGCCCGGCCGCCACGGTCAGCGTCACATCGAGCGTCAAGGTGGCGTGATCGGCAACGATCTCGCGGGCCGTCACCTTGGCCAGCGGCCTGCCTTCCTCCTTGAGCGCCCGCACGATCGACGCCTCGGCCTTGAGCACGGCACCGGAACTGGCGTCGCCGCCGGCGATCAGGCCGAAATCGGCGCCAGTCAGCCCCGCCGCATCGCCCTCCAGCCTGATGTCGCCAAGCGTGAACTTCGGCCCGGCCGCAATATTGATCACCACCGGGATCGGCTGCGGACCCAAAAATTCGGCGTCGGGCGGCAAATCGTCGAGCCGCTTGCCTTCGATGGTAATGGTGACGACGCCCTCGTAGCGGGCGTCCGCATAAAGGGCGGCGACAAGCTGATCGCGGTCGCCACGCGCCTTGGCCAGCAGGCCGAGCGAACCGGAGACCGGACGTTCTTCGTCGTCCTTCAGCGCCGAGGCGTTTTCGAGTTTTTCGGCGAGATCCTCGTCGGCGTCGGGCGCCTCGATGGTCACCGCATAGCGCAGCGGATCGACGATGTCGGCATCTTCATCCTCCGACGATCCCCACAGCTTGATGCCGAAGATCTCGAAAGCGGCCGCATTTCCGCTCGCGCCAACCAGTGCTGTCGAGCAAAGCAAGGCGGAAAGCAGGGCGAGCGAAACCACGCGCCGTGGCGCGGTTCCTCCCGAAATCTGCCTTTCATACGCCGACATTACAACTCTACACTAGCGGCCAAAGCTAAAATTGGAATGAAGTTCTGAATTGCTCGTAAACGGGCCACAATCCAAATGCCACAATCCAAGTGTCCGAAATGGACAGGGCTTGGAATTCACACCTTCTGCGTCGCCGCAAGAAAGCGTGATCCCTGTCCTATGAAGGTACTACCGGTCATCCGTCGGAAAGGAAACCGTTGGGGCCGGAAAGGAAACCGTTGGCAGGCGGGAACCTGCCGCGTCCTCGTGTTGACAAGCTGGACCGAAGCTTGAACATGTCTGGACGTACGTGGACGTAACGTAAGCAGTGTCCGAAGGGGTGTCATGGCAATGCGCGCGGCTCGTGGTCTGTCGATTCTTTTTCTTGTCTTTTTCGCCTGGGGCGGTGTCGCGCAGGCGGCCGAAGCGCGCCGGGTGGTGACATCGGACAATTCCGATTATTTCGGCTTCGATCTCAGATCCGACCAGAACGTCAGCCTCGATCAGTGCACGACGACATGTCTCGGCGATCCCGCCTGCCGCGCCTTCACCTACAACCCCAAGGCCAAATGGTGTTTTCTCAAATCCGACTATAACACGCTAAAACCCTTCAAGGGCGCCGTCGCCGGCAAGGTCGTTAACGTCGAAGGCGATCCCGATATTGGCGCGCCGCCGGAACTCGCCTTCTTCCCCGCCTGGATGGCCGACCAGGCCCAGCAATACCGCAACAGGTTCACCGGGCCGGCCTACACGAAGCCCACCGAAGGGCTGACGGCGCTGCGGGAGGCGGCAAAGCAAGCGTCGCAGGCCGGCGACCACCGCTTGGCCGTCCAAAAATACGAGGCTTTGGTTTCGGTATCGCCCGACGATGGCCAACTCTGGCTTGAACTGGCGCGGGAAACGCTTGCCGTGCAGCCGACCGCCAACAGCGCCGAGGCGTCGACCCTGCCGGCGAACGCCACCTCCGCCGGCTTAAACGCCTACAAATTGCTGCGCACCACAAAAACCCGCGCCGAAGCGCTGGCACTGCTTGGCGCCGCGCTTGATCGCCGCGACCTCGCTCGGCCGGCCCTGCAGGCCTACGAAGCGAGCCTCGCGCTGGCCAGTTCTCCGGCGGTCAAGGCCGACTATGAAGATTTGAAAGCGCGCAAGGGCTTCCGCGTCGTCGATCACACGGTCGAGGCCGACACCAGCGCGCCGCGCATCTGTGCGCAGTTTTCCGAGGACCTGGTCAAGACCGGTGTCGACTATTCGCAATTCGTCACCGTCGACAACGCCGCCCCCAAGGGCGTCGAGGCCAAGGACAAGCAGATCTGCGTCGAAGGGCTCGAGCACGGCCAGCATTACGACGTCACCTTCCGTCCCGGCCTGCCGGCCGCCATCGGCGAGGTGATCTCCACCCCGGTGGTGCTGTCGATCTATGTGCAGGACCGCGCCCCGTCCGCCCGTTTCACCGGCGACAGCTTCGTGCTGCCGGCCGGCGCGCGCCGCGGCATCCCGGTCGTCACCGTCAACATGAGCGTCGCCGAAATGAAGCTTTATCGCATCGGCGACCGCTCGCTGACCCAGCTTCTGTCCGGCTACCAGTTCCTGCGCCAGCTTGACGGCTACGACATCTCCAACATTTCCGATCAGATGGGCGAGCCGGTCTGGCAGGGCCAGCTCGACATCGCCAACGACCTGAACAAGGAGGTCACCACCTCCTTCCCGGTCGACGAAGCGCTGCCGCAGCGCAAGCCCGGCGTCTATGTGCTGACCGCGCAACCGGTCGACGAGAACGACAACGACTATGATTCGCGCGCCACGCAATGGTTCGTCGTCTCCGATATCGGCCTGTCGACCTATACCGGGCAGGATGGGCTGAACGTCTTTGCCCGTTCGCTCGCAACCGCCAAGCCGATATCAGGCGCTGAACTGACGCTGCTGGCCAGGAACAACGACATCCTCGGCACCGCAACCACGGACGCGGAAGGCCGCGCCGTCTTCAACCCCGGACTGACGCGCGGCGACGGCGGCATGGTGCCGGCCGTGCTGACGGCCAAGCAGGGCGACAGCGACTTCGTCTTCCTCGACATGGGCCGCGCCGGCTTCGATCTTTCCGATCGCGGCGTCACCGGGCGCCCGGCGCCAGGCGCGCTCGACGTCTATGCCTGGACCGAACGCGGCATCTACCGCGCCGGCGAGGACGTCCATGTCGCAGCGCTTGCCCGCGACGGCGCCGCCAAGGCGGTCGAGAGCCTGCCGCTGACCTTCATCTTCACCCGCCCCGACGGCGTCGAGAACCGCCGCATCGTCAGCGACGGTGCATCGGCAGGCGGCCATGCCGTCGACCTGCCGCTCGAACCCAACGCCATGCGCGGCACCTGGACGGTGGCGATCCACACCGATCCCAAGCAGGCGGCGGTCGCCAGCCAGATGTTCCTGGTCGAAGATTTCGTGCCGGATCGCATCGAGTTCGACCTGTCCTCCGACAGCCGGGAGATCGCGCAAGGCGAGACCGCCAACGTCACCGTCGACGGCCGCTTCCTTTATGGCGCGCCGGCCGCCGGGCTGGCGCTCGAAGGCGAGCTGACGCTGTCGACCACCCGCGACTGGGATCGCTTCAAGGGCTATTCCTTCGGCCTCGCCGACGAGCAGTCGGCGGAACCGTCGGTGACGCCGCTCACCGGCCTGCCGGTGGTCGGCGACGACGGCAAGGCGACCTTCCCGGTTTCCGTCGACCAGTTGCCGTCGACCACCAGGCTGGTCGACGCCAAGGTTACGGTCAGGATGCGCGAGACCGGCGGCCGCGCCGTCGAACGCTCGCTCGACATCGCCATCCGACCGCAGGACCAGATGATCGGCATCCGCCCGGATTTCGACGGCGACGAGGTGCCGCAAGGCGGCACGGCGAAGTTCAGCCTGATCGCCGTCGACCCCGACGGCAAGCGCCAGGCGCTGCAGGGCGCGCAATGGTCGCTGGTCAAGGTCGAACGCAATTACCAATGGTACCGCTCCAGCAATTCCTGGAACTATGAGCCGGTGACCTTCACCAAGTCGGTGGCCAGCGGCCGGGTCGACCTGACCGCTGACGGCGAGGCCACCGTCTCGCTGCCGGTCGACTGGGGCCGCTACCGGCTCGAAATCGAGACATCTGACCCGCAAGGCCCGGCGACCAGCTACGAATTCGACGCCGGCTGGTATGTCAGCTCCACCACCACCGAAACGCCCGATGGCCTCGAGATTGCCCTCGACAAGGACAATTACGCGGCGGGCGAAGTGGCCAAGCTCAAAGTGTCGCCGCATTTTGCCGGCGAGCTGCTCGTCACCATCGGCGCCGACAAGCTCTTGAAGACCGTCACCGCCAGCGTGCCGGCCGGCGGCAGCACCATCGACATCCCGGTCGGCGACAACTGGGGCGCCGGCGCCTATGTTACGGCAACGCTGTTCAGACCGGGTGATGCGCAGGAAACCCGCATGCCGGCGCGCGCCATCGGCGTCAAATGGCTGAAGGTCGATCCGGGCTCGAAAAAGCTCGTCGTCAGCTTGACGCCGCCGGACAAGACCATGCCGCGCCAGCAGCTGTCGATCCCGGTTTCGGTGGCCGGCGTGCAGCCGGGCGCCAACGCCTATGTCATGGTCGCGGCCGTCGATGTCGGCATCCTCAACCTGACCAACTACAAGGCGCCGGATCCGGAGACCTGGTTCTTCGGCCAGCGCATGCTCGGCCTTGAAGTGCGCGACCTCTACGGCCGCCTGATCGACGGCTCGCTGGGCACAACCGGCAAGCTGCGCAGCGGCGGCGACGGCGCCAACATGCAGTCGCAAGGCAGCCCGCCGACCGAAAAGCTGGTCGCCTTCTTCTCCGGTCCGGTCCAGCTCGACGCCGACGGCAAGGCGCGGATCGACTTCGACATCCCGCAGTTCAACGGCACCGTGCGCGTCATGGCCGTCGCCTGGACCAGGGACGGGGTCGGCCATGCCCAATCCGACGTGATCGTGCGCGATCCGGTGGTGATCACTGCCGGCCTGCCGCGCTTCCTGGCGCCCGGCGATTCGGCCGTCATGCGGCTCGACGTCACCGATGCCGACGGTCCGGAGGGCGACTATGCGCTGTCGATCGACACGTCAGGCGATCTTTCGACCGGCAGTGCCGCCCTGCCCGAGAAGCTGACGCTGGCCAAGGGCAAGCGGCAGACGCTGACCGTGCCGCTGATCGCTGAAACGCCGGGCAACGCCTCGATCACCATCAAGCTCGCCCATGCCGACGGCACCGCCGTCGAGCAGACGCTCTATGTCCCGGTGCGCCCGGCACAATTGCCGGTGACCACCCGCATGGTGGTCGACCTCAAGGGCAAAGGCGGCTCGCTGCGCGTCGACAAGGAGCTGCTGGCGGCAAGCCTGCTCGACGGTGCTTCGGTCAGTGTCGGCGTTTCACAGGCGGCGGCCTTCGACGTGCCGTCGCTGCTGATGACGCTCGACCGCTACCCCTATGGCTGCGCCGAGCAGACCACCAGCCGCGCCATGCCGCTGCTCTATGTCAACGAGATGGCGTCGGGCGCCGGCCTGGCCAGCGACGCCGACCTGCACGGCCGCATCCAGGACGCCATCTACAAGGTGCTGAGCTATCAGGCCTCGGCCGGCAGCTTCGGCCTGTGGGGCCCGGGCTCCGGCGACCTTTGGCTCGATGCCTATGTCACCGACTTCCTGACCCGGGCGCGCGAGCAGAAATACGACGTGCCGGCGCTGGCGATGAACCAGGCGCTGAGCAATCTGCAAAACGCGATCGGCTATGACCAGGACGTCAAGGATCGCGGCAGCGAGATCGCCTATGCGCTCTATGTTCTGGCCCGCAACAAGAAGGCCTCGATCGGCGATCTGCGCTACTATGCCGACACCCAGCTCGAAGCCTTTACCAGCCCGATGGCCGTCGCCCAACTGGCGGCGGGCCTGGCGCTCTATGGCGACACGCAGCGCTCGGAAGCCACCTTCCAGGCCGCCCTGCAACTGGCCAGTTCGACCTCGGCATACGACCACTACAGATCCGATTATGGCTCACCGCTGCGTGACGGCGCGGCGATGCTGGCGCTTGCCGCCGAATCCAAGCCGGTGCCGACGATTGTGCCGGCGCTGATCAAGCGGGTGACGCAGGAACGCGCCGCCGTCAGATGGACCAGCACGCAGGACGAGTCCTGGATGCTGCTGGCGGCGCGTGCCCTGAAGGCCGGCAATGATGCGATCGCGCTGACCATCAATGGCGCGCCGCATGCGGGCACCTATTTGGACCAGATCGCCGGCAGCGACATTGCCGACAGTCCGCTGACCGTCGCCAACACCGGCAGCAACCCGCTGCAGGCGGTCGTCACCACGGTGGCCTCGCCGATCCAGCCGCTGCCGGCCGGCGGCGACGGCTTCACCATCGGCCGCACCTACTACAAGCTCGACGGCACCGAAGCCAATGTCACGCAGGCGACCCAAAACGAACGCTATGTCGTCGTGCTCAACATCTACGAGCGAAACAAATGGCCATCGCGGCTGGTGATCACCGATCTGCTGCCGGCCGGCTTCGAGATCGACAATCCGGGCCTGGTTTCCAGCGCCCAGTTGTCGAATTTCTCCTGGCTGGCCCAGACCGACGCCGCCCATCTCGAATTCCGCGACGACCGTTTCATCGCCGCTTTCAATCCGAACGACGGCGAAGGCGACCGCAACATCACGCTCGCCTATGTCGTGCGTGCGGTGACGCCGGGCACCTATGCCCATCCAGCGGCAACCGTCGAGGACATGTACCGGCCGCAATATTCGGCCCGTACCGCGACCGGCATGATGGAGGTCAAGGCGCCGTAAGGCAAAGCTGGCGAACAGGAACATGGCGATGGCGCTGCCCCTCATTGCCCTGCCGGGCATTTCTCCCCGTATAATGACGGGGAGAAAGAGGCCTGCGCCGAAGTTTTCGCCAAACTCGAACGCTGCAGAAAAGCCGCCGTGGGCCATGACGGCCCCCTTCTCCCCGTCACTATACGGGGAGAAGGTGCCGGCAGGCGGATGAGGGGCAGCGCCGTGCTTTCCCGAAAATTCCTGCGCCGTTCAGCCATCACCGCCATTTCCGTCGCTGGCCTCCTCACCCTCGCCGCCGCCACCCTGTGGCAGCTCGACCGCGCCTTTCCGCCGCCGCTGCCGGCGGCGCTGACGGTATCGACCGAAGTCCAGGACCGCGACGGCCAGTTGTTGCGGGCCTTCGCCACGCCGGACGGCTATTGGCGGCTCGCCACCCGCCTCGACCAGGTCGACAAACAGTTCGTCGACATGCTGGTGACATACGAGGACAAGCGCTTCTGGGACCATCAAGGCGTCGACGTGCTGGCGCTGGCCCGCGCCGCCGGCCAGTTCGTGACCAATGGCCGTATCGTCTCCGGCGGCTCGACGCTATCGATGCAGCTCGCCCGGCTGACCGAACCGCGCGACAGCCGCAGCCTCGGCTCCAAGCTCAAGCAGCTGCTGCGCGCCCTGCAGATCGAGCGGCGGCTCAGCAAGCGCCAGATCCTCGAACGCTATTTGACGCTTGCGCCCTATGGCGGCAATCTCGAAGGCGTGCGCGCCGCCTCGCTGGCCTATTTCGGCAAGGAGCCGAAGCGGCTGACCGTCTCGGAGGCGGCCCTGCTCGTCGCGCTGCCACAACTACCGGAAAAGCGCCGGCCCGACCGCAACCTTTCAATCGCCCACGCCGCCCGCGACCGCGTGTTGACGCGCATGGTCGCATCAGGCCTGCTCGGCGAGCGCGAGGCCGCACGTGCCGCGCTCGACGACGTTCCCGCCATCCGCCGCCCGCTGCCGGCACTCGCCGCCCACGCCGCTTATGCAGTGCTGCCCAGGGCCGTCCCCGGCCAGAAGCTGCGGCTGACGATCCGCAAGAGCGTCCAGGAAGGGCTGGAACAGGTGGCCAGGGACGCCGCAACCAGGCTCGGCCCCCGCCTGTCCGTCGCCATGGTTATGGCCGACGCCCGCACCGGCGACATCCTCGGCGAAGTCGGCTCCGCCGACTATTTCGACGCCAGCCGCTCCGGCTGGATCGACATGACCAGGATCGTCCGCTCGCCCGGTTCGACGCTAAAACCGTTCATCTACGGGCTCGCCTTCGAGCAGGGATTGGTGGCGCAGGATACGCTGATCGACGATAGGCCGACGGATTTCTCCGGCTATCGGCCGAAGAATTTCGACATGGGCTATCAGGGCGACGTCAGCATCAGGCAGGCGCTGCAGCTGTCGCTCAACGTGCCGGCGATCAGTGTGCTCGACGCGGTCGGGCCGGCGCGGCTGCTGGCGCGCTTCCGGCAGGCCGGCGTCACGCCGATCCTGCCCGTCAACAAGGCGCCGGGTCTCGCCATCGGTCTTGGCGGTGTCGGCGTGACGCTGCGCGACCTCGTCCAGCTCTATGCCGGGCTCGCCAACGGCGGCAAGGCACACACGCTGCATGACGGCACCGAGCCGGCGAATGCCGAGCGCTCGACCGCGACCATCCTCGACGATCAGGCGAACTGGCAGATCACCGACATATTGTCGGGCGTCAAGCCGCCCGAGGGCGCCGCCCAGCGCGGCATCGCCTACAAGACCGGCACCTCCTACGGCTACCGCGATGCCTGGTCGGTCGGCTTCGACGGACGCTACGTGCTGGGCGTCTGGGTTGGCCGTCCCGACGCCGGCGCGGTACCCGGCCTGTCCGGCTATGTCTCGGCCGCACCGATCCTGTTCGAGGGCTTTGTCCGCTCTGGCCTGGCTGCCGTGCCGCTTCCAAGCCAGCCGGCCGGCGTCGCCAGACCCAGGCGCGACGATCTGCCGGTGACATTGGCGCGCTTCGGTTCTGGCGCCGACGGCTTGGTCCAGGCGACGCCGACCGAGCCCGCGCCGACGATCATCTTTCCGCCCGACGGCGCCCACGTCGATCTCGGCGCCACCGCCGCCGACGCCACGCCACTGGTGCTGAAGCTGCAAGGCGGCCGCGCCCCGTTCCGCTGGCTGGCCAATGGCAAGCCGCTGGTCGGCATCGACCGGCGGCGCACCGCGACCTGGCAGCCGGACGGCGTCGGCTATTCGACCCTGACCGTGATCGACGCGGTCGGGCGCGCAGCCAGCGTGAAAGTGTTCGTTGAATAGAATGCGCCAAGCGATTCAGCGAATTGCTTTTTGCGCCCTGTTGTCGCCTGCCGGTAGTACCACTGCCTTCGCCGCAGACCTCCCCGCCGGCTTCGTTCGGCTGGCCGACATCGATCCCACCATCCGGCAGGACGTCCGCTATGCCCGCACAGACAATTTCCTGCACCGCAAGGCGGCCGGCTACGACGCGCCGGTATGCATCCTCACCGGGCGAGCGGCGGAAGCGCTTTCCGGCGTCCAGAAAGCGATTGCCGCCGAGGGGCTGACGCTGGTGGTGTTCGACTGCTACCGCCCGGCGCGCGCCGTCTCCGACATGGGCGAATGGACTAGGGAAGGCGGACCACCCGACCCGCAATGGTATCCGGCGGTCAAGCGCAAGGACCTCATCGCCAAGGGCTATGTCGGCGAACTGTCGACGCATTCGCGCGGCTCGACCGTCGATGTCGCCATCGCGCGAGCCGACCGCAACACCGCTCCAAAACAGGCCTGCGGTGTATCAGATGCCGATACGCTCGATTTCGGGACCGGCTTCAACTGTTTCGACCCGATGAGCGAAACGGCGCACCGTTCGCTCGCGGGGGAAGCAACCGCAAATCGCAAGAGGCTTGTCGAGGCCATGCGCGCCGGCGGCTTCAGGAATTATGCCCGCGAATGGTGGCACTTCACGCTGGAAAACGAGCCCTTTCCAAAGCAGCGCTTCGATTTTCCCGTCACCGCCGACTAAACGCTGGCCGCTGCCAATGCAATTCGCGCTCGCACTTCACCCAGCCATTGCGGAGGCGCGACCGGTCTCTAGATAGATCGCTTCATGAGCCCGGATTCCGCACTGCAGCGTTGCGAGGAAAGAATTTCCTCATGAGGCCAAAGGTCGGCGAAAAATTGCTTCACAAGGCCAAAAAAAGCAACATTGATTGCATCTAATTTCTACCAATTCAGTAGATTGAGGTGATCTCAACGGAGGCGGAAATGACCAATCCTCATTTCAGGAAACTGCTCGGCGCACTGGTTGCCACATCTGTCCAGTTCGGCACGCTCGGTTTCGCGTTTGCCGATACCACCATCCTCAACGTGTCCTATGATCCGACGCGTGAGCTGTACAAGCAATTCGACGAGGCTTTTATCGCCCACTGGAAGGCCGAGACCGGTGAGACGATAACTGTCCAGCAGTCGCATGGCGGGTCGGGCGCGCAGGCCCGCGCCGTGATCGACGGCCTCGACGCCGACGTGGTGACGCTGGCGCTCGAAGGCGACATCAACGCCATCGTGGAGAAATCGAAGAAGATCAATCCCGACTGGCGGACCAAGTTCGAAAACAATTCAGCGCCCTACACATCGACCATCATCTTCCTCGTCCGCAAGGGCAATCCGAAAGGCATCCACGACTGGGGCGATTTGGTCAAGGACGACGTCCAGGTGATCACGCCGAACCCCAAGACCTCGGGCGGCGCACGCTGGAACTATCTCGCCGCCTGGGCCTATGCCAATGCCAAGGATGGCGGTGACGAGGCCAAGACCAAGGAATTCGTCGGCAATCTGTACTCTCATGTTCCGGTGCTCGACACCGGCGCGCGCGGCGCAACCGTGACCTTCGCGCAAAAGGGGCTGGGCGACGTGCTGCTGGCCTGGGAAAACGAGGCCTATCTGGCGCTCGACGAGTTCGGCGCCGACAATTTCGACATCGTCTACCCGCCGACCTCGATCCTGGCCGAGCCGCCGGTCGCCGTGGTCGACGCCAATGTCGATGCCAAGGGCACGCGAAAAGTCGCTGAAGCCTATCTGAGCTATCTCTACTCCAAGGAGGGCCAGACGCTGATCGCCAAGAACCACTATCGCCCGTCGAAGCCCGATTTGGTGCCGCCGGAGGACCTCGCTAAACTCCCGGAGATCAAGCTGATCACCATCGACGATCCGCTTTTTGGCGGCTGGAAGAAGGCGCAGCCTTACCATTTCGGCGACGGTGGTATATTCGACCAGATCTACAAGCCGGCCCAGTAGACCCAGTAAGCTAGATTTTAGATCAGGACGACATGACCACAGCACCCGCCAAGGCGGGGTGGCGGTTCAGACAGCCCAGCGTCATTCCGGGTTTCGGATTGACGCTCGGCTTCTCGCTTGCCTACCTCACGCTCATCATCCTCATTCCCCTGTCGGGGCTGATCTGGCGATCGGCCGCGCTCGGCTGGGCCGATTTCTGGGCGATCGCTACCGACCGCCGCACCATCAACGCGCTTGAAATCAGCTTCGGCACCGCCTTCATTGCCGCCATGGTGAATGTCGTCTTCGGCACGATCGTCGCCTGGGTGCTGGTACGCTACAGCTTTCCTGGCCGCCGCATCGTCGATGCCATGGTCGACCTGCCCTTCGCGCTGCCGACGGCGGTAGCCGGCATCGCGCTGACCACGCTCTACGCGCCGAATGGCTGGCTCGGCAGCCTGCTGGCGCCGCTCGGCATCAAAGTCGCCTACACGCCGCTCGGCATCATCATCGCGCTGATCTTCATCGGCCTGCCTTTTGTCGTGCGCACCGTCCAGCCGATCATGGAAGAGATCGACAAGGAGGTGGAGGAAGTGGCCGCCACGCTCGGCGCCAATCGCTTCCAGACCATCGCCAGGGTTCTGCTTCCGGGCCTGGCGCCGGCCATCGTCACCGGTTTCGCTTTGGCTTTCGCGCGCGGCGTCGGCGAGTACGGCTCCGTCATCTTCATCGCCGGCAATCTGCCCTACAAATCCGAAATCGCGCCGCTTCTGATCGTCATCCGGCTGGAGGAATACAATTATGCGGCGGCGACCGCGATCGCGGCGATCATGCTCGCCTTATCGTTCGTGATGCTGCTGGTCATCAACCTGGTGCAGACGTGGAGCCGCAAGCGCTATGGCTGATCCGGAGATCAAATCCTACGCACCGCACCACGAAAGCCTGTCGGCGGCGGTGACTGAAAGCCGCCCGGCGAAAGCCGTGCTGATGATCGTGAGCTTTGCCTTCCTCGGCATTTTCCTGCTGTTGCCGCTGATCGTCGTCTTCAACGAAGCCTTCGCAAAGGGCTTCAGTGACTATGCGGACGCGCTGACCAGCCCCGACACGCGCTCGGCGATCTATCTGACGCTGCTGGTGGCGGCGATCTCGGTGCCGCTCAACATCGTCTTCGGAGTCTCCGCCGCCTGGGCGATCGCCAAGTTCGAGTTCAAGGGCAAGGCTTTCCTGACCACGCTCATCGACCTGCCGTTTTCAGTTTCGCCGGTCATTTCCGGGCTGGTCTATGTGCTGTTGTTCGGCGCGCAAGGTCTGCTCGGTGCCTGGCTGAAAGCGCATGGCATCGTCATCCTCTTTGCCGTGCCGGGCATCGTGCTCGCCACCATCTTCGTCACTTTCCCCTTCGTCGCCCGAGAACTGATCCCGTTGATGCAGGAACAGGGCAATGGCGACGAGGAGGCGGCGCTGTCGCTCGGCGCCAATGGCTGGCAGGCCTTCTGGTACGTGACGCTGCCCAACGTCAAATGGGGGCTGCTCTACGGCGTTCTGTTGTGCAATGCCCGCGCCATGGGCGAGTTCGGCGCGGTGTCGGTGGTGTCGGGCCACATACGCGGGCTGACCAACACCATGCCGCTGCATGTCGAAATCCTCTATAACGAGTACAATGCCGCCGCCGCATTCGCCGTCGCCTCGCTGCTTGCGGGCCTGGCGCTCGTCACGCTGGTCTTGAAAACACTTCTCGAAATGCGCTACGGCGCCGAGATCGCCGCGACGCGCGGACACTGAAAAAAGGGACGGTTGATGGAAGTTCGCGTTGCCAACGTGCGCAAGGAGTTTGAACGGTTTCCGGCCCTCCACGACGTTTCGCTCGACATCAAGTCCGGCGAGCTGATCGCGCTGCTCGGGCCTTCCGGTTCCGGCAAGACGACGCTGCTGAGGCTGATAGCCGGGCTGGAGCGGCCGACGAAAGGAAGGATCTTCTTTGGCGAGGAGGATGCGTCGCAAAAGTCGATCCAGGAGCGCAATGTCGGCTTCGTTTTCCAGCATTATGCGCTGTTTCGCCATATGACGGTCGCCGACAATATCGGCTTCGGCTTAAAAGTTCGGCACGGGCCGTCACGACCGTCGGCGCAGGAAATCCGCCGCCGTGCCTCCGAGCTTCTCGACCTCGTCCAGCTTTCCGGCTTGGAGAAACGCTATCCGGCGCAGCTTTCGGGCGGCCAGCGCCAGCGTGTGGCGCTTGCCCGCGCGATGGCGATCGAACCGGCCGTGCTTTTGCTCGACGAGCCGTTCGGCGCGCTTGATGCCCAGGTCCGCCGCGAGTTGCGCCGTTGGCTGCGCGAAATCCACGACGCCACCGGCCACACCACGGTCTTCGTCACCCATGATCAGGAAGAGGCGCTGGAGCTTGCCGACCGCGTGGTGGTGATGAGTCAGGGCAGCATCGAGCAGGTCGGCACTGCCGATGAAATCTACGACACGCCGAACTCGCCCTTCGTCTACGGCTTCATCGGTGAATCGAGCGCGCTTCCCGTCAAGGTCGAGGACGGTCAGGTCTGGATCGCCGACCGCCCGATCGGCCTGTCCGCACCGCATGCACCGCAAGGCGAAGCGACGCTGTTCTTCCGTCCGCACGATGTCGAACTGGTGGAGGAATGCAATGGCTGCATCGCCGGCACGGTCGCCGCCAGCCGCCGCGTCGCCGGCACCAGACGGGTGGAGCTCGAAATCGGCGGCGAGCGCCAGCGGGTCGAGATCGAGCTTCCCGTCGACCATCGGGCGGCGCAGAAAAGCCGGGTGGCGTTCCGGCCCCGGCGCTGGAAGCTGTTTCCGACTGCTTGATCCGCGTTTCGGACCATGTCGCTGATAGTGTTGGTGTCCAGCATGAACCGTATTAAAAATTCTCGGATGTGATAGGCATATCGTCGATCTCGGGGATGTCTTCCTCGGGACCGAGCGGCCAGGTTTGCGGACCGGCTCGATGACCAAGCGGTCGCCTTCACGGCTGATCAAGACCTTTTCGCCGGGAAGTTCGAACTCGACAGGAATGCGCACCGCTTGGCTGCGATTGTTGCGAAACAGCTTCGCCTCTTTCGGTGGCGTTTTGGAATGGCGGTGCTGGGGCATGGCAATGGCTCCCTTGTATATACAATGTAGATGCCAAACAGAGTCGCGATACAATTGTCTTGCCAACGCATGGGGACCGTTGCCCAGGTGTCCCTAAAGACTCTGCGTGAAAGAAAATCCTAGTGACGGCCCGGAATGGGAACATTTTTCTAGCGGTGACGTGGCGAATCCGTCCTACGTGTCTCGTCGCCCATCATGCCTTGCCGCTATGCTTCGGCAATAAGCTCAGTGCATTGGAGCCTGTTTTCATGAAGCGATTTTTGCTTGGCGTCGCCACATTGGCCGGCCTGTTCCTGGCATCCTCCCAAGCCTGGTCGGCCGACAGATTGCTGAATGCGTCCTATGATGTCGGCCGCGAACTGTTTGCGCAGGTCAACAAGGCCTTCGTCGCCGAGCACCCCGGGGTGGCCATCGATCAGTCGCATGCCGGAACGTCGGCCCAGGCGCGTGCCATCGCCGAAGGCCTCGGCGCCGATGTCGTCACCTTCAATCAGGTCCTCGACATCGAATTCCTGGTCTCGAAGGGTCTTATCTCGGCCGACTGGCAGAAGGATTTTCCTGAAAACGCCTCGCCTTTCTATTCGCTGCCGTCCTTCCTGGTGCGCGCCGGCAACCCGAAGAACATCAAGGATTGGAACGATCTCGTGCGCGACGACGTCCAGGTGATCTTCCCCAACCCGAAAACGTCGGGCAATGCGCGCTACACCTACCTGGCGGCCACCGCCTATGCCAAGGAAGCCTTCAAGGGCGACGACGCCAAGGTCAAGGAATTCGTCACCAAGCTGTTCAACAACGTGCCGATCTTCGACTCAGGCGGGCGCGCCGCCACCACCACCTTCGTGCAGCGTGAGATCGGCGACGTGCTGATCACCTTCGAGTCGGAAACGCGCGGCGTCCGCAGGGAGTATGGCGACGACAAGTTCGAGCAGGTGACGCCTTCGGTCAGCCTGCTGGCGGAGTTTCCGGTGGCAATCGTCGACACGGTCGCCGACGAGCATGGCACGCGTGACCTCGCCAAGACCTATCTCGACTTCCTCTACACGCCGCAGGGCCAGGACATCGCCGCCCGCAACGGCCTGCGGGCTCGCGACGCGGCGGTCGCCGCCAAATACAAGGCCGAGTTCCCCGATGTCCGGCTGCTGACGGTCGAAGATGTCTTCGGCGGCTGGGCCAAGATCCAAGCCGAGCATTTCGCCGCCGGCGGCCTGCTCGACCAGACCTATGGCAGCCGCTGAAGCAAGCAATCTTCGAACTGGATAAGAAGGCCGGCTTTTGCCGGCTTTCTTCGTTTTAGCGCTCCGGACAGGTGATTTCCCGCACGTTCCCGGCGCGCCGTCCAAAACGTCACGAACAATCAACGTGTTTGTGCCTACTGTGCCCTCGGACGGCTTGTTTCGCGAAACTGCATCGCGCAACCAAACGTCATGATTTGCACACAAACAACCGCCAGATGCGGGCGGTTGGGGTTTTCATGAACTGAAATCGGGCATGCTTACCAAAAAAGGCAAATACGGCCTCAAGGCCCTCGTGCATCTGTCAGGCTTGCCGGTCGGCCAGCTCGCGTTCGTCAACGACATTGCCGTCGCCAACAACATCCCGAAGAAATTCCTGGATGCCATTCTGGGCGAATTGCGCAATGCCGGCTTCGTCCAGAGCCGCAAGGGCAAGGAAGGCGGCTATCGCCTCGCCCGCCCGGCCTCCGAGATCAGGATCGGCCATGTCGTGCGTGTCCTCGACGGGCCGCTGGCGCCGATCCCTTGCGCCAGCCGTACCCAATATCAGCGCTGCGAGGATTGCGACGAGGCGACATGCCAGGTCCGGAATATGATGCTGGAGGTGCGCCATGCGATCGCCGAGGTGCTGGACAATCGCAGTCTCGCCGCCATGCGCGACGCCGATAATGACGATTTTCCAGTCGAACTGACGTCGCAGATCTGATCTGGCACCCTAAAGCGGGACGCGCAGGCGGCCCGCTCAGGAACTCGCCCGGAACAGCCTCACTACGTCGGCGACGATGTCAGCGATCGGGCGCGTTGCATCGATCGTCAATGCATTCTCGTCGGCTGCCGGCGCTTCGAGCGTGGCGAACTGGCTGTCGACCAGGCTTGCCGGCATGAAATGGCCGTGGCGGGAGCCGACACGCTGCTTTGCGGTCGCCTGATCGATTTCCAGATAGAGGAAAACGATGTTTTCGGAAAAGCCGCGCAGACGCTCGCGGTAGCTGCGCTTAAGCGCCGAGCAGGCGGCGACGACGGCTTGCCTATCGCCCACCGATCCGGCAATGCGCCGGCCGATCGCGTCGAGCCAGCCTTCGCGCAATGCGTCGGTCAGCGGCTCGCCGCTTGCCATGCGCGCGACGTTTTCCGGTGGATGCAGCCTGTCGCCCTCGACGAAGACATCGCCCAGCGCCGCCGCCAGCGCTTCGCCGACGGCCGACTTGCCACAACCGGCGACGCCCATCACCACGACGGCCGGTGCGGGCCGAATGCGCTTCCTCTGCATTTGTGCTGGCTCTTCGTCCACGATGCGAGTCAGCGGCTGGCCGGCGCGCGGCCGTAAAGCAGCAGCATGGCAACGATGACGACGCCGTAGATGATCTGCCGCCCCGCCTCCGGCATCTGCATGACGGAAAGAATGGATTGCAAAAGCGTGATCAGGATGACGCCCGCGACCGTGCCGAGATAGGAGCCGCGGCCGCCGAGGATCGAAGTGCCGCCAAGCACCACCGCAGCGATCGACGGCAGCAGATAGGCGTCGCCCATTGACTGCGCCGCCTTGGAGGCATAGCCGGCCAGAAGCACGCCGCCGAAGGCGGAGAGCCCGCCGGACACGGCGAAGGCGATCAGCACCACGCGCCGCGTGTCGATGCCGGAGAGGTAGGCGGCGCGCTCGCGGTTGCCGATGCCGTAGACCGTGCGGCCGAAGCCGGTGCGGGTCAGCACGAAAACCATCGCAGCACCGATCAGCGCCCAGATGACGACGGCGTTGGGCACGCCCGGAATGGCAATGCCGGTCGCCAGATAGCGCATCGCCCGGGTCGCCGAATCCTGCGGCGAGAAGCCGCCTGTATAGACCACCATCAGCCCTTGCGCGACGGCATTGGTGGCGAGCGTGATGATCATCGAGGGAATGCGCAGATAAGCGACGCCGATGCCGTTGACGATGCCGATGGCGATGCCGCAGAAAATGCCGAACGGGATCGCCAGCGCCACGCCGAGCGGGCCGTAGGCGGCGGCCGCACAGGCCATCATCGCGCCCGTCGCCACCGACCACGGCACCGACAGGTCGATCTGGCCGAGCAGGATGACCAGCATCATGCCGGTGGCGATCACGCCGAGAAAAGAGGCCACCTTGAGCTGCTGCAGCAGATATTCCGGCGACAGGAAGCTGCGCGAATAAAGGCTGCCGATAAACAGCAGCAGCACGATGCAGGCAAAGGCGGTCAGCACCGCAGGGTCGGCGCGGCGGATGAATTTCGGCATGCGGCCGGCGATACCGGCGATGGTCGTTTCGCTCACAGGAACCACTCCAGCCGGTTGCGGACCCTGAACAGGGCGAAGGCGCCGAGGCTGACGGCGATCAGCAGGATGACGCCCTGGAACAGCGGCTGCCAGAGCGGATCGAAATCGAAGACGAAGAGCAGGTCGCCGATGGTGCGGAAGGCGAGCGCGCCGAAAATCGCTCCGATGGCGCTGCCCTTGCCGCCGAACAATGAGACGCCGCCGAGCACCACGGCGGCGATCGAGAACAGCGTATAGGCATTGCCGCTAGCATAGGCCGCCTCGCCGGTATAGGTGAAGAAGGTCAGGAACAGCCCGCCGATCGCGGCGAGCAGGCCGGCCAGCGCATAGGCGGCGAATTTTCCCCGGCGGATCGGCACGCCGGACATGTAGGCCGCCATCTCCGAAGATCCGGCGGCATAGGCCGCGCGCCCAAGCACCGACCGGCTGAACGGCACCCAGACGACGAGCACGACGGCCAGCAGCGCCACCAGGCTCGCCGGTACCACGCCGAACAGCCGCCCGGTCAGCGCGTCGGCAAGATCCTCGTTGACCGAACCGCCCGGGAACGGTCGCAGCAGCAGCGCGATGCCGAAATAGACCGCGCCGGTGGCGATGGTAGTGACGATCGGCTGCAGCCGTCCGTAGATGACGATGGCGCCGTTGATCGCCCCGCACAGCAGCCCGGTGCCGAGCACCGCGACAACGCCGAACGCGGTCTCGATGCCAGTGCCGATGACCAGCCATGAGGCCAGGCAGTTGGTCAGCAGAAAGATCATGCCGACGGAAAGATCGATGCCGGCGGTGATCACCACCAGCGTCTGCGCCATGGCGACGAAGGCAAGCAGCACGCCCTTGTTGGAAGCCGTCTGCACGACATTGGCGGTAAAGCCGGCCGGATGATTCGAGGTGTAGATCGTGAACATCACGATGAAGATACCGAACGCCAGCAGCGTTCCGCGTTGCTCGGCAAGCCAATAGCGCCAATCTTTCACGCGTCCGCTCCTCGGGCTGGCGTCTTCGCCATGCTTCGGGCTGACGTCTTCGCCATGCCTCCAACAGGCATCTCTTCGCCATGGATGTTGAGCGCGCTGGCGATCAGTGCCCGCTCGGTGATCTCGGCGCCGACCAGCTCGCGCTTGACCGCCCCGTCATAGAGCACCAGCACCCGGTCGCAGCAGCCGATCAACTCGTCATAGTCGGTCGAGTAAAACAGGATCGCCGCGCCTTGATCGGCGAGTTTGCGCATCAGCTGATACAGTTCCTGCTTGGTGCCGACATCGATGCCGCGCGTCGGGTCGTTGAGCAGGATGATGCGCGGCTGCCGCATCAGCCATTTGGCGATGACGACCTTCTGCTGGTTGCCGCCGGACAGCGCGCCAACCGGGATGTCGAGGCCGGCTGTCTTGATCGCCAGCAGGGCGACCATGTCGTCGATCAGCCGCTGCTCGGCGGCACGGTCGATGATGCCGGCCCTAGACAACCGATCGAGTGCGGCAAAGGAGAGGTTTTCGCGCACCGTCATCGGCAGCATCAGGCCTTCGGTCTTGCGGTCCTCCGGGATCAGCGCCATGCCGATCCGGTCACCGCGGGCCTTGGCCGGGCTGGCGATCGCCACCGGTTTGCCGTCGATCAGTATCTGGCCGCTGAGGCCGCGCAGCACGCCGAAGAAGGCGAGCAGCAATTCGCGCTGGCCTTGGCCGTCGAGACCGCCGAGGCCGACGACCTCACCTGCGCCGACCGTGAGCGAGATATTGTCCAGCCTGTCGGTCCACGACAGTTTTCGCGCCTCCAGTACCGGAGCGGTGATAGCGGGGGCGCGCACCGGCTTCGGTGGGAAAATATGGCTGTATTCGCGGCCGATCATCAGCTCGACGACTTCATTGTCGCTCTTCGAGCCCGCAGCATAGCTGGCGACGTTGCGGCCGTTGCGGAACACCGTGCACTGGTCGGCAAGCTCGGCGATCTCGTTCATCCGATGCGAGATGTAGAGCAGCGCCAACCCTTCCGCCCGGAGCCGCTTCAAGACGCCAAAAATCTTGGCGACGTCGGCCGCGGTCAGCGCCGAGGTCGCCTCGTCGAGGATCAGGATGCGCGGCTTCCTGGCAAGTGCTTTGGCGATCTCGACCATCTGCCGTCTTGAAAGCGGAAGGTCCTTGACCAGCGCCAGCGGGTGGATGTCGGCGGCGCCTGCACGAGCCAAGGCTTCTTCCGCGATGCGCCGCTGCGCCTTGCGGTCGATCATGCCGAAGCGTTTCGGCGGATCGGAAATGACGATGTTGTCGGCGACACTGAGTTCGGGGACGAGCGACAATTCCTGGAAGATGCAGACGATGCCCGCCTGGTTGGCCGCCGCCGGCGACGCGAAGCTCACCTCGCTTCCGTCCAGCATCATGCGGCCTTCGTCAGGTGCGACGACGCCGGCCATCACTTTGATCAGCGTCGATTTGCCGGCTCCGTTTTCGCCGAGGATGGCGTGAATGCTGCCTGGCGTGACCGAAAGCTCGGCCTTTTCCAGCGCCCGCACACCGCCATAGCGCTTGGATATGCCCTCCATGCGGAAGAGCGGAACCGCACCGTCCATCGGCCCCTCCCAAGGCGCTTTTTCATCGGGACCGGCGCCGCGGAATATCCCGCGGCGCCGAGCGATCAGCCTACTGGTTTTCCTTGCTCTGGCCCATGATTTCCTGCGCGGTGAAATTGATGCCGCAGGTCGGGAAGGAATTGCCGACGAAGAAATTGTCGGACTGGTCGGGGAAATAGTCCTCGCCCTCCTTGAAGTTCGGATCCTCGACGATCGCCAGCGGCAGCTTCACCGCCTGCGGGACGACCTGGCCCTCGAGCGCGGCGATCGCCGTCTTGATGGCGACCGCCACCTGGGCGGGTCCGGTTCCGGCCGACGAGCATTTCAGCCCTTCTGAGGCAAATTTGGCGCAAAATTTGCGAAAGCCATTCTCCGTTTCGCCGCCGAACGGCACGAACGGATGCTTGGCGTCGATCATCGCCTGGACGATGCCGGTGTCGCCGCCCTGCCCGGTGACGCCGTCGAAGGGACCGTTGGTGGCGATGGCGTCGGCCGTAGCCTTTTGCGCCACGCCATCGTCCCATTTGCCGACGACTTCGGTGACCTCCCACTTCTTGCCTGAAGCGTTGAGGGTCTCATGGATGCCGTTGTGGCGGTCGGTGTCGACCGACGTGCCGGCAACGCCGCGCACCTCGAGGATCTTGCCGCCATTGGGGATATGCTTGATCAGCCAGTTGGCCCACAATTCGCCAAGGCCTTTCTGGTCGACATTGACGTTGATGGCGTCCTTGGTGTCGAGGATGTTGTCGAAGGCGACCAGCACGACACCGGCTTGCTTGGCGCGCTTGATGACCGGACCGAACGCCGTTGGATTCTGCGCGTTGACGACGATCGCGTCATAGCCGGAATCGATGAAATTGTTGATCGCCGAAATCTGCGCCGGCACGTCTTCGCCGGTCGACACGACCTTGAATTCCTTGAGCTTGGCCGCGACCTCCGGCTGCGCCGCATAGGCTTTTGCCGTCTGCACCATCTGGATGCGCCAGGTGTTGGCGATATAGCCATTGGCGAGCGCGATGCGGTACGGGCCTTCCTTCTTGGGAAACTTGAAGAACTGCGTGTCGGCGGCCCATGGCGCGAAGCATTCCGGCTCGGCGGATGGGCCTGCGACGATTTCGGGTTCGGCGAGCGCCGACGAACTCAGCATGACCAATGCAGTGGCGGCAACGATGCCACCAACAAGTGACTTGAACATCGATATTCCTCCCAGTTGCAGTTTTTGATTGTGCTTACGCGTCTCGCACGTCCGGCCCGGCACCTCCCGCCTTGCCCTTCGCGCCTTCAGGTGGCCGAATGCCGACCCGATCTCCTCCCTTGTCGCTCGGCTAACCGAAGTAAAAACTATCATATTATACATAATAAACAAGCATGAGCTGTCGCTTATATATAATAAACAGAATTCGGTCTTTGCCGTGAGCTTCTTCCCAATGGCAGATGGTAGCGCTACCCATAACGTCGTGTAAAGCGGCATTTCGCTTGCCTGAAAGTGCTTTCAGCGGGCAGTGCTCTCGCGGCACCTGAGCTCGAAGCCGAGGTCGACGACTGGGTCTTGCGGCCGCTGGCCTGCAATCGCCGCCAGCGCCATGGCGACTGACAGCCGGCCGATCTCGTAGCGAGGCGTCCGGATGCTGGTGATGGATGGAAAAGCCACTTCCATCATGTCGAGATCGTTGAAGCCTGTGATGCCGATCGTTTTTGGCACGGCGATCGAGGCGCGGTGGCACTCGAACAGCGCGCCGAGCGCGATGTCGTCATTGTTGCAGAAAACCCCGTCCAGCGTCGGCATCTTGGCCAGCGCGTCGCGAAACAATTCGCGCCCGAGCGTCACGCTGGACGGCACCGGTGTGGTAGTGACCAGCCGCGCGTCGAACAGGCCGGCCGCCTCCATCGCCGCACGATAGCCGGCCAGCCGCCGCTGCGAGCGCGGGTCCATGCGCGCGCCGATGAAGCCGATGCGGCGATAGCCCATTTCGATCATGTGCTCCGTCGCCGCCCTGCCGCCGTCTAAATGCGAGAAGCCGACCATCATGTCGACCGGATCGGGCCCGGTCTCCATGACCTGCACCACCGGGCAGCCGGCTGTCTCGAGCAGTCTTCGCGAAATTGGCGTCTGGTCGATGCCCGCCACGATCAGCGCCGCCGGGCGCTGCGGGCCGAACACCTGCAGCAGCCGCTCCTCCTCGAGGCCGGAATAATGGGTGTTGCCGAACTGGATGCGGTAGGAACTGTCCGACAGACTGTCATAGATGCCGCGCAGCACTTCGGCAAAGACGCTGTTGGTGAGCGACGGCACCAGCACGCCAAAGACCTCGGCGCGCGCCGAAGCCAACGCTCGCGCATTCGGGTCGGGCAGGTAGCCGAGCTCATCGACAGCCGCCTGGATCTGGCGGCGCAGATCCTCCGAAACACGCCCCGGCTCGCGCAAGGCGCGGGAGACGGTGATGGCGCCGACGCCGGCCTTGCGCGCGACATCGGCGATCGTCGGACGGCCGCCGCCGCGGCGCGAGCGCGGTTTGGTCATAGCCTTGTCCCGAACGCAGCGCCCCCGCCGAAGCGCGGCCGCGAAATGCTGTTCAGCGTCTTTGCCACTGTCGCCATGCCAACCCGACTTGCCGCACCCGTCTGGCGTCGCGCAGCCTTAGCCCATTGTCAAGCGAACCGGGCAGGACAGCTAGCCGAACTCGGGCAGCGCCACAGTTTGAATTTCGGCTGTGGGTGGGTTCGCGTGCGTCTTGTCGGCCACCGCGCTCAGGCTTCTACGCCGTGCGTCGTCCGCTGCGCCAGTTCGTGGCATAGGGCAACGCGAACAGATAGAGACCGCTGAGCATGAGCAAGGCGAGCGGGATCAGCGGCATGAGATATACCCAGTAGGCGGGCTCGACACCCACGCCCAAGGTGATGAAGATGGCTGCGACGACCGCCGTAAAAATGATCGACAGCCAGCGGTGGAATTGCCGTATCCAAACGTTCCAGTTCATGAGCACCTCCTCTGAAGACGAGTTGAAGCGGATCGGGCGACCCGCTTGGCGGCCTTTCTTGCTACCTTGTTTCGTTGACAGACGTCTTGTTGGGCGTTGCGTTTCGCCCGCAGATGCCTATGGCGCCGGCACGGCTATCCTATCCGCGCCAGGACCTGCTCCAGCTTCGCAAAGAACCGCTGCCACCCGTGTTGGGCGCCCTGATAGTACTGCTGCTGGTCCGGCCGGAAGCCCAACTGCTCCATGCGCAGATGAGTCCCTGTGCTCGTAGGGGTGAGCGTCCACGTGACGACGCTCCTGAGATCCTTGGTATCCCACGTGTAAGACAGCGTCTTATTGGGCTCGACTGCCTTGACCTGACAGTCGACCGTCCCCCAGTCCGCGCTCAGATTGAAACGGTGCCCCTCGTCTGGCTTGAAATCGTTCCTCATCAGCCACTCCTCGATCAAATGTGATTGGGTCAGCGCGCGCCAGATCCTTTCCGGCGGAAAAGCAACCTCCCGTTCGACAACGACGGCGCGCGTTTCGGTCTCGGTATTGGTCATTGGTCCATCCTTTTGAGCAGATCTTCGAGGTTATCGAACCGGCTTTGCCAGAATCCAGCCATTTGGTTTGTCCAGTCGATGAGCGGTGCCAAGGCGCCAAGCTCCGCGCTATAGTGCGTGTTGCGGCCTTCGTGGCGGTCGCGCACCAACCCGGCCTGCTTCAGCACCCCAAGATGTTTTGACACGGCCGGTTGCGAGACCCCGGCCCGAGCAGTCAGAGCCGCGACGGTCTGGTCTCCGTCGCGGCACAGCCGCTCGAAGATGGCCCGTCGCGTCGGGTCGGCAAGCGTTTTAAAAAGGATCTCGTGCGGCAGTGACATCGCAATCGATAACTCGCTGGCTATTGGAAAATCAATAACCGCCGAGATATGTGTATGTCAAGCAAGAACGTGGCCGGCATCCGCGTCTCACGAGCCACCGCCATGTCTCTTCCATCGCTCTGGCCAGCTGCGGGCCAGCGGGTCAGTGCTCAGGCCATCGCCGCCGCGCTGCGCCGCGCCTTCCACAGCAGCAGCACCATGGCCGCTATGTTCAGCAGGTTCCAGGCGATGCCGTTGAGGAACGCGGCGGCGTAGGAGCCGGTCAGATCGTAGATCCAGCCCGACATCCAGCCGCCGATTGCCATGCCGAAGATCGTTGCCATGATGACGATGCCGACGCGCTGGCCGGCCTCTTTGGCGGGCATGTATTCGCGCACGATGATGGCATAGCAAGGCACGATGCCGCCCTGCGACAGGCCGAAGACCAACGAGACGACGTAAAGCGACGCCAGCCCATCGAAGGGGATGTAAAACAACAGCGACAGGGCTTGCAGCAGCGAGCCGATCAGCAGGGTTTTCACGCCGCCGATGCGATCGGCAAGGAAGCCGGACGCCAGCCGGCTGACGACGCCCGCCGCCATCATGATCGACAGCATGTCGGCGCCTCGCGCCACGCCGTAGCCGAGATCCATGCAATAGGCGACGATATGGACCTGCGGCATCGACATCGCCACGCAGCAGCCGAGCCCGGCGACGACGAGCAACACCTGCAGCGCTGCCGGTGACAGCGAGATCGGCTGGACCGGCCGGCTGCCGGGTGAACCGGGAGCGGCGGCATGTGGTGCGTCGCGCCTGAGCAGCAGGATCAGCGGCAGCATGGTGGCGAGGCAGACGACGCCGATCGCGGCATAGGTGAAGCGCCAGCCCTCGCTCTGCATGACGTAGGGCATTGCCAACGGCCAGATCACCCCGGCGAGATAGCTGCCGGCGGCGGCAGCCGTCACCGCGACGCCGCGGCGACGGTTGAACCAGTGCGAGATGTCGGCGATCAGCGGCCCGAAAATCGCCGACGTGCCGACGCCGATCAAAAGCCCCTGGAAAAGGGTGAACTGCAGGATCGAAGTGGTCTGCGACGCCAGCAGGAACCCGGTACCGAGCGTCACCGAGGCAATGAGCGCCGGTATCCAGTAGCCGATGCGGTCGATGGCGCGGCCAACCAGCACATTGCCGACGGCGAAGCCGATCATGGTCGCGGTATAGGGCGTCGAAGCGGCGGCGCGATCGACGCCGAATTCGGCCTGCACGTTGGGCAGCACCACGACCACCGCCCACATGCCGACACCGCCGATCGTCGCCAGCAGCATCGAGATGCCGAGCCGCAGCCAGGCATAGGCGCTGTCGATGCCGGGGCTGCTTGCCGGGCTGGAGGCGGTTGTGGTCAAGGCGTTTCCTGTCCGCGATTGTGCGCTAGTCGACCGATTCGACACCACTATCGGCAGGATTGGCGGCGCCGTGCAGCGCCACATCGCGCAATTGCGTGGCTCCAGGGATTTGAGCTGCAGTGGAACGGTGGCCGCCGTCCCGGAGTTTTTCATCAAACTTGCCAATAGAAGGAGTTTGTCATGACCGCGAAAAGGAAATGGTCAGCCGAGGTCACCGAGCACAGCGATGCGCTGGACCTCGAGGAACACATCTTCGAATCGCACGACCCCAAGAAGATCGCAGCCTCGCTGAAGCGATCGGCCGAGCACAGCGACCGGCGCAAGGCCGGGCCGTTCCAGTCCGCCATGTCGATGCTGAATTTCTACATCAACCGCGCCGGCACGAATCTGCCAGCCAAGCAGAAGAAAGTGCTGGAGGATGCCAAGGACGAACTGAGGGCAGCATTTGGGCGCCCGAGAGAACACTGAGCAAGGAGCGAAGCGACGCGGCGGAGATCCTGGGATCCTTTCCGTTACATCGAGCGCTGCTGCGGTGCAGAACCTATGATAGCCGAGGGACAGCGCCCCCCTCTGTCCGGCCGGACATCTCCCCACAAGGAGGGAGATTGGCCTTCATCACTGATTTCGCCAAACCACCAACCTTGCAAAAAGGACGCTGTCCGCGAAGCTGCCGATCTCCCCCCAAGTGGGGGAGATGCCAAGATTTGGCAAAGAGGGGCAGGACAGAGGGGGGCGCGAAGGATCGCAACAGAGCGCTTTATTCTGTGCCACAGCAGCGAAATCCAAAAGAGGCCCGGCAGCAATTGGCCGGGCCCCGGTGCGTGCCCAGGCTATGGTTCAACCGCAGATCCAGATCTTCTTCCAGAAAATGCCATGCTTGGTGAAAATCTTCTTCTTGGTCCAGCAGCTATAGCCGGGATAATCATAGACGAGATAGTAGTCGTAGAAGCCGTGGCCGAAATGCTTGTGCCAACGGTGGCCGTGACCGTGGCCATGACGATGGCGGCGATGGCCGACCTTGACGACAAAATCGCCGGCAGCCTGGCTCTGCTGCCCAGTGTTGTCGAAAGCCGCCAATGGTGCTGCGGAAGCCGTCGATGCGAGCGCTGCGATGGCGATGGTGGCTGCTGTTGCGATGCTGATAAGTTTGCTGGTCATGTTCGTTCCTCCCTGAGTTTCCCAAAGAGCGCCAATCGCCCTTCGATGGAGGTGATCATGCCGTGTCGCGAATTTTTACGATGTGCATTCGGTCACATCATGAACCTGGGCGCTCTTTGCTTGCCAGTTCGGCACGACGCGGCCACTATGTCCCGGAAGGCCAGCGTCACTTTTTTGTGGTGGCGGGTTGGGAAGATGACCGATCTGGATGCCATTCCAGTGTTCGAGACGCTCGACGCCGATACGCGCGCGCGTATTTCGCAGCGCTGCAGACGGATGAGCGTCGACGCCAATCAGATGATCATCGATTTCGAGGATCCGAGCACCGATGTCTATTTCCTGGTGTCGGGCCGGGTCCGCATTCTTTATCGCTCTCCCGTCGGCAAAGAGGTGATCCTTTGCGAGTTGGGAGCGGGTGGATGTTTCGGCGAACTGGCAGCCATCGACGGCCGGCCGCGCGCTGCCAATGTCACCGCACTCCACCGTTCAGAACTGGTGGTGATGCCTGCTCCGTTCTTTTCAGGGTTGCTCCACGACAATCCGGCGTTCGCCCTGCATTTCCTCGCGCTGCTGGCCGAAAGGATACGCAGCCTGAACACGCGCCTTGCGGAATATTCGTTCCTGCAGGTGAGGCCGAGGCTTTTGTGCGAATTGCTGCGCCTGTCGCGGCAGCGAAGCGGCAGCAGCGGTGAGCGGATCATAACGCCACCGCCGCTGCAGAACGACCTCGCCGCGCGCATAGGTTCCCGCCGTGAGGTGGTGTCACGCGAATTATCGGCACTTGTCCGGGACGGGCTTGTTGCGAAGGCGCGTGGTGCGCTCGTTCTTACAAACCCGGCAGAACTCAACCGGCGTATCTCGGTTGCGATGAATGCGTGACGATGGCCGGTCTGCACGAGCTAACCCCGAAGAGCCGATCGCGCCGGCGTAAAACCCCGCCCTGGATTTCGCGCCTTGTCCAATTGGGTGTCACGGCTGACAATCCCGATATCCGCCGGCGGCAGATTTTCACCAATATCGGCGCATTCGCCATCGCACTCAACGCCTTTTCGCATCTGTTGCTGAATGTCGTCCTCTTCCCCTGGGAATTGATGCCACTGCATATTTACAATGCAGTGGTGACCGTTGTTGCCCTGTCCGTGCACCGGCTGCATCGGCTGCAACGCTATGGCGAGAATCTCGGAGCGATCGCCCTTTCGACCCTGACCATCGGCGGCCATACTTATGTGGTTCTGGCGCTCGGTCTGAACAGCGGCCTTCAGATCTACTTTACGCTTGCCGCTTTCCTGCTGTTCATTTTCGGGATCGAGCAGTGGCGGCAGTTCTTGATCTTCTACGCAGCGGCGTTCCTGGCCTTGGTCGCGACGCTATATTTCGGGCGCCCGACTGGCTTCGTGGTGCCCCAACAGGCCGACTTTCGGGAAACGCTGGCGGTTCAGGCGCTCATAAACACGATGATCATCAACCTCCTGTTGATCGCCTACGCCCTCACCGCTCTGCGCCGTGCCGAGATCGAGCTTTCACAGGAATTCGCCCGCTCGGAATCGCTGATCGACGTGATATTGCCCCGGGCGATAGCGGCGCGCCTCAAACGCGGAGAAGAACGGCGCATCGCCGACAAAGTACCGTCGGCGAGCATCATGTTTGCCGACCTCGCGGGCTTCACAGCCGCAGCCAATGCAGTCGGACCCGATGAACTGGTCGGATGGCTGGACGAGGTGTTCTGCAGCTTCGACAGACTCTGCACAAGCAACGGCGTCGACAAGATCAAGACGATCGGCGACAGCTATATGGCCGTCGGCGGCCTCGACGGCGACGCTCAACGCGGCGCCGTCGCGATCTGCCGGCTAGCGCTCGAGATGCAGCATGAAATGAGCCGGCACAAGGCATTGGGAGGCCACCGGCTCTCCTTGCGGATCGGCATCCACAACGGCGTGGTTGTCGCCGGGGTGATCGGTGACCTGCGCGTCTCCTACGACGTTTGGGGCGACGCGGTGAACGTCGCTCAGCGCATGGAGGCTCATGGCGAGCCCGGCCGCATTCAGGTCTCGGCTCAATTGATGGCGATGGTCGACCATCGCTTCGCCTTCGAGCGCCGCGGCTGCATCGCCCTTAAGGGACTGGCTGAAACGGAAGCCTGGTTTTTGACCGGTGCGCTTGCCGATGCCGACAATGAGATTGCGGACGGGGAGATTGCGGACGGGGAGATTGCGGATGGCGAGATTGCGAACGGCGGAGAAGGATCGAGATGAAGCGCTGCAGTGGTGGCTTTTTCAGCGCGATTTGATGACGCTGTCTGTATTGGCCAACAGCTTGCGCACCGCGTTGCGTGCCGCATCCGGCCGCTGCAGGCGGATGTTCCTTTCGATCGCCTCGTGCAGCTTCTGCGCGTGCTGCAGATCGTCCACTTCCCGCGTCGTATAGGCGAACAGATGATCGAACGCCGATTCGATCAGCACGCCGAGCGGCACCAGAAGGTCGTTGCCGGAGGCGCGCAGGATCGCCAGATGAAAACGCGTGTCGGCGCGGGTGCGCTCCTGCAGCGTCGTCGCCTCCCCCATCTCCCGGCAGGCCTGGCTGATCTCAGCCATCTGCTCGTTTGTGCGCCGCGTGGCGGCAAAGGCGGTCGCTTCCGGCTCGATGATGTGGCGGAACTCCTGCACCGTTTTCAGGAACACCTCGCGGTCGGGCGATGTTGCGTACCAGGCCAGCACGTCGCGATCGAGCAGGTTCCAGCGCTCTTTCGGCTCGACCCAGCTGCCGATCTTCGGGCGCGACGCCAGCAGGCCCTTGGCCATCAGCATCTTGATCGCTTCGCGCACCGCCGAGCGGCTGACGTCGAAGGTCTCCGACCATTTGGCTTCATTGGGCAGGATGGTTCCCGGCGGATAGTCGCCGCGCACGATCCTGAGACCGATTTCATTGGCCAGCGACGCATGCACGCTCGACCCAGGCATACGCGCCGCGTTGGCGCGGCGCACGACAGCCGGGCGCTCGGCGGACGCCGCCTTGGCCGGCGTTTTTCCCTTATTCGGCTTCCCGTCCCGCATGCATTCACAAAGTCCGGATTCCGAAAGCTGTCAAGCACGGGAAAAGCCTCAGGCTGCAAAGCCTTGCTTCTGTGCACAGATCAGCTCGAATGCATCGACCTCGTCATGTCGTCTTGACGTATTTCCGCCAGCTGTGTTCCGGGCGGAATCCGAGCATATCCCGCGCCTTGCGGTTCGAAAGCAGCGTCTCGAATTCGCCGAGCTCAACCTTGACCGGCACGCCGGGATAAAATCGCTCGAGGAGTTCAGCCGTCGGCAGGTCGGAGGAGGTGTCGTCATTGGCGGCATTGAACACCTGATAGCCGAGCCCGTCCTTCTCGATGGCGCGCAGCGTGATCTGGCCGAGGTCGCGCGCGTCGATATAGCTCCAGGCGATCCGCTTGCGGAAACCCGGGTCGGCGAACCATTTCGGGAACAGCGAATATTCATGCGGCTCGATGACGTTGCCGATGCGCAAGGCGTAGATGTCGATGCCGCTGCGCAGCGCGAAGGCGCGCGCCGTCTTCTCGTTGACGATCTTCGACAGCGCATAGCTGTCCATTGGATCGACGTCATAATCCTCATCGAGTGGGAAATGCGTTGGGTCGCGCGGTTCGTTGGCAAAGACCAGCCCATAGGTCGTCTCGCTGGAGGCGATCACCACCTTGCGAATGCCGAGCTTCACCGCCGCCTCGATGACATTGTAGGTGCCGAGAGCGTTGATGCGGAACACCTCGTTGTCGGGCGTGATCATGATGCGCGGGATCGCCGCGAAATGCACCACGGCGTCGACCGGCTGCGCGCGCAGCGACGGGTCGAATTCATGCAGGCCCATATAGCTCGACAGCGCATTGAACACCTGGCCGCTGTCGGTGATGTCGGTGATCAGGGTGCGCACCTTGGGATTGTCGAGCGGCTTGGTATCGATGTTGAGCACCTGGCAGCCCTGCTCGACCAGATACTGCACGACGTGACGCCCGGCCTTGCCGCTGCCGCCGGTGAACATGATCCGCTTCGTCATTTTGCTCTCCACATTCTCCAAGATTCATGTGTATTGTCAGACAATATCGAACTCTGCAATCGTCTGCCAACCGCTTGCGGCAAAAACCCGCTTCAACAATTCGCCTGCCGAAGTGCGGCGCCGTCATCGAGACCGCAACAGGGATTACACGACATGAACACCACCGCCGCGAGCGAAAAGATCGGCTTCATTGGCCTTGGCCTGATGGGACACGGGATCGCGAAGAACATCGTCGACAAGGGCTATTCCGTGACGTTTCTCGGCCGCAAGAACCGCGCGCCGGCGCAAGACATGCTCGGCCGCGGTGCACAGGAAGCCGCGACCTCGCGCGACGTGGCAGCGGCATCCGATATCGTCTTCATCTGCGTCACCGGCTCGCGCGAGGTCGAGGCCATCATCCGCGGGCCGGGCGGCCTCAAGGAGGGCTTGAAGCAGGGTTCGGTGGTCGTCGATTGCTCGACCTCCGATCCGACCTCGACCGTGGCGCTTGCCGCCGAACTCAAGGGGCTCGGCGTCGACTATGTCGATGCCCCGCTCAGCCGCACCCCGAAGGAGGCCTGGGAAGGCACGCTCGACGCCATGGTCGGTGCATCCGACGCGGTCTTTGCCCGGCTGAAGCCGGTGCTCGACACCTGGGCCGGGCGTATCGTCCATATCGGTGACACCGGCGACGGCCACCGTATGAAGCTGCTCAACAATTTCATCTCGCTGGGCTATGCGGCGATCTATTCCGAGGCGCTGGCGCTGGCCGAAAAGGTCGGCATTTCGCCGCCGCGCTTCGACAGCGTCATCCGCAACGGCCGCATGGATTGCGGCTTCTACCAGACTTTTATGCGCTGGACGCTGGAAGGCGACCGCGACGCGCACAAATTCACCATCGCCAACGCCTTCAAGGACCTCACGTATCTCGAATCGATGGCCGGTGCCGCCGGCATCGCCAACCCGCTCGGCAACGCCACCAAGAACGCCTTCGCCGGCGCATTCGCCGCCGGGCCCGCCGATCAATATGTGCCGATGCTGGCGACGCATATCGGCAAGGTCAACGGCGTCGATTTGACACCGACGAAGGATGGGCAGAAACAGACGATTTGAGGCGATAAGCGGCAGGCGCTGTCGGCGAAGCTGCCGATCTCCCCCCTTGCGGGGGAGATGCCCGGCAGGACAGAGGGGGTGCTGTCCCGCCGACCCGTCAACCAAGTCGCAGCCACACCCTCAGGCTGTTTCGGTTGGAATGGCTGAAGTCGAAGTTCGCGATCCTCCCCCTCTGTCCTGCCGGACATCTCCCCCGCAAGGGGGGAGATTGGATGTCACTTCGGCTTTCGCCAATCGCCAACGCAAGGCAGGAGCAGGCAGCGCCAGCCTTGGTGCGTGAAATCACCGCCGCGACCGCCCGATAACCTCGTCGGTGTTGGCGAGCAGCCTGTGCACCGCGGTGCGGGCTGCCGCCGGCCGCTGAAGGCGGATGTTCTTTTCAATCGCCTCATGCAGCGCCTGCGCCCGCGGCTGGTCGCTGGTTTCGCGTGTGACGAAAACGAAGAGATGATCGAGCGCCGATTCGATCAGCACGCCGAGCGGCACCAGCAGGTCGTTGCCCGAGGCGCGCAGGATGGCCAGGTGAAAACGCGTATCGGCGCGGGTGCGCTCCGGCAGCGTCGCCGCCTCCCCCATCTCCCGGCAGGCCTGGCTGATCTCGGCCATCTGCTCGTCGCTGCGCCGGATCGCCGCAAAGGCGCTGGCTTCCGGCTCGATGATGTGGCGGAACTCCTGGACGGTGCGCAGGAACATTTCGCGATCAGGCGCCGTCGCATACCAGGCGAGCACGTCGCGGTCGAGCAGGTTCCAGCGCTCTTTCGGCTCGACCCAGCTGCCGATCTTGGGGCGTGAGGCCAGCAGGCTCTTGGCCATCAGCATTTTTATCGCTTCGCGCACCGCCGAGCGGCTGACGTCGAAGGTCTCGGACCATTTGGCTTCATTGGGCAGGATGGTTCCCGGCGGATAGTCGCCGCGCACGATCCTGAGGCCGATCTCGTTGGCCAGCGACGCATGCACGCTCGATCCGGGGATCAGCGCCGCGTCGGCACGGCGGGCGCCGGCCGGGCGGCCGACCGGCGCCTTGATCTTGGCCCGTGCCTTGACCTTGGCCTGTGCCTTGACCGTGGCCTGTGCCTTGACCGGGGTAAGTCGCTTTTTCGATCTGGCGTCCGACATCCATGTTCCCCGGCACAGGCTGAACTCAAGGCGCGGCAAAGCAGGAGCGGTTCGCCCCAGCCACGTCACCTCGTAGATTTTCGTGGACCGGCGTGACGGGGCGCCCGTCGAGCGGACGCCCCGAAAATGCGAACCTACTTCTGGATGCAGGTATCGGCCGTATCCTTGGTGCACTCGTCGAGACCGGTGAAGACCGGATCGGCGACCGGCTTGCCTTCGATCAGGTCGATCATCACCGATGGCGCCTTGTAGCCCATCTCGAACGGCCGCTGGCCGACCAGCGCGGTCACCAGGCCCTCCTTGGCGATGGCCACTTCCTCACCGATCGTATCGGCGGCGCCGATGACGAACTCGTTCTTGGCGATCTTGTCGGCCATCGGCTTGAACAGGTCGCGATAGGGCTGCGGTGCGCCAAACAGTGGCCAGCCGCCCATGATGCCGAAGGCGTCGAGATCGGGATTGGCGGCGAGGATATCGGTCATCGCCTGCACGCCCTTGGCACCGTCGTCATTGGTGAACACCGGGCAGCCGGCGACCTCGGTCCAGCCGCCCTCGCCCTTAAGCGCCGGGAGATCCTTCTGGCCTGTAAGCGCGTCACGCATGCCCTGGGCGCGGCGCAGGATGTTGTCGGCCGCGGGATTGCCCTGGATGGTGCAGATCTTGCCACCTTCGGGCTTGGCCTTCTTGATGTACTCGCCGATCTTGTAGCCCATCAGGTAGTTGTCGGTGCCAAGATAGGTCTTGCGCAGCGCCGCATCTTCCTTGCTGAGGTCGGCGTCGAGCGTCATGATCGGGATCGACGGATTGGCGCTTTTGATCGTCTGCGCGATCAGCGGTGCGTTGGACGGCGAAATCGCCATCGCCACCGTGTCCGGCTTGCTCAGCATGTCCTGGACGATCTGGGCTTCGCCGGCTTCGTCCGAGGTCGATGCCGGACCGGTGTAGAAGCACTCATACTCCGAGTCGGCGTTTTCCTTGTTCCATTTCTGGCAACCCTGGTTGATGGCCTCGAAGAACGGATTGTCGAGCCCTTTCACCACGATGACGAGCTGTTTCTTGGCCATGGCCGGCCCGGCGCCCAACGCCAGCATGGCGACGGCAGCGAGCAATAGTGATTTCCTCATTTCAGTCCTCCCTTGAAACAGACGGACACGGCGTGCCCGCCACACAGACCAGCCCGGATGCGCGATGACAGAGGTTCGTTTCGCGAGCGCTCGTGTCGTCTAGCCGGACCGATAAGAATTTCCAGATGCGGTTGCAGACCAGCGCGATAGGGACGCTGCCAGATCCTCGACCGATAAACCTCCGCCTGCTCAGCCCCGGCAAACCGGGGCAGGAGATCGCATAATCTCCTCCGACGCCTAGCTAATATCGGCTTGAGACCGACGTCAATTGCTATTTGTCCTACAAAACGGATTTTTCGAAAGAAGCCGCTGTTGACGGCAAGGGGGCATATGCGTAAATGGGCGAAAGCGCGGTTCCCGGGAGGAGCTGGGAAGAGCGAGGCCGCGGCAGGACCGCAGGCCGAAAGCACGGAGGAAGCAGTCTGGTGTCGGTTCTCGCACTCGCCAACATCTCAAAACATTTCGGCGCCATCCAGGCCGTCAACGACGTTTCGCTGTCGATCGAGGCCGGACAGGTGGTCGGGCTGATGGGCGACAACGGCGCCGGCAAGTCGACGCTGGTCAAGATGATCGCCGGCAATTTCCGCCCGAGCCATGGCACGATGCAGATGGACGGCAAGGAGTTGATCCTGCACAAGCCGGTGGAGGCGCGCCAGCACGGCATCGAGATCGTCCATCAGGATCTGGCGCTGTGCAACAATCTGACGGCCGCCGCCAATGTCTATCTCGGCCGCGAGCTGCGCCGCGGCGTCGGGCCGTTTCGCATCCTCGACTACGCCGCGATGTACAAGCGCGCCGGCCAGATTTTTGCCGTGCTGAAATCCGAAACCCGCCCGCGCGATCTGGTCAAGCAGATGTCGGGCGGCCAGCGCCAGGCAGTGGCGATCGCCCGCACCATGCTGTCGCAGGCCAAGATCGTGCTGATGGACGAGCCGACGGCGGCGATCTCGGTCCGGCAGGTCGCCGAGGTGCTGAACCTGATCCGCCATCTGCGCGACCAGGGCATTGCCGTCGTGCTGATCAGCCACCGCATGCCCGACGTCTTTGACGTTGCCGACCGCGTCATCGTCATGCGGCGCGGCCGCAAGGTCGCCGACAAGACGATCGCGTCGAGTTCGCCCGAGGAAGTCACCGGGCTCATCACCGGCGCCATCGAACAGGTTTGATGCCAGCCGGTTTCACCACGCAAGCAGATAAAGGTCGACGATGGCAGTAACTCTTGACCAGACGATCGCACAGAAACAGCACACTTTGCTGACCAGGGTGTTTGCCAGCCAGACCTTCTGGGTGGTGATCGCGGTCATCCTCGCCTGCCTGTTCCTGTCCGTCGCCACCGATTCCTTCGCCACGACGAAGAACCTCTACAACATCACCCGCAACATCACCTTCGTCGCCATCGTCGCGCTCGGCATGACCTTCGTCATCATCACCGGCGGCATCGACCTGTCGGTCGGCTCGGTGCTTTGCCTGTGTTCGATGGTGCTCGCCGTGACCATGCATGCCGGCTACGGCATCGAGATCGGCATTGCCGCTGCGATCGCGACGGCGCTGATCATCGGCGCCTTCAACGGCATCCTGATCGCTTATCTCGGGTTTCCGCCCTTCGTGGTGACGCTCGGCATGCTGTCGATCGCGCGCAGCCTCGCCATGGTCGCCTCCAACAACACCGTCGTCTTCCAGTTCGGGCCCGACCACGACAAGCTTCTGGCGCTGGGCGGCGGCGCCTTTGTGTTCGGCATCGCCAATCCGGTGCTCTACATGATCGTGCTGGCGATGATCACCGGTTTCGTCCTGCGCTGGACGAAATTCGGCCGGCACATCTTCGCCATCGGCGGCAACGAGCATGCGGCGACGCTGACCGGCGTTCCGGTGCGCCAGATCAAGGTCGCGGTCTACATGATCTCGGCGCTGGCAGCGGGCCTTGCCGGCATTATCCAAACCGGCTGGCTGGGCGCCGTCACCACCAATCTCGGCAACGGCATGGAGCTTCAGGTCATCGCCGCCACCGTCATCGGTGGCGCCAACCTGGCCGGCGGCATGGGCACGGCCTTTGGCGCCGTGGTCGGGGCGGCGCTGATCGAAGTGATCCGCAACAGCCTTGGCCTGCTCGGCATCAATGCCTTCTGGCAGGGCGTGTTCATCGGCGGCGCCATTCTGATGGCGGTCCTGTTCGACCGGCTGCGCAATTTCAGGCGCAACGAATAGACCGCAGGTCACGCGCACGATTCGTTCGCTTCCTATCGCTCAGTCTGAAAATCGGCCGGCCCGGTTCATGACGAGCGCCAAGCGTATGCTTGCGCCTTGACGCAGGCCCGGACTGCGCCGCACTATCCCGATTGCAGGCGAAGGGAGGCCAGTCGCCTGCGGGAGGATGTACCCATGACGGAAGCGATCAGGCTCTACTGGGGCCGGTTCGGACATGTTTCTGTCCTGAACGTCGCCAGTGACTTCGTCACCCATGCCCATGTCGAGGCGCATATCATCATCTGGCTGGAAGGCACGGCCGGCGAGATGACTATCGGCCGCGAGACGGTGCGGCTAGGGCCCGGCACCGCCGCCGGCATCAATTCCTTCCAGCCGCACAGCCACGCTTTGTCCCGCGACGGCCGGCCCGGCCTGTTCCTCGCCTTCTACATCGATCCGGATTGGGCACGCCGGCGCCGCGACCTGCCGTCGACCGCGCCACTGTTTTCGGCACCGGCGATCACGCTGGAGCCGTGGCTGCACAAGGCGGCAGCCAATCTTCTCGACCATCTCAGCGACAATGAGAGCATCGACGACATCGCCAATTACGAGATCGAGCGCTTCATCGACAGCGTGCTCGACGCCGCCGATGCCTCGGCGCCGCAAGTGGCACGGGGCCGCGTCCACACCGTGCAGGATTTCCGTGTCCGCAAGGCGATCCAGCTGATGAAGGCCAATGTCTGCGAACGCATCTGCTTCGACGCGGTGGCGCGCAGCGTCGGCCTGTCGCGGCCGCATTTCTTCGCGCTGTTCAAGGAGCAGACCAATCTGACGCCCAATGTCTACTGGAACACGCTGCGCATGGAGGAAGCGGTGCGGCAGTTGCAGTGGTCGCAGGAACCGCTGATCTCGGTTGCCTGCAATCTCGGATTCACCACGCAGGGCAATTTCTCGCGCTTCTTCCGCGACCATGTCGGCGTTCCGCCGACTCTCTATCGCGAGGCGGCGCGGGCCATTTCCTGAGCCATTTTCAGACTGCCCGATTTTCAGACCGCCCGTGTTTTCAGGCTGCCGTTTTTTCAGATTGCCAGTTTTTTTCAGACTTATTGATAGGCGTTCAAGACGCATTGATAAGTGCTGCCGGGCTCGCCGCCCTACCCTCGCGACACAGCTATTTGCAAGGGAAGCATCATATGGCGAAAGTCACCATCTCCAGCGTCATCGACGCACCGGTCGAAAAGGTCTGGGCGCGCATACGCGACTTCAACGGGCTGCCGAACTGGCACCCGCGCATGGTCGAGAGCCATATCGAGGACGGCAAGGACGCCGGCGCGATCGGCTGCGTGCGCAATTTCCAGCTCGCCAGCGGCGCTCGCATCCGCGAGAAGCTGCTCGACTTCTCCGACGACAATTTCCTCGTCAGCTACTCCATCCTGGAGACGCCGCAACCGCTGACCAACCACAAGGCGACGCTGCAGCTGCGCCGGGTGACCGATGGCGACCGCACCTATGCCGAATGGACCGCAAGCTTCGACGCGGCTCCCGAGGAAGCCGATAAATTGGCCGAGGGCATGGGCGCCAACGTCTTCCAGGGCGGCTTTAACGCCCTGAAGACCCATTTCGCCGGCCAAGGTTGAGCTGAGTGGGGCTCACAAAAAGGAGCGTTCCATGGCGCTTGCACTGCAGACTTTCTCGACGGTCAAGGACGCGAATGCGGCGCTGAAAGCCGCCGGCACCCGCTATCTCGGCGGTGGCACGCTGGTCGTGCGCGCCGCCAATGAAGGCGACGTCTCGGTCTCCAGTTTTGTCAGGTCGACCGAGCCGGCGCTGTCGACCATCACTGTTTCCGGCAGTGAGGTTCGCATCGGCGCCTCGGTGACCATGGCGGCGATCGCCCGCCATCCGAATCTCGCTGCGCTTGCCCATGCCGCGCGCGCCGTCGGCGGCCCGGCGATCCGCAATATGGCGACGGTCGGCGGCAATCTCTTCGCCCCGGCACCCTATGGCGATTTCACCGTTGCGCTGCTGGCATTGGGCGCAACCGTCGGCACCGATGACGGCGAGGTGCCGATCGAAACCTTTCTGGCAAAACGCGAAAGCAATCACGCCATCGTCACTTCGATCGGCTTCAGCTTGCCAATCGACGGCGGCCTTCGCTTCCTGAAAGTGTCGAGGGTCAAGCCGAAGGGCGTCTCGGTGCTGAGCATCGCCGCCGTGCTGAAACAAGCGCCGGACGGAGCCGTGTCATCGGCGCACATCGCGCTTGGCTGCATGGGAGACCGGCCGATGCGCGCCAAGGCGGCGGAGAAGGCGCTGCTCGGCAGGAAACTCACCAGCGATGGCATCGCACCGGCGCTGGCCGTCGCGAGCGACGGCACCTCGCCGATTACCGATCCGATCGCCAGTGCCTGGTATCGCAACGAAGTCCTGCCGGTCCATCTCGGCCGGCTTTTGCTCGCCTGAAAGCCGATGGCGCGCATGTCCGCCTGGCTGCGGCGCAAGGAGTAAAAGATGGCAAAGACCCCGGTGCAGTTCACGCTCAACGGCGCGGAGAAGGCCGAATTCATCGACAGCGGCGCGACGTTGCTCAATGCGCTGCGCGACAAGATCGGCGACACCTCGCCGAAAGGCGGCTGCCATCAGGGCACATGTGGCGCCTGCTCGGTCATCATCGACGGCGAGTTGCGGCTGTCCTGCCTGACGCTGGCCGAAACCTGCAACGGCGCCGCCATCACAACGACGTCGGGGCTTTCGCAAGGCGGTGTGCTGCATCCTTTGCAGCGCGCCTTCCTTGACGCTTTCGCCAGCCAATGCGGCTTCTGCACGCCGGGCATGATCATGGCCGCCAAGGTGCTGCTCGACCGCACGCCGAACCCCACCCGCGACGAGGTCGTCGAGGCGCTGTCGGGCAATATCTGCCGCTGCACCGGCTACGAGCCGATCATCCAGGCGGTGCTGACCGCCGCGCGGTCCAATTCGCAGAACGCGGCTTGAAGGGAGTCAAAAAGATGGAACTCCGCAAGAGCTATTTCGCTGACCAGCGCAAGGACGATCTGCACGAGATCGGCCAGCCTCGGCCGCGCTCCGATTCGCCCGGCCACGTCACCGGCAAGACCGCCTATTTCGCCGACCGCAATTTTCCAGGCATGCTTTATCTGAGGATGGTGCGCAGCCCGCATCATCACGCCCGCATCCGCAGCATCGACACTTCAGAGGCGCAGATGCACCCGGGCGTGGTGAAAATCCTGACCGCCAAGGATGTGCCGCACAATGTCTACACCATCCTGATCCTGATCCAGATCGGCCCTGAGGACGAGACGGTGCTGGCCGACGGCAAGGTGCGCTGGAAGGGCGAAGCGGTGGTGGCGGTTTTGGCCGAGACCGAACGTGCCGCCCAAGAAGCGGCGGCCAAGGTCAAGATTGACTACGAGGTGCTGCCGGCCGTCTTCGACATGGAGGAAGCGCTGAAGCCCGGCGCGCCTGTTGTCAACGAGTATCACGGCCGGAATTATTACCTCTATGACAGCGGCGAATGCCGCAAGGTGCGCTTCGGCGATGTCGAGGCCGGTTTCGCCGGCGCCGATCACGTGCTCGAGCAGACCTATCAATCGTCGCCGATCGAGCACGCGCCGACCGAGACGACCGGCTGCATCGTCGCACCCGAGGGCAACGACCGCTTCACCTGCTACACCAACACGCAGGCGATGTTCTTCACCCTCGACAACGCCTCGATCATCCTGCAGATGCCCGGCAACAGACTGCATTTCGTCGGCGGCACCGTCGGCGGCGGCTTTGGCGGCAAGGTCGACGTCATCGTCGAGCCGATCGCCATCCTCGGCGCCAAGCTGACCGGGCGGCCGGTCTCCTTCATCTACAGCCGCGAGGAGGAGATGCAGATATCCTCGCCGCGCGCCGCCGAAAAGGTCGTCATCAAGGACGGCGTCATGAAGGATGGCCGCATCGTCGCCAGAAAAGTCACCGGCTACACCGATGCCGGCGCCTATTCGCGCCATTCGCCCTATGGCGCGCAGAAGGGCGCCGGCCACTATCCCGGCCCTTACACCATCCCGAATGTCTGGATCGACACCTACTGCGTCTACACCAACCGCACCCCCTCCTCCGCCATGCGCGGCTTCGGCGTCACCATCGGCGATTTCGCGCTTGAGGTGCAAATGGACAAGCTCGCCCGGCTGATCGGCATGGACCCGCTCGAATTTCGCTTCATCAACGCCTACCGCGACGGCGACATGAAGGCGCACCGCCAGGCGACCGAGGGCGCGGCTCTGATCGAGTGCATGCAGGAAGCCTCGCGCGCCGCCAACTGGCCGGTGGCGGAAAAATTCATGGCGATGTCGTCCTACGCGAAGGGAGCTTGAAATGGCGATCAGGCGCGGACGCGGCGTCGCCGCGATCAACTATCCGACCGGCATGAACCTCGGCGGCGACCCGACCCAGGCGCTGGTCCATTCGACGCCGACCGGCAATTTCATGGTGACGCTGTCGAGCGTCGATCTCGGCCAGGGGATGAAGCAGATCATGGCGCAGATTTGTGCCGAGACGATCGGTGTGCCAACCGACCGCGTCGTTGTCGACACCGCCGACACCGACACCGGCCCGCATTGCATGGGCACCTTCGCCTCGCGCGGCACGCATCGCGCCGGCAACGCCGTCATCCAGGCCGCCAGGGAAGCCCGCCAGGTGATGCTGGAAGTGGCGGCAGAGGAGTTGGAAGTGAATGCCTCGGACCTCGAGACCGACGGCCAGGGCCACATCCTGGTCAAGGGCGCCCCGCAAAAATCGATCTCAATCTTCGATGTCGCGCTGGCGGCACATTTCAAACGCGGCCGCTCGATTTCGGGCCGCGGCATGTTTTTGATCCCGCGCTCCTATCCCGAGAAAGAAACCGGCGCGATGAAACCGTCGACCTGCTACGCGCATGCCTGCACGGTGGCCGAGGTCGAGGTCGACGACGAGACCGGCGAGGTCACCGTGCTGACGGTGAAAAACGTCTTTGAGATCGGCCGCGCGCTGAACCCGAAAATGGTCGAGCAGCAGCTCGTCGGCGGCTCGTGGATGGGCATCAGCCACGCACTCTACGAGACGACAGAACCCTATTACCCCAATCGCGATCACGGCGGCACCGACTTCAACCAATATCTGATGCCGGGACCAGGCGATCTGGCGCAAACCGAGATCATCGTGCTGGAGAGGCCCTCGGCCGACGGACCCTTTGGCGCCAAGGGGCCGGGCGAAATGTGTGCCAACCCGCAAATCCCGGCGATCGCCAACGCGGTCTTCGATGCCGTCGGCGTGCGCATCGACACGCTGCCGATCACGCCGGAACGCATCCTGCGCGCGTTGAAGGCGCAAGCCTCGAACTGAGTGTTGGAAATGCCCAAAAGAAGCGCCCGGACTACAAGCGCCGGCACTGTCGCGATCTCGCCGGAGGCGGTGGCATCGCGCCTCGCCGCCTCGCGCTATCTGGCCGATGAAAGCCTGGCCACCGCCATTTTCCTGGCGATCCGTCTGGGCAAGCCGCTGCTGCTCGAAGGCGCGCCGGGGGTCGGCAAGACCGAGGCGGCCAAGGCGATAGCCGAACTGCTCGGGCGCGACCTGGTGCGGCTGCAATGCTACGAAGGCATCGACGCCGCACATGCGCTTTACGAATGGAACTATCAGCGCCAGTTGCTCGCCATCCGCCACGCCGGCGAGCATGAGGTCGACATCTATGACGACCGTTTCCTGATCGCACGGCCGCTGCTGCAGGTGCTGAAGGCGCCGGAAAAGCGCGTGCTGCTGGTCGACGAGATCGACCGTTCGGACCATGAGTTCGAAGCGCTGCTGCTGGAATTCCTTTCCGATTTCCAGATCAGCATTCCCGAGCGCGGCACTATTCGCGCCAAATCGCAGCCGATCGTCGTCCTGACCTCGAACCGCACCCGCGAACTGGCGGAGGCGTTGCGGCGGCGCTGCGTCTACCACTGGATTACCTATCCCGACGCCGAGCGCGAGGCTGCCATCATCATGCTGCGCGCCGGCGACGTCGCCAACGCCACGGCGCGTGCCGTGGCTACTGCCGTGCGCGACATCCGCGCCCGTCCGCTGGCCAAGCCGCCGGGCATCGCCGAAGCGGTCGAATGGGCGAACGCCGCGACGATCCTCGAAAAGGGCGGCAGCCCGTGGCCGGAAGCGTTCCGCCGCGCGATCGGCGTGCTGATCAAGGACGAGGAGGACCTGTCCTACATCGCCCCCGAGCTTGGCCGGATCGTCGAGGAGGCATTGGCGTGACGGGTGACGTCAACGATCCCTTCTCCCCGTTCACGGGGAGAAGGTGCCCCGAAGGGGCGGATGAGGGGCGGCGCCAACCGCGAATGTCGACGCTGCCCCGCCTGCCGGCATCCTCTCCCCGTGAACGGGGAGAGGAGAGCCTGCCTCGCGCCGCAGCACCCTTGCTCGGTTTTGGCCGGCTGCTGCGCCGCTACGGCTTTCCAGTCGCGCCCGAGCAGGTGTCTGGCTTCATGCAGGCGGTGGCGCTGCTTGGGCCCCGCTCGATGGCCGACATCCACGAAGCTGCGCTTGCCACGCTGGCGCCGCCGCCCGACCGCCGCGACGAATTCGAGGCGCATTTCCAAAGCCATTTCTACGGCAACACCGCGGCGGTGGTCGAAGGCGAGGCCGATGAGGAAACCCGCATCAAGGACGACGGCGGCGCGGGTGACGAGGAGAACGAGGTGGCGCGCCAGGAGGAAGGCGGCGCGCTATCGTCCGGCGCCGAACAGTTGAGCGCCCGCGACTTCCAGCGCGACGGCGACGGGCTCGCCGCCTTCCGCCGCAAGCTCGCTAGCGCCCTGCCCGCCCGCCGCTCCTTCCGCACCGTGCGCACGCACGCGCGCGGCAAGCTCGATCTGCGCCGCTCGCTGCGAGAAATCGTCAGTGCCGACGGCGATATACCGTCGCCGCTGCTGCGCCGCCGGCAGACCGTGCCGCGCAAGCTTTTGTTGCTGATCGACGTGTCCGGCTCGATGAAGCTCTATACATCGGACTATCTCAAACTGGCGCACGCAGCAGTGCAAGGCGCGGACCGGGCTGAAATTTTCACCTTCGGCACGCGGCTGACCCGCATCACCACGCCGCTGCGCATTCGCGACCGCGACCAGGCGCTTGCCCGCGTCGCAGCATTGGTCGACGACTGGGACGGCGGCACCCGCATGGGACCGACGCTGCTCGCCTTCCTGTCGGTGCCGCGCTTTTCCGGGTTTGCGCGCGGGGCGGCGGTGGTCATCCTGTCGGATGCGTTGGAGCGCGGCGACCATGCCGAGCTTGAAATGGCGATGCGCCGGCTGAGCGCCCGCGCCTTCCGGCTGTCGCTGGCGACGCCGCTGGCCGGCGACCCGCGCTTCCAGCCGGCCACGGCAGCGCTTCACGCCATCCTGCCGATGCTCGACGATCTGGTCGATGGGTCGTCGATCTCGGGTCTTGCCGATTTCATCCTGTCGCTCGCCCGCCCCGCTTCGGCGGCCGCAGCAATCTGGAAAAGGGTTTCATGATGCAGAAGGCGATCGACGCGCATTTCCACATCTGGCGCCAACAGGACCAGCCCTGGCTGCGCGGGCCGATGGTGCCGCGCATTTTTGGTCGCTACGAGCCAATCCGCCGCGACTACCCGATCGAGGAATTCCTCGCCGACCAGCAGGGCTCCGGCGTCGAGAAGGCGGTCTATGTCCAGACCAACTGGGCCAAGCAGGATTTCGAGAAAGAAGTCGCCTTCCTGCAGACGACGGCTAACGAAACCGGTTGGCCGCATGCCATCGTCGGTTATGCCGACATGACGGTGGACGATGTGCGCCATCAGATTGATCGGCTAGTAAAATACAAGCTGCTGCACGGCGTGCGCATGCAGCTCCACTGGCACGAAACGCCGGCCTTTCGCTTTGCCGCGTCCGCCGATCAGGTCGTCAACCCGAAGGTGCGGGCCAATGTGGCGCGGCTGAAGGACTATGGCCTGTCCTTCGACCTGCAGCTTTTCCCGGCCCAGATGAAGGACGGGCTGACGCTTGTCGGCGAAAATCCTGAAACCAATTTCATCCTCACCCATGCCGGCATGCTGATCGACATGTCGGAGGAAACCACGCAAGCCTGGAAGGCCGGCCTGCGCACGCTTTCAGCAGCACCAAACCTCTACGCCAAGCTGTCCGGCCTCGGCACCTTCGTCCACCGCAACGACCCGGCGCTGATCGCCTACATCGTCGACAACGCAATCGACATCCTCGGCAGCGACCGTCTGATGTTCGGCTCCAACTTCCCGATCGAAAAGCTGTGGACCAGCCACGCCGAACTGATCAAGGCGCACCGGGAGGCAGTAGCCAGGCATGGTGCGGCGGCAGAGGCGGATATTTTCTGGAACACGGCGGAGAAGGTATATCGGCCGGTGTGACGCGCTGATCGACCTTCTCCCACAAACAAGGGGAGAAGGTCACGCCCGATTTGTCGAGCAGGTCCTGGCCGGCGCGTTTCATCCGGCGTCGATCTTCTCCATGAACGGACCGAGCTGGTCCGGGTCCATATGCACCACATGCCTGTCTTCGGGGTAGGCTCCGTTGTTCACGTCGGCGACATATTCGGAAAAAGCAGCGATGCGTTCGGCCTGCAGGCGGTCATATTCGGCAGCGAAATTGCGATAGACCTTGGAATGGCGCGGCATGTGGCCACGGTTCTGGCCAAGGATGTCGTCGGCGAACAGATATTGCGCGTCGCAGCCGGTGCCGGCTCCCATCGACAGCATGATCAGCGAGGTGCGTTCCGAAATCGCCTTGGCCACCTCGACCGGCACCACTTCGATCTCGGCGCCGACAGCACCTGCCGCTTCGTATTGCTTGACTGCCTCGAAAATCTGCAAGGCGCTGTCGGCGGTCTTGCCGACAGCCTTGAAGCCGCCGGTCCAGGTGGCGCGCGACGGGATCAGGCCGACATGGCCGATCACCGGGATATTGTCATCGGCCAGCCGCTTGACAGTGGCAAAGCCGGCGCTGCAATAAACCGCGTCGGCGCTCGCCTTGTAGAGCCGGAACGCCCAGCGGACGAAATCGTCGGCTGTGCCGATCTCGTAGAAATTGTCGCCCGGCATGGTGAACAGGCTGGGTGCGGCATCGCGGTATTGCGGATTGAGCACCAGCTCCGGCGGCACCGAGACGATGTCGACCCCGGCTCGTTCAGCGGCCTCGGCCTCGTCCAGCGTCAGCACCCGCAGCATGGTCAATTGCCGCTTGCCCTTCATGGCGCGCAGGTCTGCCACCGTCGGTCTTTTCCGGCTCATCGATTTGGTCCCCTTTGTTACGTGAACGGAAGGCCGGTCAGGCGATCTGGATCATCACCTTGCCAGCTTCGACCTTCACCGGATAGGTCTGCAGATTGACGCAGACCGGCGCGCCCTTGGCCTGGCCGGTCTTGTAATTGAAGCGGCCATTGTGCTTGGGGCATTCAATGATGTCGTCCATGACAAGCCCATCGGCCAGATGCGCCTTTTCATGTGTGCAAAAGCCGTCGGTGGCGAAGAATTCGTCATCCGGCGAACGGTAGATTGCGAAGCTGCGGCCGCCATGATCGAAGCGGATGACATCCTCTTCGTCGACATCGTCCACGGCGCACGCCTCGACCCAATCGGCCATTTCTTTTTCTCCCCGAAATTTCGCCTTGCTGTGCTGCGCAGTGCTATTCAGCTGCTGCCGACATGTTCACTTCGTGGAACTCGCCACGATAGGGCCGTGCCGTCGGCGGCAGCGCGCGCTTGAGGAAATAGTCCTCGTATTTGAGCTGCCTGAGCAGGACCGGCCACACCTCGCGATAGGCATGCCACATCGACGGGTTCGGCTCCGGCAGATCGTGCTTGATCAATTCGTGCAGCCTGGGCAGCGCGTGATAGGGCACCATCGGGAACATGTGATGCTCGACGTGGTAGTTCATGTTCCAGTAGATGAACCGGCTGATCGGGTTCATGTAGACGGTCCGGCTGTTGAGCCGATGATCGACCACATTGTCGGCCAGGCCGATGTGCTGCAGCAGGCCGGTCAGCACCATGTGCCAGGTGCCGTAGAGGCGCGGCCCACCGACGAGCACCAGCGGTATCCACGACTGCATGAAAACCGCGAGCGCGATTGTGGCGATGTAGATGGCGACATGCCAGCGCGCGGCGATGACGGCCTTGTGCTGTTCCATCTCGGGCACGTAGCTTTTCTCGTCCGGCGTCAGCTTACCGAACGCCTGGCGTGCCAGTGCCGGAAGCGAGTAGCGAAAGTCGAGGATACCGGTGAAGGCGAGTGCGGTGCGCAGCAGATCCGGCGGGCGCATCACGGCAATCTCGGCGTCGCGCCCGACAATGATCGTGTCGGTGTGGTGCCTGGCATGGCTCCAACGCCAGGTCACCGGGTTGCGCATCAGCATGAAGCTGGCGATCTGGTAGACGACATCGTTCATCCAACGCGTGCGGAAAGCCGTGCCGTGGCCGCATTCGTGCCAGCGCGAATCGCTGGCCGAGGCATAGAGCACGCCATAGGCGAAGAAGAACGGCACGCACCACCAGGTGCCCCAGAAGTAAACGCCGCCAGCAGCGGAGACCAGGATGGCGCCCAGCCAGATGGCTGTGTCGCGGATTGCCGGACTGTCGGAGCGTTGCATCAGCTCCTTCATCGTCCTGCGAGGCACATCGGTGTGGTACCATTCGGCCGACGCCAGTCCCGTCTCGATCGCCCTGCGCGTGCTTTCGCCAACCAGGCTGTAGTCGCGCTTTATTGTGCCAGCCATTGTGATCTCCAATTCTTGGTGGGCAGCGAGCCCTCCCCGCTCCAACCGGAGCCACCCTCCCAACTGGTGCTTCGCATCGCCTTCGCCATTGTCACGACCTGCCTCCGAGAACAGGAAAATGACCCGATGGCCGCGGATAATCCTCCCGCGGCTGCCTGGCAATCGCTGCGATCCGGCTCTCGGCCCCGGCGATCTCGCCGGCGCCGACGAGAACCCGAAACACCGCTTCGTACGAACGGCTTTCGCCGTGCTCCAGCCAGATCATCTCGCCGCGTTCGCGCGCTGCCAGATTGCCGAGCACATGATGCGTCGACGGCTCGATGCCGAGCGCATAGTGCCCAGCCTGGAAATTCTGCCATTGGTAGGCGCAAGGCAACTGGTGCTTGCGGGTGACGACTTCGAGACCGAGGCCAAGACGATCGTTGACCACCGCCACCGGCACCTCGCCGTTGGCGTCGGCGCCGAGCTCGTGCTGCCAGACCTGTTCCTGAAAACCCGGTTTCGGCGCCGGCGCCGTGCGGTAGCCGACCTTCTGCGCCTCATAGCGCTCGCCGGCATGGCCCGCCCAGACGACGTCGCGGATCGGTGCCAGATAGCGCGAGCCCTCGTCGAGCACCGGATGGCTGACATTGATGTGATAAAAGTACATATGCGGCGTGCGGCTGAAGCCGTGATTGACGACGCGGTCCGAAAGCCGGATCTCGGTGCCGCCGACATCGGCCTCGATCCGCCGCAGCAGATGCAGATCCTCGCCGAACACCGTCGACTGCTGGACGACGCCTTCGGCCCACAGCACGCAGCGGTCGCCGTCCCATGTCTCGCCATAGCCGCTCAATCGCGCCGGTATGGTGCTGACGCGGCCATGCAGCGAATGGCGCACCGTCTTCTTTGGCGGATAATTGTAGCTGTCGGCGGGCACCTCGTTCATGAACAATATATGGTCAAGGCCGCAGGTCAGTAGCAGGCCGGAAAACGACCGCGCCCAGGCCAGCCCCTCCTCGCCTTCGTACTCGTGCAGGCCGGGATGGCGAAAGCCGCTCGGCGAATGCCAGCCGATCGCCTGGCCCCTAAAATCGCAATCGGCGATGTCGAGCGCCCGGTCGACCAGCGCGGTGAAGCGCAGGCCGGAGCCGGTGCGGAATTCGAGCATGCGGATGCCGCGCTCCACGCCATCGCCAAGCGTCATCAACCGCACGCCGGCGAATTGCGACAGCATGCCGGAGCGTTCCGAAATCTGCCGGCGCGAAAGCGTCTTGCCGTAAAGTTCTACCATGTGACGGCCAGTTCCTTCACTTCGCCCTCGTCTCCTTGAGCAGGGCCGACATGTCGGCGCCGGTGATGATGCTCTCCACCGTCAGCAGGTCGGTATCGGCGACCGTCTGCTCGGCGACGATCTCGCCGCGGCGCATGACGATGATGCGGTCGGCGACCTGGAAGACGTGGTGGATGTTGTGCGTGATCAAAAGCACCGAATGGCCGGCGGAGCGCACCTCCTTGACGAAGCGCAGCACGCCATGCGTTTCCTCGACGCCGAGATTGTTGGTCGGCTCGTCGAGGATGATGACCTTGGCGGCGAACTGCATGGCCCGCGAAATGGCGATCGACTGGCGCTCACCGCCCGACAGCGTGCTGACCAGCGCATCGGCGTCGAGCTTTTTCGAGATGCCGACGCGCTTCAAAAGCGCCGCGGCGGCATCTCGAAGCTTGGCGAGGTCGAGCGGCGCGAACACGCCAAGCCATTTAAGATTGACCGGCTCACGGCCGAGAAAGAGATTGCGCGCGATGCTCAGGTCCGGCGCCAGCGAGGTATCCTGGTGGATGGTCTCGATGCCGAGATCCATCGCGTCGCGCGTCGAGCGGATCGAGACCTTCTGGCCGCGCACATAGATGTCGCCGCGGTCGACAGAGAAAACCCCCGAGATCGCTTTGATCAACGTGGATTTGCCGGCGCCGTTGTCGCCCAACAAGGCCACCACCTCGCCCTCGTTGAGTGCGAACGACGCGTTCTTCAGGGCACGGACGCTGCCGAAGGACTTTTGTAGATTCTGCAGCCGAAGCACTTCCATGGTCAGCTCCTGGCGGCGTTCTTCTGCAGCAAAGCGTGCAGGATGAGCATGGCGAGGATGATGACGCCGACGAAGATGTTGTAGGCGAGGCCGGGTACGCCGATCAGCACGATGCCGTTGCGAATGCTGCGCAGCATCAGCGCACCGACGATGGTGCCCAGGATGGTGCCGCGCCCGCCGGTCAGCGCAGTGCCGCCGACCACCACCATGGCGATCACTTCGAGCTCATAGCCGGTGCCGGCCACCGGCGAGGCGGCCGAGATGCGGAAGGCGCTGATCATGCCGGCCAAGCCCGCCAGCACCGAGGTCAGAATGAACAGCCAGATCTTGACCGCATCGGCCGGCACGCCGCGTGCCACCGCAGCGTTGCGGTTCGAACCGATGGCGCTGATCCAGTTGCCGAGCTTGGCGTAGTGCAGCACATAGATCGCCAGCAGCGACAGGCTGATGAACCACCACAGCGAGGTATAGAAACGGAACGTTCCGATATTGAAGCTGCCGGCCAGCAGTGTCACGAAAAAGCCAGGCTGGTCCCAGGATTTCAGCGGAAAGCCTTGCGTGATGTAGAGCGCAGCACCTCGCACGACGAGCAGCATCGACAGCGTCACCAGGAAGGAGGAGATGCCGATCTTGGTGACGATCAGCCCGTTGACCGCACCGATCGCTATGCACAGCAGCAGGCCGGCAAGCAGCGCGATGCCGATATCAAACCCGCCGTTCTGCACCAGCAGCATGACGACGACCGGCGCAAGGCCGAACACGGCGCCGACCGAAAGGTCGAACTCGCCCGCCGTGAGAAGCAGCGTCATGCCGAGCGCGATGATGCCGAGTTCGGGCAGGAACGCCATCATGTTGGAGATGTTGAGCGGCGACAGGAAGTTCGCATCGGCGATCCCGAATACCGCCAGCAGGACAATCAGGATGACGAGCGAGGAGAATTGCGGCGAGCGGATCAGGCTCGACCTGCGTTTGGAGCGCGGCATTTCCTGTTCTGCGGCGATAGTCATGACTGCTTGCACCATATCTCGGGGTGACGCCCGCCGCCTGCGCAGCGGGCGTCAGTTTCAATCACTTGTCGTAGAGTTTCAGGATCGGTTCGACGCTCGATGCGTCGTAGAGGCTGAAAGTGTGGATATCGTAGCCGATCGGTTCACCCGCGGCGGCAAGCCCGAGCAGCGCAACCGGCATGAAGCCCTGCGCCGACGGGAACTGCCAGGCAGCCGCGTTGACGAACCCGGCCTTGACGGATTCGGCGGTTTCCCTGGAATTGCCCCAGCCGACGACCGGGATCTTGCCGCCCGGCACGCCGGCGCCGTCGAACACCCGCTTGACGCTGGCCGCCACGGAATCGCCGAGCGCGATGATTGCCGGCGGATTGTTGGCGACCATGTAGTCGGTCATCTTGGCGATGATGCCGGCCGGATCGGTACCGCAATCGACCACGTCGTACTTGATGCCGAGCGGATCGAAGACGCTGGCGATGCCTTCGGTCTCGAGCTGCTGATAGCTGGCGCCCGGCACCTCGACCGGCAGGAACACCTTGTCGCCCTGCTTCACCATCTTGTGGTCGACCAGATATTTCGCCCAGATGACGCCGGCTTGCCTGAGGTCGGCGCCGACATAGGCCTGCCGGCCGGTCGCCGGATCGTCGGTGTTGAAGAACACGATCGGGATGCCAGCCGCCTTGGCTGCCTTGACCTCCTCGGTCCATAGACCGGGCTGCGCCGAGGTGGTGGCGATGCCGTCCGGCTTGGCGGCAAGTGCGGAGTTGAAGGCCTCCTTCTGCGCCGCCATGTCGCCGCCGCTGAACGAGATCTTGCAGGTCACCTTGAGCTGGTCGCAGGCCTTGGTCGCGCCGGCATTCCAGTCGATCCAGAAGGCGTCCGACGGCCCGCCATGCGACAGCAGGTAGAAAAGCTTCTGAGCATCCTGCGCCAGCGCCGGTGCAGCCAGTGCAACACCGGCGAACACGGTCGCCGCAGCCGCGATTTTCGATACGAATTTCAACATTCTCTTCTTCCCTTTTTCGTGGTCGAACCGTACCGTCACAGTCCGTTGGCGCGGAATTTCTCATCGAGGAATTTCTTGGCGCGCGGCACGTCGTCTTCCGAGAGATGCTCGATAATGACCGGGATGTTCGGGTGCTTTTCGGCAAGCCGCTTGAGATAGAGGTCGTAGTTGAGCGAACCGAGGCCGGGCGCCGGCAGCTCGATTTCGCCGACACCACGGAAAGTGTGGCTCTCCAGCGCGTCCTCGTCGCCGATATCGGCGTGCTTCTCCGACTTGTCGCCGCCTGAGCGCTTGACGTCCTTGGCGTGGGCTATCTTGATCTTGTCGGTCAGCGTGTCGAATACCTGGTTCAGGATCTGGTCCATCCTGTCGATGTTATGGGTCTCGAAATAGTTGGTCGGATCCATCAACAGCCCGAGGCCGGGATGATCGACCTGCGCGAACATCTTCACCGTCTCCTCGACCGAGCCGACGACATTGTTGACATAGGTTTCGAGCAGGAACACCGCGCCGTGGTCATAGGCGGTCTGGGCAAGGTCTGATATGACCTTGCCGCATTCCTCAAAACCTTCCTCGGTCTTGTTCCTGGGATGATGCACCCAGTCGGATTCGGTGTTGTAGGTGCCGGTTTCCGAGATCACGTAAGGCGAGCCGAATTCGCGCGCATTGCGGATGATCTCCTTGAGATAGCCGACGCGCCTCTCGCGCTCGCCCATGTCCGGATGGATGATGTTGGTGTAGCCCGACACGCAGCACACCGGCAGGTTGTGGTCGCGGAAGGTGTCGCGAACCGTCCTGGCCTTTTCCTTGGTGATCTGCCCGGCCGACAGGTCGATATCCCTGAAATGCAGGTCGAGCTGCACCGTGTTGAAATCGAGCGCGCGGATCTTCTGCGCGGTTTCCTTGAGGCCGTACGGGAAATAGCCCGTGAAGATACCTGCCTGCATCATGATATGAGATCCTCCCTGTAAGCGATTCAGTTGATTGGGTTTATCGAGATTTCGGACAGCTTGACCGTGCGGCCCTCGTCGATCGAGCGATAGCCGGCTTCGATCAGCGCCATGGTCTTGACGTTGTCGGCAACGGACAGTGCCGGCGGCTCACCCGTCTTCACTGCGTGCTGGAGTTGCTCCATCACGCCGATGAAGGCATGCGGGAACCACATTGTGCTCCAGCTGGGAGTGGCCCATTCGCCGCCGGTGGTCTCGGTCGAAGCATAGGTCAGCGTCGAGGCCGAGCCTGTCGGCCAGCCGATCGTGCCCTTGGCGACGCCGTTGGTGCCGTCGACGCGCCAGTTGATGTGCTGGTCGTCCTTGTAGCCGTCCTGGCGCGGGCCGGACCAGACATCCTCCAGCGACACGGCGAGCACGCCGGACGGAAACCGCAGCGTCGAAACGGTGATGCCGTCCGAATGGTCGAACTTCGTTCGCGGATCCTTGCGGGTCAGCGTGGTGATCTCGTCGGGATCGCCGAACAGGAAACGCAGCACGTCGAGATGGTGGACGCTCATATTGGCGAGCGTCAGCCGGTCATAGTCCTCGAGGAAGGTCTGCCAGTGCGGGATGGCATGCATGTCGATCTGCGCGAAGACGATGTCGCCGAGCGCGCCGCTGTCGACGATCTGCTTCAGCACCCGCATCGATTGGTCGTAGCGCATGTTCTGGTTGACCGAGAGGATCTTGCCGGCCCTGGCCGCCTCGTCGCGCAACTCGATCGCATCCTTGAGAGACAGCGCCAGCGGCTTCTGCGCCAGGATCCCCTTGATGTGCTTCTGCTTCAGCGCATGGCGGATCAGCGCCGGCTGCTGGTCGGGCGGAAACGCAAGGTCGATGATCTCGACATTTTCGTCCTCGATAAGCTGTTCCGGCGTGTCGTGGACGGTCGGGATCTCCCAGCGCCTGGCGACCTTCTCGGCGCTGGTCTTGGTCCTGGAGGCGATCGCCACCACCGGAAAGCCAGCTTCGTGATAGGCGGCAAGATGGCACTCGGCCATGATCATGCCGGCGCCGACGCAGCCGATCCGGTATTCCCTGGTGCGAACTTTAACGTCCGGCTCGAAGCCGTCTCTTGGCCCGCCTTCGATCGCCATGTCTTCCTCCCGAAGTTCGTTTCTTAAAACCGCCATCATCTTGCCAGCGCTCCCCCGCTTTGCCCGAAATAATGCACCCTGCCCGGCTCGCAGGATATCGCCACCATGGCATCCGGCCTGATGTCCGGCTGGCCGCGCAGCAGCGCCCTCAGGCGCGCCTGCCCGGCAGCGAGTGTCACGACGGTATAGCCGCCGAGCGGCTCGACCTCGAACACTCGCGCCGGGCGCCCCGCACGCCCATCCGACGTTCCATCCCGATCCAGCCAGGGCCGGACCTTGATGTCTTCGGGCCTGAGCCCGATCTCGACCGCATCGGCCGGCGCGGCCTTATCCGCGATGCGGATCGTGCCTTCGGCTGCCTCGACGCCGCCCTCGCCGCGCACCGATTTCAAGATATTCATCATCGGCGAACCGAGCAGTCGCGCGACATAGGTGCTGGCTGGTCGGTCGTAGATCTCGGCCGGCGCGCCGATCTGCCTGATTTTGCCGTTCTCCAGGATGGCGATGCGGTCGGCGACCGACATCGCCTCTTCCTGGTCGTGCGTGACATAGATCAGCGTCTTGCCGAGCTCGCGCTGGATACGCTTCAGCTCGACGCGCGTCTCCTCGCGCAGCCGGGCATCGAGCGCCGAGATCGGGTCATCCATCAGATAGGCATTGGGATCGCGCACCAGCGCACGCGCAATCGCCACGCGCTGCCGCTCGCCGCCTGAAAGCTGCGCCGGCGGCTTGTGCAGGATGTGACCGATATGCAGCTTGGCCGCGACGTCGGCGACACGCTTTTGGATATCGGCCTCGGCGATCCGGCGTTCGACCAGGGGAAAGCGGACATTGTCGCGCGCGCTCATATGCGGAAACAGCGCCAGGTTCTGGAACACCATGGCGACATTGCGCTCGGCTGGCGACACCGTATTGACCGGCCTGCCGCCGATCAGGATCTCGCCGCTATCGGGGGTTTCCAGTCCGAGCACCAGGCGCAGTATCGTCGATTTGCCGGATAGCGGCGGGCCGAAGAAGCAGAAGAACTCATTGTCGTTGACAGTGAACGAGGCGTCGTCGACGGCGAGCGTGTCGCCATAGCGTTTCGTCACATTGTGGAAGACGATATCGGCCATGGTCTCAGCCCGCTCCACTGGTTGCGGACAGACTATCGGCGGGTCGCGCTCTTCCTTCTCCCCTTGTGGGAGAAGGTGGCCTCGCGAAGCGAGGTCGGATGAGGGGTGTTCCAGAAAACACCAACGCCTCATTCCGCCCAACACCCCTCATCCGTCTTGGCGCTGCGCGCCAATCCACCTTCTCCCACAAGGGGAGAAGGGGGAAAGGGCGGCGCCGACGTAGAGATATTTGCACGAGCATCTCAGCCTCCCGCCTTGATGGCGCGACCAGTGCCAGCGTCGAAGACGCGCACCGACCGCGCGGCCGGCGCGACAACCGCCGTCTGCCCGATCGCCAGCCCGACATCATTGTCGAACACCGCCTTCACCGCGCTCTCGCCCTGGCCGAGATGGACGATGGTGCGCGCGCCGATGCGCTCGAGGAAATTTACCGGCAGCGAAAGCCCGCGGCCGCCTTCCGCCAGCGTGACCTGCTCCGGCCGGAAGCCGTAAAGCACGTCGCCCGGGCTGCCCCGCACCGCGGCGGCGATTTCGACCGGCAGTGGCGGCGTGACACCGAGCGGGCCGAGATCGATGACCAGGCCCCGGTCGCTCTCCGCCGGCCTGCCCCTCAGCAGGTTCATGCCCGGTGCACCGATGAAGCGGGCGACGAAAATATTGGCCGGATTGTTGTAGACCTCAAGCGGCGTGCCGACCTGCTGCAGCACGCCGTGGTCCATCACCGCGATGCGGTCGGCCATGGTCATCGCTTCGAGCTGGTCGTGGGTGACGTAGACCATGGTCTGCCGGAACTGCCGCTGCAGCTGCTTCAATTCGGTCCGCATCACCGCCCGGAAGGCCGCATCGACATTGGACAGCGGTTCGTCGAGCAGGAAGATCGCCGGCTCCATGATTGCCGAGCGGCCGATCGCCACCCGCTGCAATATGTTGACCGACAGCCGGTCGGCCTTGCGGTCGAGCAGCGGCGTCAGCTGCAGCATCTCGGCAATGGCGCCGACGCGGCGGCCGATCTCGGCTTTTGGCGCGCCGCGCATTTTCGGGCCGTAGGCGAGGTTCTGCCGCACGCTCATATGGGTGAAGATCGCGTAGTTCTGGAAAACGAAGCCGACGCCGCGGCGTCCCATCGGCACGCCGGCCATGTCGCGCTCGCCGAACAGGATCTTGCCGCTGGTCGGCTCCTCCATGCCGGCGATCATGTTCATCGTCGTCGACTTGCCGCAGCCCGACGGTCCGAGCAGCGCCATGAACTCGCCGTCGGCGATGGCGAGATCCATCGTCTTCAAGGCGGTGAAGTCGCCGAACTTCTTGACCAGGTTCTGCAGATGGATGGCGCTCATGCCGTCACCTCGCGTGCCCGCGCCGTGCGCTTCATGGCAAACACGGCAACGATGGACAGCACGATCAATATGGCCAGCGCGATCGCCGCGACATAGCCCCAGATCAGGTCCTGGGTGGTGAGCTTGTAGATGTAGACGGAGATGGTTTCGGTAGCGACGCCGGGACCGCCGCCGGTCATGATGTAGAGCGTGTCGAAGATCTTAAAATTCTCGATCACCCGGATCGCCAGCGCGATGATGATGATCGTCTTCATCTTGGGCAGCACGATGGTGACGAAGCGCTGCCAGGGATTGGCGCCGAGCAGCGTCGCCGCCTTGATCTGGTCTTCGGGCACGCCGACCAGGCCGGCAAGCAGGATCAGAAACATCAGCGGCGTCCATTGCCAGATGTCGGCGACCATGACGGCGATGAGCGCCAACGTCGGGTCCGACAGCCAGGCGATGGTGACGGGAAAGCCTGATAGCGCCGACAGGATGTCGTTGACCGGTCCGCCCGACTGGAACAGCATGAAGAACATGTAGCCGGCCACCGCCGGCACCACCATCATTGGCATCAGCAGGATCGAATAAAAGATCCGCCTGCCCGGAAACTCGTCGGCAAACAGCGTGGCGAGCGCCAGGCCGAGCAGGAATTCCGCCGGCACGCAGACGATCACGACGATGGCCGTGCGCTTCAGCGCGCTCCAGAAGCGCGCGTCGGCGGCTAGGTCGGTGTAGTTGGCAAAATTGTTCCACAGCGACCAGGCGTTCCACCAGCCGAGGCCGGACAGCGGCGACCAGTCGGTCAGGCTGATATAGAGCTGCATCAAGAGCGGGAAGAGCGCGATGAACAGCACCAGGATCTGCGCCGGCAAGGTCAGCCGGAAACCGAGCTTTGCCCCTTCGTCCCGAATGGTCGGCTTTACCTGGACGGTTTTCATCACGTCCTCCGGAACCGTGGCAGTGACCGCGCTCATTGCTTGAGCGCCCCGAAGGTCAGTCCGCGCACCAGGTGGCGCTGGATGGCGACACCCATGATGACAGGCGGCACCGCCGCGATCAGTCCAAGCGCTGCCTTGGCACCATAGAGCTGCCCGGTCATCGAGGAGGACAGCGAGGCCATGTAGACCGGCACCGTCACCCATTCGCGCGTCGTCAGAAGCAGCGCGATCAGATAATCCGACCAGTTGAGGATGAAGACGAACAGTGCGGCACTGGCCAGCGGCGCGCGCATCATCGGCAGCGTGATGCGGGTGAAGACGCGCCACCGCGAGCAGCCCTCGACCAGCGCCGCCTCCTCGATCTCGCGCGGCATGTCGTCGAAGAAGGTCTTCATCAGCCAGAACGCAAAGGGCAGCGTGACGATGCCGTAGATCAGCGACAGCCCCCACCAGCTGTCGGTGAAGTTGAGGAAGGCCCACATGATCATCACCGGTGTCATGACCGCCATCGGCGGAAACAGGCGGAGCTGGATCAGCGCCAGCGGCAGGTTCTGGCCCGAGCCGAAGCGCGACAGCCCGTAGGCCGCCGCGGTGCCCGCCGACATGGCGATCGCCGTTCCGAACACCGCCGACAGCAGCGATGACAGGATCGGTTTTAGGGCGGTACGGTCGAGCGCGACGATCAGGTTGTTGGTCGATTCACCAAAGATGAAGCGGAAATTGCTGAGCGTCGGATCCTTCGGCCACCAGGTCAGCTCGGCGCCGGTCGCCGACCATTCGGCGATCGGCTTGAAGGCCATCGACACCATCCACAGGATCGGCACCAGCGTCACCGCAATGGCCGCAAGGATCGCTGCATAGCGGAATATTTCGAAGGGAACGGAACGCTTCATCTTGCAGCTTTGCTGGTCCATCGTTTGCGGAGGCGAAGCGCAAACTCCTCGCCTCCATTTTGGATCCTGGGAGGAGGATCAGCTGACCGGATCGAGAACGGTGGGCCAGGCCTCCTTGTTGGTCTTGATGGCTTCGAGAAGCTTCTCCTCGCCGGTGCGGCGGGCGATCTTCTTCCATTCCGCCTCGGTGTCGGCCATCGCCTGCTCGGCGGTCTTGGCTTTGGTCAGCGCGGCGACGAGATTCTCGTCCAGCGCATTGTGGAAGGCGGTGGCGCCGGGATAGTTGATGGTCGGGACGGTGCGGGCGACCGTCTCGCGCACCACATCCATGTGGTAGGCGTGATAGGTCTGGCGGACCAGCGGGTCGGAGAAATCCGACAGCCGGAACGGATCGAAATAGCCGCCGGGATTGGCGGTCATCCAGGCATAGATGCGGCTCGATCCCAGCCACTGCAGGAACAGATAGCATGCCTCCGGGTGCTTGGCCTGCGACGAGACTGAGGCCGACAGGTTGAGCCACAGCACCGAGCGGCTGATCAGCTTGCCGTCGATCTCGCGGCCGGGCGGCAGCATCGAGCCGATCTTGCCGGTGACAGCTGAATCCTTGTTGCCGGCATTGTCCAAAAATTTCGGCAGGTTGGAGAAGGCGCAGGTCATCGCGGCGCCGCCCTTGGCAAAATTGCCGTACTGCTCCGGCCAGCCCCACGAGATCGCGTCCGGCGAATGATGGGCCAGCGAGGCGATGTACTCGTTAACAGCAGCAATGCCTTGCTCTGAATTGATCAGCGGCTTGCCGCTATCGTCGAACAGGAACTGATTTGGCGAAGCCATTGAGACATAACGCTGATACCAGTTGGTGTAGCCCCAGCCCTGGTTGCGCAGATCGGTCGAGCCGAACAGACCCTTGTCAGGGCGCTGGAAGAAGGCGGCGATCTCGTCATGCTGCTTCCAGGTCTTCGGCGGCGCCAACTCGTAGCCATGCTTGTCGGAGAAGGCTTTCTTCTCGGCCGCGTCGCCGAACAGATCGGTGCGGTAGACCCAGGTCTGGAAATCGCCGTCCAGCGACACGCCAAAGGTCGAGCCGCGATACTGGTTGAGCAGCGAAACGCCCTTGGCGCCGTCGACATAGCCGCGCTCGGGGTCGTCCCATTCCGGTTTGTACTGGGTGACGAAGTCGTCGAGCTTGAGGATGCCGCCGGTTTCGGCGAGGTCGCCGAGACGGTTCCATTCGACCGCATAGATGTCATAGGCCCCACCCCTGGTGGAGATGTCCTGCATCGTCTTGGTGAACTCCTGGCCGTTCGGGACGCCGACGATTTCGAGCGGAATGCCGGTTTCTTTCTCCCACAGATCCTTGATCGAGGGCGCGCCGGCGGGGAATGGCTGCGTCAGCTGGCCGATCGAGCCGTCGGACAGGCCAAGCACGATTTTGGCCGGCGCCTTGCCGACCCCCTTCATCGCCTTGGCCGCCTCGATGGCGCGGCCTTCCGGCGTGTCGGCGCCATATTGATAGCGCTCCGAGCCGTCGAAGCCGGTCGGGCCGCCGATCATGCCTGGCGCCAGCGCATCGGCCGCATAGGCGCGGCTGGGGCGGATGAATTTCGGCGCGATACCTGCGGCGGCAACAAGCACTGCCGCCTTTCCACCCGACGCCAGCAGACGGCGCCGCGACATGCGGATCATATCAGACATTGGAACTCCTCCCTCGGGGCCTTGTTCCTCCACGGCCCTCATGATGGATATTGACGGCACCTGGCGAAGCCTGTCAACATCATAAATAATCAAAACACATCACAACATCGCAAATGGAGGAAAAATGCAGTCGACCAGGATCGTCACACCGCACTCAGTGCGTGGATTTGAGGCATCGTCCGAAGCACCGACCGTTTTCGGCGCGGCTCGACGATTTGGTGTCGCGCCGGCTTGCGCATCGGCTAAGGCCGGATACATCATTTCCCATCAGAATCGCGGACCGTTGAGCGCGCGATTTTGATGCGCCGTAGCGCACAAGCAGTGAGGTGATCGACTGTGCGGTCCACCCTGACAGACATAGCCCGGGAAGCCGGCGTTTCAGCCGCGACGGTCGATCGTGTGCTCAACAACCGCGCTGGGGTCAGGGCGCGCACCCGCGAGGTCGTGCTGGAGACGGCGCAGCGGCTGGGCTACATCGCTGAAAATTCGAACAGCCCGACCCCGCGCAGCGCGCTGTCCGGTGATGTGATCCGGCTCGACTTCGCCCTGCCCGCCGGCACCAATTCGTTCATCAAGATGCTGCACCGGCACATCGAGGCGCAGGCGCAATCGCGGCCAGACCTCGATGTGCGCGTCGCCACGATCGAAGGCTTCAATCCCGATCGGCTTGCCCGCCTGCTGCAGGAATTGCGCGGCCAGACGCAAGGCGTCGGCGTCATCGCGCTCGATCACCCGACGGTCCGCGAGGCGATCCGCTCGCTGTCGGCCAGCGGCGTCAAGGTCGTCACCATCGCGTCCGACATCCTGCATGTGCCGAGGGTCGCCTATATCGGCATCGACAACCGCGCCGCCGGCCGACTCGCCGGCTATCTGCTCAATCGCTTCATGGCCGCCGGTCGTCCGGGCAAGGTCGCGCTGTTCGCCGGCTCGCTCTCCTATCGCGGCCATGAGGAGCGCGAGATGGGCTTCCGCCACATCCTGACCGAAGAATCGCCCAATCTGCAGATCGTCGAGATGCGCGAGATGCTCGATGACCGGGAAAAGGCCTATGCGGAGGCCTCCGCCCTGCTGGACCGGCATCCGGACCTGGCCGCGATCTACAATGTCGGCGCCGGCAACACCGGCATCGCCCGCGCGCTCAGGGAGCGAGGCCGGGCGCTGTCGACCGTGTTTCTCGGCCATGAGGTGACCGAAGGCACCAAGGAGCTTTTGCTCGACGGCACGCTCGACGCGGTCATCGACCAGAACCCGCGCGTCGAGGCCCGCGAAGCGCTCAACACCTTGACCCACGCGATCAGGGGCTTGCCTTACGAACTCCACCAGCCGAGGCTGCAGGTGATTTTTAGGGAGAGCATCCCGGAGATCTGAACGGCCTGTGGCACTGTCAACACGGGCCTAGATCCTGCTCACCGTCGCTTGCCCACCCTCAGCCATGCCGATCACGATCCGATCGCCGGAGACAATGCCCGATATGTCGCAGACGACCAAAGGCATGCTGATTTCGTAGAGGAACTCGGCGACGATGGCGCCGACGGCCAGGATCGCGTCGGGCCGCTGCAGGATGATGCCGGCCGGCGCCGTGCCCCTGCGGATCGCCTCGGCCAGAACCGACGACGAGGACGACGACCCGCGCCCGGATGCCATCACTAGGATCTTGCCGGCGACGTTGCCGCCCGGGTGCGAACGGTCGATTATGTCGCCCGTTTCGGCATCGACGCCGCCCCAGAAGCTGAGCGCATGCGACAGTACCAGCGCCGATCCTTGCGCCTCGCCGGCAAGCTGGAAGGTGCCAATTCTGTTCAGGGCTCGACCGTCCTGTTGGCTCATCGCGCGCCTCGCACGACGCGGCCGGCAGCGGCCGAGCGAACGCAGTCTGCCAGATCGCCGAAGGCCACCGACACGCCGATATTGCCGGGCGCATAATGCGCCCATTTGCCGGAATTGGTCATCACCACGCCGTCGAGACGCTCGATCACCGAGGTGACATAGGTGCAGGTATCGGTCACCGGAATGAGGTTGAATTTTTGCGCATCGTCCAGTTCGCCCTCGTCCTGCAATCTCTTGAAAGTGGCGCGCCCGGTGTTGACGTAGATCGGGATGCCCCTGGCCGGCGCCACCTCGCGCAGCATCGGCAGCAGGCGCATCCACTCGTCATGGGAGAAATGCGGCGTGCCGAGCGACACGGCCGCAAGCGGCGCGCCGTCGGGAACGCTCGACAGTTTCGCCAGCGCCTGGTCGATGTCGGCGCAACAGATCCGGAGCGTCGCCTCCGGCGCCTTGCCGCGAAATGCCTCGTCGAGCGTCCTTGCTTCCGGCGTGATGCCGACGGCATGAAACAGCGCCACCGCACCCGTCGTTGCCGCCGCCGCGCCAAGCGCCTTCAGCTGATCCTCGTCGCGCGGCTGCGGCAGGCCCGATATCACCGGAATGCGGTCGCCGCTCCTTTGCCCGACAACAAGCCCGACGCCGACGAACAGGGCATCGGCAGGTTCGAAAGAACCGGTCAGCTCGAACAGCACCTGGCCGCGCCGGTTTTCGCTGAGATGCAGTCCCCAGGCCGGCGCGCGCCCGGTCATCGCGCAGCACAGATCGATGAAATCGCCATAGCGATTGGTCCGCGCGCCGATCACCGAATTGGCAAAGACGATGGCGTTGGACTCGCCCCAGGCGATCTGCTCGCCAAAGCCCGGCCGGAAGCGCGTCTGATAGGGCGCGCAGGTGAAGGTCGCCTGGCAGCCGAGCTCCAGATGCGCCTTCATCAGCCGCCGCGCCGGCACTTCTTGCGCGGCCGGCATCTTCACCAGCCCTGGATGGATGAGGTCGAACGAACCGACATTGAGTGTCGTCGGTACCCGAACACGGCCGCCGCCCTCGACCAGCCTTTCGACGAAATCGAGGCTGGCCTGGCCGTGATACAGACAGCCGTCGATATGCGCCCCGGCAATGTCCAACAATTTGCGCGCGCCGACTGCGTCGGAAAAGGCGACCAGTATCTTCATCGCTGCGGCCACGGCCCGGCCGTGCTCGCCGCCGAGCATCGACTGGTCGCCCGCACTGAGTTCAAGCGTCATCGGCATGCTCCGATCAGCCCGCAGCGATCAGCACCGTACTCTCCGGCGACCAATGCAGCACCACTTTTTGCCCCTCCGCCAATTTTTCAACGCCGGTGTTCTGCACGATGACCTTGAGCGTTTGCCCGTCGCGATCGACGAAATAGGTGCTGCTGTTGCCGGCAAAGATACGCTTGGAAATCTGGCCCCGGAGCATATTGGCGTTCGGATCGGACGTTCCTGAATCGGTGCCGATGCGGATGCGTTCGGGCCGCACCGCGCAGCTGGCCCTGGCGCCGGCGGCGAGCGTCGCGCCTGCCCCGGCGGCGATCGCCGTGCCGTCGGGCAAGCGGATGCCGGTGCCGGTGGTCTCGCCGCGAAAAATGTTGGCGTCGCCGAGGAAGGTGGCTGCGAACTCGCTCTTCGGCCTGTCATAAATCTCCTCGGGCGGCCCCTCCTGCACCAGCCTGCCGTCGCGCAGGATGCCGATGCGGTCGCTCATCGTCAGCGCTTCTTCCTGGTCGTGGGTAACGAAGATGGTGGTGATGCCGATCTCGCGCTGGATGCGTTTCAGCTCGATCTGCATGTCGACGCGCAGCGCCTTGTCGAGCGCGCCGAGCGGCTCATCGAGCAACAGCACGCGCGGCTTGGTGACGATGGCGCGGGCGAGCGCCACCCGTTGGCGCTGGCCGCCGGACAGCTGGTGCGGGCGGCGGGCGCCGAGCTTGCCGAGCTGCACCAGGTCGAGCGCGCGCAGCACCTCGCTTTCTATCGCTGCCTTGGCTTGCCCGCGCACCGACAGGCCGAAGCCGACATTGTCGGCGACGCTCATATTGGGAAACAGCGCATAGTTCTGGAACACCATGCCGATGCGCCGCTTCTCGACCGGCACCCGCTCGACGCTCTCGCCGCCGATCGCAATACGGCCGGAGTCGGGGAAATCGAAGCCGGCGATCTGGCGCAAGAGCGTGGTCTTGCCGCTGCCCGACGGCCCGAGCAGCGCATAAAAGCCGCCATCGGCGAAATCGATCGAAACGTCGTCCAGCGCCTTGTGCGCGCCAAAACTGCGCGACAAATTCGCTACCTGCACGCCGGCCATCATTTTTCTCCGCCGAATTTGAAGAACCGTGCCGTGAGCAGCATCAGCGCCATCGAGACGACGATGATGATCGTCGAGACCGCATTGATCTCGGGCGTAAACCCCTTGCGGATCGCGGCGTAGATTTCGACCGGCAAGGTTGTCTGGCCCGGCGTCGACAGGAAGTAGGAGACCACGAACTGGTCGAACGACACGGCAAAGGCGAACAGCCCGCCGGCAATGACGCCCGGCATGATCCACGGCAGCGTCACCCGCCAAGTCACCTGCCACTGGTTGGCGCCCAGCGAACGCGCCGCCTCCTCAAGCTCCGGCGCAAAGGTCTGCAGCCGGGCCGAGACGACGACGATGACATAGGGCAGAGCCAGCGCGACATGGCCGAGCAGGATCGCGAACAGCCCACGCCCGATGCCGACGCCGAAGAAGAAGATCAGCATCGCCGTGCCGGTGATCAGCCACGGAATGGCGATCGGTGGAAACAGCAGCGCCTGCAAAACTTTCTTGCCGCGAAATTCATGGCGGTAGAGCGCCAGCGACGCCGCCGAGCCGAGCACCGTGGCGATGACGGTGGTGATGATGGCGATCTCCAGGCTGTTCCAGGTGGCCGAGAACAACTGGTCGTTCTGCCACAGCAAAGCGTACCACTCGGTCGTCCATTCGAACGGCAATTGGTAGAACGGCGAGACGTTGAACGACATCAGCGCCATGATGATGACAGGCAAATAGAGGAAGGCGAGCAGCAGCCAGATGTAAAGGCGCCCGCACCATTCCAGGAAACGCGTCGTCGCCATCACGCAGCCCTCCGCAACACCGGCGACGCCAATGCCAGGATGACCAGCACCACGGCCAGCAGGATGAAAGACAGCGCTGCACCCAGCGGCCAGTTGAACACGGCGACGAACTGGTCCTCGATGATCGTGCCGTAAAAAGTGCCGGTGCGGCCACCGAGGATACGCGGTTCCATGAACGAGCCGACGACGGGAACGAAGATCAGCGCCGCCCCGGCGACCAGCCCCGGCATCGACAGCGGAATGATCACCCGTTTCAGCATCTGCAGCCGCGAGGCGCCGAGCGAGCGCCCCGCCTCGATCAGCGAATCGTCGATCGCCTGCAGCGTCAGGTAACAGGTCAGCACCATGTAGGGCACGTAGGAGTGGACCAGGCCGATGATGACGGCCGGATAGGAATACATCAGGTCGATGTTGATCTTGAACGGCAGCACCGCGTTGAGCGCGGTGTCGAGAATGCCGCCCTCGCGCAGCACCATCGCCCAGGAGAAGATGCGCACCAGGCCGTTCGACCAGAACGGCAGGATGACGAGCAGGAAGATCGCCTCGCGGCTGCGCCCCCTTAACACCTTGGCCAGCACATAGGCCGCGGGATAGCCGATGACGACGCACCACAGCGTCACCTCGAGCCCGAGCCGGAGCGAGGCCGCCAGCAGCGTGAGATACAGCGGCTGCGAGAAGAAGCTGGCGTAGTTGTCCAGCGTGAACGACCACGCCTTCCCCGACAGCGGCAGCTCGGTCATGAACGAGAAAAAAACCATGGCCGACAGCGGCAAAAAGATCGCCACCGTCAGCCAGAGATAGGCTGGCAGGAGCAGGGGCAAAGCTGATCGCAATCCGCGCCTCGAACCGGTCGCGACCTGTCCTGCCATGTTTTCCTCCGCCAAAGCTGGCCGCTACTTCACCCGGCCGGTATTTCACCCGGCCACTATTTCACATTGACCTTCAGCTCCTGCCACAGCGCCAGATAAGCCTCGCGCTGCGCGTCAGTGATCGGCGCCTGGAACTGGATGCGCTTGGCGACTTCGGGGTCGCCCATCACCTTGCGATTGAAGGCATCTTCGGGAAGGGCCGCAACAGCCTTGGCGTTGGCCGACACCGGCGCGCCGACCTTGGTGACCCATTCGACGTAGAATTTCGGATCGATCATGTAGTTGATGAAGGCCTCGGCGCCGGCGACGTTTTTGGCGCCGACCGGGATGGAAAAGGCGTCGAGCCAGGCGACGGCGCCTTCCCCGGGGATGACCAGCGACACCGGCAGCTTGAAATGCGTCTTGGCGCGGTCGGCCGAACCGCTCCAATAGGTGCCGATGTCGATCTGGTTGGAGGCGACCATCTGGTTCCAGTCGTTTTCCGAGCTCCAGAATGTCCTGATCTGCGGCATCAGCGAGGTCAGCTTCGCCTTGACCGCTTCCATATCCTTGATGTCGTTGATGTTCTGGCCGGTGGCGATGGCGCCGAACTGAACCGCTTCGACGGCATCGTCACGAATGGTGACACGGCCCTTGTGCGCCTCGTTCCACATTTCGCCGATGCTCGTCGGCGGCGTCTCGAAGGCTTTCTCGTTGATGGCGAGCGCGGTCAGCCCCCATACCCATGGCACGCCAAAGACCTTGCCGTCATGATTGAGCATCGGCGAACCCGCCTTGTCCGGGCTGATATCGGCATAGTTGGGGATTTTCGAGACGTCGATCGGCTGGATCAGCTTTTCCGCCAATGCCTGGTCGTTGAAGGCGGCGTTGATCATGACCACGTCGTAGAGGCCGGGATTGGTCCTCAGCTTGGTCAGCATTTCCTGTTCGGAGTTGAAGAAGTCGTTGACGACCTTGTTGCCGGTCGCCTTCTCGAAGGCGGCGATGGCCCAGGGCTCGTCGGCGCCGTAGCCCTTCCAGTTGAGCACATGCACCTCGTCGGCCGTGGCGGCCAGTGCGGAAGCGAAGACGGCGGTTGCCGTCAGAAAAGCAGTCAGTTTGGGCATGCGCATTTTGGTTCCTCTCATTGTTTGCCCGGTTGGCGAGCTTGTTTAAGTCATTCACTGTCAGAGATGGGCCTCTTGGCTGCGGCCACGCACGGATTGATCGTCATGGCTGAGGAATTTTTTGATCTCCTGCTCGGTCGGCGCCGACGACCCGCCATGGCGGGTGACCGAGAGCGCTGCCGCCGCATTGGCATAGCGCGCCGCTTCGAAAGGCGGCACGCCGCGCGACAGCGCGCTGACGAAGGCGCCGATATGGGTGTCACCGGCGCCGTTGCTATCGACGGCGTCGACCTTGAAACCGGGCATGGCCTGCGCGGTGCCATCCGCCAGCCGCACGAAGCAGCCCTTTGCCCCGGCACGGATGACGACCGCCTCGGCGCTCGGGCAGTGGCTGGCCAGCAGCCGGGCGGCAATGGCCTCGACATCGCCGCGGCCGGCGATCTCGGCCGCTTCCGTCGTGTTGCAGCTCAGCCAGCCGGTGCGCGCCAGCACCCGGTCGAGAATGGCGCGCGGAATGTCAGAGACGACAGGCGTCGGATCGAAGACCAGGGGAATCTCCGCCGGCAGCGCCTCGATCCAGTCAGCCAGCGCGTCGCGGCTGCCGGGATAGCTCAGCGTGTAGCCGGAGGCGAATACCCAATCGCCCGGCGCAACCCGGACGGGCGCCATCATCTCGAGGCTGAGCACACTCTCGGCGCCGGGCCATGACACGAAGGTGCGCTCCGCATCGCTGCTGATCATGGCGACGCAATTGCCGCTGTCCATCACCGGCGATGTCGGGGTCAGCGTAGCGATGCCTTCGGCGGCGAAGGCGGCGCGCAGGAAGTCGCCATTCGGCCCACTGCCGAGCTGGCCGCCGAAGACGACTTTTGTGCCGGTGCGGCTGGCCGCGACCATCATGTTGAAGCCGCCGCCGGCGACCTGGGCATAGCTCGATGCGGTCTTTTCGCTGCCGGGCTCAGGCAAGGCGTCGATGCGGTAGACATGGTCGACCACCGCGCTGCCGACATGGACAAGACGCCCGCTCATGTCAGGCTGAGCTCCGCTCATGTCGCCGCATCCTTGGCCGAGCGGCCGCTTTTCGCCATCCGCGCCGCGACCAGGTCGGCGGCGAGCCCGCGCACCTCACCCATATCGAGGCCCTTGAGCCGGGCGACGTGTTCCCTTGGCAATCGGCGAAAGCCGGCGCAGGCGCCTGCTATGCCGGCGGCGATGGCGCCGATCGTGTCGGTGTCGCCGCCGAGATTGGCGGTGATGACGGCTGCCCGCCAGGGATCGCCGCCGGCGATTTCCAGCACCGCGAAGGCCGCCGGAACCGATTCCTGGCTGGCGACGCCGGTGCCGACCAGGTCGACGATCAGCCGGATCCCGTCGGTGACGGCCTTGCCGCGAACCAGGCCCCTCGCCCAGTCGATGCGCGCAGCGATGTCGCCGCCGGTGGTCCAGTGACCGAGTTCTGCGCCATGCCTGGCCGCCACGACCGCGCGATCCGAGGCGGCGCGCCAATCGCCGCCGGCAACCCCGCAGCTGACGGCGGCGGCAACGGCAGCCGCCGAGGCAATGGCGATCGAGGTGTTGTGCGTGGCGCGGCAGGTTTCCGCCACCTTGGCGACCAGCCCGTCGAGCGGCTCCGGCGGCATCATGATGCCGACCGGCGCTATGCGCATCGCCGCGCCATTGGTG
>SAQR01000032.1:0-40481 GCA_004020365.1 Mesorhizobium sp.
CGCTCGCGAGCGGCTTCGCTACCGCCGACCTACACCATGCGATGGGACACGACCGACGATGATGCGCAGTGAGAAAGGCGCAAACACGTACCCCGCCCAAGCATCCACAGAATGTGCTATAGTTATAGTTGTTCCACCGTCGATGAGAGGACAGATGAGCGGACCGAGCAATCCCGATCTCTGGCATCGCATTGAAGGCTACAATTTCGATCAACCCGGCATCCATCTACCCTTCTCGGCCAGGCTTGCCCGAGAAAACGGCTGGCCGTCGGAGTTTGCGCAGCGTGTCGTCGAAGAATACAAAAAATTCGTCTACCTGATGTGCGTCACTGACGAGATGCTGACCCCTTCGCAGGAAGTCGACGAAGCCTGGCACATGCACCTCGTGTACACCCGTAGCTACTGGGACAATTTCTGCCGTGGTGTGCTGGGCAGGGATATCCATCACGAACCGACCGAAGGCGGTGCTGCTGAAAACTCCAAATTCCGCGATTGCTACAAGCGAACGAAGGAACGCTATCAGGAAGAATTCGGCACCATGCCGCCGTCCGACATCTGGCCGGGCGAGCAGATTCGCTTCGGGGACGCCGAGCGACACATGGTCGTCGAGAGATCGCGGTTGCCATATGTCACGAAGAGCCAACTCGGCACCGCTGCCTTCTATGCCTTCTTCGTTTTGTGGGCAGGATGGAGTCTCGATTGGAATTCGTCCGCGTGGATGTTGATTGTCGGAATGGCGGCATTCGTCGGCCTTACGCGCCTGCTTCCGGTCGGGCGGCCGCGAAGAAACAGACGGAACGCTAATAGCGGAGGCTGCGGCGGCGGCGGTGGAGGCGGTGATGGCTGCGGCGGCGGGTGTGGCGGCGGTGAATGAGCAGTTCCGGGCGGGAATGTCTCCTGCCCCGGCCATTCTTCCGGACTCCTGACGTCAGCTATGGCCGCCCTTATGTGATGCAGCCTTCCCCCCGCTTAGCGGGCGAACCACTTCATCAGCGCGCTGGTGCGGAATGTGTTTTGAGGATTCGAATCGCAGTACGTGCTGCGGCGAACGGCCCTAAAAAAGACTGCTGCTTCCGCTTCGAAAAAGCACCTAGCAATATTGGGTTGGACGCCTCCGAGCACGCCGCTCCGAATCGGCGAGCGCGCGCAGGTAAGCCGGTCGAACAAACAACGTTGGAAGGGAAATCCTCTGAGGCATGGAGGAGCACCGCTATCAGCAGGCCGGCGAACCTCCGCGATCACGCCATAATCAACCTGGCGAACTTCGCTACTCTTTCTTCGTGGCGAACCCCAACGCCGCCTGGCCGGCGCCAACCTAACCTAGGCAACCCACCTCCCCCGCTCCCTGCGGCGCCAGCCATCTTTTCGCTAGTGTATGTGGCTCGCTAGTGTATGTGGCGCAAGGTGCGAAGCGGTTCTGCAATAACGGCATGCATAACTTCAAAAACCCTAAGCGCGCCGCATACGTCGCATAGGTCCATTCCAACGCGACGCGCTTCAGGCAGCTACATCGTTTACGCCGTCACGCCACCACGACCGGTTTTCTGTGCCGTTATCCAGGGCATAGCTGCAGAGACGTCCTCGAGGATCTTGGCCGATCTCGCAAAGCCGGCGAAAGCCTCGCGTGCAACTGAAATGGGAACCTGACCATCATAGGCGCGCTGGCAGGCGCGCAACGCCGTGTCAAAAATTGGCCCCCTGCGATTCTTCGGCCATTCCTGCAGGAACTCGAAAGCATCAGCCAAGCATTCGACTTCCTCCACCATGAACTCCCCCTTCCTGACGAAAACAGGCCGGTCGAAAGTCCTGTCGTTCATGAGAACCTCCATTCAACTGAACGAGTGTTTGAGTTTTCTCGAGAGCCGTGAGCGACGGCTGCGGAAAATATGTGAAGCCCACTTTTTGCTGTCAAGGAACGGCCAATTCGGCTCTGAAGCAAAACGCCTCGCAAGACCTCGCAAGACTAAGACCGCATGCGGAACGTTGCTGTATGCCGCTGCAACCTGCAACCGAGGACGGTCTGAAGGGCCCGGACAACAGCAGAAAGCCCGCGCCCTCGGGGAGAAGACGCGGGCTGACCGGAGCTACCGATCTCGCAGCATTTGTATGAGGGGACAATACTACGCTGCTGGCACTAAACTTTCGTCGCAGGACAGTGTTCCACCCTCAAGGGAAAAAACCGCAGGCTTGTGTTCGCCGCTACAGCAACGCCTCCCAACGAAGGACCGCGTAGACTGCTCCGGCCACCATCGAGAGCACAGCAAGAACCACGAGCAAGACGAACGGGTACGGCTTGCTGACGGCGGCGTCAGCCTCGTCTTGCTTCTCGTTCAAATCCTCGTCTCGATCGCCTTTCCTGATGATGCTGCGGGTATTTTCCCCTGCGTCTCCTGCGAAATTTTTGTAGCGATATCCCATGCAATCACCGGATCATCGGGCAGGTGCCTCTGAAGCCATTCAGGGAGACCGCGGCCAGTGTTCTTGTCCATTTCGCGAACAAGTCTTCTGCTTCAATTATGTCCCTACTCGCTAATATACATCATCAGCTTTCCGCAGTTTTCAAGGCAGGACGGCCCGGTTTTCCGGCTGTTTCAGTTTCAAGGCTCGGCAGCACGTCCTGGTCCCTGGATCGCTTCAGCAGCGCGTGCGACGCCTGCACCAAGCGTTGCGACAGGGCCAGTGTGAAGCGAAGGTCCTCAACCAGCGCCCTTCCATGCTCGGCGGTCTGCCGAACGCGCGCCGCATGGATTTTGGTGGCTTCCCAAACAGGTTCTTCCACGGTGTCTGACTCCCAGGGCTGCGTCGTGGAATGGAGCATTGGCCATTTGCAGTATCTGCGTAAAGCCAACGGAGTTCTAGCGCAGACAAAAAAAGCCCGCCGTACCCGCGGGTGCGACGGGGCGATCAGGCGGTCGCCAAGCACGGCTTGGGGGGCTGAGATGTGCCCGGTGCGTACGGACCGAGGAAAATCATATGCGCGCCGGCTGCGCGGCGTCTACTAACCGCCGGTTGGAAGAGTGGGCAGAACGGGGGAGCCCGCGCCTCTGCTGGAACAAGGACACACCCTATTCGGCGCGCGCTCGATGGCGCAGTCCGGCGCGCGCCTGGACGCGGCTTCCGCGATCGGTCAATTCGCCTGGGAACAAAACATTCCAGAGGTGGTTTTCCCCATGAAGGGACAGACTTTTCGAAGGAGACGTCTCGTGAAAAAAGTTCTGATCACCAGTATGCTGGCCATAGGCGTTGGCTGTGGCGCAGCGCTTGCCCAGGAACAGCAGCCGGCCCCAAGCCAGTCGGGCGCCGATTGCCCGGCCGGCTCGGCTGGGTGCCCGGAAGGTGCGATGGGCGAACAGGGTAAGGCCGGCGCCACCACCGAGGAGCAGGCTCAAGGCAAGGCGAAGATGCAGACCGACGAGCAAGCCCAGGGTAAAGCCGGCGTAACCACCGAGCAGCAGACTCAAGGCGAGGCTGGCGCCACAACCGAGCAACAGGCGCAGGACAAGGCCAAGACCCAGACCGAGCAGCAGACCCAGGGCGAGGCCGGCGCCACAACCGAGCAGCAGACTCAGGGCGAGGCCGGTACCACCACCGAACAGCAGACCCAGGGCACTACTCAGCCACAGGATAAGACGGAGACCGGCGCGATCAGCAATGTGACCGTTGAACAGAAAACGCAAATCACCCAAATCCTCAAGGAGGAAAAGGTCGAACCGGTTGCCGACGTCGACTTTGACATCTCAGTGGGTGTCGAGGTTCCGCGGCAGAAGGTTGAACTGCGTCCTCTGCCACGGCGAATCATCGAGATCGTCCCAGCTTACGAAGAGTACCAGTATTTCGTGCTGGCCGATGGTCGTATCGTCATCGTCGATCCGGATACATTCACGATCGTCCTTATTCTGGCCTAACGCCCTTGTTCGGGCTAAACGAGGGGTCCGCTGCCCCACGGCGGACCCCTCATCTGCATCGACCAGTCTCCTGTCACCGAAGGCGACGGCTGTTACGTCTGTTCAAGCTGACAGGCTTTTCTGCGTGTCGCGGATCCTTCCAGCCGTTTCCCACCTGGATTACACCTGGAGGCGTCCTTCCTGCTCAAAAGGCCTGAGATAGGACTTCGGTCTGGCCGCTTGCCGACCATGGGCTGGCCCAGCCGGTGCTTTGGTCCGGGATCGCTAGAGCAAAAGCCTGAAATGGGGGAGTTCTTAGGAACCGAGCTCCTGCAGGCGTCGTTGCGATGCCGACCCCGTGACAGGAGGCTGCAATGGACCCCAGCATTCAGCAGGCGCGTTGGCTGCTTGTTCCGGTATTTGGCCTGGTGTTCGGGGTTGCAGCCGTAGGGCTTTTCATCGGCTGATGGGGTCGACCGATGAAGGCAACGCACTCGCGCAGTCATGAGTCCCTTCCTGCGCCAGCGAGACCCACCGGTTTCTCCCCTTGAGACTGGTGGGTCTTGACACTGCCCGATGATGGCGAAAGCGTGATAAATTGGTGCAGACTACAGAGGATTGACTTGGGCGAAAGATTGACCTGGGCGAATTCGAAATAGGTAGAAATGCAACGTAGAGGGCGTGACGGTCAAAGGATATTCTAGCGTGCTATTGGCAAATTCATTGATCACAGACGCAATACGGCCGCAGCGGCCGCGGCATTGTGAGACAAGAGTTCTCGCCAGTGCGCGTCCTCAATCGCAGCGCAGGCTCAAATCTCTTCGGGGGCTTCGCGTCGCCATCTGCCTGAGCGCATCGGCCTTGGTTCTCGTCGCGAGCCCCTACCGTGTGGCACAGGACGGCCTGTCCCTGACGCTAAGCCCGCAGACCGCCTGGGCACAGGGGAACTCTGGGAACTCTGACTCCGGCAACTCCGGGAACGGGAACTCCGGGAACGGGAACGGGAACTCCGGGAATTCTGGCTCCGGCAACTCTGGAAACACTAGCCCCGGGAACGCTGGAAACACCGGAGACCCCGGGAACGCCACAGGCCCGGGGAATGCCGCAGACCCACAGGATACGGACCCGAACGGCAACGCGGACGAGGACGAATCAAAAGCACTGAACGTCACTCCCCCGGCAAATCCGGTTACCGCGCTAAATCCTGGCAACAAGCCCAAAACATATATCAACGCGACCACTGGAGACCGGATCGAGGTGCGCGGGGCAAGCGTGGGTGTGGTGCATTCCAACGGGCTGAGCGAGCGCATCGACGGCGGCCATTATGAGATGCGCGATGCCATGGGCCGCACCATCATTCGGCGACAGGCAAAGAACTCCGATCGGGCAAGACTGCTCCGGATGATCGAGTGATGGCGTGTTCCACAGGCCGCAAGGCTGTCTTGCTTCATGCAGGATGGCGGTCAGGCGGATGCTGATGCTCGGTCGCGTCGCGCAATGTCATCGCGGCTTCGGTCCGGTTGCTCACATTGAGCTTGGCGAGAATCCGCGTCATGTGATGCTTTATGGTTTTCTCGTGCAGGTTCAGCTGAAGACCGATCCGCTTGTTGCTCAATCCCGCGGCAACGAGCGTCAGGATCTCTCTTTCGCGACTGGTGAGTTCGGCCAGCACGTCGGGTTTCTCGATCGCGGTTGATTTGCTCGACAAGTCGACCAACACGCGCGCCGACAATTGCGGGCAAACATACCGTTCGCCCATCGCCACCGTGCGCAGTATGGCGGCCAGGGTTCTCGATCCGACCCCCTTCAGGACGTAGCCTCTTGCCCCGCTCTGCAAGGCGGTCATGACGTGCTGGTTTTCCTCCGAAACGGTCAGCATCACGATTTTCAGGTCCGGGTGCCGCTCCAGAGCCGGCTCGACCGCGCTGAGGCCCCCTCCAGGCACCGAGATGTCCATCAGGAGAATATCGAGCTGCTGGTCTTCCGATATCCGCAAGGCGTCATCTCTACTGCTGCCTTGGGCAACGATCTCGAACCCGCCGATCTGCTCGAGGGTGCGCACAACACCTTCCCTGAACAGCGGATGGTCATCGACAATGGCGAGCTTTATGGCCGCTGCCATCACGCCTGTCCTATTTCGACTGTGTTGAGAACCATTTTCACCACCGTGCCATTCTGTGAGGATGTTACATCAAATTGGCCGCCGAGGCTTTCTACCCGCTCACGCAGCCCGATAAGACCCAGCCGTTCAGGGTGGATGATCTTCGGGTCGAAACCTGGGCCGGTGTCGGAAACCTCGATACAAACGCGCTCCCCGTCGAAATGTTTCGCGACCGATTGACCGGCACCCCCGGCATGGTGGAAGCCGTTGTTCAGCGCCTCCTGGATGAAGCGAAAGATGCAGATCTTGGCCGCTGGCGACAAGGGTGTGTGGCTCCCGGTCATGGACAGCATCACTTTGACGCCGGTCCGCTCTTCGTGCGCTCGCACGGCAAGCTCGAGGATTTCCGTCAACTCGGCATTCTCGACATGCGGCAGCATAAGACCCTTGCTGACGTTCCTGATTTCTCGCATCGCATCGTCCAGATTCGCTTTGACCACCTGCAATTCCCGTGCGCGCGCCGCAGCCGGCGTGGCAGGATCGGCTAGCACGGGGCTGTCAATCCCTAGCGCAGCGAGGGCAACCAGTTGCGCCGGCCCGTCGTGCAGGTCCGCGCCGATCCGCCTGAGGTAACGTTCGTTAAGTGCCGTGGCGCGCTGCGAAGCACGCTGCACCCGCAGCCTCAACATTCTGTTTTGAGCAACCAGGACGGAAAGCTCGGCAATGCGCTGCTTCAAGGAGCGGCTCTGCGAACGAATCGTGCGGCTGCCACGAAAAACGATCACCGAAAGACCGAGGAAAAAAACCGCGGTGACGGCTGCGACATCGAACCAGGTCCGAACGAGTGCCTGCCGGAGATCCTTCTCAAAATCGGTGGCGATCTCGTCGAATTCCAGAACAGCCACGACTTCGCCCGACCACGGCTGAAGCATCGGATTATAGATTTCAAGAAGATGCAAGCCGCTGTCCCTCTCAGCTTGGTTGTCATAGTGCCTGTCCAATTCAGCGACCATGTCGCCGGCGAATGCGGCCAGGAGATTGTCGTTGAGTGGAAGGCGCTTCCCGACCAAATTTTTATTGGTTGAATAGAGGATGGTGCCATCGCGGCGCCAGAGCTTGAACGATTCGAGCCTTGTGCCGAGTGCGCCTTGTCCCAGCGTTTCATCCAGCGCGTGCGCGACGCTCTCGTCCAGCATCTCGCTCCTGCGCATGTCGGGAAGCAGCGGCGCGATGACGCTGTCGACGTAAAGAGCGGTAGAAGCGGCCGAGTTCCGGGTGACCGCGGCCTCTATCTGGCTTGTCACGGACATTCCCACGACGATCATCGCCGACAGCGAGAACAGCCCGCCAGCGAGCAGAAACTGAGTGGCCAGCGACAGTGCATTCCATCGATCGATCAGACTTGTCGCTCTGTATGGCGCCATATCTCCAACGGCCCGGTCGGCGGCGCGACGCGCCGGCGGCACGATTCGAGAGAACCGGCCAATCTGTCGTCGAACGACACTAAATGACGCCATCTTTGATCTGCACCGATCAATCACAAGGGAACTTAGGGCTTACGGGCTGGACGAAAACCGCAACGTTTACGGTTTTTTTGCGCAAGCTCCACTGCCTTGGTTGAGCGAGGCAGCAAATCTGACGCCTCAACCACGATGCTCTACAGATCAAGAACTGTCGCCCTGGCAGCGGCGGAAGGTGCGTACTTTCACTTCCGGTCGCGCAATGCTCTCACCGCTTGAGTAAGGGTCATCCGATCGTTGCCGTTCTTTTTGATCAGCCTGCTGACCTGGCTGGGCGAAACGCCATGTTCTCGCGCGAAATGCTCCACCTCGCAATACTGGTCCACCGACAGGCGGTCGCGGTCGAGAAAATCTCGATTTTTGTTGTTGTCGTCCATTTCCGTTTTCCCACTAAAGCTCGTTTGAACATTGGACCCAAACGAGGGACCACCCGCCAAATCGAGGAATGGCCGGTGGTCCCTTATCGGCGCAGAAAGGGACGTAGCTGCGCAAATATCCTCGTCCATCAGTCACGTCGTTAAGTCGGTCGTTCCTCAGCTGACAGCTATCCCAATTGCCAGGAAGGCAATGGAGACAGCGAAGACTGGTGCAAGCAGCCAGCGAGCCTGGTGAACACTATTCTCCATCGATTCCTCCCGTGAACGCACGGCGAGCAACGAGTGCTGGCAGTCGTGGTTCCGGGCCACACTCCATCGTCGCCCTTTGCGCACGACAATTCAGACTTAGGTCCAACGGCACGGGGTCTCTGGTCGGACCGAAGCCCGGCCGCGGAACGTTTGCAGCTGTCTCGTTGTTGAAGGAGAGCTTGGCGCGACGAAGATGCGTACCAGCGCAAGAGAGCTCATTAGGAAGGAAAAACTTATGAGAATTCATCTTTCCACTGCAGCCGCAGGATTTCTGCTGCTGGCAAGTGTCGGCGCCGTGGCTGCCCAGGACGTGATCATCCAGCCCGAACAGGAGACCGTCATCAGGGAGTATGTCAGAAAGCAGCCGCTTGCCTCGGTGAACCTGCTTGGCGTGGAGCTCAATATCGGCTCGGCGCTGCCCGAGACGGTCGAGCTTCATGAAGTTCCCGACGTCGAGTATCGCTACGTCGTCGTCGACAATCGGACCGTTCTTGTTGATCCAGGCACACGCAGGATCGTTAAGATCATCGATTGACTGAAAGATTTGGGGAGGAGAAGCCCGCCGCTTAAACGCGGCGGGCTTTCTTGCCGTTGCGCTGACGCCTACGGTTCATAGCGCCTAGGGTTCATAGCGCCCAGGGTCATGGCGATTGAAGCGTGCAGTCGGTGCGCCCGAACCCGCGGCATCGCCCTTTGCGGGCGACGCGTCAGACTTTGGTCCTACGCAAAGGCCTGCCGAATCGGACCGAAGCCCAGCTAAGGAACGTTTGCGGCTGGCTCAGGTTTGGGTAAGCAAGGCGCGGATGCCGTCCAGCGCAAATCGGCTTACAAGTCACATCAGATAAAGGAGGCACTTATGAGAATGCATCTTTCCACCGCAGCCGCGGGACTTTTTCTGCTGGCCAGCGTTGGCGCTGTTGCCGCTCAGGACGTGATCATCGCGCCTGAACAGGAGACCGTGATCAGGGAATATGTGAAAAAGCAGCCACTTGCATCCGTGGAACTCCCTGGGGTGGAACTCAACATTGGTTCAACGATACCCGAGACGGTCGAGCTTCATGAAGTTCCCGACGTCGAGTATCGCTACGTCGTCGTCGACAATCGCACCGTTCTTGTTGATCCCGGCACACGCAAGATCGTCAAGATCATTCAGTGACCTGAACGCGAGGGGAGGAGACGCCCGCCGCTTCGAAACGAGCGGCGGGCGACTATGCTATGGACAGTGTCAAATGCGAACAATCAGCAGACTTTTCGATTCCCGCGACCAGGCAGCGCGTGCCGTTGCCGCGCTTCAGGCGGCAGGAGTTTCTCAAGAACAGATCAGCGTCATCGGACCTTACGACGACGAAATCAGGGCTGTCCTGCGCGGTCCTGGCGGTGCCGCACTTGGCGCAGCCGCTGGTCTGTTAATCGGCCTGGGTGCTTTTGAAGCCGCCGGCATTGATCCTGTCGGGGCGGTGGCTGGCCTAACTCTCGTCGGTGGGGCCTGCGGCGGCTTTGCCGGTGGGCTTCTCCAGGCATCTGCCGATTTTGCCAAACAGCCAGATGAGCCGAACGTTGAACAAGGCGTCATTTTTGTGATGGCGCAGGTCGATGAAAAGCAGGCCGATGCCGCGCAGGCAGTGCTGGAAAATCCCGTCGGCGTAACGCAACTCGCGGCCACAGCCGGCTGAGATGCGTCGGGAGGTTCGCGCCTGACTCCTTTTCCCGCTGAGCCGTCAGGTTTCCCTGTGACGGTTCACGAGGCGGGAAGCGTCTGCTCGACCAGATTGGCGTAGTAGCGCAGCACGGTCGGCACGATCTCGTCATTGAAGACGTAGCGGTCGCCGTGCAGGCCCTCGCCGGGCCCGACATCGCCGACGCCGATCCAAGCATAACAGCCGCCTGCCGCGCGGATCATGAAGGCGAAATCCTCGCAGCCGAGGCTCGGGCTGAACTCGGTCGTGACATTCTCGCTGCCGACGGTGACGGCTGCTGCCGCGATGGCGCGGGCCGTGGCGTCAGCCGTGTTGATGAGCGGCGGATATCCCTTCTTGTAGTCGAGCGTGGCCCTGAGCGCATGGGCTGCGGCAATGCCGTGGGCGATCTCGCCGATCAGCTTCTCGCAATGATCGGAATGACCGGGCTCGAAAAACCGGCAAGTGCCTTGCAGCCAGACCCTGCCCGGCACGATGTTGCCGACATTGCCGCCGTGGATCTGGGTGAGGCTGACGACCAGCGCGGTTTGCGGATCGACCGAGCGGCTGACGATGCGCTGAACGGCCTGGACAAAGGCGCCCGCGGCCAGGATCGGGTCGTCGCCGAGCTGCGGCATGGCGGCATGCGCGCCAAAACCCTCGAAGGTCAGCTCGAAATTGTCGACGGCCGCCATCTGCGCTCCAGCGCGAGCGGCGATTGTCCCCAGCTCAAGGCCCGGCCAGTTGTGGACGGCATAGATCGCCTCGACCGGGAAACGCTCGAACAGGCCGTCTTCGATCATGCGCAGGCTGCCGCCTTGGTTTTCTTCGGCTGGCTGGAAGACGAAGTACACGATGCCGTCGAAGGCGCGGGATTGGCTGAGCAGGCTGGCCGCGCCGAGCAGCATGGCGGTGTGGCCGTCATGGCCGCAGGCGTGCATCACGCCCTCGTTCCTGGACGCATAGGGCAAGCCGGTCCTCTCGACGACCGGAAGCGCGTCCAGCTCGGCGCGAAGACCGATGGCGCGTGTGCCCTTGCCGCTGTGCAGGACACCGACAACACCGGTGCCGCCGATCCCCTCATGCACCTCGTCGAAGCCGAAGGCGCACAGTTTCTCGGCAATGAAACGTGCCGTTTCGTTCTCGCCGAATCCGAGTTCGGGATTGCAATGGATATGGTGGCGCCAGGCTATGACCTCTGGTGTCAGAGCGGCGATCGGGTCATTGTGCAGCACGATGTTCTCCTTCCACGCCGGCAAAGGGCGGGTTTGATCCGCTGGATCACGATTAGAAGGTCGCACATCAGGCGTCTTGAACCAGATTGACCGCTGCAGGGACCAAAGCCGTGGACTCGACAGAGATCAGGAAATACTGGCGTCATCCCTGCTTCCCAGAGCTTGGCCTGTTCAAGGCGCGCTTCACGCAGCATCGCTACGAACTGCACACGCACCCAACCTATGTGATCGCGCTGATTACGGCTGGCTGCGAACGCATCCGCATCGGACGCCACAAAATAATCGCTCCGGCAGGCACCATTGCCGTCGTCAATCCCGAGGAGTGGCATGACGGGGAACAGGGTGCGGATGAAGGCTGGGCCTACCGGACGTTTTATCCCCCGGTGCCGCTGATGGCGGGGCTCGCCCACGAGCTGGGCAGGGCTAACGCTCCGGTCTTCTCACGTGCGAATATCGAAGACAGCGATCTCGCCGCAGCGTTGATGGCAGCACACCAGAGCTCGACCTCCCAGGACGCGACGCAAGCCGAGACGTCGCTGCTCGTCGCCTTGAGGCATCTCATCGTTCGGCATGGCGATTGCAGCCGGCGGGTAGAGGAGATCGAAAGCTCGGGATCGCGACGGAGGTTCTCGCTTTACGAAAACCTTGTCGAAAGCAACCTTGGGTCGCAGCTCGACCTGCAGCGGCTTGCCGACGCCGCGCGCGTCACCCGGTTCCAGGTCATCCGGGATTTCAAGAAGGCGATTGGCCTGACGCCTGCGGCCTATATCCGTGACCGGAGACTGCGTCGCGCCAGCTCCTTGATCGAACAGGGGCTCGGCCTCGCAGAGGCCGCCATTGCGGCAGGTTTCGCCGACCAGAGCCATCTTTCCCGTGCGTTCCGGACCATGCATGGCATGACGCCGGGCATGTTCAGGAGAGGCAAAGCTCCCGAACTAAAACGATCTCACATCGATATGAACTAATCGGGCAGTGGCAGGACCACCAATGTCGGCGGCAGTCAGCATGGCGCAGTCGCCCTCCGTGCGGTGCGGCGAAGGCGCTTGAGCTGAAGGCGACGGCGGTTGCCATGGCCAGCGTCAGTATTTTCAACATCGCACGTCTGCTGGCGCGACCGATTAAGGGTCGCCGTAGTTCTGGCTTTCGCAGCAAAGAGCCCGATGCTAGGGCATGACCAACTCGAACCAGCAACGGATCGTCCTGTGACCGACACCAAACGCCCTCGCCTGCCGCTGATCGAAATCTGCGTCGAAGGCATAGACGGCCTGCTCGCCGCGCAAGCCGCCGGCGCCGACCGGGTCGAGCTCTGCGCCAGCCTCGTCGAGGGCGGCGTCACACCGAGTTTTGGTACAGTGCGCGCAGCCCTCGAACTGGCGACGATTCCATTCCACGTCATCGTGCGGCCGCGCGGCGGCGATTTTCTCTACAGTGATGCCGAGTACCGTTCGATGCTCGCCGATGTGAGCGCGCTGCAGGAGCTTGGCGTGGCCGGTGTCGTCGTCGGCTGCCTGAATGCCGACGGTAGCATCGACGAAAAGCGCATGAGCGAATTGGTGCAGGTGGCAGGGCATTTGAACGTCACCTGCCACCGTGCCTTCGACATGACACGCGATCCGGCCGAGGCGCTGGAAGCGCTGATCCGCAGCAAGGTCGGCCGCGTGCTGACCAGCGGCCAGCGCGACACCGCATTGGAGGGCGCGGCTCTGCTGGCTGACCTCGTCCGACAGGCGGAGAAGCGCATCATCATTCTCGGCTGCGGCGGGCTCAACCCCAACAACATCGCCGAGGTGCGGGAAAGAACCGGACTGACCGAAATGCATTTCGCCGCACTCAAGGACGTGCCGAGTGCCATGCGCTACCGCAATCCCCGGGTCGGCATGGGCGGCACCGATCTCGACCGCGAGTACCGCAACACGGTGACCGACGCGGCGCTGGTGGCGGCGACGATTGCGGCGGCCAGAGCATGATCGCGAAGCAAGAGAACACGCAAGCACGCTTGCCGATCGACCGGGTTTCGCCGCAGGACGAGCCCGCCATCGTCGCCCTCAACAACGAGCACGCGGCCGAGTTGTCATGGCTTGAGCCAGAACGTCTGTCCTTCCTGCTCGGCGAAGCGTTCTATGCGCGCCGCATCGGCGCGCTCGAAGCCTTCATCATGACCTTCGACCAGGACGCCCGCTACGACAGCCCGAACTTCCTGTGGTTCCGCGAGCGCTATCCGCGCTTCGTCTATGTCGACCGGGTCGTCGTTGCGCAAGAAGCGCGTGGCCGCGGCCATGCCCGCAGGCTCTATAGGGACCTGTTCGACCATGCGTTGCGTGCCGGCCAGACCATCGTCACTTGCGAGGTGAATGCCGACCCGCCCAATCCGGCCTCAGATGCCTTTCACGCAGCGCTCGGCTTCGTCGAGGTCGGCGACGCGGTGATCCACGGCGGCAAAAAGTCGGTGCGCTATTATACCAGGCAGGTCGGGCAGTAGGGCAGTAGGGCAGGATGTTTACGGTGCTCGCCGACCCAGCTAATTTATCCTGTTCCCTACTCCCATACTGCCCTACTGCCCTACTCCCCTCCTTCAGGCATTGGCGGCAGCCACTGCGCGCTTGGCCATCACCACGATCAGATTGGCGCGATAATCGGCCGAGGCGTGGATGTCGCTCATCAAATCATTCGCCGGCACTTTCACTCCGTTGAGAGCAGCGGCGTCGAAATTCGTGGCAAGCGCCGCCTCGATTTCCTTCGAACGAAAGACGCCGCTGTCGCCGGCCCCGGTGACGGCAACGCGGACTCCGTCCGCGCCGTTGGCCACGAACACGCCGACGATCGCATAGCGCGAGGCCGGATTGCGGAACTTTTCATAGGCCGCCTTGGCCGGCGCGGTGAAGGTCACCGCGGTGACGATCTCGCCGTCCTCCAGCGCCGTCTCAAACAGGCCCGTGAAGAATGCGTCGGCGGCGATCTCGCGCTTGTTGGTGACGATGGTGGCTTCGAGGGCAAGAAGTGCCGCCGGATAATCGGCGGCGGGGTCGTTGTTGGCGATCGAGCCGCCGATTGTGCCCTTGTAACGCACCGCCGGATCGCCGATCCGGGACGCCATATGGGCAAGCGCCGGACACGCCTTCTTCAGCTTCTCGTCGCTGGCTACTTCGTGATGCGTGGTGGCGGCGCGGATGGTGATGGCCGAGCCCGCCACCTCAATGCCTTTCAATTCCTCGATGTGCGAAAGATCGACCAGATCGGACGGTGCGGCAAGCCGCGTCTTCATAGCCGGGATCAGCGTCATGCCGCCAGACAAAAGCTTGGCATCGCCGCTCTCGAGCAGCTTGACGGCATCGGCGACCGAGGCGGCGCGGTGATAGTTGACTGAGTACATGGGACACTCCCGTGTGCGAGATAGTGAATAGTGAATAGTGAATAGTGAGTAGTTCGTAGTGAGGTGCCGCCTTAGCGAGGCGCTTTTCTATTCACTATTCACTATTCACTCCTTTCAGTGTTTCGTCGCCCGGATCGCTGCCCACACCGTGGACGGCGATGCCGGCATGGCGATATCGGTGATGCCGATGGCGTCGGTGATGGCATTGATCACCGCCGGCGGCGAGCCGATGGCGCCGGCCTCGCCGCAGCCCTTGATGCCGAGCGGATTGCCCGGGCACGGCGTGTTCGAGGTCGAGACCTTGAACGACGGCAGGTCGTCGGCGCGCGGCATGGTGTAGTCCATATAACTCGCCGTCAAAAGCTGGCCGCTGGCATCGTAGCGGGTGCCCTCCAGCAAGGCCTGGCCGATTCCCTGGGCGACGCCGCCATGCACCTGGCCTTCGACGATCATCGGGTTGATGATGTTGCCGAAATCGTCGGCTGCGACGAACTGGACGACCTCGGTCACGCCGGTCTCGGGATCGATCTCGACCTCGCAGACATAGCAGCCGGCCGGGAAGGTGAAGTTCGACGGATCGTAGAATGAGGTCTCTTTCAGCCCCGGCTCCATGCCGCCAGGCAGGTTGTGGGCGGTGTAGGCAGCAAGCGCCATTTGGAACCACGGCACTTGTTTGTCGGTGCCGGCGACCTTCAAGGCGCCGTTTTCGATGACGATGTCGCCCTCGTCGGCCTCGAGCAGATGGGCGGCGATCTTCTTGGCCTTTGCCTCGACCTTGTCGAGCGCCTTGGCGACCGCCGACATGCCGACGGCGCCCGAGCGCGAGCCGTAGGTGCCCATGCCCATCTGCACCTTGTCGGTATCGCCGTGGACGATCGAGACGCTGTCGATCGGCACGCCGAAGCGTTGGTTGACCAGTTGCGCGAAGGTCGTCTCATGGCCCTGGCCGTGGCTGTGCGAGCCGGTCAGCACCTCGATGGTTCCGGCGGCGTTGACGCGCACCTCGGCACTTTCCCAAAGGCCGACACCCGCTCCAAGACTGCCGACCGCCGCCGACGGCGCCAGTCCGCAGGCCTCGATATAGCAGCTCATGCCGATGCCGCGCAGCTTGCCTCTGTTGGCGGCGTCAGCCTTGCGCTGGGCAAAACCGGCATAATCGGCAGCGGCCATCGCCGCGTCCAGCGAAGCGGCATAATCGCCGGCATCATAGTTCATGATCACCGGTGTCTGGTGCGGAAACGCCGTGATGAAGTTCTTTCGGCGAAGTTCCGCCGGCGAAACGCCCAGTTCGCGTGCGGCGGTCTCCATGGTGCGTTCGAGCAGATAGGTGGCCTCCGGCCGCCCTGCCCCACGATAGGCGTCGACCGGCGCGGTGTTGGTGTAGACGGCGCGTACATTGGCGTGGATCGCCGGAATGTCGTACTGGCCCGACAACAGCGTCGCGTAGAGATAGGTCGGCACACAGGAGGAGAACAGCGACATGTAGGCGCCGAGATTGGCGATGGTGTCGACCTTCAGCCCGGTGATCCTGTTGTCCTTGTCGAAGGCCATTTCGACCGTCGAGACATGGTCGCGGCCATGGGCGTCGGTGAGAAAGCTCTCGGTGCGGTCGGCCACCCATTTGACCGGCACGCCGGTCTTCTTCGAGGCCCACAGGCAGATGATTTCTTCCGGATAGATGTATATCTTCGAACCGAACCCACCGCCGACATCCGGCGCGATGACGCGCAGCTTGTTTTCCGGCGCGACATTGTAGAAGGCGCTCATCACCAGGCGCGCGAGATGCGGGTTCTGCGAGGTCGTCCAGCAGGTATAGTGGTCCTCGGCCTTGTCGTAATGACCAAGTGTTGCGCGCGGCTCCATGGCGTTGGGCACCAGCCGATTGTTGACGATCTTCATGCGGGTGATGTGGGCAGCCGCCTTGATTGCCGCGTTGGTCGCCGCGCTGTCGCCGAGTTCCCAGTCGAAAATCAGATTGCCGTCGGCTTCCGGATGGATCTGTGGCGCACTCCTTTCGAGCGCCTTCGGAGCGTCGACGACTGCCTTCAGTTCCTGGTAGGTGATGTCGACCGCTTCGGCCGCGTCGCGCGCCTGCCCCTTGGTCTCGGCAACCACGACCACCACCGCGTCGCCGACATAGCGGACCCTGTCGAAGGCCAGCGGCGACCACGCCCCCATCTTCATCGGCGAGCCGTCCTTGGAATGGATCATCCAGCCGCAGATGAGATTGCCGATGCCGTCGGCCTTGAGCTCCTTGCCGGTCAGCACGCCGATGACGCCCGGCATGGCCTGCGCCTTTTTGAGATCGATCTTCTTGATCTCGGCATGCGCGTGCGGGCTGCGCACGAAGGCCGCATGCTTCATGCCGGGAACCACCATGTCGTCGACATAGCGCCCGGCGCCGGTAATGAACCGCTTGTCTTCCTTGCGCGCTACACGAGCGCCAACACCTTCAATGCCCATCGCAGAAATTCCTCCCGAATTGCTGAAGTGGTGAATGGTGAATGGTTGAAGCGTCGAGAAGGTCAGCCAGATCGCACTATTCACTATTCACTATTCACTATTCCCCCTCACGCAGCCTGCTTCGCTTTCCCCCTCGCCCCCTTCGAAGACATCGTCTCCGATGCGGCGAGGATCGCCTTGACGATGTTGTGGTAGCCGGTGCAGCGGCAGATATTGCCTTCGAGCTCGGCCCGCACCGTGGCCTCGTCGAGGCCTTCGGGATGGCGGTTGACCATGTCGGTCGCCGCCATGATCATGCCCGGCGTACAGAAACCGCATTGCAGCCCGTGATGCTCCTTGAACGCCGCCTGCATCGGATGTAGGTCGGCGCCGTCCGCCAAGCCTTCGATGGTCACGACGCTCGATCCTGAGGCTTGCACCGCAAGCATCGTGCAGGATTTTACCGCCTTGCCGTCGACATGGACCACGCAGGCGCCGCATTGCGAGGTGTCGCAGCCGACATGCGTCCCGGTCAGGCCGAGATTTTCCCTCAAGAAATGAACCAGAAGCGTCCGGTCTTCGGCAGTGCCGCTGACCCGCTTTCCGTTCACCGTCAATGATATCTCCGACATGAAACCTCCCTGGGTGCTACCTTGGTCGTTTTTTGGCGTCGGTGGTGCCCGAGCCCTCCATCTGTCCGCCATTCTTATACCGGATAAAGCACGGGAAATAGTGCCGCGGAATGCCGAGATTGCGAGAATGCAGTTCGGCCGAAAATCCGCCTATTGTACTTTCGGTCACGCAAAAGACAGGCAAACGGCGGGGCGAAGCGAAACCATGGTCGCCTGGCGATGCCGCCTTGCGGCCATCAGCGGCCGAGGCTGGCCAGGCCGATTTCATCCGATGCCGTGTTTTCTGAGAACCTCCTGCTCGTCGCCTGACACCCAGCCAAATATTTTAGGCTCTCCGGCCAGTTTTTGCACGAGGTAGTGGACGTCGAAATCGATCGTGACGTCAGTTTGGCCTTCGCGCGCAAAGATCGACGTCCAGGCGACGTGGGCAACGCAATGGTGCTGGTCAATCGGCGAAATGCGAACATCACGCATTCGCATCTCCTTGGTGCCGATCGCTCGATAGCGAGCATAGCCTTGTTCCATAACCTGCTTGAGCTGGTCGTCGTTCTTCCCGACCATGACGCCGGCAGGCGACGCCGCTATGAAGGCTGCGGCATAGACCGATGTCACTTCGTCCATGTCGGCATCACCGGCGAGGGATTTCCGGAAAAGCCGCTCATAGCGTTCGAATAGCTTCCTGACCGGGGCGTCCATGGATCACTCCCTTCCGCTGCGGTTTGGATCTGAAGTTTCTGAGCGCCGATGCCGTCAAAAACACCAGAAAATTCAATTCCGTGATGTTGGCTCATTGCCAAAGTAGCACTTGAAGACAACAATGACGTCGACGCCGGCGCGGCCAGGAGCACAAAAAAGAGCCGCGCACAAAAAGAGCGTCGGAGGAAATAAAGGAGGAAGCCGCTGGCCAGTTCACGGACGCGCTATGCATGCGGCCTATCGGTTCTCACCACCGACGAACCCGACGCGGATGCATTCGCCCGGGCAGTGGCAGTGGAAGCCGCGGCCATCGACGCTGGGTTTGCCCTGCTGTTTTTCTCGCAAAGCCTGCTTGAGGCAGTCGCCCTTTCGCAAGCGCTGAACAACCACGCGCCGGCGCTCCGCTATGCCGGCTGCTCGACGGCCGGCGAGATTACGCCCAAAGGCCTGGAGGACGGCCAGGTCATGGCCATGCTGCTTCCCTCCGCATCTTTTTCGGCGGCCAGCACCATGGTCGAAAATCTGTCCTCTTCGGGCATGGACGGGATCACCGGCGAAGTCGAGGCGCTGAGGCGTTCGTTACGCGGGCGCGTCGGGCACGAGCGAGCCGACACCACTTTCGCGCTCTGCCTCATCGACGGGCTGTCCTATGCCGAGGAAGCGGTCACCTCCGCCATCCATTGGGGGCTCGACGACATTCCACTGATCGGCGGGTCGGCAGGCGATGATTTGAAATTCGAGACGACGCGGCTGATCTCGAACGGCAAGGTTGCCTGCGACTGCGCCATCATCGTGCTGATCACCACGGAAATTCCTTTCCACGTGTTCAAGACCGACAATTTCGTCCCCACCGACGAGAAGCTGGTGGTGACCGCGTCCGATCCCGATCACCGCACCGTGCGCGAATTCAACGCCACCAATGCCGCCGAGGAATATGCCGCCTCGGTCGGCGTCATCCCGCAGATGCTGACGCCGCTGAGTTTCGCTTCGCACCCGGTGGTGGTGAAAGTCGGCGGCGAATTTTATTGCCGCTCGATCCAGAAGATGCACGCGGACGGCTCGCTGTCGTTCTTCTGCGCCATCGACGATGGCGTCGTCCTTTCCATCGCCCGACCCAAGAACATGGTTGAATCGACGCGTGCCGCCTTCAGGGATGTCGAGGAAAGGCTTGGCGGCATCGACATGATCCTCGCCTTTGACTGCGTGCTGCGCAGGCTCGATGCGCGCAACCGCCAGGTCTTCCGGGAGATTTCGGAGCTCTACAAGGTCAACAACGTCATCGGCTTCGGCACCTATGGCGAGCAGTACCGGTCGATGCATCTGAACCAGACGTTCACCGGCATCGCCTTCGGAGAGCGGCAGGCGGCGGAGTAGGAGGTTTTATGCCGCTCAGGGACATCAATGATCTGGAGAAGCTGAAGAAGATCAACGCAGCCCTTGTCAGCCGCGTCGAGCGTTCGATGGATCAGCAAGGCAACGCATTCTCGCTGTTCCAGACGGCGATTTCGCTCGAGAATCGAGTGCGTACGCGCACCGAGGAACTGCACTCGACACTGCGCAGATTGGAACAGTCCAACATCGATCTCAGCGCGGCCAAGGAAAACGCCGAACTGGCGAACCTGTCCAAGACCAGGTTTTTGGCGGCCGCCAGCCACGACGTGTTGCAACCGCTGAATGCCGCGCATCTCTCCGTCTCGGCGCTGGCCGAAGTGCAGACCAGCGACGAAGGCAAAAAACTGGTCCGGCAGGTCGAGCGGTCGCTGGAGACGATGGAGGATCTGCTCCGCACCCTGCTCGACATCTCCAAGCTCGACGCCGGCGTCGTGCAGCCCGATATCGGCGACGTCAGCCTGGAGATGCTGTTTTCGTCGCTGCGCTCGGATTTCCTGCCGGTCGCCGAATTGAAGGGCCTGACGCTAAAATTCCGGCCGGTCAACGCCGTCGTGCGGTCGGACCGCACCTTGCTGCGCCGTATCCTGCAGAACATCCTTTCCAACGCGCTGCGCTACACCCGCTCCGGCGGCGTGCTGGTTGGCACCAGGCATCGCGGCGACATGATCCGCATCGATGTCGCCGATACCGGCTGCGGTATCCCCGACGACCAGCGCGAGGCGGTGTTCGAGGAATTCCACCGCGGCACGATCCCGACCGATGCCGGGCTAGCCGGCGCCGGGCTGGGACTGGGCCTGGCCATCGTGCGCCGCATCGCCGCCGCACTCGGCCATCCCGTGACGTTCTCGTCGAAAGTCGGACACGGCACGATTTTCCACATCGACGTTCCGGTCGGGATCGGCGCCAGCGTCGATACGATTGCCAGCAGCGCCGACATGGAGCGGCCGCGCGGCTACGGTCTGTTCGGCACAAAGGTGCTGCTGGTCGAGAACGACGTCGAGGTGCTGCAGGCGATGACCTCCCTGCTCGAGCGCTGGCAATGCCTGGTGCGCCCCGCCACCTCGACCGATGCTGCGCTCGAGATGCTCGGCGATACGGACTGGGTGCCGGACATCGTCATCGCCGACCAGCATCTCGACGGCGGCGACCTCGGCACCACGACCATCGCCGAGGTCCGCGATTATCTCAGCCGCGCCGTGCCGGCGCTGATCGTCACCGCCGACGGTTCGGAAACTGTTGCGATAGCCGCCCGTGCGGCCGGCATCGAGCTGATGCGCAAGCCGCTGAAACCGGCACAACTGCGCGCGCTGCTGGCGCACCTCTTGGCTTGATCCCAAGACTCGGGCGGACGACCGCGAGCCACAGGAAAATGGTGCGCTGTCACCGCATTCTGGGGCGGAGCAAGGAGCGAAGCGACACGGCGCAGACCCCAGGAACCATGCCGCGACTTGAGAGCATCGCTGCCGCGCAGAATTCTGCTCCGCGGCACACTTCGGCCAAGGTTACGGCATGGATCCCAGGGTCTCCGCGACGGAGCTGCGCTCCTGCTTCGCCCAGGGATGACGAAGTTGGGGGAGACCTCGCCAATCCCCAACGTTTGCGTGCCAGCACGGCAGGCGCGCTCGACGAGCTCTAGCAGAACGCCTGCCCGCGCCGGCGCCTAAAACCCCGCCTGACCGCGAAACAGCTCGGCACTGTCGAGCTTCGAAACCTCGATAACGGCTTGCGTGCGGCTGTAGACGTTGAGCTTGCGCAGGATCTCGGAAACATGCGCCTTAACAGTGGTTTCGCCGACTTGCAGCTCGTAGGCGATCTGCTTGTTGAGCAGGCCCTGGCGCAGCATCTGCAGCACCCGCAATTGCTGCGGCGTCAATTTTGCAAGCCGCTGCACCATCTCGGCGCGGTCGGTGCTGTCGGCGTCCGGCGGCTGGCCTTCATAGGTTTCGGGCACGTAGATCGCGCCTTCCATGACCGAACGGATGGCGGCGGCCAGATCGCTCTTGCGCGCCGATTTCGGGATGAAGCCGGCCGCGCCATAGGACAGCGCCTCGGAAATGATTTTTGGCTCCTCATGCCCCGAAACGATGACCACCGGCAGGCGCGGATAGCGGGTTCGAAGCTGCAGAAGTCCGTCGAAGCCATGCACGTCTGGCATGCTGAGGTCGAGCAGCGCCAGATCGAATGGCTTGGCGTCGGCCAGGAGCTCGAACGCCTCGGTGATCGAACGCGCCTCGACAGTGTCGACGTCCGGATAGGCCATCTGCACGGCGCTGTGCAGCGCCTCGCGAAACAGCGGGTGGTCGTCGATGATCAGAAACCGGGCGCGATCGTTCACTGTGGTCATGGCATTCGTTTCAGTTCAGGGCAAGATAGAATAGCCCAGTGACCATGGCCAGATTATTGGCAAATAGTACATCCACGCCTTGCCCGGTCGTTCAAATCGGCCGAATGTGCAGGAATGAGCGACCTCGTCTTGCATAACTACTACCGCTCCTCCACCTCCTACCGGGTGCGGATCGCGCTGGAGATGAAGGGCCTGACCTACCAATATGTGCCGCATCATCTGCGCCACGGCGAGCATCTCGAGCCCGCTTATCTCTCGGTCAATCCGCAAGGACTGGTGCCGGCGCTGATCCTGGGCGACGGCACGCTGCTCACGCAATCGCTGGCGATCATCGAATTTCTCGACGAGACCAGGCCCGAACCGCCGCTTTTGCCGCAGGACGCGCTTGGCCGGGCCCGCGTCAGGATGCTGGCGCAGATGATCGCCTGCGACATCCATCCGGTGAACAATCTGCGCGTGCTGACCTCGCTGCGCACGCTGTTCGGCGCCGGCGACGAGGACGTCGCCAACTGGTTCCGGCACTGGGTGAACGAAGGCTTCCAGCCGCTTGAAAAGATTCTTGTTTCATCGCCTGAAACAAAAACATTCTGCCATGGCGACACGCCGGGGCTGGCCGACATCTGCCTGGCCGCTCAGGTCACCAGCAATGCCCGTTTCGGCGTCGACCTGACGCCCTACCCGAAAATCGCCCGCATCCACGCCGCCTGCATGGCGCTGCCGGCCTTCCAAAGGGCCGCGCCGGAGAACCAGATCGATGCCGAATAGAGTGGGTAGGATTAAAGCGTGAGGAATTGCCGATGAAAGCCGTTGTCTTCGAAAAATTCGGCGAGGTGCCGACGATCCAGACCGTTGCCGATCCGGAGCCGGCACCGGGCGGCGTTGTCATCAAGGTCGAGGCGACCGGGCTCTGCCGCAGCGACTGGCATGGCTGGATGGGACACGACGACGGCATCCGCCTGCCGCATGTGCCGGGCCACGAGCTTGCCGGCGTCGTGGTGGCCGCCGGCAGCCAGGTGACCCGCTGGAAGACCGGCGAGCGGGTCACGGTGCCGTTCGCCGTCGGCTGCGGTCATTGCTTCGAATGCAGCTCCGGCAACCATCAGGTCTGCGAGCACCAGACCCAGCCTGGCTTCACCGGCTGGGGCTCGTTCGCCGAATATGTCGCCATCGACCATGCCGACACCAATCTGGTCCGCTTGCCGGACGAGATGGAATTCGCCACCGCCGCCAGTCTCGGCTGCCGCTTCGTCACCTCGTTCCGCGCCATTGTCGACCAGGGCCGGGTGACGCCAGGCGAATGGGTGGCCGTGCATGGCTGCGGCGGCGTCGGCCTGTCAGCGATCATGATCGCCAGCGCCATGGGCGCCAACGTGATTGCCATCGACCTAACCGACGAAAAGCTGGACTTCGCCAAAAAAATCGGTGCGGTGGCGACGATCAACGCCGCGAAGACGCCAAACGTGGTCAAGGCGGTCAAGCAGATCACCAATGGCGGCGCACACATGTCGATGGACGCGCTCGGCCACCCGACGACCTCATTCAACTCGATCGCGAACCTGCGCCGGCGAGGCCGCCATGTGCAGGTCGGGCTGATGCTCGGCGATCACGCCAGGCCGCAAATTCCGATGGACAAGGTGATCGCCTTCGAGCTCGAAATCCGCGGCAGCCACGGCATGCAGGCCTACCGCTACCAGGCGATGATGGAGATGATCCGCACCGGCAAGCTGAAGCCCGAACTGCTGATCGGCAAGCGGATCAGCCTCGAAGAGGCGCCGGCCGCCTTGATGGCGATGGGCGGCTTCGAAGGCATCGGCATCGGCGTGGTGACGAAGTTCTAGCCAAGTCAAGCGGCTCCCCCTTCTCCCCTTATCGCGCATACTTCTTCGCACCGACCACGCAGAGCACGACGGCAGCGGTGACGGCGATCATGGCGGGGCTGACCGGCTCGTGCAGCAGCATTGCCGCCAGCCCGAGGCCGAAGAAAGGCTGCAGAAGCTGCAACTGCCCGACCGCGGCGATGCCGCCTTGCGCCAGTCCGCGATACCAGAACACAAAACCGATCAGCATGCTGAACAGCGAGACATAGGCGAGGCCGATCCAGGCGGCGTTGCCGACGTTTTCGAGCGACGGTGGCATGGTGATGAGCGTCAGCGCCAGCATGACCGGCAGCGACAACACCAGCGCCCATGAGATCACCTGCCAGCCGCCGAGTTTGCGCGACAGCGCGGCGCCTTCCGCATAGCCCAATCCGCACAGGATAATGGCGGCCAGCATCAGCATATCGCCAAGCGGCGCGGCTGCCACACCTTGGGTCACCGCAAAACCGCCAACAAGGGCGCTGCCAAGGCATGAGAACAGCCAGAAAGCCGGTTTGGGGCGATCGCCGCCGCGGATGACGCCGAAGATCGCGGTCGCCAGCGGCAGCAGGCCGACGAAGATGATGGAATGAGCCGAGGTGATGTGCTTGAGCGCCAGCGCGGTCAGCAGCGGAAAGCCGACCACGACGCCAAGCGCCACGATGGCCAGCGACAACAGATCCTGCCTTTCCGGACGCTTCTGGCGAAAGACGAGCAGAAGCGCGAGGCCGAGGACGCCTGCCGTGGCAGCGCGGGCGACGGTCAGGAAGGCCGGATCGAAATCCATCACCGCAACGCGCGTTGCCGGAAGCGATCCGCTGAAAATCAGCACGCCCACGAATCCGTTGATCCAGCCGCCCGCCGTCTTGTCCATCGCATGCTCCTGATGTTCACGCCCTCTATCGGGCCGGATCTATGGCGCAGCCAGAGACAATCAGGTACAGTTCGATAAAACTGTCATGGTAGATAGAGCAGTACGGATGGACGAGCAAACGACGGCAAATGAGGGCAGCGGGACGCTTGTCGAAAGCGTCATGGCGACGATCAGGCACAGGATCGCCGCGCGCAGCCTGACACCGGGAACACGATTGCCTTCGATCCGGGCTTTCGCGAAAACCATGCAGGTTTCGAAATCCACAGTGGTCGAAGCCTATGAGCGTCTTGCCGCAGAAGGCATCATCCGCTCGCGTCCCGGCTCGGGTTTTTATGCCGCCGGACCGCTGGCTCCCTTGTCACTGGCCGAGATCGGCCCCACGCTCGACCGTGCCGTCGATCCGCTCTGGGTTTCGCGCCAGTCGCTGGAAGCCGGCGACGGCGTGCTCAAACCCGGCTGCGGCTGGCTGCCGGCCTCGTGGATGCCGGAGGCTGGATTGCGCCGGGCGCTGCGGACAATGGCACGCGGCGATGATGTCACGCTGACCGACTACGGCACCCCGCTCGGGCTGCCGCCGCTGCGTCATCTGCTCGCACGGCGCATCGCAGAGCACGGCATCGAGGCGTCTCCCGACCAGATCATGCTGACGGAATCGGGCACCCAGGCCATCGACCTTCTCTGCCGGTTTCTGCTCGAGCCAGGCGACACGGTGCTGGTCGACGATCCCTGCTATTTCAACTTCCATGCCCTGCTGCGCGCTCACCGGGCCAAGGTGGTCGGCGTTCCCTATACGCCGTCGGGACCGGATATCGAGCTGTTCGCGCAGGCGCTGATCGAGCACCGGCCGCGACTCTACATCACCAATTCCGCGCTGCACAACCCAACGGGTGCAATTCTGTCGCCGGTCGTCGCCCATCGATTGCTCAAGCTTGCCGACCAATCGGATCTGACGATCATCGAAGACGATATCTTTGCCGACTTCGAACACACCCCCGCACCCCGGCTGGCCGCGTTCGACGGTCTTGGTCGCGTCGTCCATATCGGCAGCTTCTCGAAAACGCTTTCGGCGTCGGTGCGCTGCGGCTTCATCGCGGCTCCGCGAGACTGGATGGAAGGACTGACCGATCTCAAGATCGCTACGTCATTCGGCAGCGGCAGGCTTGCCTGCCAACTGGTGCTGACGCTGCTGAAGGACGGCAGCTATCGCAAGCACGTCGATCTGCTGCGCACGCGGCTTTCCCACGCCATGGCTGAGACAAGCACCCGCCTGAAGACGATCGGCATCGTGCCGTGGATCGACCAGCCGACCGGCATGTTCTTGTGGTGCAGACTGCCGGAAGGCGTCGATGCAGCTGATATAGCCCGCCGCGCCTTGCCGGCCAATGTCGTTCTGGCGCCCGGCAATGCGTTCAGCCTGTCCCAAACCGCCAGCCGTTTCCTGCGCTTCAACGTCGCGCAGTCGGCGGACGAGAGAATTTTCAGGACGCTCGAAGAGGCGATGTCGCGTTGATTTTTCGCTGCTCTTCGCCCCTCACGCCCCTGCCCGCCTGCGCCGCCGCTCATAGAGCATGACCAGCGTTTCGGCGGTCAGCGCCGGCTTCTTCTCACCTTCGATCTCGACGGTGTTGGCCGCCTTCATCAGATACTGGCCGGGGCCCTTGTCCTCCATGGATAAAAGCGTGATCCGCAGCCTGATGCGCGCACCGGCCCTGACCGGCGCCAGGAACCGGACCTTGTCAAAACCATAGTTGAAGACGGCTTGCGTGTTTTCCGGCACGATGCCCATGTCGAGCGCCAGCGCGCCGATGATCGACAGCGTCAGATAGCCATGCGCGATGGTGGCGCGGAACGGGCTCTGCCGCTTCGCCCGCTCTGGATCGACATGGATCCATTGGCGGTCGCCCGTGCATTCGGCGAACTGGTCGATGCGGCTCTGGTCGACCGTCGTCCAGTCCGACACGCCAAGCTCCTGTCCTGTCATCGTCCTGAGCTGTTCGTAGGTCGGCGGCGGCCTCAGCCGTATTTGCGTCATTCCTGCTTTCCCGATCGCTTGCCCTGCCTCCGGACCACGAACCGGCCGCCTCTGTCAATTCGGTCAGTGCGTTCCGCTGGGATATCCTCGGCCGGATCACGCCAGTGGCGGGTCCAGCGCCGGCTTCCAGCACTGGCAACAGGATTATTGGGCGGAACATCGTGCGCCTCGGCGGGGCAGCACCAAGGCTTTCACCAGCCGGGATGACGGGAGAAAAGTCCAGCTGCTTGGGAAACGCCTACTTCTTGTCGTAGCCGCTGCGGATTTCCTCCATCGCCTCCTTGATGCGCTCGCGCAGAATCTCGACCGATTCGGTGCCGGATTTCCTGGCCAGCTCGGCCACCTCGCCGGCATTTTTCAATGCAGTTTCGAAGGATTTCCTGGCGAACGCCGTTTGCTTGGCCATCAGCTCCCGAGGATCGCCCGGAGCCCTGTAGTCCTGCGCCATGTCGGCAATCTCGCGCAGCGTATCCTGCAGCATCTCGCGTTGTCTGGAGAGCAGCGACGACGCTCCGGCAGCACTTGCCCTGGCCGACTTTTCCAGTGCTTCGAGGTTCTTGCGATGATGGCTGAGGATCGCCTCGACATCGACGTTCGGCAGCTTCAGGTCGCGGCCGAACCTGCCGAACATGTCGATAAAGGAGTCGGATTCCGGTCGCTTTGCCATGGTGGCGTCTCCCCTTTTGCTGCGAATGCGGCAGCTGAAGAGAACAATAGGGCAGTGGAGCCCCACGGTCCATTCGTCCCGCGCGCACATCGCCGCCTCATACGAGAAACAGCCGTTCCAAGGTATGGAGCGCGACGCCGGCCAGGCCGCCAATGACCATGCCGTTGAAGCGGATATATTGCAGGTCCCGGCCGATGTTCATTTCGATCAGCCTGGTCAGTTGGGCAAGGTCCCAGCGCTTGACCTGATCGGCGATGAATTTCGAGACGCCGCTCTTCTGGCTTTCGACGAAGGACGACAGCGCAACGACAAACCCCTGGTTCATGTCGGCCCTGATCTGCGCGTCGGCGGCGAGTTGGCGGCCGACCTCGACGAACATGTTGGCGAGATGGGCGCGGATCCTCGAATTCGGCGCCTTGGCGTCCTGTTCGATGAATACACTGAGGCTTTCCCACATGTCGCCGGCCAGCGCCTTCAGCTCCGGCCGGGCGAGGAAATCGCGCTTCAGTTTCTCGGCGCGCCTGACGTATTGTTTTGACGTCCTCAGCCGCTCGACGAAGCTCAGGACGAAACGGTCGAACTCGGCGCGCATCGGGTGATCGGGATCGGCCCTCACCTCATCGAGCAGCGAACCGGCGGAGGCGACGATCTTCTTCAAGAGATAGGCGTCGGCGCGAAACAGGTTGAACAGCGACGGCAGTTCCTCGCGGATCTTCTCGCGCATCGTCGCCAGCGCCTGCTCGTCGCTCAGGAAGCGGCCGACGACCCTGGTGAATTCGTCGAACAGTCTTTGATGGCGGCGATCATCGGTCAAGGCCGACAGCAACTCGGCGGCGAGAGGCGCCAGCGGCACCTTTTCGATCTGCTCCAGCATGCGGCTGCTGACGAAGCCGCGCAGGCCGGACTGCTCGACGGCCGCCAGTGTCTGCGGCACCAGCCGGCCCACGAAATGCGACAGATCAGCGGCGCGGTTGGGGTCGGCCAGCCAGTCGGCGACGAGCGCGGAAAAATCGACCTCGGCAAGCTTTTCGCGCACCGGCTCGGGCGCCAGGAAATTGGCCTCGATGAAGCGGCCGAGATTGTCGGCGATGCGGTTCTGGTTCTCCGGAATGATCGCGGTGTGCGGGATCGGCAGGCCGAGCGGCCGTCTGAAAAGCGCCACCACCGCATACCAGTCGGCCAGCCCGCCGATCGTCGCCGCCTCGGCGAAAGCAGCGACGAAACTCAGCCACGGATAGTGGCCCTCGAACGACTTGGCCACCGCAAAGATGAGGACGCAGAGCGCGAGCGCTGCGGTGGCGACGAATTTTGTGCGCCGAAGCGCCGAAAGCTTGGCCTCCGCGTCGGCATCGAACCGGGCGGATGCCAAAGCCGGTGATGATTGTGACATGGATGAACTGCTCCTGGTCGATGTCGCGGACTTAAATCTAGTGATCCGCCCACCCGAATGCGCGCCATATCAGTGTCATGGTTTGCACGACCGCCCACACAAACATGATCAAAATGTTCAGCTATTATGCGCTGCCAGTCTGGAATTATTCCAAGGTATAGGCCATATTAGGCTCAAGCTACTGCTTCGTGAGGACAAAATGCGGCTGACACGCCAGACCAACTATGCCATGCGCATTCTGATGTATTGTGCTGCGAATAACGACCGGCTGAGCCGCATCCCGGAGATCGCTGCCGCCTACTCGGTGTCCGAACTCTTTCTTTTCAAGATCCTGCAGCCTTTGGTCGAGCACGGTCTGGTCGAGACGGTGCGCGGCAGGAACGGCGGCGTCAGGCTCGGCCGCCCGGCCGAATCGATTACATTGTTCGACGTCGTGCGCGTGACCGAAGAGAGCTTCGCCATGGCCGAATGCTTCGAGAACGACGCCGCCGAATGTCCGCTGGTCGACAGTTGCGCACTGAATTCATCGCTGCGCGAGGCGCTCAACGCCTTCTTCGCCGTGCTCGAGCGCTATACGATCGCCGACATGGTGGCAGCGCGCCCGAATGTGCGCCACCTGCTCGGCATCGACATGCTGGTGCAAAGGGCGCCGGCCGCCTGAGTTCGAGTCATCCGCGGTTTGGATAGGTCTGTTGAAATTCAGGTCAGGCCGGCATCACCTGAATATCAATAGACCGACTGCGGCAGGACGAACGGCATGTCACCGGCCGGCAGCATGCCGACTCGCAGCCGGCAATCGAACACTTTTTCGATCAGATCGTCGCTGAGCACGTCCTGCGGTGAGCCGGTGGCGGCGAGCCTGCCGCGGTGCATGACAAAAATCCGGTCGGCATACATGGCCGTCAAATTGAGGTCGTGCAGGATGGCGACGACGCCGCCGCCCGTTCTGGCGAAATCACGGGCGATGTTCATGATGATCAATTGGTGCTTGATGTCGAGGCTGGAAACCGGCTCGTCGAGGAAGAGATAGCGCGGTTTGCCGTCGAGGACCGGCGCCCAGACCTGGCAGAGCACACGGGCCAACTGCACGCGCTGCTGTTCGCCGCCCGAAAGCTCCTGGTAGAAACGGCCGGCAAAGCCGTCGAGATCGACGCGCGCCAGCGCCCGTTCGGGCAGGCGCTCGTCCTCGCCGGGCAGCGCGCCCGAGCGCCCGCCGAGCAGGCCGAGCCTGACGATCTCTCGCACCGTGAACGGAAAGGACAGCGTCGTCGCCTGCGGCAGCACGGCGCGCAGCATGGCTGCCTCGACCGGTTTCATCACCGACAGGTCGCGGCCGTTGATGGTGACCTCTCCCGAATAGGCAAGGTCGCCGGACAGCGCCCTCAGGAAGGTTGTCTTGCCCGAACCGTTGGGACCGACGATGGCGGCGATCTCGCCGGGCCGCATGTCGAAATCGACATTGGCGACGATGCCCTTGCCGCCGATCGCCACCGAGACATTTCGCGCTTCGATCATGCAAACCCCTCTCAGAGACCGTTTCGAAATTCGCTCTGGCGAGTCATATGGTGGTGGTTTCGAGAACCGGAACGCAGCGTACATTTGGGTACGTGAGTACCGGAAGCGCAGAAAACGCCATCAGATGGCCGCCAGAGTAGAGTTTCCAAATGGTCTCTCACAGATCGACGACGCCACGCTTACGCAGCAGAATCCACAGGAAGAACGGAGCGCCGGCGATCGCGGTGACGATGCCGATCGGCAACTCGGCCGGCGCCACGATGGTGCGGGCGACGGCGTCGGCCAACAGCAACAGGCAAGCGCCAAGCAGCGCCGCGGCCGGCAGCAGATAACGATTGTCCGGGCCAATAGCCAAACGCAGCAGATGCGGCACGACGATGCCGACAAAGCCGATGCCGCCGCTGACCGCGACAGACGCCCCGACCGCCGCCGAGACGCCGACGATGGCCGTGTATTTCAGCCGCTGAACCGGAATGCCGAGATGGCCGGCGGTGGCTTCGCCCAGCGCCAGCGCGTTGAGGCCGCGCGCCAGGAACGGCATCGCCGCCAACGCCAGCACGATCACAGGCCCAACGGAGCCGATTTTCTGCCAGGTCGCGCCGGCGAGCGAGCCGAGCTGCCAAAAAGTCAGGTCGCGCAACTGCCGGTCGTCGGCCATGAAGATCAGGATACCGGTCAGCGCCATGGCAAGGGCCGCCAGCGCGATGCCGGCGAGCAGCATGGTGGCGACCGAGGTTTGGCCGTGCCGGCTTGCCACCTGATAAAGCAGCAATGTCGTCGCCAGCCCGCCGCAGAACGCCGCCAGCGGCAGAGCGAGTGTGCCCAGCATCGAAGTTACCGGCGCCAGCACTGTGGCGCCAAGCACGATGACGGACACCGCGCCGAGGCTCGCTCCAGCCGAAACGCCGATGAGACCGGGGTCTGCCAGCGGGTTGCGGAACAGGCCTTGCATCACCGCGCCGGAGACGGCCAGTGCTGCGCCGATCAGCACACCGAGCGTGACGCGCGGCAGGCGGATGTCGTAGACGATCAGGCGGTCGCGCGCGCTCATCGCCTCATTGCCGGGTGCTGCACCCAACAGCCAGTCGCCGACGACGCCGACCGCCGAGGCATCGGATGCGCCTGATGTCAGCGACAACAGGACGGCAACGGCAAGTCCGAGGCACAAAGCCAGGATGGCGATGCGCGCGCGCCCCGAGCGGTCGCCGTCGGATGCTGTCGCCATGGTGCCCGCACCAGCGATCGATTGATCCACCATCGGGCGCCCGCTCAGTCCGCGGCCTGCCCGCCATAAAGCGAGGCGGCAAGGTCGCGGATGACGTCGGCGGTGCGCGGCCCGAAGCCGAGCAGGTAGCCGCCATCCATGCGGACCGCCTTGCGCGCCGCGCCCGCCGGTGTCGACCGGATGGACGGGTGCGCGAACAATTCGTCGTCCGATACGCCGGGACCGGCATTGCTCATCGTCAGGATCACGTCGGGCCTGGCGGTGATGACAGCCTCGTCGGACAGTTGCTTGTAGCCGGAATAGCCGTCGATCGCATTGACGCCGCCCGCAAGTTTGATGATGCCGTCGGCGGCGGTGTCGCTGCCGGAAGCGAGAATCTTGCCGCCCTGGATCGACAGCACGAACAGCACGCGCTTGCGCTGCTTGATCGCGGACGTCTGCTTTTCGGCCGCCTTCAGCCTGGCATTGATCTCGGCTGCCAGCGCATCGGCCTTGGCGTCGGCGCCAAGCGCCTTGCCGACCATGCGGATCTTTTCGAGAATGCCTTCGTGGTCGTAGCGCTCGGGCACCTCGATGAACGGGATGCTCGTCTTCTTCAGCACGTCGACGGTTTCCTTCGGCCCGCTGCCCTGCAGCGCCAGGATGCCCGACGGATTGACCGACAGCACACCTTCCGGCGACAGCTGGCGCATGTAGCCGACGTCAGGCAGCTCGAGCGCCGCCTCGGGGTAACGGCTGGTCGAATCGCGAGCGACCAGCCGGTGCTGCTCGCCGAGCGCAAAGACGATCTCGGTGATCGAACCGCCGATGGCCGCTATCCTCGACGGATCGGCGAAGGCCTCCGTCGCTTCGGCGGCACGGCCCGGCAGCGCAAAGGCCACGCAAAGCCACATCGTGGCGCCAACCGCCATTCTAAAAACACGCGCCCGTTCAAGCAAAGCAGCCATTGTCGTTGTCCTCAGGCTGCCGTCGGGCCTGGAATGCGCGGCAGGTTCTCTGCCAGAAACCGCCAGTCCTCGCGCTCGCTTTCGCCTTCATGGCGCTTGCCGAAGAACTGGATGATCATCTTGCCGTCGGCGCCATAGGCTTCGAGTGACGTGACGTGGCCATCCTTGGTCGGCTTGCGCACGGCCCAGACCTCCTGGACGTGGTCGGTCCGCAGATGCAGGTGGAAGGTTTCGTCCAGCACGTTGATCCACGGCCCCATCGGCTTGATCGACCTGATCGGGCCCGAATGGATCTGGATGCAGCCGCGATTGCCGACAAAGCACATGATCGGCATCTCGCCCTCGGCGGCATGGTGGAACATGGCGCTGACCGCATCCTTGTCGAGCAGCCAGGCGTAATCCTGGCCGACCATGCGCATCGCCTGGCGGCGATCGAGCTTCAGCGTCTTCAGCATGCCGAAGAACTGATGCACGTCGGTCAGCCGGCTCCAGCGGTCGCGCAGATCGTCGACGTCGGCGGAAACGCCGGAAGTCTCGGCCTCGCTTTCAAGCCCGCCTTCTGAAATCGACCCCTCCTCTGACATCGCGACGCTCGACTCCTGGTTCGGCGATTCGAGCTCGGCCACCAGCTTCTGATAGGCATAGAGGTTCGACGCCGGCCGCAGATGCACCTTGTGCACCGCCTCGCCTGCCGCATCGAAGAACTGCAGGCTGCGCCTGATATCGCCGCCGTCGCGCTTTTCGACGGCAAAGCCGTGCGCCCAGATTTTTGGGAAGATGCGCAGGTCGATGTTCTCGCCAAGCACCATGGCATTGTGGTTGCCGGACACGACCTTGTCGTAGACGCCGATCTTCTCGTGCACAGCGCTTTCGTTGCGGGTCAAGGCCATGACCTCGCCGACGGCCTCGAGGCCGATCAGAACATCGTTGACGCGCGGCTCGACGCGGAGGGCGCCGTCGCCGCAATGCGCGGCGACCAGCTCGGCCTCCGAAATGCCAAGCTGGGCGGCGAGATCGCGCTCGCGCGTCTTCGGATTGTCTGCCCGCGCCCTGCGGATCTCGTGCGGCGCGGGCTTTACGCGCTGGTCCATAGTTTTGTTACCTACTTGTTGAGGATGAGCTTGCCCTGGCGGGTGATTTTTAACCGGTAGAGCGCTCCGTGATGCTCGATGCCGATCTCGTGCTCGCCTTGGAACAGGGCGTTGCTGGACAGGGTTCTGACCGTCAACGGGACCCGATCGAAACGAGCCGAATTGTCGTCGGAACGGCGGACGCGATCGCGAAAATCATTGGGCCGAAAATCATTGGGATTGTGCGTGTTCATCTGGTTCGATCCCTTTCCTGGGCCGGGCCTGGTCGGCTGGCTCGACGCTTGCGTGAAATGCCGATTCATTTCTTGACTTGAATACTCATGTTTACTAGTCAGTGCAATACCGGACTAACCGAGTCAAGATTTAAGAAGCCGGACACCACGAAAAATGCCGGCAAGCGTCGAGCCAGCCAGCATCGAACCAGGATTTTTGGAGTTGGGGCATGGGGTTGGCGAATTGGGGACGGCTGGGTCTGGCGAATAGCAGTCCAGATCCGGGGCATCGATCAATGGCAAAGGGCATGGCGGCATTGCTGGCGGGTGCTGCGGCGATCGCGCTGCTCACCCGGTCGGCCAATGCCCAACAGGCCGCCCAACCTGCAACGGATCAGCAGCACGCCGAACAGGCGCAGACGCCTGAACAGCCGGCCGCGGCAGGCGCAACGCTGCTCGACCAGATCCTGGTCGTCAGCCGCACCGGCGAGACGGCGATCGATTCCCTGGCTTCGGTCAGCCATGTCGATCAGGAGCAATTGCAACGCCGCATGGCGACGACGCCGAACGACATGCTGTTGGGTGTGCCGGGTGTAGCGGTCCAGGCCGACGCAAGGCGCGTCTCCTCCAGCATCAACATCCGTGGCTTGCAGGATTTCGGCCGCGTCGCGGTGATCGTCGACGGCGCGCGGCAGAATTTCCAGCGCTCCGATCATGGCCCGCAATCGACCTTCTACATCGACCCGGAACTCATCAAATCCGTCGACGTCATTCGCGGCCCGGTCGCCAACACCTACGGCTCGGGCGCCATTGGCGGCGTCGTCCTGTTCGAGACCAAGGACGCGGACGACTATCTTCGCGACGGCGAGACATGGGCGGCGTCCGCGACCGGGCGCTATGAGAGCAACGGCGAAGGCTGGACGACCAGCGCTGCCGGCGCCTACCGTTTCAACGAAAACTGGGATGTCCTCGGCAACATCGTCTATCGCGACTATGACGACTACAAGGATGGCGGCGGCGACACTGTGAACGGGACCGGCTTCGATGTCTTGAGCGGCCTTTTGAAGACAACCATCCGCCCCAGCGAAAACAGCGAACTGAAGCTGGGCTGGAATGGCACGAGCGACGGCTGGAACGAGGTCAGCGGCGGCACGCCGGTGAACGACGTCGACCTCGAGGCGAATACCTTCACGGCGCGCTACAACATCACCGATGACAAGAGCTGGCTCGATCTCCACGTCAACGCCTCCTACAACAAGACCAACATGGAGATGACGAGCCTGGTTGCGCAAAACCGCTTTGATCCAGTCACCGGTCTTCCCATCGTCCTGCCGGCGGGCTCTATGTCGACCTTTGATGTCGGCACTTCAGGCATCGACATCTGGAACACCTCGCGGTTCGAGACCGCCGGCATTGCGCACGAGCTGACCTATGGCGGCGACTGGGTTGGCGACGACGTCGAGACGGGTGGCGCCGCAGGCGGCGCCAGTTTCTATACCCCTTCGGGCAAGCGAAATATTTCCGGCGCCTACATCCAGGACAAGCTCACCTGGGACTGGCTCGAAATCATCGCCGGGCTGCGTTACGACAGCTACAAGCTCGAAAGCGATGTCGGCGAAACCTCCGGCGACCGGCTGTCGCCGCGCATCACCGTCGGCGTCTCGCCGTTCCAAACCGCCAGCCTTGCGGGACTGCAATTCTACGGCACCTATGCCGAGGGCTATCGCTCTCCGTCGCTGTCGGAAACCCTCATCAGCGGCAACCATCCGGCAGGCGTCAGCTTCCCCTTCCTCCCCAATCCCGATCTGAAGCCCGAAACCGGCAAGACCGTCGAATTCGGTGTCAACTACAAGGACGACGACATCTTCGAAGCCGGTGACGCGTTTCGCTTCAAGGCGGCCTACTTCAACAACGATGTCGACGACTACATCGAAGGCGTCACCCTGTCGGCCTTTGACCCGACCAGCGGCTGCCCGTTCGGCCCCGGCATCCCGATCTGCTTCCAGTACCAGAACTTTGCAGAAGCCAGGATCCGCGGCTTTGAAATGGAAGGCGTCTATGACGCAAGCTGGGGTTTCGCCGGGCTTTCCGCGTCGATCATCGATGGCCACACCATCTCCTACGACGGCGAGCGGGCAGACCTCGTCACAGTCCCCTCGTCGCAGGTCACCGGGCAGCTCGGCTTCCGCTTTCTGGAGGACAAGCTGACCGTCGGCGGCGAAGTGCAGTATAATGGCAAGCCGAAGGGCAATCCGGTGGCCAGGGACTACACGCTGGTCAACGTCTTCGCCAGCTACCAGGCGACCGACAATCTCAAGGTCGATTTTCGCGCTGACAATTTGTTCGACGTCAGATACACCAACCCGTTGAATGCACCCGCCACTGTTGTAGTTTACGAGCCTGGCGTCACGCTGAAGCTGGCGGCGACAATGCGATTTGGAGGCTGACGACAATGAAAAGCTTGACGGCATCGCTTCGCCTGCTGACCTCGGTGCTGGCCATGCCGCTTGCGATGGGTCCGGCGTGGGCGCAACAGGCTGCGCCGGCCCCTGCTCTCACGCTTGAGCTCAATGGCGCGCAGGCCTCCGAAAAAGGCTGCCGTCTGACCTTCGTGGTCAACAACACGCTCGGCGCCGACCTCGCCAAAGCGGCGTTCGAGATCGCGCTGTTCAACGAGGCCGGCGTCGTCGACCGGCTGACGGTGCTCGACTTCAAGGACCTGCCGGCGGGCAAGACCAAGGTGACGCGTTTCGATCTTGCCGGCGCCGACTGCGCCAAGGTCAGCCGCGTGCTGATCAACAGCTCGACCGAATGCGCCGGCAGCGGCATCAAGCCAGACGCTTGCATGCGCGGACTGAAGACCGAGACCAAGACCGGCATCGCCTTCGGGGTCTGAGAAGGCAGACTGGAAGCGGGTACGAGGCCGGCCTGTTGCCGCCAGGGGCAAATGATGTTGATTTGACAAGTCCGCGCCGGTTGCGGCAGGTCTCGCCGCGAGTCATGCAGAACATCAGTCCCCTCCCCGACGCCGATGGCGAACTGGCGCTTGCGCCGACCGGACCGCTTGCGCCTGCCCGACCGTCAGCCATGAGCCGCAATTGGACGGTGGCGATCGTCGCCTCCTGCCTGTTTCATGCCGCGGTGGCGGCCGCTTTTCTCATCGCACCCGCCGGCACGTTTGATGTCGGGGACGCAATCGAGATGGAAGGCGCCGATCGAACCGGCGCCGACGTGGTCGGCAGCGACTTGGATGGTCGCGTCCCGGGCGCGATGAACGTCACCCTGGTGCCCGACCCGCGGCCGGCCAGGCCAGAGGTCAAGCCCCAGATCAAGCCAGAGCCGCCTGCCGATCGGCCCACCGACCGGCCGATCAGGGAAATGGCCACGCAGCCGCCCGCGCCCTTGCCGCAGATTGTCGAGCAACCCACTGCCCCGCCAGACATGATGGCCGACAGCCCGCGGCTGGACGAGCAGCGCGTGGCTCCAAAGATCGAAACGCCGGCAGAGCTGGCTGCACCGGCCGAAACCGCCGAGGCGCCTCCTGCCGATATCGGACAGCCGCCGATCCCGACACCAAGGCCGAGGCCGACACCAGGTCCTGTCGGAGCCGGCGAAACCAACGAGGCCCGCGGCGCCGCGGATGGCGAGGAACGCGCCGCGGTGGCTTCCAGCAAGGGCAAGGAGCAGGCAGCGGCAGGCAATGCGATAGAATCCGGCTACAGCGGTGAAGTCCAGAAGAAGCTTGCCGGCGCCAACCGTCATGTTTCGAAAGCGATACAGGCGAGCGCTCGCAACAATGCCAGGGTGGTTTTCGTTGTCATGGCCGACGGCAGCATCAGCGACATACAGCTTGCCGAAAGCTCAGGTTCTGCGGAGCTTGATCAATTCGCTTTGACACTGGTGCGAAAGCAAGCACCATTCCCTCCCATTCCAAGCGAAACCGGCAAGTCAAGCTGGGTGTTTAAGGCGCGGATTGGTCCATTTTGACACCCTGCGCCTCATCGTTTCAGGCGTTCCAGCACGCATCATAAACTGCAGTCACGAAAGGACGGCCAATGTACATCGCCATGAATCGCTTCAAGGTCCAGAATGGCTCGGAAGCCGCTTTCGAGGACGTCTGGAAAAACCGTGATTCCAGCCTGTCCGAAATGAAGGGTTTCAAACAATTTCATCTGCTGCGCGGTCCGGTCAACGAGGCCGAAGGCTACACGCTGTTCGCCTCGCACACGGTGTGGGCGAGCCATGAGGATTTTGTCGCCTGGACCAAATCCGAGAACTTTCGCACCGCGCACCGCAACGCCGGCTCCACCAAGGTGCACTATCTCGGCCATCCGCAGTTCGAGGGCTTTTCGGTCGTCGAGGGCGCGTGACATGGCGCCGTCGGCGAAGCTGCCAATCTCCCCCTTGTGGAGGAGATGCCCGGCAGGGCAGAGGGGGGCGCTGTCCCGCCGGCCTCTCAAGACCTGGGTTCCTCGCCCCCACGAAGTGGGGGAGAGGTGGCCGCGAAGCGGCCGGAGAGGGGGCTTTCGTAGGGCGCAGTCCCCCTCTCCGTCTCGGCTTCGCCGAGCCACCTCTTCCCCACTCTCGTGGGGGCGAGGAACACAAGCTGGAATGAAGCCGCGATCCGTCCGGCATTCGCCAATCTCTTGCCCGCGATAAGCAAGCCCTGGCCTTCCCTTACGCCGCGGCCAGCAGGCTGGCGTTGCCGCCGGCGGCCGTGGTGTCGACGCAGACGGCGCGCTCATGCGCGTAGGCAGCCGGGTAGAGCACTTCGCTGACCAGCGGCACGATCGGGCCGGCGCGGTCGGCGATCACCTTGCGCACGATACGAGCGGCCTGCGGCGTGCCGGAAAACGCAACGACGTCGACACGCAGCGCGCGTGCCTCGACAGGATCGGGCCGGCCGTCGATGGCCGCCAGCGGCAGGCCCTTGCCGGTCAGTGACGACAGTGCTGCCGGCGCACCCGGCGCGACGGCCAGCACCGCATTGCCGGCGGCGAGCGCCTGGATGGTCTGGGCAAGCAGCGTGTCGGCGTCCGGTCCCAGGCACAGCACGCGGCCGCGCGGCGACAGAGACAGCGTGTTGGCCTCGCCGGTCGGCCCAGGCAAATCGACCTGGCCGAAATCGATGCTGGCGGCGGCGCCGATGGCCGCGGCACCCTTGCCGCGCAAGTGCTTCCTCAGCACGGCAACGCGGTCCGCCCGCATCGACCAGCCGCCGAGCGCCGGGTCCGGCAGATTGTCGGCGAGTTCGGTCGCCGTCACCTTGCGGCCGTCAGGAATGGGCGTGCCCGCCTGCGGCCCCTTGCGGAACCGTCGGAGATAGTGCGGCCCGCCGGCCTTTGGCCCGGTGCCGGAAAGTCCTTCGCCGCCGAACGGCTGCGAGCCGACCACGGCGCCGATCTGGTTGCGGTTGACATAGATGTTGCCGGCATGGATGCCGTCGACGAAATGCTGGGCGCGGCCTTCGATGCGGGTGTGCAGGCCGAAGGTCAGGCCATAACCCTTGCGGTTGATCGCGGCAATGACCGCGTCGATGTCGTCGGCGTCGAAGCTGGCGACATGCAGCACCGGCCCGAACACCTCGCGCTCGATGTCCTCGATGCCTTTGACCCGAAACACATGCGGCGCCACGAAGCGGCCGGCCTTCGGCGCTTCGAGCCTGGCGATCAGCCGGCCCTGCAGGCCCATCTTACTGCAATAGTCGCGGATCGATTTTTGCGCCTCCTCATCGATGACCGGCCCGACATCGGTAGAAATCCGCCAGGGATCGCCGAGGCTGAGCGCTTCCATCGCGCCCTTCAGCATCTCCAGCATCTTCTTCTCGACGTCCTTCTGCACATAGAGGACGCGCAGCGCCGAGCAGCGCTGGCCGGCGCTCTGGAAGGCCGAGGCCAGGATGTCGCGCACCGCCTGCTCTGGCAACGCGGTGGAATCGACGATCATCGCATTCACCCCGCCGGTCTCGGCGATCAGCATGGCGTCGGGCACGGCGGTCTCGGCCAGTTGCTTTTCGATCAGCTTGGCGACTTCGGTCGAGCCGGTGAAGCAGACGCCGGCAATGCGCGGGTCGGCGGTCAGCGGGCCGCCGACCGAGGGGCCGTCGCCGGGCAGAAGCTGGATGACGTCTTCCGGCACACCGGCCTGGCGCAGCAATTCGACGGCGCGGAAGGCGATCAGCGGCGTCTGCTCGGCCGGCTTGGCGATGACCGAATTGCCGGTGACGAGTGCTGCCGCAATCTGGCCGGTGAAGATGGCGAGCGGAAAATTCCATGGCGAGATGCACGCGATCACGCCGCGCGCCTCGGTTCCCGCTTCGGCATTGGCCGCCTCACTTGCGTAATAGCGCAGGAAATCGACTGCCTCGCGCACTTCGGCGACGCCGTCGGCCAGCGATTTGCCGGCCTCGCGGGTGGCGAGCGCGAAGAATTCGATGGCGTTGGCCTCATAGAGGTCGGCCGCGCGGTGGAGGATGGCGGCGCGCTCGGCGACGGCGCGCTTCGCCCACGCCGGTTGCGCCTCCACCGCGATGCGCACGGCGATCGCAACCTGCTTGGCGGTGGCCTCGCTGACCGTGCCGACCACCTCGTCGGGTTTTGCCGGATTGGCCACCGGACGCTGCTTGCCGTAGCCGGCGGCCCGGGTGATCGGCCTGGCGTGCCAGCGGTCCGGCCCGGAAAACTCTGCCTTGGCCTTGTCGATTGCGGCCAGCGTCACCGGATCGGTGATGTCGAACCCTTTCGAATTGCGGCGG
>SAQR01000032.1:40491-67165 GCA_004020365.1 Mesorhizobium sp.
CGACCTCCTCATCGGTGAGTTGGTGGACGAAGGAGGAGTTGGCGCCGTTTTCGAGCAGCCGGCGGACCAGATAGGCAAGCAGGTCGGAATGGGCGCCGACCGGCGCATAAATGCGGCAGCGCGTGCCCTCGGCCCGCCGCACCGTCTCGTGCAGCGCCTCGCCCATGCCGTGCAGGCGCTGGAACTCGAAGCAGTCGCGATCGCCGGCCATCGACAGGACGGCGGCGACGGTGTGGGCGTTGTGGGTGGCGAATTGCGGATAGATGCGGTCGGTCATCGACAGCAGCTTTTTGGCACAGGCCAGGTACGACACATCAGTGTTGGCCTTGCGGGTGAATACCGGATAGCCGTCGAGGCCGAGCGTCTGCGCCCGCTTGATCTCGGTGTCCCAGTACGCGCCCTTGACCAGCCGCACCATGATGGTGCGGTCGTGCTTCTTCGCCAGCGCATAGAGCCAGTCGATGACGAAGGCGGCGCGCGGGCCATAGGCCTGGACGACAACGCCAAAGCCGTTCCAGCCAGCAAGCTCCGGCTCGGCCAGCACCCGCTCGATGATTTCGAGCGACAGGTCGAGGCGGTCGGCCTCCTCGGCGTCGATGTTGAGGCCCATGCGCGAATGCCGCGCCGCCAGCGCCAGCGACAAAAGCCGCTCGGCCATCACAGGCAGCATCTTTTCCTTTTGCGTCACTTCATAGCGCGGGTGCAGCGCCGACAGCTTGACCGAGATGCCGTGGTTCTGGCGGATGTCGGGGCTGTTGGAGCCGGCATCGAGCGACGAGATGGCGTCGGCATAGGCCTTGAGATAGCGCCGTGCGTCGGCCTCGGTCCGGGCCGCTTCGCCCAGCATGTCAAAGGAATAGAGATAGCCTTTCTGGGTCATCGACCGGCCACGCTTGACGGCCTCGGCAATCGTGCGGCCGAGCACGAACTGCTCGCCCATTTCGCGCATGGCGGCGGCGACCGCCCTGCGGATGACCGGCTCGCCCAGCCGGCGCACCATTGCGCGCAGCGTGCCTTCGATGCCGTCCTCGCCTTCCTCGAGCACCCGGCCGGTCAGCATCAGCGCCCAGGTCGATGCATTGACGAAGATCGAGCTCGAGCCGCCCGAATGCGCCGACCAGTCATGCGGCGCGATCTTGTCGGCGATGAGGTCGTCCATCGTCTCGGTGTCCGGCACCCGCAGCAGTGCTTCGGCCAGGCACATCAGCGCGACGCCCTCCTTGGTGGACAGGCCGTAGGCGGACAGAAAGACTTCCATCAGCCGCGGATCGGACGAACTGCGCACCGCCCGCACCAGATCGGCGGCGCGGGCCGAGATTGCCTTGCGCTCTTTCGTCGAAAGCCCTGTCGCCTCGGCCAGCCGCTTCACGGCCTCGTCTTCGTCAGACAAGTAATTGGCACGGATCTGCTGGCGGATGGCTTCGAGCGCTGGCATGACGGTCCTGTGGAGCGAGCATCAGTGAGCGGTCCGGCGGTCACCGGACCGAATGACGCAAACTAGCACAAAGCCCGATTTCAGTCGGTCCAAAGAAATCGACAGGATAGGTCGATTGAACTATCGTAAGCCTGATTTTTCTCGAGATTTGACCGCAAACCCGATGACAGAAGACCAATTGGACCGCATCGACAGGAACATCCTGTCGGCGCTGGGCAGCGACGGCCGGCTTTCGATGTCGGAACTGGCGGCAAAGGTCGGCCTGTCGAAGACGCCGGTGCAGGCGCGGGTCAAGCGGCTGGAAAGGGACGGCATCATCCGCGGCTACCAGGCGATCGTCGACCGTGAGCGCATCGGCGAAGGCCATGTCGCCTTCGTGCAAGTGAAACTGTCGGACACCCGCTCGGCCGCGCTCGACGCCTTCAACAGCGCCGTGCAGGCGGTGCCGGAGATCGAGCAATGCCACATGATGGCGTCGAGCTTCGATTATCTGCTGAAAGTCCGCACCACCGACATTGCCACCTACCGCCGCGTGCTCGGCGAGCGCATCTCCGCCCTGCCCCACGTCGCCCAGACCTCGACCTTCGTGGCGATGGAGACGGTCAAGGACCGGTAGGCATTCACTGAGCTCGTCAGTTCAACCGGCTCGTTCAAGACGCTCCTGAATTTGCCCCTCGACTGCTCTCAGGAAATGGTCGGACGTCGATGTCCATCCAAAGAGTATCTGCACGAGCGTAATCGAGGCGTCATGGTTGCTCCTTGGGGAATCCAACGCGATGGGCTCGCTCGTGCAATCCGTCAGCAGGACGCAGTGATAGTCCCTGAAAAAGGCGTCTCGAATTGTCGACTCCACACACACGCTGGTCGTGCATCCTGTCACGATGAGCTGTTTGATGCCTGCGGTCTTCAGAACAGCATCGAGTTCGGTCTCGTAGAAGCCGCTGAACCGGGTCTTATAGAGGACAACATCCCCCGCTTCCGGCTTTAGGTCGCTGACGATATCCGTTCCCCAGGTGTCGCGGATCAGAATCCGGCTCTCGCTGCCGTCCGGCGCTGTCATGCTCTCACCGACCCCAAAGATCTGGAGATGTCGGAGACGATTGGGAGCATCCGATGTCCCGAGATCCGAAAGGTCGGAATGATACCCCATCTTCAGATAGATGATGGGCAGTCTCAATTTACGAGCGGCCGCTATTACGCTTGCAGTAGGGCCGACAGCCCGTTGAATCCCAGAGATATCGATGCCGGCTCTGTCGAACATCCCGCCTTTCGAGCCGAAGTCATTCTGCATGTCCACGACGAGAACTGCAGTCTTGGCCGGATCAATTGAAACAGGTCGAGGCTTTGCGTCGATGACAAGTGGCTGCATTTTTATCCTCCCACAGCCTGAGGTGTCGCACTTCGCGCCTTGGTTATCATGATCAGCGACCCTGCATTGTGTCAACAAAATGGGGCTACATCGGCGCTGGCGGCCCAAGACAGTGGTTCGCTCTTGTAGAAAACAAACCCAACGTCACTCCGCCAGCGTCTTCAGGAACGCCACCAGTGCCGCGTGATCGCGGTCGGAAAGCTGCAGCGGGTGGATCTCGGATACACCCTCGACGCTTGCCGGCGCCTTCGAATAATGCGCCACAACCTCCTCGAGCGAGGAAAACTGCCCGGCATGCATGTAGGGCGCACGGGTGGCGGCGCCGCGCAGCGACGGCGTCTTGTAGGCGCGTACGAGTTCCGGCCCGGCCTTGACCATGAAGCGCAGCTCGCCGCAGGCGCTGGCGTCGCCATCGCGAAACGCGCCGAAACAGTTGAATGGATCGGCCTCGACTTGGCGCACCGCGTCTATGCGGCCGCGATCCGGAGGAAGACCCTTAACCGGCGGCACGCCGGTGTTGTGAAAACCGCCGTCCGTAAAACGCGGCCCGCTATGGCACGTCACGCAATTGGCCTTGCCGATGAACAGCTTTAGCCCGAGGATTTCTTCGGACGACAAGGCGTCGTCGCCTGGCAGTGCCTGTATACCGGTATCCAAAGCGGCGGCGAACCGGTCGAAGCGCGTCTGCTGTGGCGCGATCGATCGCTCGAAGGCGGCGATCGCCTTGCCGATATTGGCGAAGACGCGGTTGACGTCCTCGGCTTGCGCGTCGGTCATTGTGCTCCACGCCGCCTTCTCGGCATCGCCGCCGAGCGGACTGGCATTGGCTGGCACATTTGAAAGGTCGGGCAGCGGCCCGAAGATGCGCTCGTAGCGCTCGCCGAATCGCGCCTTGATGTAATGCGCGTAGGCGGCGCGGTTGCCGGCCTGCTCCAGCGGATTTTCCAGCGGCGCCAGCGCTTGCGCCCAAAGACTGTCGCGCCGCCCGTCCCAGAAGAACCATGAATCATGCGCAACGCCGGCCAGCGGCATGGTGCGCCGGTTGGTGCGGCCGACACCGACCGCTCGCGGCAGGTCGTCCTGGAACTGCCGGTCGATCTTGTGGCAGGTCGAGCAGGAAACCTTGCCGTCGCCGCTCAACCCGGCGTCGAAAAACAGCGTCGCGCCGAGCGCGGCGGCGGCCGGCACGTCGGCGAAGCGGTTGGTGGTGTCGTCTTTCAGCGGCGGCAGCGCTGAAAGCGCCAGCGAGGCGATGGTCTTCCTTTCGGCATCGGAAAACTCAGGCTTGCCGCAGCCGGCAAGCACAGCCATCGCCAGCAGCGCGAAAAGTCGCGAAAAGCGGTTCAACTTGCTCCAGCGCTCAGAGCACCACATTGAAGACCACCGTGTCGGATCCGGCCGCCGCGGAAATGGCGAAATGCAGCTGCCACAATCCGCTCATTGTGAATTTTACCCCGCCGATGCGATAGCGGCCCTGGCCCAGATAATCGGTCGCATGTGGGCTGGTCGGCAGGCCGTGCCTGTGCTGCGGCATGCCGCCGGAAATCGTGATCGCAGCGCCCTCCACCGGGGTGCCCGCATTTGTCTTCAGCGTCAGCAGCCAGGATTGCAACTCGCCTTGACGGACAACACCCCGCTCCGGCTCGAAACTGGCCACAAACAGACCGTTCGCCGTCTCTTTCGAACGGGCAATCTCGGAGCCGGCGAGCCGAGGCGCTTGCGGCGCGGTCAGATGGACGGCGGCGAGAATGCCGGCCAGCAAGGCAGCCAGACCAACACCTGCCAGAACGTAGCGCCATAACGATGCCAAACCGTTTCCTCTTCCAGAAATAACGTCTCACTGAGTAGATCGCGTCCCGACACAGCTGAGAAAACGCCGCTGGCGCAAAAATCCTCTGCCGCCAAGCATGGCGCTGCCGCTCGCAAAAAGCTACAGCACCGGGTCTTTGGTTTGTGCATGTCGTTATCCCAAAACCGCCGCGCAGGCTGTGGGCGACATGCACCAGGAGAGAGAGCACATGGCAGGAAACGGCGTCGCTTCGATCGGTGAATGCATGCTCGAGCTTTCAGGCCAGGCCGGGCCGAACTGGCGCATGGGCTTTGCCGGCGACACGTTCAATACGCTGTGGGCGCTGCATGCGCTGAGCGGTGACCGGCCGGCGACCTATGTGTCGGCGTTCGGCGACGACCCGTTCTCGCGCGACCAGGTCGACTTCTTCGCGCAAAACGGCATCGGCATCGGCGCCAGCCCGATCATAACAGGCGCCCGGCCTGGCCTCTATGCAATCACGCTGACCGGCGCCGAACGCTCCTTCACCTACTGGCGCGGCGACGCAGCCGCGAGACAGCTTGCATCCGACGCGGCCGCTTTGGCGAAAAGCCTTGAAAATCAGGCGCTTGTTTACTTTTCCGGAATCACTTTGGCAATTCTGGACGACGCCGCGCGCAAGACACTTTTGGCGGCGGTGGCCAAGGCGCGCGCCGCCGGATCGCTTGTCGCCTTCGATCCCAATTATCGGCCGCGGCTGTGGCGCCGGCGCGAGGAAGCACAGACCGCGATCCTCGATGCGCTGGCAGTCACCGACATCGCGCTGCCGACCTTTCCCGACGAGCAGATGCTGTTCGGCGACGCAGCGCCGCAGAAAACCGCGGAACGGCTGCGAAAGCTGGTCGGCGAAGTCGTCGTCAAGAACGGCGAGGAGCCGGCGCTGATCGCCGCAAACGAAACCCTGCAACCCGTTCCGGCCGTGCATGTCGCCGCCCCGGTCGACACCACCGGCGCCGGCGATTCCTTCAATGGCGCCTATCTCGCCGCCCGGCTTGCCGGCCATGCCCCGACCGAGGCGGTGCTGCGTGCGCATCGCGTCGCCGCCGCCGTCGTCCAGGTGCGCGGCGCGCTGGCGCCATTCGAGACGTTAAGGGCAGCGTTCGGGGATTAGAACCGACAGCCGCCGACAAGCTCGCAGCCCAGGCGCTCGCTATCCGCGCTTTTCGATGACGCCGTACAGGACGTTGCGGTTCTCGCCAAAGAACACCTGCGCGTCGACGGTGTTTCGATCGACGCTGGCATTGATGATGTTCCACATATCGGCCTCCGACCGCAGCAGCAACACCCAGTTCATGAACGTCTCCCAATACCCGGCGTCAGGGTTGCCTTCTGCGTAATTCGCAAAGAGGAAGGTCCCGTTCGGCTTCAACATCTGCAGGCAGGTTTTCGTGAGCTTCACGGCGACGTTGTGCGCAAGGTAGTCGTAAAGGCCGGAGGCGTAGATGAAGTCGAACTTGCCAAGCTTGTGGCCCCGCGTGAGCACGGTTCGCACCGAGCCGTCGATGGCCTCTACCGCAGTGCCTTGGAAGTCGCGCGTGATCAATCCAACGCTCTGAGGATCCTGATCGAGTGCAACCCAGCGCTTGAGACGGCCCTCCTGTAATGCGGCCGAGCGATTGGCCTCCCTTAAATGGCCGGCCGCAATCGCCAGGACCTCGGTTTGCGGTCCATTCCTGGTCGCAATCTTATCGACATAGCGGGTCAGAAGATCACGCCGTTCCCGTGCCGCGATGGACGACGGCACATCCTTGGTATGCATGTAGAGCGCCTTGCCGATCTCCGAGGCGTTTGCCACGCTCTCCGCCACGTGCGGATCGCAATAGATGTAGTCGAGCAACTGCGCGTCGCCGGAATAACCTCTGGGCTTGTCATGGGACCACCGCGTGAGCGGATCCTCAAGAAAGTACTCCAGGACCGGGTGGTTCTGCACCACCGGTATCAATGCCTGCCAGACGTCGGGATGAACCTTGGAACGCGTCGCGCTGAGGTACGACGTCACACGACGAATGATCTCGGCGGGGTCCTTTCGTTGCTCGATTTGCTGGTGTGTGGTGTGGAGAATGAGCGCAAGCTCGACGCGAGCGGTTTCGAACGCTTCGCTATGAGGCTCGAGCTTTTTTCGAGGGAGACTGGCGGCGATCATCTCGGCAGTAATCAAGCTTTTGCCATCGAGGATGGTTGCCACCGCAGAACTCCATAATCACATTTAACTAGATATCGTTACATATTGCGTAAAATTTTATCTTTGCCAAGACACATGTCAGGCATTTTAGCGGTGTCGTTAAATTCCCACCAACCATGCTGGTTTTTTGGACCCCTTGCGGGTCGGATTCCAGATACGAATTAACGCAAACCTATATGCGCGACTGCATATTGCTTGCGAGGCGCCGCAATTCGCTGTCGCGCCTGAGGAGTCGGCCGGCGTGGGGGTAGAAGCTAGAAATGAGTTCGGCATACAAAGCCCCGTTCAAATGGGGCTTAGGGTGACGAACGAATACTCGTCATCCGCATTGGCCGATATGGCCCATGCAGAACCGCTTGAGCGGCGCTACGAGCGACGGTCCGACGAACTCCGCAGCCTCTACTGGGAGGAAGGCCAGGCGAAGCGAAGGATGGACGCCAGGCCGGGGCTTTGGATCGCCGTCGCCATCTATCTCATGTTTTCGGCAACAGATCTGCTGCTGATTCCGGATGTGGCACTCTATACGATCACGGCGCGCTTCGCGGTCGGAGTGACTGCGCTGTTGACCCTGGAAGCACAACTTCGCCGGGGGGTCGGAACGGAATGGATTGACGTGACTTGCGCCGCAGCCATCATCTTTGGCTATGTTGGTTGGTTGTCCCCAGCGGTTATGGCCGCGGACAAGGAAAGCGTCTCTTATTATATGGTCTTCGGTACTATCTTCATGATGGGCGCCAATCTTTTCTTCACATTCAGGTTTAATCTATCCATAGTAACTTCTGCTATAATCTTGTGTGTATTATACACCGTGAACTATTTCGTACCTTCTACGCTAACATACAAAATAGTACTAGGAATTTTTTACATTTCGTGTTTCATATTCACGTCGTATGTAAACTGGAGGTTAAACGAGGAACGTTACAACGTCTTCCTGAACGCCTTGGAAGCTAAAATCCAGCACAAGGAGGCCACCGAGCGCGGACAGGCGCTCTTGAATCTGTCGAGAACCGATCCGCTTACCGGTCTGGAGAATCGGCGTGCGATCGACGAGAAGCTGCGCGACTACTGGAGCGACTGGCAAAGGCATGGCAGCGGTTTTGTGGCGATCCTCATCGACGTGGACTTCTTCAAAAGGTTCAACGACTACTACGGACATCAGGAAGGCGATCGCTGCCTGATACTTGTCGCCAATGCCCTTGCCGAAATGATCAAGCAGCACAATGGCTCAATCGGCCGCTACGGCGGGGAAGAATTCATTGTCCTGGCTCGCATGGAGAAAAGGGAACAGGTCGCAGGTCTTGCCGAAGCCATTCGAAGCACGGTGGAGAACCTCGCGCTTCCCCACCAGCAGCGCAGGGACGGCACCTCGGTGGTGACGGTGAGCGTCGGCGCTGCCTTCACCAGGGCGCAGACTGGCGCCAAGCTGGAGAAGATCGTCCACGAGGCCGATCGTGCGCTCTATCTGGCGAAAGCAGGCGGTCGCAATTGTACCTGGCTGTTCGATCCAAACGATCCCCAGAGCAGCGACGAGAGCGAGAACATTGCGGCTTTGCTGAAGATCGCGATCGGCCAGGATCTCGTTTCACTCGTCTACCAGCCGATCCAGAACGTGGCGTCTGGCCGGGTTGAAGCCGTCGAGGCTCTGATGCGCCTCAAAATGCTGGACGGTACATCGGTTCCGCCGAGCCTGTTCATTCCTGTTGCGGAACGAACCGGCGCGGTCCTGGAGCTCGGGCGCTGGGCCATAAGGACAGTGTGCACTGAGCTCTTGGCGGACGATCACGTCCGTGTCGTCAGCGTCAACGTCTCTCCAATTCAGCTCAAGACGCCCGGCTTCGCAGCTTCGGTTGCGACGATTTTGAGCGAGACCGGCGTCGCCGGCAGCAGGCTGGCCCTCGAAATCACCGAAGGGCTGGAGATGGAGATGCACTCCGACGTTCTGCGCTGCATCAGCGACCTGAAGCTGCTGGGGGTCAGGGTATGGCTTGACGACTTCGGGACGGGCTTCGCGGGCCTCTCATGGCTTCGTCTCATCGATTTCGATATGGTAAAGATCGACCGCTCGTTCCTGCATGACTGCGGCACCCCAAGGGGCAAGGCGATGCTGCAAGACATCATTGCCCTGGTGCGAAATCGCGGCCATAAAATCCTGGTCGAAGGGGTGGAAACCGACGAGCAGCTGGCCCTGATCCGCGAATTCGACATCGATAAGATCCAGGGCTTTCACGTCGGCCGACCTGCTCCCGCCGCCAATTTCCGCACGAAACCGGCCGCTTACAGACGCACATTGTCGATCGTCAAGTCCGCATGAGTAGCGGCGGCGCGATCTGAGCCTCTCAGACCGACCGTCGCCGCCCGTCGATCGCACCCGAACAGGTCTGGCTTATTGCTTCGTGCTCGCCTCCCGGAACGCCGCCTCTCCGGCCTCCGACACCTCGGCCCACTTCTTGTCGGCTGCCGGATCCGCGGCGTAGCTGTCGTGCCAGTTCCACCATTTGTAGGCCGGGGTCTGGGGATAGCCCTCGGGCGAGTCCTCCCAGGAGGCGATGGAGCCTGGCTTTCAGGCGGTCGTCGACTGCATGCTGGGAGCCGGCTGGCAGCGGGGAGATCTGCTGTTCGCCGGCTGCGACGCCGCCGCGAACTGGCCGATCATCGCCATCGGTTCGCGCGGCGATCCCAAGGAAATCAGAAAACAGATCAAGCAGCTGTCGAGGGACTAGGGTCAAAACTCAATCAGCCGGTGATCGACAATGGACGGGATGGAGGGCGGCCCGTCGCTGGTCGTTCCCCCAACACGACAGATACGCGCTCGGGCATCTCTTTAGAGCGGCCATAGCCGCACTTCCACCCATCGCTTACCTCATGCGGGCATCAAATCGATTACCCGCATGATCGCGACCGCACTGCTCGTGTTCTGGGTGCCTTCGGTCGTATCTGCTTTGGCGCAGGTCCAAACATCGCCCTTCTTGACGGTGAACTTTTTCTCGTTCTGAACGACGGAAAGTTCTCCCTCGGTCAGGTGGCAGAGCATGTCATTCTTCATCACGTTGTCCGGCGTCTTCGCCCCGGGTTGGATTACAACATCGCGTAGCATGACCGTTTTATAAGCTGGTATGACCGAAGCCCGCTCACCAAGCGCTACAACTCTGACACCGGGGCCGACCTCCTTGCCCTCATCGGGGCCGTAAGTCTGTGCGGCTGCTGGGGTCGCCCAAGCGATCAGTGGCGTCGCGGCTACTGTAAGACCGAGTACAAGTGTGGATCTACGATTGACGGCTTCCATTGCTTCCTCCCTGTTCAAAGTTGGTCGGAAAGGTAGGCCAACAAGTCAGGATGAGCCGCTACGGCCCAAAGTCAACTGATCTTTCGTTGGGTTTGACCCTAGGGCCGGATGGATAACTGCCTGACGACACGAGGAACTCGGAGTGCGAATTGATCTTGCCATGATCCGAGCCGGCCGGCCACTCTAGGATCATAACTAGAAGCCGGCGCAATGGCACCAAAGGCGGTTATGATCGCACGGCAGAGCATTTCCGGACATTCCAAGACAGCTGCAACAAACCGCCCCGGCCGGCATCCGTGTTGTGGCGGTCTAGCTCACCTGCGACCGAATCTGGACACGGCGCAAAGCCAGGACTACTGTCTGCCCAATGAGCAGGCTCGTCCGCATTCTCGCAGTCGTCTTCCTCGCGGCCTTCGCCGCGGGCACGGCGGCGCATGCCGCGGCTTTGACCGACATGTCCCTGAAGATGTCGATGGCTGAGATGCACGGCGACATGCCCGACTGCCAGGACTGTCCCGGCGATGACGGCCAGACGTCGGCATGCGACCAGTTCTGCGTTACCTCGCATGTCGCGATCTGCACGCCTGCCGCGGCCGAGCTTCCGCATTTCGAGGGCATCGTATCTTTGCCTCCCGGAGAACCGTCCGACGGCCGCACCGGTCCGCCTGAGCCCTATCCTCCCCGAACCACCTTCCTCAGCTGACACGGCCGCAGCATCCGCTCGCGACCGGCCCACCGACGCGCCCGGCTGCGTCCGCGCGTCACAAGAGCCTATTCCGGAATGGTTGATCCAATGCTCTATCCACGTGTGCCGGCGCTGACGCGTCGAACCTTCCTCGCATCGGCCGCCGCGGTTTCGGCGGGCGTGGTGCTTCCGCCGCGATCCGACGCCGGCGCAGGCCTTCGCGAGTTCCGGATCCGCGCCGGACCGGGACGCGCCCAGATCGCGCCAGAGCCGCATGGCGATACCCCCATCTGGTGCTATGACGGCAGCCTGCCCGGTCCGGAAATTCGCATCCGCCAGGGAGAACGCCTGCGGGTCGCGGTCGAGAACAAACTCGACGAAGAGACGACGGTGCACTGGCACGGTTTGCGAGTCCCGAACGCGATGGACGGCGTGCCGCACCTCACGCAGGCGCCGATCGCGCCCGGCGAGACCTTTGCCTACGAGTTCGATGCCGTCGACGCAGGCACCTTCTGGTACCATCCGCACCATCGCAGTTTTGAGCAGGTCGGCCGAGGCCTCTACGGCCCGCTGATCGTGGAGGAAGCCGATCCCGTCCGGGTCGACCGCGAAGTCACTTGGGTGCTGTCCGACTGGCGGCTGACCAAGACCGCCGAGATGCGGGAAGACTTCGGCAACCGCCATGACATGATGCACAACGGCCGGGTCGGAAACACGGTCACGATCAATGGCCGCGTGCCAGATGTCTTTCAGGTGCGAAAGGGACAGCGCATCCGGCTGCGGCTGATCAACGCCGCCAACGCCCGCATTTTCGGCCTCGACTTCGGGAACCATCAGCCTGCCATCATTGCGCTGGACGGGCAGCCAGTGGAGCCGCATGCGCCGGAAGGCGGGCTGGTCGTGCTGGGGCCCGCGATGCGCGCCGACCTCATTCTCGACATGACGGCTGACGCCGGAAGCCGGGTTTCCGTGATCGACCGCTTCTACGAGGGCCTGGAATACCGCCTGGTCGACCTAGCCTATGCCGATAATCCGCTCAGGCAGGCGGCTCCCGACTGGCCTGTCGCCCTCCCGCCCAACCCGCTGCCGGAGCCGGACCTTGCATCGGCCGTCCGGCACGAGGTCACCTTCAACGGCGGCATGATGGGAGCCGTCGTCATGCAGGAGATGGGCGGCAGCATGGGGAACAGGGGCGAGGACTCCTCCGGCGCGATGGGCGGCATGATGGGCAACATGGGGGGCATGATGAATATGATGCATTCCGGCGGCATCTGGTTCATCAACGGAGTCGCCGCGGAAGGCCACGTCATGGACCCGATGCTGACGCTTGCGCAGAACAAGAGCCATGTCATCGCGATGACCAACGCGACGGCCTGGCATCATCCGATCCACCTGCACGGCCATTCCTTCCGGGTGATCTCGCGGAACGGCAAGCCGACGCGCCACCGCGAGTGGCAGGACACGGTGCTGATGTCGCCACGCGAGCGGGTGGAGATCGCATTCGTTGCCGACAATCCGGGCGACTGGATGCTCCATTGCCACATACTCGAACACCAGGCCGCCGGGATGATGGGCGTCTTCCGCGTCGCCTGACCAATCCCTCAAGAGGAGAACCGAAAATGCGTACTATCCTGAATGCCGTCGCCCTCGCTTCCTTCGTCTGGGCTGCCGTCCCGGCGCTCGCGGGCGAGAAGGACGTCACCCTATACAAGAACCCGCAGTGCGGCTGCTGCGAAGGCTATGCCGAGTACCTGCGGGAGAACGGCTTCACCGTCACCAGCAAGCCCACCCACGACCTCGCCGAGATGAGTCGCGAGGCAGGCATCGCGGACGAATTCCAGGGGTGCCACCTGTCGTTCGTGGACGGCTACGTCGTCAGCGGCCACGTCCCCGTCGGCACGGTCAAGAAGCTCCTCACGGAGCGGCCCGACATCAAGGGCGTGACGCTGCCCGGCATGCCAATGGGCTGGCCGGGAATGAGCGGCACCAAGGAAGCGCCGTTCGAGATGCTGGAGATCACCAAGTCTGGCGTGGGTGGCGTTTACGCTCGCGAGTAGCTCTGCCCGCCCCGAAGCCCGGAAGGAGCCGACGATGATGGACGGCGGAATGATGGACGGCATGGGCGGCATGATGATGGGCATGGGGCTAGGCTGGCTCCTGCTCGTGGCGGTGCTCGTCCTGGCGGGCGCGGCCCTGGTGAAGTACCTGTTCTTCAGCGGCCGCAAATGAGCAGGAAGGCTGTTGCCCTCGGCATCGTGGCGGCTCTGTCGGGAGCTGCCGCCCTCGCCCTGATCTGGCGGCTCGGAGCGAGCCCCGGCGAGGCTGCGGCGATCGCGCAGGGACGGCAGCTCTATGCCGAGAACTGCGCCTCCTGCCACGGGGCCAAGCTCGAAGGCCAGCCTGACTGGAAGAGGCTGCTCCCGTCGGGACGCATGCCCGCCCCGCCGCACGACGCCTCGGGGCACACATGGCACCACCCGGACGGGGTGCTGTTCCGGATCACCAAGGAAGGCCCCGCCGCCGTCATGGGCGGCGGCTACGAGAGCGACATGCCGGGATTCCGGGACACGCTGAGCGACAAGGAAATCCGCGCCGTCCTGGCCTTCATCAAAAGCGCGTGGCCGGAGCGTGAGCGCGCTTACCAGACTGAGATGAGCCGGCGCGAGAGGGAGACGTTGCAATGAAGGCTATCCTGTCGGCTCTGGCAATTGCCGTTCTCTCGGCTGCGGTCGCGCGGGCGCAGGAGCCGACGCCCATGACGCTGCACGAAGAACCGCAGTCCTTGCCCGAACTCGTCTTCGCCGACGAGTCGGGCGAGCCGCGATCCCTCGATGACTGGCGCGGCAAGTTCGTGCTGCTCAACGTCTGGGCGACCTGGTGTGCGCCCTGCCGGGCCGAAATGCCGACGCTTGACCGCCTGCGGGAGCGGCTCGGCGGCGAAGGATTCGACGTCGTCGCCCTTTCGGTGGACCGGGCTGGTGCCGGCGCAGTCCGGAAGTTCTTCGACGAGATCGGGGTCAAGCTCCCCGTCTTCATCGACCAGGACGGAACTGCGATCCGCGCGTTGGGACTGTTCGGCCTGCCAGCCACGCTTCTGATCGGCCCGGACGGAAACGAGCTCGCGCGGCTCGCCGGACCAGCCGAATGGGACACCCCCGAGATGGTTTCCTTCTTCGAAGGGATCATCGTACGAGAACTCGACCAAACCGGAGAACGGAGATGAACAGAAGAACACTTCTCGCCGCGATGGCCGTCACGGTCCTTGCGCTTCCCGCATATGCCCATCATCCGGGCGCCGATCTCGACAGGCTGATGGGCAGCGAGGAGAAGTATTTCCAGGCGATCGACGCTCCCGCAGCGCCGGGATTCGATCTCGCCGACGACGAAGGCAATCCGGTCCGCCTCTCGGATTTCGCGGATAAGGTCGTTGTGCTCAATTTCGTGTTCGCGAGCTGCACCGACGTCTGCCCGCTGCACTCCGACCTGATCGCCCGCGTCCAGGCCATGGTCAACGAAACGCCCATGAAGGACATGGTGCAGTTCCTGACGGTGACGACTGATCCGGTGGCGGACACGCCCGAGGTGATGAAGGCATACGGCGAGGCGCACGGGCTGGACCCGAGCAACTGGACCTTCCTGACCACCCGCGAAGGGCAGGCGGAGGACGCGACGCGCAAGCTGTCCGAGAAATACAACGTCCGTTTCGATCCGCTCGAGGGCGGCCAGCAGATGCACGGCGTGGTCACCCATGTGATCGACCGCGGCGGGCGCTTCGCGGCCAAATTCCATGGCCTCAGGTTCGATCCGTTAAACCTGGTCATGTATGTCAACGGCCTGACGAACAGCGTGAAACGGCCGTGATCCGACGCGACGCTCCCGGCGGAGGCTGTAACGACGTGATCTGCGGTAACCGCAATTACGCTCGGCCTACCGCGCGGCATGCGGAACAGCGAGCACTATCCAAGCTGGAACCGCCTAGTTTCGATGCTTCGGTCGCTTGGTTCCGCAATCGCAGGCGCGGCAGATGATCAGGTAAGCCTCGCGTCAGCCACGCTGGCCTCGCCCTCCTCTTTACAAAGGCACTCCAGGGCGCAGAGCAGGTGCTCCGCCACGTCGAGCCTCCCGGCCGCATGCGCAGACGTGAAGGCGGCCAGAATGGCGCGGTCGAGAGGAGAACGAGGACGATGAAGTCTGCCACGCCCATTCCCCACATCCCGCCCGGCATCATCTGATCTATATTTTTTCGTTCCTTCCTATTCGGCGGCCAACCTCAGCGGAGCAACCGCCATCGGTTCTTCAACGACAGCCCGGCTTGGCAACCGCCAGCCCTTGATGATCCCGTAGACCGCAGGAATCACGACGAGCGTCAGGATAGTCGACGAGATCATGCCGCCGATCATGGGGACCGCGATGCGCTGCATGACCTCCGATCCGGTCCCCGTGCTCCACAGGATCGGCAGCAAGCCCGCCATGATGGCGACGACGGTCATCATCTTCGGGCGCACGCGCTCGACCGCGCCGACCATGATGGCGACGTGAAGGTCGCTGCGTGTGGGGCTGCGTCTCTCCGCTTCGCTTCTCGCCTTCGCTTCGGTCCAGGCGTTGTCGAGATAGATCAGCATGATCACGCCCGTTTCGGCCGCCACGCCAGCGAGCGCGATGAAGCCGACGGCGACCGCGACCGACATGTTGAAGCCCAGCCACCACATCATCCAGATTCCGCCGACGATCGCGAAGGGCAGCGACAGCATGACGATGAGCGTTTCCGTCAGCGCCCGGAAATTCAAGTAGAGCAGCAGGAAGATGAGCGCGAGCGTCAGCGGAACGACGATCTTCAGCCGCGCCTGGGCCCGTTCGAGATATTCGAACTGGCCGCTCCAGGCGACCGAATAGCCCGGAGGCAGCTGCACCTCGGCGGCGACCGCCTGTTGCGCCTCGCTGACATAGCCGCCGAGATCGCGGCCGGCAATGTCGACGAAGATGTAGACGGCGAGCTGCCCGTTCTCGGTGCGGATCGAGGTCGCTCCGCGCGTGAGTTCGACCTTGGCCACTTCTCCGAGAGGCACGGAGCCGCTGCCAGGTAACGCGATCTGCACCTCGTGGGCAATCGCGTCGGGATCGCTCCTGAGAGCGCGTGGATAGCGGATGGCGACGCCATAGCGTTCGCGGCCCTCGACCGTGGACGTGATGACCTTCGCGCCGAGCGCCATGGAGATCACGTCCTGCACATCGCCGATCGATAAACCGTAGCGGCCCAAGGCGACCCGGTCAGGAATGATGTCGAGATAATAGCCGCCGATCACCCGCTCGGCGTAGGCGCTAGACGTGCCCGGCACTGCCCTGAGCACCGCCTCGATTTGGCGCGCGACATTTTCCATTTCGGCAAGGTCCGTGCCGTAGACCTTGACCCCGACGGGGGTGCGGATGCCCGTAGACAGCATGTCGATGCGGGCGCGGATCGGCATCGTCCAGGCATTCGACACGCCTGGAAACTGCAGCGCCGCGTCCATCTCGGTCTTGAGGCTCTCCGACGTCACTCCAGGCCGCCAGGCCGATTTCGGTTTGAGGTTGATGATCGTCTCGAACATCTCGGTTGGCGCGGGATCGGTCGCGGTCTGCGCCCGGCCCGCCTTGCCGAATACGCTCTCGACCTCGGGGAAGGATTTTATGATCCGGTCCTGCGTCTGCATCAGTTCGGCGGCCTTTGTGACCGAGATTCCAGGCAAGGTCGTCGGCATATACATCAGCGTTCCCTCGTCGAGGTTCGGCATGAACTCGCTGCCGAGTTGGCGCGCTGGCCAGACGGTCACTGCAAGCGCTGCGATGGCGAGCAGGATCGTGAAAGTTTTCGCCTTCAGGACCCCGGCGATGACGGGCCGATAGAGGCCGATAAGCAGCCTGTTGAGCGGGTTCCGGTGTTCCGGGATAATCCGGCCGCGGACGAAGACGACCATCAAAGCGGGCACCAGCGTCACCGAGAGCAGCGCCGCCGCGGCCATGGCGAAGGTCTTGGTGAAGGCGAGCGGGCCGAACAGGCGGCCCTCCTGGCTTTCGAGCGTGAAGATCGGCAGGAACGAGACAGTGATGATGAGCAGGCTGAAGAACAGGGCGGGCCCGACCTCGGCCGCCGCCTTGACCAGCACTTCGATCCGGGGCTTGTCCGGCGGGGCTCGTTCGAGATGCTTGTGGGCGTTCTCGATCATGACGATTGCGGCGTCGATCATCGCGCCAATGGCGATGGCAATGCCGCCGAGGCTCATGATGTTGGAGCCGAGGCCAAGAAGCTTCATCGCCGCAAAGGCCATTAGGATGCCGACGGGCAGCATGATGATCGCGACCAAGGCGCTCCTGACGTGAAGCAGGAAAGCGATGGTGACAAGGGCGACCACGATGCTCTCCTCGACCAGCGTCGACTTTAGCGTCTCGATCGCAGCGTCGATGAGTTCCGACCTGTCATAGACGGGTACGATCTCGGCACCGCCTGGAAGGCTCTTTTCGATCTCGGTGAGGCTCTCCTTGGCGTTCTCGATGACGGTCAGGGCGTTCGCGCCGACGCGTTGAAGAACGATGCCGCTCGCGACCTCGCCCTCTCCGTCGAGTTCCGCGATGCCGCGGCGCTCATCGGGCACGATCTCGACTTTGGCGACATCGCCGAGCCGGAGCGGCACGCCGCTGACCGACTTGAGCGCGATGCTTTCGATATCGGCAACGCTCTCCAGGTAGCCTCGCCCGCGCACCATGAACTCGAATTCCGAGATTTCGACCGTGCGTCCACCGGTATCCATGTTGCTGGTGCGGACGGCTTCGCCGATCTCCGACAACGTCACGCCCTGCGCCCGCATACGCGCAGGATCAACCACGATCGAATATTGCTTGACGAAACCGCCGACGCTCGCGACCTCCGATACGCCTTCCGCTTTCGAGGCGGCGAAGCGCACCACCCAGTCTTGCAGTGACCTAAGTTCGGCCAGAGACAGTTCCTTGGCGACGACGGCGTATTGATAGACCCAGCCGACACCTGTCGCGTCAGGTCCGAGCGCCGGAGCGACCCCTTCGGGCAGACGGCTGGCTGCCGCGTTCAGATATTCGAGCACGCGGCTCCGCGCCCAGTAGGGATCGGTGCCGTCCTCGAAGATCACGTAAACGAAGGAAACCCCGAAGAACGAGAAGCCGCGAACGACCTTCGATTTTGGAACGGTGAGCATCGAGGTCGTCAGCGGATAGGTGACCTGGTCCTCGACCACCTGCGGGGCCTGGCCCGGGTAGTCGGTGAAGACGATGACCTGGACGTCGGAGAGGTCGGGGATCGCGTCGAGCGGCAAGGTCTTGACCGCATAGATCCCCGCGGCGGCGGCAAGCGCCGTGGCGAAGAAGACGAGGACCAGATTTCGGGCCGACCAGGCTATGAGCTTGGCGATCATGGTTTTGCCTCCGCGGGCGTGAGCGCGGAGAGCGCGGCCTTGAGGTTGCTTTCGGCATCGATCAGGAAGTTCGCCGCGACGACAACCTTTTCGCCTTCGGCGATGCCCTTCATGACCTCGGCCATGCCGTCGCCCCGCACCCCGACCTTCACGTCGCGCGGCTCGAAGCGGCCTTCGCCCTTGTCGACGATGACAACCTGCCGGTCGCCCGTGTCGATGACGGCGCTGTCGGGCACGGTGATGACAGGATCGGAGCCGCCCGTCGCGACCTCGACCTCGGCATACATGTTGGCAAGCAGCAGGCCGTCGGGGTTCGGGAGTTCGACACGGACCCTTGCCGTCCGCGTCTGGCCCTGGATCTCGGGATAGATCAGCCCGACCCTGCCGTCGAACACCTTGCCCGGCAGGCTGCGGATACGGACGGCCGCCTTGTCGCCGACGCGAACCGAGCTCAGCTCGTATTCCGGCACGTCGGCCATGACCCAGACAGTCGAAACGTCGGCGATCCGGAACAGCGTTTGCCCGGCCTCAGCCATCATGCCGTCGACCGCCATGCGCTCCAGGACAACGCCATTGCGCGGGGCCACGAGCGTCACCGAGATCGGCACCTTGCGTGTCGTCTCGATTTCAGTGATCGCTTCGATCGGAACGCCGAGGTTCGTCAACCTCTGCAGGCTGCCCGCGGCGGCGGCCTTGCCCGAGCCGCTCTTCAGATCGGCCGCATAAAGCGCCCCGGCGGCAGCAATTTCCTTGGCATAGAAACTGACGAGGGGCTGGCCTTTTTCGATTGTCTCTCCGGTCGTGATGTCGGCCACGTCTTCGAGGAAAGCCTCGGTGCGTATCGAAACCACGCTGACACGGCGCTCGTCCAGCGTGACGGTTCCGGGGACCCGCACCGGACGCACGATCGCGCCTTTCGTAGCCACAGCCGTCTTTACGCCCGTACGCTGAAGCCTTCCCGCCGAAACCCTGACGGTCGAGCCGTCATCCGCCTCGCCTTCGTAGACTGGGATGTAGTCCATTCCCATGGAGTCCTTTTTCGGAGCGGGAGACGTGTCCGGCAAGCCCATGGGATTGCGGTAGTAAAGGATTTCGCGCTCGCCTGATGCCGCTTCGGCCGCAGGCTTCAGTTCAGGCTTGGCTGGGTGATCGAAGCTGACATCCTCGCTGGCCAGGACGGCCACGAAATCGCGACCGTCATCGGTGCGCTTCGGCGCCGGCGAATACACCGGATCGCCGTCAGGATGGCGGTAATAGATGACAGGTCCCGTGGGAGCCGGGTTGGCGGCCGTCGACATCGGCTCCGCCCCGAGCGCGCGCCCGATGTTCGCCTCGACCATTTGCACGACGGCCAGGATGGACAGATCGCGCTGTCCGGCCCAGTATCCGCCAGCCCCAGCCCCCGCCGCAAGTACGGCGAGGGCCAGGAAAGAGCCGAACCTGCTCATTGGACTGCCTTGAATTCCAGGCGCCTCTCGACCGTCTCGGGTTCACCCTGAACCTTGGCCGCGATCGAGAAGCGCCAGCCTCCGGCCATTGTGAGATCGGTCTTGAAGCGATAGACGCCGGGATCCCCGGACGGCAGCGCCTCCACAGGCGATGTCATCGCCTCCATCCCGTCGGGAGCCATGTCCATCCGCGTGGTGAAGACTACGGCGTTCTCGACCGGAGCCCCGGTCCGCTTGTCGACAAGCTTGACGGCGACGACGGCTCCCTTCCCTTCCTTGATCTCGTTCTCGACGAGCTGGAATTCGTAGTCCTCGGGCGCGGATTTCGCCGCTTGGGAAGTTGCAATAGCGGATGCGAGCGCCAGTATCGTGGCGCGAAGTACGAGTTTCGATTTCATGTTCAAAAATCCGACTGTCATTGACCGCGCTTGCGCACGGCATTGGGCATGGCGAACACCACGCGATTCCGTCCGCGCAGCGTTCATCCGCACGGATTCCGGCGCTTAATGCAGTCAGGCTTTGGGTGGTCTTGGCTGAGGCTCGCCGGCAAGCGACGAGAGGACGGTTTGCCTGCCAGCGAGAAATTCGTCGCCTATCCAGATCTGGACGAGGAATGTCGGCGTTTCCGGAATCGGAACGCTGACGAGGCCCGACAGGCACAGGACTGCCAATGGACAATCCTTGGCGCAGTCAGGAGCAGCAGGCTGATCGTCCGGGCAGCAGGGCATGCTGTCAGGCATCGATCCCATTGTCTGCGCTGCCATCGCGGGAACCGCCGATGACGCCGCCAGTGGCGCAAGCACCAGCCCGAAAAGAGCTAGCGCCAGAAGAAAGCGGCTGATCATCGACCAAGATTTCATTGATTGCGAGCATGTCACAGGTCCGCGGACCTGGCTAGCCACTCATCGGATTGTGATGAGCAAGTGATTTCGCGGACGGCTCATCCCGCGGGAATCCGGTTGTGAAGAACCGCGATTAATGCTAATGCAAATCATTCTCATTTGCAGATTGACAGTACGATGGCTGAAGTCAGCATGTGGTTCCGCGAAAAGATCAGCAGGCGTGGGCTGCTGTGGGGCGGCCTGGCGGCGGCCGGAGGCTCGGCGATAGCGGGAACGGCGGCTGGCCAATCGGTCCATTCCGGCCATGGGACCACGTCGGCCGCGGGCGCTGCACCGCCTCAAGCGCATTTGGCCGCCCACAGATCGATGATCACCGTCGGAGACGTGGACAACGAGCGCAACGGCTTCGATCCTTCCCGGATGGTGACGGACTGGGAAACTGGCTCGGTGTCGACGCTTCCCGACGGACGTATCCTTCGGACTTTCGAGATCGAGGCGGTCGACAAGGAAATCGAAATCGCGCCGGGGATCATGTTCCCGGCCTGGACTTACAACGGACGCGTTCCCGGGCCTGCGCTCAGGGCAACCGAAGGCGAGCACCTCCGGATCGTCTTCCGCAACTCCGGCTCGCATCCCCACTCCATGCACTTCCACGGCATCCATGCCGCAAGGATGGACGGCGTCCCCGGTGCAGGATTGATCGGTCCGGGAGAAGAATTCGTCTATGAGTTCGATGCCAGGCCGTTCGGCTGCCATCTCTATCACTGCCACGCGCTGCCCCTGAAGCGGCACATTCACAAGGGCATGTATGGGCTGTTCGTGATCGACCCGGATCCGGCCCGCCATCCGGAGCTTGCCGATGTCGCCCGTTCCCGCTTGCTTGGCACGCCCGAGAACGCCGAATGGCAGGAATTCGCCATGGTGATGAACGGCTTCGACACCAACTTCGACAACGGGAACGAAGTCTATGCGGTGAATACCGTCGCACACGCCTACATGAAGCGGCCGATCAGGATCGTCCGCAACCGCCCAGTCCGCATCTATCTGGCCAATGTCGTCGAGTTCGATCCCATCAACTCGTTCCACTTGCACGCCAACTTCTTCGACTATTTCGAACAGGGGACGACGCTCACGCCGACCTTGAGGACGGTCGACTTGATCACTCAGGTGCAGGCGCAGCGCGGAATCCTCGAGTTTACCTACAAGGATCACGAGACCGGTCTCTACATGTTCCACCCGCATCAGTCGGAGTTCACCGAACTCGGCTGGACCGGCATGTTCGACGTGGTGGAGGCGGTCGCATGAACGAGGTCTCGCACATCGCCGCTGCCGACCCGACCGCTCCCGTCGGCTCCGGAAAATCGCGCGCCGCTTTGCTGTGGCTGATCCTGCCGCTGGCCGCCCTCGGCCTGGCGATCACCTGGCTGCTGGTCTCTGACCCGCTCAGAAACTTCGGGAATGGCGCTCCGCCTGTGGAGAGCCTGACTTTCGAGCGGACGATCCTTTCGTCCGACGGCATCCGCGTCCTCGTCCGTGCCGGCGGCTCGGAGCCGATGACGATCGCCCAGGTCCAGGTTGACGACGCATACTGGCAGTTCACGCAGGAACCCGCAGGACCGCTCGCCCGTGGCGCTACGGCATGGATCCACCTGCCCTTCCCCTGGGTGCTGGGGGAGGCGCATGCCATAAACATTGTCACCAATACCGGGGCGACGTTCGAACACGAGATCGCAGTCGCTGTGTCGACCCCGACACGGGACGCAGGAAACCTTGCTTCCCAGGCCCTGCTCGGTGTCTTAGTCGGCCTCGTTCCGGTCGCCATCGGAATGATGTTTTATCCGGCGCTGCGCGGAGTCGGTCGCAACGGCATGAATTTCCTGCTCGCCCTGACTGTCGGCCTGCTGGCGTTCCTGTTGGTCGACGCCACGGCTGAAGCTTTCGAACTGGCGGTCGAGTCCGCCGCAATATTCCAGGGACAGGCCATGGTCGTCCTCGCAGCCGCTGCGAGTTTCCTCCTGCTGATGGCGGCTGGCCGCCGGGACGGAGTGCCGACCGGACTTGCACTCGCCACCTTCATCGCGCTTGGAATCGGCCTGCACAATCTTGGCGAGGGGCTGGCCATCGGCGCTGCGTTCGCGGCGGGCGCGGCCGGATTGGGCACGTTCCTGGTGTTGGGCTTCATGCTGCACAACATCACCGAAGGCATCGGCATTTCCGCGCCGATGCTGAAGAAGCGTCCGCCTCTGTGGGCCTTCGTCGGCTTGGCGCTGCTCGCGGGCGGACCCGCCGTTGTCGGCCTCTGGATCGGCAGCCTCGCCTATGCGCCGCAATGGTCGGCACTGGCGTTGGCGGTTGGCGCCGGGGCAATCCTTCAGGTCATAGTCGAGGTTACCGCGTATTTGATGCGGTCGGACGGGAGAGGCCAGGCGGCGCTCACGGCGCCAGCCACGATGGCGGGATTGGCCGCAGGCGTTTCGTTCATGTATGTGACCGCTATGCTCGTCAAAGTCTGATCTGCCGCGGCGGCTACCCGCCGCACTCACAGTGAGATAACGCCGGTTCTGGTCATTGTGCCTATCCTTTCACTGGCGGCCCCAACTGAGGAGCCGCATTGCGTTCGCGGTCACCAGCACCGTCGCGCCCGTGTCCGCCAGGATGGCGGGCCAGAGGCCTGTCACGCCAATCACCGTCGTCACCAGGAAGACCGCCTTCAATCCGAGCGCAACCGCGATGTTCTGCTTGATGTTCGCCATCACGGCCCGCGAGAGGTGGACCATGTTGGCGATGTCCATGACGCGGCCATGCAGGATTGCCGCATCCGCGGTCTCCAGCGCGACGTCGGTGCCGCCGCCCATGGCGATGCCAATGTCGGCCGCGGCGAGCGCCGGAGCGTCGTTGATGCCGTCGCCGACCTTTGCGAGTTTGAAGCCTTCCTTCTGCATCTCGCGGACGATCCGCTGCTTGTCCTGCGGCAGCAGCTCAGCGCGCGCCTCGACCCCCAGACCCGCGGCGATCGCTTCCGCGGTCTTGCGGTTGTCCCCGGTGAGCATGACCGTCCTGATGCCTTGCGCCTTGAGCGAGGCCAGCCCCGCCCTGGCGTCAGCCCGCGGTTCGTCCCGCATGGCGATCAGACCCGTGATTGCTTCTCCCGCCAGCAAGACCGAAACGGTCTTCCCTTGGCCGTTCAAATCCTCGATCCAGGCAACCTGGTGCGGAGACAGCGAGGCGCGCTCGGCCGCCGCCTTGGCGGAAGCCAGAAATACCGCCACGCCCCCGACATTGCCTTCCATGCCCTTGCCCGAGACTGCCTTCGCCCCGAAGGCCGGAGGGATCGGTACCTTGTTCGCCTTCGCCATCTCGAGGATGGCGACGGCAAGCGGGTGGTTCGACCCCTGCTCGAGGGCGGCAGCCATCGACAGCACCTCGCGCTCGGTCCGCCCGTAGGCGACCACGTCCGTGACGACAGGCTTGCCTTTCGTCAGGGTGCCGGTCTTGTCGAAGGCGACGGCTGTGATCTTGCCGAAGCGTTCGAGGACGGTTCCGCCCTTCATCAGCATGCCGCGGCGCGCGCCCGCTGACAGTCCCGCCGCGACAGCGGCCGGAGTGGAGATGACCAGCGCACAAGGGCAGCCGATCAGCAGGATGGCTAGGCCCTTGTATATCCATTCGTTCCATCCGGCACCGAACAGCAGCGGCGGCAGGGCGGCCACGAGCGCGCCCACCGCCAAAACGCCCGGCGTGTAGTAGCGGGAGAAGCGGCCAATGAACCTCTCGGTGGGGGCCTTGCTCTCCTGCGCCTCCTCGACGAGACGGACGACGCGAGCGATCGTGTTGTCTTCGGCCGCGGCGGTCACCCTGACCTTCAACACACCGTCGGTGCTGATCGTGCCCGCGAAGACAGCGTCCTTTTCGGACTTCCGCTTCGGCGTGCTCTCCCCGGTCACGGGCGACTCGTCGACGTCGCTCGATCCTTCGACAATTGCCCCGTCCGCCGGAATGCGGTCGCCAGGGCGGACGACGATGAGATCGCCGACGGCCAGCATGGCGGCGGGTACCTCCACTGTTCCGCCATCCCTTTCCACAAGCGCGGTCTTCGGAACGAGGTCAGCGAGTCCCTGGATGCTCGCCCGCGCACGCCCAGCTGCCACGCTTTCGAGCAGCTCACCGATCAAGAAGAGCAGCACAACCATCGCCGCCTCCTCCGTCGCCCCGATCAGCACGGCTCCGACGGCAGCAATCGTCATGAGTGTCTCAATGGAGAATGGCGCACCTGCAAAGGCGGCGGAGACCGCGCGCCGACCGATCGGCACAAGCCCGACCAGCAAGGCAGCCAGGAACGGCCAGTGGCCCCTGTCCGGATAGGCAATCCCGATGGCATAGGCCGCAACAAGCGCCGCTCCGGAGGCGACGGTCAGTTTCGCCCGCCCGGAGCGCCACCAGGACTGCTCGGCAACGGTTGCATATTCGTTCAAAGAGGGACTGTCCCGTTGCCCATTTGCGGCTTTGCCATCCCCCCTGCCCCAAGGCGTCGCACCGTAGCCCAGTCGAGAGACCTGCCGCGCGATCGCGTCGCTGGTGAGGGAGTCCGCATGTGTGACCGTCAGACTGCCGGTGGTTACCGAGACGGAAACCTCCGCCACGCCGTCCATCCGCCGGACCGCCGTGTCGATCTTGGACGCGCAGGACGCGCAGTCCATGCCGCTGACGCGGTAACGGGTCTGTGTCGACATTCCAAGCATGGTGCATTCCCAGGAGTTCAAGCAGCTAATGGTTCAAGCGAAATTCTCTGTCTAGAGCCAGCGCCGCACCCGAGCCTTGTAGGCGCGGTACTCACTGCCGAACTTCAGCTCCAGGTATTGCTCCTCCCGAAGAATGACGCCGCGGTGGATCACGAGGACGGCTGCGGGAAGGAGGGTGAGAGCGACAAGGCTGCCGAGAGCGAGCGCGAGAGCGGCGTAGACAAGGGCCATGCCAACATACATCGGGTTGCGGGTCACCCGGTAAACTCCGCTCGTTACGATGGCGGTGGTCGGTTGCCATGGCTCCGGCCTGGTGCCCGCCTTCCGGAAGAGCCCGAGCGCGCCCGCCAGGAAGACAACGCCTGCTCCGAATAGCAGGACTGCCAGCACCTTCGCCGGGAGTGCAGGCGGAAGCGGCCATCCGCTGGCGTACCTGTCGGCAAGCACGCCCGCGGCCCAGAAGCCTGCAAACACCAGGGGCGGAGGAGCGATCACTCCGGGATGGTCATGGGTTTTGCCGGAAGTCGCAGTCATGACCTCACCTGTTGCCATTCTCTGCCAGACAACCTAATTGCTCTAGTGACTAGAGGTTCAAGAGGGAAATGACGGATGTATTCGATTGGAGACCTGTCGCGGCGGACGGGAGTGAAAGTTCCTACCATCCGCTACTACGAGCAGATGGGGCTGCTGGAAGCGCCGGAGCGCTCAGAGGGCAATCAGCGGCGCTTCGCGAAGGCCGAGCTAGAGCGATTGGCATTCATCCGTCACGCCCGCGATCTTGGCCTGACGATCAACTCGATCCGGCAGCTCATCGATCTCAGCGGACATGCTGACAGGCCATGCGCCGACGCAGACAGGATCGCCAAAGAGCAACTCGCCTCCGTCCGGGAGCGAATTGCAAAGCTGCAGAAGTTGGAGGAGGAACTCGAACGTATCGCTACCTGCTGCACGGGCGAAACCGTCGGGGACTGCTATGTCATCCGCGCCTTGTCCGACCACTCCCTTTGCGGGCACGAGCACTGAAGGTCAGAGGGCGCATCTCATTCGCTTTGTGTAATTTGTTGTGCGGGGAGCGGGCCCGTCCGACCGAATGACCGCGCTCAAATCTGTTACCGGCCATCGTTTAGCAAGGCTTGCTGTCGGCTTTGGGTCCATCAGCGATAATTGCCGCGAATGTCGGCTATTGGGAGCAAAATGGGTTGAAAAAGGGCGGCTTGGGTCCAACGTGCGTCGCCCCGGCTACCCTGCGTCAAACGAACGACAACCTTGCCGTTTCCGCCGGCGAGCACAGAGCGCCGGCTCCGGACATTCGCGACCGCTCTTCACAGCGGCGCTTCGCGCCACGGTCAATCCGGCCCTCAGACCGACCGTCGCCGCCCGTCGATCGCACCCGAACAGGTCTGGCTCATTGCTTCGTGCTCGCCTCCCGGAACGCCGCCTCT
>SAQR01000033.1 GCA_004020365.1 Mesorhizobium sp.
GTGACTGCCCAGATGATGCTGCGGGAGGACGGGGCGGACCATCCCATTAATGGTGACGCCCGCGGCCAAGCGGAAAGCTGTCGCTCGCCTGAAGGAAGGCTTCGGGATGAGCGATCGGCGGGCGTGTAAAGCCGGCTGTTGCCGCATGACGGTTCGCTACCAGACCAGCAGGCCGGACGACCGCGAGGTTCGCGAGCGGATGAAGGCGATCGCGCAGGAGCGTCGCCGGTTCGGCTACCGGCGTCTTCTCGTGATGCTGAGGCGGGAGGGCCTGGTCGTGAACCACAAGAAGCTGTTCCGGCTCTATCGGGAGGAGAAGCTCGCCGTTCGCCGCCGTGGCGGCCGCAAGCGGGCGATCGGGACCAGGGCGCCGATGCTGGTGCCGCTGAGGCCCGACGAGCGCTGGTCGCTCGACTTCGTATCGGACCAGCTCACCGACGGGCGCCGCTTCCGCATCCTGGCCGTCGTCGACGACTGCACGAGAGAGTGCCTGCGCACTCATCGTTGATACGTCTCTCTCGGGCATGCGGGTTGCCCGCGAATTGGACCGGCTCATCACCGAGCGGGGCCGGCCGAGGATGATCGTCAGCGACAATGGCTGAGTTCACCTCGAACGCCATCCTCGCCTGGGCAGATCAGAACCGCGTCGAATGGCATTACATTGCGCCCGGCAAGCCGATGCAGACGGATGTTGTAGAATAGCCCCCTTCTTCTCATTCGGCGGCTTTTTCCACAGCCTTCTGCCTTTCCGGCCTCGTTCGCCATCGGGAAGTCTCTGCTGCATAGGCAGCTTCTGCCTTTTCGACTCGGGATTGTTCTTCGGCGCGCTTGGCCGGGATGTTGTAGTCGAAGGCGGTGCCGCGCCTGGCATGGCTCGTAGGGAGGCCGGCACGCAGCTCGACCGATCTGAACTTGCGGGCGAGTAAGGCCGGCCGGGCCCAGATGTAGTCGGCATTTTTGCTCAGCATGTGCCAGATGATCTTCGCAAGCTTGCGCGCGGTGGCGACGGCCGCGATATGCTTCCCGCGACGCGAGGCGATCCGCTTGTAGAAGGCGCGCAGAGGACCCGGTGAGCGGGCAGCCGCCCATGCCGCCTCGACCAGCATTCCCCGTGCGTGCCCTCGGCCCTGCTTCGTTATGCGTCCATGATAGGCCGGTCCCTCACCGGACTGCCGCACGCTGGGATTGAGGCCAAGATAGGCGACAAGCCTCTGTGGATCGCTGAAGCGACGAATGTCGCCGATTGCCGCGGCAACGCTCGCAGCCACGGTGACGTCGAGCCCGGGCAACGTCATTAGGCGGCGGATTGTCGGGTCCTGGAGGGCATGCACCGCGATATCCGCCTCGACCACCATCAACGCCTCGTTGACCTGGTTAATCAAGCCGAGGTGGCGCTCGATGGCGGCGCGCTCATCGGCAGGCAATATTTGCCTCGCCAGCCATTTGCGCCCGCTGATCCCGACGAGGTTCCCATGCGGACACGGCGGGATCAGGTGGGCGTGGAGGATTGACTGGATCAGGTTCTTCAGCCGCGAACGCTGGCGAACCAGCTGTGTGCGCCTGGTGACCTGTCTTCGAAGCGCAAGCGTCTCAGGGTCTGGGACCCAGACCTCCGGCAGAAAGCCCGAAGCATAAAGCTTCGCAAGGACAGTGGCGTCGATCATATCGGTCTTCACCTTCGCGTGCGCGATCATGTGCACCTGCTTGGGATTGGCGATCACGATCCGATCCACATACGGCGACAGCACTTCAGCGACGGCCGCGGCATTGCCGGTCGCCTCGACCACTACATGATCATCGTGGGTGAGTTCCTTCCTGGCGAACTCCTCGAGCTTATCGCGCAGCATTTGAACGCGGCCGAGCTTGACGATCTCGCCATCAAGCAACGACACGACCTCGGCGGCTACGCGGTGTATGTCCATGCCGATAATACGCACGGTTCCCTCCAACGTTGGTCACGAACAGGGAGCCCAGCGGGCAACACGACAAATACGGATCCGCGCTCGCAGCGCATCCGGGCGAGTCGTAGGGGCGGCCAGATAATGTGCGCGAACTCGCAGTTCATCTGCATACGACGGCCTGCCCGCACTTGCGTGCTCCCGGTGCCCCGTGGCCCGGATGCGCCAAGCTTAACGAAACCTGACGACCGAACAAACGATGGCACCGAGAACAACATGCCGGATAATGGCTTCATCGAGAGCTTCAACGGCCGACTGCGCGATGAACTGCTCAACGAGACGCTGTTCACCTCGCTGGCTCAGGCGCGCGTCGCCATCGCCCTGTGGCACGCCGACTACAACACTGCGCGGCCGCACTCCCAACTCGCCTGGCAGACACCGGCCGAGTTCGCTACCACCTTCAATCCGCGACGGTCGCTCGCGCTGCGCTATGCCAAAGGCTCCGCGCCAGCGCCCGTCGCTTCACCCGCCCAGCAGGGCACAACCCACGCCGGAAACGAACTCAAAACTGGATAGAAACTGGGGGCAACGTCACTCGCAGCGACGGCGCCGGACCCACCGCTAGTACCTGGCGTCCACCCGAAAAGGTGCATGCGCTGGTCAGAGACCGCTATCGTAGCCGAGAGTCCATCGAGTTCCTCAAGCTGCTCGATGCCTATCCGCCCAGCACGGCAATCAAGTTGATCCTCGACAATCATTCCGCACACATATCGAGAGAAACAAGAACTTGGCTTGCCGCCCAACCGCCTGGTCGCTTCCAGTTCACGTTCACACCCAAGCACGGCTCCTGGCTCAACCTCCCCGAGGGCTTCTTCTCAAAGTCCGCCCGATCCGTCCTGCGCCACATCCTGTGGCATCGAAGCACGAAGCAGCGCATATGGCAGGCATCGAGGACCTCAATCGCCTTCCCGAACCCGCCTGATATGCTTCAATTCTTGGAGACGCTGAACCGCTGAACTAAAGCGTGTCGCGCTGAAACGAATTCAGGCGACACGCTTTAAGTCTTTGTTTTTATGCATGCCGTTGTCCCAGAACCGCTGCACACTTCTGGGCGACATGCATTAGTTGGCATGACGTTCGGTATTCGCGTCAGCGCGAGCTCGCGTTGGCTTTTCCAGGAGCGCGAGGAGCAGCGTTCCAGCCGCCACATGCGTTTTGAGGTGGACTGCGTCCCATGCAATACTGTTGCTCAGTAGCAGAGCCGAGAGTGTTCGTTGAGCACGCGAAACTGCCAGATAGGCAAAATAGGCAACTGGTGATTTGTCAGTGCCGCGAAAAATATGTAGCCGATGACTCGGGCTTGCGGGCCGAGCTTGTCGGTCGTTCAATCAAAAGTGTGATCTGAGGTGGAATCTCTCCTCCGTGCAGGAGGAGAACCTTTTCGTCCAGTTTCTTGTCTGCTTCTGTGAGGCGATGGTTCAGGCGAAGATAGTCGGTCCAGGTCGGCGTGCGAAATGTCTCTGTCCACTGCATAGGCTTCTGAAGGTTGCGCTGGAGTGTCCAATGCCGTGCGCCGACACGGGTCTGCACGTGTCGGCGCTCACGCATGACGTCCAGGAAAGCCTCCACGTTCTCTTGATGGACTAGATACTCAAGCCTGACGACTATAGGCCCGCTTCTTGGCTGCAGTTCTAGAGCAACTGCAGGCGTGTCGAATTCCTCCAAAGGATCGGGCTCGGATTCGCAACGCTCGCGAAGAGGAAACAAGATCCCTGTCGCAGCGACCAGCAGGAGGGCTCCAGCAGACCCCTCCAAGGCCAAAGTGAGGGAATGGTTTTCCGCCACAGTGCCCCACACCCAACTGCCGCCAGCGATACCGCCATCGATAAAAGCATAATAGATCGCGATGGTGCGTCCAACGACCCAGCGCGGGCTCGCTAGCTGCACGTTTATGCCAACGCCGGACCAAGCGGTGACCCAGCCCGCGCCGCCCAACGCGAGTGCAATTGCCGCCATGCCAATCGAAGATGTCAGCGCAAGAGAAAACGAGCATGCTGCGCAGGTAAGGCATGAGAGCGTCATCGACAAACTTCGCCTGAACACGCTGTTGTAGACGCCGGCGAAGACTGCGCCTGTTCCGAAACCGGCCATAAGCGCGCCATAAGCGAGCGGTCCCCCTCCCAAACGGTCGCGGACCACCAGCGGCAGCAGCGCTAGTATGGCGATGCTTGCCAGGCCAAAGAGGGTTCCGCGGGTAATCGCTGCCTTGATCTCCGAAGACAGCGCCGTGAAGCGCAGTCCGTCGTAGATCGCCGTCTTCATCGACTGGCAGAGGCGAAGAGCGAACCGTCCACTTGCAGCGCCAAATCGTGCCTAGGGGCACGAGGTAGCTGAGTGTGGTCACGGCGAAAGCCGCCACAAGTCCAAATGAGGCAACGACCATGCCGCCAAGTGCCGGGCCGACGGTCCGGACAGTGTTGAACCCGACTGACAGCAAGGTGACCGCAGCCGGGACTTCACGCCTCTCGACGATATCCCGACCGAGGCCTGCCAGGCTGGATCGTTAAGCGCGCCGCCGCATGCGATCAAGAAGCTGAAGCCGAGGATCATCCACGGATCGACAAAGTCGAATGCCACAGAACCGGTCAGCATCGCAGATGCGATCACCATTAGGCAGCGGCCGGCGAACATGACCCGGCGCCGGCTGAAATTGTCGGCCATCACGCCGGCAAAGACGGACAAGATGAACGCGGGCAGGTACGGTGACGCTTGCACCAGCGCCACCATCAGATCGGAGGTCGAGATCGTCGCCATCAGCCAGCTGATGGCGACCGTCTGCATCAGCCAGCCAAGACTTGAAACCTGCGTGGCAATCCAGATCGAACGAAAGGTCAGGTTCCTGAGCGGCGCAAACGTCGTGGGCGAAACTGGATCCGCGTCTTGGCCAGCGACACTGTTCACTCCCGCGAGCCTTTGCTTTCGGTCGCACCGCTAGGCGCAATCTCGATGTGACGTACATTAGCCGAATTCGGCCTTCCACCCGACTGCACCCGCAGCCTCCCAACAAACGTTCAGACAGGCAGCGCCGTCTCCGTCAAGTTTACCCAATAGCCAATTCCATAAGCCAGCGCTTCGTCATTGAAATCAAACTGCGGGTTATGCACGGCAGCGGTCGGACCATTGCCAAGGAGAATGTAAGCGCCCGGCCGCGCCTCAAGCATATAAGCAAAGTCCTCCGCTCCCATACTCGGCTTGACCTTGTCATCCATGTCAGCGGGCCCCACGAGAGCACGGGCAGCCTTGATAGCCAGATTAGTCTCTTCCGTGTGGTTGAGCGTAACCGGGACGGACCGACGGTACTTGAACCCCACGTCCGCGCCGAATCCGTGCGCGATCCCGTGAGCACACGCCAAAACCTCTCGTTCGGCAAAATCGCGAAGGCCGGGGACGAAGGTCCTGACCGTTCCGGCGATGTCAACGTGATCCGGAATGATGTTGTAGGCTTGTGCGGCCTTCAACTTGGTGACGGAGATCACTAGCGATTCCATTGGATCGGTCTTGCGCGAAACCAAGGTTTGCAGGCCAAGGATGATCTGTGCCGCGATGACCACGGGATCTATGGTTCGATGCGGCGAGGCCGCATGCCCGCCCCTTCCGTTCACGATAATGTCGAAGTCGTCCTGCGACCCCATGATCGCGCCATGACAGATGCCGAATTTACCGATCTCCATGCCTGGCTGAGTGTGCATGCCAAAAACCTGGGATATACCAAAACGATCCATGATCCCTTCCTGGACCATCCTTAGCCCCCCCGATGGAAGTTCTACTTCTTCCGCTGGTTGGAAAATCAAGGCGACGGAACCCTTGAAGTTGCGCGTAGAGGCAAGATATTTTGCGGCGCCCAACAACATAGCGGTGTGACCGTCATGGCCACATGCATGCATTTTGCCTGGTATTTTCGATGACCACGGTCTGTTCGAGGCCTCAACAATTGGCAAGGCATCCATATCCGCCCGCAATCCTATGGTTGGCCCGTCTCCACCTTCGCCCTGAATCAATGCGACGATGCCGGTTTCAGCGATGCCCGTTTCAATGTGATTGATCCCAAACGATGCCAGTTTCTCGATGACGAACCTCGCCGTATTGTCTAACCTGTAGTCAAGTTCTGGATTTTCGTGAAGATAGCGGCGCCACTCAGTCGCCTCGAGCTGCAGACTGCGGAAAGTTTCGACGTTGTGCATGTCAGACTCCAACTTGGTATCACATGAAGAACGAGCATACGCTCAAGTTACTGGCCGTTTTTGTTTGGCTTCGCTGAAGTCCGCAGGTGGCTGGTCACGTTAACTTGTGAACGACCGTAGTAACTCTTCCCGGTTCGGTTCCGAATCAGGCTGCTCGCCGGAGGGGCAGGCAACGCGTTCGCGCTGCTCGTCGTGGATGGAAACCACTAAGGCCTGCGGGGACGTAACCTTAGCGCGGTGGATCCTGTGAGGTAGGTGATGCCGTGTTGGTTGATACCAAATGCCTCAACGGCGCGCTGCACCATGGCCGATTTCACCAGTGCACGCCGCCGCAGGTACTCACTTCTGCGAATTGTCATCGGGTTGAACTCCACCTAATCTATCTAGAGTCTCCAGGAGGGCGTTAGTACTTCGCCGTGGCTCGGGTCGGCGAGGCAGGCCGCATTCTGACCTAAGGCTAGTAAATCACCACCTAAGCGGCAGACGGCAGTTCGAAAAGCTGCCGTGGCGCACTCGTTAATACTTCAACTCCAGACTCTGTCACACGTATGGACTCACTAATTAGATAGCCAAAGTCTTCCTCGATCGCCCAATTACCCAAATGCAAATGGAATGTCATGTTCGGTTTCAGCACTGTCAAATCGCCCTCCTTTAGACTGGCTGTCTTCTCCATCCAATCAATTCCAATCGGATAGCCACAGCGGGATTCCTTCTTGATGCCTTTCTTGTCCAAAGTGCCATAAATGGCTCGGGCGACGTCATGGCAGGTGCGTCCCGCACGGACGGCGCCTAGTCCAGCTTGGAGGCCGGCCATCTGAGCCTCATGCACTCGACGGAGACGATCTGAGGGTCGGCCAATTGAGAAGGTCCGGCTCATCGGGGCCGTGTAGCCATGTCGGACGCCAGCGATCTCTAGATTCACCTGGGAACCTCGGCGGAGAATATCCTCGGTCCACGTGATGTGGGCTGCACCGGTGCGAGGTGAAGTAATAAAGTAGGGAGTTGCCAACCACGTCCCAGGCTTCCCATTGGCGCCGCGCACCAGCGTTTTCATGATCTCGGAAACGGCGTCGACTTCGCGCACTCCAGCACGGATTATTTCCGAGGCCCGCATGATCCCCGCGTCAGTGATAGCCGCCGCCTCCCTCATTCGGGATATTTCGAGATCAGACTTGACCATGCGAATCCGGGTTACGGCGCCGGTACAATCAACTATCCTCGCGCGGGGTAAGCGAGCCTTGAACTTTTCCGCCGAAGGGGCAAACAGCCCACCTATTTCGAGCCCCACACCGCGGTTTGACGGGCCGACATCGATGACGAAATCGATTATCGCGTCGTATCCATCCACGTCAGGATCGCCCACCAATGCTTCCGGGTAACCAATTACCTTGTCGCGTGCCATGAACGTCTCATGCAGAGCCGCCGGCGCATCCATCTTACGCAAGATGAACGTGGGCTCCTCTTGCTGGATCGAAATCACTACTGCTTGCGGGACATAAGCAGATTTGGCTGTGTAGCCCGTGAGATAAGTGATATTCGAGCGGTCGGTAATCACTAGCGCGTCGACACCCCGGAGCGCCATTTCCGCTTTTACTGCACCGAGCCTGCACAGGTACTCTGCTCGAGGAAACGCCTGTGGTGCCTTGTCCAAGTTCACGTTATCATTCACCAGGATTTCGGGTTGACGCGGCGACCAACGGATGCGTGATCGTTGCAAGCATCACTGAGTTCTATGGTAAAATGGCTTCAAATTTCGACCAAGATTGACGGAATTGTGCCCCGAGACCGGCCTCGCTGATGGAATTCTGCGCCTTGGACGGTTTGTTTAGATCGCCGGTCCGCGCAGTGCAGTGCAGTGCAGTGCAGTGCAGTTTGAAGTTGCGCTCCCTTGTTTGCTTGGGCGAGCTGCTTCTAGGAATGAAGTAGTTCCAAGCAGTAACGGATAGCCAGCTCTGTTGTCGGCACCAGAATTTCATCCGAGGCCCCGAAGGTAGGCGTGTGAATGCCGGATTCGTTGCCTGGCTCTCGACTGCCAAACCAGAAATAGATCGAAGGCACGCAGTTGGAGTAAAAGCCGAAGTCATCGCTGCCGGTGCTCGCCGTTCCTTCTATGAACTTTTCGACCCCAAGAGAACGAACAACAAGCCGCCGGAAACGTTCGACCATCGTGGCATCGTTGACCACAGGAGGGTCGCCCTCCTGAGAGGTGAAATCTGCCTTGCCGCGATGCATTGCGGCGACACCCTCGGCTATTTCGCGGACGCGACTCACTAACAGGCGTCGCCTCTCGGGACTGGCTGTTCGGATCGTTCCTGTCATGACGACCGACGGGCAGATAATGTTCCTCGCCTCGCCTCCCTGGATAGTGCCTATCGTTACGACCGCGCGATCGTCAACCGGCATTTCACGGGAGACCACCTTCTGAACCTCATTGATGAATGCGCCAGCGATTGCGATCGCGTCCACCCCTGCGTTCGGCTTCGCACCATGCGCCATAGTGCCGATGAGCTCGACCTCAAATTTGTCGGCTGAATTCATCACGGCGCCCGCCCGTGCGCCGTAGGATCCTACGGGAATATCCGTGCGAACATGAAACCCAACTGCGGCATCAAACCCGTCGAGCAGCTTCTCTTTCACAACGGTACGACCGCCGACCGGCTCCTCTTCTTCCGCGGGCTGAAAAACCACACGTACTCTACCTGAAAAGCTCTCCCGCATGCGGTGAAAGGCAAGAGCCGTGCCCAAGGCGATCGACCCGTGCATGTCATGGCCGCAAGCGTGCATCACACCAGGCACCTGCGACTTGTAGGCTAGGTCGTCCCGGCTTTCCTGGATCGGCAGGGCATCAATGTCCCCGCGCAGTGCGATCGAACGATTTGGCCCAGCAGCAAGCCCCTTAATATCAATGTAGACGCCGGTCTTGTGAAACGTCTTCGCTTCGGCCAGGCCGAAACTCTCCAGCGTTTCCATAATCCTCTTTTGCGTCTTCCACTCCTTGTTCGAGAGTTCCGGCTCGCGATGCATAGCATGACGCATCTCGATGACCACTTCACGCTCGACGTCGGAGAGCAGGTTGTTGCTAAGAACGTTCATTTTGAGCTCGCGATCACTTCATTTCAACGCCTTTGCCTGACGTGAACGCTACAATAATGAGGCGGCGAAAAACCTCGATTTGCAAGCCTTGCACGCGGAGATCCTGCAAAACGTCCCAGCAAAAGCCTGCTATCGCATCAGCCGAGAGGCTTGCGCCGCAACTGATGAAAGCTCTTCCACGTGAGCGAGACCGGCCGACTCTAAGTATCGACAGAAAATCCCCAGGCGCAGTAGCTCGCCCGTACATCACCTCTTTCTCCGCTGCCGGTCAGGCTGAACGGCGCACGCGCAACTATAAGCGGCACGGAACGACATTGCTGTTCGCGGCGTTCGACGTGAAGGCTGAAACCATTCTCGGCAAATACATGGCCCGGAGACTCGGTTCGCAAGTTCCTTGACGAGTCGAAGGCAACGTTCCTACGCTAAGCACCCTCGCTGGCATGTACACTTCACTCCGACAGCGGCGTCATGGATCAATCAGGTCGAGCGCTTTTTCGCGCTTTGACTGAACGAGTGCACCCGATGCGTGGCGGCCTGCCTGTTTTCGGCGCACCTCACCAATTGGCGCCTAAAATTCGCGCCATGGGGACAATAACGCCTGAAAAGAGCGCACCGGAGGGGCATACTCGAACCTAACGTCGCCGCTCATCACGGAACCAATTACAAAGGGAAGCTGAAGTGGAGCGAATAAATTCATCAGGGAGCGGTCGCCAATCAACCGTGTGGGTCTCGGCGAGCGCGATGTCCGAAGTGCTAAAGGCCAAAAGACGAATTCGCGACCACATTATCGAAACGCCAACTATATACTCCACAGATCTCTCTAGTCTTCACGGCGCTGAAGTGTTCCTAAAGATGGAACATCATCAGATAACCGGCAGCTTCAAGTTGCGTGGTGCAACAAACACGATTTTGCAGCTGACAAAGCAAGAGCTAAGTCGGGGAGTTGTCACTGCGTCGACTGGCAACCACGGTCGCGCTGTAGCGTATGCCGCGAAAGCAGCCGGCTCATCCGCGACAATCTGTATGTCTAGATTGGTTCCGGAAAACAAAGTTTCTGAGATTATACAGTTAGGTGCCGACGTACGGATTACCGGTAGTTCTTACGACGAGGCGGAGAGTGAGCTCGGTCGGCTAGTTAACGAAGAGGGACGCGTGATTGTGCATGCGTCCGATGATCCCGCTATCATTGCCGGGCAGGGTACCATTGGACTCGAGATTGTGGAGGCAGTGCCAAATGTCGGCACTGTGCTCGTCCCCTTGGGGAGCGGAGGACTGTCAGCGGGAATCGCCTCAGCGGTTAAGGCCATGCGACGACACGCGCGGGTCATAGGACTCACCATGGAACGAGGGGCGGCTATGAAGGCCAGCCTTGAGGCAGGCCATCCCGTGCAGGTCAAAGAATACGAAAGTTTAGCGGATGCTCTCTGTGGAGGGATAGGTCTAAACAACAAGCTGACGTTCACGTTGTGTCGCGATCTTCTCGACGATGTCATCTTGCTCAGTGAAAGTGAGATCTCTGCGGGCATACGCTATGCTTACGATCATGAGAATGAGGTTCTTGAAGGAGCGGGTGCGATAGGTGTCGCATCACTGGTTGCGGGCAAAATCCCGAGAATACAAGGCCCGACAGTCGTCGTGCTATCCGGCCGGAACATAGGTTCGGAGTTGCACCGCCGTCTTATAGCGGGCGAGCATGTCCCTTTTGGAGAGCCCGGTGATGGTAATGATCATAACTGAGCACGAGCTGAGGACGCTGATCCCGCTCGATGTTGCGACCGCGCAGTGTGTAGAACGTGCATTTCATGCTCTCTCCACAAAGCCAGTTGAAATGCCATCGATACTACGGCTTGCCGTTACCGATCATCATGGCGAAGTGGACGTGAAGACCGCTTATACACTTGGTGATGATTATTTCGCCGTGAAGATTGGGTCTGGCTTCTTCGATAACCCGAAAGTCGGACTGCCGAGTTCAGGCGGGATGATGGCACTTTTTTCCAGCGAAACTGGCGTTCCTCAGGCGATCCTTCTGGATAATGGTTATCTTACTGATATCCGGACTGCGGCAGCGGGTGCCGTGGCAGCAAAGTACCTCGCACGCGAGAATGCTGCTGTGGCTGCTATCTTTGGAGCAGGGGTTCAGGCTGAGTTGCAACTGGAGGCGCTGTTGCTAGTGCGCCCGATCAAAGAGGCGCGAATCTGGGCTCGCGACTTCCTCAAAGCGAAAGGACTTGCTGAAAAGCTGTCAAGGAAGCTCAGTCTGTCGGTAATTCCTTACGAGGATCCAGCTCTCGCCGTATGTGGCTCTGATATCATTGTCACGACAACACCTGCGAGCAGTCCAATCCTAAGGGCTGCTTGGCTCAAGCCGGGACAGCATGTTACAGCGATGGGCTCGGATGCTGAACATAAGAACGAGATTGAGGCCGCTGCGATTGCCCGCGCCGATCTCTACGTAGCGGATAGTTTGCAGCAGACGAGAAGACTAGGTGAATTGCACCATGCATTGGCCTCGGGGCTGCTTCCCGAAACGTCCGATTTTCTCGAACTTGGAGACCTCATCGCCGAAAAAAAAAGAGGTCGCAAAAACAGCGCGCAGATCAGTATAGCTGATCTTACTGGTACCGGAGTTCAGGACACTGCGATTGCCGCATTTGCTTTTCAGCGTGCGAAAGCTGCCGGCTCGGCCGTCGGCAGGACGTTTTAGCCTAACGCTGACATCACACGTCCGGCCGAGATGAGAAAAATGCCGCTAATCCAGGATACGACGGCGTGCCTGAATCTGCTCACTGGAGTTGCCCCTATTTGACCGGAGTGGGCTATTGAGTTGTGCTCGGATGAACTCCCTTGGGGAACGCATTCTGAGCCCTGAATGAGGATGGTTTTCTTTGTAGTCCTCGAACCATCCGGCGATTTTACCGAGTGCGGTGACCGCATCCGGCAAAGAATTGACGCGAGCATAGTCGCGTTTGAAGGTTTTGACGAAGCTCTCGGATATGCCGTTCGACCGCGATCAGGTCGATCATGGCGCTCCAGGGCTTTCCTGAAGTGCTTGGCCGCCAGCAGGTCGCGATGCGCGCTGAACCAGAATTCGACCGTGTCGCCGACACTGTCGATGGCGCGGTGGAGACACATCCACTCACCGAACTCCACTACGTCACCCGCTATGGCAACCCGGAGTGATCGCCGCCGGCGCACCGACTAACGGCTGACTTACCATAGACCCATCACAAGACGATATTGGGAGGTGCCTTGGCGCACCGCTTACCGAACTGACGCCTTTGAACATATCGAATCTCTCGAAAATTGATGCAGGGTTTCTCCTACGCGACCAGTTACCAAAACTTTGCAATACAACCGTACAGGGTTCACGGCCATGTCTTGCAAGACAAACCCGGGAGGATGACCGCCAATGACTAAACCGTGAGGTAGCAGAACCTCAGCGACGGTCGCGATCGGTCGATAATGCGAAATATACTAAATTGCGTGTTGCTTGGCGTGGCGCACCGCGTCTGCATGAGTGGCAAACCATACCCCGTCATTGCTGCGGATGTGGCGGATGAGTTCCTCCAAAAGCCAGATCCGGGAACGATGCCCGATGGTGTCGGGATGCATGGTGAGTTGGAAGACGCCACCCTCGGCATAGGCCGCATCGAACTCGGGAATGAAAATGCCGAGAACATCGGCCGGAGCAATCTGAGGACGCAGGCTACCCCAACGATCCATGATCAGATAGGCAGCATCGTCGCGGATCCACTCCACCGGCAGCTCCACAACACCGCTGAATTCGCCGTGCATCATAAGCTCATAACAATCGACATCGGCCATCAGCGAAGAGTCGTAGAGAAGACCCATATCTTTGGTGATTTGCAGCGTGTGGGCGCTAAAATCCCAGGATGGCGTACGGATACCGATCGGCCTAACACCAGTGATCTCTTCGAATTTGTCGGCGGCGCGCAGCTGCTGCAGATCGCGCTCGGTGTTGCCGTCGAGCAGTGTATTGCGCTCATGGATCCAACCGTGCAGGGCAATCTCGTGGCCGTCAGCTGTCAGCCCGCGCTGCTCATCAGGATAAAGCATTGCCGATACAGCCGGCACGAAGAAGGTCGATTTGATGTAATAGCGATCGAGTAGCGCGCGTATGCGGGGCGTACCCTGACGGGGGCCGAACTGCCCTTGCGACAGGGCGCTGATCGATTTGCCGCCATCTCGGAGCTCGTAGGATTCATGATCACTGTCGAAGGACAGGGCAACCGCGCAGCGTGCGTTGTTTGCCCAAGAGGTAGGCCTCAGACTACGGCCGGCGCGAACATGCTCGAGAATGCCGCGCCACCGCTCCTCAGGCCAGTTCCAGGTGTCGAACACTTTGTCCATCTAAGGTCTCCTCGGAGGTCAGGCCGCCACTGATGGACAGTGGCTCATACGAAGTGGTTTTGTTCAAACCTGCTCACTGTAATCACGCTCTCATAAAATACGGGATCGCAGAAACCTGGTGACGTCTCATAGGCAATCGCCATCTCCGCAGCCGTCACGTCGGCATCTGTCGACGCGCGGGTCTTTTCCGTAGGTGTCGAACATATCCATACCCATTGGGGTCCGTAGGTCATCGAATTGGCCAAGCTGTAGAAGATGGGACGACCTTTGTAGATCTGTAGATCTCAATGCCACGCAGCTGGTGGGGCCCATGCGCGACATAGGCGTCGGCGCCAGCGTCGATGGACGCATGGGCAAATGATAGGCAGCGCGCTTTTAACGCGCTTCAAGTCTTCAAGCATCACACGGGATACAATCACTTGCCTGGTAAGGCGCAGTGCGTTGACGCCTGGCCTTCCCGGAGGTTTGGCTGCAGGCTCGGCTGCCCTGGACTGCGGGGTAAACATTGTCGCGCAAGATACCAGTCCGACGCGACCCCGAAGGGTCTCCAGGAAGCGCGCCGCGGCGGCTTGAGCAAGGCTCTCACCCGCTCCCGCGTAGACAATCTCACTCTGGTCCAACAAGCGACATGTCTCGCGCATGCCCTCCACGCCCCAATCGAACGCGTAGTTGTTCGCAAAGCTTACGATATTGAACCCCATCTTCTTCAGATCAGGACCAACCGCCGGAAGGCTGACGTGATAAGCGCCTCCAAATTCCGCCTGCGGACTCCCTGTAAATGAGCGGCTATCGAAGATACTCGTCTCAAGATTCCCTAATGTGGCGTCGGCATTCTTAAGAACCGCCACAACGTCGTCGAACCCGGGGATGCCAGCCTATTGTAAGTGGCCGGGACCCAATCAGGTCGCCCACTGCCACCATGGTGAAACGGTCAGTCACGCTGCTCTGGGTTGATGGGATCATTTCATAATCGCTTGCTTGACCAACCCAATGATCGTGGCCGGGCGACTTTGTTGTCATTATTATTATCCTCGATGCACCGCTCCGCGATCGGCGCCCGGTTGTATTGGAATTCAGGCTTTCAAGGCCGAATCAAATGGGTGGGGCTAGGCAAGCGCTTTCGCGAGCAAAATGGCGATGCAAAAACTATAATAGTGATGCAGCGCGGTTCCTGTCTTAACGAACGTCTACGTGCTCTAAAAACCTTCGCAATCGCTCTGATCTGCAGCTAGTGAAGATTTCTTCAGGCTTGCCTTCTTCCTCTACGGCGCCTTCATGTAAGAAGACGATGCGAGTAGAGACATATCTCGCGAAGTTTATCTCGTGAGTTACGACAAGCATTGTACGTCCTTCCTCAGCGAGGGCGCGCATCACTTTAAGCACCTCCCCAACAAGTTCCGGATCGAGTGCGGAGGTAGGTTCGTCGAAAAGCATTGCTTTCGGACGCATGGCCAAGGCACGCGCAATTGCTGCCCTCTGTTGCTGGCCGCCCGACAAATGCGACGGGTATTGGTCCAGCTTACTGAACAGACCAACCTTATGGAGGAGCGCCTTAGCTTCCTCAACGCAGTCGGCGCGGGGACGATTTTGGACGTAAATAGGAGCCTCTATCACATTCTCCAAAATCGTCTTATGTGACCAAAGATTGAAACTCTGGAACACCATTCCCAGTCGGCTGCGAAGGCGTTCAACTTTCTTCCGATTGGATGATTTGGACCGAATTGAAGGTGGGAACACAATTTCCTCCCCATCCAGCTCAATCGTTCCCGAATTGGGGGTTTCCAGCATGTTCACGCATCGAAGTAACGTGGATTTTCCGGATCCCGATGAACCCAAAATGGAAATGACTTCGCCTTGTTGTGCACTCACAGACACCCCCCGGAGGACTTCAAGCGATCCGAAGCTCTTGTGTAGGTCGGTGACCCGGATGGCGGGACGCTTTACAACATCAGACACAATTTAGATCCCTTTCACTTCCGGTAATGCCACATTCGGTTGACGCGTGTGGGTCCTAAACGGTTTTCGACCAACGCGATTGCACGGGAAAGTACGAAATTAATGGCCATATAGATTGCCGCCGCCACAATGAATACTTCTGTTACGCGATAAGTGTCAGAGATAATTTTTGAAGAAACCCCCGTTATCTCTGAAATAGTAATGATCCAATACAGAGATGTGGCCTTCGTCATCGAAATGATGTCATTGCCATAGCCCGGCAACGCCTGGCGGATGGCAAGAGGCAAGATGATCCGCCGATAAAGCAAGATCCGAGACATGCCACATGCCCGTCCCGCTTCGATTGGGCCGGGCAGCACTGACAAAAGGCCGCCTCTGAAGATCTCCGCAGAGTATGCCGCCAAATTCAACGACAATGTAATGAGAGCACACCAGTACGGGTCCCGGAGCAGTGGCCAAAGCAGGCTGTGACGGATAGCAACGAATTGACTAAGCCCATAATAGACCAGGAAGAGTTGAGCGAGGAGAGGAGTACCACGGACGATAAAGACGTATGTTCTGGCGGGCCATTCCAGGTAAGGATTCCCTGACATCGGCATAGTGCGAGCGCCATCGCAAGCGCGGTCCCGAAAATCACCGAAACCACGGTGAGTTCGATCGTCAGAGGGGCAGCAGCAATGAGACTGACTGACGTCTCATAAAGGAAGCTCCAATCCATTATTTTCTCCCGGATCCGAGCAAGAAGTACGCTTCCGCTCCAGCGAAAATAACGCCAGAAGCTGTTGATATGATAAGAAATATGGCGCAGGCGACAAGAAAGAAATCAAATGGCAGCCTCGTTGCACTAGCGCCGATTTGAGCTTGTCTCATCAATTCGACTGCACCGGTTATGGATACCAGTGACGACTCTTTGAGACATACCTGCCAAATACTGCCAAGGCCGGGCAAAGCATAGCGCAAAGTGAGCGGCGCAATTATGCGACGAAAGCACACCGAAATAGACATCCCGCAAGCAATTGCAGCGTCCAGTTCGCCTTTCTGGATGACTTGGAATGCGCCGCGGAAGACTTCAGTGAACTGAGCGCCCATTGTAGCGCCAACGGCTATCGATCCTGCCAACAAGGGCGGTAAACCTACGAACCCGTGCACTCCAAACCATCTTGCGACGGAACTCACGCCAGCGCTTCCGCCGAAATAGATGAGGTAAATGACTAAAAGTTCAGGCACTCCGCGCAACACTGTCGTATAGGCATCTGCCAATGCACGAGTGACCCTGCCACCAGAAAGTTTGGCCCAGGCCCCACCTACGCCAATGACTCCTCCGATGACGAAGCCCAAGCTGGCGATAAGAATTGTCATCGCGGCGGCGGCTAACATTGCGGGGGCCCAGCCGTCAGGTCCGAAACTGATGACGTCGAGCAGACTGGGGTGATCCATAAAAGACAGCTTTGAAGTCTAGATTAAAGAAGTCTAGATTAAGTAGGTTGCTCGTCGCCAAATGTTCTCGGCGACTGGCCGCTGGCACGCGAGAGCGACGTCAGCTCTCGCGTTGCCCAGGCGCCCTTAGTTTGACGCCTTTGTGTGGGGTCAGATCGAGGGTGGTCCATTGTTTAGAAAGCCGGCTAATGGTCCCGTCCTTGGTGGCTTCAGTGATCGCAGCGTCGAACTTCAGGGCGAGATCTTTGTCGCCTTTTCGCTAGCCGATCGCCACCTGAGTGGCAAGCGGGGCACCGTCAAACAGCGGGCCGGACAATGAGAGATCGCCATTGCCTGATTTCGCCAGCTCGCTAGCACCATATACGGCATTGTCGAAACCGATATCGATGCGTCCCGCTTTGATATCCAGGTCGCGTTCGGGCGCAGTTGGGTATGTGCGTACGGTCGTCACATCCCCAAAAAATGCGTTGATCATCTGCTCATGGCTGGTCGATCGCACAACGCCGACCGTCTTCCCCGAAAGTATGCCCTTTAACTGCTGCAATATCGGTCCAGCTGCGGCTTTGTCTTCGACGTTGATTGGCGTGCCCGTATCGGGAAGGCTCGGCAATGTGCCAGTTTTGAGCGTAATGAAAGATGCGGGGGATATAACGTAGGGGAGCGAGAAGCCGATCACTTCCTTGCGCTTCTCATTTATACCTATGTTCATGATTGCGTCGAATTTACCGCCGGTTAGGCTCGGGATAAGACTGTCCCAGCTTACAACATTGATCACGCAATCAAACTTCTCGCGGCGGCAAAAGTCGCGGATGAGGTCGATTGCAAGACCGGATGGCTCACCTTTCGAATCGACCGAGGACCAGGGCGGAAAATCGCCCTCAATGCCAAAATTAACGCGTTGGGCGTCTTGCGAGTGTGCAAGCACAGGCACAAGCGGCAGTGCGAACGCAACAAGTGCTGCTAGATTTTCCGATTCATATTCTCCCCTTTCTTATTGTCACAAAGCTTCGTTTGAAGCTGGGTATATCCAGCTTTATCCAACGATTATCCGGTCGCGGGTAATTTGATTAGTTTAGAAAATCGTCCTGATCGTTTGAGATCGATCAGGCCGATTTGAGGTCTTCTGCGAATTAGTCGACTCGGGTCGAAGGCTGTTCTTTTTTAGATTGCATTTTAAGAGGGCTGGACTTGCTTCACTATACTTAGATATAAGAACTTCAGAACGCTTGCCGCATCACTTTAGCCAGAACCGATGCTGATATTCGGCTGAAATGGCCTGAGGTGCGCAGAAAAAAGGATATTTTGTTGGGTTTTGGGGCTTAAAAAACAGCGTTCAGCGCCGATAGCTGGCCAATGCGGTTTCGGCAGAGGGGCTTTCTTCTCGCCGTCGCATCTGGCCGACCTCCGTAGAGCGTGATGCGGAGATTCCGTACGCCTCCCGCGAAGTACAGACGGAGGGATACGTCTGTAAGCGCCTTTGGGACTTGACGCTTTCCGGAAGTTCCAGGGCATGAGTTCTTCGACGCGGCTCTGAGGGTGGCCGTTGAGAATGGCCTGCAGGGTTTCGGCGATATAGGCGACCGGGTTGACGTCGCTGAGTTTGCAGGCCGCCACGATGGATGCCGGCTGCGCCCAATTTTCGGCCCCGACCTCATGCCCCGCAAAGAGTGCGTTTTTTTCTCGTTAGAGCCACCGGCCTGATGGCGTTTTCGACCGGGTTGGTGTCCAGTTCGAGGCGGCCGTCCTCAAGGAACCTGGTCAGGCCGTCCCAATGGGCTCAGCGCATAGCGGATATCGGTCGCGAGCGTGGAGCCGGAGGAGATCATCGACAGCTGCTTCTCGAACCAGGGCTTCAGGGCCGCGATGATCGGCGCCGAATGTTCTGTGCGCGCGTCGAGCCGGATCTCCGGCGCTGCGCCACTGGCCCAGCTCTGGATTCCGCCGCCAATTGGGAGCAACACGATGCCGCCCTAATACACCTCTTGACCTCCAGCATCGTCATGTGAGCCCGGGATCAACATCTAGCCCGGCAACTTGCGGACATATCCACGTCGAAAGCCCGGTCAGTAGGCTTCCTTGACGGCCGAAAGGAACTGCCTGGTGCGGTCGCGCTGAGGATTTTCGAACAGGTCGTGAGGCGAACCCTCTTCCTCGATCTTGCCGCCGTAGAAGAAGCAGACGCGATCCGAGATATCGCGCGCAAAACCCATCTGGTGGGTGACCATGAGCATGGTCAAATTGTGTTCAGCTACAAGCTTGCGGATCACGTTGGTCACCTCACCGATGACTTCGGGATCAAGGGCCGACGTCACCTCGTCGAAGAGCATGACTTTTGGCCGCATCGCTAATGCCCGGGCTATCGCCACGCGCTGCTGCTGACCGCCGGAAAGTCGCGAAGGATGCTGGTCCTTCTTGTCTATCATGCCAACCATTGTCAGCAATTCTTCCGAACGCTCCCGCGCCTCCTTCTTGGCGAGGCCTAATACCTGCACCGGCCCTTCCATACAGTTCTGCAGCGCGGTCATATGTGGAAAAAGGTTGAAATGTTGAAAGCACATCCCGATTGATGAACGCATCTGCCTAAAATGCCGCTCATCGGCTGGCACCAACACCCCCGCTTTCGCCATGTGCGTGAGCGGCTTTCCATTGACGTAGATTACGCCGCCGCTGATTGGCTCGAGGGTCATCAGGATCCGCAGCACGGTTGTTTTGCCCGACCCCGAAGGGCCGATAATCGTCACCATCTCGCCTTCTGCCACGTCGAAGTCCAACTGATGGATAACGGAAAGCTTCCCGTAGTCCTTGTTGACGTTCAGGAACCTGACCATGGGGCGGTCACCTGCCGGAAGCTTAAGGGGATACTCAGACGCGTCCATGTCTATAAACCCATTGCCAATCGCAGCCGGCGCTCAAACAGCTTAACCAATCCGGCGGCTGGCAAAGAAATGAAGAGAAAGATCAGAGCCACCAACGTAAAGGGCTCCAAGAACCGATAGTTTTCGGAGCCAATCGTGTTAGCCATCTGCATGAGCTCCGCGACGCCGATGACAGATAGTATCGGCGTGTCCTTGAAAATTCCAACGAGGTAATTACCCATCCCAGGCACGGCAGGAACCAGCGCCTGAGGGAGTATTATACGGAGGTACTTCTTACGCAGTGGAAGGTTTAGCGCACGGCACGCCTCCCACTGCCCGCGAGGCACAGCGTCGATACCGCTGCGATAAACCTCGGATAAATAAGCGGAGTAGTGGATGCCGATGGCGGCCAGACCAGATGTCCAGGGGGACAGGTTGATCCCGAATTGCGGTCCAACATAGAAAACGAAGAAAACCTGGAGCACCAGCGGTGTCGACCTGATGAACTCGACACACTCTCGCACGATCACTGTGAGGGCGCGCCAGTTCGTTCGTTGCGCCAGAGCGAGAATGAGGCCCAAAACGAGCGCGATTGCGTAACCTGCCCCGGCCGCGGTCAGCGTGTTGACGGTGGCCCAGAGAAGCCGCGGCAGAACTTCAAAGGCAAAATCCCAGTGCCAATCCAGTTTCAAACCCTGCCAAGCCCCCGCGCTACGACACGCTCCAACCAACGCATGAAGGGCGTGATCAGAAACCTGGCCAACAAATAATAGATCACCAGCGCGGTACCGAACGCTTGTGCCGACAAATAGGTCATGGCGTTGATCTGTTTCACCTCGAACATCAGATCGGATACGGAGATGAGTGCCACGAGCGCTGTTCCTTTTAGGAGTTCGATCAGCAGGTTTCCCCAAGGCGGCAGCATGATTGAAAGGGCCTGCGGCAAAATGATCCTGCGCATTCTGACAGCGGGTGACAGCGATATTGCGGTCGCGGCTTCCCACTGTCCTCTTGGGACCGACTGTATAGCTCCGCGCACAAGCTCAGCTCCGTAGGCGCCACAGTTCAGGCCCACCGAAAGGAAGCCGGCGATTGATTTCGGGAGAGTGATTCCGAACAAGGGCAGTACAAAGAAGATCCAATAGAGTTGTACTAACAGCGATGTTCCTCGAAAAATCTCTATATAGACGATCGCGGGAGCTCGAATGAGCCAATTACTCGACAGTTTCGCAAGTCCCATCACGACTGCCACGATAATGGCTATTGCGGTGGCCAGCACAAATTCAGTGCACGTCGTCAGGGTGCCGCTCGCCAAGGCCGGACCGTAGGTCCGGAGAAATTCCCAAATCGACATCCACTATCCTCTATCCGAAGCCCTGGGAGGCAAAGCAATCACCTCCCAGCACTGCGAAGACTGGCTTTAGCGATTAGCGCAAAGCCATTCAGTGGTTTTGTCCCCCGGCAACGATTTCTCGTCATAGCCGTAAGGAGCCACCGCCTTCAGCATCTCGGGCGTGCCGATATACTGCTTCTGCGCTGCGTTGAATTTCTCGATAAAGTCCTTGTCGTTGTTGCTAAAACCAATCCCAACGTAGTTCGTATACTGCTCCGGTAAATCATCCGGGTTGGTCACTTCAACCTTTCCGGGCGATTTCTTCACGATCTCGCCGGCGCTCAGATAGTCCGACCCGCCAGCCGCCGCTCGACCCGACTCCACTGCGGCCAGAATTTCAGCTTGCCCAGGTACCTGCATGATGTTCGCATCAGGCACGCCTTCCTGCTTGGCGTTCCCGACCGTGCCGTATCCCGCGCCGGTTACGAAAACAGCGTTCTTACTCACAAGATCCTTGTAACTGTGGATCCCTTCGGGATTGCCCTTTTTGACGATGAATGCGTTCGTGACCCTCATCATCGGCTCCGAAAACGTGATATTGGCACAGCGCTTCCCGAGGATGGCAAAGCCGCCAGTGATGATATCCAAGCGACCGGCTTGCAATCCCGGTATCAGTCCACCCCAATCGGCCACGACAGGCTCAACCTTGTCGTAGCCCATCTTGTGAAGAACTGCGATGACATAGGTGTTTACAATGCCTTTGGGTTCATTGTTGTCGCCAGGAAAACCGTAAGGCGGTTCATTGGCAAATCCGATCCGGATCGACTGTCCGCTCGCGATACGATCGGCCAGTTGCCCTGCCTGAACATGAGGCGCCGCCAACATTGACGTAGCGAGACACATAAAGCCGGCAAAGGTTTTCAAAGACTTCATTGGTATTCCCCGTTTTGTTGTTTATTACAATGTTGAAGTAGAGAGAGATTTTTACCGATTATCCTGCCACATAGACATCGCGTGGCAGTGATGACAGGATTTCTGGACCGTCATCTCGTAAGATAACGATCTCTTCCAACCGCACACCGAATCGTCCCGGCAAGTAGATTCCGGGCTCGATAGAGAAAACCATTCCTGCCTCCAGTACCGTTGTTGACATTCCGCCGATATAGGGCGGTTCGTGAAGATCAATGCCAATTCCATGTCCAGTGCGATGCGTGAAATATTCATCATAACCGGCCCGTGCGATCACAGTACGCGCGGCTTGGTGAAGACGACTCGCGAGGACCCCGGGGCGGGCCACTTGCAGCGCAGCCTGCACCGCTCCTTCTATGATCGAATGGACTTCGCTGTAGCCATCTGGCGCATGGCCAACAACCGCCATACGCGTGATATCGCTGTAGAATCCGTCCTTCTGTCCTCCGATATCGAGGAGAACCGCGTCGCCTACTTCGAGCCTGCGGCCGGTTTGAGGGAGCGCCAATGCGCCGTTGGCTCCGGATGCCACGATCCACAATGCGGGTGTAACGTCCTCATCAGAGAAGCTCTTCTTGATGACGAGTTCCAACTCGGTCTCACTTGTACCAGGCTCGATTCGGGCAAAGGCCCTTTGCATGGCGCGATCGGCAATACCGGCATTCATCTTGAGCGCAGCAAGTTCGGCTTCGCTCTTGCGCATTCTCAGCCAACCGAGCGTCGCCTCAGTAAAGCTGTGTTTTGCCCGAGGAAGCGTCTCAAGCAACAACAACGCAAAATCGGCACGCATCGTTTCGTCAACGACAACTGCCGTCGCGTCGCAGGCGCCTATTGAGTGGATAGCCGCAAGGATAGCTGCTTTCGGCCCATACTCATCACTCCAAGTATGAAGTTCTATTGCAGTGGACTTGAGCGAGCCGTTCACATTCAGCACCGACATCACAATAGCGTCTTTCTCGAGCCCAACCAGAAGCAGGCAAAGTCGCTCGTCCGAATGCGGGTGGAAGCCCAACAGCCAATCCATGTGTGAGCCCGGCCCGATGGCTGTCAGACTAAAGCCATTTGCTGTCATTCTCTCACGGAGCGCCGCTAGCCTGACTTTGCTATCTATGTTCATCATCCAATGCTTTCGCCTTATCGATAGCCGCCGGAGACCGGGACCAAGGCGCCGGTCATATAGCTCCCTTCATTGGTGAGGCAATTTCGATGTCGTGCCGTGGCGATGGACTGCAGTACTCACTTTCGCACACCAGGTGCGTAGCCCCTCGATCCACCAGCCTGGGCCAAAGGTCGCCGTTTGACCTGCTGTGACTTGTTCCAACGCGGCGACTTTTAGACCCCTCATATACGTGATCAAGTGCTTTGCTCAGACCGGGAAATGCACAGGCGAAACCGGCCGCTGCAGTCCTAGCAGTTCCTTGCAGAAAGCCGCCGTCTTTTGATCGAAATATTCATGTGTTCCTCCTTCTTTCGGAGTAGCTGGCTTCTTATTTTAGAGGCGGCGGCGGCGGCGCGGAAATTCCCTTTACCCTCTGCGTAGTAGGCCAGCGTGCCTCGGTTTGAATTTTAGACCGGCTAATAATATTGAGGTGATTTTATTATATCGCTGAGGAGGCATCGTGCTATTTCCGGTCAGGTCGCGCACAAATACCACGCCCGGAGCCGGCCCTACGCGGAAATGCGGCGAATCTAGTTTGCCTCTGATTTTGTTACGTGTCGTGAAAGTTAGTGGCTCGAAGCCGGTATTCGCTGCAGGCGTCGACACCGCACGTGAGTCGGCTTTGGGTCGACGTTTCAGCCTGCCTCGCGCAGCTACACGCCTCTTCCGAAACATTCGCGCGACTGATCCACGTCTCTTTAATCCGCCGACCAGCGTTTCTTGGGGCCAGAGCGCCCATGGGCCAATGATGTGCTGCAGCATCTGCCAGGGCTGCCGGAACACGCGCTCCGCATCAGTTCACCGGATGTCCTCGCACCGCTCGTCAAGGCCGGCGTATCTCTCCTTTGGCGTGGTCAATGGCGACCCCACACCCGATTTCAGAGACTTAGCGGTAGCGCAAGGAGCGCCACTCCCTCGTCGGCGTAGACATACGCGCCGGATCGGGCTGCACAGACGGTGGACGTGGTAGGTGCGCGAATATCAATGGAACGATCCGACAGCGAATCCATCGAATGCAAGATGCCTATGAGATCCCCCTGCTTCACATCATCCAGCACCGAGCAGCGAGGTTCAAAGATGCCCCCGCGCTGGCGATTTCAGCTCGCCAGACGGACGCGTCTCAAGTGTCTGGCTGGACTTCTTTTTACGGAAGGTCGGACACTCGACTTTTCCTTCGACAAGTCCGAGCGCAATGAGTGCGTTGCGCACTCCACCTTCGTAGATCACGAGAGCTTCGGATCCAACCGTGCCCCCGCCGAGTTCAGCGCACACGAATACCTTACCCTGACTATGAGCCCAAGTATCGAACATGCCAAGCGTTCCTGGTATTCCCAGACCAATGTCATTGGTAAGTTGAACGCTTCTGCCATCCTTACCGTCTTGGTCATCAAGTCGCCATCAGCAATAGGATGCGTCGTGCTCGCCGGGGGGAAATCCCACATCGGTCCGAAGCTGTGCAGATCAAAGACGATGTCGGCCATGGGCAACAACACGCGCGAGACCGCATCCGCGATGCGTTCGGTTACCGATCCCTCGGCGCGGCCCGGAAACACTCGATTGAGATTCAAACCGTCGATCGGCGTGTTGCGGCTCCATGCCTGCACAGCCGGTGGATTGAGCACCGGTAAGATGATGATCCTTCCACAGATTTGCGCTTCTGGCAGCCAGTCAATAAGTCGACGCGCGACAATTGGCCCTTCCAGTTCATTGCCATGACATCCGCCGGTGACAAGGAGGCGCGGTCCCTCCCCTTTATTGAGGCTGAAGACCGGAAGCGAAAGAGCTTGGCAATCAGGCCCGTCGGGGACCACTAGGTGCCCCGTGCTCATGCCAGGCGTGTAGATATCGAAGGTAAGGTGCGGAGTATCGCTCATTGATCGGCATCCCCTATTGTACAGCGCCCCGCGAGCCGCGCGTTCGGGGCGCTAGGGTTCCCCGATCGCCGTCTCCGTAAAGCTCATGAGCAGCCGGAATGTGTCACGGTAGGCGGCGATGGCCTGCGGGCTGACGGGTCGGTGTGGCGATCAGGAAGGCAATGTTGTCGCAAGCGCTCCAAAATCACGTCAGCGAATGTCTGCCCCTGAACTTGAAGCGAAGCCCCAACGCCACGGACAATTTGCCGACTGGTAGTCGCCACCTGGTGCGGGAACAGGGGCCGGTGGAGTCTCAGTTCTGACGCTGACTGATCTTAAATTCGCTTGGGTTGACGCTGACGCGCCATCGAGCCACCAACAGACCACCAGCCATTAGACCGTCCATCCCCTGACCAAGAAGTCATACGTTAAAGCCAGCGGCCGTCTGCAGGATCGTCTGAGCTTCATCTACGAACTCATTGGCCTTCCCTCCTCGCGATTTTCGCCTGTTGCTCAAAATGTACCGGGATTTCAGATTGAATTACTCTAATATCCGGGTCTTAGCGGCCGAAATGCTGCGCCTGATCCAAGGGGCTATTAGCCCGCTTGATAGTCTCGATCGTATCGGCAAAGGCAAAAAGGTTGCTGAGGGGGCGTTCCACCATGATCGCTAGCGAGCCCTAGCGAAATTCCAATTTCCGCGATCCCCTCGCCGGGTCGATCGGCTTGTTCATTACGCAGCGAATGCCAAAGCTGCCGGCGCAGCCCGCTATGAGAGCCTAACGCCAGCGCTGCAGGCCCGCCTCCCTCGCGACAACGCACGAACTTTTCGAGATTTTTCCAGATGCACGCGCTATGGGCCGTCATTACACTTCGATATCGAATGCCAGGCCGGCCAGGCGCGGCTCGACTCGGCATTAAGCCGCTGATGGCAGCAAGTCGGCAATCGTCTTCTGCATACTTTAGCTGTTGCCCCAAACTCATCACCGTTCATTTAACCAGCAAGCCGACATGTGTCGTGACCCGACTTCGACGGTCGGCGGCTCTTCTTGCCGGCAGCGGTCGAAGGCCAGCGGGCAACGCGGATGGAACCGACAGCCCTTCGGCACGCGCGCGGCGCTTGGAACCTCACCCTGCAGGGCTGGCAACTCGGCGCGACATGGATTGCCGCCGATCTGTGGCGTGGCGTTTCGCAGAGCAATTGTATACGGATGACGAGGGTTGAATGTGATCTCATCCGCGCTGCCGATCTCGACGAGCCGCCCAAGGTACAGGACAGCAATCCTATCGGCGATCAACCAGGCGAGAGGCAGGTCGTGGGTGATGAACAGCAGCGCCATGTTGTATTTGTCGCGCAGATCGATGAGGACCTGGAGTATTTGTGCGCGTATCGAGACATCGAGCATCGACACAGGTTCGTCTGCAACGATGAGCTCCGGCCTGACGGCAAGCGCTCCGGCGATCACGACCCGCTGACGCTGCCCGCCAGACAGTTCGTGTGGGAAGCGGGAGACGAAATCACCGGGAGGATTGAGCCCAGCCGCCGCAAGCGCTTCGCTCACCCGCTCGGCTAGTTGGGTTCCGTTCTTTACCAGTCGCAGTGAACGCAGAGGCTCTGCCACAATATCGAACACGGTATGTCGCGGATTGAGGGCCTGATATGCGTCCTGGAAGATCATCTGCACGCGATGGCGGTAAGGACGCAGGGCCGAGGTCCCTTGAACTGACGTCATATCGCGGCCTTCGAACAGCAACCTGCCGCCTGTCGGCTGGGCGAGCTTGGTGATGACGCGGCCCACCGTCGTCTTGCCGCTTCCCGATTCTCCGACCAGCGCGACGATTTCACCCCGCCGGACGTTGAGGTCGATGCCGTCCACCGCGCGCACGGCACCGGCAGGTCGGTTCAGGACACGATCGAACAGTCCCCCCTGGATAGGAAAATGGACCTTTATGCTCTCGAGACGCAGGATGTCGGCGGCGTCAGGCATGAATTGCAACCTTGTCTTCTTGCGAGGACCGGTGAAGATGACAGGCGACGCGTGCCCGCCCGAACTTATCGAGGCCGGGAACTTCGGTCGCGCAAACCCCCATAGCTGACGGGCAACGCGGATGGAAAGCGCAGCCCGGAGGTCGACTGATCAAGTTGGGGGGATCACCGGGTATTGGCCGGATTATCTTTTTGCCGTTCGCCGGGTTCGGGATCGTGTCGATCAGCAGTCTGGTGTATGGGTGCTTGGGATTGGCGAAAATCTCAGCGACAGTGCCGTCCTCGACTATTCGGCCGGCATACATGATCATCACGCGATCACAAGACTCAGCCACCACAGAAAGGTCGTGGGTGATCAAAATCAAGGCCAGGTTAAGCTGGGATCGCAACTCCCCTAGGAGCTTGAGGATCTGAGCCTGCGTGATGACGTCGAGCGCCGTGGTCGGCTCGTCGCCGATGATAATCGAGGGGCGACACGCGAGCGCCATAGCGATCATCACCCTTTGACGCATCCCCCCCGACAACTCGTGGGGATAGGCCACGCCGCGATCCGCAGGAATGCCGACGAGCTCGAGCAGTTCTCTTGCCCGCGCGGTCGCCTCGCTACGCGACATGCCGAGCTTCAGTACACACGGCTCGGCGATCTGCTTCATGACACGGTGAACAGGATTAAGCGCATTCATCGCGCCCTGGAAGACTACGGACGTTTCGCTCCAGCGATGTGGCCGCATGGCCGCATCATCGTCGATCGGCAGTCGGTTACCGCGATAACGCACCACGCCGCTGCTGACCCGCGCGTTGGGTGATAGCAGACCCGCAATGGCCATTGCAGTCGTGGTCTTCCCGCTGCCCGATTCTCCGACGAGGCCAACGGCCTCTCCGGGTCGAAGCGCGAAGCTTACGTCGTCGATCGCTCGCAATGAAACGCCCTTGAGCCCATAGTCGACAGAGAGCCGGTCGATTTCCAGAAGCGGCGCCTTGTCTTGGGAGGAGTTTGTCATGGGATCACCCTCCGCCGTGGATTGAATGTGTCGTCGAGGGCATTGCCAATCAGGACGAAGCTAAGCGAAACCGTGAGCGCGCACAGCCCGGGGGCGCCGAGATACCACCAGGCTCCGGCACTGGCCGCGCCGGCGCGCTGTGCGAGCGACAGCAAGGTGCCCCATGAAGGCTGCAACGGATCGCCAAGACCAAGGAACGAGAGTGATGTCTCGACATAGATTGCGCCGGCGACGACCAGAGCACCGTTGGCTGCTATTTGCGGCACGAGATTGGGAAGGATGTGCCGCACCATGATACTGAAATTGCTGCTGCCCGCAACGCGAGCGCGATCAATGAATGTTCGCTCCTTAAGCGACAGTGTCTGGCTGCGAACGACACGGGCGACGAACGCCCAGCTTGTCATACCGATAACGACAAGGATCACGAAAAGGGAAGGACGGAATCCGAGGATTTCTCTGCCCCGCCCCATCACCTCGAGAACTACGGGTGTGATGACCAGCGCCAGAACGAAGGACGGCATGACGAAAAAGAAGTCGGTCAAGCGCATCAGCCAAACGTCAACCCTGCCACCATAGTAGCCAGCCGTCATACCGATCGTAGTCCCGAGGATGAGGCTGATCACGGTCGCCAGCAGCGCGATCGTAAGCGAGATCCGGGCACCATGGACGACCATATTGAGAACGTCCCGCCCCACCTCGTCGGTCCCGAGCAGATGCTGGCCTGATGGGGGCGCGAGGAAGTCGCCGGTCGCAGTACCTGCAGTCTCAAGTGGGCCCACGAGGATATTGGGCACCGCAGCCAGCACAATGAAAAACACCAGACACAACAGGCCGAGCTGAGCCCCTCCATAGCCAAGAAACTTGCTTAGAAACCCCTTGATAGCTCCCGCCCGGCCACTCGGGGAATACTGAACAATCCTGTCACTCATTGCCGGACTCGCGGATCAAGAATGCCGTAGGCAACATCGGCCAGGAGATTTGCACCAACGATCGACGCACCAAGCAACAGGAATATCCCTTGAAGGACTGGATAGTCCCTCGCGTTGAGCGCCTCGACCGTAAGGCCCCCGATGCCCGGCCAGGCGAAGACGGCTTCGACCGTAATGGCCCCTGCCACCACGTAGCCGAGATTGAGGCTAATCAAGGTCACGATCGGCAGCATCGCATTACGAAATGCATGACGCATCAGCATCTGTCCGCCGGTCAGCCCCTTGGCCCGCGCAGTCACCATGTAATCCTCGGTGACGACATCGCTCATTGCGGCACGAGCGACCACGACGTATTGTCCGATCAGCCCAAGTGCTACCGCGCTGACGGGAAGTGCGAGATGCCGCAAGTAGTCGAGGAATCTGTCAGCGGCACCGATACTAGCGCCGGGCGAATATATACCATAGCCCGGAAGCCAACCCAATGTCGTGCTGAAGATCACCACCAGTATCATAGCAAGCCAGAAAGACGGCGTAGAGTAGAGCGCCAGGGAGGCTCCTGTGGCGACACGGTCGAAAGCTCCTCCTCTGCGCCAACCGGCGTATAGGCCCAACATAACGCCGCATAAAATGGCGGCTAGTTGGGCTAGCCCGACCAGCGCAATTGTGGCCGGCAGGCGTTCCAAAATTAGGTCAGCGACATGCCTGCCCCTGAACTTGAAGCTGTAGCCTAAATCGCCCCGGAGAGTCGCCGACAAGTAGTCGACCATCTGGTCTGGAAACAGCGGGCGATCGAGACCCCAGTTCTGGCGCTGCGCCTCGATCTGCTCAGCATTCACGCTGACGCGGGCGCCCCCGAGTAGAAGCGTTGCAGGATCGCCTGGAATGACCCTGAACAGAATGAAGTTCAGCGTCGCCACCATCAGAAGCGTCATTACCGCCCTGATCAGGATACTCCCAATACGTCGGCTCGTCTTGCCACCAAGCCCACCCACAGCCATTAGACTGGCCTCAACCGATCATAGGGGAAATAGCTCCACGAAGAAGCGGTACCCAACCCCCAGTCTTGAAAGCAATCCTTCCGGTGAGCGTCGACCATAGATGGGTAGCACAACATGATGTATGGCGCTTCGGTGTATATGAGGCGCACCGCCCGATCGACAAGTTCCTTGCTCTTTGCGACATCGACCGTGACTTCGACCTCCGCCACGAGCTTGTCAAATTCCTTATTTGTCCAGTACGATCTGTTACTACCACCGACGGACTTGCTGCTGCCGATGATGAGTAGGTCAGTAGGCGATGCCGAGAGCCAACCACCGGTGACAAGCAGGTCCCAGCCCCCACCACCACTCTCCGGAGTGGCAAAACGAGCGCCCAACGCCCCAGAATCGAGTTGGGTTACCGATACGGGAACGCCGATTTGTCCCAGCCAGCCAGCAATAAGTTGCACGGCCGCGATTGGTAGCTCGATAGTGCCGGAAGTTGTTCCGGCAATTAGCTCGAGCTGAAAGCTCTTTCCTTCCTTGTCCTCTCGGATACCGTCACCATTTGTGTCGCGATATCCGGCGGCATCGAGCCGGCGACCTGCCTCCGCGAGATTGAAGTGGCGCCGGATGTCGCTCAGGTCCGAGTAGTGATCGGTCGCCACCGGCATCACCAGTCCAATGCCCGGGTCGCCGTGTCCGCGCAAGGCGCGATCGACGATGGCCTTCTGGTCGATCGCGTAGCCGATCGCATCGCGAAACGCCGGATCCTGCAGCGCCTTGGTGCTGCCTGCCCCCTTCCCGGAAAGGGTATTGAAGGCCAAATAATTCCGTTGCTCGACGCTCGCTTCAGTGACCTCGATGTTGGGATCCTTCGAGAGATCGGCCGCTTGGGCAGCCGTCAAGCCGGCCCCATAGTCGAGATTGCCACTCTTTAAACCTTGCGCGATAGGATCGGCAGTCGTGAAAAATTGGATAATGAGGCCGGCGATTTTTGGCTGCCCTGTGCGGAAATACGGATTGGGTGTAAAGCGCGCGAACTGACCTTGCTGAAACTCTTCCAGAACCATTGGCCCAGTTCCCACCAACGGCGGGTCGTTGGGGAAGCTGCTGCGCGCATTGGTGTAGCTAATACCCTTCCAGATGTGCTCAGGCACGATCATTGTCGTGTTATCGATTGGCCAGCGATTCGGCTTCTTGGTCACGATTTGCAGAGTCTCGTCGTCGAGCGCCGTGATGGACTCGACGTTCTCGAGACCGCTGGTGTTATTCCATCCGACGTTCAACTCGTCGGGTTTACCAATGGAGTCACGCAGGTAATTGTAGGTAAAAGCGGCATCCCTTGCTGTGGCTGGTTCGCCATCCGACCACTTCATGCCGGGCCAGATTTTGAACGTCCAAGTGAGGCTGTCCTCGGCAACGGACCATGACTTCGCTAAACCCTTACGGTCCGAATGACGCTGAGCGTCCACGCCGACCAGGAAATCATATGTGTAAACTATGGGAACGAACGAACTCCAAGTCGCAAATGGATTCATGGAATCTGGCGCGCTCATCGAGGCGACGCGCACAATATGATCATCGCACGACGAGGCGAACGCCCTAGAGCTCATAATCCAAGGCGCAGCCGATCCCACCAGCATCGCCTTCACGATGGCACGGCGGCTGATTTCCAGTTCGTTCATTCTTACCTCCCTTAGGTTCTCTGAATCTGTTCCCCGGACGATCCCTTGGCTCCGCTAAGCCCATCAGCAGCTTTATGTACACTTCCGACGAAGCGACGAATGCCTGCCTGCTATGGATAATTGTTACAATCGACCAGCCTGTGCCGTCGTCAGCATCGCCAAGCTATGCGGTTGACAAGCACCAGCGAAACGACAGCAACGCCTAGGAGCATGGGGGTGGCGCCTCGAGAGCTCATTCTCACGTTGTTTTCAGTCGGTGCAGATCGTCGGCCACTTGTCCTTCCAGGGTTTGAGCGCCTCGAGCCGGGCCGCCATGGCGAGAAGGAGGCCGTCCTTGCCCATGTCAGTGACCAGTTGAACACCTATCGGCAGCCCATCATCTCTCCAGTGGAGAGGCAGCGAGATCGCTGGCTGACCCGTCTCGTTGAACGGACCCGCAAATGCCATTTGCCTGGTCACCGTGACCAGCGTCTCTTCCGGCGTTTCCTCGGCGTGGGACTGTAAGGTAAGCGGCGGCTCGCAAACGGTCGGTGACAGCAACAAATCAAAGTCGTTCCAGCAGTTCATGACCTCTACGGCCCAAGCTCTCCTGCGCCCGATCGCATCGAGATATTCCAGCGCCGTGACGGCCGCCCCCTTCTGATGCCCCATGTGCCAGATGAAAGGCTCGACATCATCTGCACTCAATGGCCGCCCCACCATCTCCTCTAGTCCCAGGAAAGCCCTCTCACCGCTGACCTTGAGCAACAATGCGTATGCCGCGATGGCGTCCTCCTGATCAAGCGGAGGAACAACCGCGTCGATGACTTCGCAACCCAGATCTTCAAGCAACGGAATGGTTGCATCTACAGCGTTTTGACAGTCTCTATGCGCCTCCACCCCACCCATCCTACGCGCCACACCCACCCGCAGACGCGGCAACTCCGAGGCCTCCGCGACCGCACGGGCATAGCCACGTGTTGATGGCGACCAGTATAGCGCTCGGGGATTTCCAACAGCTAGGAGATCCAAGAGTGCGGCGGCGTCTCGAATTGTCCTGCAGAGCACAAAATTATGCATTGCATGCGATAAATTCGGTTCGGGGATGGGCACAAGTCCTCGAGTAGGTTTGAAGCCGACCACACCGCAGAAGGACGCGGGAATTCTGATCGACCCGCCGTTCTCGGAGCCATGCGCCACCGGCACCATGCCACTCGCAACGGCTGCGGCCGCTCCACCAGACGAGCCACCGACCGATCGATCGAGCGCCCACGGGTTACGAGTCGGACCGAAGGCAGCCGGCTGAGTATCTGTGTACCAGCCGGCCTCAGGAGCCTTACTCACACCAAGCGTAACGAACCCAGCATCGCGCAGGCACTTGCCAACAGCAGTATCGACGGTTGCGACGACGGGATTTTCTTTCAGAACGCGGTTACCTGCGAAGCGCGGAATGCCGACTTGAGCTGCGGAACTGCTGTCCTTGAGCAGTATGGGAACTCCCGGGAAGGGCCGGTTGCTCGACACATTTGACGCTTCAGCACGGGCAGCATCGAAACGTTTATGGACCAGGGCGCCGACCATACCCTCACATTGTTCAATGCGCCCAATGGCCGCTTCGACAAGATCGAGCGGCGAGATATCGCCTCTGTGAACCGCTTCGGCTTGCCCCACCGCATCCAACGATGCAATTTTGGTGGCGCCATTCTTGGCAATTGACATCAAACTATCCGATCCTCAGATCTCCGGCCGACATGGTTTTGACGGCCCTACACACGCTTCAATTTCCGCCTTTCGGTATCGCCGGCGTCGAGATTTATTCGAAGCTCGCCCGGGGACCAGTCCAAAGCTCGTCAACTGGATATAGGCCACGCATTCCGCGATCCTTGACAAGGACTGCGGGGACCGCCCGCTCTCATCCAAGAACTCATCGCCTTCCTCCCAGCGTTTTATTGTCTGTTGCTCAGATGATATCCGGCTTTCGGGCTTAATTTCTTTAAAATCAGGGTCTTGGCAGCCGAAATACTGCATCGGATCGGGGGGGGGCAAGGTGCTTTCGCGCGATCGCTCCGAACGGTTCAAGCTGGACGCGATAACTGCGTTCATGCACTACGAAATCCTGAGTAGTAAGCGCCAAGCTGACCCCATCTGGCGCGGTTTGAGGTGATGAGCGAGAGATAGTGACACTGAAGGAGCTGAGGAGCTTGCAGTGTCAATTTCTATGTCTGCGCCTATGCCTGATGATAGGAGCTTCCATGTCCTTGAGGCGGTTGCGAACCGGCTGGACGCAAGTCCGCAGCGTCCGCGGCGGCGCTGGTCGGCGGAAGCGAAGGCACGGCTGGTTGAAGAGTCCCTGAAGCCAGGGGCGAACGTGTCGGCGATCGCGCGCCAGGCTGGACTGGCGAGCTCGCAGCTGTTCGGCTGGCGGCGCAAGGCGATCAAGAGCGGTGCGGTCAGGCGGCAGCGAGATGCGGCTCGGCTCGGCTTTGTCGAGGTCACGCCGACAGCGTCTGCGTCGGTGGAGATCGAGCTGGGTGGCGTGGTCATTCGCGCCGGTGCCGATATCAATGAGGAGCAGCTGGTGCGGATCATCCGGGCGGTTCGCCAGGCATGATCCCGGCCGGCGTAAAGGTTGGTCGCCAGTCATCCCGTCGATTTTAGAAAAGGTCCCGACGGCCTTCTGGCACTGGTGCGCGATGCCGGCTCGGATCCGTTCAACGGCGCGCTTTATGTCTTCCGCGCCAAAAGAGCGGACAGGATCAAGATCGTCTGGTGGGACGGCAGCGGCGTGTGTCTTTATGCCAAGCGACTGGACGACGCGAAGTTCTGCTGGCCGCGGATCGGCCACCACCGGGTCCAGCTCAATCATGCTCAGCTCATGGCTCTGGTTGACGGAATGGACTGGAAACGGGTTCGGACGGAGACCGTCAGGCGGCCGCAATCGGCTGGGTAAAACCCTGCGGCATGATGAATCAGGGAGCTGAAAAAGCGGGAAAATTGCCCGCGAATATGCTCTGATTTTGGCCATGTCGGCACCCGAACTCGCGCTCCCGGACGACGTTGACGCGCTCAAGGCGATGGTTGTTGCCATGGCCGAAAAGGCCGCCCTTCTGGAGGAGCGCAACCTCCATCTCGAGTTGGTCAACAAGAGCGCTGATGAGCGGATCGCACGGCTGACCGCGGTGGTGAAGATGCTGGAGAGGGCGCGCTTCGGCAGCCGCTCCGAAAGGTTGCGGACCGGTGCGCTGAGCGAGGAGCAGTATGCGCTGGTCTTCGACGAGATCGAAACCGGCGTGGCGGCCATCGAAGCGCAGATGGAGAAGTCTGCGGGCGGCTCGAAAGCGAAGCGCGCGCCGCGTCCTCGCAAAGGCTTTGCGGCCCATCTCGAACGGGTCGAGGTGGTTATCGAGCCCGAAACGCCTGCTGGCTGCGAAGCGCTGGAAAAGATCCTGATCGGCGAGGACGTCTCCGAACGGCTCGATGTCACCCCGGCGAAGTTCCGGGTGATCGTCACGCGTCGCCCCAAATATGCCTACAAGGGCTGGGACGGCGTTATCCAGGCAGCCGCTCCCGCCCGCATCATCGAAAGCGGCATTCCGACCGAAGCGCTGCTGGCGCAGATCGCAGTGTCCAAATACGCCGATGGCCTCCCGCTTTACCGCCAGGAAACGATCTATGCCCGCGATCAGGTCGAGATCGACCGGTCACAGATGGCGCAGTGGATGGGCAAGGTCGGCTTCGAGCTCGAGCCGCTCGCCGATTACGCACTGACCCGCATCAAGCAGGGTGAGCGGGTCTTTGCCGATGAGACCACCCAGCCAACGCTGGCCCCAGGATCGGGCAAGGCCAAGACGGCCTACCTCTGGACCTATCTCCGTGATGATCGGCCGTTCGGTGGCAGCGGACCGCCCATCGTCGCCTATCGCTTCGAAGACAGCCGTGCCGGCGAATGCGTCGCCCGCCATCTGGACGGCTATCGCGGCATCCTGCAGGTCGACGGATACGCCGCCTATAACCGGCTGGCCCGATCCGATCGGGGCAATGATGGCGTGCTGCTGGCGGCGTGCTGGTCGCACGTGCGGCGCAAGTTCTACGAACTGCATGCCGCAGGCTCCTCCGTTATCGCCTCGCAGACGGTGGCGCAGATGGCCCCGCTGTGGGCCGCCGAGGCGGCCGTGCTCGGCCAGGATCCGGCAGTACGGATAGCTGCGCGTCAGGAGAAATCCGCCGCCGTCGTTGCCGCTCTCTTTGCGCTGTGGGAAAAGGAGCTGCCGAAGCTGTCGGGCAAATCGAAGCCCGCTGAGGCGATCCGCTATGCGCTCGGCCGGCGTGCCGCGCTCGAGTGCTTCCTCGCCGACGGCCGCATCGAAATCGACTCCAACACCGTCGAGCGCGCTATCAGGCCGCAGACAATTACTCGAAAGAACAGCCTCTTCGCTGGCAGCGACGGCGGCGGACGGACATGGGCGACCATCGCCACGCTGCTGACCACCGCCAAGATGAACCAGGTCGATCCGCACGCTTGGCTCACCCAGACCCTCGAGCGTATCGCCAATGGCTGGCCAAACAGCGATATCGAGGCGCTTATGCCTTGGAACTACCAGCGCTGAACGGCATCAGCCACCCGCTTACCCTGAGTAAGGCGCGCCCCTATAAAGAAGGTGTTCGGTTCGAGAACCAGCTCGCCGAACCTCCGGTCAGCGCCGCGCCTTCGCGCCGTTGAGACGGGCTCCGCTGCTCCACACGTGTCTTTGAACTACTCGAGAGGCCAACTCGCAACGGTTGCGATGCGTGCTCGCAAGGGCTCGGCACTTGCCCTTGTCCATTGTCCGCGGGGCTGGTTTAGGAGGCTCAGGCCTACAACTGAGAGCGCTACACAGTTGCTACAGATTGAAGCTGCGGCCTTGACCGCCACCAAAAAATGTAGAGAGCCCCGAGCCAAAGAATAGGCAGGAGCATTAATAGCGAAGCCACCGCAGCGATTGTCGGGTCGATTTCGTTGCGCATGTTCTCCCACATCTTTAAAGGCAGCGTGCGGATCGAAAACCCGCTTACCATCGACGAGATGACGACCTCGTCGAAGGAGTGGATAAATGCGAATACAGCGCCTCCGATGATGCCTGGCCGGATCAGTGGCAGTGTAACTCGCATGAATGTCTGCAGCGGTCCGGCGCGCATGCTCTTCGCAGCCTGTTCGAGGCGCCGGTCGAACGTCGCCAATGTAGCCGAAACGATCACAACAACGTAGCAGATGGCCCCAATGCTGTGCGACAGAACGATGCCGGTCCTTGTACCGATGAGTCCAAGATTGACCAACCCGAGGTAGGCAGCAATGGCGACGACAATGCTTGGAAAGGTGATCGGCGCCAAGAGTACCATTGTCAGAGAGCCGCGCAATTGCGAAGAAGTGCGGCTGAGGCCGTAGGCGGCTAGCGTCCCGACGATCGTCGACAGGATAGTGACCATAGCGCCGATCTGGATGCTGGTCCACGCGGCGCCGTTCCAGGACGGATCTTGGAAGAAGGAGCGGTACCACCTCAGTGAAATGGCTGATGGCGGCATCTCCAGATAAGTTCCGGCACTAAACGACATGATGATGACCACGACGCCGGGTAACAACAAATAAGTCATGACGAGAATAATGTATAAGATTTCTAAGATCGACCAAGGGTCTTCCCTGCCAGCTTGGTAGAGATTCGCCATCCAGCGCTTAGCCCTGTAATGATCGGCACCCTCACCAAAGTAGCGTCGCAGCGCACCGAATGGAGGTAGCCGCCTCTGCCGAGCCCGCTGCGTTCGTTGCGCCGTCCGGCCTTGCGTATCTGAAAGATCGAGGCCGATCATAGAGAGCACGACACCGGCGACCGCCAGGAGGATGAAGGCCGAGGCCGCGAGGCGCGCGACGTTAAAGGAGGTCTGGACTTGCGATGCTATGAATGTCGACAGCATAGCGTCTCTCAATCCTCCCAGGGCTGCTGGCGTGATATAGAAGCCAAGGCAGATCACGAATACCAGCAAAGAACCGCTGCGGACGCCAGGCATGCTGAGAGGGAAAAAGACGCGCCAAAAGGCGGCAGAAGGCCTTGCTCCCATGCTACGGGCAGCCGCAACCAGCGACTTGTCGATGCCCATCATGACGCTGACCAGAGGCAGTATCATCACGGGCAACATTATATGAACCATGCTGATGTACACTGCCATGCGGTTATATATGAGCGGCAGAGGACTGGAAATAACGCCACCGTTTAGCAACAGAGTATTGATCAAACCATGATCACCAAGGATCACTACCCATGCATAAGTACGCGCCAAGAAGCTGGTCAAATAGGGGATGAGGACAAGCACAATGAGCGTCAATTGCAAACGCTTGGGGGCAGCCGAGATAAGATACGCTGTGGGGTAACCTATGATAACGCAGAGTGCCGTGGCCACTGCGCTCACTTCGATCGTCTGGAAGAGCACACGGACATTTGCTGGCTGGCTGAAAAAGGCCTGATAGTTGCTGAGTGAGAAGGCCGGCGCATTAATGCTTGCCAAGAAGAGCCGGACCATCGGTATGCCCATTACCACGAGCAGAATGGCCAGCGCCGGCAACGTAAGTCCGATGGGGATCCGACCGAGTTTCTGAAGCATCTTCATCCGCGTTGCCACTAGCTAGTTCAGCCCGCAACGAAGCGGACGTCGGACCTAAGCCAATCAAGTCTCACTTCGTCACCGCGTTGGAAGGTATGCTGTCCCGAGGTTACGTGCTCGCGCACCACGAGAACGCAGTTCCCCACCCGCACATTGTATTTGCGCACCGGCCCAGCATAGATCATATCGTCTACGGTGCCAGTGACGGCATGGCGCCGATCAGCATCCGGCTTCCGCGGGGCTGTCAAAGTGGTGATACCAAGACGCTCCGGCCGTATCATCGGGACTGTGTCGACAGGTTGCGGAGGATCGGATTCGATCTCGAAAAAAGGGGATTCCAAGAAGTTGGCTTCGCCCAGAAAGCTTGCCACGAAACGCGTGGCTGGCCGATCATACAAGGCCTCCGGCGTGTTCGTCTGCTCGATTCGCCCGGCCCTCATGACGACGATACGATCCGATAATGTGAGCGCTTCTTCCTGATCGTGCGTCACACAGATAGTTGTGATGCCGAACTCTTGGTGGAGATTCTTAATCTCGCCCTGCATCTCCTCGCGCAAGTTGCGGTCCAGCGCGCTAAGTGGCTCGTCGAGAAGAAGGACCGGCGGATCTGCGATGAGGGCGCGGGCAAGCGCCACGCGCTGTTGCTGGCCGCCACTGAGTTGAACTGGCATTCGGTCACTGAGCTCACCAAGGTGCACGCGCTGAAGTATGCGATCGACTCGGGCTAACCTCTCGCCAGCCTTTATGCCTCGCATCTCCAGCGGAAATTCCAAGTTCCTGCGGACCGAAAGGTGCGGGAACAGAGCATAACTTTGGAAGACAACGCCTTGGTCGCGCTGGTAGGAAGGAACCGAGCCGACGGACTTTCCCGCGATCAGGATCTCGCCCTTGGTAGGAGCCTCGAACCCGGCAAGCAACATCAGCGTTGTAGTCTTGCCCGAACCGCTCGGACCCAGAACCGTAAGGAACTCCCCGCGACCAACACTCAGGGATAAATCCCTGACTGCGGCGACAGCCCCGTACGACTTACTAACGTTGCGAAACTCGATCTGCGTGGGAACGAGGCTACTCTCCAAAACTTGATCCTCGCGGGACTGGATGCGGTTTCTAACATGAACGTTCACGACAATCGCTCCAAAACTAGACGAATGTGACCGCCAGATGTCCTGCGGCCACTTCGCCCTGCACGCCAAACGGATCCTACTTAGAGAAGGATCCACTGGTTCCAGCGATCGCGGAGCCGCTCGGCGTTGGACAGGCCGTCCGACCCGATTTCGCTGTACCACTTTGTGTTAAGGAGAATGCCGCTGGCCAAGTTGTCAGGGTGGGTAGAGAGTCGACGCCCCCTCTCCTCCGGAATCAGCTTGTATGCATTGAGGTTGGGAGGGCCGTAGGCGATTCGCTGAGCGAAAGCCGCTTGATTTTTGGCACGAGTGGCGAATTCAATAAATTTCTGCGCATTTTGCGCATTGGGGCTGCCTTTGACTACCCCCCAGTAATCACATGTCAACTTAGCCTGATTCCGAGTGATCTCAACGGGAGCGCCCTCGTCGATCAACAAAGCCGCTCGCCCGTCATAGCAATTTCCGATATCCGCCGCCTTTTCACGCAACATTTGCTGGACTTCCGAACCAGTTGTCCACCACTTGCGGATGTGAGGCTTGATCTTGTCCAAGCTGGCGAAAACGCGATCAATGTCCATTGGGTATATGGAATCCGCAGCCACGCCGTCTGCCAGAAGCGCTTCCTCCCAAGGGCCCTCACTACCATATTGGCCGGTTTCGAGAGTACGAACGCCGGGAAATTTCTTGACGTCCCAGAATTCCGCCCACGAAGTCGGCCGCGGCTTGTTGGCAGGGAAATACTCCTCATTATAGAACATTACCCATGAATACACCTCTCCAGCGACACCATATGGCTGCTTTGCAAACTCTAGTATTGCATCGAGCTCTTCTTTCCGATAAATAGAATAGTCTATCTTCTCAAGATACCCTTTCTGTGCCGCTACCATGTTTGTAGCTGGGCTAGCTGCAACAACATCAATCGTTACATTATTCTGAGTCACCATAAGCTCAAGTTGCGGCAAGCTGATGTCGTCGGTGATCGGGATGACTTTGATTCCGGTCTCGGTTTCGAACGGCTTCGCATAAGCTTCTATGTTCGCCTTTCCGACATCGCCACCATAGAGCTGGACCCGTAGCTCACCTTGAGACTGAGCCCAAACGCGGCGGCTTACGTATGGCGCCGCAATTGCGATAGTTGACAACGTAGTTAGGAACTCTCTGCGACGCATAATTCCTCCTCCTTTTTGTTGGGTAGTCCACCCACTTCTATTACGTGGAGATTACACCAGCCTCGGGCTGTTTCCCTTCAACATGGGTGCCCGCTATGCCGAAATTCTGCACTACTTCCGGGTTCCGAGGTTTTTTCCAGCACCAGCTTAAGCAAGGGTCAACCAGCCTCAGTTTCGCAGCTCTCGGCCGACCGCAATGTCATTGACTTGGCATGAGTCTCAAGCTTGCACCGTTCCACGGGTGCATTGCTGACGCGCGTCGGAGAGATTCTGACGCGCGTCGGGGCGAACCGGTCTGCTTACACAGATTGAGCAAGTGTTTCACAAAACGAAGCAAAACGCGGATCTGAGCCTAGCTCGGATTAATTCAGCGAAGGCGCCCCTCCAGGAAGACAAGGCCGCTGCCCGGCCGGTCGCAAATGGATTTTGCAGATCCAACGTGGGCCGCTCTGTCCACCTTCAGGCTTTAAGCCTGTGCAGCGCGGCTACTCGAATGCTTCAAAGCACCAACTATGCCATCCGGGCGCCATTTAGAAGCGGGCGTATGCCCGTTGGCTATGTCGAGCTGGCTCAATCATCAGATGCGTTTTGGCTTGAATCGCAGGTGTGTTCGAGATAGTGCTACGATCTGGTCGCTCGGACTACTGAATGGCGCTTTCTTCAATAAAACCATGTATTCGTGGCGAAAAATCACTGTATTCTGGGGTCAATATGCGGTACGATCGAATTGATGCTCGTATTCTTGAAATAATGCAAAAAAATAATCGGTTGACCTCCGAAGTCATCGGTGAAATGGCCGGGTTGTCTGCTACGGCCTGTCAAAGGCGCTTGAAGAGGTTGCGGGCCGAAGGCATAATTGAGGCGGACGTCTCGATCGTGTCGCCAAAAGCGGTTGGGAGACAAGTTCAAATGCTTGTTTTGGTCAGCCTCGAGCGAGAGCGCGCTGATATCATTGACCGATTCAAGAGGGTTATCAAATCGTCAGCGGAAGTGGTCAGTGGCTTCTACGTCACAGGAGACGCCGATTTTGTGCTCTATGTGACCGCGCGGAGTATGGAAGATTACGAGCAGTTTACCCGTCGCTTTTTTTATGAGAACCCTGATATTAAGGGGGTAAAGACGATGGTGATAATGGATCGTGTCAAAGCCGGATTCGCTGTGCCTGTTGAAGACGCGTCCGATGAAATGAACCCACATGTCGGAGCGCCTAAAAAATAATCCGCTTTCTCAGACTGCTCTCGCAGATCCTCAGTTGTGTAACGAGTGAAGACGATTTGGGCTTAGCATTCCCCTCAGCCGGCATCCCCCCATACACGGGGAGGGCTGATGGCCGTGATTGCCGCCTTCAAAGCGCCTTTTGCAACTCCGGCAGGATGACGAAGAGATCGCCGACGAGGCCGTAGTCGGCAACCTGGAAGATCGGCGCTTCCTCGTCCTTGTTGATGGCGACGATGACCTTGGAGTCCTTCATGCCGGCAAGGTGCTGGATGGCGCCGGAAATGCCGATCGCGATGTAGAGATCGGGAGCGACGACCTTGCCGGTCTGGCCGACCTGCCAGTCATTCGGGGCATAGCCGGCATCGACAGCGGCGCGGGAGGCGCCGACCGCGGCACCCAGCTTGTCGGCGACCGGCAGGATGACTTCCTGGAATTTTTCCGACGAGCCGAGCGCACGGCCGCCCGCGATGATGATCTTGGCCGACGTCAGTTCCGGACGGTCGGTTTCCGACAGCTTGTTCTCGACGAAGGAGGACAGGCCAGGGTCGGCTGCCGCCGAGACAATCTCGACGGCAGCCGCATTGCCTTGGGAGGCGACTGGAAAGGAGGCGGTGCGCACGGTGATGACCTTCTTGGCATCGCTCGACTGCACGGTCTGGATGGCGTTGCCGGCATAGATCGGCCGCTTGAAGGTGTCGGGCGAAACGACCTCGATGATTTCGGACACCTGCGCGACGTCGAGCAGCGCCGCCACGCGCGGCGCGACATTCTTGCCCACCGAGGTGGCCGGGGCGACGATCGTGTCATAGGAGCCGGCGAGCGAAACGATCAGAGCGGCCAGCGGCTCGGCCAGGCGCTCGGCAAGCTCGTCGGCTTCGGCCAAAAGCACCTTGCGAACGCCTTTCAGCTTGGCGGCGGCGTCAGCCGCGCCCTTGGCGCCCTTGCCGGCGACCAGCACATCGACGTCCGAGCCGATCTGAAGGGCTGCCGAAACCGCCTTGGCGGTCTGGTCGGAAAGGGTCGCATTGTCGTGTTCGGCGATGAGGAGAATTGCCATTTTCCTGTTCCTTTCCTGACCGCTCAGAGCACGCCGGCTTCGTTCTTCAGCTTGTCGACCAGCTCGGCGACGCTCTTGACCTTGACGCCAGCCTTGCGGCCGCCGGGCTCCTCGGTCTTGATGACCTTGAGGCGCGGCTTGACGTCGGCGCCGTAGTCGGCCGGGCTCTTCTCGTCGAGCGGCTTCTTCTTGGCTTTCATGATGTTGGGCAGCGAGGCGTAGCGCGGCTGGTTGAGGCGAAGGTCGGCGGTCACGATCGCCGGCATCTTCAATTCCACCGTCTGCAGGCCGCCGTCGACCTCGCGCGTCACCTTGGCATGATCGCCGGCGAGCTCCACCTTCGAGGCGAATGTCCCTTGCGCCCAGCCAAGCAGCGCTGCCAGCATCTGGCCGGTCTGATTGCTATCGTCATCGATCGCCTGCTTGCCGAGGATGACGAGGCCGGGCTGTTCGGCGTCGACGACGCCCTTCAGCACCTTGGCGACGCCCAGCGGCTCTGTCTGTTCGTCGGTCTTGACCAGGATGGCGCGGTCGGCGCCCATGGCGAGCGCGGTGCGCAGCGTCTCCTGCGCCTGTTGCGGGCCGATCGACACGACGATGATCTCCTCGGCCTTGCCGGCTTCCTTAATGCGGATCGCCTCTTCGACCGCGATCTCGTCGAACGGGTTCATCGCCATCTTCACGTTGGCAAGCTCGACGCCCAGTCCGTCGGCTTTCACCCGAACCTTGACGTTGGCATCCACAACCCGCTTCACGGGCACAAGGATCTTCATTTAAACCCTCCGGTTGCAAGCATTATTCCGACAGCTCTTCCACAGCAGTGGTATCACTTTCAGAGCAGCAGATCCGCGGACCCAAATACTTAGCCCGGAAATACGACAGTTTTGGCGCCATTCATGAGCACTCGATCCTCCAAATGGCACCGCACTGCGGAGGCCAGTACCCGCCGTTCTATGTCGCGACCTTTCCGCACAAGCGCTTCCGGCGAGTCAGAGTGAGTTATCTGTTCGACGTCCTGTGCGATGATAGGACCCTCATCGAGATCTGCGCTCACATAATGTGCGGTCGCACCAATCATTTTGACGCCACGCCCATACGCTTGATGGTACGGCTTCGCGCCCTTGAAGCCTGGCAGGAAACTATGATGGATGTTGATGCAGCGCCCCGATAAGAAGGACGAGAGATCGTCCGATAAGATCTGCATATAGCGCGCGAGCACAACGAGTTCCGCGCCAGTCTCATGGACAATTCGTTTGATTCTTGCCTCCTGATCCGACTTGGTGTTACTGGTAACTGGTAGATAGTGAAAAGGCGCATCTCCGAGATCGCTGAAGATTTCGCGTGGATGATTTGAGGCAATGCCGACCACCGCCATGTTCAGTTCGCCTATTCGGGCCCGATAGAGCAGATCAACAAGGCAGTGATCGAACTTAGATGCGAGTACCAGCACTTTCCGTCGCTGATGACGCGGGTGGATAGCCCAGTTCATCTCGTAGTGGCGTGCGACCGCGCCAAAGGTCTCGATCAGGGTCGTGACCTCAGTGCCCGACGGCATGATAAACACCACTCGCATGAAGAAACGGCCTGTTTCGCTGTCCTCAAACTGCGCCGCCTCCACAATGTTCGCCCCGTACTTGAAAAGCTCCGCGGTCACTCGAGCTACGATCCCGGGTTGGTCCGAACACTTGAGGCTTAGTGTGAAGGCGGATGTCATCGGCTGGTCTAGCTCCAGGACGAGGCTACAGCCCCTCGGTTTGCAGAGCGTGGGCTGATTAGCCGATTGCGACCAACCAGCGGTCAACGGGATGTTGCGCTCATTTGCGATTTGGCTGGCGGCTCTCACCGAGCAGCGTTTTGGCGAGCCATGGCTTCAACTGCACAGTTGCTGGATATCGTTCGCCGGCAACCTCTACCTCCCAGCTTGCCGCTTCCAGCCATGGTGGGGTTACGCCATCCGTGTTGTGCACGTAGCCCATACCTATTGCGCTTCCAATCGTGTGCCCAAACGCTCCAGACTTCAAAAAGCCGACCCGCTTCCCGTCGCGCCAGAGAGGCTCCGTGCCGTGCAGAAAGATGTCCGCAGCCTCTGTCCGCACTTGACAGAGGCGCTTTGGAAGTGGGGCGCCGCGCTGCCGTTCCAGCACCGACCGGCCCAAAAAATCCGTTGGCTTGTCCCAAGCAATTGCAAACCCCAGGCCCGCTTCCAGCGGGGTATCCTCGTCTGTGATCTCCAGGCCCCAATCACGATAGCCGCATTCCATCCTGAGTGAGTCCAGAGCGTGGTAGCCCGCAAGGCGGAGGCCGAACGGCCCTCCATTCGCCGTCAGCGCTTCGTGGACGGATGCTGCCATGTCCGAATCTACGTGTAGCTCCCAACCGAGTTCCCCGACGAAGGACATTCGGATCGCAATAGCTAGGCCGTCTCCGATTTCGATGGTGCGAGCCGATCCGACGGGGAAGCCCTCGTCGCTGAAATCGTCCGGGCTGACGGTCTGGAGCAACGCGCGCGATTTTGGGCCCATGACACTAATTGTCGACTGACCAGGCGAAACGTCCACAACTGAAACGGAGTCGAAATCTTTGCCGTGCCTTCGCAACCACGCGAGGTCGCGCGTTTTCTGGGCGGCTGTTGTCACGGCCATAAATGACCGTTCCCCCAGCCGCGTCAGGGTAAGATCAGACTCAAATCCGCCGGTCTCGTTAAGCCAACCAGTGTACACGGTTTTCCCGACCTGGACGTCAATGTTCGCGGCAGAGATGCGCTGGAGAAGAGAAAGCGCGTCGGATCCTTCTATGCGGACATGCTGAAAGGAACTTTGGTCGAACAAAGCCACGCTCTCACGCGCCGCAACGCACTCGGCCCGTTGCGCCGCAAACCACCCTGGCCGCCCAAAAGAATATTCTGCGGTGCTTCCCTCCTGAGCGAACCACAGCGGGCGCTCAAAGCCCGCAGCCTGACCAAAATGGGCCCCTGCCGCAGTGAGTTGCGAGTGGAGGGGAGATCTCCGAACCCCGCGTGCACTCTCTGGCTCTAGCAGGGGCCAGTGCACACCATAGAGCATACCCATGGCTTCGCTGGTTCGCTTCTCAAGGTACCGTCGGTTGCGCTGGAACGGCATCGCCCGGCGAACATCAATATCCCAGAAATCTGCGCCTGGAGCTCCGTCGACTATCCAATCCGCTAGCAACTTTCCCGCCCCCCCGGAGGATTCGATGCCACAGGAATTGAACCCAGCAGCAATAAACAGCCCATCTATCTCTGCCGTAGGGCCAAGGAGGAACCGGTTGTCGGGCGTGAAACTCTCTGGCCCGTTGAAGAACAGCTGAATGCCAGCCTCACCCAGCACCGGCATTCGATGCATCGCATTCTCAAAGTAAGGCATAAAGTGATCGAGATCGTCCGGCAGCTGATCAAAGCAGAAGTTAGCAGGTATACCATGCCCTCCCCAAGGCTTGCCGATCGTCTCGAAAGATCCCACTAAAAGCCTACCGGCGTCTTCCTTGATGTAGACACGCCCATCGAGGTCACGAATAGTCGGCATATCATGCGAAATGCCAGGTATGGTCTCGGTCACCGCGTAAAAGTGCTCGGCCGCATGGAGAGGAACCGACACACCTACCGAGGCGGCAAGGTCGCGGGTCCACATGCCACAACACAAAACGATATGATCGCAAATTACAGTCCCATGGCTGGTCCGGACTCCCGTGACGCGATCGCCAATGCGTTCGATCCCAGTGACCGTCACGCCTTCCAGGATACGTGCACCGCGCTGGCGCGCACCGGCTGCAAAGGCACGAGCAGTGTCGATCGGATTTGTTTTACCATCCTTGGCAATCCAGGCAGCGCCGACCATATCGGATAGATTGAGTTGCGGAACAATTTCCAACGCTTCCGCCGGGCTGATAATGTCGACTTCCAATCCAAAGTTGCTCGCCATTGAAGCCGCATGTTTGAGCTCCCGAAGGCGCGAAAGAGTCGCAGCCACCGTGAGCGAACCACACCGACGAAACCCGGTTTCTTGGCCCGTCTCCGCAGCGAGGTTGCCAAACAGATCTGCAGTATAGGCAGCGAGTCTCGATGAATTCTCGGTGGAGCGGAGCTGAGTTACTAGACCTGCCGCGTGCCAGGTGGTCCCGCAAGTAAGTTCTTTTCGTTCCAGCAGAACTACGTCACGCTCACCCTTTTTCGCAAGATGGTAAGCAACGCTTAGGCCGATAATACCGCCGCCTACGATCACTGTACGAGCGTGTGAGGGGATTTTGGTGTGTGGTGTTGTATCCAAGGTCGCGCCTGCTGGGTTCTAGAGGGTTTACTGTCATTAACGGGGCAGCTCACACGAGACCGCCGTTTGAGAGGCCGCCGGCAATCATTCTTGATTCAGCGATGATAAGGAGTTTCTTTTCGCTCATTGCACTGATTGCGTCCGCAACACCCTCGCGCCCCAGACCAGCCGCGCCGACCCCCCCGAAGGGCATAGCGTCGATACGGAAGTCAGTACTGTCGTTGATTATAACCGCAGCAGCGTTAGCTCTTTCAAATGCGGCCGTGGCCATCGATATTGATTGCGTAAACACCGCGAGGTGAATTGCAGCTGGCCCGTCTTGGATTCGACCAAGCAAACCTGAGTCGTCTTGGGCCGTCTCGATTGTCGACACTGGCCCAAAGAGCTCGCTCCCGAGCAGCGGATGGCCGCCCTGGAGCCCGGCAACCCATGTGGGTCGCATGCGAGGTCCATCGATCTCGCCGCCGCAAAGTACCGCGGCGCCAGCGCGCACCATGTCTTGTACGCTGCGGTGCAGAGAGCTTGCGAGCGCAGTATCGACCAACGGTCCAATGTCCGTTGTTTCCTCAATCTTGCGACCTAAACGGATGCCGGCAGCTCGCGCGACAAGTCGTTCCGTCAACTCTGCCACCACTCTGTCGTCCGCAATGATCCTCTGCGCGCGGACGCAGTTCTGTCCAGCCGCCCAAAATGCACCGCTATTGATCGACTGAGCTGCGGCTTCGACGTTAGCGTCGGCCGCGACCACCACGATACCCACGCCCCCGAGTTCGAGCAGGAGCCGCTTCACACCCGACCGATGAGCAATGCGCTCTCCAGCTTCTCGGCCACCCGTGAAAGAAATGATGCGAGGACGGGGGTCGGCTACGAGCATGCCCCCGACATCCGCAGCGCCAACCACTATCTGGATTCGGTGCTCACTTGCGCCGCTTGCAAGAAAATGTTCGACTAGGCGAATAGCGCTGAATGGCGTTTGCGGGTGGGGCTTGAGTATGATGGGACATCCCGCGGCAAAAGCAGGACCGAGCTTGTGAGCGACCAGATTGAGCGGATCGTTGTAGGGTGTAATGGCTATGACTAGCCCTGCGGGTCGATTTGCCCACCAGCCGAGCCGCCCTTCGCCGGCGGGAACCTGATCGAACGGAATAACCGATCCAACGTTTTGCTTCGCCTGTTCGGCCGAGAGGCGAAGCGTTTCGATGGCACGCTTGACCTCCGCCCGTGCCTCGCGAATGGTCTTGATGCCTTCGCGCGCAATGAGATGAGCGTGACATTCGGCTTCCGCCGCCACCCTGCCGGCAACCTCCTGCAGAATTCGCACTCGCTCATAAATGGCGGGCGGTTGTTGCCGACTCGCTCGATAGCCGATATCTAGCATACGATCGACGTCACTCACCGTGGTGAGATCTGTTTCGCCGACGACATCTCCGTCGTCCGGGTCACAAACCACCAAGCGGTCGCGACAAATTTGTTTGGTACTGACCATTGTTAGTGCACAACTGCGCGACAAAGAGGAACCGAGCCCGGGCGGGCCCCATGCGACAGCCTGCGCGCTATATATCCGCACTCATCGTCCGCTCCAAGCAGACATTCTGGGTGAGCTGCCTGATGAGTAATAGGTCGAAGTACTGCGGCGATGACGATTTCCATATTCATGGCTAGCCTTTCGAATACTTAAGCGGATTTGGGCCGCGCTGACCGTCCGGTCGCAGCGAGCTCAGTATTTATATCCGCCCGGGTACGCTTAAATTCCACAAACTCTTGGCGACTTAGGATGAAAACCTGCGTTCAGAACGACTATCGAAGAGATTTCCGTACCGCAGGGAGGGTGTGGCTCTTCTTTGTTCCTGAACCAATATTCGAACAGGCGGGCAGGACCGGGTCGCTGAGGAAACGCCGATCCCGTGTCTGACAAACAAGCTGCCTTTTTCTGCAAATATGGTGCACAGGCTGCAGTAAGTCGCACTTTCCACGCTGAAAATGCGTTATTTCAGCGCGCTCCTATCATTATGCTCAGACACGAGCACGCTAGCGGACTAAGCTGGCGGAAAGATGGTTTCCGTCTGTTCTCCCATAGAGCCGGGCAGCAAACGAATTGGTTCAAGGAGAGGCGCGGTGATATCCGGTTGAAGCACAGGAACTGAACATGGAACGAATTCTTTATTTCGAGCGGACAGAATTTGGCACTCGCCTTGCCAAGGTCAAGGCAGAGATGTCAAGGCGCGGCCTGAACATCCTGCTCGTCTCCGAGCCGCCGAACCTCAATTATCTTACGGGCTATGACGCCTATTCGTTCTACACACCCCAAATGGGGATTGTAGCCCTCGATCGCAACGAGCCGATATTCATCACTCGTGGAATGGATACTACGTCAGCGAAAATTACGACCTATCTGTCGGACGACAGTATCCGCGGGTTCCCTGATAATTACGTCAATTCGCCAGACTTGTCCCCATATGACTACGTCGCAGGCGTGGTCAAGGAAATCGGAGGGGAAAAGGCGACAATTGGCGTGGAGATGGGCGGTTACTACTACTCTGCCCGGGCTCATGCGGACCTCGTCAAAGCGTTGCCCCAGGCGAGCTTTGCGGACGCCGACCTGCTAATCAACTGGATTCGGCTGATCAAGAGCTCCGCCGAACTAGTATTCATGCGTCAAGCCGGGCTGATCGGTGATGCTGTGCTTAGGCGGGTTGTCGCCACGGCAGAGCCGGGTGTGAGAGAGTGTGACATCGCTGCAGCCGCATATCATCAGGAGATCTCAGGTACGCCTGAGTTCGGCGGGAGCTACAATTCTTCGGTCGTCCACCTCGGCGTTGGCGAAAGGGCGCTCGCTCCGCACTCGTCATGGACGGATAAGCCACTGTCAAACTCGACAATAATCAACATAGAGGTTCACGGTACTCGCCACCGCTATCAGATCAATGTGAGCCGGACGATTTGCCTGGGCAAACCATCCGCTGGATATGAAAGACTCGCGACCGTCGCCATCGAGGCGTTGAACGCCGGCCTAGACAGCGTCCGACCTGGGCGTACCTGCTCGGAGGTGTACGAAGCATTCCAGAAGGCGCTGGCCCGCCACGGGTTCGAGAAGGATCAGCGGATCGGTTATCCTATCGGGATCGGTTACCCACCATCCGTAGCAGAGCGCACCGCGAGTTTGCGCAAGGAAGAGAGGACAGTTCTTGTCCCAGGTATGTGTTTTCACATGATGACTGGTTTATGGCTCGAGGATCAGGCGGTCACGATAACTCAACCCTTTGCAGTTACGGAAGCCGGCTATGAGCCCCTGACTTTCACGCCACGCACGCTAGTCGTCAAATAGTTGTCCCTCGTTCGAGGATCATACGATGTGTTCACGCGAGGGCGAAGCCGCCTGACCGGCCGCTAAATAGAGCTGACGATATAATCCGTTGATTGGCCCGTTTGGGTAGGCCTCCCGCAGAAAACATGAACATGACTAGCGCCGCTAGGTAGCAGCACTCCGCGCAAAAATGACAAATGGCGTCGATTTGGCGGCAATTCGGGCCAGGCTAGTCTAGTGTCCATCCATAAACAACAATTTTTCAAAGTATTCATTGTATCCGCCAATGTCGATTCGAGGTATTTCTGACTGTCTTGGTGGCTCTATCTGCACGAGGCGTTAGAAGAGAAGTAGGGGTCTCTCGCCTTCCGCTAGTTGGCCCATGGTTGAACCGCCCGGCTGGGCGTCGGGTAGGCTTTTGCGAAGTCGGCGGTGGGTCAGTTCGACTTGAGGCGGGCGAAGAGGGCGAGATTGTAGGCCACCACCGAGGACCAGACATAGGTCTTGAAGTGGTCGAGCCCACGCCAGGTGCAGCGGTCCAGGCCAAAAGCGCGCTTCAAACATGAGACACCGGCCTCGATGCCGGCACGGAAGTTGCGCAGCTTGCGATACACCCAGCGGCTCTTGACCATGTCCTCGATCTTGATGCCGCATTTTTTGTGGAAGGCCATGTCCTTCACGCCCCAAGTCTTGGCCTGGATCAGATTGGCGCGGCTGGCATAGCCGCCATCGGCGGCCGCCTGACGTGGCGGCTCGCGATATCGGTCGATGTGGCGCTGAAGCATCGGCAGCAACCGCTCGCTGTCGGCCGGATTGCCGGCTTCGACGATGAGGTCGAGAACCATGCCGCTCCTGCCCGTCGTCAGGTTGAGCTTGTGGCCATAATGGACATCGCGGCCGCCCTTGACGATGATGTCGGCATGCGGTTCGAACAGGCTGACCATCTCGGCGGCCGGCACCACCTCGCCGGCCAGCCCCCGCCGCTCGGTCTGGGCGATGATCTGCTCGATCAGCGGTCGATAGTGGCGCAGTTGCTCCTGCCAGACGATAACGTCCAGATCAGCCGCCGGGGTCAGCCGCTCGGCCGCCTGTCGGAGATAGCCCAGCGTCGTGCGGGTGATCCCGAGCAATTCGCGATAGAGTTGAACCCGTTTCGGGCGGCCGCGGGTGTATTGGATCGCCCGCGCCCGCTTCTTGGCCGCGCGGCGGTGATCGTGCCAGTGTCGATGCCGGCTCAATACTCCCCAGAAGTGCCGTTTGAATCTTCCCCAATTTAGCGCTGTCGCCGGTCTTCCGGAGCGCGCTCCGGGAGGACCGGCGGCGCGTGATCGTTGATGCTTCTCCTGATGGTCGGGAGAGGGATTTCGGTGATCAAGATCGGGGAGATGATGATGATACTGGATTTGCATCGGCAGGGCCTGTCGGTGTCGGCGATCGCCAGGGAGAGCGGGATCGACCGCAAGACGGTGCGCAAATACATTGCGCGCGGGCTCGAGGCTCCGGCCTACGGACCGCGCAAGCCGCGTCAGGCGGTGATCGATCCCTTCACAGCCTATCTTCGCGAACGCGTCATGCGATATCCCGGGCTCACCGGCAGCCGGCTTTTCCGCGAACTGAAGGACCTCGGCTATGCCGGCGGCTACACGGCCGTTACCGACTTCCTGCGCGACGTCCGTCCTGCCGCGGCGGAGCGTGGATACGAGGTTCGCTTCGAGACCCCGCCCGGCGAGCAAGCGCAGGTCGACTTCGCCCAGTTCAATGTCGTCTTTGCCGATGAGCCGACCACGCCGAGAATCGTCTGGCTATTCTCCATGGTGCTTGGCTTCAGTCGCCTTATCTGGGCACGCTTCGTCGTCCACCAGGATCTGCCGACTGTCTTGCGCTGCCATGTTGGTGCTTTCGAGGCGCTGGGCGGCGCTCCTCGCGAAGTGCTTTACGACCGTATGAAGACGGCTGTGATCGGCGAAGGCGATACCGGCGGCATCGTCTACAACCGTGCCCTCGTCGATCTTGCCCGCCACTATGGTTTCCATCCCAAGGCGTGTCGGCCTTACCGCGCCAAAACGAAAGGCAAGGTCGAGCGGCCGTTCCGCTACATTCGCGAGGACTTCTTCCTGGCCCGGTCCTTTCGCAATCTCGAAGACCTGAACGCCCAGTTGCGTCACTGGCTGGACACGGTCGCAAACCCGAGGGTTCACGCCACCACAAGGCGTGTCGTCAACGAAGCTTTCGCCGAGGAGCGGGCAGCGCTGCGGCCGCTGCCCTTGGCTCCGTTCCGATCGGTCCTAAAGCTCGAGCGACGTATCAGCCGGGAGGGCATGGTCAGCGTCGGCGGCAATTTCTACAGCGTGCCCGACGCCACCAGACGCCGTGTCGTCGAGGTACACACGCTGGCCGAAGAGTTGCGCATCTTCGAGGACGGCGCACTGATTGCCACCCATCCTATTCTCGAAGGCCGGCACCAGCGTCATGTCGAGCCGGGTCATCGCAACATCCACGTCCACACGCGCCGACAAAGACTGAGGAACGACGAGATCGTTCTTCATGGCTCGGGCGACAGGGTCGCTCAGCGCCCGTTGGCCTTCTACGACGCCGTCGCCCGGGTGATGGCGAAGGAGCAACGTCCATGACGAACGCGCTCGACACCACGCCATCCACCATCGACCGGATCCGCCACGACCTCGTCGGCCTGAAGATGCCGCGGGCGCTCGAAGCGCTCGATCATGTCGTGCGCCGGCTCGAGAAAGGCGAGATCGCCGCCCTCGAAGCCATGGACATCCTGCTCTCGGAAGAGTTGACCCTGCGCGAGAACAGCCGGATCAAGACGGCACTGCGCATGGGGCGCCTGGCCACGGTCAAGACGCTCGCCGGCTTCGACTTCTCTTTCCAGCCCTCGCTCGACCGCGATCGAATCTTCACGCTGGCCCAACTCGGCTTCGTCGCCCGCTGCGAGGTCGTCCACTTTCTCGGCCCGCCCGGCACAGGCAAGAGCCATCTGGCCATTGCGCTTGCCGTCGAGGCTGTGAAGGCTGGAAAGAGCGTCTATTTCTGCACGCTCGCCGAACTCATCGCCGCGCTGGCAAGGGCCGAACGCGAAGGCCGCCTGCAGGAACGCATCCGCTTCTTCTGCCGGCCTGCTCTGCTCGTTGTCGATGAGATCGGCTACCTGCCCGTCGTCCACGGTGGCGGCAATCTGTTCTTCCAACTCGTCAACGCCCGCTACGAGAAGGGCGCAATGATTCTCACCTCAAATCGCGGCTTCGCCGAATGGGGCGAGGTCTTCGGCGACCCTGTCGTCGCAACCGCACTTCTCGATCGCCTGCTTCACCATGCGGTCGTCGTCCGGATCGAAGGATCGAGTTATCGGCTCCGCCAGCACGCCGAGCTCATGCCCGAACACTTGCGATCAAAAGCCTCCATCACGCCGCCGACATTAAATCCACCATCGCGGCCGCGCGGCCGGCCACCGAAAAATGGACACCCCTCCGCGACAGTCTGAGCGGCGAAACTGGGGAATTTTACTTCGGCACTTTTGGGGAAAATTCGAGCGGCATTGACAGCCAGGAAAGCGCGCCGCTGCCCAATTTATCCGCCTGCCGCAGCAGGCGAACCATCACCCGTACGGCGTCCCACAACAGGCTGCTGTCGCTCGGCTCGTGGATGAGGGTTGCGGTGACGGTGCTGTCCACTCGTATCACCTGCCGCTTTCCAGCTTCTCGTGGCGGGCGCTCGAAAGCAGCACCTCGTTGATGTCTTCCCAGGTCGAGGCCCGGATCGCGCTGATCGTCTTGTGCAGGACCGACTTCTTCGGGCTCCATCCCCATGGCAGCCGGGCAAACGCCCGGAACGGGCGGAGTCCTCCAGGTGGAAAGCCAGTTCCTGGTAGCTGAGCTGGCGATGCTGCTTGGGCAGCGCGCAGCGCAGCACCGCCTCCGCCGGCAGGCCCTCGCGGCCGGTCTCCTTGACCCCATGCCGGCGCAGGTCGGCGGCCACCAGCCCGGTCAGGCGACGCTGCTCGTCCAGCCAATCGGACATCCCCTTCAGCTCACGGCCGATCTCGTGTCCGGCGAAAAGATCGAATACACTGGCTTGGACGGTGCGTTCTTGGCGCATTGTCGGCTCCCGGGGGTGGCAGAAAACGCTTTGGAATCAGTGGAATGATGCCAAAGTGTATCTGAAACCGCCGGAGCTTTCCTGCGGAAACTACGATTCCTCAAGTAATTTCAACAACTTGCCGTTTATCGACGGACACTAGTCTAAGGACTGGCTGCAGGGCTTCGACTGTCATTGGGACGTCGGGACGACAGGTTTTGGTTGCTTCTGATCGCCCGCGCGAAGATGGCCGACGCGATGTTGACATGAATGTGAACGGGTCGCTCAATCTGAGCTATGAATGACGCGTTTGGGCCAAATGCCGCAGATCTATCGGCCTGGGGTCTCTGACGCGGGGCAGTTGATGGCTTCTCTGGGCCACTGTCAATCACCTCCAGCTTCGGCGAAAATCGTCAGCACCTGGACCGGGTCCGCGCGCGAGCTAGTAATCCCACTCGCGGCGCCGCGCGGCAACTTGTCAGCCAATGTTTCGATCGGGATCCGTTGCCGGATCAGGCTGCAAGGGTCGGCGGCCATCTGGAAATGGCCGGGGCATCTAGCGACAACGGCAGGATGATCGACGTGCGTGCCGTTCGGAAATCCGTGCGATGTTACTCCGCGACTCCGCGAATGAGTTCGCTTTTTGAATTTTCGCCGCCCTGCAGCAAACATCCAACAATGGAACCTGGCAGTTATCCAGAATTTCCTTGAAGGTTCAAATAGCGCTCCGGTGAAGGTCAATTCCCCGCGCTGGCCATGCGCCGTCCCTTGATCGCCTTCTCCAGCCAGCCGATCTCCATTTCGGGCACCGAGGACAAGAGAAGGTCTGTATAGTCGTCGAAGGGCGGCGCCAGCACCTGGCTCTTCGCGCCGTAGCGCACCACCTCGCCGCGATACATCACCGCGATCGAATCGGCGATCGACTTCACCGTGGCGAGGTCGTGGGTGATGAACAGATAGGCGACGTTTTCCTCTTTCTGCAGCTCGAGCAGCAGCTTCAGGATGCCGTGGGCCACCAGTGGGTCGAGCGCCGAGGTGACCTCGTCGCAGATGATCAGCTTCGGCTTGGCGGCAAGCGAGCGGGCAATGCAGACGCGCTGCTTTTGGCCGCCGGAAAGCTCGGCCGGGTAGCGGTCGACGAAGCCCTTGCCCATCTCGATCTTGTCGAGCAGCTCGGCGACGCGGGCGTCACGTTGCCTTCCACGCAGACCGAAATAGAATTCGAGCGGCCGGCCGATGGTGGTTCCGACGGTCTGGCGCGGATTCATCGCCACGTCGGCCATCTGGTAGATCATCTGCAATTGGCGCAGATCCTCCTTCGGCCGGTCGGCAAGCCGGTTGGCGAGTGGACGTCCGTCGAAGGTGACGGTGCCTTGTTCGGGCGGCAACAGGCCGGTGACGGCGCGCGCCAGCGTCGACTTGCCCGAGCCGGACTCGCCGACCACCGCCAGCGTCTGGCCTGGATAGATGTCGACCGAGACGTTCTTCAGCACCTTGATGTGGCTGCGGCCATAGGCGGCGGTGATATTCTTGACCGACAGGAACGGCGTCGTGCCGGGCTTCTGTTCCTGGTGCTCGATCTCATGCACCGAGACCAGCGCATTGGTGTATTCCTGGCGCGGTTCCTTGATGATCTGGCGGGTGCCGCCCCATTCGACCAGCCGGCCGTGGCGCAGCACCATGATCTCGTCCGACACCTGGGCGACGACGGCCAAGTCGTGGGTGATGTAGAGCGCGGCGACATGTGTGTCGCGGATGGCGTCCTTGATCGCCGCCAGCACGTCGATCTGCGTCGTCACGTCGAGCGCCGTGGTCGGCTCGTCGAAGACGATCAGGTCGGGCTCGGAACAGAGCGCCATCGCCGTCATCACGCGCTGCAGCTGGCCGCCCGACACCTGGTGCGGAAACCGCTCGCCTATGCTTTCGGGGTTCGGCAGGCTGAGCTTCTTGAACAGTGCGACGGCGCGCTTCTCGGCCGCGGCCCGTGTCGCCGTGCCGTGCAGCAGCGTCGCCTCGACCACCTGGTCCATCAGCCTGTGCGCCGGGTTGAAGGCCGCCGCGGCCGATTGCGCGACATAGCAGACCTCGCGGCCGCGCAGCTTGCGAAAGCCCTCCTTGCCGCCCTTCAGGATGTCGCGGCCGTTCAGGATGACCTCGCCGCCGGTGATGCGGACGCCGCCGCGGCCATAGCCCATCGAGGACAGGCCGATGGTCGACTTGCCGGCGCCGGACTCGCCGATCAGGCCGAGCACCTTGCCCTTCTCGAGCGTCAGTGAGACGTCGTGGACAAGCACGATGTTCTTGGGCGGCTCGCCTGGCGGGAACACGGTGGCCTCGATGCGCAGATTGCGGATATCGAGCAGCACGGACTTTGCTCGCTGGTCAGCCATCACCCGCGTCCTCCCTTCAGGCTCGTCGTGCGGTTGAGCACCCAGTCGGCGACGAGGTTGACGGAAATCGCCAGCATTGCGATCGCCGCCGCCGGGATGAGTGCCGCCGCGATGCCGAAGACGATGCCGTCCTTGTTTTCCTTGACCATGCCGCCCCAGTCGGCGCTGGGCGGCTGCACGCCGAGCCCGAGGAAGGACAGCGTCGACAGGAACAGCACGGCATAGATGAATCGCAGGCCGAGTTCCGAAACCAGCGGCGACAATGCATTGGGCAGGATCTCGCGGAAGATGATCCACACGCTGCCTTCGCCGCGCAACTTGGCCGCCTCGACGAAATCCATGACGTTGATGTCGACGGCGACCGCCCGCGACAGGCGATAGACGCGGGTCGAGTCGAGAATGCCCATCACCAGGATCAGCGTCACCAGATTGGTTGGCAGCACCGAAAGCACGACGAGGCCCATGATCAGCGTCGGGATCGACATCAGGAGATCGACTAGGCGCGACATAAGCGTGTCGAACCAGCCGCCGAAAACCGCCGCCGAGAAGCCAAGGATGGCGCCGAGCGAGAAGGACAGCGCGGTGGCCAGCACGGCGATGAACAGCGTGACGCGGGCGCCGTAGATCATGCGCGAAAGAAGGTCGCGGCCGAGATTGTCGGTGCCCAGCAAATGTGTCGCCGACATCGGTGCCCAGACGTCGCCGACGATCTCGCCATTGCCGTACGGCGCGATCCACGGCGCGAAGATCGCCGCCAGCACGAACAGCGCCGTCAGCACCAGGCCGATCAGCGCGGGAATGGGGATATGTTTTATATCCAGCACGGCGCCGCCCCTTATTTCGGGTGTCCGAGACGCGGATTGGCGACGATCGCCGCTATGTCCGCAATGATGTTCAGGCTGATATAAACGGCGGCAAAGATCAGACCGACCGCCTGAACCACCGGCACATCGCGCTTGGTGACGTGGTCGACGAGATATTGCCCCATGCCCGGGTACACGAAGATCACCTCGACCACGACGACGCCGACGATGAGATAGGCGAGGTTGAGCATGACGACGTTGATGATCGGCGCAATCGCATTGGGGAAGGCATGCCTGCGAATGACGGCGAATGCCGAAAGCCCCTTGAGCTCCGCCGTCTCGACATAAGCCGATTGCATGACATTGAGAATCGCGGCGCGCGTCATGCGCATCATGTGGGCGAGCACCACCAGCGTCAGCGCCGCCGCCGGCAGCATGATCGCCTGCATGCGCTCGCCGAACGGCATTCCGTCATAGACCGTCGAGATGCCGGGGAAGATCTGGTATTTCACGGCAAAGAAATAGACGAGCACGTAACCGATGAAGAATTCGGGAAACGACGTCGAAGCAAGCGCCAGTCCGGAGATCAGCTTGTCGACCCAGCCATTGCGGTAACGCACTGCGATCAGGCCGAGGATGATCGCCAGCGGCACGGCCACGACCGCCGCCCAGAAGGCGAGGAACAGCGTGTTCCACAACCGCCCCTTGATCGACGTCGCAATATCCTGCCCGCTTGACATGGCGGTGCCGAGATCGCCGGTCACGACGCCGCCGAGCCAGCGGAAATAGCGGATAAAGGCGGGATCGTTGAGGCCGAGCTGCTCGCGCAGATTGGCGAGCGACTCCGGTGTCGCCGACTGTCCGAGGATGGCTTGCGCGACGTCGCCGGGCAGGATCTGGGTGCCGGCGAAGATCAGGACCGATACGGCGACAAGGAGAAGAACGCCCAGCGATACACGCTGGACGATCAGTCTCACGATGTGCGACATAGGCGCCCGGATCAGGCCGTCAGCCAGCATCTGGAAAACGCGTAGCCGCCGTCCATCAGCTCGCCCCGCCCGCCCCCATAGCCGCCGATCTTGTCAGAGATGGCGTCAATGAATTGGTTGAACATCGGCAAGATCGTCCCCCCTTCGTCCCGAACGATAATGGCCATCTCGCGATACAGGTTCTTGCGCTTATTTTCGTCGAGTTCGGCGCGTGCTTCCGTAAGAAGCTTATCGAACCTCTCGTTGGAGAAGCGGGTTTCATTCCAGGGAGCCGTTGACAGATAAGCGGTCGCATACATCTGGCTCTGTATCGCGCGCCCGGACCAGAAAGAGGTGCAGAAAGGCTTCTTGTTCCATACCTCAGCCGAATAGCCGTCGTCCGGCTCGCGCTTGACGTCGAGAGTGATGCCGGCCTTGGCACAGCTCTGCTGATAGAGCTGTGCTGCATCGACCGCTCCAGGGAAACTGGAATAGGCGGTCCGAAGAAGAATGGAGCCACTGTGACCAGATTTCTTGTAATGATGCTTCGCCTGGTCAGGGTCGAAGGTGCGCTGCTCGATGTCGTCAGGGAACAGCGGATAGGAGGCATTGATTGGGAAATCGTTCCCAACCGTGCCGTACCCGTGCAGAATCTTGTCAACCATCTCCTGCCGGTCCATGGCGAGCTTGAGCGCCATGCGAAGATCGTTGTTGTCGAAGGGCGCTGAATCGCAGCGCATAATGAAAACATAGTGCCCAGGGCCGGACACCGCTTCGACCTTAAGGTTGGGCACTCGCTTGACGAAATCGACAACCTTCGGCTCCACCTTGTTGATCATGTGCACCTGCCCGCTCTGCAGCGCAGAGATGCGGGACGTGGCGTCATTGATGACGATAATTTCGACTTGATCGGCGAAGCCCATCTTGTCGGCCTGCCAGAAATTGGCAAAGCGTTCGCCGCCGTGGCGGACGCCGGGCTCGTTGACCGTCACCTTATAGGGACCCGCGCTGATACCTTCGGCCGGATTGTCCCTGCCGCCGTTTGGTTGGATGACGAGATGGTAGTCCGTCATCAAGAATGGAAGCTCGGCGTCCGGTTCCTTGAGGGTAATGACGACGTCCCGGCCGTCCGCCTTCAGGCTCTTGATGTTGCGCATAATGCCCAATGCGGCGGACTTCGATTTCTCGTCAGAATGACGTTCCAGGGTTGCCACTACGTCTTCCGCCGTAACCGTCTTTCCGTTGTGAAACTCCACATCTTGACGGATCTTAAAAGTCCAGATTTTGACGTCGTCTGACGAACCGACCTCCTCAGCAAGGCGATTCTCCAGGTGGCCGTCAGGCGTTAGCGCCACCAGATACTCGCCCCAGCACTTTCCGAAGATGCCCGGCAGAGTCACGAAAGTCGCCGGATCGAGGCTTTGAGTTGACCCGCCGCCGTCGATGCCGCCTTTGATAATGCCGCCGCGCACCGGTCCTTCGGCCTGCGCAGCTCTGGCAAGGAGCGAATTCGCGAATGTCGCTGAGACGCCGAGCGCCGTCGCCCGGCCGAGAAATTCCCGTCGGCTCAGCCGGCCGGCAGCGACGCAGCGGCTGAGATAGCCGAGTTCTTGTGACATTGGGATGTTCCTTCCTCCGCTAGGGCCGACAATGCAGCCTCTTTTTATGGCTGTGCCAATGGCTACTGTACCAACGTGAACCGACTATTTAGTGCGAATTCGCTTCACTCAATGCAGGAAAGCGTCGTTTTTTCGCTGCCCACGCAGAAAGGCGGCCATCACTACGGCGATGGCGAGAGCGGGATCGTTGACGTCAAATTTTGACGGCGAGTTCGAGTTATCAGAAAAGTCTATACCGACGGGCTGCGGCATGTGCTAGACATACCGGCGTGAGGATCATCCGTGTTCAGAGCGGCTCACGATGTGGCTGATGACAGGTCACCGGCACTCGGTACAACCGAAGCCGGCGGTTTACGCTTAGTCCCTTCCCGTTTGGATCTCACATCGGGCCCGCCTCCCATAAGATGCCGACGGATGCTGCCCGAAGCCGACTACGGCAACGATCAGAATAGGACACTGGGACAAGAGGGTTCATTGCGCGCAGTGGGCCGTTAAGGACAGTCTGCATCCGCGCCTACTAGCGGCGGCGACATCGGCGTTCGTTTTGATGCGTCTTGATGATTGCGTGCCATCGAGGCCTGAATACGACCTCATCAGAGATCCCTCAAATTGTAGACTGAACGATTATTCTTATGGAGAACCATGCGCGCTGCCTCTATCGCCTCGTCAAAGTCCAGACTTCCCCCAACGACATGGTCGGTCAACGCCTTCGCAAGATATCGCTTACCCCATCGTCCGGCGAGCCAGAACAACTCGGGCACGTGGTAGTTGTCGCTGGCAAACAGGATCTTTGAAAGCGGAACGGCCTCCAACACCTGCTTATACCTCTCGTGGAGGCTCTGGTGGACGAACGGGGTCATGATCGACAGTTCGAAATAGCAATTTGGATACAAGTGGCTCAGCCAGGCCGCCTTGCCGACCGAAGGGTAGCCCGCGTGCAGCGGGATGATCTTCGGCGTTCTCATCATGTTGTCCCTGTCGAACCGAACCACTTCTTCCAGGTAGAAGGGGTCCTGGTTGCGCAGGATAACCTCGGGCGCTTCGCCGTCGCCGGTGTGGATTTGCATCGGCATGTCTCGCTTGAGGCATTCCTCGAGCGCCAATGTGAACGTGTACCGTCGCAGATCCTTCGAGATATTGAACGCTGCCTGCCGTTTCATGATCGGTAGTTCCGAGTAGGATCTCCGCATCGCATCCCACGACTTAGCCGCAAGAGTCCGGTCGTAAAGCGGCTCTATCAGGCCAATAAAGGGTAGTAGGTAAGACTTCATGCCCACCGACCTCTTGCCGAAATTGCCAGTGCCGTCCAGGACCTCGAGAAGCCTTTCAGAGTAGAGTTCCTCGAATTCACCAAATGACACATCCATACCAAAGAATTCACGCTGGATTTCCTCGACGCGAGCAATCCTGTGGGTCCTACAAGGCAGAATCCCCTCCTCGAATTTTTCAATGGCCGGCCGGCCGCCGCTTTCATGATAGCCAGTATCGAGCATGATGTTTTCCAGGTTGACATCCCGGAATAGTGAATTGACATAGAGCCAATAATCGTTGGCTCGGTCATTTCGTGCCTCGATCACGGCCTCAAATATCGGTTCGCAATCGAGAAACTGTGCAAGCTCCTTTGTCAGGAATTTGATAAAGATGCTTTGGGACAGGTGATAAGTCATCTCGTCGACCTTGCCCTGAATGCCGTACGTCTTGTCGAGATCGTGCCGGGTTGTCTCGTCACCGGTGAGCCAGCGGTTATAGACCCCCGCGGGGAAGTAATTAGGAAACGGGAATCCAGCCAACGAAATGCGCTCGAGATAGCGCTGTGGAGTCGTAACGGCATCGCGGTCGGTAACCAGGTGACAATGCGTGTCATCAAGCGCAAGCGTGTTGACCACCTCGAATATCTTCGAGAATTCAGGATCCTGCCGTTTGCAAAACAGGGGCAGGTGTTGCAACCAGCGAGAGGTCGACGGCGTTGGCGTCGCCGGATTTTCAGCCAGATTTCCTCCTCGCGTTGCGATTTCACTTTGCTTAGTCATTGCACGCTCCCGGCGACTGGGCTGCTCTTCACAAGTTATGGTCTATCGTCGCGCTTACAAGTCGACCCGCAACCATGTCGCGAACTGTACTAAGATCGCCCATCCAGCCCACAAATTGGCGCCCTAGACGCCCGACAGTAGCAAAGAAGACCAGCGGTATCGTGCTAGTTCTTGCGACTAGCCGCCGTTATCCGGCGCCAAATAGGGAAGGTGAGCAGTCTTGCAGCACTCGCGCTCGCGCTTTTTTGATTTTCAACAACTCCCATTCCTAGGGGACTTCGGCTGGCGCTTCCGGTGGTAGGCTTGATCCAGTCAAACGGGTCCGCCTTGAGCCGGCGGCTCAACCCGAGCCAACGTTCGACTTGACGATCTTCATCGACCGCCGAAGTGGATTTTCATGGCCAGAAGCGGTCTAACGACACCGGCAACACCCGAGCATGTGCAGTGCGGCCACCCCGCTCGGCATGCCTCGGCGGTCAGAGAGGCTTCGACCACAAGGCCATGGCCACATGGCTCGACTCTATCGCAGGGTAAAGGTAAAGAGACCTGCTGCTTCATGGCACATGGGCCATGGAGAACCAAGGAGAACCGTAGGCTGAGATGTGCTGAACAGGCCGCTTGATTTCCGCGCGATCGCGCAAGAGCCGATGGTCAGGACGGCCCGAGAACCAACATTTCACACAGTGCTACTTCGCCCCCTTGCATTGATAGGCCATTCTTTCTTCATTCCACAAACTTCGTACGATTATGATATGCACAGATGTTCGCGTAATGGTGGGTTATCTCCTCATCAACCCTTATGTCATTTATAGCGACGATGCTTGCCCACGCCCCCGAGTCTTCGTTGGCCCAAACTATCTTTGTGTTTGGGTTCTCAGAGTGGTTTACGATTGATATGAATCCGAAAACAACGTAACCTGCCATTAGCTCTTTCCCTCCGATCTGTTGGTCGTTGCGCACGAAATAATATTCAAACAATCCAGTTTTTTCAAATACCCTTGCGGTCGAATCGTCAAATCCCCAAGTTGGCGCCCTCTCAATTACATCTCCAACATTGAACGAAGTATTGGCAAACACAGCACGACCCTTCAGAGGAATTTTTTTGACGTACACACTGTTGTTGCAGTCAAACACTTTTTCGGCCATCGTGTGTCCTTTCTTGATACTGCCACGTTCGCAAGGCAAGCCCTCTTGGCGGACTGCCATTACGCTTTCGCACCGCCATGCGTCTCGCAGGCGCCGTACTAGATGGGCAACCGTTGAGAGACACTCAAACCGTGCATCCCCTAATACGAAAGAGGCTCAAGCCTTGCTTTTGGAGACTCGGCTTGACACTGCGCCTCCGCGAAAGAACATAGATCGTCCTCGAGCTTATAATACCTACCAATACGCATAGTCGCGTGAGAGAGATATCAGCTGGCGGTAGGTCTGGCAGGCTAAGCTGCGGCGCGACAATGAAGCTACGGCTTCTCATCAGAATTGTCGCGCCACTGAGGGGTAGTAGCCCCGCGGACGCCGCCAGCATTGCCGGAACGGATCGCCGAACCTTGCTCGACTAGGTGCGGCGCTCCGACAAGCCGGACGGAAGAAACTTGACCACGCCGTACTAGTAACCGGCAGGGGACACCGCAGGCACTCACCCGGCTGGCAAAAAAGTGCATGGCCACTTGGGCTGAAGATGGGTTCGTCTGCTCACGCGCTCAGGAGCCTGCTGATTACGCAGGTCTCGGCGGCTAAGGTCGGCGGCGTGAGCCGCGGTCACCCCGCATCGCATCGATCCTACCAAAGTCTCCCGCGATTCATGATTCATCAGCAGCGCCGCCGCGTTGTCCTCCACTTCATCGAGCCAGCGGTGCCCGATCTGAGGCAAGAACTACCACCATTAGTAGGTGTTGTTCACTGCGTTCACAGCTAGATTGGAGGCTGTTCTGGGAATGCAACTCGACCGGTATAAAGACCCCTCAGATCAGCGGCACATTCTGGCTGCGCCCATAATCGCGCAGTCTAGATAAGGCGCACTGGCTCGCTGAAGTAGAAGTAGAAGGAGAAGAACATGGACATGGATAGAGTTACCGGGGAGTCACGCGGCCTACTGGCCCTCAACGACCTTGAATCCAATGTACGGATATACTCCCGTTGCTTTCCAGAAATTTTCAGTCGTGCGCGCGGATCTATTATGTTGACCAACGGTGGTCGAAAAGTGATTGACTTCCTTTCTGGGGCCGGAACACTTAACTATGGTCATAATAATCACAGGATCAAAGAGGCTCTCATCGAATACCTGCGGAACGACTCCGTGATTCACGGACTTGATATGGCCACGCCTGCAAAAATAGCGTTCATGGAAACATTTAGTTCTGCCATACTTCGCAAGCGAGGGATGAAATATCGATTTCATTTCACGGGGCCAACGGGTGCTAACGCTGTTGAGGCAGCTTTAAAATTATCGCGGAAAGTCACAGGGCGCCACAACGTGCTCTCTTTTACTAATGGATACCATGGCTTGAGTTTAGGAGCACTTGCTGCGTCCGGCAATGGTTTTTATCGTCAGGGCGGCGGGCTTCCGCTATCCGGCGTGACTTTCATGCCATATGACGGGTATCTCGGTCCCGATTACGACACTGCTGACTACCTGCGAAAGGTATTTTTAGACAAAAGTAGTGGCATTGATCCCCCAGCTGCCATTCTAGTCGAGTGTGTACAGGGCGAAGGAGGTATAAACGTAGCTAGCAAGGAATGGCTGCGCTCGGTTGAGGCCGCAGCAAAGGATGTCCATGCTCTTTTTATCGTTGACGATATTCAGATGGGTTGTGGGCGAACGGGGGACTTCTTTAGCTTTGAGTTTGCAGGGGTGTCACCCGATATTGTCATACTATCGAAATCCCTAAGCGGGTACGGTTTGCCATTATCGGTCTTGCTGATCAAAGACGAGGTTGACGCATGGCAACCAGGAGAACACACTGGGACGTTTCGAGGAAATAACCTTGCTCTTGCAAGTGCCAATGCAGCGATAGACATATATTGGCAGGATCAGACTTTCTCACAGAATGTGAAGCGCATGGGCGAACTTATGCGGGCTCGACTCGAGGCCACGTCCCTCAAGCACGGAAATAGTTTCCATGTTCGAGGGCGGGGCATGGCGTTAGGCTTCGATTGCCAATCGGCCGAAATCGCTGAGGGTACAGCACACAAAGCATTTGAGAAGGGCTTGATGGTCGAACGATGCGGACACATTGATCAAGTCGTTAAATTTTTGCCTGCACTTACAATCGACACGGAGACACTAGACCAAGGCCTTGACCTATTCGATCAGTCTTTGGGCGAAACGCTGAAGCAGGCTGCGCGTTTTCCTGGAGCAGGTGGACAGGGAGTGGGCCGGGCCGGGTAGCTCATCTGAAAATCGCAATCCGCAGACGAAGCCCGGCGACATTGCTGCGGTTAACTTCGGAGTGCCCCGTCGACGCAAGGAACCTATCGATTGGCCTTGTCCGGTCCGAAGGCCTTCGGCCATGCCGAACACCTCGATCTTCGGCCGCCGGGTTGCGTGTGGAGTACATCTCCGGCGAAGGCCGCCTTGCGAGAGGATGGCACGGTAGCGAGGCTGCGCTCTTA
>SAQR01000034.1 GCA_004020365.1 Mesorhizobium sp.
GGTAAGGGTGCTGCGGGGGTGGGGTCGCCCGCGAAGCGCGCCAACGCAAAAAGAACGTCGAGCACTGCCGCAACGACCCCACCCGGACCTGCGGTCCGACCTCCCCTCAAGGGGGAGGTTAAAGTCGGCGCTTACTGCTGCGGCGCGGAGTCGATGATCGACTGCATGGTTTCCTGCGCGTTGGCGATGGCGCCATTGACGTCCTCGCCGAAGAAGACCTCGTTGATCATCTGGTTCCACGGACCGTTGGCGGAGTTGATCAGGTCGTTGAACACCACCGAATAGGGCGTGCGGCCCTTGGCCATCGCCTCTGCGGCGATCTTGTAGCGCGGGTCGAGATCCTTCAGCGCCTCGTTGGCGATGTCGCCGCGCACCGGAAGGCTGCCGTATTTCGCCAGGATGGTCTGGCCCTCCAGCGAATAGGCGAAATCGAGGAATTCCTTGACCACCGCAACCTTGGTCGTGCCCTTGGTGACGACGAAATTGTCGCCGCCGGCAAAGGACGACCAGCCGCCATCCTTGCCGGGCAGGAAGGTGACGCCATAGTCGATGTCTGGATATTGGGTGTTCAGCGCGCCGATGGCGAAGGCGCCGGACGGCGAGATGCCGATATTGCCGGCGGCAAACGCGGCAAAGAAGTTGGAGCCGGTATCGGTCTGCGCGCCTGCCGGCACCAGGTCCTTCTTGACCATCGAGCGGTAAAGATCGATGGCGCCGCGCAGCTGCGGGCTGTCGAGCGTTGCCTTCGAGCCGTCCTCGGTAAGGATGTCGCCGCCCGACGCCCAGATCAGCGGCGTGAAGGTGAAGATGTTGCAGCCGCCGCAATTGCCGGAGAAATAGAAACCTTTGATATCGCCGCCAAGCGCGTTGACCTTTTCGGCATAGGCTTCGATCTCGGCCCAGTTGGTCGGGCCCTTTTCAGGGTCGAGGCCAGCCTGCTTGAACAGTTTTTTGTTCCAGATCAGCACCGAGCTATCGGCGGAGAATGGCAGCCCGTAGATGCGGCCTTTATAAGTGCCGGTCTTGACGTGCGCCGGCGACAGGCTGTTGAAATAGGGCAGCGACTTTGCCCAGTCGGTGACGTCCTCCAGCTGGCCAGCGGCAGCGAAGGACGGCGTGTAGATCAGGTCGAGCGACAGCGCATCGGGCGCCGTGCCGCCGGCGGCGGCGGCGCCGTATTTCGGGATGATCTCGGCATTGGGGATGATGTCCAGCTTGATCTGGTTCTCATGCCCCTTGTTGAAGGCATCGACGATGCGCGGCATGAAGTTCGAGCCGTCGGCACGAACCCAGATGTTGGCGGTTTCGGCGGCGGCAGCTGGCCCGACCGCTGCCAGCGTGGAAAAAATGCTCGCGGCAAGGGCGAGCCCGGTAATCGTAGTTTTCATGGTTCTCCTCCACATGGTTCTTCCTCGGCCGCGCTCCCAAACGGGTGGGATCACGCGGGATCATAATCTCAGCCGTCCGGCGGACGGCCGCATGACTGACGCACCACCAGCCGGCACGGCAGTTTTCGTATGCCCGGCTCGGCGGGTTCGCCGCCGACGAGCGAAAGCAAGGTAAGGCCGGCCTCGCGCCCGAGTGCCGCCAGGTTCATGTCGACAGAGGTCAGCGGCGGGCGGGTTGCCTCGGCGACGATCTGCCAATTGTCGAAACCGATAACGCCGACATCGTCCGGCACATCAAGCCCGCGTTCGCGCAGCGCATCGATGACGCCGCGCGCGATCTGGTCGTTGCCGCAAAACACGGCATCGGGTTTTTCGCCCCCACTTTTCGACAACTTACCGTCGAAGAGCTGCTTCACCGCCTGGTGACCCCACGCTTCCGACCACGATCCGAGCAATGGTTCCATGACCGGCAAGCCTTTCTCGGTCAGCACGTCACGATAGGCCTGGGCCCGCGCGTGCACCACCGCAAAACTCGCCGGCCCGGTGACATGAGCGATGCGCCGCCGCCCGAGCCGGCAAAAATGCTCGACCGCCAGGCGCGCACCGCCGGCATCATCCGAGACGAAGGCGATGGCACCGGGATCGGGCTGGGTGAAGGCGTAAATCACGGGAACGCCGAGATTGGACAGGTCGACCGGCAGATGGCGATCGATGCGCTTGCCGGTGGCGATGATGCCGTCGACGCGCTTGTCGAGCATGGCATCGACATGCAGCTGGCCGAGGCGCTGGTCGTCCTCGACATTGCACAAAAACACCGAGACGCCGTTGTCGACCAGCGCATCCGAAATGCCCGACATGACCGGCAGCGAAAAGCGGCCATAAGTGTCGTTGGTGAGCAGCCCGACGGTGAAGGAGCGCCGGCGCAACAGGCTCTGCGCCAGGCTGTTCGGGCGAAAGCCCAGACGCTGCGCCGTCTCGCGAATACGCTCGCGCGTCTCGGCCGTCATCCGCCCCTGCCCGTTGAGCGCTTTTGAGGCCGTGGCGACACTGACGCCGGCAAGGGCCGCCACCTCACGCAGGGTGACTGGTGTTTTGGCGGGCGCTGGCGAGGCGTCGGAAACCATGGTGCGCGGCGAATTCCTTAATTGGAAAAAGGTTTTCTCTTGTTCGTCCTGCGACGCGTTGATTGGTGGGTCAGCGAGCGTAGCGCGATTGGGAAAAGGTTTTCTCAGAGGAGACTAGGGGAAGGATGCGGGGATGGCAAGAGGGATAGATTTTGTTTTGGACGTGTCTAAGATTTCTTGCTAGGTGCCGTGATCTACGACCGCTTTGCGCCATAACCTGTCATTCGTGGCGCTTCTCCAAACCTGCCCTTCGCGCAATGGCTCGAGCCGACCCGTTGCGGACGCTCATTGAAGAAAACTGGTCGTCTAGACGAGCCCAAAAAGCTGCCGTTAGCGCTCTATGGTTTGGCTTCCACCACCGCATCAATGAACGGGGCCTTCTTGGCGAGATATTCACTAATGCCCTTCCGATTTTCCGCTTCGAGACGCAGCTTTAGCTCCTGGTACCTTCTCCGGAGTTCGTCGTCGCGTCGCAAAAGATCACGGAACACCAACATTCTGTAAATCTGCTCTTGTCCAGAAATGCAAACATGAACCTTGTGCGTCCGAACCCCGTTAACGTCGCGCCGATAAAAATGGTGTCCCGGGGATAAGTCTTTGCCGCGAATATATCCGCATGAGCGCATGAATGCATCGACTTCAAACACATCCCGATGCTCTGAGACCTCGACCAAAATGTCGATCTCAGGTTTTGCGGCCAGTCCCGGAACCGCCGTGCTTCCGACATGATGGATTGAGATAAGTTCTGACCCGAAGGCCTTGGCTATGCGCTTCCGTTCGGCAACGAACATGTCGGGCCATGCCACGTTGTAAGCTGTGATTTTACTCGTCAGAGCCAACGGTCGCTCCATTTTACAGTATGGATATAGACCCAACGGCGGGTTTGTCCTGCATACCCGGCGTGCGAGCGGCTCTGTTGAGTTCCCGCTTTTCATCCAGGCCGGACCTTGCCGAGCCTCATCAGGCAATCTGAAGTCGGAACGCACCAACCGCCCACGTGCGCCAGCAGCGGACAAATGCTCTGGACGCAGCGAAAGTCGCAATCCGGACCCCTTGCGGACCTACGGAAAGCGGAGGCGTCGAGTCATGATCGCGCGTCCGGCTCGCCAAGCACGTGAAGTCGATCGAGCGGGTCGGCGGCATCGAGTCCTGGAACCTCCAGACCATAAACAAGGCTTTCGGACCGCCTCGAGCGCTTCTGAAGCCAGCAGATCCGCTACCGCCGAATGTATGGGCGCGGGAAGATCGACCTGCTTCAGGCCCGACTGATCGGTGCCTTCTGATGGCAAACTGCACCACAATTGCGTCAGATCCAACATTGCAGGCGATCTCACACCTCCAGATGCGCCTGCCCGAAGGCACCTCGTGGCGCAGGAGGCCAGCGTCAAACCCACAATGCCGATTGAAGCGCTTAAACGTGGGAGATGCGTCGGAGTGATCTCCAATGCGACTGACTTAGGCGACAATCAGGTCGTGTCGAACAGGAATCGCTCAAGCCGGGTGCGAATTTCTTCTCGCCAAGCTGCTTGGGCGGTACCTTGTTGAGGGCGATCTTCCGCCTACATGCTGTCAGAAAAGACCTCCCACACTAGGACAGAAGGCGCCCGTCCATCCTCCGCCTCAGGCGGAGCAGGTCATCGCAACCGTAGGAGAGACCGATGCAAGAGTCCCTCGTCGTCCGCCGCGAGACGCACATCCCGGCGCCGCCCGCCGCGGTGTTCGCCCTCCTGACCGATCCGGAGAAGATCCTGCGCTGGATGGGAACGGAGGCTGAGGTCGAGCCGCAGCCTGGCGGGCTCTATCTCGTCAATGTCACTGGGGCTCGCTGCGCTCGCGGCTCCTTCCGCGAGGTGGTGCCGGTGCACCGCCTGGCCTACAGCTTTGGCTGGGACGGCAGCGAGGTGGTGCCGCCGGGGTCGAGCCTGATCGAGGTCGACCTGATCGAGCAGCCGGACGGAACGCTGCTGCGCCTGACCCACACCGGCCTGCCTAACGCCGAGCAATGCGCCGGCCATGCGGAAGGCTGGGCCCATTACCTCGGCCGGCTGGCCGAGGTTGCGGCCGGGCGTGAACCGGGGCCGGACCCCTGGCTTGGCAGGGACTGACTGCTTTCCGCTCGTCGCTCGTAGGGGTGTCGAAGGCTGCCTCATCGAGGATTGGACCGTGAGTCTGGAAGGAGTAGTTGTGCCGGCGGCAGTCCCATGGCCTCGCCCTGAATGTCACCTCTCCCTTAAGTACGCCCTTAACGACGTCCCGTCCGGTCCCGTTGAGGGCGTCCTCACGCGACAACATGACAGGCAGAAGCGCCATCCCGCGCGCGGATGACAGGCTAGTGGCCGCGGTGGCATAATCGCGGCATGGATCTGCCCGCGCCCCTCGCCTGGTTGTTGGACGAGGCCGGCTCTTCGCCCGGCCCTGACTGGTTCCTGGCCGAGCTCGGCGGCCGGCTGCTGGCCGACGGCCTGCCGTTGGCCGGGGGCGCTCTGACGGTCGCGGTGCCGCATCCGATCATCGCCCGCCGCACCTGGCTGTGGCGGGCGGAGACCGGGGCGGTGATCGAGGCGCTGGGCTTCGCCGGCGGCCCGCTCAACCAAGCCGGGCGCGACTGGCTGGCCGAGCTTGGCCCTGTGCAGGAGGACACGATCGGCCCGGAGCCGGACAGTCCGGTGCTGGGCTGGGCAGGGACCCGGCCATTCGGCCCCGCCGAGGCCGGCCGGCTGCGCCAGGCCGCGCGCTTCGCCGCAGCGCCCTTAGCCGCCCTGACCGCGCGGGCGGCGCTGGCAGCGCTGCTCGAGGCCTATCTTGGCAGGCGCAGTGCCGCCCGGGTGCAGGCCGGCGCGCTGCGCCGCGGCACCGGGGAGACCATCCGCGCCGCGCTGCTCTGTGCCGATCTGCGTGACTTCACTGCCCTGTCCGAGGCGACGGAGCCCGCAGCGATGATCGCCGCCCTCGACGCTTGGTTCGACCGCGTCGCCGGGGCGGTGCATGCTTTCGGGGGCGAGGTGCTGAAGTTCATCGGCGACGGTGTGCTGGCGATTTTCCCGGTCACGGGCGCCCCGGCCGAGGCCTGCGAGGCGGCGCTGCGGGCTGTTGTCGCCGCCCGCGCCGGCATGGCCCATCTCGATGCGGTGCGGCAGACGGAGGGGCTGCCGCCGCTGCCCTTCGGCGCGGCACTGCATCTCGGTGAGATGCTGTGGGGCAATATCGGCGCGGCCGACCGGCTGGACTTCACTGCCATCGGCCCTGCGGTCAACCTGGTCAGCCGGCTCGAAGGGCTATGCAGGCCCCTTGGTCGCAGCGTGCTCATCTCGGGCGCGGTCGCGGCGGAGACGACAACGGCTTTGATCCCTTTGGGCGAGCACTTATTGCGCGGTATCGCTGATCCCTGCGCGGTCTTCACCCTGCCGGAGGATTGAGCCCCGCGGGCCGGGGTCCGGGCAAGGGTACCAGATGCGTGACTAATACAAGCGGGAGGCCGGTACGTCTGTGCAGGCAATCGGCTTTGCAGCCACGAGCGGCGACGGACTGAGCTGATCATGCCGCCTCATGTGCTCCGGCCAATAGCAGCACGTAGGTTGCCTTTTCAAGCTTCCTTACCGCTCGCTCAGATTTGTCTATCTGACAACGAACGTCAGCTGTCATACATTCCGGACGTTCGCTGCGATGCCACGAACGTCCGCAGGGGGTGATCAGTGCTGGTTGCCGCGAATGTCGGCTATCGGGTAGCAAAACGGGTTGATGAAGGTCGGCTTGGGGTCAAAAGTGGCCGTTCCAACTCACCCACCAACACGACGGATGCCGCCTCACTGCTTAAAGCAGTGTTCGCGGTGCCATTGCAAAAAATGCGGATGCGGGCGGTCAAACTGTCGGCGAGGCGGAAGCACGCGACGCGTCCTGTTTATGAATGCCTGTACGCTGTCGAGGTCATTGACCTGTCGTGAGATCAGGATTTCCAGATCGTCGGATAGGCTAATCAATCCGCGGTCGAACATCCAATGCGCTGTGCCCGACAGCGCGATCCCATTGTTGATGACATCAGGCCCGTTCGCCTCGACCGGACGAATATGGGCGGCAGAAACCTCTGCTCGGCCGCCGCCATTTATCAACTTCAGTCCCGTGATCGCGCATCGCTCATCGTAGGCGCGCAACACGATGCGACGGAAAATGCGATCCCGCACAATTCGCGATCCGATGTAATTTAAGCGATCACGGCTCCGTTCGAATTCGAACGGCGCCTGCTCATCCTGAAAGCCAAAAAATGCGCCGACCTCGTCAGCCTCATCAACGCGCGGCAACAGCAACTCACTCGTGTCTAGGCCTAGATCGATAATGCGGTTGAAGTCGCTTGGACTGATCGGCCGGACGGCCGATTGGGCGCGACCGGAAATCCGCCCCTGGTCGTTGAGCAAGCCTCGTTCAACGAGACCATCAGTTCCGTTGAATGGGACAGGATTGACGAAATCGAGATAGGTCCCAGGCTCGATCAGAGCGAGGTACATATCAGGCGTCACAGGATCGGGAATGATCTGTTGAACCTTGGCTACGGCGTAATAGCCACGGGTATCGTTTACCTTGCTGGGCTCGTAATAGATGATCCAGTGGCCGACGAATGCTTCGACGCGGCTTAGATACGGGCGAGGAAACTGGTAATGCTCTGCGGGGCGGTCTTTGTAGATCGAATCTGAGCGGTGAATGAAGACCCCGAATCCCATGATCTTCCTGCAATGCGTTTTTTGGGAATATCTGCCTCAGATGTAACACCAATCCGATCTTGGGAACTTAGTCCAGGTCGGAGAAGCTTTTCCCCATGGTATCGGTCCTTTGGGGGCGAATAGCCCTAACAAGCGCCGCGCATATTTCCTTTCACGAAGCATGTCGCAAAGGGCCACCGCCATCCGTCCTCTGACAGAAGGAGAGCGCCATGAGAAAACTTATCGTCACCGAATTCATCAGCGTCGATGGCATCGCCGAGGTCGAGAAGCTGCCTGGCGTGACCTGGAACGATGAAATGCAAAGGTTCAAGGAGGACGAGCTTGCCGACAGCGGCGCCATGCTGCTGGGGCGCACGACCTATGAGATTTTTGCCGGCTCGTGGCCTGAGGAAACCGGAGCCTTCGCCGACCGCTTCAACGCGCTGCCGAAATATGTCGTGTCGACGAACCTGAAGGCGCTCGACTGGAAACCGGTCGAGTTGCTGAAGGGCGCCTTGCCGGAAACGGTCAGGCAACTGAAGCAAGGCAGCGGCGGCAACATCTATGTGCATGGCAGCCTCAGCGTGGCGCAGGAATTGCTGCGCAATGGTCTGGTCGACCGGGTCAGGCTGCTCAGCTACCCCGGCGCCGTCGGCCAGGGCAAGCCGCTGTTCGCGTCCGGCGAACAAGTGCCGCTCGAGCTGATTTCAGCCGCGCCATTCAGCAACGGCGTGGTGGCGCTTGAGTATGCGCCGGTAATAGCGAGGTCGTAATACGCTTTACCGCTCCTTGCCCCTCGCCCGTTTCACCCATCTGCTGCTCAGCCGCAGCGAGGCCTGGGCTCCGGCTTGAAACGAGAACAAGCCGCCCCAATTCCCTCCAGCAAAGTCAGCTTGTATTCGGAGGACGCCGATGGACGTCTTTTCTTTTAGGGCCGGGTTCATTTCCACTAGAATTGGGCTTCTCGCTCTCGTCTCAGTCGCGGCGGCCGCCTCTAGCGTGGCTCTCGCCCCCGGACCCGCGCGGGCTGAGGTTCTCGCCCGCGTTCCCGCCGCGCGCGAAATGGCGGTCTGCGGCGACGTCCTGTTCGTCGGAACCAAACGCTCCTCGGTCTACGCGGTGCCGGTGTCCGGCGGCCGCGCCCGGCGGGTCGCCTCCGGATTCTCCGCTCCGAATGGGGTCGCATGCTCACGCGGCCGTTTGTTCGTAGCTTCGAGCGACCGCGTAACCGCGTTCGATATCGGGCCGGGTGGCGCTCTGAGCGGCAGGCGCGACATTCGCCGAGGGCTGCCGAATTCGGGAGCCCACAATCTTCGCTACATTGCCGTCGGCCCCGATTCCCGGCTCTATGTCTCGTTCGGATCGCCTTGCAACATTTGTTTGCCGCGTGGACTGCAAGGCACGATCGTCAGCATGAACCAGGACGGGTCCGATCTTCGGCGCGTCGCTTGGGGCGTTCGCAATTCGGTCGGCTTCGACTGGCGCGGCGGCACCATGTTCTTCACAGACAACGGCGCCGACTGGATGGGCGACGATATCCCGCCGGACGAGCTGAACGCGCTTCGGCCGGGCGGCTTTTATGGCTTTCCCTACTTCGGAGGCCGAATTCCGCTTAAAGGGTTCCGGGACGCACGGCCGCCCGCGCAGCAGATTCCGCCCGTCTTCGAATTTCAAGCGCATGTCGCAACCCTCGGAATCCATTTCTTCCGCAGCCTCGGCGGCGACGCTCTGGTCGCCGAGCACGGCAGTTGGAACAGGTCAGTTCCAGTCGGGCGTCAGGTCGTGCGCGTGCGCTTCAGGGGCGGCCGGCCCGTCTCGGCGACGACTTTCCTCAGAGGCGTCGGTCGGCCCGTGGATGTCAAGGAAGCGCCGGACGGTTCCGTGCTCGTATCCGACGACGCCGGAGGCGCGATTTACATCTTCAGGCGATGACGCCCGACGTTTCCTTTCAGGCGAAGCGTCTAGGGTTAGCGGATCGGTTTCGCGGTTGAGCGCTTCGAAGTGGTCGGCGGGACGGCGCCCCCCTCTGGGCCTGCCGGCCATCTCCCCACTTGGGTCCACTTGGGGGAGATCGGCTGTTCGGGTCTTGGCGCTCATCCTGCAACACCGGTGATTGGCGAAGGCGCCGATGACGGCTGATCTCCCCCCTTGAGGGGGAGATGCCCGGCAGGGCAGAGGGGGTCGGTTCGACTGGGTGCGGCCTCCTCTCTTGCGACAGTGGAGGTTGGCGCATTACGCTAGACGACCCCCTCTGGCCTGCCGGCCATCTCCCCCTCAAGGGGGGAGATCGGCAGCTTCAGCCTCCTCGCCCCTCCCCGACCGGCCCCACCTTCTGCTCAGCCGCAATCAGCATCTCGACAAACCCCGTCACCTTGGGCGGGCGGAAGCGTGCGGCGGGGTAGACCGTGTAGATGCCTCCGGAGGGCAGCCGCCACTCGGGCAAGACCTGGACGAGCCGCCCGGCGGCCAGCTCTTCCCGAACCAAAAAGTCCGGCAGCACCGACAGGCCGGCGCCGGCGCGGACGGCGGCCAGCACGGCCGGCGTCGCGTCGATGGCGATCGTTGCCTGCAAGCGCACGGTTTGCTCGGCGTCGCCGCGCGAAAATTGCCATAGCAGCGGCTCGCGCAGCGCCATGTTGGTGACGAAGGGCAGCCCGGCCAAGGCCAAGGACGCGGCCGCACTCAAGGGCGCCATGGAAGCCCGCTTCCCCGGCCTCGGTATGGGCGTTGCGCTCGACATCGGCTCCAAGGTCGCCACCGGCGAGATGAAGTGGGGCTGAGGCACGACCTGGGTTCCTCGCCCCCACCGAAAGGTGGGGGAGAGGTGGCCGCGAAGCGGCCGGAGAGGGGGCTTTCATAGGGCGCAGTCCCCTCTCCGTCTCGGCTTCGCCGAGCCACCTCTCCCCACTTTCGTGGGGCGAGGAACCCAAGCTGGAATGAAGCCGCGCCGCCCCTCACCTAATATTCTGAATCCGCCCCCAGGTGCTCTTGGTTCCCCAGATGCCGGAGCGAAGCGCTTCGAGCTGCACGATCTGGCTGTGGTCGACGAACAGGTTGACCTCGTTGCCGTAGTTCTTGACGTACCATTCGAATACCGCCGGGTCGGCGGCTTCGAACATCACCTTCTCCAGGCCGAGTTCGTCGATGATGCGGGCCACCACGTCTGTGCGCCAGGACGCCACGTTTTCGGTGATCCCCTCACTCTCGATCATGATGATGTCGGCGCCGGCATCGAGGGCGCGCCTGGCCTGCGCGACCAGCCAGCCGACATCCCTGATGCCCTCGGCTTCGAGCTCCCTGGCCGATGTGTCGCCACCGGCCCCGAACTGGATGCCGAGCTCCGGCTTGGCCTTGAGCCCGGCCTTTTTCACGGTGTCGACCAGGCGCAGCAGCGCTTCTGTCGGCAGACTGATGAAGCCGGTGGAGATCTCGATCACGTCGAAGCCGAGCGCCTTGGCTTCCTCGATGTAGCGGTCGACGGCGTCCGGGCCGAAGCGGAGGACATTCTCGATCCAGCCGCCGGTCGACACATAGGCATCGTGATCGTGCGCCAGCTTGTTGAGCGATTTCACCGCTTCGGGCGGCATCAGCGCGAATGACCCGCCGGCAAACTTGATGCCGTCGATCCAGTTGCCCATGATTTCCAGGACGTCGGCCAGATGGCGCGGCCCATAAGCGCTGTAGTAGGGCCCGCGAATCTCGGTCAGGCCGGTTTTGCGCGGCTTCGAAGAGCGTGCGGCGCGCGGGATGAAGGAGAAGGCTGTATCGGTCATTTTTTGGGGCCTCGGCGATCGGTTCTCCTGGGTTAACGACGGTTCTCCTTGGGTTAACGTGGTTTTCCTGGGGTAACGATTGGGCGCGCGATCCGATCCGCGCAAATTGGGCTGGGAACCCTTGGGCTCACCGGGTGTTGGCGGGGAAAGGAGGCCTGGGATGCCGCAGATCGCGAACAACGCCGCCGCAGGATCTGAACGGTCCGTCCGAAGCAGCGCAAAACTGTTCCTGTGCGGCGACGTGATGCTCGGGCGCGGCATCGACCAGATCCTCGCCAGTCCCGGCGATCCGCACCTTGGCGAGCGCTATGTAAAATCGGCGACGACCTATGTCGAGCTTGCCGAACGCGTCAATGGCCCAATCCCGAGAAAGGTCGACGAGGCGTATGTCTGGGGCGATGCGCTCAGCGAATTGGAGCGTGAAGCGCCCGATGCACGGATCATCAATCTCGAGACCAGCATCACCACCAGCCTTTCCCTGGCGCCCAAGGGGATCAATTACAAGATGAACCCGGCAAACATCGGCTGCCTGGCGGCGGCGCGGGTAGACTGCTGCGTGCTCGCCAACAATCATGTGCTCGACTGGGCTGAGCCCGGCCTCGTCGAAACCCTCGACACGCTGCGGCTTGCCGGCCTCGCCTATGCCGGGGCCGGGCTTGACGCGGACGAGGCGGCGGCGCCTGCCGTCATCGAACCGGCCGGCGGGGGCCGCGTGCTGGTCTTCGGCTTTGCACTCGAGACCAGCGGCGTTCCAGCTTCATGGGCAGCCGGAGCTTATAAGCCAGGCGTCAATTTGCTGGCGGATCTCTCGGCCCGGTCGCTCGCACAGATCGCCCGATCCGTGCAGGCCATAAAACAGCCCGGCGACCTTGCGGTGGCCTCGATCCACTGGGGCGGCAACTGGGGCTACCAGGTCCCGGCGGAAGAACGCACGCTTGCCCATGCTCTCATCGAAGTTGCAGGTTTCGATGTCGTGCATGGGCACTCCTCCCACCATCCCAAGCCGATCGAAATCCATCACGGCCGGCTGATTCTCTACGGCTGCGGCGACTTCCTCACCGACTATGAGGGGATCACCGGCTACGAAACCTTCCGCGGCGAGCTTGCGCTGATGTATTTGCCGCGGCTGGCGGTACCGGACGGTACGCTCGTTTCGCTCGAGCTGGTGCCGTTCCAGCTCGCCAGGTTCCGGCTAAGCCGCGCCCGGCGCGAAGATGCCGCCTGGCTCGCGGCCATGCTTGAGCGCGAGTGCTCACCTTTCGGCACGCATGTGGCGCTCGGGAGCGATAACCGTCTCACTGTGGTCTGGTGAAGATGGCAGCCTGCGATATCTAGGGTTCAAGCCTCTCGGGCCGACCCCGGCCAAGGGCGCCGTCGGCGCGGGCTTGCAAATAGGCGTAGATGTCGTCGATGTAAGGAGCGACGTTGGGGTCGTCGGCGAAGCCCTTCATCACCGAAGCGCCTCTGCGCACGCCGTCGCGAACATTGCGCCGAAAAACCTCGATGCCGGGCAGCCGGTCGACAAGGGCGGAAGCGAAAGTCGAGCCCATGCCGTCGGGACCATGGCAGTGATTGCAGCTGCCGTGGTAGCGACGAAAGCCGTTGTAGGTCCGGGCATCGACCTTGTTGCCGACAATTTCGTAGAACTTGCCCGATGCCAGCTCAGCCTGCGAAGACACGCCGAAGCCGGCGGCGACGGTAAAGACGACGACAGACGGGAGGACGAGCCATGGAGACATCGTCCGTCGCCGACGTTGCAGGCTCATCCAGCACCGCCGTAGGATCACTGATGTTGGATCACGCAACCCTGGATCAGTCGACGGCGAGCTTCGGAGAAGAAACCACGATCCCGTCTATCGGATGCGGGCTGACGACAAGCTTGCCGCCAACGCGCGATATCTCGACGATCTGGTCCGACTCTCCCAGTTTGCCCGGCACGGAGAGCGCGACCTTCTGGTTCTCGGTCAGTGTCGCGACGAAACGCACGGGCAAGCCAGCCTCGCCCTGCGCGATTGTGGTGACCACCCGATAACCGTTCACCTCGGGCGTGTAATAGACGACACCAAGGAAGCCGGCGAGATCGATGCTTTCAGCCTTCATGGCTCCAAGCTCGCCGGCATGCGCGGGCATCGCCGCCATGCAAAGTGCTGCAAAAGCATTGTACCTGTACATCATGCTGCTCCATCCCGAATTGTCCGGGTCGAGCCCGGCTCAAAGTTTCAGCAATAGGCGCTGGCGCCGTGATAGTCGGCGCATGCAGGCAGAATTCTTGATTAGTCCCCCGCCTGCATCACAGTGGCGAAGGTCCGCGAGCCGAGAACGCGCTGAACCCCACTGGTTGTCACGGTTAGCTGAACCCCACTGCTTGTCACGGTTAAGTGTGACGTTCCTCTGAGGCGCAAGCATTTCACCAGCCGGTTGCTTGCGCATCCCCTGTTTGGGGGAGATAATTGGAAATTAAGCGATCGCTAAAGTTTGGAGAAGCGAGGGCACCTGTGAGAGGGCGCGGCTTTCCGCCCGCATCGGAAGCGCTGTCGACATGCGAGGGGCCGTCGATGGCCAAGGCATTGTCGCATCATGAGCTGTCGAAGCTGATCGGCTCGATCTACGATTGCGCACTCGACCCGGAGCGATGGGAGCACGCGCTTGCCGGGATCAGGGATGCGCTCGACGCCCAGACTGCGGTCCTGCGGCTTGACGATCTCGCCAACGACCGGCTGCTGATCTACAGGACCGTGGGAATAGAGCCATACTGGCTGGAGCAACAGGCGAAACATATCCCCGAGATCCACGCCCGGCTGCTCGAGGATCTCTCGACATGGCCTTCACTCGATATGCCGCATGTGGTCTCACGCCATGTCCCGCAAATCTACCTGGAGACCTCCCGATATTTTCAGGAATGGCTGAAGCCGCAAGGCCTGGTCGACGTCATGTCGTTCTTCCTGATCCACACCCCTACCCGTCTTGCCGGCTTCGCCCTTGCCCGGCACGAGCGACAAGGCATTATCACCGAGCATGAAATCAAGCTGGGCGGACTGTTGCTGCCGCATGTGCGCCGTTCGTTGATGATCAGCAACATGCTGGACGTCGGCACTGTCGAGCGCGCAGGAATGGCCGAGGCGCTCGATGCACTCACATGTGCCGTGGTCCTCACCAATGAACGTGGCGCCGTCCTGCACGCCAACCGCTCGGCCAAGCACATGCTGCGGAGCGGCAGCCCGATCCAGGATGTCCGGGGCATTCTGCAAGCGAAGATCCCGTCGGCTTCCAGGGAACTTCACAGCGCCATCATGCTTGCGGCTCACGATGAGGTCAGCATCGGCAAGACAGGGCTTGCCGTCCTCCTCAGCGAATCCGGCCTGCCACCCGTCTTCGCCCGCGTGCTGCCGATGGCAGGCGACCTGCGCGCCGGCATGGAACCCGCGGCGGTAGCCGCGGTGTTCATCGGCAATGCACCGGACGAGCATGACGCCGCCGACATGCTGGCGACAGCCTTTGGGCTCACGCTGGCCGAGACCCGCGTGCTCGCCAGCCTTGTGGCCGGGCACACCCTGGCCGAAACCGCCGCCAGCCTTCACATTGCCAACGCGACCGCCAAGACGCATCTCGACAATATCTTCCAGAAGACCGGCGCCTCCCGCCAGGCCGATCTGATGCGTCTTGTCATGCAGATCGTTCCGCCGGCCGGGCAGTCCGGTCCCTGAACCACACCTCATTTACTGCTTTGGATACAGATATCCAACGCCGCGGATCGTCTTGATCAGTTCCGGTTTGGCCGGGTCCTTTTCGAGCCGGCGGCGCAACCTTGTGATGCGGCTGTCGATGCTGCGGTCGAACGGCTCGTCGCCCCGTGGCGGCGCCAGATCGAGCAATTCGTCGCGACCGATGACCTGACCGGCCCGGGTGGCGAACGCCGCCACCAGATCCAGTTCCATCGGCGTCAGCGGAATAGCCACGCCGTCGGCGGCAATAAGATTTCTCGCACGGGCCTCGAACACATAGGGTCCGAAGGCAAAATGCCCGGCCGGCAGAGCGTCGGCATTATCCGACCCTTTCGGCCTGCGCCTGCGCAGCACCGCGGCAATCCGCGCTTCCAACTCGACCGGCGAAAACGGCTTTGCCAGATAGTCGTCGGCGCCGACCTCGAGGCCGGCCACCTTGTCGAACACCGAATCGGCGCCGGTCAGCATCAGGACGCCGGTGTCGTGATGTTCGCGCAGCCAGCGGGCCAGGCTAAAGCCGTTCTCGCCCGGCATGTTGAGGTCGAGAACGACGAGATCGGCCTTCGCCGCCGCGATCGCCTCGCGCAATTCGGCGCCGCCGGAAGCCGTGCGTATGCGGTAGCCTTTCGCTTGCAGATAGTCGGCGATCATGAACGCCACGTCGGTCTCGTCGTCCACGACAATGATGTCGGCCATGCGTTCCCCCGCGGCGAGCGACCGTGCAAGCGTACAGGGCGAATTCGCCCCCGGTCAATCGCAAGGGTCGAATGTAAGGGTCGACCGCAAGGCCAGCCGCATCGAGGGCCTGGAGAGCACTGTCTGTGTCTGCGCTGCCCCTCAACCCCCTGCCGGGACCTTCTCCCCGTGAAGAACGGGGAGAAGGGGCTTGGCCGCAACGCTGCGCCAATCAAACCGCATGGCGCTTCGGCGGACACGACAGGGGGAAAACTGTAACCCATGTATCCGGTTCAAAGTGTTACCCATCTATCAACTGGACAGGGGTGAGGGGCAGCGCCAGCCTGAAGCTATTGTCCTAAAGCCCCATATGCCGCCGGTGGCTCGACACAATTGAAACAAGAGCCGTCGAGGAAAACCGGTTGGCGGCATCGTCGTGAAACATCCTTGGGTTACCTGTCCAGCGACGCTAGGCAGGCCGGCTTGACAGGCCGTTGGCCGTTCAGTCCACTGGCCGCACGGGAACAGCAACCGTCGTGACGGCGCATCCGTCTGTGGAGACCTCGCCGTGCCGACCTCCTCGAAGCTGTCCAGGCATTACGCGTTGCTGATGGCGGCCTGCATCTTGCCGCTGCTGGTGCTTGTCGCCGGCATCGGCTTCTACCAGTTCTACGCCCAGCAACAGTCGTTTTTTCCTTACGCGGTCATTTTGGTCGGGTCGCTTGTCTGCGGTTTCGCCTTGCACGGAGTGCTTCTGAGGGAGATCGTCGATCCTGCAATTTCGCTTGTCGACCATGTACGCTCCGGCGCCGCCGGCGAAACCACCGACAACCGCAGGGCCGCGATCAAAAGCCCGGCGCTTTGGCAGCCCTGGATCGACATGGCGTCGAGCATCTTCGCCGAAAACCGCACGGCCTTGCACGAACTGGCCGACAGCGAGCAGCGCTACCGCAGCGTCGTCGAGCTGCAGACCGAATTCGTCGTCCGGATGTCGCCAGAGGGTCATTTGAGCTTCGTCAACGACGCCTATTGCCGGGCGTGCCGGATGACGCGCGAACAGCTTCTCGACCCGTCCTGGTGCGAACTCGACGTGCTGCCGCCCGATGATCGGCGTAGATTTGTGGAGCATCTGGCCCGCCTCACGCCGCAGGCGCCGAATGCCAGCATGGAACTTTTCAATACGATGCCTGATGGTGCGCGCCGATGGCTCGCCTGGAACGATCATGGCATTTTCGACAGCGACGGGCGCCTTGTCGAAGTGCAGTCGGTCGGCCGCGATATCTCTGACCGAGTCCTGGCCGAGCAAGCCAGACTGGAAGCCGAGAAGCTGCTGGCCGAAAGGGAGGCGCAGTTTCGCGCCGTCGCCGAAGGCGTGCCGCTGCCGATCATCATCTCGGCAATCGAAGGGCCCGAAATCCTGTTCGTCAACGAGCCGGCGCGCAAGGTGCTCGGCATCGAGGTCGGCCAGATCGGAGCCGAAGCGACGTCGACCTGGGAGGATCTCTCTCGGCGCGACGATCTGCTGCGGCTTTTGCTGAGAGACGGTATCGTCGACGCGTTCGAAGCCGGCATGACCACTATGCAGGGGTCGCGAATCGATACGCTGGTTTCGGCGCGGCTGATCACCCAGGCTGGCCGTTCGGCGATGCTTGCCGCCGTTACCGACATTACCCGCCAGCGCGAGGCCGAGGCGGAGATCGCAAGCCAGCGCGAGACGCTGTACCAGTCGGAAAAACTCGCCGCTCTCGGTTCGCTGCTGGCCGGCGTGGCGCACGAGCTCAACAACCCGCTGTCCGTCGTCATCGGCTACAGTTCGATGCTGAAGGAATTCTCGACGGACAACGCGACCGTGGGACGCGCCGACAAGATCCATGCGGCGGCCGAGCGATGCTCGCGCATCGTGCGGACCTTTCTGGCGATGGCCCGCAAGAAGCCGCCGACGCGGGGCGCCGTCGACATCAACGAAGTCGTCGTCGCTTCGCTGGAACTTGCCGCCTACAGCCTGCGCTCGGCCGGGATCGAGATCCGCACCGAACTGGCGGAACCGCTTCCCAATATCTGGGGCGACAGGGACCAGCTTCATCAGGTGATCACCAACCTGGTGGTGAACGCGCAGCAGGCTTTGCTGCAGGTCCCGCACCCGCGGCGGCTGACCATTGTGACCACCGCAGAGGACGATGGCGTCGAGGTGGTTGTTGCCGATAATGGTCCAGGCATGCCGGAGACGGTCCGCGCGCGTGCTTTTGAGCCCTTTTATACGACCAAATTGGCCGGCGAAGGAACCGGCGTCGGACTATCCGTCTGCCAGGGCATCGTCACGGCGCACGACGGCAGCATAGAACTGGATTCGACGGAGGGTGGCGGTGCACGGTTTACGATCCGGCTTGCGAGCGGTCGAGCCGAGACGGTTGCTCCGCCCGAAGCTGCAGGCAGGACGCCGCCTGCGCCCTCGGCCGCACGAATTCTGGTGGTCGACGACGACGCCGACATTGCCTCGATGATCGCCGAGATGCTGCGCCGCGACGGCCACGACGTCAGCGTCGCCGAGGACGCCAATGCCGCGCTCAAGTCTGTGCGTGAGGAAGAAATAGACCTTTTGATCAGCGACATACGCATGCCCGGCCTCGACGGCCCCGGCCTCTACCGCGCGCTGGAACAATTGCGCCCCGGGCTCACGCGACGGCTGCTGTTCGTGACCGGCGACACGCTGGCGCCAGAGATCGATCGCTTCATCGGCGAGACCGGCGCGCCGGTGATCGAGAAGCCGCTCGATCCACAGACCTTTCGCAGGCTGGTGATGGAACGCCTAGGGGCGACGCAGACCAGCGCAATGGAAGAGGCAAAAAAACCGTGACAAAACAGAAATTGCTCATCGTCGACGACGAGGCGCCGTTGCGTGAGATGCTGTCGGATTACCTGCTCATGCACGGCTTCGATGTCCGATCCGTTGCGGATGGAGCGGGAATGCATAGCGAACTCGACCGCTTCAGCCCCAATCTGGTCATTCTCGACGTCAATCTTGTCGGCGAAAGCGGCTATGATCTCGCCCGCGAAATCGCCAGGCAGAGCCGCGCCGGCATCCTGATGCTGACCGCCGTCGGTGACCTGCCGCATCGGCTCGAAGGTCTTGCCGCCGGCGCCGACGACTATATGGCCAAGCCGTTCGAGCCACGCGAACTTCTGGCGCGTGTCAGAAGCGTCATCCGGCGCCTGGGCGAAGAAGAGCGGACACCGGAAAACCGCATCCGTTTCGGCGGCTGCATCCTCGATATGGGCGGCCGCACGATGGTCGACGCTGACGGCGCCGACGTGCAGTTGACCTCCATGGAATTCGACCTGCTATGCGTCTTCGCGCGCCATCCCCGGCAGATATTGTCGCGCGACCAGCTGTGCAGGCTGGCCCACAACCGCGACCTCGAGCCGGGCGACCGCAGCATCGACATCCGCATTACCCGACTGCGCAAGAAGTTCGAGACCGAACCCGACGCTCCGACCGTCCTGGTGACGGTGCGTGGCGAAGGCTATGTCTACGAGCCTGCTTACGATGAGGCACAGCGCCGCTAGACGAAGATGCTCAGGGAGAATGGCGAGGGCCAAAAGGCCAGTTTAGTCCGGACTGTTCAACGCAGCAGCGCCCGGATGTCACGGCATGTGGCGAATAAGTCCGCGTATCACCCTTGACCACGGTCATAAGAGGGTCTCCGCGACGTCGCGTCGCGACTGCTACGCCCTAGGATGACGAAGCGAGGGGCGTGCCGTTGCCTTACACGACCGGCCGGCGCGCCCGGCGATGTCGCAAGCTTCGCACCGTGTCCCGCACAACAGGAATGGTCCAGCGCGCGGTCATCGTCGCGATCAGCAGCCCGGCAACCGGATCGATGAAGCGGGCCATCAACGTGCCTTGCCAAATCATCGCTGTTGCGAGCGACGCGGCGATGAGCAGGTTCGACGACAGCTTGTCCGAGAACAGGCAGATTTGCGCGCGGGCCAGCGCGGATGCGGCAAGCCTGTTGCGGGCCTTCCACCGGCGCAGGATCCACAGGTTGATTATCGCGTAGGCCAGGTTCACGCCCATTGCGAGAACGACGCCTTGGCCGTGGGGCTCGACGCCGCCGGCCGCGATCCGCTGCACCGCGATGCTGGCGACGACAGCCATTGAGAGGCACATGCCCAGCGCAGCGAACGCATTGGCGAGCGTCTCGGCCAAGGCCACCTGACGCTTGCGACCGGTGCCCTCGTTGTTGCGGCCGCCAGCCACGATCGCGACGGTTACCAGCACCAGCATGTCCATCAGCGTCAGCGCGAGATCGGCGCGGATGGTCAGCGACGTCGACGTCGCCGCCGCATATGCCGTCAAGAGAAGGCCCGGAGTGCCCGCCACCACCGCCAGACGTGCCGTTTGGGCGGCCGTCGCCTCGCCGCTCGATCGGGTCGTTCGCAAGGGTTGCATCGCCAGAAATCTCCTGTTTCTGGCGTCACCAATGACGCAGGGATGTTGCGCGGATTTGTCAATTTGCCGGCTGAAGGTTTCCTTTGTGTCGCTGCGCCGTGCGTTGGTCGCGATTGTTCATCTGACTGTCGGCACAAGGTTCGAGGTGAAAGCGGCAGACGGTCGCGTTGTCGCTCAACAGGATCTCGCTCGATTGACGCCACCTGGGCATCAGGCTTTCCGGGCCACGCCCCCCACCTGCTTGGTGCGCCTGCCCGTGTCGACCTTGGCCCGCGCCTCCACCGCCTTCTCGATCTCCCGCTTCAGCTCGTCTTTGATATCAGCCGTTTCGGCCATCAAGGCGTCGATCTTCATGAAATCGAGGACGCGGTATTTCGACACCGCCGGCCTGACCAGTATGTCCGGCTGGCATTGCCTCAGCTTGGCGGCGATGATCGACTGCATCATCAGTTGCGTGGCGCCGAACATCAGGTCGACGGAGGTCGGGTATTTGCGCCCGCCTTTGGTCGGCGCGCCAACGACGTCGACGGCGATGATGATATCGGCGTCGTCCTCGATCAGGTCGAACGGCACCGGATTGTAGATGCCGCCATCGATCAGCAGCCTGCCGTCGCGCATCACCGGGCGGAATACCGCGGGAATAGCCGCCGAGGCGGCAAGCGCTGAATGCAGGTCGCCGTCGCTCAGCACGGCGAGCTTATGGCCGAAGAAATCCGTGGCCGTCACCTTTAGCGGTATTTTCAGCTCGGCGAAGCTTTCGGGTATGGCGTCGGGCATGAATGCCTTGAGGATGCGCTCGACATTGAACTGGGTGACACCCAGCCCGCCCTGCAGCGCCTCGGCAAAGGTGCCTGGCCGCGCCCGCCACATGCGCGCCGCGACCTCGGCGCGGCGGCCGAGGATCGAGCGCAAGTGATCGTGAATGTCGCTGCCGGCCATGCCCGAAGCCATGCCGGCGCCCATGATGGCGCCGATCGATGAGCCAGATATGGCGACCGGCCTTATACCCAGCTCGTCCAGCACCTCGATGACATGGATATGCGCCAGCCCGCGCGCGCCGCCGCCGCCGAAGGCGATGCCGAAGCTCGGGCTCATCTTTTGCCCCCATTTGGGCTCATTCTTCCTTGGCCTCGCCGTGCTTCGGCCCGACGACCATGATGGCCGGCTCGGCGGAGAGCAGTTTTTTCGCCGCCGCCTTGACCTGATCCAGCGTCACCGCGTTGATGAGCGCGGCGCGGCGCTGCATATAGTCGCTGCCGAGATTGTCGAGCTGCAACTCGACCAGCGTCGCGGCGATGGCGCCGGAGGAATTCAGATTGTTGATGGCATAGGCGCCGATAAAATATTTCTTGGTCGCCGCCAGTTCCGCTTCGGTCGGCCCGTCCTGCGCCATGCGCTTCACCACCTCGCGCACGACAGCCAGGGTTTCCGCCGCCCGGTCCGCGCGGGTCGCCGTGGTGATGGCAAGGGCGTTGGCGTGCTTGTGGTCGACCAGGTCGGAACTGACGCTGTAGGCCAGGCCGCGTTTTTCGCGCACCTCTTCGAACAGCCGCGAGGTGAAGGCGCTGCCGCCGAGGATCTCGTTCATCAGAACCGCGGCGAAGAAATCCGGCGCACTGCGCTTGACGCCGGGATAGGCGAGTTGCAGCGACGTCTGGGGCTGGTCGTAATTGACCTCGAGCTGCTGGTTGAGCTTCGGGTCGACATCGGCGACCGCGCTGAGTGCCTGATGTTGCGGCAGGCCGCCGAACACCATATCGAGCTTTTTCTTCAACGTCTCGGCATCGATGGCGCCGACAACCGCCACATGCAGCCCGTCGCGCGCAAAATTCGCCTTGTGAAAAGCGATGAGATCGTCCGGCGTGATGGTGGCGATGCTTTGCCTGGTGCCTTGCTCGGGCCGCGCATAGGGATGGGTGCCGTATAGTGCTTCCAGCCATTTGCGCTGGGCGAGCGTGTCGGGGTCAAGCTCGTTGGCGATGATGCCGGACAGCACTTGCGCGCGAATGCGGTCGATTGGCGCCTGGTCGAAACGCGGCTCTGTGACCGCCAGCCGCAACAGGTCGAACGCCGCGTCGCGCTGCTCGGCCAGCATGCGCATCGAGCCGTAGGTGCCGTCGCGCGCCGCATCGAAGCTCATCTCGGCGCCAACGTCGTCGAGCTTGATCTGGAACGCCTCGCTGTCGAGATTGCCGGCGCCCTCATCGAACAGGCCGCTCATCAGATTGGCAAGGCCTTCCTTTCCAGCGGGATCCTGCGTCGTGCCGCCATCGAAGGCGAAGCGGATGGCGACCAGCGGCACGGAATAGTCCTCCACCAGCCAGGCGGTGATGCCCTTTGACGACGTCACCTCCTGGATGCTCATGGCCGCACGAGCCGAAAGTGCCGGCAGGACGAGGAAGACGAGGGAGAGGAGCAGGGTGAACAGAGGGGCGGCGACGCGCGCGGCTCTCCCTTCTCCCCTTGTGGGAGAAGGTGGATTGGCGCGTAGCGCCAAGACGGTTGAGGGGTGCTGGCCGGAACGATGTCGGTGCCAAGCTGGAGCACCCCTCATCCGACCTCGCTTCGCGAGGCCACCTTCTCCCACAAGGGGAGAAGGGAAGTCCCGCACCAGGGGAGAAACGCGGCTATGCTGATTCCTCGTCATCGATCAATTCCCTGCCTGTGTCTGCGGCAAGAGATAGCCTGATGTCGAATGGTTGAGATTGAGATAGCGCGCCGCAACGTCCCTGACTTCGTCGGCGGTGACCTTGCGGATGCGGCCCGGCCATTCCTCGACATCCCTGACGTTGCCGCCGGTGGCGAGCGTCGTGCCGTAGATGTTGGCCATCGAATCCTGCTTGTCGCGGGCGAAGATCATCGAGCGGACGAAACGATCCTTGGCCTTCTCCAACTCGCCTGATGTGACACCGTCCTTGGCGATGCGGGCGACCTCGGCTTCGACCGCCGCCTGGACATCGGCCAGCTTGGCGTCGCCGCGCGGCGCGCCATAGACGGTGAAGTTGGTGGCATCTAGCATGGTGCCCTGGAAATGGGCGCCGGCCTCGGCGGCAATGCCTTGCTTGACGACAAGCTGCTGGTGCAACCGGCTGCGGCTGCCGCCGCCGAGGATCTCCGCCAGCAGGTCCAGCGCTTCCGCTTCGCCCGGCTTGGCAGTGTGATAGGAGGGAACCACCCATTGCGTCGAAAAATTCGGCACGCTGACACGCGCGTCTGTAAGCGTCACCGAGCGCCTGGTGTTCTGCTCGGGCTCGACTGGACGGATGCGCGGCGGCAGGTCTGGACCACGCGCGATCCTGCCATAGGTCTTTTCGGCCAGCGCCTTAACCACCTGCGGCTCGACATCGCCGGCGACCACCAGCACGGCGTTGTTGGGTGTATAGTATCTGTCGTAAAAGGCCTTGGCGTCGGCGCGGTTCAGCTTCTCCATCTCCTGCATCCAGCCGATCACCGGAATGCGATAGGGCTGGTTCTGCCAGAGCGTGGCATCGACCTCCTCGCCGAGCACTGCCTGCGGATTGCTGTCGATGAGCGAGCGGCGTTCCTCAAGAATGACGTCGCGCTCGGTGGCGATGACATCGTCGTTGAGAATGAGGTTGCGCATGCGATCGGCCTCGAAATCCATCATCTGCTCGAGCGCCTGCGGAACCACCGTCTCGTAAAAGGCGGTGTAGTCATAGGAGGTGAAAGCGTTGTTCGAACCGCCGATGGCGGAGACGGCGCGGTCGAACGCGCCGGCCGCATGATTGGTCGTCGCCTTGAACATCAGATGCTCGAAGAAATGGGCGATGCCGGACTTGCCCGGCGGCTCATCGGCGCTGCCGATCTTGTACCACACCATGTGGGTGACGATCGGCGCCCGGCGATCGGGGATGACAACGACCTCCATGCCGTTGTCGAGCAGGAAATTCGTCACCTTGCCGCCGTCCGGCTTGGTGTCGGCCAGAACCGGGCCGGTCATCACAAGAGCCAGCGCAAAAAGCGTTCCGCGCAGCCAATCAGCCTGAGATGTCATCAACGACTCCGGTTGTCATGGGGTGGGACGATAGGCGGGGGTGCTGCCACAGGCAAATTGATTTGTTCGTCATTTTGAAGGCGCTCTGTTCCTCGCCCCGCGAAGCGGGGAGAGGCGGCTCGGCGAAGCCGAGACGGAGAGGGGCCTTTTTTTCGCAAGCGAAAAGGGAGACTTGCAGGAACGTTTCGAAAAATCATCGAGGCTACAGTCTGGCAGAACCGGCCCCTCTGCGGCCGCTTCGCGGCCACCTCTCCCCCAATGACGAATTGGGGGCGAGGAAGCGCCAATCGCGGAGGCTTCATACAACCTGGATAAAGCGGATAACCGTCTCGCCATAGCTGCGCTCGTCGATGACCGAAAAGCCCGGCCCTGCCTCGAACGGCGCCGCTGCCGCCTCCTCGATGACGCAGAGCGCGCCGGGGGCGAGCCAGCCGCCGGCCTTGGCCGAGCGCAAGGCACGCTCGCCCAGGCCCTTGCCATAGGGCGGGTCGGCAAACATCAGGCCGAACGGGGCCATCGTGCCCGCCTCGCCCAGCGCCGTAGCGTCGCGACGGAATATCTTGGTACGCCCGGTGAGGCCGAAGGCCTCGACATTGGTGCGGATCAGGCCGCGCCCCTCCGCCGATTCTTCGATGAAGACGCCATAAGACGCGCCGCGCGACAGCGCCTCGAGGCCGAACGCGCCGGTGCCGGCGAACAGGTCGAGCACCCGCGCGCCGACCAGCCTATCTGGGAAACGATGCGCCAGCACGTTGAAGACGGCCTCGCGGGTGCGGTCGGTGGTCGGGCGGATGGCGCTTGAGCGGGGCGTCGCCAGCGGACGCCCGCGAAACTCACCGCCGACGATCCGCATTGCCTCCCCTTGATCCCTTGGGGCCGCTGCGCGGTCGGTCGCCGCCTTTGGCACCGCCACCCTCGGCACCACGCGGCTTGCCGAACGGCTTTGCGCCTCCGGGTTTTCCCCCTCCATGGGCGGGCTTGCCATAAGACGGCTTGAACGAAGCCTTGCGTTCCTTGGCTTCGGCCGCCTTGGCGGCATCGGCGTCTGCCCTGCCCTTGCCGATCGGCCGCGCCCCCGGCGCCATCCAGACATTGGCCTTGCGCTGGCCCGGCGGCTCGATCGGGCGTTGCTCGCGTTCGGATTTTTTCCCGCCGCCCGGTTTGCCGCCAAAGCCGCCCGGCCGGCTACGCTCAGCTTTGGCGCCGCGATCGGCAAAGCTCTTTTCCGGCCCAAAACTTCTGCCGGGACTTGTCGACAGCTTGCCCAGCGCTTCGTCGCGGCTGCCTTCGCGGCGCTTGCGGTTCTTGATCAATCCGCCCTCGCCGATCGGACGGCGTTCGCCGTCACGGGTGAATTTCGGCCGCTCAGGCTCCTCTTCCCGCTCGCGCCGCACCGGCCTGTTGGAAAACGGCTTGGTGATGTCTGCGTCGAAATTGGCGCCGGACTCCTCGACCAGGCGTTCGCCGAGCTGGTCGCGCAGCACCCGGCCCTTGATCTCCAGCACATGACCCTCCGGCAGGTCGTCGAGCTGGAACGGTCCGTAGGAAATGCGGATCAGTCGCGTCACGTCGAGGCCGAGCGAGCCCAGTATGTTCCTGACCTCGCGGTTCTTGCCTTCGCGCAGGCCAAGCGTCAGCCAGGCGTTGGTGCCTTGCTCGCGGTCGAGCGTCGCCTCGATGGCGCCATAGAAGACGCCGTCGACGGCGATGCCTTCGCGCAAGCCGGCGAGCGCACTTTCCTCGACCTTGCCGTGGACGCGCACGCGATAGCGCCTGAGCCAGCCGGTCGCCGGCAGTTCGAGCACGCGCGCCAGCCCGCCGTCATTGGTGAGCAGCAGCAGGCCTTCGGTGTTGATGTCGAGCCGGCCAATGGTCATCAGCCGCGGCAGGTCGGCCGGCAGCACGTCGAAGACGGTCTTGCGGCCCTCGGGATCACGATTGGTGGTGACGACGCCGGCCGGCTTGTGGAACAGGAACAGCCGGGTGCGCTCGATCGGCGGGATCTCCATGCCGTCGAGATGGATGATGTCGCCGGGCATCACATTGAAGGCGGGCGAGGACAGCACCCTTCCATTGACCTTGACGCGGCCGGCCGCGATCAACTCCTCGGCATCGCGACGCGAGGCAAGGCCGGCGCGGGCCAGCCGCTTGGCAATGCGCTCACCAGCCTCTTCCGTCGCTTCGGCGGGACGCGGGCGCGGCTTGAAGCCACCCGATGCCCCTTGGGGCCGATCACCGGCGAAATCGCGTTTTGGGCGATCGCTGAAGTCTCCCTTGGGACGGTCGAAGCGCCTTTCGCCGCGCTCGCCTTCGGCAGCTGCCGGCCGCTCACCGCGCGGTGCGTATGGCTTGCGCGGACCTTCACGTTTCTCGTAGGGCTTGCCTTCCGAGCGCGGCCCTTTGCTGAACGGCCTATCACCACTCTTGAAATCGCGCTTCGGCCGCTCACCGTCAGCCGCCATCGGGCGGTCGCCGCGTGGCGCATAGGGTTTGCGCGGCCCCTCAGGCTTCTCGTAGGGCTTGCCGTCAGGGCGCGGCCCCTTGCTGAACGGCCGGTCGCCGCTTTTGAAGTCACGCTTCGGCCGCTCGCCGTCAGCCGCCAGCGGGCGGTCGCCACGCGGGGCGTATGGCTTGCGCGGCCCCTCACGCTTCTCGTAGGGCTTGCCCTCGGGCCGTGGTCCTTTGCTGAACGGCCTATCGCCGCTTTTGAAGTCGCGCTTCGGCCGCTCGCCGTCAGCCGCCAGCGGGCGCTCGCCACGCGGCGCGTAAGGTTTTTTTGCGCCGAAGGACGGCTTGCCGCCCTTGCCGGCAGTGGCATCGCGACCATGCGGGCCCGATGGTTTCGGGCCGTTCTTGCCCGGACCCTTTTGGCCCGGACCGTTTTGGCGCGGACCCTTTTGGCGCGGGAATTTCTTGTCTTTGTCGTCCATGTGGCTTTTGCTCGTTTGCACTACAGCACCGCGCGTCCATACGGACGCGCAAACGACGCTGTAGGACTTTGATTTGGCGCATGATCCCTTCCGAAACCGATTCCGGTTTTCGGGGTCATGCGCTAGATAACAGGATCACGCCGGAGTAGCGAGGAGATAATAGGAATGGAAACCGCTTGAAGCGGCCGGATTTCATGGCGCTGGCGCTGAAGGAAGCCGAAGCCGCCGCCCTGCGCGGCGAAGTGCCGGTCGGCGCGGTCATCGCCAGCGGCGATGCGGTCGTTGCCAGGGCCGGCAACCGCACCCGCGAGCTTGCCGACCCTACCGCCCATGCCGAGATGCTGGCGATCCGCGAGGCCTGCCGCAAGCTGTCAAGCGAGCGGCTCACCGGACACGATCTCTATGTGACGCTGGAGCCTTGCGCCATGTGCGCCGGCGCCATTTCCTTCGCCAGGCTGCGCCGGCTTTATTTCGGCGCCGCCGACGAGAAGGGCGGCGCTGTGGTCAACGGCGTGCGCTTCTTCGCCTCACCGACCTGCCACCACGTGCCAGACATCTATCCAGGCATGGCCGAGAGCGACGCGGCGCTGCTTCTGAGGGATTTTTTCAGGGAGCGACGCGAACCGTAGCGTCGGCAGCCTACCTTAACGCCTGCTGCCTACCACGGCACCCAGTCGAACATACGGCTGTTCTTGGCGCCCGCTTCCTTCTTGAGGCGGCGTTCTTTCTGGTACTCGTCCTCGCCGAGGTCGTCGACCGGCGCGGTGGCGGCAGCGGCGCGATATTGCACCGGCGGCTCGCTCAGATATCTGCGGGTGTTCGGGTCGCCCTGCTTTTGTTCGGCGAGGCGGCGCTTGACCTCGGCGGCGCGGCCCTTGTCCGAATCCGCCGGCTTCCAGGCCGGCGGATGACTGGAACCCGAATCCTTCATTGCAGCCTTGATCGCGGTTTGATCCGTCTGGACGTCATCGACGATCTGCGCCTGGTAGGACGGATCGTCCTGATTGAGCGTGGCCTCGGCACGCAGGCGAGCGAGGCGTTGCTCGGGCGATTCCGGCCAATCGGCGCTTGCCGTCGCGATGCTGTCCTGCGGCGGCGGCAGTTGCTTCTGGCCCGGCGCCGGCTTCACCAGTTCGGGACGCGGCTTGTAGTCGATCTTTTCCTTGTTCTTCGGCATGACTGAAAAAGCGCTGGTGAGATCGCCGGCAAGCTGCGCGGAGGCGGTCTTGTCGGTCCCGTAGGTCGGCGAGCCCATGCAGCCGGACAGGGCCAAGCCGGATACGACAAGCGGCGCCAGCAGCGCAACGCGCGCGCAAGTTCTTTCGGTCATGCCAAAAAGTCCCACTCTAGACAGCCTCTCGATCGCCACCGGCCAAAGGTCCGGTCCCCATCGCCTATGCTCTTCCGACGGAAATCCGGCGACAATTTGTCGTCCGGAGTTTCGCGTGTTTACCTCAACCACTCGTTAAGGGCAACGAGCCGACGCCGATCCGTCGTCTGCCGTGGCATTTGTGCACCGATATGGTCTGATGCATGTCGTTATCCCAAAACCACTACGCACCCCCGGGTCAGGCCCGGGGGCATGCTTTTGGGCGACATGCATTAAATCCGACCAAGCGCCTTCAATTCATGCAGCACCGCCGCGTCCCGCGCCGAAACGTCGGGGAATTCCTTGTCCTGCCCGACATCGGCCGTGTAGCGCCATGAGCGCGCGCATTTGAGCAGACCCCGGTCCTCGGCCTTCTCGACCACCACGGCGACGCCCTTGACCTCGTCCAGCGTGAAGGCGCCGGAAGGCGCGTTGCCATGCGCAATGACCAGATCGCTGGTGATCGCCATTTCGGCCATGTCGACATCTGATATCGCCGCTTCGAGCGCCGCATCATCGAGCGTGACGACCGGCACCGCTTCCAGCGACGAGCCGATGACCTTCTGGGCGCGCGCAATCTCCAGCGCGCCGGTGACGACACGGCGAACCTGGCGCACCTTGCGCCATTTTTCCGCCAGCGCCTCGTTCTTCCAGTCGACCGGGATTGGCGGAAACTGGTCGAGATGCACCGAGACGGCGTCCGGATGACGTTCGAGCCAGGCCTCCTCCATGGTGAAGGGCAGCATCGGCGCCAGCCATTTCACCAGGCAGTCGAACAGATGGCGCACCACCTGCACGGACGCCTTGCGCTTCACGCTGGACGGCGCCTCGCAGTAAAGCGCGTCCTTGCGGACGTCGAAATAGAAGGCCGACAGCTCGACCACCATGAAGTCGAGCAGCGTGCGGGTGATGCGCTTGAACTCGAAGGCATCGTAGCCCGCGCGCACGATGTCATCGAGTTCGGAAAGCCGGTGCAACATCAGCCGCTCCAGCTCCGGCATCTTGTCCAGCGGCACGTCCTCGCCATCGTCATGGGCAAGCGTGCCCAGCATCCAGCGGATGGTGTTGCGCAGCTTGCGGTAGGCGTCGATGTTGGTCTGCAGCACGTTCTTGCCGAGCCGCTGGTCTTCCCAGTAGTCGGTGGTCACCACCCATAGCCGCAGGATATCGGCGCCCGACTGTTTGATGACGTCCTGCGGCACGACAGTATTGCCGAGCGACTTCGACATTTTCCGCCCCTCCTCGTCCATGGTGAAACCATGGGTGACGACGGTGTCGTAAGGCGCCCTGCCCCTGGTGCCGCAGCTTTCGAGCAGCGAGGAGTGGAACCAGCCGCGATGCTGGTCGGAGCCTTCGAGGTAAAGGTCGGCCGGCCATTTCAGGTCAGGACGATCCTCGAGGGTGAAGACGTGGCTCGAGCCGGAATCGAACCAGACGTCGAGGATATCCATCACCTGCTGCCATTTCGAGGCATCGCGATTGCCGAGGAAGCGCTCCTTGGCGCCGGCCGCAAACCAGGCGTCGGCGCCTTCCTTCTCGAAGGCGTCCACAATGCGCTGGTTGACCGCCTCGTCGCGCAGGACGTTGCCGTCGGCATCGGCGAAGACGGCGATCGGCACGCCCCAGGCGCGCTGGCGCGACAGCACCCAATCGGGGCGCTCCTCAATCATGGCGCGGATGCGGTTCTGGCCGGCGGCCGGCACGAAGCGGGTGTCGTCGATCGCCTTCAGGGCACGGCTGCGCAGCGTCGTGCCGTCGCCGAGCTCCTTGTCCATAAATACGAACCATTGCGGCGTGTTGCGGAAGATGATCGGCTTCTTCGACCGCCACGAATGCGGATAAGAATGTTTTAGCCGCCCGCGCGCGAACAGCGCATTGCGCTTGATCAACTCGTCGATGACCGCCTGATTGGCATTGCCCTTCTTGCCGTTGTCGTCGATGACGCGCGCCGCACCGCCCTCGCGGTCCGCGCCGAAGCCTGGCGCATCCTTGGTGAAGAAGCCGGCATCGTCGACGGTGAACGGGATCGCTGTGTCGATGCCGCGCTGGCGAAGATCCGGAGCCGCATCCATCCAGGCGTCAAAATCCTCGCGGCCGTGGCCCGGCGCCGTGTGGACAAAACCGGTGCCGGCTTCGTCGGTGACATGCTCGCCGGGGAGCATTGGGACGTCGAATTCATAGCCGCCGTTCAAACCTTTGAAGGGATGAGAAAGCGTAAGGCTTCCAAGCTCTTCGGCCGAAATGCTACGGAGGCGCTCCATCGTCACCTTGGCTTTGGTCGCAGCCTCTTGCGCCAGCGCGTCGGCAAAGATCAGCCTTTGGCCAGGCTGCGGGCCGAAAGCATTCTCGGCCGCAGTGACCTCGTAGAGGCCATAGTTGATGCGTGGCGAATAGTTCACGGCACGGTTGCCGGGGATAGTCCATGGCGTCGTCGTCCAGATGACGACATCGGCCTCCAGCAAGTCCAGTGACGTCTGCGTAAGCTTCGGATCCAGCTTTGCGAGCTGTCCATCGACGACGTCGGTGACTTGCCGGGCAAGGCTGACGACCGGAAACTTCGCCCAGATCATGTCGCTCTCATAGTCCTGGTATTCGACCTCGGCCTCGGCCAGTGCGGTGCGCTCGACCACGCTCCACATCACCGGCTTTGAGCCGCGATAGAGCTGGCCCGACATGGCGAATTTCAACAGCTCGCCGGCGATGCGCGCCTCGGCATGGAACGCCATCGTCGTATAGGGATTATCGAAGTCGCCGACGACGCCGAGCCTCTGGAACTCGCCGCCCTGCACCTTGATCCAGTGCGCGGCGAACTCGCGGCATTCCTTGCGGAACTCGTTGACCGGGACCTCGTCCTTGTTCTTGCCCCTGGCGCGGTATTGTTCCTCGATCTTCCATTCGATCGGCAGGCCGTGGCAATCCCAGCCGGGCACATAGTTCGAGTCGTAGCCGCGCATCTGGAACGAGCGGGTGATGACGTCCTTGAGGATCTTGTTCAGCGCATGGCCGATATGGATGTTGCCGTTGGCGTAGGGCGGGCCGTCATGCAGCACGTATTTTTCGCGGCCGGCGGCGTTTTCGCGAAGCTTGCGGTAAAGCTCCATGTCCTGCCAGCGCTTGACCAGCAGCGGCTCCTTCTCGGGCAAGCCGGCGCGCATCGGAAAATCCGTCTGCGGCAGATAAAGCGTCTTGGAATAGTCGATCGTTTCAACAGTGTCGGTCATCGGCGTATCGGTCATTGGTCTGCCATATACATTGCCCGGCAAAAGAGCCCGGGCGTTGAACTATCATGAACTGGAAAAAGCGCGAGAGGCCGCGCGCAAAATTCCCGGCGGCTCCGGCGGCGCTCAAGCCGCCCGGAACACCGGGCTTGTAATTCGTATCGCAATCGCGAGCACGCGAGGAAACTGCGTCATGACCGGGCTTTTAGACGAGGCCGGCCCCGTTGAAAAGCCCGAACTCTGATGCTTACCCTAGGGGCGTTACCAATTGCGCCCATGTTTGTCGGCAGTTGGAAGACCAACATCTACGGTTTGCATTTCACAGGTTAGCGCACCGGAAGGAACGAAATGTGACCCTGACGATTGCCGAGTCCGGCCGCGCTCTGCGACTTGAACGCATTTTCAGCAATGGCGGATCGCGTATTCGGCAACCATGAAAAGCTGCAACGGTGGCTGCGCAAGCGAAGTCGCGTGCTCAACCAGGTGCCCATCGATCTCCTGCAATCGGAAGCAGGTGCCACGCTTGTGGCAGACGAACTCAACCGCATCGCCTATGGCATAGTCGCCTGAGCCATGCGGCTGCGCCCAATACACAACCTGCGACGTCACATCGAGAAATCGAAGCGATAGGTCGTCGATACGCCGATCGTGAACTGATCCCTTGAGCCGCGCTCCTCGACCAGGCTGGAATCGGCCGCCGGGCCCATCAGGCGCGAATATTCGCCGAACAGGCTGGCCGTCATCGGCTCGGTCACTTTCCAGGTCACCGCGCCGCCAAGGCCCGCCGACTTCACGCCACCGCCCGGTCGGTACCGGCTGAGGCCCGACGCCACGGCTTCCTCGGCGTCGACGCCGTAATAGGCGTCGAAATAGTCCGACGAGGCGAACGAAACGCGCGGCCCGCCCGAAATCCTGACCTCCGGCGTCACATCGTGGAATGCGTCGGCGGCGATGTCGGCGACGAAGCCGCTATGGGCGCGAATGCCGTGCCGCAATTCGGCGCGGGCGCGCACCCAATCCAGAGGATAGAATTCGAAGAAGCCGCCGGCCTCGCCGCCCCAGCGCACCGGGTCGAGGCCTCTCAGCTCGTCGGCGTCGTCGCCATCGCGCGAAAACAGGATTTTTCCGGTCAGGCCGGCGCGGACGCCGCCATCGTCGATCAAGCCCAGCGAGATGTTGTCGTTGCGCGAGGTGAAGCGGGCCGCAGGACCGGCCTTGCCGAGCGAGATGATCGGCTGGGCGCTGAGTATATAGCTCTTGCTGCCTTCGAAATCGGGGGCCACCAGGCCGGTGGCGCCGACTGTCAGATACCAATCGCCGGACAGCCAGCCGAAAGCGCCCTCGCCGGCTTCGGCGAGACCGGGGCCCCCAACTATGAAGGCGGCCAAAACCACCGGAATCGCTCGGACAGAACGCATCGGTACTCCATACGTCGAACACGTCGGCCGACACAACCAGCCTTCACCAGCCATGGCGCCAGTCCGGTAAAATTTGACTTAATATCCGTAACATCGGCGGCATTGGTCGTGCGGTTCCGTAGTCAATTGTATGCTTAGATCAAGACGGCTGGAACGCGCCAGCAGTTGCCATCCCGCTTTCTAGCCTGGAATGTCTCGGCTGATGTTGGAATTTGGCAATAGCGTATCAGCCTTGGCTGCTCACCCAACGGTTATAAATATTCGCGGACAAACGTTCCCGCGCTGTGAAGCGTGCGGCGACCGGCACTCAATCCTGCATTCCAAACCGGCCAGGCGTGAATCATATGCGGCCAAATTTCGAGACGTACTTTGACGTCAGCCATGCCAGCGGCTTCCGCCAGCCGAGTTGCGTCCGACAACAGCGTCTCGGCCGAACCGACCTGTATCAGCATTGGGGGAAATCCGCTCAGATCGGCAAACAACGGCGAGATCAGGGGATCGCGCCGAGCAACGCCAGGGGGAACATAGGCGGTTGCCAGTTCCTCCAAATACGCCCTGTGGACGATAGGGTCGATCGCGTCCTTAGTTGATAGTGTCGCGCCGGACATCGAAAGGTCCGTCCAGGGCGAAACCAGCCAAAGACATCTCGGCAACCGCTCCCCTGCCGCGCACAATTTATTGACCAGGCAAAGGGTGAGGTTGCCGCCCGCACTGTCGCCGCCAACCACGATGCGATCCGGCGCGATCCCTTGCCGGCTCAGAAAGCGCCATGCGGTGAGTGCGTCTTCATGTTGCGCAGGGAAAGGATATTCCGGGGCGCGTCGATAGTCGATCGCGAGGGTGCGCATTCCCATTGCTCGACCTGCCTCGGTCACCATTCGACGATGACTTTTGAGCGAGCCGGAGCAGTAGCCACCACCATGGAAAAAGAGCAGAACCTTATCCCTGTCACTGCCGGGCGCTAGCGACCACTCTCCCTCGAGGCCGTCGAAAACCGCATCCTCGCATCTGATGTCGTCCGCAATCGGCCACACCGAACCAACCTCGTCGAGCCGTGCCCGGCGTTCGTCCCAGCCCACCGGTCGTGGCTTTGACGTCAGCAAACTGCGGACGGCGGTGATCTCCGTCAGATCGAGGCTTTCGTCCACATCGCTCATTTGCTTCCCTCCTCTCAAGAGCTAAAAACGGGCGGATCAGCAGCGCCACGGCGAACGCACGGGGACGACAGGTCGTCCGGAAGCCGCTCGTCATGCTTTAGCACTGCCGCCGCACATGGTCGAATATTCCGTCTGATATTTGGCCGCTTCGGGGTCTAACCACGTCTGGCAAGCGATCGCTCGGGCGCTCGCACCCTGCTCGCTTTACTGGCAAGCCTGTCAGCGTTACCCTCATGCCGGCAGAGGTAACCTGACGGAGAAGGGCGATGACACTGCACGGCGATGCCTTGAAAGATGCAATCGGTCAGACGCGGGCGAAATGGGGATGGTTCGTCGGGCTCGGCGTTCTGCTGCTGATCCTCGGCGGCATCGCCTTCGGCAATCTGTTCATCGCCACCGTCGCCTCGATCTACGTCGTCGGCTGGCTGATGCTGATGGCCGGAATCATCGAGATCATGCATGCCTTCGGTGTGAAGACATGGACCCGGTTCTTCTTTTGGCTGCTCAGCGGTCTTCTCTATGCCGTCGCCGGGTTCTTCGCCTTCTACAACCCGCTGCTGGCCTCGGCGGTGCTGACCTTCCTGCTGGCGGTCGCCCTTCTCGCATCAGGCGTGCTCAGGGCCTGGGTCGGGTACCGGCACAGACCGGAAAAAGGCTGGGGCTGGCTGGTTGCGGCCGGCGTCATCAGCGTGCTGGCAGGCCTGATCATCGCCATGGGCTGGCCAGTCAACAGCGTATGGGTGCTGGGGCTGTTTCTCGCCGTCGACCTGATCTTCCAGGGCTGGGCCTTCATTGCGATCGGCCTGGCGCTGAAAAAATAGGTTCTTGTCCGAACACCGGTTCCCACTTTTTGCTTCGCTGACCTTCGGTTCGGGATCATGCTTTAGAAGGCAATGGCCGCGTCGAGCTCGGAAAGCGGGCTGACGCCGGCAAGCAGCGCCCTCGCCTCGGCCTCGTCGCGTTTCATCTGCGCGACCAGCGCCTCGAGCCCGTCGAACTTCACCTCGGCGCGCAGGAAACCGAAAAAGGACACCGCGCATATCTCGCCGTAGAGATCGCCGGAGAAGCCGAAGACGAAGGTTTCCAGAAGCGGCGCGCCGTTGTCATCGACGGTCGGACGGCGGCCGAAGCTGGCAACGCCATCATGAAGCGTGCCGTCGGCGCGGCGGAAGCGGACGGCGTAAATCCCTTCCTTCAGAGTGGCTTCCGGCGAAAGCCTCATGTTGGCGGTTGGGAAGCCGAGCGTCCGGCCAAGCTGCTGGCCGCCGATCACCTCGCTCTCGACCGTGAAGCGGTAGCCGAGCAGGCCGGCGGCCTCGGCCACCGCGCCTTCGCACAGCAGGGCACGGATTCGGCTCGACGACACCACCTCGGCGCCCTCGTCGCGAAAGGCGTCGACCAGGGTGACGCCGAAGCCGTGGCGTTCGCCGGCCGCCATCAGATAAGCCGGGCCGCCTTGCCTGTCCTTGCCGAAGTGAAAGTCGAAGCCGGTCACGGCGTGGGTGATGCCGAGATTCCTGTCGAGCACATCGGTCACGAACGCTTCCGCCGACAGTGCGGCGAAGTCGCGCGTGAACGGCTGTTCGACGAGCGCGGCAAAGCCCAGATGCGACAGCAGGCGTGCCTTCATCGGCGGCGGTGTCAGCACGAACAGCGGTATCTCGGGCCGGAACACCTTTCTCGGATGCGGCTCGAAGGTCAGCACCAGCGCCGGCGCGGCGCGCCGGCGGGCCTCGGCCAGCGCGCGCTCGAGCACGGCCTGGTGGCCGCGGTGGACGCCGTCGAAATTGCCGATCGCCACAACGCCACCCCGCAAATGGGCCGGCAGCGGCGAGATTGCAGAAACGCGTTCGAAGGCTTTCGTCATTTCGAGGCTTTCGTCATCGAGCGAGGCTACTGCAGTCTCGGAATGACCGCGACCGGCCGGTAGCCGTGCCTTTCCAGAAAGGCGATGAGCCTGGCCGGATCCGGTTGCAGCGGGTCGCCGTAGTCGCGGGCATGGATGCCGCCCGACACGTAGAGCACGTCGAAGCCATTGTCGGCAGCGCCCTTGATGTCGGTCATCATGCCGTCGCCGATAGCCAGCACTTGCGAGCGCTCGACCGGGCGGCCGAGCAGGTCGGCGATCTCCTTCATCGCGACGTCATAGACCGGGGCATAAGGTTTTCCGGCGATCAGCGTGCGCCCGCCGAGTTGGGCATAGTCGCGGGCGAGCGCCCCGGCACACCAGATCATCCGCTCGCCGCGCTCGACCGCGATGTCGGGATTGGCGCAGATGAAGGGCAGGTTCCTGGCGCGCAGCCGCCGCAGAAGATCGGCGTAGTCCTCCGGCTTCTCGACCTCGTCGTCGAACAACCCGGTGCAGACCACGCCGGACGCCTCGAACTCCTCGACCAGCTCGACATCAAGCCCGTCATAGAGCGTGAAATCGCGATCGGCGCCAATGTGGAAGATTTTTCGCGGGCCCTCCATGATCAGGTCGCGGGTCACGTCGCCGGAGGTGACGACGCGGTCATAGGCGGCAGAGGGAACGCCGATCGCATTCATCTGCGCCACCACATCGACGCTGCGCCGCGGCGAATTGGTGATCAGCACGACAGGTATCTTCGCCTCGCGCGCGGTGGCCAGCGCCAGAGCCGCGGCCGGAAAATGCCGCTCGCCATTGTGGACCACACCCCAGACGTCGCAAAGAATGGCACAATAGGCTCCCGACAAATCCGCAAGCGAGCCGATGATATCGGGCGAGTCCGCCATATCGTTTCCCAAATCATGATGGTTGCGAGCATCGCCGCCGACGGTCCGCCGCGGCAGGTTCGCATTAACCGAAGCTCTTGACCCTGTCACCAGCTTTCACAATTTTCAGGATTGCTCCACCAATGAGGCAAGCGCGCAAGCCGCCTTGCGAGGCTTCACCCGTTCTGAAGGCTTCGCGGGCGGTCCAGCCGAGCGCAGCAATGCCGGCATCGGCAGCGTGGTTAACGAGCTTTGAAAAGGTGTGCCGAGGTTGGACGTTTTTCAGCAATCTGAAATTTAAGGATTGATGGCATCTTTCGCCGACTAGGGGCTCTGGCGGGGTGCTGAAGAAAATGATCCGAAAATTCGGTAGGGACCGGCGTGGCAATTATACGCTGATGACGGTCATCACGATGGTGCCGCTGATGGGCGGAGTGGCGCTCAGCGTCGATTACTCGGAACTGCTGCGCCAGAAGCACGCTACGTTGAACGCTTTGGACGCTGCCGGCCTCGCCACCGCTCAGCAGGTCGTCTCCGGCGCAACCGACGACGCCGCCAGGGCCTACGCCAAGACTTTCTTCGAAACCAATCTCGGCCCCGTCGATCCGGCCAACACGTCGCTTACCGTCACCCTGCCCAACAGCAATGCGGGTGGCGGCACATTGAAGCTCTGCAGCGCCCTGACCTATCACCCCTATTTTCTGCCGGCCGCCGGCATGCTGCTGGGCGGCGGGACCACCAGCGGCGGTACAACTTTCACGGAGTGCTCGGAAATCCGCCTCAAGAACACGCTGGAAGTCGCCCTTGTGCTCGACAATTCCGGCTCGATGAACGACCTCGGTTCCGGCACCGGGGAGAAGCGAATAGACCTGCTGAAGACTGCCGCCAAACAGCTTGTCGATACGCTGGCGCTGCAGGCACAGCAGATGAAGCAGGTCAGCAAACCGGTGCAGTTCTCCCTCGTACCGTTCGCCGCTTCGGTCAATGTCGGTCCCACCCATGATCAAGACGTCTGGATGGACCAGGACGGCATCTCTCCGATCCAGCACGAGGATTTCGACTGGACGAAGATGACCGCCGCCGACGATCCGGACAAATACGCCGAGAAGCTCAACGGCGTCTGGTACAAGCGCGGCACCGGCTGGGGCGACACCGAGGATCAACCACTGACCCGCTTCAGCCTCTTCGCCGACATGACGGTCGAATCCGGTCGTGAAGAAGTGCCCAACAGCAAGCAGTATATCTGCGATCAATACAGGAGAAACGGCACTTGCCGGAGCGGCCACTGGACCACACCGGAATATATCTACACCACCAGCCGCTATGCGAGCTGGCAGGGTTGCGTGGAGGCGAGGCCGTACCCCTATAACAACGACGACACGACCCCTGATACCGCCACGCCTGCCACGCTGTTCGTGCCGATGTTCGCGCCCGACGAGGCCGGCACCCTCTGGCTCGATTTCAACCGCGACGGCGCTAACGACGTGAGCTATCTGTCCTATGGTTACGGCAACAACTGGTGGGCCGACTGGCCCTATTACGACGACAGCCCAACCGCTTCGCAGCGGCAGTCGGACATGCGCAAATATTTCCTGGTCAAGCCTTACGGCTCGAAGTCGGCTGCCTCCGGCGACGGCCCGAATTCGTCCTGCACGACCAACCCGATCACGCCGCTCAAAGACGTGAGCCAGCTTGCCCAGAAAGAGGAGATCGACAACGCCATCGACGCCATGGCGCCGAACGGCAACACCAACGTGCCGGAAGGCCTTGCCTGGGGCTGGCGGACGGTGTCGAGCAACGAACCCTTCACCGAGGGCCGGCCGAACGCTGAAAGAGGCAACGACAAGGTGGTCATCGTGCTGACCGACGGCGCCAATACATACAGCGCCGTCAGCGACGGCGGCTATGCCAACAACAGGTCGACCTACGCCGCTTACGGCTACACCGGCCTGACATATCCGGGCTCTGGAAGCGTGACGCGTCTGTTCATGAACACAAGCACCGACATCGGCAAGACGACCTACACCGGCGCCAACTACACCGCCGCGCTGGACGAGCAGATGCAGACCCTTTGCGGCAACGCGAAGAAGTCGAATGTTCTCGTCATGACCGTTGCGCTCGACCTGTCGACCACCGATGCCGGCGACAAGAAAGCACTCGACGCATTGAAGGCCTGCTCCTCGGACTCGCGCTTCCGCAAGAATCCCACCGATCCGACCAAGCCGGCCAAGCTGTTCTGGAACGCGACCGGGGCGACGCTGTCGGACAATTTCAAGGAAATCGCCAACGAATTGTCGAACCTGCGCATCGTCGGCTGAGGGGGTGACTTAAGGGAAGAGGCCGGCGGGACAGCGCCCAGGACAGCGCCCCCCTCTGGCCTGCCGGCCATCTCCCCCACACGGGGGGAGATTGGCAGCCTCGGCGCTCCGCGCTCTCTTGCGCCGTTGCAGATTGGCGAAAGCCGCCGTGACGGCCGATCTCCCCCCTCGTGGGGGAGATGTCCGGCAGGACAGAGGGGGGGCGCGAAGGATCGCGACCAAACAGGCCTGTTCTGGGCCGCTGCATTCATCGGCCGTTAATGCCGCTTCCAGCCTACATCGGCCGCCGGTCCGGCTGCGCCCGCTCCGGTTCGACCACCCTGCGATAGAGATGCCAGGTCGCATGGCCAAGCACGGGCATGACGACGGCGAGCCCGGCAAACACCGGGATCGAGCCGATGACCAGCAGCACGGCGACCATCAGGCCCCACAGCGCCATCTGCAGCGGGTTTGTCATCACCGCCCGTGCCGAAGTCTCGATGGCCGAGACCGCGCCGACATCACGGTCGAGCAGCAGCGGGAAAGCGACGACGGTCGTCGCCAGCACAATCGCGGCGAAGACGAAGCCAGCCGCATTTCCGAGCAGGATCAGCGTCCAGCCTTTGGGCGTTGTCAGCACCTCGCGCACAAAGCCACCGATCGAAGCCGGCGGCTGAGCCCCGAACAGGCTGGTGTAGATCGATTGCGCGGTGAACAGCCAGAGCAGGAACAGTGCCACCAGCATGATGCCGATGACCGCGATCGCCGGCAGCGCCGGCGAGTGGCGCACCTCGAGCGCGTGCCACCAGGACGTGTCCATGCCGAGCTCGCGGCGGCGGCTGATCTCGTAGAGGCCGATCGCGGCGAACGGTCCAAGCAGGGCGAAGCCGGACATCAGCGGGTAAAGCAGCTGAATGGCGTAGGCGCCGGATGTCGTCCACTGCGCCAGGATCAATCCGACCACCGGATAGATCAGGCACAGGAAGACGTAATGCGATGGCTTTGCCCAAAAGTCCTCGACGCCGAGCCGCAGCACATCGATCAGGTCCGCCGTGGTGATGCGGCGCACCCTGGGCTGCACGTGCATCCCACGCGCGTCCGACATGACATGAAAGCTGGCCATACCCATTCTCCCGTATCAGGGGGCGGCCACCGCCAGGATGGCTGCCCGTAGCTGCCACTTCAAGAGCGATGGCATGATAGCCGAATTCGATGTGCTTGTCGCGAATCGGGTGATGTTGAGCAAACGCGGCGCGGCACAGGGCGTGTTCGCGCCGCGCCGTTGGCGTGTCTAAAACGCGTCGCGGCTGAATGGATTCATGCGACGCGCTTTAGGTTTTTTATGCATGTCGTCATCGCAAAACCGCCGCACAGCCTCGGGTCAGGCCCGAGGGCATGCTTTTGCGCGACATGCATTAGCTACCAAATCGTTCAATCACCTCTGCGAGCGGAACGTGGCCAAGGCAGGCACCCGAACCCGCCGGCGTTTCGCCATCCTCGATCGCCTGCGCGTATCGCACGTCAGGATCGCTTTCGATCCGGCGGCGCAGCGCCGCCAGCCTGGGATAGGCGGCGCCGTCGACCGCCTGGTGGAACTCCGCCCAACGGGCCACGCCAATCAGCGTGGTATCGGCAAGCGTCAGCCGGTCGCCGACCAGAAAGTCGGTGTCGCCGATCATCGCCTCAAGCCGGTCGTGGCGCTCAGTAACGGCCTGGCGGCCAAAGTCACGCAAGGTCGCCAGCAGCGCCGGTTCGGCCGATTCCATTTCGTAGGCAGCCCAGAGCGGGGTGAAAGCGGCGGTGAAACCGGTGTTCACGAAAGCCATCAGCTGATGCATCCGGTCGGCTTCCGGCGAGCGCGGGTCGAAGCTGATGCGACGTTGCGTGTCGTCGCGGGCTTCCAGCCAAGCCGCAATCGCCATGGTCTCGGTGAGCGCCCTGCCGTCGTCGGTGATCATCACCGGCGTTTCCTGGCGGCCGTTGATGCGGGCATAGGCGTCGTTCTTCATTTCAGTGAGCATGTCGACGCGGCACAGGCGGTAAGGCTGTCCGAGGCGTTCAAAAGCAGCGACGAGCCCCATCGAACTTCCCGCCGGGACGCCGTAAAGGAGGATAGGTTCCATTTCTTTGTCCTCTTCCATGTTTAGGGATCACGCTGCGCAGCGAAGCTTGACCCTAAACGCTGGTCGTCCCATGTAAATTACGCACTATTCTGTAACCATTCACGGTCCCCGCTCATGAAAGATGTCGTCTCAAGCTGCCCGATCGAAGAGGCCATGCGTGTGCTCAGCGGTCGCTGGCCGACCTTGCTGCTCTACTATCTCAAGGACGGGACCAAGCGCTTCAGCGACCTGAGGCGTGACAACCCGACCGTGTCGCACCGCATTCTGGCGCTGGAACTGCGCAAGCTGGAAGAAGCCGGGATCGTGCGTCGAACGGCGCATGCCGGCTATCCGCTACGCGTCGACTATGATCTCACCGCAGCGGGCTCCAAGCTCGTGCCGCTCATCGACGCGCTGGGCGACTGGTGGGAAGCTACCGAGGACGATCGGGCCGGCCGGGTCTCATCGACGCCGGAAACGAGGCTGGTGGCGGCGGAATAAGCAGTGGGGAAATTCTGGCGCCCGCTAACACTAGGCTGGACAACCGCCTTGCGTTGGATCTGCCGTCCGGGCCGGATACCGGATGCGCGCCGGAGGCGGCCAGTCGAGTACGGGTCATGTGGTCGAGACCAGCTGATTCGGGTTGCGAATATTCAAAAGAGCGGACCTTCGAGCGGCCGCCGAGCGACGGCGACAAGCTTTGCGGCGCTTCCGCGTCCTGCCGGGTGAGGCGCGCCTTTGTTACCGCAACACGGTCAGGATCACGCCCATTGCCACCATGCTGACCAAGCGATAGCCGGCATTGATCGCATAATAGCGCAGAGGCCGGTGCTCATAGGTCACCGAATGCACCAGCGTGACAGCGACGAAGCCGAGCCAGAGCAGGAAAGTGGAGAGGACGGTCGAGACGATCGTCAGCGCGCCCCAGGCGTGAAGTACCTGATCGAGGATAAACGCCATGACCGCAAACGAGACGAGGTCGACTACAATCGCTCGCGGCAGGCTGGCGCGGAATTTTGCACCGTCGACGCCCGACATTTCGGCCCACGGCCGGATGAAGAGCAGCGGCGAATACCAAAGTCCAGCGACAACCCAGGCTGCGAGGACCGCAGTTCCGATCCCCCAGAGGTTTATCGGCACAAACTCGATCATGCTGCTCCTCCTTCCAGCCTGCTGATTCAATGATCTGGCGGCTAAATTGGGTATAGCTTACTATATCCAATATGAATGACGATTCAAAGACCCGCAGGCGCTACGACGCACGGCTGCGGTCGGAACGCGCTTCCGGCACGCGCCAACGCATTCTCGATGTCGCAAAAGAGCTCTTTACTGCGCGCGGAGTGGAAAAGGTCACGATCAACGACATCTCATCAGGCGCCGGTGTTTCGGCACCGACCGTCTATGCCCTGTTCCAGTCGAAGACCGGCATTTTGAGAGCCGTGGTCGAGCGTTCATTCTTTGGTCCGCGGTATGCGGAGATAGCCAGGCAGGCCGAGAACGCGAGAGACCCCAAGGAGATTCTGCGTATTACTGCCTCGATCTCTCGGGTCATCCTTGATGCGGAACGCGAGGAGATCGGCCTTATGCGCGGCGTCTCGGCTCTGTCTCCCGAACTGAAGGCGATCGAGACGGAGCTGGAGGCCGTCCGCTTCAAGCTCCAGGAAGCGCGTGCCAAGCTTCTCGTCGCATCCGTCACTGTGGCGCGCCAACTCGGCTTGGCCCGCGTGCGCGATATCCTATGGATGTATACCGGCCGCGACGTATATCGCATGCTGGTGTTGGAGCGGGGTTGGTCTTCGGACGAATATGAAAGCTGGCTCGCCGAGACGCTGATCAAAACGCTGATGGGGCGAGACTAAGTTGCACTCTCATCGGTGCGTGGAGGCGGTCAGGGGCGGCCGAAGCAAACCTCGGGATCGGACCAAGTTTCATGCGCCAAAGGCCCGGCGAAGCTCATCTCACACCGCTCCAAACCTCGGCTCGCGCCTCAGCCGGTCTTGGACCGCTTCTCCCTGATCCGCAGTTCGAACAGGCTGCCATGCAGCAGGCCGGCTATATGGCCGTGTGGCGGCCGCATGACAGCGGCCTAACCAGAGGCGAAAATCTGCGCCTGCTAGGTTTGCTCGGATCTGCCGTACGGGCGGATACCGGCGTGCGCGGGGCAGCGTCCTAGCCCTTTTCGCCTACACTCGCCACCTGCGGACACCAAACAAAATACCTGCATTAACCCCTTTCCATCACCAAATCACGTTTTTGGTGATTGTGGCTTGAAATCCCCTCAATCACTTGTTAGGTGATTGGGAGGGAGAACAAGATGAAGACAGCGCACTACAAGCTGATCCTAAGCCGCGCTGGCGAACGCGCCATCGACTTGACTTTCGCGGCTTATGCCGTGATGCGCGACATCCTGGATCGCACCGACTCTAGCCAACGCACCGACACGTATGAACTCCAGAAGCTCGCCTATGAAGCGATCCGCGCCGAGACGGGCCTGCCGGCGCGACTGGTGACCAATGGCATTCGCGAATACGCCTCCGGCGCCTGGTCGGCTGATCGGCTGCCGCTTGACGACAAGCTCATGTCCTTCAAGGGCGTCGACAAGGTTTCGATTTCTACCGTCGAGGGGCGTGTGATCGCGGGATACCTGGCCACCGGCTACTCCGATAGCCAGGAGAAGGCGCAACTTTCCCACCTCGTAAGGGATAACGGGGCCTATCTGCTCACCGTTCCGCTGTCGGCGGACATGCAACACAGGGAGATCGAAGCCATGCAGACCGAATCCATTTCCGGGCGCGTTTCGCGCCTCGCCGCCGGCCTGGTCGCAACCGTGATCGACGGTCTTGAGAAGAAGGCTCCCGAGGCGGTGGCCGAACAAGCGATCCGCGAGATCGACAAGGCCGCCGACGAGTTGAAATCCAACCTCGCAGCGCTGATCGCCGAGCGCAAGCGCTACACCCTGCAGAAGGACGACCTGACCGAGGAACGCGAGGGGCTGGACCAGAATATCCGTATCGCCCTGCAAGAGGGTCGCGAAGACCTCGCACGGGCCGGTATTGGCCGTCAGGACGACATAGACGCGCAGGCCGCCTCTATCGACAAGCTGATCCAGGATGTTGATGTGCGCATTGACGAAGCGCGAGGCGCGCTGAGCGCCGCAAGTGCGGCCCGCCGCGATTCCGAGGAGCGGGTGAAGATAGCGCGGCGCGCCCGCGAGGCGCAGAAGCCGGGCACGGTAGGCAACGCTGGCGGCGGGTTCCGCAAACCCGCACCGGAGGATCGCATTGCAGCCGCGCTTTCCAGCGTGGCGCGGCTGACCGACCTGCCCGCTGGCAAGCCGCGCGACAACGATCTTGTCGAACTCGAAGAATTCGGGCGCCAGCGCCGCATTGACGACCGGCTGGCGGCACTGCGCAGCGAACTCAAGGGTAAGAAGTAGCGCCGATGGCAGAAATTTTCGACGCGCCGGCGCTCTATCTCTATCCATTGCTGGCAGGGATGTTGCTGGGGGTCCTGCAGATCGTCCTGTTCTTTGTTGGAGCCGGACATTTTGACCATGGTGGCGGCGAAGACGGCGCGGTCGACCGCCTCCTCGACGCCACACACCTGGGCGACGTATTCGACTGGTTGAATTTCGGTCGGGTACCCTTCGCCATCCTGATACTGCTTCTGCTGGTCACATTCGGCATGGTCGGCATCATGCTGTGGCAGATCTTCCCGGTCTTGCCGGCGTGGAGCTACGCTTTTGGCGCGGCGCCGGCGGCGGTGATGGTAACGAAAATAACTGGCGGCTGGATCGCTCATCTCCTGCCGCAGGACGAGAGCTACGCTGTCAACCACGATCATCTGGTCGGGCGTCGCGGCACGGTCACGCTCGGGCCGCTGGATGACGGTCGGCCCGGCTCGATCCGGGTGCGCGATGAGCATGGCGAATTGCATACGCTGCGGGCGCGGCCCGCAGACGCGGGAATGAAAATCGAGAAAGGCGCTTTGGTCGTGGTGGTGAAAGCTGCCGAGGGACCCGGTCGTGTCTGGCTCGTAATGCCGTTCGAGGAGCCTATCTAGCCAGAGCGCGCTCTGGGCAAAGCCGAGCATCAAACACTTTCAAATCTGGGGGCAAGCTATGGACAATATAGTTCAATTTCTGATCTGGGCCGGCATCGTTCTCTTTGTGATCGCGGTGATCGGCTTTGTGCTCGGGCGGCTCTACCAGCGCGCCGAACGCGACGAGGCCTTTGTGCGTACCGGCGTCGGCGGCCGCAGAGTGGTCAAAGACGGTGGCGCGCTGATCCTGCCCGTCTTGCATGCGCTGGCGAAGGTCAAGCTCAACACCGTCAAGCTGGTGGTCGACCGCCGCCGCGAGGACGCCTTCATCACCTCTGACCGCATGCGCGTCGACATCCGTGCCGAGTTTTACGTACGCGTCGACGGCACGGATGACGGCATCGGCCTCGCTGCGCAGACGCTGGGCGACCGTGTCAACGACCCGAAGGCGATCCAGGATCTGGTGGAAGCCAAGCTGGTCGACGCGCTGCGCTCTGTGGCTGCGCGCAACACGCTCGATCAACTGCATGAGAATCGCTCAGACTTCGTCAAGGCCGTGCAGGACGCAGTTGAGACCGATCTGCGCTCGAACGGGCTGGAGCTGGAATCGGTGTCGTTGACGGGCCTCGACCAGACGCCGCGTGAGTTCTTCAACGAAACCAACGCCTTCGACGCCGTCGGTTTGGCCAAGCTGACGACCATCACCGAACAGCGCCGCAAGGAGCGCAACGAGGTGACGCGGAAGACTGAGGTAGCGATTGCCGAGCAGGACCTGAACGCCTCGCGCGAAAAGTACGCGTTGAAGCGGCAAGAGGAAGAGGCGCGGCTGGAGCAAGAGCGCGACGTAGTCTCCAAGCAGGCCTCGACCCGCTCCGAAATGGCCAAGGCCGAGGAAGCGGCGAAGCTCGCCGAACAGGCAGCGCAGATCGCGCGCGAACGCGAGATCGCCGAGCATGCGGCGGAAGCGCAGCGCGCCAAGGAAGAGGCGCGCATCAACTCTGAGCGCGAGGTTGAATTGTCGCGCCAGAATATGGCGGTGGCCATCGCCAAGAAGAGCCAGGAAACCAGCCAGGCTGAAGCCAAGGCCCGCGAGGCCGAGGCGCTGACGGTTGCGGCTGAAGAAAAGGTGCAGACGGCGCGCGAACGCGAAATCGCCGATCGCGCCAGGCAGATCGCCGTTCTGCAAGCGCAGGAAGCGGCGGAATCTGAGGCTGTGTCGGTGACAGTTGGCGCGAGCGCCGAAAAGGCAGCGGCGGAAGACCGCGCCGAGGCAGCGCTGGTGGAAGCTCGCGCGGCAGCGGAAGCGATGAAGGTCCGGGCCGAAGGCGTAATCGCGGAAGGCGAGGCCGAGGCCGCGACCATCCGCGCCACGAACGACGCCCGCAACCTGCTATCCGACCGGCTGATCCAGCTTGAACTGACGCAGGCCCGGATCACCATGCTACCAGAAGCACTAAAGGCGCTGATGGAGCCGGCGAGCCGTATCGACAGCATCCGCGTGTTCGACACGGCGGGATTTTCGGGCGGTCGCTCGGGCGGCGAAGGCGGGCGTTCGGGTCCGGGCGATCTGGCCGACCAGCTGCTGAAGTTCACCGGCAACAAGTCTCTGATCGACGCGCTCCTGAAGGAAGCTGGCATCGCCGGCGCCGGTGGCTCTCTGAAGGATCTGGTCTCGACGCGGCCGCGGGAAACGGATGCTGACGGGGCCGATCTGTTCGATGAGGCAGACGGGGAGGACGACGCGCTGGTCGTCCCCCTGGCTGGGATACCGAAGGCCTGAACTGCCCAAACGCTGATTTGATCGGGCGTGGAAACAATCCACGCCCGGTTTATTTGACAGCCAGGATTGCGCTTATGTCAGGCAGGCGGCCTTGCCGCCACCGTGCTGCCTACCGGCGAAAGGGCCGGCGCTGCTGTCGACGTGGGATGGTTGCCGCGCGGGCGCGGCGCTCCAATTGCTCATGGCCGGCTTGAAGCGGCGATCGCGGGATAGTCGGTATAGCCAGCGGAGCCGCCGCCATAGAGCGTCGCCTGATCGAACGTGGCCAGCGGCGCGCGCGTCTGCAGCCGTTCCACAAGATCGGGATTGGGGATGAACGGGCGCCCGAAGGCGAACAGGTCCGCTTTGCCCTCGGCGAGCCGCGACGCCGCGAGTTCGAGGTCATAGCCGTTATTGGCGATATAGGTGTTGGTGAAGCGCCGGCGCAGCGATCCGAAGTCGAACGGCGCGACATCGCGCGATCCGCCCGTGGCGCCCTCGACGACATGGATGTAGACGATGCCCAAAGCGTCGAGTTGATCGACGATATAGTCAAACTGCGCCTGGGGAGCGCTGCTCGAGACCCCATTGGCGGGCGAGATGGGTGAAATCCGGATGCCGGTGCGCTCAGCGCCGATCTCCTCGACCACCGCAGTCGCAACCTCCAGCATCAGCCGGGCGCGGTTCTCGACCGATCCGCCATAAGCATCCGTGCGGACGTTCGCGCCGTCCTTGGCGAACTGGTCCAGCAGATAGCCGTTGGCGCCGTGAATCTCGACGCCATCGAAGCCGGCCTCGATGGCGTTCGCGGCTGCTTGCCGGAAATCGCTGACGATCCCCGCAAGCTCGTCGAGCTCCAGCGCGCGGGGCTCCGACACGTCGACAAAGCCGTTGTCGACGAACGTCTTGGTCGCGGCCCGGATCGCCGAGGGCGCGACGGGGGCGGCGCCGTTCTCCTGCAGGTCGACGTGCGAGATGCGACCGACATGCCAGAGCTGCAGGAAAATCCGCCCGCCCCTGGCGTGCACGGCGTCGGTGACCTTGCGCCAGCCGTCGATCTGAGCCTGGGAGTAGATGCCGGGCGTGTCCTGGTAGCCCTGTCCCTGCTGCGAGATCTGCGTGGCCTCGGAAATCAGCAGGCCGGCCGACGCGCGCTGGCCGTAATACTGCGCGGCGAGATCGCCTGGAACGAAGCCCGGGCCAGCGCGATTGCGCGTCAGGGGCGCCATGACGATACGATTGGAGAGAGTGAGCGAGCCGAGAGTATAGGGCTCAAACAGCGTTTTCTTGGGCATAGGTCACCTTTGTTCGTCCCCGCCATAGCGGAGTCACTCATTGAAATGGCTTCGTCGGTGCTCAGGCGACGGTGCGGTACCGCTCGGCGGGATGCTGGTTGCCATAGTTCGGCAGCATGGCCAGGCGTGCGGCCTGAAGCGCGTCCCACTGCCCGGCATCGGGTAGCGGCGGGATTGTCACCAGTTCGCGGCGGTCGAAGCCGACCAGCGCCGCATCGACTAGATCGCCCACCTCCATCACGTTGGAAAGCGTGTTGACGTCGGCGCCGACATGGTCCCAGATCTCCGTTCGCGTCGTGGCCGGAAGCACGGCCTGGACGTAGACACCCTTCGGCGCGAGCTCGAGGCTGAGTCCCTGCGACAGAAACAGCACGAAGGCCTTGGTTGCGCCGTAGACCGTCATGCCGAACTCCGGCGCCAGGCCGACCACGGAGCCGATATTGACGATCGCCCCTTCGCCGGTCGCCGCAAGACGCGGGGCGATGGCGCTGGCAAGCCGCAGAAGCGCGGTCGTGTTGAGCGCAACCAGCCGCGCGACGTCATCGGTGCTCTGCTCGATAAAGCTACCGCCGATGGCCGTTCCGGCATTGTTGACGAGGATGCCGATGCGGGCATCATCGCGCAGCCTGGTCTCTACCGTTGCAAGCTCGGCAGGCTGCGTAAGATCAGCCTGAATGATGTCGATCGCCACGCCATTTTCCTGACGCAGACGGGCCGCCAGAGCCTTCATTCGTGCCGTGTCACGAGCAACCAGTACGAGGTCGTGCCCGCGGCGCGCGAAGCGCTCGGCATAGGCGGCTCCGATGCCTGTGGAGGCGCCGGTTATCAGGACTGACGGAATGGTGGTCATGGCGTTGCTCTTTTCTCTGATGGACACTATATTCATGACGATCATCATGATTGCCGCTAAATATGATGACCATCATGTAAATGTCAACGGCGCCGGCGGAGAATTTTGAAATGAAGGTCAGTCGAGAACAGATGGCGGAGAACCGTCGCCGAATTCTGGAGGTTGCCGGCAGGCTGTTTCGCGACAAAGGGTTCGACGCGGTCAGCGTGGCGGAGGTGATGAAAGCCGCCGGGCTCACCCATGGCGGCTTCTACGGCCACTTCAGCTCGAAAGACGACCTGATCGCGCAGACCCTTGCCGATGTCCTCGCCGCGGACTCGACCGGAGGCGGCGACCTTCGCGCTTATGCAGATGCTTATCTTTCGCCCCGGCATCGCGACAACGCGGCCGGCGGTTGCCCGACGGCGGGGCTTGTCGCGGACATCCGCCATCAGACCCCGGCTGCACGCTCGGCCATGACGGAAGGCCTTCGCTCGCAGATCGACCGTATCGGCAAGGCGCTGCCGGAGTTGGATCCGGCAGACAGACGCCGCGCAGCGATCGGAAGCTGGGCAGCGATGGTGGGGGCAGTGATCATCGCCCGGGCCATCGACGACCCTGCGCTTTCGGACGAGGTCCTGGAACAGACGCGTGCCTGGATCGATGACGGCATCAGCCAAGTGTCTGCCAGATAGCCGGCAGGAGTGATCTGGTCGAGACCGATGCGGCTATCGGGGTAGTTGGGCGGCTATCGCGCCGTAGCGTGCATCAGTGGGGTTCGCGGACGGCTAAGGGAGCAGCGAGGGAGATTTTTGAGCGCCTGCCCGGCAAAAGCCATGATCGCGCTTATGTCAGGCGGGCATGACCGCTGCGAAAATCGAAAATTCCGAAGCCCGATCAAGCCTTAACAGGCGAATGCTGCTTGGAGCTGCCGGCCTTGCCGCGCTGGCCGGGCTTGCCGCTTGCGCCACTGTGCTGCCCACCGGCGAAGGCGCCGGGGTCTCCGCCTCCGCCGTCGGCACGCTGGCGGGCATCCGCGCCTCAGCCGGCCTCGAACCGCTTGTCCCCGACCGTCAGCTCGAACAGGCGGCCCTGCAGCAGTCCGGCTATATGGCGCGCGGCGGCCGCATGACCACTCCACCGGCTGGGGCATGGGATTTGCTTCGCGCGTCAAGGGCAACGGTATTGCCGGTGCTGCCGCCGAAAACATCGCCGAGGGCCGTTTCGATCAGCAGAAGCTGTTCGACATCTGGATGCATTCGGCCGGCCACCGCCGCAACATGCTCGACCCGCACTTCACCCGCTTCGGTCTGGCCTATGTGCGGGACGGCCGCGACGGCTCGCGGCGCTACTGGAGCCTTGTCCTGGGCAAATAGGAAGCGCGGCCGACCAGGTCGCGCCCATCCCCAGATGTCAGTCGATATGCACGGCCGGTGCCCCGGCTGCAACCTTCTGCGGCTTGCGCAGCAGGAGGACCAGCGGGAAAGCAACCAGCGTCACCACCAGCTTGAAGTCGTAGGAGGTCATCAGCGACAGCTGGTTGAGCAGCCGGTCGATCTGCGACAGCGCCATAAGCGTGCTCATCATTCAAGACGCGGCATTATGCCAGAAGCCGGCAAGTGTGCATGGCATCATGAACGATTGCGAATGAGCATGGTGACCACGAAGAAAGCGCCGACCGAACTGGTGATGATGCCGATCGGCAGTTCCTGCGGCGGTAGCAGCGTGCGCGCCAGAAGGTCGCTTGCCAGCAGCAGCACCGCTCCGAACAGGGCGCAGCTTGCAATCAGGCGCAGATGCAGCGGGCCGGCCAGGGGCCGGGACAGATGCGGGATCATCAGCCCGACGAAACCGATGACACCTGCGACCGAGACCAGGATCGCCGTCGAGAATGCAGCGACGAGAAACGCCGTCCTGCGCATCCGCACAACCGGCACACCGAGGCTTTCGGCAGCATTCTCGCCGGCCAGGAAGGCGTCGAGCTTGCGATGGTTCCACAGCGCATAGGCAAGAATGGTGCCCGCGCCAAGAGCAGCCAGCCCGACATTGTCCCACCGCGCCAGGCCGAGCCCGCCCATCGTCCAGAACAATACCGAGTGAGAGGCGCGCTGGTCTCCGGCGAAGACGAGATAGTTGGTCAGGGCGATGAACATGAAAGAGACGGCAAGCCCGGCCAGTATCAGCCGTTCGGGGCCTTGCCCCCTCACCCGCGAAACCAGCAAAAGCACGATGCCGGCGGCCAAGATACCGCCGGTGAAGGCGGCAACCGGCAATGTCCAGATGCCGAAACGGTCGCCAAAAATGGTGATGACGGAAACAGCACCCGCCGCGGCACCGGAGGACAGGCCGAACAGGAACGGATCGGCGAGATCGTTTCGGGTTACCGTCTGCAGCACCGCGCCGATGACGCCCAGCCCGGCGCCAACACAAATGGCCATGATGGTGCGCGGCAGCCTGAGATCGACAACGATCCTTGCGACCGGACCTGACGCGACGTGTCCGTCCAGTCCGAGCGCAGCTACCACGTCGCTCAACGCTATGACCGTCGATCCATAGGCGATCGATAGCAGAGCAAGAGCGGCGATTGCTGCCGCTCCTGCTGCCATGGCCAATTCGAACGCCCTGTGGCGCAATCTCAGAAGGCTTCCGGGTGCATCGCGCTGGCGATCTTGCCGATCGCCTCGATATTGGCAGGTCCGGGCGTCAGCTCGGCATAGCGCAACGCGACGAAGCGCTCATTCCTGACCGCATCGGTCTCCTTCATTGCCGGATGGACTTTGAGGAAGTCGAGCAGTTTCCTGTAACCGCCGCCGTCCTGGTAGTCGAGCAGGATCAGGAACTGCGGATTGCGGGAAGCGACCGTTTCCCAATCCGTGTTGCCCCAACTCGTCTGCATGTCGGCCATGATGTTGTCGCCGCCGGCAGCGGCGATCATGGCGCTGGGGATCGCGAACTTGCCTGATGTGAAGGATTTGTCTTCGCCGGAGTCGTAGAGAAACACCCGCATCCTCCCGCGGCCGCCGACCTTTGCCGTGATATCGGCGAGTTGCGCTTTCCAGCCTGAAACGAGTTTTTTCGCCTCGGCTTCCTTGCCAAAAATCTTGCCGAGCTTTTCGATGTCGCCGTAGAGCAGGTCCATCGAGGCGGCGGGACGGTTGTTGTCGAGATGGACGCAGCTTTCCGTCAGCACCAGCGTCTTGATGCCGTGCGGCGCCAACGTATCTGGCGTTACCTCGCCGCCCGGCTTCATGCCGTAATACCAGCCGGCGAAGAAGAAATCGGGCTCGACCGCGACCAGGTTTTCGAGCGTCGGGTATTTCGGCGCGAGTTCCGGGATCGCGCCCTGCTCGGCCTTGAATTCCGGACCGACCTTGTACCATCCGGTGATGCCGGTGAGGCCGACGATCGACGGTTGCAGCCCCAGCGCGAAGGCCATCTCGGCCATGTTCATATCCTGGATGACGGCGCGCTTCGGCGCGGCGTCGAACGTCAGCGGCGTGCCGCAGCTGTCGACTGTTACCGGGAAAGCGAAGGCGGTCTGGGCAATCAGCAGAGAGGCAAAAGACAGTGCGAGGCGTTTCACGGATGTTGCTCCTTGGTTCAATCGGAAGAGGCACGGTTCGGTACTTCGAACACCGTGAGTTCGCGGTCTTCGGTCGGATGGCGCAGCCGAAGCACGTCGACGCCGAAAATCTCGCGGATCAACTGCTTGGTCAGCGCCTCGCGCGGACCGGCCAGCGCCTGCAGGCGGGCCTCGTTCATCACCGCGACCCTGGTGGCAAATGGCGTGACCAGCGACAGATCATGCAGCACCGCCACGACGGTCATGCCAAGCTGCGATACGAGTTCGAGAAGTTCGCTGCGGGCGCGCGGATCGAGATGATTGGTCGGTTCATCGAGGAACAGGATTTTCGGCTCCTGGGCGATGGCGCGCGCCAGCTGGGTGCGTTGCCGCTCACCACCCGATAGCGAGCCGATCGTGCGGCCGAGCAGCGGCAGCAGGCCGGTTCTGCGAAGCGCTTCGACGACGATGTCGCGTTGCTCGCTCCTGCGTCGCAAGCCGGCATGCGGCACCCGCCCAAGTCCGACGTAGTCGATCACGGCAAGCCGCGGATCGGGCTGATCGGTCTGGCCGACGACCGCCATGTGCAGCGCCCGCTCGGCGGCCGAAAACGTCTCCAGCCGGCGTCCGGAAAATCTCACATCTCCCGCGCTCGGCCGCAGCGTGCCGCATAGCATCCGCAGCAGCGTCGTCTTGCCGGCGCCGTTGGGACCGATGATGGCGAGGCGGTCTCCCGCCGCGACCGAAAGACTGACCGCACTGACCAGGCGCTGGCCATTCGCCGTCGCGCTCAGTTCACGCGCTTCAAGAAGAGGCTGGCAGGCGTCCAACTTACCGTCACTTTCTCAAATGGCGACGGAAGGAAGCTGGACCGGCCGACAAGACCGATGTCCACGTCTCCTCCCGGCACACCCCGTCCGGTCAACTCGTGCGATGGCAGGTCTCCTGGCTTGCGGGTCGTTGCGCCATCCTGCCTTCCCAGCCTTGCCGGCCAGTGGCATTTCGGATTTTGCTCGCCGCTTACAGTTGCGGGGGCAGCCACGGCCTCGATCCGAAGACCTCACCGTGTTCCCTTTTCACCCTTCGCCTTTCGGCTTGGGGACCATCAGTCAGCCACCCTAGTTTTCCGCCAATCCCAGCGCAATGGCTTTGATTGGGCCCGCACGCACCGTCATGCCGGCGGGTCGTAAGTTTATGTAATAACATTACCTATCAGGCGCTACGTTTTGCTGTCAACACCCGGCAGACAGTGTTCTGGTTTTTTCCCGGGGGACCGTTCAACGGGCCAGCATGGAAGGGGTCGGTCGCCAAAACATCGGAAAATTTTCAGAATCCGATCGGGATTTCAGCGCCCGAAAAGCCGAATGAAAGCGTGCTGGTGAACGGGCCAATTGACCTGTGTTTTCGCGCCAAGGCGCCCGGCCCCGTCTCCAGTCAAGGATCATTGCCGGCTGTCGCGCCCGTTCCGGCGCCGGCCGCAACATGGATAGGAGACAACATGACTGCAGCATCCAACAGCAGGTTGAAACGTGGCCTCGTCGGCGTATCGATCGCGGCGCTCGCCTGCGCCGCCGCCGTCACCTGGTACGCTGCCAAGGGCGAGGCCGCGAGCGCAAAACCGGATTTGCCGGAAGCCAGGCTGGTCAAGGCCGTGACGGTGAAGCCGGCGCCGCAGGCGGATAGCCGCCTCGCCATCGGCGAGATCCGCCCGCAGCGCGAGAGCGATCTCGGCTTCCGCTTGTCCGGCAAGCTCGTGCAGCGCACGGCAGCAGTAGGCCAGATGGTCAGGAAGGGCGAAGTGCTCGCCCGCATCGACGACCAGGACTATCGCAACCGCTTGCGCAGCGCCGAGGCCGATGTCGCGGCGGCGCAGGCCGTGCTGGTCGAGGCGAGTGCCGCAGAGGTCCGCCTCGGAGCGCTGCTCGCCAAAGGCTTCACGACGCGCGCCAGCTATGATGCGACGCTGAAGAACCTCCGCTCGGCGCAGGCCAAGCTGGACTCGGCAAGGATTGGCTTGGAGATGGCCAGGGATCAGCTCGCCTATACCGAACTGCACGCGGATTTCGACGGCGTGGTGACGGCGACCGGCGCTGAGGAAGGCCAGCTCGTCAATGTCGGGCAGATGGTCGTGCGCATCGCCGATCCGCAAGCCCGCGACGCCGTCTTCTCGATCGCCGAGGCAGCTTTCTCGAATGGCCGCAGGGCCGGGCATCGGCCGGAGATCATGGTCTCGCTGCTCAGCAACCCGACGATCTCGACATCCGGCGTCATCCGCGAGGTATCGCCGGTGGCCGATGCCGCCACCCGCACCTTCCAAGTGAAGGTTTCGCTGCGCAACGCCCCGGACGAAATGCGCTTTGGCAGCAGCGTCGCGGGCCGTGTCAACGAATCCAGCGCGCCTGTCGTGGTGCTGCCGGGAAGTGCGCTGTTCGACAAGGACGGCAAGCCGGCCGTGTGGATTGTGAGCGCTTCGTCGGCCGTCGAACTGAAGCCCGTCGTCATTGCCCGTTATGAGACCGAGCGGGTCGTCGTCAGCGGCGGCCTGGCCGAAGGCGACGTTGTCGTAACCGCCGGCATCAACCGGCTGCGCGAACACGAAAAGGTTCGCATCGCGGCAGGAGAAGCCAGATGAGCCCGTCACAAACGAAAATCCTGATCGCCGGCGCCGGACCAACCGGGCTGACACTTGCCCTTTGGCTCACCCGTCTCGGCGTGCCGGTCCGCATCTTCGACAAGGCCGCAGGTCCGGGCGAGACATCGCGCGCGCTCGCCGTCCAGGCCCGCACGCTCGAATTCCACCGCCAGATCGGCACCGTCGAGGACGTGCTTGCCGCCGGCGTGCGGCTGGAGCAACTCACTTTGCGCACGCCGGCCGGCATTGCCGCAAGGCTGCCGCTCTCCGACTTCGGCCGCGGCATCAGCCCGTACTCCTTCGCATTCGCGCTGCCGCAAGACATTCACGAGCGCATCCTGATCACGCATCTCGAGCGCACCGGGGTTCGAGTCGAGCGCAACACCGAGCTGGTCGCCTTCGAGGACAGGACCGGTTCGGTTGTCGCTACATTGCGCAATGGCGGTGTGACCGAGACAGTCTGTGCCGCCTATCTCGTCGGTTGCGACGGCGCACGCAGCGCCGTGCGGCATGGGCTAAATATCGGCTTCCCGGGTGGCACCTACGAACAGGCCTTCTACGTCGCCGATGTGACGGGCAGCGGCGCCGTCACCCGCAACGGCATGGACACCACGGTCAGCGCTTACGGTTTCGCGATCGCCATGCCGGTCAGGCAATCCGGTTCACTGCGTCTGATCGGCATCGTGCCGAAGGCGCATGAAGCCGACGAGACGATCACCTTCGAGGCAATTCGCGCCGATGTCGAGCGCGACACCGGCATCAAGGTCACCGAAGTCAACTGGTTCTCGACCTACCGCGTCCACCACCGCGTTGCCGAACGCTTCCGCGTCGGCCACGTGTTCCTCTGCGGCGATGCCGGCCACATCCACAGCCCGGCCGGCGGCCAAGGCATGAACACCGGCATGGGCGATGCGGTCAACCTGGGCTGGAAGCTCGCTGCCGTGGTTCAAGGCCGTGCCGATCAGCGCCTGCTCGACAGCTACGAGCCGGAGCGCATCGCCTTTGCCCGGAAGTTGATCGAGAGCACCGACACGGCGTTCCGCTTCATCACCAGCCGATCGCGCCTGGTAGGCCTGTTTCGCCGCTATTTGATGCCAAAGATCCTGAAAGTCCTGTTGCACACGTCGTTCGGCTCGCGCGCCTTCTTCGACCTGATATCGCAGATCGCGATCCACTACCGCTCCGGGCCAATCAGTTCCGGCACGGCCGGGAAAATCAGCGGCGGCGACCGCCTCCCCTATGTCCTTACCGCCAGCGGCAACAATTTCGAGCCGCTGCGCTCGCTGGACTGGCAGGTGCATGTCTATGGCGAGGCGAATGCCGAGTTCCGGGCGATGCTGGCCCCGACCGGCATTCCCGTCCACGTCTTCGCCTGGTCCGACATGGCCAAGGCAGCGGGCCTGCATCGTGACGGTGCCTATCTGGTGCGGCCCGACGGCCATGTCGCGCTGGCCTCGCCGGTGCAGGAGGCAGCAGCGTTCCAGCGCTATCTCGCGACGCTCTCGCTCCGGCCAAGGCTGGCCGAGCGCGCGCCCTATCGGGTTGCAGGCACCATGCACAGCCTGGCCTGACAGTTGCTGCGCCCGCCGATCGCGGGCGCAGCACCGACAGACCTTCAATAGCACAACGTAGCCGGCGTCGGCCGGCCGCGCGCCAGACGGCGCGCGCCATCAAGGAGTCGCATCATGACCAGCTTCAACCTTTCCGAATGGGCGCTGCGCCACAAGAGCTTCGTGATCTACCTGATGATCGCGGCCGCGCTCGCCGGTATGTTTGCCTATACGGGCCTCGGCCGCGAAGAGGACCCGCCCTTCACCATCAAGACCATGGTGGTCAAGACTTTATGGCCGGGCGCCACGACCAGCGACACGGTCGAACAGATCACCGATCGCATCGAGAAGAAGCTCGAGGAGCTTCCCAATCTCGACTACGTCAAGAGCTACACCAAGCCCGGCGAATCCGTGGTCTTCGTCAACCTGAAGGACACGGTGGCGGCCGATCAGGTGCAGCCGCTCTGGTACCAGGTGCGCAAGAAGCTCGACGATATCAAGTCGACGATGCCTTCCGACGTGCAGGGTCCCTTCTACAATGATGAGTTCGGCGACACCTATTCGCTGATCTACGCGCTCACCTCCGACGGCATCAGCCATCGTGAGTTGAAGGACCTGGCCAGCAGCCTGCGCGCCGGGCTGCTGACGGTGCCCGACGTCGCCAAGGTCGACCTGATCGGCCAGCAGGACGAAAAGATCTATCTCGAATTCTCGACGCAGAAGGTCGCCGCACTCGGGCTCGACGTCGGCACGCTGTCGCAGGCGCTGCAGGCGCAGAACGCGCTGACCCCGAGCGGCACGGTCGATGCCGGCCCCGAACGCATCGCCATCCGGGTCTCGGGCAGCTTCACCTCCGAGGAGAGCCTGAGGGCGATCAACTTCTATGCCAACGGCCGCTATTTCAGCCTGGGTGATATTGCCGAGGTCAAGCGCGCCTATTCCGACCCGCCACAGCCGATGTTCCGCTTCAACGGCAAGCCGGCTCTCGGCATCGCCATCTCGATGACATCAGGCGGCGATGCGCTGGCGCTCGGCGAGAACGTCAAGGAGAAGGTGCACGAGATGGCGGCCGAACTGCCTGTCGGCGTCGAGCTCGGCCTGGTCGCCGACCAGTCGCATGTGGTCGAAGAATCCGTCGGCGAGTTCACCAAGAGCCTTGGCGAAGCCATCGCCATCGTGCTCGGAGTCAGCTTCCTGGCGCTCGGCTGGCGTCCGGGCATCGTGGTGGCCGTCGCCATCCCGCTGGTGCTGGCGATCACCTTCGTCACCATGGAGTATTTCGGCATCTCGCTGCAGCGCATCTCGCTCGGCGCGCTGATCATCGCTCTCGGCCTTCTGGTCGACGACGCCATGATCGCGGTCGAGATGATGATTTCCAAAATGGAGGAAGGCTACGACCGGATCTCGGCCGCCACCTATGCCTACACCTCGACCGCTTTCCCGATGCTCACCGGCACGCTGGTGACGATTGCCGGCTTCGTGCCGGTCGGCTTCGCCAAGAGCGGCGCTGGCGAATACTGCTTCTCACTGTTCGCAGTCGTTGGCATAGCGCTGATCGTTTCCTGGGTCGTCGCGGTGATGTTCACGCCACTGACCGGCGTCGTCCTGCTGCCTGAGCGAATCAACGGCCATGGCAGCCACGAGCCCTCGCGCCTGGCGCGCGGCTTCCGCGTGCTGCTCGAAACGGCAATGCGGGCGAAGTGGATGGTGCTGTCGGCGACCGCCGGGCTGTTCGCGCTCTCGGTCGTGGCCATGGGCTTTGTCGGTCAGGAGTTCTTCCCCAAATCCGACCGGCCCGAAATCATGGTCGATCTCACCTTGCCGCAGACGGCGTCGATCAAGGCGACCGACGAGGTCGTGGACCGGGTCGAGAAGCTGCTCGCCGCCGATCCCGACATCGAGCACTGGAGCTTCTATGTCGGCCAGGGCGCAGTCCGCTTTTACCTGCCGCTCGATGCGCAGCTCGCCAACGACTTCTTCGCCCAGGCGGTGGTCGTGACCAAGGGGCACGCCGTGCGCCAGGCCGTGATCGATCGGCTGGAAAAGTCGCTCTCCAGCGGCTTCGACAACGTCTTGACCCGTGTCACGCCGCTCGAACTCGGACCGCCAGTCGGCTGGCCGTTGAAGTTCCGAGTCAGCGGGCCGGACCCGGACAAGACGCGCAGCCTGGCACAGCAGTTCGCACAGGTCCTGGGCAGCAATGGTTCCGTGCGCAATATCAACTACGACTGGAACGAGCCTGCCAAGGTCATCAAGGTCGAGGTGGACCAGGACAGGGCGCGCGCGCTGGGCATCTCCTCGCAGCAGCTTGCCGACACGATCAATTCGATCCTGTCAGGGTCGAAGATCACGCAGATGCGCGACGATAGCTATCTGGTCGACATCGTGGCCCGTGCCGTGCAGTCGGAACGCGCCGACATCGACACGCTGCGCACGCTGACCCTCAGCGCGTCGGGCGGACGCCGCGTGCCGCTCGACCAGGTCGCCTCGCTGTCCTACCAGACCGAGGCGCCGCTGATCTGGCGCCGAGGCCGTCTGCCGACAGTGACCGTGCAGGCCGACGTCATGCCGGGCGCCGATGCCGTCTCCGTGGTGCGCAAGCTCGACAGCGCGATCGCTGCCTTCAAGGCGGATCTGCCGGCCCGCTACAGCGTCGAACAGGGCGGCGTCATGGAAGACAGCGCCAAGGCGCAGGCGAGCATCTTCGTCGTCTTCCCGCTGATGCTGTTCATCATGACCACCGTGCTGATGATCCAGCTGATGAGCTTCCAGCGTCTGGTGCTGGTGCTGCTCACCGCTCCGCTGGCGCTGATCGGCGTTGCCGGCGCGCTGCTGATGTCGGGAGCACCGATGGGCTTCGTCGCCATTCTCGGCGTCATGTCGCTGATCGGCATGGTGATCCGCAACTCGGTCATCCTGATCACGCAGATCGACCAGCACATCGCTTCCGGCGAGGAGCCGTGGTCGGCGGTGATCAGCGCCACCGCGCATCGGCTGCGGCCGATCCTGCTGACGGCGGCGGCGGCCATCTTCGGCATGATCCCAATCGCGCCGACGGTGTTTTGGGGCCCGATGGCCTATGCGGTGATGGGCGGCCTGATGGTGGCGACGGTGCTGACGCTGATCTTCCTGCCGACCCTCTACGTCGCGTGGTTCGGCATCAAGGCACCGGCGGAAGCGCTTCCGGCGGCTCAGCCCATCGAGGCGGTCGCCGAACCGCAGCCACTGGCCGCCTGACGCGGCCAGCATCCCGGCAAACGCCACGGCGGAGGAACCGCCGTGGCAGCCGCCCTGCAACATTCAAATCTGAAAGGAACGAACATGACTCCCGCTTTCGGAAACATTCTCATCCGCGTCAATGCCGGCTTCCTGATCCTCGCATCGGCAGGCGGCCTCATAACCGACATTGCCGGCTCCTTCTTCGGACGCGGCGCCGAGGCCACCTTGCTCGCCGACGCCCCGGGCGCCGCTATCGGCTTCATCGAGGCGCACGGCCTTGCCCTTATCATCGGACTGACCATGTGGCGCATCGCCTATTCCCTAAACTGGCACGCCTTCCTGGCGGCCGTTCACGCACTGCTTGGAACCGCAAACCTTTTGTTCTGGCAGTTCTTCATCGCCGCCGACGTGCTCATCGTCGGCTACGCGACGACCACGGCACATTTTCTGTTCGTGGTTGCCCACCTCGCAGCACTGGCGGGCGCTGCCCGGCTGGCCGCGCCATCCCGTTAGACTTGCATCAAGCATCAGGGAGAGAGAACATGCCTACGAAATCCGCCAAGAAAAATCGGAGCGATCGCCACGGCGGCCGCACTTAAAGGTCAACGGCTTCGCCGTCTGGCGTTGTGGCGACACCTGCTATCGGGCCCATCCGGGTCGCTATATTGTCGTTGTCGTCGATTGACCGGTCCCAGGCGCAGCCTGCCGCCCGAGGGCAAGCATGACGCCTTCGGCGAGATGATCGGCGTCGGCCTGGTTCTCGAACGGGACGCCGCGCAGTGCATAGTCGACCGGCGAAAACGGATCGCCCTCATCAATGAGTGCGATCTGCCGCCTCGCCCGCTCCATATCGCCGAGTTGGGCGTAGCAGGCGGCGAGCCTCGTGCGGATCCACGGCGCCGGACGTGTGGCAAGTTCAAGCGCCTCCGCTGCCTGCCGGTATTCGCCCATCATGTAGAGCGCCAGCGCGCGGTCGAATTGGTACCAGTGCGGATGCAAGGGGTCGACGCGGATGGCGCGCGCCAGCCAGGTCAGCGCGTCGAGCGGGCGCCCACGCATGGTCAAGAGCATGCCCATCTGCTCGATGCTGTCGGCGTCATAGGGGTTGAGCTGCAGCGCGATGCGCATGTGGTGTTCCGCCGCCTCATGTTCGCGCATATAGAGTCGCACCAGCGACTGCACCCGATGGCCGGTCGCTTGATCCGGCGACAGCGACAGACCCTTGTCGGCAAGGTCGCGGGCGTTTTCCAGCACCGCGTCGCTGGCGCGTCCGAATTCTCCATCCAAGGCGCGAGCCAAAGCGAGATATGTGTAGGCCAGGCCATAGGTCGGGTCTTTGGCGATGGCTGCCTCGAACAACGCCTCGGCGCCTCGCTGGTCGGTCTGGGCGGGATCGCGCAACAGCGCGAAGCCACGCAGCGCCAGCTCATAGGCGGCGAGGCTGGTGATCGGCTTGCGCGAAGCCTGCTCCAGACCGGCATTGGTGACCCGTGTGACCAGCCGGCTGACGATCTGCTCGACGATCTCCCGCTCGATCGCGAACAGGCCCGTACCGCGCGACTGGTAGCGGTCGCCCCAGAGCTGGCTGGCGCTCGCGGTATCGACCAGATTTACGGCCGCCACCACCTGTTCGCCCTGACGGCGCACCGAGCCTTCGACGAGGAAGTCCGCGCCGATGCGCGAACGGATCTGCGGCCACTCCGTGCGCGCGAAAGAGGCGAAGGAAAAGCTCGAATTGCGCGCCAGGACGGTGACCGTTCCGAAGCGTGCCAGCCCGTTGATGATATCCTCGGCGAAGCCATCGACAATCGCCTCGTCTGCCGGATCGCCGCTCTCATTGCGGAAGCGCAGCACCGCCACAATCGGTTGAGCGCCGATCTCTTGCGATTGTTCGGCTTCGGCCGCCAGTATGTAGCCGCGTTTGGAGACGGTGCGAACCATATCCTCGCCGATCACCTTGCGGATCTCGCGGATCGATTGCGTCAGCGAATCCTCGGTGACGAAAATGCCGGGCCAAGCAACTTCCATCAGCTCTGACTTCGGCACAATGCGGCCCATGTTGCGGGCAAGATGTGTCAGCAGGGTATAGGCTTTGGGACGAAGGAATAGCGGCTCATCGGGGCCGCGTAGTGTCCCCCTGGCCAGATCCAGAGTGAATCCGCCAAATCGAAAGATCTGATCGGCAGTCGCGATCGCCACCGGGATGCCCTCCCTGACGAGCGCATTGACATACCGTATGCGCGTCACGTCAAGAGCCGTGTTAGGGCGAGCAGGAATTTGAGCGGGGCGCAATTTCGATCAAACTGGCGATGCCACGAGACGGCACCATCCTCGTGCCAAATGCGAGGCCGTGCCAATGAGGGCATGTCGGATACTAGGACTGCCAATGCGAGGAGCGATATGAACCCGACCGAGAAAGCGCTGTGGTTCATCGAAAGCCATCTGCCGGAAGCCGTCTCGCTCGAAGATGTCGCCAAGAGCTGCGGTGTGTCGCGCTTTCACGTGACGCGGGCTTTCGGTGCGGCGACCGGCCGTTCGGTGATGGGCTACGTGCGTTCTCGCCGACTGACCGAGGCGGCGCGCAGGCTTGCCGCCGGCGCACCGGACATTCTCTCGGTCGCGCTCGACGCCGGCTATGCTTCGCATGAGGCTTTCACCCGCGCCTTCCGCGACCAGTTCGGCACCACGCCGGAACTGGTGCGCGCGCAAGGCTCACTCAAAAACCTCGATCTCGTGGAGCCGATCCTGATGGACCAGTCCTTCCTCACCAATCTCGAGCCGCCGCGTTTCGAAACCAGCCGGCCGTTCCTCATCGCCGGTCTTGGCGAACGCTACAGCTGCGAAACCAGCGCCGGCATCCCGATGCAGTGGCAGCGGTTCGGCCCCCATATCGGCAACATTCCAGGCGAAGTCGGCGGCGTCGCCTATGGCGTCTGCGTCAACGGCGACGATGCAGGCAATTTCGACTATATCGCCGGCGTCGAGGTGTCCGATTTTTCGGACCTGCCGAAGGAGTTCTCGCGCGTACGCGTGCCGGCGCAGAAATACGCCGTGTTCGCCCATCGCGACCACATCTCGACCATCCGCCGCACGGTCAACACAATCTGGAACAGATGGCTGCCGGCCTCCGGGCACGAGGTCGCCGATGCGCCCGAATTCGAGCGCTACGGCCCCGAATTCGATCCGCGCAGCGGCAATGGCGGCCTGGAAGTCTGGATACCGGTCAAAGGATGAGATGCGGCCGACCACGGGCCCGACGCCGAAGTACAGGAAGCGCTGCTACAGCTCCAGGTTCCAGTTCTGGCCGACCAGATCGTTGCCGAAGGCGTGGTGGCGCTTTTCGTCGGCCAGCTTGAACCCGGCCGCCTCGTAGATGCGGCGCGCCGAGGTGAGCACGTCGTTGGTCCACAGCGTCAACGTCTTGTAGCCCTTCGCCCGCGTAAAGCCGATGCATTCCTCGACCAGCCGCCTGCCGATGCCGAGACCGCGCGCCGAGGGTTCGACATAGAGCAGGCGCAGCTTCGCTATCGCATCCGACTGGCGCACGACGAAGACCGAGCCGACGACTTCCCCTTCCCGCTCGGCAATCCAGCTGCGTTCCCATTTCGGATCGTAGGATTTGACGAAGACGCTGAGGATTTCGGCTACCAGCGCCTCGTAAGTTTCGTCCCAGCCATATTCCTGCGCGTAGAGCAGGCCCTGGCGATGGATGATCCAGCCGATGTCGCCGACCTGCAAAGGCCGTAGCATGTAGGTGACCTTGGGCTCTGCACTCTCGCCCAGCAGGCGCTGTACCGTCTGCATCGCCTTCACCAGCCTGTCCTGATCCGGAGCGGAAAGCCGGTCGAGCAGGGCCGCGACCTGGTCGTGCGAACCCTGGTTCAGCGGCGCGAACGCCGCTCTTCCCGCCGGCGTCAGCGCAATCGACGAGCGCCGAGCATCGGCTTGCGTCGCGGCGCGCTCGACCAGGCCGCGCTCCTCGAACTTTTTCAGCAACCGGCTGAGATAGCCTGGGTCGAGACCGAGATCGCGCGCAAGATCGGTGGCGGTCAGGCCATCGCGATGCGCCAGTTCATAGAGCACCCGAGCCTCGGTCAGCGAGAAGGCGCTTTTCAGCAGCCCTTCGTCGAGCAGCCCGATCTGGCGGGTGTAGAAGCGGTTGAAGCCCCGCACAGCATCGATCCGCTCCTTGCCGGGTTGATGATGAATCGTCATGGCATCCTCCTGCCCGCACAAGATCAACCACTTAGTTGACTTAGTCAAGTATCTGTTCGAAGCAGGGCTTTATCTAATCTGGCGGGTGCGGTTTCGAACGACCTATTGCTTCGCGACGCATGCCATGCTCATCGACAAGGCGTCGACGGGTTCCACTCAGCGCCTTGACTCTCGCCAGCCACCGGCTTATCTCACCGCCACGTTAGCACTCGCCATTGGTGAGTGCTAAGCGTAGGTCCGGCGCCGCCGGACGGAGGAACTACTCTCACCATTCTCACCGAGGAATAAAAAATGGCAAAGTCGAAGTTCCGCCCGCTTCATGACCGCGTGGTCGTACGCCGGGTTGAATCCGAATCCAAGACTGCCGGCGGGATCATCATCCCCGACACGGCGAAGGAAAAGCCGCAGGAAGGCGAGATCATCGCCGTTGGTTCCGGCGCCCGCGACGAAGCCGGCAAGCTCGTCCCGCTGGACGTCAAGGCCGGCGATCGCATCCTGTTCGGCAAGTGGTCGGGCACCGAAGTCAAGCTCAATGGCGAAGACCTTCTGATCATGAAGGAATCCGACATCATGG
>SAQR01000035.1 GCA_004020365.1 Mesorhizobium sp.
GGGTGGGGTCAGGCGGCCAAGGCCACCCGCTTGGCGTCGCCTTCGGCCTTGGCCTTGACCAGTTCGGCCGCTGGGTCGAACTCGGCCTTGCCTTCGGCCTTGGCGTTGGCCGCTTCGATGGCGGCTTGCGCTGCATTGATGTGTTCCGCCAGCCAGCCGGCGATTTCCATCGCTTGCGCTAGGGTCAAGCTGGCAATCGCCGTCTTGACGTTGGCTACCACGTCAACGCCGTCTTCGGCGTTGCCCTTGCCATCGGCGTCAACGTCGCCTTCGGCGTTGCCTTCGCCTTCGGCGTTGCCTTCGCCTTCGGCGTTGCCTTCGGCCGCTGGCTCAACTTCCTTGACTTCCGCCGGCTTGTCTTCGGCGCTGGCGTATTTGCAGTTCTCCTCATAATCCTTCATGTTGGAGACGCCCAACGCCGTCTTGTGCGCCTCAAGCGACTTGACCGCGAAATCAATCGCCTCATCCAAGGCCAGTTCGACAACCGCCTTGCGGTTGGCCATCGGAAAGCCTTCGGCGAAGGCCTTTTCGGCGATGCGCCATGCGTTGCGGAAAGTCGACGTCTCACGCGCTTCCTTGCCCGTGCCGAAGACCTTGTCGGCGAGGCGCTTCTTCGCGCCCTTGCCGCTATCGCGGCACATCGCCAGCCAGCAGACGCCCACGTAGTAAGCGCCATTGGTCTTGTTTTCCAAGTCGCGGATGCGTCCAGCGACGCCCGCCAAAGTGTAGCCCGACATTTTTCACTCTCCCGTTTTGCTCAACTGAGCAGGTTGACGTTCAGGCGCACCTTCCCCGTCCTCGCCCCCTTCGGGGCTTGGCGCTGCTCAATTGAGCAGGTCGTGGGGCAGGCATGGCTCCGCCATACCCCTCGCGAGAGGGGCCGCCCGGTGGCCGAGGCCACCCACCGGCCTACATGGCCGATAACCAATAGTAACAAGACCAGAGCATGGAACAAGGGAAGGAGTACACCATTTTCTCAAGCATTTCAGGCACTTATGGCGGGTATAGAGCCACATTTACTGCACAAAAATTTTTGGAAATTGGACTAATATTACTCCTACAAAAGAAAAGGGCGCTCCGAAGAGCGCCCTTCAACCGCGTCTTCTTGACCCAATCCCTAGTCCCAACCCGGGTAGAGGGTCAAACGCGATACTATAGGAAAAGCCAGTTTTAGTGTTTTGCCTCCGGATCACCCGTCATCCTGGGGATCCGAGCCATCATGCTGGCACACGAGTCCCGAACCAGATCCAACGCCTGGTCCACCGACATCTTGTCGAGCAGGAACTCAGCCACCGCCTGCTCGAGGCAGTCCACGATCTCCTTCACCGAACACCCCGCCTGGTGCGCGAGGTCCAGGTGGTCGGATACCGCGTCCATCAACAGGTCCAGATCAGCTTTGTTGCTCATAACGGGTCCATTTCTCATATTCCCACCACTCGTCGGCGTCGACGGTGATCACTTCATCGCTCCCACAACTGTGACGAAGTTGTACACGAAATCGAAGCCCCCGTTCCGGGTCTCGCGAAGCTGTTCGAACCTGAAGGCGGGCGCCAGCTCCTTCATCAATGCGTGAAATCTCGTCCGTTGCACACGCTGGACACCCCCCGCCATCGTGCAGAAACTCCAATATTCGTCGAAAAGGAGATCCCCCATAGTGCGGGTCTTGGAAGTGCCCTCGTGCTCGCGCTTCCCCACTCTGAGACGAGGGCTCTGTGACAAAAAATATCGCACCGAGTTGTTCTGGTTCGCCATGTCGTCGATCGTAGCCATGTGCGATGACGGCAGCGTGTAGTCCTTGTTGGCCTTCAACCGGCCAAATGCCTGGAGCGCCCAGGCGACGATCTGCTCGCGCTCGGCCGCCAGGATGATCTGGTCGATGTCGATCACCTTCTTCTCGTCCGAGATCCGGCGCGGGAATTCGATGAACAGCCAGCGCCGGTTGAAGCCATCCGACGTGTCCTTGGTCTTGGGCGTGTGATTGGAGGCGAACCACTGCGCCGCCTTCGGCCGGAAGCGGAAGATCGGCTGGTTCTTCTTCTGCGCCTCGATCTCCTGGCCTTCGATCACCTGCTTGAATACGTCACCAGAGATGTCGCGCTTCTCGGAGATCTCGCCCGCGAAGTTCACCAGCTTGTCGGCCATCTGTGCCGGCATGAATTTATCACCCCAATCTGTCGGCGGGACCGCGGAGTGGCACCCATCCGGCATGAGACCCTTGAGGATCTCCAGTATTCTTGATTTCCCACTATGCGCCTGGCCAATCAGGCAGAAAGCCCGCTGGTAGCGAGGCGCAACCCCCATCAGGGTTACCGCGAGAGCCTCCTGCAAGGCCATGACCTTGTCGCCATAATCAGGGTCTTCTCCCCAGCAATCATCCAGCATCTGGAGGAAAAGCGGGCAGCGGCTGTCTTCCTGGTAGCGATATGGCAACACGTAGGCGCAGCCGAACTCCGGCGAGTGTTTGCGCAGCTCCAGGTTCTCAGTCAGGAAGCCGTTGGCGAAGTTCACGCCCTGGACCGAGACCGTCTGCAGGTTGTCGGAGATCAGACCGGCCATCAGCTTCACGATCTGCGAAATATCGGAGTAGCGCCGGCACACCGGCAGATGGCCGTACTCCTCGGATATGTGCTTGATGAAGTCGTTCTGGTCGACCGTCTTCCAGGAGGCGCCCTTCCACTGCCAGAACTCGCCCTGGTGGTGCTTCAGCTTGCCAAACTCCTCCAGGTCCTTGATGACGGCGCGCGCCACCTCGGAGTGGTCGGTGCCGGTGATGTCGCCGGCGCGGAGCTTCATGAGCTCCTTCCTCAACGTCGTGACGGTGTAGGAGCCCTTCGACGCCGAGACGATGAACTTCAGGATGCGCTCTTCGTCGAGCGACCCGATGTCGGCGTTGCGCGCCAGGCGATCGAGCGCTACTTCCACGGCCCGAGTCCAACCTTGCGTGTCGGGGGTGACGTGGCGCTCGAACTCGCTGACGAGGTGGGCCACAATCCTCTCCGGCTCCCACTGCTCGTTCTCCTCGGTGATGACGAGGCCGAGCTTCTCCTTGTCTTCGTCGGTCAGGCCGTCGTCCCAGCCGACAGGGAGAGCCTTGCGCTTCTCGCCGGTCACGTCGCGCATGAGGAAGTCGACGACTTTGGTCTGGGCCTTCTCGACGGAGATCTCATCGCCGGCCACCTTCTCGGTGTAGCCCTCGACCCAGGCCTTCATCTCGCCCATGGCCTCGACAAGCGACCTTTCGCCCCTTGTCACAGCACGCGCCAGCAGGCCGGCATTGTAGACCAGCGCGTTGTCGCGCGCACCAGCGGGCACGAACGAGGTGATTTTGGTGTTGCCACTGGTCGAAAGGTCGAAGCCTTCCGATTTCAAGGCCTCACGAAGCAGGCCCTCGACACCCTTGGGCAGGGCTGGAAGGGCACCAATGACGTCGATCAGGTCGCAATTCGAGCTGTAGGCCTTGCCCGTATCGGGGTGGATCGACGGCGGCAGCACGATCTGCGTGCCCTTGGACAGGCATTCCAGCAGCATTTCACCGTTGGCATCCTTGACGCGGAAGGTGCGCTCGCCCTCGAAGCGGAAGGCGTAGACGGCGCCCTTGCGGCCGACACGCTTCCAGGGACTGACCGGCAGGAGCTGCTCGATGATGCGCAGGACCCGCGGGTCCTCGCTGTCGACGTCGATCGCGACGACGCCGGAGGCGGAACCCATGGGCAGGCCGATGTTGCCGTCGCCCTTTTGGCTCAACCACTCGCGCTGTTCGCGCTCGGTGGGCATGCGATCGGCGAAAACCTGCCAGGCATCGATCCACGGACGCTTGAAACCGACCCGCAGCGGGATCGCAGGCTTGCCAAGGGCCCAGTATTTCGGGGCTTCAGAGGCGAAAATACCCATTATTCAGCCCCTTTCACGCGCTCTTTCAGCGCCTGGACCTGGTCCGCGGTGCAGATTTCGGTGAGGAAAACCATGATTTTGGCCTGGAAATCGGCCATTCCCTTCATGGTCCAGACCTTTTCGCGCGCGGCGACGAGCTTCTCGATCAGGCCGGCGCGGGCCTTGGCCACCTGCAGCTTCTCCGAATGGTCGGCGTTGCCCAAGCTGGCGACGAGGGTGGTGAGATCCTTTAGGACGGTCACGATCTCCTGCTCGACGTAATCAAGGCGATCCATCTCGCCGTTGAATTCGACCGTCGTCGGAGCAACAACGCGACCGTTGAGCTCTTTCAGGAAGTCGCGAAGCTCGGTGGAGTAAGGGGATTGGTCCAGATACTCTGGACGCTCCCGCAGCTGGTTCAAAATCACCCTGAGCTGGAGGACAACAGCCTCCGGCAGGGTCGGGTAGAAGTCTTTCATGAGGAACTCCGGGTTGGGAACCTCATGTGGGATCAATTTTCAAAAATGCTCGGTCAATACTCTAGGGCAAATCGAAACTAAATTTGAAAATTGAGGGGTCTACGCTCACGTCGGGCGCATGACACCAGAAGAAAAGAAGCGTGCCTATGACAAGGCGTGGAGAGAACGAAATACGGATAAAATGCGCTCGTATAGAAGAGCGTGGAGAGAACGTAACAGGGAAAAAGCGCGCGCCTCCGCAGCGGCCCACTATCGTGACAACAAGGTGGAGATCCTGGAGAAGAGAAACACCTATTACGAAATTAACAGAACTTCCATCCTGCTAAGGATCGCAAACAAGCAGCGCTCGAAGTCGCTTAAGGATAGGTTTCTTGATGGGATAAAGGACTTGATCCGCCAGGACTCCCGCCGGCGGACAAACCCAAATTATAGAATTGCCGGTCGGCTGCGAGGCCGTCTCAACAAAGCGCTGCAGGGTCGTCTCAAGGGCGGCTCAGCGGTTTCGGATTTGGGTTGTTCTATTCCAGAGTTCAAATCCTACATTGAGAGGCAATTCCAACCCGGCATGTCGTGGGACAACTGGGGCCCTGATACCTGGCACCTCGACCATATCAAGCCCTTGGCCTCGTTCGATCTGACCGATCGCGAGCAGTTTCTTCAGGCCTGTCACTACACGAACTATCAGCCCCTGTGGGCCGCAGACAACATGAAGAAGGGCGCCAGACTGACGTGAGCCTCTATCAGGACTTCCTGACCAGGCTGCAGCAGAAATTCCCCGAGGACGGGGCAGAAATGCCGATGTCCGAATTCATCTGCGCGAACACCACACTGCGAAAGAAGCCTTTTTCGTTCGAGGGGTATGAGTTCCAGCGTGCGATCGTCGATGACATGCACCCCAACCTGGCGGTGATCAAATGCTCGCAGATAGGCCTGACCGAGGTCCAGATCCGAAAATTCCTGTCGTTCCTCAAGCGGACGAACTCGATCAACGGCATTTTCTCGCTCCCTACGGACGACATGTACAAGCGCGTGTCGCAGACGCGCATCAAGCCGATCGTTGATGACGAACAGGTATTCAACCAGCATGACCCCTCGAAGAAACCTGTCCGGTCCATGTCGCTCTACCAGATCGACGACAGCTTCGGCTTCATCACCGGCGGCAAGGAAGGTGACGCCACCTCCATCAACGCCGACGTGCTCTTTAACGACGAAGTAGACCTCGCCGACCAGGAGATCCTGGCGCTCTACGGTTCGCGTCTACAGGGCTCCGACATCAGAATACGCCAGGGCTTCTCGACCCCGACCTTTGAAGGATACGGGATCGACAGCATGTACAAGGCGTCGGACCAGCACGAGTTCCTCTGCCGGTGCGGATGCGGCCACTGGAACCTGCCGACCTTCACGCCCCAGTTCATCAACATCCCCGGCCTGTCTGCTGACCTGAATGACCTGTCCGAGATCGACGTCGATATGTCGGTCAAGCTCAACTTGGGCGACTCGTTCGTCATGTGCGAGCACTGTGGCCGGCCGCTCGAACTCGGCAACATCGATCGGCGCGAGTGGGTGCCCCGTCACCCCGGCCGGCTATCCCGCGGCTATTGGGTCCGACCCTTCGCCACCCCCCGTCTGTCCATCAAATACATCGTCGAGCAGCTGCTTGACTACAAGCGCAAGAACTCGATCCGGCGTTGGTACAACACCGTGCTCGGCGAACCCTACAACGACGCAAGCGCCCGCCTCAGTCTTACCGAGATCGAAGCGGTCATGAAGGGAGAAGGAAAAATTGACGTACCATCCGGAACACCTGTGGCAATCGGTATTGACGTGGGTCAAGTCTGCCACGTTACCGTGGCTAGTCTGGGACTATCGATACCGGTTGTTTTTGCTTGGTTGCAGGTTCCCTCCGACCAACTGAAGGAAACGCTGGCGAACCTGCGCGCGCAGTACAAGGTCGTCGCCGGCGGCATGGACCTTAACCCTTACGCCCCTCTGGCGCGTGAGGTCCGCGACGAGAGCGGCGGCGCCATCATGCCAATCGAGTATTCAACGAGCCTCAAGGCAGCGCCTCTGACACCAGTCAAGGATGAGCTCGACAACATCACCCATTTCTCGTCAAACCGTACGCTGATGATTGACGCCATCGTGGGTGACATCCGCAACCGGAGAATTGAATTCGCCGGCTACGGCAACAAGAAAGCGATCATCCAGACGCACCTCCAGGACATGGTCCGCATCGAGCTCCCTGAACAGCCCGCGAAGTGGAACAAGCTGACAGGTGAAGACCACTTCTTTCACTCGCTGGGGTATCTCAAGCATGCCCTGCGGATCAAGCAGTGGGTCAACAACCAGGAGGAACAGGAGGAGCGCCAGATGGCCCTCCTGTTCGGCCTCGCCACGACCGTGCAGCATAACGCATCGGGTCTCGATTTCCGCAGCCGCATCAAATCCCCATCTCTGCTGGGTCAGATGTAAGGACAGGCTGTGGCTTTCGAATTTCTCAGCGCCATTATCCCTGCGAAGAAGAAAGCCAAAGTTGGCGGCACCGCCTCCACGCCTACTTTCAACCCGCAACAGGTCGACCGGGTCCTGACGGTCCCGCAGTACCGGGACCATCTGACAGATCTGTTCAGCTCTCGGCAGTCCGACGACAGCCGTGTTCTCCTGCAATCTCTGTTCAAGTTCGATCCCGACGTCTCGGCGGCGCTCAACGCCTACCTGACGATGGCGAACACGGATTGGATCGTGCTCGCGCGCGACCTGGAGCAGAACATTGACCGGGACGCGACCAAGAGCCTGATGCTGGCCATCGAGAAGATCGGCCGGCCGACCGATTACACGCTCGGCTTCCAGCTGAAGAAGTCCATGCGCTCGATCGCCGAGGAGCTGCGCTACATGTGCCTGCTCCGCGGTGGCATCGGCGCCGAGCTCGTCGTTGACAAGCAGATGGTTCCGGATCGCATCCGCAACGTCGATCTGTCGACCATCCAGTGGTATGAGAAAAAGCCGGGAGAGTACAAGCCGATCCAGAAGGTCGCGGGCTCGAACGACGAGATCAATCTCGACATCCCGACCTTCTTCGTCTCGCACTACCGCAAGGACCCGACGTCCATCTACGGGCACTCGACCTTCGTGTCGTCGATCAACACGATCGCCGCCCGCCAGCAAGTGATTAACGATCTCTACCGCATCATGCGCCTGACGGGCTTCCCGCGCATGGCAGTCGAGGTTGTTGAGGAAGTCCTCACCAAAAACGCGCCGGAGAACATCCGCTCGGATGACGTCAAGCTGCGCGAGTGGAAGGGCAACCGCCTCGGCGAGATCCGCACCGTAATCGAGGGACTGCGTTCCGACCAGCCGCTGATCCATTTCGACAGCGTCAGCCCCTCGATCATGAACGACACCAAGCCTGGCGCCGGCGTCGACATCACCGCGGTGATCGAGACGCTCAACGCCCAGAACCAGGCCGCGCTGAAGACCATGGCGACCGTCATCGGTCGTGGCGCCTCCGGCGTCAACACTGGCTCGGTCGAGGCGCGCATCGCCGCCATGAACGCCGACGAGCTCAATGAGCCGGTCGCCGAGCTCCTGCAGAACATCTTCTCCTTCACCCTGCACCAGCAGGGGTTCCAAGGCTTCGTCGAAGTCCAGTTCCGCAAGGCGGAGCTGCGCCCGGATACCGAGCTTGAGCCGCAACTCACCCTCAAATCCAGCCGGCTCCGCCAGGACCTGTCGGACGGCCTCATCACCGACGACGAATATCACTTGTGGATGTACGGCCGACTCCGGCCAGACACCGCGCCGGAGCTGAGCGGCACCGGCTTCATGACCCCCGTCAAAACCAAGGCCGAAGAGGTCAGCCCCAACTCCGATCCCCTCGGTCGGTCCCTCTCGCCGGAGGGAGGCAAAGCGGCGAGGAGCAACTAAGTGCATCATATTGATGCACAACAGATTTGCTACCTGACCAACAAATCACGACATGCCCTGCAGCAACGAAGGGTATGTCGTGAAACAGATTGCGAAGACACCGGAGATCATCGCGCGCCTCAAAGAGGCTGGCGCGTCGGTTGACGATGTCGCCGTATTCGAAGCGATTGCCCTCAACAATCGTCCTCTTCGCAAGCGCCACCCACTCTACAACGGGGCCGTTGCGCAGCGTTCAATTCTCCTGGAGATGGCTCTGGCTCTGGAAGCTGAGAGCCGGCCCCTCCAGATCATGCACAACGGCGAAGATCTGCCGATCGGACGTGTCTTCCGCGGCCAGGTGGTCGACGGTCAGGACACCGAACTGCGCGTCCTCTTCTGGATCGACAAGACTCACGAGGACAAGATCCGGCAAGTCGACAACGGAACCGTTGACCAGGTCTCGGTCGGCATCCTGCCCAAGCAGATGATCTGCTCGGCAGACGGCTTCGATTTCTTCGGACCCGATGCTGATTTCGAAAGCATATTCACCGGCACCACGCCCGATGGGCACACGGTCGGTGAGAACGGCGTCTACTGCAAGATGGTCGGACTCGAAGCCTTCTTCGAGACCTCGCTCGTCGGACAAGGCGGCGCCCAAAACGCGCGCATCGTGAACAGCGATCAAAGCCACTTCTCACCACACATGAAGGCACTGGCTGCGAAAACTTCACTCGATCGTCTCGCACTCACCGCAACCGCAACTACGGAAAAACCAATCATGGACATGAAGGAACTCCTCGCCGAACTGCGCTCCACCGAGAAGGAGAGCATGAAGGTCAGCATCGAAAACGAGCAGCTCAAGGCTTCGAATTCGGCTCTCACCGCCGAGCGCGATCAACTCAAGACGCAGCTCGAAGCCGCGAACCAGGACGAGCCGGCCGTCAAGACCGAACTCGCCGAGCTGAAGACCAAGCACCAGGCCACCGAAGCCAGCCTGTCGGCGGCCGACGAGGCTCTTCGCGACATCTGCAAGAGGGTTCTAACAGCGGCCGGCCAGGTCGACGCCGAAGTCCCGGCGAAGCTCGAAGATGTCGTCGCCAAGCTCACCGACACCTCCGCCGGCCTCGCAGCCGTCCTGGTGACCGGTGGAAAAGCCAAAGGCTCCGAGGGTGACCTCGAGCTCTCGGCCACCCCCGCGGTCGCATCGTTCCGGACCCGCCGCTAACCCAACAGGAATAGGGAAACACACCCATGTACTCTCATCAGAATGTCACGCTGCGCGGGTTCCACTGGGAAGTCTCGTCGCTCACCTTCAACCTCGCCTCCGGCATTACGCAGGCTCACATCGGCCGCGGCGTATCGGTCGACGCCTCTGGCCCCAACAAGGTCAAGCTGGCGGCTGACGGCGATACCATCATCGGCCGCCTCGCGTCGGTCGAGGATCGCACCGTCGAAGGCTCGCTCATCGGCGCTGTCGAACTCCAGTTCGCCAACACCCTCCCGATCAAGGCGGCTGCGGTCGTCGCCATCGGCGACACGGTTGTGGGCGCTGGCGCCGGCGAAGTGAAAGCCGCTGCTACCCCCGACCACAGCAAGAACTTCGTCGTCGAGATCATCGGCACGAACGCTGTGGTGGTGAAGGTCTAACCGAAACCCCGAACAAACGAACGAAACGAGGAACATTGAAATGAACTACAAGCCTCTCTCTCAGGTCAAGCGTCGGGGTGTTGAAGCTCTCGCCGCTCTGCGCTCCGATGAAACGATGGCATCGGTTGGCGCCGGCAAGAAGCTGCTTGCCGAGGCCAAGTCGTTTGGCCTCGGCATGCGCGACTACCTCAATCTCGCGATCGACGTTCGCGGGTCCGAGGAAGCCGACAAGCGTTACCGCGACGACCGCGGCTATCTCTCCGGCTACGAGGCCTCGCTGGCCTTCCTGAACCTGCCGATCCAGAACGACTTCGAGCGCGGCATCGTGCTGGAAGCTGCGTCGGACACGTTCCAGACGTTCCCGGGCGTCCGCGCGATTTTCCCGGAAGTCGTGGACGACGTCGTGCGCTGGAAGTTCCGCCAGGACAACCTGGAGACGACCAACGCTCTCGTCGGCTCAAGCCGCACGATGTCCGGCGTCGAGCTGATCTCGACGGTCGTGGACGACAAGGCGGAGGACTACCAGGTCGTGTCGGCCGTGGCCGAACTGGGCCGCTTCCCGGTCAAGACGATCCGTCTGTCCGAGCAGTCGGTCAAGTTCTACAAGCACGGCGGCGGCTACCGCTTCTCGTACGAGTTCGATCGTCGGGCCAGCATCGAGACGCTGGTGCCCTACGTCAACCGTATGGACCGTGAGAAGGAAATGTCGAAGGTCCGCGCGGCCACACACATCCTGATCAACGGTGACGGCGTGAACCCGGCAGCTCCTTTGGTGAAGCAGGCGGACTTCGTGGCCGGCGCCACCAACAAGAAGCTGAACTACGAGGCGCTGCTCCGCTGGTTCGTGGCCCGTGCCCAGGCTGGCATCCCCGTCGACACCGTTGTCGGCAACTGGGACGCCTACATCGACTGGCTGCTGATGTTCGCCATTCCGACGTCGAACAACAACCGCACCGATGCCGAGAACCTGGCGGCTTCCGGCTTCCAGATCGGCGGCGTGCCGATCCTGAAGGGCACCGTCAACTTCGCCCTGTCGTCCGCTGCACCAAACAAGCAGCTGATCGGCATTTCCCGCGGCGACACGCTGGAGGAGCTGAACGAGGGTGGCTCGCAGATCGAGGAGACCGAGCGCGCGATCACCAACCAGTCGATCACGTTCACCAAGTCGGTGAACACCGGCTACAAGCTGGCGTTCAGCGACACCCGGTCGATCTACGACTACGACAGCACCGACGACTAATAGCCCAGGACCCGCCGCCCAACCGGGGCGGCGGGCCTTTTTCTGTGAGGAAACACAATGATCAAGCTGCTTGCAGAAACTAAGGGATCCTTCCAGCTCCATGACCTGGCTCACAAGGGCCAGCGTATTCATGCCCGCCGGCCGAGCGTCGTCGACAATTCGCATTTCATCCAGGACCGCATCGGCCGCGCCCAGGTGCGGATCATCGCCGAATTGAAGCCCGAGGCGACGGACGCCGATTTCGTCGGATACATGAAGGAGAGCGACGGCGACATGCAGCTCGCGATCGACGCCTTCCTGGCGGAGTTTGGCAAGGAGGTTGTGGACGCCCCCGAGGGCAAGAAGAAACGCGCCGCCAAGCCGAAGAACCCCAACCCCACCCCGGAAGCTGACGCCTGATGCGTACGTTCGAGGCCGGCAAGGATGTAACCTTGCCTGTTAGCCTTACTTATAACGGTCAGCCTGCCGTCCCGGATATCGGGACGGCAATCCTTTCTGTGACCGCGCCCACCGGCGAGATCCTCTACACAAAGGACCTTACCACCGGTGCGACTGACGTCGTGGTCGTCGTCACGGTGCCGGCCGAGCACAATCAGATTTCCACGGCATTCTCCCGTCGCATCGTGCGGATCTCCGCGGAGAGTGGAGGCATTCCGTTCGACAGCGCGACCATGTACCGGCTGGTGCCGACGATCCTCTACACCGTCCGGCCCGCGGATGTGCGAGCCTTCCTGGGTGTCAACGAGGGCGAGCTGCCCGACGAGGATGTGGATCTCGCGGCAGCACACCTGAACCTCGAATTCGAAATCTCGCGCGCGACCCTGTCTGCAGCTCTGGTTTCCGGCGACGTGGCTGAGATGCGCGCGAATGATGCGATCCTCTATCGCGCCGCGCTCGACATTATCCCATCGCTTGCCAACCGGGTGGCCCAGGAGGAGTCGGATGGCGCGCTCACCTTCCGCCGGAACACCCGCAAGGACTTCGCGGAGCTGAAGAAGGCCGCCGAGGATCGTCTGTCAGCAGCCCTGGCTGCGATCAATCCCACGATCGACCCCGGCTACTCGATCTTGATCACGACGACCGACGCCGATCCGGTCACAGGTGGATAATGGCCAGCCTCCACACCGCCGCTCGCCGTTTCCAGTCGCTGATCTATAAGGAAAACGGCCAGGCCTTCAAAGGCACCATCACTCCGGTTGATGAGGGCGAGATCCCGGCTTACGACTTCTCGTCTCCCCGATTGATGCTCCGCACGATCGACGCCGACGCGGTGAAACCCCGCGACATCATCCTGGACGATATCAACCGCCGCTTCATCGTCGCCAACAATGGCTACTCGGCCTTCGGGAAACAGTTCACCTTCCGGTTGTTTCAAGTGCTGGCTGACCTGACGTGGAAGCGCCAAGACAGTCAGACCGACACTCTCACCGGCTTGAAGAAGGGGCGACCGCCCCAGCTCTTCGGCCAGATCCCGTGCCTTGTCGAGATGACCGGTCGTGAATTCCCAGATCGTGACACCAACCTTTCCGAGGAAACTCGCCGGATTATCACTGCGGCCTATCTCCAGCTCGGCGACCAGGTCGATGACGCCATCGTCCGCAGGCTCGATACCGCGCTGGGGGTGACCTATGCCGAGATCAGCTAAGGCTAGGGTCACCGTCAACTTCCAGCAGATCAAGGGCCGCTCGCTGGAGGCACTCTCAGGCGGAGCCTCTGTCAGCCGGTCCTATGGTGGTCAAGGGCAGGACGCCGGCGCCGTCGTCAACATGATCGCCACCGAACTGGTAAAGACAATCCGCGCCGGCAACGAGCGCCACTTCTTTCAGATCGAGGCGAAGGTGCTCGCGAAGCGTTTGGCTGAAGAGGTCAACGCCGAGCTGATGCGCGTCGGGCAGTTCATCGCCACGCAGCTGATTGGCACCCCTTCCGGCCCGCCGAATGCGGGAACGACCTTCATCGACAAGTTCGAAGGTGCTGTCGAGGCCCACTGGCAGAACCTTTCGCTGCGCACGATCCGCACCAAGCAGGGAAACAAGGACCGCTTCTTCCTGCACTCCGGTTCGCTGAAGCAGGACATTCGAGCCAACGTCGGCCGAAACCTTGTCGCCCTAAACCCCGGTCTTGGTGGTCGCGCCGGCGGCAAGGAAGTCGTCCACGGTCCCGTGAGGATCCGCCCCTACTATCACGATCCCGGCGGGAGCAAGATCTACAAGATCGCCGAGATCGAGGTGAACCTGTTCTCCCAGTCGCGTGCAAACCGCATCGCATCGATCCTGAACGAAGACATTTTCGACGCCTACTCCAGCACGCGGACAGACATCCAATACCTCGGCCGCAAGATGGGTCTCAGTCAGGACTCGATCGACAAGCTGATGGGGCCGGCCCTGACAGATCGAGATCGAACGGTGAGCCGGGGCAAGAGGGGCATCATCTCACGACCGCTGCTCGAGCCGGCTCTTGCATATTTCTTCGCCGTCCGCGTGCCCCGCGCGGTCGCGCGCGTGATCAATCGTTATCGAATTTCGGAGATCCGCTGATGCAATATCTCAACGTCTGGACGTCCGTCGCCGCCTACGTCAACCAGCAGATCCAGATGATCGCCGCCAACGGCATCGCACCGGCCAACAGCATGCAGATGTTCGACTGGGAAGCGCATGCCAATATCGAAGAGGCTCCGGCGCTTCACCTGATCGGCCCAGCCTCGCTCGCGCTGGAAGAGAGCTCCAGCGGGTTGTATCACGCCAGCTTTGTGATTGGCATCGGCTCGTTCAATGATGAGGGCTTGTTCGTTCACCGGAAGATGGTGGACTTTCTTTTCAAGTCCCTCGCGTCCGGAACGCGCGTGTCGATCTTCGATAGCGAGACCGAGCAGGCCTACAGCTGGCTGAAGATCATCGACGGCACCACCGTGGCGCCGATGTCCAGATCAAACCAGCGGTCGATGCAGTTCATTCAGGCCGAGGGGCTCGTCGACCCCATGGTATAGTGGGCCTGCAGGATAGCCCGGTTGGCTTCGTCCTCTTGAGCAAGAGCCGTCTCAATAAGAGTGACGACCTCTGCGGACAAGGACCGTCGCAGGAAGGTGGAACGACGCTCCAGTATTTCTTTCAACTCGTCGTCTATGTTCACGGTAATGCGCTTCATTTTACACCATTATGCATCAGTCATTCATTGCTCATGTAGTCGCACGCACCCACCTAACAAGCGCCGATTTCAAAAAGGAGCACCACCATGGCTGGTAACGCCAAAACGAATAAGTTTCTGCTTTCCACGGCGACCGTCATGCTTGGCGCCCTCGCTGACCTCCACAAGCTCAACCCGGCGGAACACTCCATCGGTCTCGTGAAGAACTTTCAGCTGACCGGCGAGGCTCAGTTCACCGAGCTGACCCAAGGCATCCGCAACGCGGTCGTGATGTCCGTACGTACGGGTGAAGGCCTCAAGACCTCCTGTGAGGTCTACGAGTTCACCGCCAAGAACCTGGCCTACGCCGCCGGCCTCGACGGCTCCGGTACGAGCTTTGACGTTGTCGCCGAACTGTCAGCCCTCGGTGCCGTCGCCACGGCGGCCGACGACAGCATCACGCTGGCGATTGCTCCCACCCAGGCGATCGCCGCCGGCGACTATCTCTTCATCCAGAAGGGCCAGGACGATTACGTCCACGTCGTCAAGGTCGCTTCTGTTTTGGCGACCGAGGTCACCTTGGCTGCGGGCTTCGAGATCCCGACTGGCATGACCTTCCCGATCGGCTCCCGCGTGGGACGCTTGAAGCGTGTCGACATCGGCCAGTACGTGGCCCAGCCCGACCTGGCGTGCAAGGTCACCGGCATCCTGCCGAAGGACAACACGCCGTTCACCATCCTTCTGCCGAAGGTGAAGGTGACGCGCGGTCTCGGTATCTCCTTCGCGTCGGACAACTTCTCGAACATGCCGTTCGAGATGCAGCCCTACGAAATGGTTACGACCGATCCGTTCTATTCGGAATATGGTCAGGGTCAGGCGATCCTGCTGGCTCGCTAATTTCCAAAATCCATAGAACTAGACCTCGCCCGTGACTACATCACTGGCGAGGTTTTTTATTTCTAGGAGCACTACATGTCCGACCCAAAGGACCACATCGAGATCAAACAAGACGGCGAGACACGCGAGATCTTCATGTCCTTCGGATTGCTCAACGAGATCACAACCATGATGGGCGAGCCGGCCACTGCGGCCAGCGTCTATTTCGCCCCCGAACTTCGCGAGCGAGTCCTCCTGGCAGCTCTCCACCAACGCTCAAAGACGGGCAAGATCCAGGAGCTCCTCGCGTCCCTTGATGATGTCGATATCTCGATCTCGGACATGGAAGAACTGCTGGCCTGGGAGGTGGATCATGCCATCGGTTTTTTCGCTCGATCCATGGAACGAGTGGTCAAGACGAAGGGCGCTCTGGAAGATCTCACTCGGGGCGCGTCTTCACTGATTGGGTCGCAGGGCTCACCTTCGAAGAAGCAATCATCTGGACGCTAAGGGTCAGGCCAAGCGAACTCCGTGAGGTCTACTGGGGTCACTCCTACAAAGACCTCACCACGATCGTCAGGCTGAACACGGAAGGAAAGGTAGCGGAACTTGGTCAGCACTTCGACAACCTGGCAACGGTCGTGTCGAAGGCTCTGGGTGGTTCCGATGATGACGATGTCGATGACGACGTCACAGTGATCGAAAGCTGGGACGACCTCGCGGCAGCATTTAGGACGCTAGGGGGTCATATTGGCGCTTGAGCAGAACGACATCCGGTACGACGTCGATATCGACCTACAGGATAGTCTTCGCGAAATTGATCAGCTCCGCCAGAAACTGAAATCCTTCAGTGACAACCTCGCCGTGAGCGCCACCGATGTTCAGAAGAACATGCGCAAGGCGGCCGAGGAATACGTCTCCTATATCCGCAAGCTCGAAAGCGAACTGAAGTCGCTGAAAAAGCAGGGCCAGGACACCAGCGCTCACGAGGCTCGTCTCTCCCAAATCCGCAACCGGCAGCGTTCGGCCCCTACGGCCATCGCTCGTGATCATGCCCAGGGCAGCATGCAGTCCCAGGCCAATCGTGCTGTATTCCAGCGCGAGATCAACGAGATGAAGGCAACGACCAACCAGTTGGTCGGCAAATACTTCGACGAGCTCAACGCCACCTATCTCCGCTCCGTCAAACGCTCACTCACCAACCTGCAGAACGAGGAGCGCATCCTCCGCACCCGCATGGACGAGCGCAACTTCCGGGCCCAGCACGGCGATGCTGCCTTCGGCTTCATGAAGCAGAGCGAGCGCCGCAACCTCAATGGCGGCGCCAACCAGTTCCTGTCCCAGGCTGGCATCCTGAACAACTACGCCATGGTCGGCGGCGCCTATACCGCCGCCTACAGCCTTGGGAATTTCATCGTCAGCCTTGATGCGCAGTTCAAGCAGTTCCAGGCGATCACCGCATCGACCAACGGTGAAATGGCGGTGATGGAAGACCGGCTTCTCTCGGTGGCGGAGAAGACAAAGTTCACCGCCAACGAGATCGCCGAAGCCGCCACCCTGATGGGCCAGGCCGGCATGTCGGCCGGCGAGGTCGCTGAGGCGATCGAGCCTGTCAGCAAGCTGGCGACCGCCGCCGGCACCGAACTGAAGGACGCCGTGGATGTCGTCACGTCCACGCTGAACGTCTTCAACCTGCAGACCGGCGAAGCCGGGCACCTGGCCGACGTGTTCACCGCCGCCTTGAACGAGTCCAAGCTGACGCTTGACCAGCTGTCGGCCGCCATGCAGTACGCCGGCAATACCGCTGCCACCGTTGGTATCAGCTACAACGAACTCACGGCAGCGGTTGGCTCACTCGCCAACGCTGGTATCCGCTCCGGCTCGACCATCGGCACCGGTCTGCGGCAGCTGCTCGTCGATCTCATCAATCCGTCCAAGAACCTCAAATCGGAGCTTTCCCGCCTCGGCCTCTCGATGGAGGATATTGACCTCAAGACGCACGGCCTGTCCGGCGTCATGCAGAACCTGAAGGACGCTGGCTTCGACACGTCGAGCGCTTTCGAAGGTCTGGAGGTTCGCGCTGCTGCCGCCTTCACGGCTCTGTCGAACAACCTCGACACGATGTCGGAGCTCCGGCAGTCCTTCCTTCTGTCGAATGCCGCCGCCGAGGCGAACGAGACCCAGATGGAGTCTCTCGCCAACACGGCGAAGAACTTCGGCTCGAACCTCGGCGCGCTGGTTTACACTGCCTTCGGGCCGTTCCTGCGCACGCTCCAGAATTCGGTCGCTGTCGCGTCGGACGTCATCGCCTGGCTGCGGGAGATGAGCCCGTTGGTTGAGGTCGTCGGGACTGCCTTCGCCACCTTGGCGTCGGCCTTCGTCCTGGCCCGTCTCGGCAAGCTGGCCGCCGGCATGATCGCCATCGGAACGGCTGCGACCGGCGCGGCCGGCGCCCTGGGGCTCCTGCGCGCAGCTACACTCGGCAACCCGCTCTTCTTCGGCGCCACGATGCTGATCACCGGCCTGCAGCTTCTGTCGCACTATGCTGACCGCGCCGGCCGGGTGCAGGCTGCGCTCGACCAGCTCAAGACAGAGCAGAATGAATATCAGGCGTCGGTGGACCACACCAACGACAGGATCAGCAGCCTGTCAGCGGCGATGGACGACCTGGCCCGCAAGCAGAAGAGCCTCGACGGCGAAGGTAGCGAAGTCCTCCGCAAAACCAAAATCATGGAGGTCCTGTCCACCTTCCAGGAGCTGACTGGCGAGATCGACGCCTCTACCGCCTCGATCGCGGATTTGATCACAGCCATGCAGAACCTGAAGGCCGAAATGGTCAACGGTCTGCCAGATCAGTTCGGCCTTCTGGTCGACAAGATCGATCAGCGGATCGAGGTGCTTCGGCAGGCCGCTGCCGACCAGGCGCGTAACGACAGCTGGTTCATGGCGTCAATGGGCGCCTCCAAGCGCTTTGCCAACGGCGGGGCTGTGTATTCGGACCAGACCTCTGTCTTCAACGACAAGGTCGCTCAGCAGTTCGGCCAGGATGTTGCCGAGGCTTTCCTGATCGCCTCGAACCAGAAGGTCCTGGACGAGGTCGACGGTCAGCGCGCACAGGCACTCGCGACCATCCTTGAGCGCCAGATCCACGCGGTTGAGCGGAAGATCAAACCGCTGGATGAGCGCAGTGGTATTCTCGGGATCGGCGGCGACCTGTCTAACGATGAGCGCAACCAGCTTGTCGAGCTGCGCAAGGATCTCCAATTCCTGACGACCTTGAAGCAGTCCTTCGACCCGCTGTCGAAGTACCTGACCCAGATCGAAGCGGAGCAGTCGGATCGGGGCATCCAGGTCTCCAAGCAGGCCGGGGCTACCCTTCAGGGCACCGCCGGCTATGAGAGCGCCGACCGCCTCAAGACCGAGACCACAGCCTTCCTGACGAACCGCCTGGGCGAGATCATCAGCTCTGATCTTCCGATCGAAGAGACAAAGAAGGCCTACGACGAGCTTGAGGCCGAGCTCAATGCACGCATCGGCAAGATCAATGAAGGGCTCAAGGCCGCGGCCGAGGAAATGCACCAGTCCGGTCAGTTCACCGAGGACGAGATCAACAAGGCCCTCGACGGCAGCGAGCTGAAGACGGACATCGCTGGTCTCCAGGGTGCATTCAAGAAGGGCGCCGAGGGCTCGATCACGGCGTTCAAGAAGTTCCAGGCTTACATGATCGAGCAGGAGCAGAAGAACGTCGAGCGCCAGATCGCCTCGACGCGGAAGCAGCTCGCCGACGCCCAGAATGAGCGCCAGGTCGATCTTCTGGAGAACCAGCTCTACGAGCTCGACACCAAGCTGGCCAAGCTGGAGCGAGATGCCTTCGACGTCAATCCCGACAAGAACGTCGGCGACAACGACGCCGACCTGGAACTGGCAAAGCGGAAGATCCGCGACGACCAGAAGAACCGGCGGGACGATCTCGTCGGCTCCGTGATTGAAAAGCGCGCCGAATTGGCGGCGAAGGCCAACGAGGCATTCGACGAAAACCTCAATGACCAGCTGAAGAGCGTCCAGGACGAGATGCAAAATCTCGCCCAATCGATCGACAACAACTCGACCGAAGCATACATCAAAGCGGTCAAGCAGAAGCTGGACGAGCTCAACGCAAAGGCCAAGCAACTCGCCGGCCAGATCGCCAGCATCTCCGTCGCCGACGACTTTGGGTCTTTCGCACTCGGTGGCCTGCCCACGGCAAGCGCCGGTGACGTCCAGCGCCGGATCATTGAGGCCGCGAATAAGGCGGGCATCCCGCCTGAGATCGCGCTCGCGCTCGCCTCGTTCGAGAGCGGCTTTAACCCATCGGCAAAGAACCCGGTCTCATCCGCCGCCGGCATCTACCAGAACACGGACGCCAACTGGGCAAGCCACGGCCTGACGGCGGGTGACCGCAGCAGCGTCGAGATGCAGATCTACGCCGGCATCCAGGATATGCTGCGGACGCAGAAAGAGCTTGGCACGACCCAACTGTCGTTCAAGGACTATTACGGCTCGCATCTGCTCGGCCAGACTGGCTACAAGAACGTCCGGAACAATCCGAACACCAACGCTGTGGAACTGCTCGGCTCGGACGTTGTCTCCGGGAACGGCGGCAACGTCAACCAGACGGCGTCTGAGTTCCTCGACATGGTTGTGTCGAAGGCCGCCCAGCACCTCCAGAAGGTCAAGGGTATGGTCCAGCGTCCGTTGGACGCTGCCGACGACGCCCTGCAGACCCAGACGGACAATCTCACCGAGGGCGCGCGTGACGCTGTGCGTAGCGCCGGTGAGAAGATCAAGAAGAACCAGATCAAGAAGACCACCGAGCTTCTGGACGCTCAGGCCCAGGCGCTCGAAGCCCAGATCAATACGCTCATGGTCCAGTCGTCGAAAGCGCAGGACCCGCAGGCCATCCAGTCGATCATCGATCAGGTGAAGACCAAGTGGGCCGAAATGGCCAAGAAGGAAGTGGATGCCTTCACGAAAGCGAACGAAGGTACGGATGACTTCGACACCAAGCTTGCCAGCCTGAAGGACGAGCTGAATTCCGGTCTGAGCGGCAAGGTCGTCACGCTGCTCGACCGCTACCAGCAGTCGATCGAGAACATGCAGTTCGAGCCGCTGCTCGACGCGCAGGCTAGGTTGGAGGCGGCGCAGAACCCGCTCTACGCGAACAAGTATACTGACGCCCAGGTCCAGGGCATGCAGCACGACGTCCAGCTCCAGCAGCAGGCCGCGCAGCAGGAGCGTCTCAACCAGCTTGAGCAGCTCCACGCCTACATCCTCCAGCAGGTGTCGGCCGCCGAGCAGCAGTACGGCGCCAACTCCCAGATGGTCCAGGCGCTTAAGGAGCGTCAGTACTCGGTCGAGCAGAGCCTGACCGGCGTGCGCCGGCAGGCGACGGCCGACACTGAAGCAGCGGCCCAGGGCGAGCTGTCGCTGAAGGACGCTATCGAGGCAGCGAACCGCGCCTGGATGCAGCGCAACGGCCTCATGGACGCCAACGGCAACGTGATCTCGTCAGCTCACCGCATCGGCCAGGCCTGGGGACAGATGCTCGACGGCGTCGCGAATTCCATGTCCACGCTGTTCATGGACCTGGCTAGCGGCTCGATGTCGGCAGAAGAGGCATTCAAGAAGTTCGGTTTGTCCGTCGTCCAGATGCTCATGCAGATGATCGCCAAGGCGCTCGTCTTCAACATGCTTCAGAGCCTCATGGGGGCCACGGGCGGTAGCGGTGGCTTCATCGGTATGCTCTTCGGAGGTGGTGCCGCCACCGGCCAATATATCTCCGGGGTGAAGCGCGCCGCCGGTGGCGAGTACATCCACGGCAGCGCCCCGTTCCGCGACAGCCAGCTCCGCATGGTCCAGCCCGGTGAGATGATCCTGCGCACCTCCGCCGTGAACCAGATCGGCCGAGACGCCCTGGAAAAGGTCAACGCTCTCGGCAACCGCCGGATCGCCGCCGGCATGCCGTCCGTCCCGGCGCCCCAGCCGGCGGACCAGCGTCCGGTTAACGTCTGGGCGGTCCTGCCGGAGGAGAAGCCCCAGGTCGGGCCCGACGACGTGGTGGCCTACATCAGCGACGACATTCGCCGCCGTGGCGTTACGCGCACGCTGATCAAAGCGATCAACTCCGGAAAGATATGATGCAGACGTTCGACTTTCCCTATCACCTCATCGAAGACGACTACCCGTCGAGCTCAACCGTGATCCAGTTCGGGGGCGGCTACCAGTTCGCCACCAAGCCCCGCGGGCCGGACCAGATAACGTTCAAGCTCAGCTTCAAGGCAATGTGGTTCTACGAGCTGTCCCCCGGCGTGGTCGATCGCGACATCAATCCGCAGATCAACATGCAGCGGATGGTGGAGTTCTACGAGGCCCACCGGCTCTACGAGCCCTTCTACTACCCGCACCGGACACGCGGCCTCGTCGTCTGTCGGTTCTCCAAGCCCCTCCAGGTCCCCAAGGGTGTCGAGAACGGCAACGGCAAGGTCGAGCAACTCACCGTCGAATTGATCCTGCAGCCATGAACAAGCCCCAAGAGCATATGACGGAGTCGCAGAAGCTGACTGCTGATGCGTTCGTGAACCTCTATGAGATCCGGCTCCGAACCGAGCCAGTCATCCTGCGATTGAGCGACAGCGTGACCCGCACCTGGCAGGGCCAGGTCTGGGAGATGTTCGGCGTCCAGTTGTCAGGCGAGAAGCGTTCAGCCGACGACGAGGAGAGCCGTCCAACGTTGCAGCTGATCAACCCCGAGGGCGTCTTCAGCACCCTGATCCGGCGGCGCCTTCTCGATCGGGCAACGGTCATTCGCTACCGGGTCCTGCGCGCCCACTACGAGGGCGATGTGAACATCTTCCAGCGGCGCATGTGGTACATCTCACGCATCGCCAGCGTCACCGCTGGCCAGTCCATCCAAGCCGAACTGCGCGTCATGACTGAAGGCCCGAACAGCCGTATCCCGGCCCGACAATTCATGCCCCCTGAGTTCCCCACCGTGAGGCTCTCGTAATGAACTACAATCATCTTTTGGGCAGAGAATTCATCTGGGGCAAGTACGACTGCTATGGCCTGCTCAGGGATTTTTATCTGGACGTTTTCCAGATCGAGCTGCCGAACTATGCTCGACCAGAGGACTTCTATCAGAAGGGACTTGACCTCTTCAAAGATCTCTATCGAGACGGCGGTTTCAAGGAGATCAACGTCCACCCATCCGAGATCCAAATTGGCGACATGGTGGTGTCTGCGGTGTCGTCGTCTTTTGGAAATCACTGCGGTGTGTTCGTTGAAAACGGGCGTGTTCTCCACCACTTGTATGGTGGCCGGTCAAAGGTCGATCCATTTCGGGGGCTACTCCGGAACAACTGCACCGGCATATACCGCTATCAAGATCTTCCCCACGAGGCAATCAACCGAGTGGAGACGCAAGATCTCAGGGATTACTTGTCGCCAAGCAAGCAGAAGCTTTTAGATGAACTTCGAGCCGCCAATCCAGGAACTCAAGGATAAGCTGACCGAAGGTCCGGAGCGCGTCGGATTTGTCTTGGCAACCGGCGAGATTGTTGAGGTCGAGAACATCTGCGTCCAGTCGGACAACGGCTTCGAAGTCTCGGGCGAAGACCTGATCAAATATCATGACCAGGTGGTCGCCACCTGGCACACCCACCCCGGCAAAAGCTCCAACCTGTCGACCAACGACTGGTATGGGTTTCGAAACTACCCCGAGTGGCTGCACCTCATCATCGGCACGGACGGCGTGAGCTCGTTCCGGGTCGAAAAAGGGCGCGTTCTCGTCGATCAGAAATGGGAAAATGAAGGTTAAGGTATTCCTCCACGGATACTTCGCCAAATTCCACCCGGGCCCGATCGAGGTCAATGCCAGCACTGTCGCCGAAGCGGTCGCTCTCGTAACCCGCCAACTCGCTGGCTTCCGCCCCAACGCTGTCCGCGGGCGCCACCGCATCACCGTCGCGGGATGCGAGAAGATCGAGAACCTCTACCGGCCGGCGGTCAACGGCGAGATCCATCTGATCCCGCAGTTCGCCGGCGGGAAGAGCGGCGGTTTTCTCCAGATCCTGCTTGGTGTCGCGCTTATCGCGGTTGGCTGGTTCGCTGGCATCGGCTTCCTTCTCCAGGCCGGTGCGCTGATCTTCCTTGGCGGCATCTCCCAGCTGCTGATGCCCGCTCCCGACGCCGAGGACAACGAGAAGAAGTCTCGCTACCTCGGTGCCCCGAAGAACACGGTCGAGATCGGGACACGCATCCCGATCCTTTACGGAGAGGACCTCGTGGGTGGGCACTTCCTCTCCTTCGACACCGACGCAATTGTAACGGGATAACAACAGCATGCGCCCCACCCACGAGAAAATGATCGAGGCGTTCAGCAAGGCCGGCGGCTTTCGTCCGGCTGAGCGGATGCTCCGCAGCATGGGCTTCGATATCTCCGAGCGGACGCTCCGGCGCGCTCTGGCAAACATGCCCACGGCAGCGGACGAGCCCTTCACCGTGGATGATGGGCCGCCGGTGGATATCGAGGAGCTCCTGGAGCGTCGTATCCGCGTCTTCGAGAAGAAGAACAAGCAGCGCGAGCACGACAAGCTGATCCCGGTCAGCATCAACATCGACGGCCCGATAGGCGTCGGCTTCATGGGCGATCCCCATGTCGACAGCGACGGCTGCAACATCAAGCTGCTGCTTCGCCACACCGAGATCTTCGACGGTCGCAACGAGGGCATGTTCGGTGCCTGCCTCGGCGACATGTGGAACAACTGGTCCGGCCGCCTCGCGCGCCTGTGGTCCGAGCAGACCACGGACGGTGCCGAAGCCCGCGCGTTGGTCGAGTACTTCCTGAACCGCGTCCACTGGATGTTCGTGATCTATGGCAACCACGACCTGTGGTCCGGCCACTCCAAGATCCTTGACCAGATGCTGGCCGGCAATGCCGGCGCCGCCCGTGACTGGCGTGCCCGGGTCGGCCTTCGTTTCCCGAATGGCCGCAAGCTGAAGATCTACGCCGCGCACGGCTTCCCGGGCAACTCGCAGTACCTGAAGAATTTCGGCGCGGTGAAGAAGGCGCTCTTCGACGGCCAGCACGACATCTACGTGTCGGGCCACATCCACTCGGCCGGCTACACGCTGGGCGCGCACCCCGGCGCGGAGCGCGCATTCCACGCGGTCCAGGTCGGCACCTACAAGGAGATCGACAGCTTCGGCGATGCGATCGGCGCGGAGAACCTCAACCTCTACACCTGCCCGGTGGCGCTGATCGACCCGTACGCGACGTCGCCCCTCAACTTCATTCGCTGGGAATTCGATCCCGAGCAGGCTGTCGATCGCCTCGCTTGGATGAGGAAGCGTTGGAAGGCATGAGGCAATTTGCTGGCAGTGGGGGTGGTAGTAGCCCCAGTAACAAGCGAGACACCTATTTTAGCGATGACGTCATCGAGGTGGTGCTCGCTATTTCCGAAGGTCAGATCAAGGGTCTGAAGGACGGCACTGCCAAGAATTTCTACATAGGGAGCACCCCACTTCTCAATTCGTCGGGGAAGTCGAACTTCTCCGATTTTGAGTTCACCGTGAACGTAGGCTCCCCGCTGGGGGAACTGATCGTGCCGACGTTGGGTGGGCAATCCGTCAGCGAAACGGTCAACACTGAACTGTCACAATATGTCCCTGTTGTTCGACAGGGGACGCAGACGGACATCGACTGGTTGGAGCTGCGACTGGTCATCAACCAGCTTGTTCGTAACAGCGAAGATGGCGCCAGGAAACGCGATCTAACTATCAAGATCGAGATCAAGCCATCAGACGAGGTCGATTGGACGGCCCCCGTTCTCTATGCCGATGTAGGAACCGCCACGACCGAGGACGAATACGGTCTGAACATCATCCATCGGGACGATGTCGCTTCGGCCACAACCGCGGCCCGCACCCAGAAAATTTACAACCAGGTGGCTGAACCCGAGCCGACGTCTGACGAACGCTCCCTGGGTGCGGTTTACGGACGCCGGGTCTGGTGGGTCAACAATTTCCAGCCAAAGTTCTACGCGAACAACGAGTTCTTCACCCCGGACAATCTGACGGTGGACGCGACTCCTGGCCAAGAGATTGCCGAGTTCGATGACGCCAACTACATCGCGCTGATCGACCCTGCTCGGCAGGATATCAAGCGGAAGATCTATTTCTGGGAGGTGGGAACCCCGACCGATCCAAGGGTGGGGGACCTGTGGTTCAAGCCTTCCGACAGCACGCTCTTGTGGTTCAACGGTGCTGCCTGGGTCGCGGCTCTAGGGCCCGAGGGTGCATATGATCCGACAGCGGGCGTGAAAGTCATCGACCAAGCCGGCATGCTGGTTCTTCGTGACAAGATCACCTCTGCTGCCGTTCGGGAGGTGAAGATCAAGGTGGACCGTATTGGTGTCCCCTATGACATTCGAGTCACCAAACAAACCAAGGACAGCCAGGATCTTAAAGAGGATCGGACTGATGTCTCCTGGGAAAGCTTCCAGGAGATCACCGCCGAGCCCATGAGGTTCCCCAATCTGGCCACCGTTCACCTCAAGGGCCGGTCCAGCGATCAGTTCTCCAGCCTGCCAGAGCTCACAGGTGTGTACGAAGGCAGGGTGGTGAAGGTGCCATCCAATTACGATCCGGTCGAGAGAACCTATGCCGGTGTCTGGGATGGAACCTGGAAGCTCGCCTACACAAACAACCCAGCCTTCGTAGGCTACGACGCCGTGGAGAACGACCGGTACGGCATGAGTGCGACGTACCCGGTCACTGTTGATCCTTTCGACATCTACGATTGCGGCGTGTGGTGCGATCAGCGCCTGGCCAACGGAAGACCTCAATTCACCTTTAACGGTCTGATCCAGGACCCTCAGTCGGCGCGCGAGCTGGCGACCTATATCTTCGGCATCTTCGGTGGCCGCTTCTTCGACGACGGCAACGGCTATGGCCGTGTCAAGATCGACAACGACGCTCCCGCGGTCCACCTGTTCACGAAGGAAAACGTCAAGGGCGGGACCTTCAAGTATTCCTACACCGAGACCGAGACCCGTGTGAACGACTACACGGTGTCCTTCAAGAACCCCGAGCTCTTTTACGCTCAGGATCGCCGCCGGGTATACAGCCAGTCTTCCATCGACACCTTCGGCCGTGTGCCCGACGATTTCATCGCCGTTGGCTGCAACAACGCCGACGAGGCCGTCTATCGCGCGAACGTCAAGTTGCTGTCCGGCCAGACGGAGGTGGAGACGGTCACCTTCGAAACGGCGCGTGAGGGCCTGTATCTCGAGCAGTACGACATCATCCTCGTGTCCGACGACACGATGGGTGAGGACATCACAGGCCGCATTGTCGGCACCATAGGCGCCCGCACGATCGTCCTGCGCGACAACATCTATCTGGAGGATGGGTTCGATCACGAGATCGTTCTCAACCTGAACCAGTTCGAGATTGCCACCGTGCCGATCGCCTCGACGTCGGTGGGACACACCACCCGTATCGTTGAGGTCACGCAAGACATTCCCGCAGGCCTGCCCAGCCAGGCCGTGTTCACGATCGGCCAGGACGTCAAGCCCTACCGCGTCATGGTGATCGGGGAGAACGAGGGTGACGATGGTGACGGTGAGACCGTCGTCATCAGCGCTATCGAGGTGAACCGCACGAAGTATGCCGACGCGGCGGAGGCGCCAGGGTCTGTCGACATTCCGATCCCGGAATTCCCGACCGATCTGTCGATGATCAAAAACGCCCGCATAACCCCTTGGTCCGAGGTCCGGAGCGGCCGGGTGGTCCAGAACCTGCGTGTTGAGTGGGATCCCCATCCGAACAAGTTTGTCCGCTCATACTTGATCAGCAGCCGCTTCAACGACGACCAGTGGCAGTACAACGACCAGGTCAACCAGCCGGTCTTCAATCTTTATGACGTCCGGCAGGGCCAATACGTCGTGTCGATCCAGGGCATAGCCATAAGCGGCGGGAAGACGGTCGTTGCCTATGTCGACATCGATCTGAGCGGTGAAGTCCGCACTGTCGCCCGCGTTGAAAACCTCGCCTTGGCAAACGAGCTGAGTGTAAGCGGCGAGCTCCATATCTTCGACGATGTGTTTGCCGATCTCCAGTGGGAGCCTGGAGAGCTGGATCCCGCACTCTCCTCCTACCGCGTGAACATCTACAACGTTTCCGGGGGTCTGCTGCGCTCCGCCTTCGTGGGTGTTCCGAAGTTCAGCTACACCACTCCAATGATGCGCCAGGATGGCGCGACACGTCAGCTTCGTGTCGAGGTCACTGCCTTCGACTTCTATGGCAACCAATCCCAGCCCGCCTCGATCCTGATAAAGAACCCAGCTCCGGATGCGCCCCAGGTGGCGGCCGAGCGGGGCTTCGGTTCCGTGTCCTTGACTTGGCCGATCGTGGGTGTCGTTGATTACGTCGGCTCCCTGGTATGGGTTGCCGACGAGCCCGGGATCGACCCCACCTCGCGCGATGCCGATTTCGATCTGAACGGGAACATCCTGAGCGTTCCGGTCGAGTCGCTCAGCGCAAAATATTGCCGTGTGGCGCTGTACGACACGCTGGGCAGGACCGAGCTCAACTACAGCCAGGAGGTCTACGCCCAGTCCTACCAGATGGTGGACGGCGAGGCCCCAGCCACCCCGGTCGGCCTCCAGGTCTCTTCGACGCTGGTCGACGGCAAGGCACGAGTGGTCGCCATCTGGAATGCCAACGTTGAGCATGATCTCGCCGGCTACGACATCGAGATCAAGCAGGACGACGGCAACTATGTCGGCTATTCCGTGGTCACGCCTCGCTTCGAGTTCGACGGCACCCCGGGCGCGGTCTACACGAGCCGGGTCAGGGCGCGGGACAAGAGCTCCAATTCCTCGGCCTACACCACCCCTCACACCCACACAGCCACTGTCGACACAACACCACCTGCGATCCCCACCGACCTGACGATCATTCCGGGTTTCGAGCTGCTTTGGCTTAAGTGGAGCAAGAACACCGAAGCTGATTTTGCATTTTACGAGATCTTCGAAAGCACCACGACCGCAGAGCCCACCGCCGCCACCGTGGCAACCTTCAAGACGCAGGCCGACCAGATGTCGCGCAGCGGCCTGCCGGCGGGGTCCGCTCGCTCCTACTGGATACGCGCCGTCGATAGGTCAGGGAACAAGAGCGCTTGGTCGGCAAGGGTCGACGCCACGGCGGCCGGGCTGAGCAGTGCCGACCTGACCGGCCTGATCACCGACGCCTCCTTCGGCCCGGGGCCGTTTTCCGTCCCCAACTTCTCGATCCTCGACACGCTCGGCAACACGATGTTCGCCTCGGACGGCGAAATTAGCCCGAACGCCTACATCAACGTCAATTCCAACAACGTCCTCATCTCGACGGTGGCGTCCAACGCCATCGTGCCGTCGATCCATTTCGTCGGAACCTTCGCCAGCGCGCCGACCCAAGTCACGCTCGGAGCCGACTGGCGGCAGAACGCCGTCTACAAGAATTCGACCGATGGCAAGTCGTATGTGCTGACCGGAGATCCACTCGAGTGGGTTTTCTATCTGGAGGATGGAAAATCCTTCAGCGTGGCAATTGAAAGCACCAACGGCACGATCTTCCGCGTCGGGCGCAACCAGACCACGATGCTGAAGGCCCGAGTATTCAAGAACGGTGCAGAAGTAACCGATGAAATTCCGGCGAGCTGGTTTCGCTGGAGGCGAGTCTCGATCACGCCGCAGAGCCCGCCGAATGACGACGCTACTTGGAACTCGCTTTACCTGACCGGATACAAGCAGATCAGCGTCAGCGTCGATCAAGTGTTAGCCAGAGCAACCTTCTTCACCGACATCATATCCACTTAAAGGAGCCAATCAATGCCTATCGTCTCTACTGGCCAAATCACCATCGTTGACAATAACGATGCAAGGCCGATCACCGCCTACATCACGGCCAACCCTGGCCCGCAGCAGGTCTTCACCAAGGATGAGTCGACCGTATCCTACACGCCGGACTGGACCGCCGGCGCTGGTCTGGTGCTTACCGCCAAGGTCTATATCGGCGGCATGGCAGGCGCAGAAGATGTCACCGGCCAGCTCACTAACCGCAAGTGGTCGACCGACCTGTCGACGGCGCTGACCGGCACCGGAGCGGCGCTGTCGACGGCTCCCACGCTGGACGCGATCTTCGATACCGGCACCTTCACGGCGGTGCATAGCGGCTCCACTTCGACGCTCACCATCGATGCCAACATGGCCTCGACCGTCGCGCAGGGCGTCATCTACTTCGAGGGCGATTACACAGATCCGGTCACCGGCCTGGTCAGCCATGTCGTCGCGCAGATCGTGCTGGGGCTGGTCAAGACCGGCACCAACGCCGTCTACGTCGTGACGCGCGGCCAGACCGCCATCGAGCAGGCCACCGGGGCGACCAAGACGGTTGCAGTTGTCGCCGCCGACCTGATGCGCGCCGCTGGCGTCGACACCTCGGGTGTGACCTACAGGTTCTTCGAAGCCAACGGCGCAACCCAGATCTACAATGCCGCTCCGTTCAACACCAAATACGGCCTGAAGACCACGGCCTTCGGCACTGGACCGACCGGCGCGCTCGGCGACATCGGCGTCAACCTTCCGGCCTCGGGTGCCTACGGAACCCACAACACACTGGTCATCCACGAGTCGGCGATCACCGACATGATGGTGTTCCGGGTCGAAGCGCGGGACGCCGACAACGTCGTCTACCAGACCTATTTCACGGTCTACGACGTCTCCGATCCCTATCAGTTGAACATCCTGTCCTCGACCGGCGACAAGCTCCAGAACGGCATCGGCTCGACCGTGCTCACTCCGGAGGTCTACTACGGCGCGACCAAGGTCGCCTCGCTCACCGGCTGGAATTTTACGTGGACCTTCTACAACAAGGACGGCAAGCGCGGCGGTTTCATCGATACGACGAAGACTGCCGTGGCGGGCGGCCGCAACATCACCGCCAACACGACCGGCGCGGCCGGAAACATCACCTATGACGGCGCGGCCATCACCTGGGCGGCCGGGCAGCTGGTGAAGGTCGTGAACGCGGCCGGGTCGGAGCGGTTCTACGAGATCGCGTCGGGCACTGCCAACAACGTCGTGCTCAGGACGCCGGTCACCAACACCTGGCTGAACTACACGGACTTCCCGGCTCCGGCGGTGGCCAACGATTTCGTCGGCGGCAAGCTGTTCGCGGTCGTCGGCAACGGCGGCCAGCTTATCACGGCGGCGGCTGCGAGTGTGACTCTCACGGGTGACGAGGTCGACATCAAGGCCCGCATCACCTGCGAAGGCAACCGGCCGTAATTTTGCAACCGGGTGCAACCTTTCGGGCTGCACCCGGTCCCTCTTCCAATTTTAGCGAGTGAACAGAAAACATGAGCGATAACCTGCAAGTGAGAGATGCCAACGGCGCGCTCGTGACGATGCGCACCAGGGAAGTAGGCGGCGTACATTACCCCGCTCAAGCTGGCTACGACCCGACCGACGACATGATGAAGGTGAAGAGCCTTCAGAAGAAATTCAGAGATACGTTCGGCGGGGCGGTCACCGACAAGTGGGATGTCACCAACAGCGGCATGACCCCGACCCAGTCGGCAGGGGTCTTGACCGTAGCCAGCGGCGTGACCCCCGGAGCTTTCTACGAGATAGCCACCAAGGAGACCTTCACGGTCCCGTGCCGGATCATGATCGCCGCCCTGAATGCGCGACACGCCAACAACCATCACATTTTCGAGTTGTTTTCGGTCGACCCGGTCACTGGTCTCGATGACGGCAAGAACACGCTCCAGATCGACATCGGCGGCGCAGCGTCGGCGACCGTTACCCAGATGAAATACGCCACGCAGGGCAGCGGTCTCGCGCCGCTCGAAAGCGCGGTGGCGACCATCCTGACGACCGCAGCCTATTCGATCCTCGAAATGGAGCCGTGCAGCGACGAAGCCTATTTCCACAGCCGCGCCATCGACTCGACAGCCGCCCGTTCGAACTCCTATGTCCGCCACCTCAGCCTGCCGGACCCGAACGCGCTTTATAAATTCCGTGTCCGCAGCATGAACCACGCCGCGTGGAAGCTGATCACCAACGCAGTTGCCGGAACCGGCGGCGTCATCCGGCTGACTTGCGCGGCGCATGGTTTTACCACCGGAGCCACCGTCTGGGTCGAGGCGCTAAACGGCGTCCTCAACGGCACCGCAATGGTGCGCGGAAACTATATCGTCACCTCGATCGACGCCAACACCTTCGAGCTTCAGGCAACGACCTTTGCCGGTGCCTACGTCGCCGGTTCCGGGCGCGCAGCCCTTGGCGCTGCCCCGACCACCGTCAACCTCGCGCTTCAGTTCGTCTCGATACAGGACTATGCCGAGCTGACTGCCGAGATCACCGCCGGTCGCGGCCAGATCGTCGCCGGTCAGTCGATTGGCGTGCAGACGGTCGCGGGCTCGCTCGTCACCCTCTCCGGCACGAACCCAGTGAACGCCACCTCGCAGGACAATGTCTTTTACAACGAAAGCGTCGCGGCGCAGGCCGCAGCCGCGACCCTCACCGGCACCACACGCGACACCGCCGTCGCCGCCGGGACCGTCCAGCGCTACGGGGCTTTCAATGCCTTCGCCTTCGCCGATCAGCCGGGGACGATGCGCATCGAAGTATCGAACGACAACGCCACATGGCGACGGGCGACCGTGGACACAGCAGTCGCAGCCAACACCCCGGTGCTCCTGAAAATCCCGGTCATGACCCGCTATCACCGCGTCGTCTACGTCAACGGTGCCACGCTCCAGACCGCATTCATGCTCAACACCGCATATACGGCTAACTGATCATGCCCCTTGTTGCCGCAGGCGCACTGACGATATCCGATGTCAATGACGGGCTTAGCGCCCTTCTGACGCAGGAAGCCTTCGTCGTTTCCACCGAGACCGATGGCTCGGGCGGGGATTTCTCGCTCGCAGCTACCACGCTCAACGTCTATATGGGCGGCACCGATGTCAGTGCCCACTGGCAGATCACTGCTCTGCCCTCGGTCGGCGTGACTGGAAATCTTGTCGGCCGCACCTACACCGTCACGTCGCTCAGCCCCGATGCCGGGTATGTCGACCTGGTGGCATCTCGGATCGGCTACCCGTCGCTCACGTCTCGCTTCTCGATCAGCAAGGCCAAGCGCGGCGCGCCCGGCAAGAACTTCAGCATCGTCGCGAGCAGGCCCGGCTTCACCTTCCGCGATGGTGTCGCCGATCCGGCGAACCAGATCATCAGCCTGACCGTCGTCCGGCAGAACCTCACCGAGCAGGCGCTCTATTTCGCCTCAAACGGGGCGGCGCTCAAAACCGACGAAGGCGTGCTGTCGCTGCGCGGCTACCTGCACGGCGCGCCCGGGGCGGGCAGCGGCGACACCTGCTATGTCGAACTCGAAGATCTCGGCGATGCCAACGAGATGCATGTGACCGTGGTCGTCGGCGAGGTCACGCAGGTCGCCCACATTCCGCGCATCGAGATGAACACCGGCCAGCGCGGCACCATCCAGACGGCAAGGGCCATCGTCGGAACGGTCTGGTCGGACGCCGAGGCGGCAGTCGCGATCACCGAAGCAGGCGGCGGCTCGCCGCTCAGGGGCGACGTGGTCACCCTCTACAACACCGGAGCCGGGTTCAGCCAAACGCGCGTGCGCACCACCGAAGGCGCGTGGGCAGCGCTGGCGGCATTCTTTGGCGGTGACGTGCTGGTCGACGGTTCGATCATCGCCGACAAGATCGCTGCGCAGGCTATCCTGTCGGCGCATATCGGCGCCAACCAGATACTCGCCACGCACATTGCGGCCAACCAGATCAGCGCCGGGCACATCACGTCAGGGGCGATCTCGACGCAGAAGCTGTTGGTCTCCGGCGCCGGCAACGCGCTCAACCCGGACCCGGCTTTCGAGGACGCCGACTACTGGGCGGCGCTGAGCGTTGGCGGCGTCGGCAGCCGGGCGATCACCAGCGTCAACAACGCCTACGCGGGCAGCAAGGTGATGCGTTGCACCGGCGACAGCCTGAACTATCCGACCACCCCCAACTTCTTCGCCATCGACCCGACCAAGACCTACCTGCTGGAGATTGTCGCGCGCGAGGTCGTCGGGCCGACGCGGTTTTATGGCGTCTGGCAGTTCCGCGACGCCAGCGGGTCCATAATTCCCCACGCGGGCGGCCTCGGCGCATGGCCCGGCGGCGGCGTCGACAGATGGTATTTCCCGTCCCCCGCGGTATTGCCGAGCGGCGGCGCGTGGACGCGCTATACGCTGGCGGTCGGCCCGAACGGTGCTGCCCAGTTCCCCGCCAATGCGCGTTTCATGGGGTTTGGCTGGCTCGCCAATTACACCGAAGCAGCGACCGATGTCATGGATTTCGGCATGGTCCGCGTCAGCGAGATGGGGCGTGGCGAGCTTATCGTTGATGGGGCGATCACATCGTCAAAACTCACAACGGGCGAACTGATCACGCTGTCGGCGCAGATCAAGGATGCGATCATCACCGACGCAAAGATCGCCAGTCTGAACGCAGCAAAGCTTCAGGCCGGCACGGCTCTGGCCGGCTCGATCACGGTGTCCGGCACGGCGCTGTCCACGATCGATGAGCGAGCGGCTGATCCCGCGGCCCGGATAAATCTCGGCCCCATTACCAAGGTCGATCCCGGCAAGATCACAGTCAGTGGCTCCACGACCCTCGCCGACTGGCGCAAGGCCGGCGACCTGACCAGGATCGACGGCGGCGCTGTCTCGGCAAACACGATTGATGGTAACAAGCTCACCATCGGCAATCGCAACATCAAGTTCGAGGGCCTGCAGTTCGAGCACAACAGCCCGAGCGCCAACAGGGTGTCCTGGACCTCCGGCGTGATCTCCTACATCGGCGACGACGGCAACATATCCACGCGCACGATCACCGCCAGCAACGCCCTCTGGTCGACCGGAACGCTCTACCTCTACTGGGTCAAGGACGCCACCACGATCTCGAGCACGACCGCGATCGCCACCGCGATGGCGCCAAACAACGTCGTGCTGGCCGCCTACAAGGGCAACACCGACCTCGTCACCGACTACGGCCGCACGATCATCGACGGCTCCAACATCAAGACCGGGTCGATCGACACTGCCCAGATCAAGGCCAATGCCATCACCAGCGGCCTGATCGCCGCCGGTGCGATCACCTCAGAGCACATCGAGGTCGGTTCCCTCAACGCCAACGTGATCGGAGCCGGGCGTCTGTCCTCGGCATTCCTCGAAGTGACCGACACGATGATCATCGATGAAGCCGACGCTGGCTTCTCGATGGGCAAGGCGTCGGCCTACGACACCGTCGGCGACGGCATCTTCATGGGCCGCACGCTGGAGCCCGATGACTCGACCGGCTTCGGCTTCATCGTCGGCAGGTCGACCACCAATTACGAGGAATATATCCAAGCGTCGAAGCAGACAGGCTTGGTGCTGCACAACGCAAAATTCCAGCGTGTCTTCGCGCAGCCGGGCAACTATGTCGAGGTCACCAGCGGCCAGACCATAGACCTGACGGTGGGCGGCACCATCGTCCCGCTGTTGCTGTCGCTGGAAATGATCGGCGGCGGCTCCGGCGGCTCGGGTGCCAGCCCCCAAACCATAACCAACCCGGGCAATGGCGGCGCTGGCGGCAACACCGTCGTCCAGCTTTACGACGACACCACGCTGATCGCCACCTACACCGCCAACGGTGCGGCCGTGCCCACCCCGGGCTGGATAAACAGCCGGGACGGCGTCGGCGGCGAAAGCTCGGTCTGGGGCACGGGCGGCGTTCGCGGAAGAAGGGATATCGATGTAGCAGCCACGGCTGCTACGGGCTACGGCGCAGGTGGCGGCGGCGGCTCCGCCCGCGACAATGGCTTGGGCGGTCGTGGCGGCTACGGCGGTAAGGCGGCTTCCCTCCTCAGCCAGCAGAGTATCAACATAGCATCACTCGCCCTGCCCAAGCTGGTCATCACCATCGGCGCAGGCGGCGCTGGCGGTGCCGATGAGGCTAACAGCGCTCCGCACGGAGCCGGTGCCGCCGGTTCCCCCGGCAAGGTCCGCTACAAGGTGGATAACGGCGAGATATTCCAAGCCGACGTGGTGCCGCTGAAGCCGACCGCCGCAGGCACCATGTCCAACTTGGGGCCTTTCCCCAATCTGGGGGCGGGGCTGTGGGTGCTTAGCTACATGACCGGCGACACTATGGGCATGGGACTTGTCGAGGTCGATGACGAAGGGCGGCGGGTTCGCCCCCATTCAGTCAACATGTGCTCCTTCGTGTCCCAGAAAACCCCCGTCTACATAAGTGGCGGCGGTAGCGCCCGCACCATCAACTACCTGTTCTACAAGATGGGTCCGAACACATGATCCGCGTCTTCTACGATTCCACCACCGGCGCAATCGCCTATACCGTGAGCACGCAAAGGGAAGACGAGCAGCCCGCCTCGTCGCTCCCCTACATCAATATTGAGGCGATGCCTGCGGGTGACATCATGGGTTACAGGGTCGAGGGCGGGGTGCTGGTCGCCGCGACCGACCTGACGGCGCTTCAGGCATTGGCCAAGGAATACATCGACGCGCAGGCCGAGAACGTCCGCTCGCGGTTCATCACGCTCGGCTCCGGACAGGCCATGGTCTACCAGCAGAAACGCTTGGAGGCCGAAGCCTACATGGCCAATCCGGAGATCGCTCCCGGCGAGATTCCGCATCTGGTCAAGGAGGCGGCCCTCAACGACATCCCACTGTTCGACCAAGCGGTGATCGTCTTAACCATGGCCGAGCAGTGGAAGGTCGTCTCCTCCTACATCGAGGATTTCAGGCTTGCCGCCAAGAAGGCGGTGACGCTTGCCACCACGCCCGGAGAGATAGAGGCGGCAAAGCAGATCGACTGGTCTCCAATCATGGCATTCGCACAATGAAGCGCAACAAGGGCATCATCGCCTATGGGACTGAAGAGGACCGCGCCAAGCTCGCGGTGCTCGCCGATTTGACGGGCAAGACGGCCTCCGACTGGATCGTCAAAGAGATCCGAAAACAGTATGAGGCGGCGTTCGGCGACACACCACCTGAGCGCATCATTGCGCAGCACTAGGTAGAACAACCCGGTTCCATCGTGCCTATATCTCGACTTATGTCCACAGAAGAGATCAAAGGCGTAGTCATCAACGGCAAGGTCATCTCGGCCCTTGTCGGCGTGTTTACGCTCGCGGCAATGCTCTTCAGCGGCGTTGGTTACGTGACTTATCAAGGCTTCGAGCTCAGCCAGGCCAAGGCAGACATCACGAAACTGGAAGCCAAGGTCGACACCAATGTGGCTGAGTTGCGTCTACAGATGGAGACCTCCAACAAGGAGGTTCGCGAGAACTACCAGATGATCCTGGACAGATTTGACAAGCTGACAGGAGAGGTGACGAAGCTCACCATTGCGGTCGGCAACGTCCAGTACAAGCAGGACAACACGCAAGTTCAGCGGTGATGCACCGTGCATCACACTAGCCAGAACAAGATTGTAGCCTCTCCCATATACGGGGCATGAAGCCGTCAGCAACATTCGCCATCGGGCGCAACACCACCAGCCTAACGTTCATCGATTACCAGCGCATCGCTGGGACTTACAATCTGCAGGCTGCACACGTTCAAACCGTCGTTCAGGTCGAGGCCGGAACTGCTGGTTTCTGGAACGACCGCAACATGAAGCTCCTCTACGAAGGCCATATTGCCTATCGCGAGACCTCCGGCGCGGTTCGCCAAAAGCTCGTGGCGGCGGGTCTCGCTTGGAAGAGCTGGGGCGACGTCCCGTACGGCAAAGCCACGGTCTCACGTGACCGTCTCCGCGCCGCCATAGAGATCGCCGGGGACCAGGCCTATCGCTGGGCATCCTACGGCCTCGGCCAGGTCATGGGCTTCAACGCGGAGGTCTGTGGCTACAGCTCGGCCAAGGCGATGTTCGATGCGTTCCTCGACGGCGAACCCGGTCAGGTGGACGGCATGATGCGCTTCATCAAGGGCACCAACCTGCTGACGAAGCTCCGCAACAAGGATTGGGCTGGCTTCGCTCGGGGCTACAACGGCTCAGGCTACGCCAAAAACAAGTACGACACTAAGCTGGCGTCAGCCTTCGCGAAGTTCTCCGGTGGTGCCTCGGCGGCCGATCCGTGGGCCGATGGCGTTCTCACCATCGGTGACAAGGGTGCAGCCGTTGAGGAGCTCCAGAAGATCCTCGGTGGCATGGAGATCGACGGCTCGTTCGGTCGCGCCACGGCGCAGGCAGTCGCGGCCTTCCAGAAGGCTCACGGCCTAAAGGTGGATGGCATCGTTGGGCCGAAAACTTGGGAGATCATGAAGCCGGCCGCCGTTGTGGCTCCGGCCCAGCTCGCCGCAGGTAGGGGGCTGCTCGACATCATCCTCGCCATCTTCAAGTCGTTCACAGGGAAATAAGCTATGTGGAAGCGCATCAAGAAGTTCTTCAAGGATAGTGAGACGATCGCCCTGGCGCGTCTCCAGATGATCGTCGGCCTCGTGGCGGCGGTCCTGACCTACGTCGACCCGCAGATGGTCGCTCCCATCCTTCCAGCCGAGTGGGTTCCGTGGCTTATCGTGGCACATGGCTACGCGATCGAATATCTCCGCCGCCGTCGCGCGGGCGATCTGGAATGACCTGGCTCCTGAAGCTTATCGGACTTGACCCTGTCGGCAAGATAGTCGACGGGCTCACGAAGTGGCAGCAGATCAAGGAAAGCGCCAAGAACGACGCGGACCGCATCCGCGCCGACGTGGAGATCAAGCGGCTCGAGGCGCGACTCGACGCAGCGAAGACCGGCGCCGACGTCATCAAGACCGGCATGCAATTCAAGGTCTTTTGGATCCCGTGGCTGCTCGCTACGGTGCCCGTCAGCCTCTGGTTCGGCTGGGGTATGATCGACAGCCTGTGCAACGGCGCGCTGCCCGACGTTGCTGCTCTTCCCCCGCAGCTCAAAGCTTATGCCGACATCGTCTGGCAGAACGTCTTCTATACGGGCGCTGCCGGCATGGGTGTGGAAGTTCTCGGCCGGGTATTGCGTCGTTAATCGCCAGATATTAAATCGGTTTTCCTATAATAGGTTTGGGGTGGGCCCATGAGAAAACTGATCAGTCTGGCGGCGCTGTGCGCCGCATCCATTTCACCTGCAGGAGCTGTGTCGAGCCTCGACGGGTGGGTAGAGCAATCCTACAACGTTCGTTATTTCGACGTGAACGACTCCGACCCTGAGAAGGTGCTCGTCTTCGTGATCTGGTATGACCGCGATGAGGCACGGTTTTCAGCCCAGAGGGTTTGTGACATCGACGAGAAGATCGAAACCGTGTGGTGGGGCAGCTTGTCGTCCTACCTGAAACGGCACAAGAACGTGAGAGCAGCTGCTCAGGAAGCTTCCTATGAATGCAAAAAGGGCCGCTGACGCGGCCCTTTTCTGATCACTTGTTGAAGTCGACTGGACACGCCCCGCCGGCGCAGTCGATGTGGACCTTGTCCACGTCCTCGGCCATCTGCTCGGCGATCGACGCGACGATCGCCTCGTAGCGGCCCTTGGTGAGCGGCTCCTCCGGCTGGTACTCGTAGGACAGGGTTTCGACCTGGGGCAGGACCGACACGGCACGCACCAGATTGATGTTGGCGTCCATGACCTTCGAGTATTCCCTGAAGCTGACCTTCTTGGGATCGTATTTGAGGGTGTAGGAGACCTGATTGCCGCCCTCACGGCCGATCCAGAACGTCTCCAGGAGACGGAGCCAGCGGAACTGCTCCTCCATCGTCGCTTCGGCCGCCGTGGTGACCTTCCCCATGCTGCAGATCACTGGCGCCGTGGGGAAACCGACGATCGTCGTGCCTGCGTAGCTCTTGAGAGCCCGCGTCGGGTAGCCCTTGGCGGCGTACTCAGCCACCAGCGGGTCGTCGGAGCGGAACTGGACCCAGCGGAGATATTCCCGCATGGCCGGCAGGTGCGCGCCCTCGGTGAGGCCGAACAGCTTGCTGGTCGTGCCGGCAGGCTTGATTGTCCGGCGGGTGTGAGGGAACGTGACTCCGAGATCCTGGCAATAGGTCCCAGCCTCTTCGTCGACGATGTTGGCCAGCTCCTTCATGCGCAGCCAGAACGGCATGGAGCGGACGCTCGGCGCCGGCATCTGATTGCCGTTTGCGTCCTGGATCTGGATGCCGTCACCGTCCATTGCGATCAGATCCTTGAAGCTGAGACCGTATCGACGCGCGGCCCACTCCAGGATGCCCGTCAGGGACACGCCGATGCGGTTCGTGCGCTGGACCTCCCGCTGAAAGATCGACGGCATGAGGTTGACGCGGATCAGAGCGCGGGTGATGTGGCGCACGGCCTGCTCTTCTTCCCAGCTGTCGTTGGCGTGGAAGAGCGCCAGGTCGCCGATCACACAGAAGGCGCCCAGGATGAAGAGGACGATCTCACCGCAGGGGTTGACGATGAACTGGTAGGAGTGGTCCATCACCAGCTCGGCGAGATCGATCTGCATCTCCCTGAAGTCTTCGCCGCCGAACTTGGCGAACGGATAGACCAGGTAGTCGTCGGTGCCCTTGAGGTTGACCTTGAGCTTCGAGACATTGAGGAAGCCGGTCTCGCCGGTCTTGTCGTGGTACTGCCGGCGCTTCATCGCCTCGTTCAGGTCGTAGGCCCAGCGCTCCCACTTGCCGAGCTCGATGCCGTTGCGCAGGAAGGTGCGGGCCTTGCGCAGGCTCTCGTAGAACTCGTCGTCGACCGCGACGGAGTTGTTCGACGACCAGAGGAACGAGCCGTAGCGCGGATCGCCAGCCATCTGGTCGACTTCGTCCCAGCTCTTGCCCAGGAACTCGATCGGCCGCTTGAGGTCGATGAAGTCGAAGATGCCTTCGTCTTTCCAGAATTTGGTCGCGATGCGCGCAGCGCGCCGAGCGCCGCCGACCAGAACACACTCGGCCAGATAGTGGTCGGCGATGATGGCGGCCTTCCACCGGGGCATGTTGATGCCACGCAGGCGGGCGACGTTGGAGATGGCGCCCATGAGCGGCCCAGGGCCAGAGGCCGGCCGGTTCTGCATGCCCTTGATGGGTTCATTGAAACCGCGGACTTCGGAGTAGTCGAGGATCAGGACATGATCGTGCAGGCCCTTGTAGGTGGCCACCTCGATCTGCTCGACGCCCTCGGCCCAGCCCTCGCGGCTGTCACCGACCATGTGGTAGATCGTCTTCTCGCCAGCATAGAGGTGCAGGGCCTCGCGGGGCGTCATGTAGCCGGAGATCCGGCCGGAAAGCACGTCAGGGTGGGTGTTGTCGATGACGCAGACGACCTTCGGCTGCTTGGTCCAATCGACCAGCATCAGGGCGTCGTCGTAGCTCGAGCCCACGCCAGATCCGGAGAGGAGCAGCTGGAAGGTCATAGAGCGGAACATCGACGTCGAGCAGTTGGTGAAGACCTCCATGGGACGATCTTTCTGCCGGATGTCGCCGTGCTGGAGATGCCGGCCGGACAGAAGGATGGTGCCCTCGGCAATGTGGTAGTTGAGGGCCTGCAGGTCGTAGCAGTGCGGATCGAGCGAGGTGTTACCCTCGGCCACGCGCAGGGCGACGTCAGCCCAGCGCTCGCGCCGGGTCTCCGGCTTGCGGCCGACGATCGGCATATTGGGATCATCGACGAGTTTGATCAGGGGGAAAGTGAGGCTCAACGCTGACCACCAGGCTTTGTAGTCGGGGTCGTTGGGGTTGAGGTAGACGACGCTCTGTCCGGCCCATTCGGCCTTGGCTTCGTCAGTGAGGATGAGACGGGCGACTGTGCGTTCAGCCACACCCTGGCCCATCCCAGGAAAGAAATCTCTGGACATAAAAAACCTCTCAGTTCGGTAGGAACTGAGAGGTAGGAAATCAAAATCTTGTATGTGAGTGATGCGTTTTGCTCACCCTATAGTATCACCACTTTTTTCCGCCGGCCGCTTTACGGTGTTCGGCAGTGTGGTCCTTCCTGACCTTGTTGAAGGCCGATTTTTCGCGATAGGCGCCGTCCAGATCGTAATTCCATTTTGCCGCGTATTCCTGGATGCGCTCCAGGGTGTGATAGAGCTGAGCGCCGATTAGCTCGATGTCGCGGTCGGAAGCGATGTCGACGTCTTCACACAGGTTGCTGATCCCTGTCACCAAGCGGGTGATGTCGAGAAGAGCCGCTCCCTTGTTGTCGGGCAGAGGCATCGCATATTCAGAGTAGACACCCCGGCTGATGTTGAAGCCGTGCCCGCCGGCGAAGTCTGCAATTCGGATCACGGCGTCGACCAGCTCGACCTCGGCCGCGGGGCGGTGCGGCAGCTTGTCGTCCATCAGGCCTTTGCGTTCGCCTTCCATGGCCTCAGCGATCTCGGAGACGACGAGCATGAGCAGTTCGTCCTTATCGCGGTCCAGGCGTGCGCCCGTCTCCAGGTCGTGCCACCACTTCGCATTGTTGGCGTGGCACTCGGCGGCGAGTTGGTTGTAGGTTAGTCCGTTGATCATTCGAAACCTCGTCTAATAATTGCTGCGATCACAACCGCAGCCCAGGCGCCGGCCAGGAGAGCGGGGATCTGCATGTCGAAAGGGGTTGGGAGGGTGAGCCACAGGCCGTACGCGATGACGCCGGCCAGTGGGGGCACGATGATCATGCAGAGGACTGCAGTGATCATCGTGAAGGTCTCGACGACCTTATCCAACGAGCATCGATCCCCAGTCCGGAAAGACCTTCGGGAAGCCAAAGCCATCCACGGCGCCCGGGATCGGCGTGCCAGGCTCGGTCTTGGCGCGGGCACCCTTCTTGGTGAGCCCGTCCATGTAGGTGTCGAGCACCAGGATGGTGTGCTTGATCGGAGCTCCGTCGAGCGCGCCCAGGAGCGCTATCAAGACCGAACTGGTGAAGGCGCTGGCCTGCAGGTCCTCGATCTTGTTGTGGTTGACCTGGACCTTGTAACGATCGTCGACGCCGGACCTCTGCTCCTCGAATTCCAAGAGGAAGGCCAGGTTGCAGCCGAGGTGGCCGAGGTGGTGGAGACCGCTCTCCTGGTCGTACTCCTCGCCGCAAGCGAACTTGAAGGCGTGACGGAGCGCCGAGTCAAAGACCTTGATCCACGAGCCGCTCGTGCGCCAGTTGTTCGGCGAGTATTTCTCAGCGCCGAACTCCAACACCCGGGTGGTTTCCTCAATGAGGGCACCACCCAGATTGTGCGACAGCACGCGGACGAAGGACGTGGGGAGAAGGCTCAGCCGCAGCTTGCCCTGATTGTAACGGAGCATCTCAGCCATTGAGCAGGCCCTCCTTCAGGAAGGCTATCCGGAGTTCGACCTCGCACAGGCCTTCAGACCAGTACTCGATCTCGATGTCTCCGAGCGGCTCCAGGCCGATGTCCCAGGGTTCATCGAACACCTGCAGCATCTCGTCCTGGCACATGCGCCGGTCGTACTGCTCCAGCTCCTCCATGTGAGCCCACGGCTCATCCTTGGCGGCGAAGATCACGCGAAGCATGCGCTTCTCGATCTCGCTGTAGCCGTCGATAGCTCGCTTGATCGGGTGGGGGAGATCCAGGAGGCCGAAGCCTTCCGAAAGATCGTGGAGCAGAGCAGCCTTGCGTAGGTGCTTGGGCACCCGGCGATAGAGCTTCACCACATGCTCGGCGACCCGGTAGGTCGTGTTGGTCTGGGCGCCGTAACGCGGGAGGCGCGACAGCGACCGGAGGGCGACGGGGATGTCAACATCCTCGGGCTTGAAGTCCAGGGGGTTGATCAAGCGCATGTTGCGCAGGAGGATCGACGGATTAGCTCCCATGGAAGAACCTCCGTGGTGCGGTAGGTCTACGGCGGGGGATCAGGTACTGGACGACCCAGCCCTGGTCGATCGACTGGCACATCTCGTGAGTGCCCTGATCGAACTTGTGACGGGCGTCTTTCAACACCTCGTCGAACTCCGCTGTCCATTCAGTGCCGCAACGCTTGATCGCGATAACGTACTGGCGCGCATGCGGCCGGCCGAGCTCCTTGATGTCGGCTGGCCGGGGGCATGCAACTGGCAGAGTGGAGATTGCTGTTGGCCCGTAGCGGGCCACCAGCGAGTGGTAGGGAAGACCAAGGCGACGGGCGACCATCGAGAGATTGCCTCCCGTCGCCTTGATCTCTTCTTCAACTAGATTGTCAATTGATGTTTTTTTCATTCGCCTCAAGCTCGATGTAGTAGTCGGCTTGAGGGTATTTGTGACTGACCAGCAAGATCTGCGAGATGCGACTTGCGAGATACTCTAGGGTAAGAGCAGTATTGTGCGCTCGATCGGCGTCCATGGAGGCGTCGATCTCATCACCTAGAAAGACAGAGAACACATTGTTGGTCAAGACCTGGCCCAATCCAAGACGCAGCGAGAGGTTCGCTACAGCCTTGCCGGAGCCGGACAGTGTGTTCAGCGGTTGACCATCGACTGATATATCGAAGTCTTCGTCGACTTCGATGACGTTGCGCTGCCCGCCGGTCATCCGTGAGATGTAATGGCTCGCCACCTTGTTCAGCGAAGGGATCAGGTGTTGTTTGACGAGCCGGCGCAGGATGGTCAGCGCCTCACGCCCATTCCGGTAGCCTTGCTCCTGCTCTTTCCTGGCCTTGATCTCCTTCTGGCGCTCCTGAAAGATCTTCAGGTCGCGTTTGTAGGTCGCGAGGCGGTCCTCGTAGATCTTGGCCTGATCGTAAGCCTTCTCCAGGGCCGCTAGGGAGGCCGGCGTTCCTGCCAGCTCCACCTCACGGGCCCGATCCTTGGCGTAGGCGCTGTCCTGCGCCTCCCATTCGACCCGGCGGGCCTCGTACGAGGCCAGCTCGTGCTCGTAGGCCAGGCGGGCGCGCCAGAGGGCGTTCAGCTCCTTGCTGGTGCCTGACGCCGGCTCTACGGCCTCGAGCTCTGCACGGCGAGCCTGTGCCTGCTTGGCGGCCTGGAACTGCGCCACCTGCTGGCGCGTGTACTGGGGCTGCTTCGCAACCTTCACGCGATCCCAGTCGTCACGGACCTTGTCGAACGCCTGCAGCTGGCGACGGGCCACGTCGATGTTGACCATGTCAGGCTTGGAGGGGCGCTCGACGCCAGCCAGCTCGGTCTTCAGCACCGCAAGCTTCTCGATGATCTGGCCGACCCGGTCAGCCTCCATCGGCCACTCGTGGGAGCACGACGGGCAAGTGTGCGTCCCGACGTCCAGCAGATCCTGGTGCTGCTTTGTCAGGTGATCCAGCCTCTCGAACTTCCGGATCAGCTCCATATCGGCTTCGGCCTGGGCGATCTGCTCGGCCGTCATCGTCGTCGGATAGTTCCGGCGGATCTTCTCACGCAACTCCCAGTCGTCGATGCCGTCCTCGGAGAACTCCGGCGGCGGCGGCGGCAGGCGCTTGAGCTCGGCCTGGGCCGTCTCATAGGCTCGAGCCTGCTCCACCTCCTCCTCGCAGACCGTGCGTGGCGGCGCCACCGGCTCCACAGGCTTCGCCTGCCGGGGCTGTGACAGGCGGCCCTTGATCTGGTTCAGCTCGTCGTTCAGGGCGCGCAGCTCGGCGAGGTTGATCTTGGAGCTCTCGACGTACCCCTCCGGCTGTTCAGGCTTGGTGGGCTTCACCAGACCACCTTCCATGCCCTCGATCAGCGATGCCAGGCTGTTGGCCTCCTGGCCGCACCACTTGGCCAAATCGTCGATCGCCGACAGGCCGATGACGCTGTCGACCATGGCCTTGCGCTCGGTCGGCTGCATCGAGCCGAGTTTCTCGATGTCGCCCTGGTTGGCGACACAGGCGGTGTCGAAAACCTTCAGACCGAAACCAAGGATCTCGGTCACCTTGTTGTTGGTTCCCTTCTGCCCGTTGGCGATCTCGGTGTCGCCGCGGAAGATCTTGGCCGAGGTGATGGTCCGCTGCGTGGTGTAGGTGTCGCCCTTGACGTCGAACGACAGCTTGACCTTGAGGTTCTTGTAGTCCTCGGCCTTGCCACGTAGGGCGGCGGTCCCGAAGAGCGAGTAGCGGATCATTTCCAGGATGACCGACTTGCCGGCCTCGTTCGGGCCGGTGATGGCGCCGAAGCCCTTCTGAAATGAGAAATCCCCCGACAGGGTGCGGCCTGTCGAGGGAAAGGTGACACTGTATGTGAGGTGGTTAAGCACTAGGCCACTCCTTGCATTTTCCTTGGCTGCGCGCCTTGCGAACGGCGCTTTTGATGATGTCGGGCATGACGTCCGCGAACGTGTTGGCCGCGGCCACGAGTGGGGCCCATCCGAACCCACCGGCGCGCTTCATTTCCTCGATCATGCCCACCTCGGCGGGATGGAGGCCCTTGGTCGAGAGCCACTCATCCATCGCCTTCACGATCTGCTCCTTATTCGGCAACGCGGGTCTCCTCGAACCGGGTCAGGATTTGCGAGCGGACGTCGTCGGGTACGGCGGCCGCCTCAAAGGCCTGGCCGAAGAGGGCCATCAGGTCGAAGTCGCCCATGGAGACCTCCTCGGCTTCCTCGTCGTTCGTGCCGACGCGCTGGACGGTGAGCTGCAGGCAATCGACCTCCTGGTCCAGGCGCTCGCCGGGGGCGAGCAGGACGCGGACACACTTATCGGAGAGGTCCTGCCCCTCGACCTCGTCCAGGGTCAACGAGACGTACATCTCGCCGTTGTCCTCGCCATGGGCGTAGGGCTGCATCGAGCCGACCTGGACCACTTTGACGCCGTCGCGCTTGAACTCGTCCGGCAGGTGGACGTGGCCGGTGTAAGCGATCTTGCAGCCCATCTCGGCCAGCTTTTTGGTCGGGATCAAGTTGCCGTCGCCGAACATCGTGTCCCAGTGGCCGAAGGCGATCTCCACCGGTCTGGAGACGACGTCTGCAGCCGACATGGTCGGGTGGAAGGCGTAGAGCCCACACGTCACGCCACCGATATCAGCCCGAGGGTCCGGGTTCGTGTGGCGTACGACTTCGACATTGCGGGTGCCTCGGCCGGAGACGATCAGCTCGAACAGATCGAGCGCACCCTTCTTCTCCAGATCGCGGGCGATGTCGTGGTTCCCACCGATCACGTAATACATTGTGTCGGGGTTCTTGGAGGCCGCTTGCAGGAACGCCCAGGCGGCCTGGAACACGATGCTGTAGGGAACAGCCCACTTGTCGAACAGATCGCCCATGCAGATGAAGACGTCGTATTTGCCCGACGCCTTCATCCGTTGCTGGAAATCGTCCATGACCATCTTTTCGCGGAGACCACGCTTCTCAAGCGAAACACCCCGGACGAATGCTCGTCCGAGGTGCGGGTCTCCGAGAATGCCGACACGCGAGGTGCCGATCTCAATCTCGGTTATGCGCTGCATTTAGTTTCCTCTTTTGCGACGAAGATCGTCTTGATTTGGTGGAGCACGTCGTGGAGGGCGTTGTGGACGTCCCCCGAGAACGGCACGTTGATCTCCGGGTGGTCGGGATCACCCCGCAGCCCGGCGATGTAGCTGTTCATGTCCCGGCCGTAGCGGTAGTGGAACGGCAGGTGGAGCGCGAACTGCCGGAAATAGGACTGGATGAACGAGTAGTCGAAGCTCGTCGGCTTGCCCCAGAAACGAAGTGGTGCTGACGACGGTGCTCGCCCCTTGTTGGCCCATTCCTGGAACGCCTTCAGGACGACCGCAGGGTCTTCCATGCGGGAGACGATCTGCTGGTAGACCTTCAGGTTCTTGCCCTGCCAGAACACGCGGGTGGACTCCTCCCAGAAGCGGTTGGGGGCGACCATAAGACAGCGATCAAACATATCGCCGGCGTCGACCGTCATCTCGACCGCGTTGAAGCGCACGGCAGCGATCTGGATGATCCCATTGTGCTCGGGGTGAGTGCCGGTCGTTTCGATGTCGACCATAACGTCTAGGTATTCGTTCATGCCATGTCTCGTCCGAGTTCGAAGGGAAGTCGCTTGATGTCGACGCAACGGATCTGCTTGATCTTGCGGTCGGGGTAGTAGGCCTGCCATTGGGCGGCGATGGACTGCGACTGTTGGAGACAGCCCATCATCCCGAAACCATCGGCGACGACGTCGCGACGGCAATCGGACCCAAGGCAGGACAGAATTACGAGGGCATAGACCATCGGTGTCCTTTCAGTTCTTGCCATGTGAGAGAGCGCTTCTCTGTGTCCCTGATCATTGCGTAGGGCACGCGGAACCACTCGTTGGTGGGAAGCCGATGGATGTAGACGAAGTAGTCGCCACCCGCGGCCAGGATCATGATGGCCATCGCTGACGGGATCTTCCGGAGGAGCGAGAAACGAAACGCGGTGTCGTCTTGGGTAGACTTCACCTCGGCGAAATGGACGCCGTTGTGGGCGACAATGTAGTCGCTCGGAGCTGATCGGGTGAACCCGATCTTGCCGGTTCGACCGCGGACTTCAGCCGCGTCGACCACTCTCCAGACCCAAGCTGATTTGCCCAGCTTGTTCCAGATGCTTTCGAATTCTTGTTCGGAGGGTTTTCCAGTGTTCTTAGCCATCAGGGGCGCATATGGGCGCCCCTGATGTTGTCGAAAATGTCAGAAGTTGTTGATACTATAGGGCAAGTTTACTTTCCATGATCTTCCGGTTCTGTATCCAGCCCTTGAAGTTGCCGTGGAGCTCGCCTTGCTTCCAATCCCAACCGTCATGCTCCCCCCATTGGTCATAGAATGGTCGGTTAAACGTATCCGGCGTTGCCTGATGCTCGAACGGTGAAGCGTGAAAGACTTCGGCCTTCACCAGCTTGTCGTAGATCTGCTGGGCGCGCTCCAGGGTCATCGGCAACCCGTCCACGGTCTTGTAGGAGACCGAGGCGCAGCGAGCGACGGACAGGATCTTGACGTTCCGCTGCCCAGCTTCAGTCACTGCGACGCTCTGCTCATCCTCGGTGACGTAGGGGAGATGCCACTCACCAGGCTTGAGCAACTGGGGCGTGCTTGCCACCATCGCCACATTGAACATCTGGTGAGCCAGTTCGTGGATCTCCGGCTGGGCGTCCTTGTGGAGGCGCAACGTGCGGAAGTTGTCCCACTCGGTCGCCGTCACCACGACGTTGATGTGCAGCCAGGTTTCGAGCAACCGGTTCACGATCTGCTTATGGTAGCCGGCGCGGGCGAACTCCCGTGCCCGCTCGATCATGGCGTCACGAGCAGCCAGCCAAGCCTCCTGTGGGGTGCCCCAGACGTAATCGTCGCTGCCGAAGCCCATGATCACCGGGGCGTCATGCTCCTCCCACGCCTGCATCCCCGGCTGGTTCTTTCCCCAGTGGATCGGCATGGCGGGGTCGTCGAGCACGTCCTGGATCATACGCTCGACCGGGATGGCGCGAGACGACGAGGCGTTGCGGGACAGGTTCTCGTCGTACATCAGGCCGTCAGCGATCTGCTCGATGATGATGCAGTCGCCGGGAGTGGAGGCCAGCGCGCGGTGCGTGAGCTCCTCGGCGTGGATGAACCGCGGATATCGCAGCTCCATGGTGGTGATGCGCTTGCCGGCAGGGCTGATGCTGTCGGCGATCACCTTGGCAGAAATGGTCATCTGAAAACTCCATAGAGGCCCGGGGCGATTTCCTGGACTTCTCCCAGAACGACGATCTCGAACCCTTGATCGCCGTCCCGGATATCGCCTGGGCCGTCGCGTTTGATAACTTTGACCTGGGCCGCTTCTCCGGCGTACCTGGTCATCTCGAAGCCGGTCACCTCTCCAATCCACTTCATCCGCTGGTCAGAGGCCATGCAGCCTCGACAGTCGAAGCACATCACGAGGGAACCCTTGAGGGCTCGTTTCAATCGAAAGGTCTCGAACATCAGGCGATGACCTCCACTGGCTGGCTGGGGAACGTTCCGCCGTAGTCGATGAGCATCATTCTGATGCTCTCGGACGAGCCGACGAGTGTTGGGTAGAAGTCCTTTCCGGTCCCAACGGCGACGAAGATCTTCCCGCCATTGTGGTTGATCACGGCAACTTCCTCTGGGGTGAGCTGCCAGGCGCTGACTACGAAGTTCCCGTTGGTGAAGAAGTGGCCGGGGAGAATGTCATCCCGGCCGGGAGGTGCTCCGATTGGTCGGGAGCCGACGAAGGGTGCGGGAAAGCCCATCAGCGTTTCCTCATCATCTTCTTGAGCTCGGCCTGCATCCGCCGGCGCTGAGCTCGGTTGCCTTGACCGCTCGTGGCGGCCTTGGAGAACTGCTCGATCTCCTGTCGCTCAAGCCGACCCGGCGATGACACCTGATCGAAGGAGCGGCGGTTTTCGTTGCGGAAGGCCAAGCGCATGGCCTCCCGCTGGGCTGGGCTGATTGTGTCCATCAAAATCTCCTGCGAAGGTAACTGCTGGCAAAGCTGGCGACAGCACAGAGGGCCAGCCCTGACCACCACAAGGCGGGGTGGCTCACCCACAGGTCGAGCCACCATTGGTTCCATTGGAGAAGAATGTCGGGCATTACATTCTTGCTCCTGCCTTGTGGAATTTGGTCGCGACCGGGAAGCGCGGAATGCCCCGCGCGGAGAGCTGGAAAAACTGGATCGTCGACGTCGATTTGCCGCCGATCCACTCTTCCGCCTCCTCAAGGAGCTGCTTGCAGAATTCCTTGGTCCCTTTGATGCCGGCCCTTGGCCTGTCGCCGTTCTCCAGCCGGATATCACCCGGGAGCATGAACTCGACGAACTTGGCGTGGCCGGACCAGTTGCCCAGACCTTCGCCAATGGCCGTGATCGGGAACTCCGCGTCCTGGAACTCCTTGCGCTTCTGGAGGTGGGCCGAGCGCTTGCCGATCTCGTAGTCGGCGTCGAGGCGTCCCATCTGGCCCTCGTAGCCGTCCGCGAGGAACTCCTCGTAGTCGGCGTCGAGCATGGCCTGGTTGAAGGCGATGCGGGTCTCGACCGGGATCAGGTGAGTGCAGCCCTTCAGCATGGCGCTGTAGACCGGCGCGCGCTGGAAGAACGTGCCGTCGAACGAGGGGATGTCGTAGACGTGGTACTGGACCACGCCGGCGGTCTCCGGGTTCGGCTCCTGCTTGCGGACCAGTGAGACGATCTGCTCGAAGTCGGCCTTGAGCTCGTGGTTGTAGAGCTCGCCGTCGAGGATCAGGTCAGGGTCGGCGACGAAGAGCGGTGCCAGCTCCTCCTCGATATGCGGACAGGAGACGATCGGCTTGCCCTGGCGGGAGAACAGACCCTCGGCACGGGCAACACAGCGGATGCCGTCGAGCTTCGGCTGACTGGCGATCGGGAACTGGATCTTGCCGGCCTTGTAGCCCTTGGCGAGCATCGGCTCGAAGAAGTTCGGCGTGGCGCAGGCCTCGGGCGTCCGATGATACTGACGCTCCAGCTTCTTGCGCTCCTCGGCTTCGGCCTCGAACCGGGCTTGGCTCTCGTTGGTCTCCTGGCTCTTGGCATAGCAGACTGTCCAGTCGGTGGGTGTCTGGGCGCCCGCCACCAGGCCGGAGACTGAGCGCCACCGGTTGCCGTCGACGTCGTATCGCCAGCTGCGCAGGCGGCCCTGGGTGTCGAGCTTGTAGATTGGGATGGACGAAATCAAAGGTATTCCTCGTTTGTTGGGGTGATGGCATAACGCCAGTTGGAGCCTTCGCTGCGGTTGCTCTCGATCTCCTCCGCCATGCGGCGGACGAGAGCGACTGGGTCGTCGCTCCAGGCGATCTCGTGGTCCTGATCGTCACGCAGGTGACGAGCGATCAGCTGCAGCTTCATGCTGCCTCCTTGATGAGTTTGCGTTTCTGGAACATGAGGTAGTCGACGACCGACAGGACCTGGTCGTCGTTCAGGCGTTGGCCTTCGGTGTCCTCCGGCAGGACGCCGGGAAGCTTGGGCGCCTCGTAGAGCTCGATCTGGCCGGCCGGGGCTTTCTTCGGGTCGTAAGGCTCGAAGGTGACGCCGAGGGCCGGCGAGCTGTCGAGCTTGCAGGCCTTGAAGATGTCCGGATGGTTGTTCATGCACTCGCCGAGCATGTTCATTGCCGGCAGCACATGCTTGTGGTGGACCGAGAATACGAGCTCGTCGTGGATCGGGACCATGAGCCGCATGATGCGGAAGTCCCATCCCATCTCCTTCATCCGAGCCATCACCCTGATCGCCGTACGCTTGGCGATCGTGGCGCAGGTGCCCTGGACGACGGAGTTGACGCCCTGATTGAACGCCCGTTTCTGGATCTTCTTGGCGATCCAGTGAACGAGAGCGTTGTAGGTCGCCAGCTCGGGGCCATCACCCATGTCGAATTTCGACTTGAACGACATGAGCCACTGGTTGGTGGCCTCCCAGCGAACACGACGGTGACCGTCCGGCAGGTAGACGACACCTTCACGCGCGATCTCTTCGATCAGGCCGGTGCGCCACTGTTCGGCGACCGAGAAGCGGTCCCGATACATTTCGGTCGCCATCTTGGTCTTTTCCTGCGACCAGCCCATCCGCTCACCGATGGTCGCCAGCCAGCCCGAGAACCAGTAGTTGAAGTTCGAGTTCTTGCCGGCCTCGGTGCGCCAGTATTTGTAGGCCTTGTTCGGTTCGAGCGGCTCGCCTTTCAGATTGGTGAAGAGACGATCGTGATTGGTGAACGTCTTCCCGTATTGCTCCAGGAACTCGTCCACGCTGGCGAATTTGCTGAGCGCCTTGAACGCATCCTGGGACAGACCTTCGCAGTCGGCCGCGAGCACCGCGGTCGCCGAGCCGGCGTGCAGATCCTTGTGGGGGATCTGGCAATAGGCGTCGATGAACGTCGGGTCCTGGCTCAGCTCGCCGATGATGACCAGCTCGACAGCCGACCAGTCGCGCGAGAGGACCAGGTGGTCGTCGTCGTCGCCTTCGAAGAAGCCACGGACGTACGTGCTCTCACCACGCTTGGCGAGCTGCATGGCGTTGGGGTCTTCACAGGCCATGCGCCGGGACGCCAACATGGAGGTGACGGTCGGATACATCCGGCCGGTCTCCGGGTCGGTGAGCAGGCTGTATGGCGTCAGATACAGCTTCATGCGCTGTTCGATGCTGGCGATCTCGCCCATCGACACGAGCAGGTTCTTGGCCGCCTCGTGGCCGTCCTCCTTGAAACGGTCGATCAGCTTGCCGCGTGCCTCGGCGTCGGACTGGGTCTTGTTCTGATTGACGATCACCTTGGTGCCTGTCAGGTCATAGAAGATCGTCCGCATCGGCATGTAGTGCGAGAGGTTGACGCCCTTCGGCTCGGGCTGGCCTTTCTCGCTCGCCCAGGCGTTCGACACCGCGCCACGAACCTGGATGCACTGCTTGTAGGCGTCCGGCCAGTCCGGCAGCTTGCACCAGTCCTCGATCTGCTTGCGGTATTTGGCGGCGCTCTTCTGATACCAGCTGTCTCGCTTCACCAGGCCGGGGTGGAGCTCGTCAGGGAACGGCAACAGCTGCTTCACACTGGCCTTGGTCCGGCGGAGGACTTCGGCGGTGTTCTCCCGTTCCTCGGCGCGGCGAGCCAGGATGTTGGCGAAGTTCACCTTCATGCCCACCTCGCGCATCTGCGCGAACAGGTGGATCATCGGGTTCTCCTGGTTAAAGAACGTCTGCGTGACGCCTCGGTTGGTGTCGACCATGTACTGGAGCAGTCGACGGAACATGCGCAGGGCCCAGTAGGCGTCGTCGGCGCCATAGGCGGCAACCTCTTCGCCCGTCAGCTGGCCCATGTGCGCCTTGTCGCCGAGCACCTGCTCGAAGGTCGTCATGTCGTAGCCGAACCACGACTTCACCGCCTTCTTCAGGCCGTAGCCATAGGCCAGGTCGTTGACGTAGCCGTTATAGCTGTGCGCCGCCTTCGACTGCTTGCCGATGATCGAGTAGACAATTTCGGCCAGTCGGCTGTCGGTGAATTCTCCCTTTTCGGTGTCGAAGCCGCCCTGCGAGCAAAGCTGCATCATCTGCGGGATCAGCGGGGCGAAAGCACCACGACCGGCGTAACGGAAGTTGTTGATGTCGTATTCGTCGGGACCATAGGCCGACACTGCCATCTGCAGGGTGCAGATGATCTCCGGCAGCTCGAAGCCGAAGCACGACTTGAACGCGCTCAGCTCATAGGGGGCATTGTGCGCAATGAAGTAGGCATGGCCGGCCTTGGCCTCCAACACCGCCTTGGCCGCGTCCCACGGGATGCGGTTCTGGACGTCGGCGTGCGCCAGGTTCAGGTAGTAGGCTGTGTCCGACGTCTCGGGATAGACCGAGAAGCCCGTCATGACAGTCCGGCGCATATCGAACACCAGCTTTTTGGCCGGCGATTTCTTCCGGCTGACCGGGTCGACCTTCATGAACTGGTTCAGGCCGTCGTGGCGCGCATCGTCTTGGGTTTCGCAGTCCAGACCGATGAAGGGATTGGCCTTCACCTGGCTGACGATGTGGGGGATCAACTGGTCGACGTTGCGCGCGTCGACGAGCACGGTCTTGATTGTCATTGCATGAACTCCCGGAGGGATGCGTCGGCCTTTTGGTAGTCGGGCTGACCGATGATGGTGTGCTCGGTGACCAGGTCTTCCGGCACGTCGAGGAAGCCGACGATGTCCCAGTAGGCCTTGAGCTGCTTGGGGTTCTGCTCGATCCAGCTGACCATCTTGGGCTGGAGCTTGATCTGCTTCTGCCAACCATCCTGGTCGGCAAAGATCAGGTCGGTGGCGCGCTGGAGCCGCTCAGGGCCGTTCTCCAGCCACAGGGTCTCGCCGAAGCGAGGCACGCCGGGGATCTTGTCCGAGGAGTCCCCACACCACGTTTTGAAGAGCCTGGTGTGTTTTGGTTCGACGCCCTTCAGGGCGTTGGCGCCGCAGATGACGTTCTTGGGGAACTCGCCGACGAGCTGCCACATGTCCTTGTCGTTCGAATAGATCGCGACCAGGGCGTCCCTGGCGGCGTAGCGCCGCGTCAATAGCGCGATCACGTCATCGGCCTCGTAGCCGGGGACCTTGATCTGGACCGCCTTCGAATGCTCCAGGGTTTTTTGAGTGAGGTAGAAGCCGTTGTAGATGCCGGTGTCAGGTGCCTTACGGCCGATCTTGTATCCCGGGAAAATCTCGCGGCGTTTCTGGCTTCCTTTGGGTCCGTCCCAAACACAGATGACTGGATCTGGGCAGGCGAACACGTCCTGCATGAAATTTCGGGGCGCGAGCCCCGAAATGTCAGTCTCAAGTTCGACACGCAGGTACGAGTTCATATCGTACACGCGGATCATCAGTCGGCCGCCGCCATGCCGAGGGCTTCCTCGTACAGGTCGAGGATCGTGTCCTCTTCCTGGCGCTCTGCTGCGTCCAGCTTGCGCCGAGCGATGATCTTGCGCATGGCCTTGGTGTCGAAGCCCGTGCTCTTGGCCTCCGCGAAGACCTCCTTGATGTCATCGGAGATCGTCTTCTTCTCCTCTTCGAGCCGCTCAATGCGCTCGATGAAGGCGCGCAGTTGTCCTGCAGCCACGACCTGGCTGTCTTCAGTCTCGTCCATTTTGTTCTCCGGGATTGTCGAAAGAAAAAGGGCGGGGCTTTGCCCCGCCCCAAGGGCCTTACGCGACGACCTTGTAGTCGCGGAAGTCGAGAATGCCCCAGGTGTTGCCGTTCGAGCTCTGCTCGATGTAGCCCACCGTGACCTCGATCGTGTCGACGGACGGATCAGCACCGTCCTTGGTCATCTGCTTCACCAGTTTGGCGAAGCTCTTGAAGCCGGTGGTCGAGAAGGAGTGGCCAAGCACCGTACCGGCGGTGACCGTTTCGTCCTTCAGCTTCACGTCGTCGATCAGTTCCAAGTTGATGTCGGCTGACTTGTACGGGCGGGCCTTCGGGTCCACCGCACGGGCTTCCGACAGGGCCTGGGCCCAGGTCGCGCCGTCCGTGGCCATCACGCGGTCGTAGGTCTTCCGGTAGGTCGCCGGATTGCCGTACTTGACCGACTCGCTGTAGCCGACGTCGCTGAGGTCGATCCGCACGCGGATCTCTTCCAGAAGCGGCTTCTTGGCGCCGATCTGCAGACCATGCTCGTTCACCTTGAGCCATTCGTCGACGACGACGGCACCCGCCATCGCGTCGTCAAGACCCATCGGGCGACCGGCTGCGAGCGCACCCTGGTTCGGCGAAGTGGTGGCGACAGCGCCATTGTGGTTCGCGTTGTCCTGGGGGATGTTGGCAGCGGCGGCGGTGGCCTGGCTGATGGCAGCGTCGATATTGTTCATTCACAGTTTCCTTTGAGTTTGCGTTTTCATCACCGCGTTGTGCGGTGAATCAGAAATAAGAAAGGCCCGCCGAATTACGACGGGCCTTTTGTTCTTGTCCTATAGTATGGCTGCTTTTTATGCAGCCTCCGCCATTTCTTGTTCTCCTTCTATGTTGTGCTCGTATAGCTTGAGCACGGGTTGCGTCGGATCGACTTTGTGTGCGTCGAGCGACTTTTGGTAGATGATGAAGGTGATCCGGTTATCCAGGCTGTCCTCGTAGAGCAGGACCGTGATGCGCAGCGGTTTGCCACGTTTGCCTCGGATCGCACGCCGGTAGGCTTGCAGGACCGTCGTGTCGAGGAAGTCGAGCGATGCGAAGATCATGTGGTCGACCTCCTGGTCCCCGCAGAACTGCCAGTTGAAGCCCACGTCGGCGACGGCCGGCGAGGCGATGATGCAGTTCAGGCGACCCTCGCGGAATGCCAGATCGATCTCGCCACGTTTTGTCGGCGAGACATCACCGTTCAGGATGTCGGCCTTCAGCCCGTACGCGCGAGCCATTTCCAGGATGCGGTACTGCTGGGGCTTGAGGGCCGCGTAGATGATCAGCGGCTTGCCGGTGCGGGCGTGGTCCTCGAAATGGATGTCGAGGCGTTCCTCCTTCCCGCAGCGGGCGCCCTTCATGATGTCGATGGTACTGCCATCGTCCTTCGACAGATCTGGGAACGAGTTCGGATGCTCCATGATCTGGCGTGCGCGGATGAAACCGACACCCGGCTGGGTGCCGTCGAGATAGAACTTCTCCAGTTCGAGGAAGGCCTCGTCCTTGAATTTGTTGTAGATCTCGCGCTGCTTCTCGGACATCTCCACCCACTCGGGGATGATGACCTTGGCCTCCTTGCCGTAGACCATCTCGAAGGTCCGGCGGATGCCGTGCTTGCCGAAGATCGCCGACAGCTTTTCGTGGTTGCGCCACGCCTTGAGCTTGCCGGTGATCGGGTCCTCGATCGAGTGGAAGTAGTAGAAGCCCTTGTAGGAGGGATAATACCGCGGCTCGATCACGCGGATCGCCGGATAGGCGCTGTCCAGCCGGCCGGAGACGAGAGTGCCCGTCATGCCGCCGAAATATTCCATCGGGCCCGAGAAGAACGAGGCGTAGAAGCCCTGCGTGCGCTGCGAGCTGTCGCCCTTGTAGCCCTTGTGGATCTCGTCGACCTGGACCGCCTTGACGAATTTTGGCAGAGCGCTCCAATGGGTCGAGAAGGCATCGAAGCCCATCAGGAACACCTTGGTGTTGCCGGGGTTGGCGAGCTCGTAAGGCAGCTTGGTACGGGCGACGAGCATCCGCTTGTCGACCGTCATGTCGGGTCGGCAGACGCCGGCGTCGAGCAGAGCCTTGAAGGTGACCTTCTGCGAGCCGAACAGCTCGTACTCTCTGCGGCTGTGGTCCCACTCCAGCAGCGTCTTGGCGAGCTTCTGCTGTGACGGGGACAGGGGCTTCAGCCCAGTGACGATCGTCACCTCGTCGGGCTCGAAATCCGTGAAGCGGAGGATCTCGTCCCGGTTCTTCTTGAGAAGTGAGAGGGGCATGACGAACGCAGAACCTACGCCATGCTCCCTCCACAACCACCACTGATACACGCAGACCGAGGGGGTCTTCCCTGTGCCGGGGTCGGACAGGTTCAGCCACTTCGGGTTGCGGATATAGTAGGCGAGGTCGGCGATCTGGTAATCGCGGAGCGATACACCATCATCCATCCATTAAATCCTTGCAGTTTCGGCGGATCTCGTCCGCTTCCTGATTGTCGCCGTAGTCGCAGTCGCCACACTTCGCGCAGACATTGACCGGCACGGAGCAGCAGCAGTCCTTGCTGCAGCCTGCGTTTGACCCGCCATGGGATTGCCACTGGTGGCCGTACTCCCGGCACGGCCCTTGGGCGATCTCTCGCTCGAGCCGAGCAACCTCGGCGCGCGCGGCTTCGAGACGCTCTGAGAGGTCAGCCATTGCGTCTCCGCTGTTCCTGCCACTCGGCGCCGGCCACGAAGGCTTGGCGAACGGCCCATCCGTGGAACCAGGGAGCGAGGCCGTGGAAGCCGTCAGCCTTAGCCGTCACGGAACTGACGTGGTCGTAGCCAGCCATGGTCTTGGCCCACTCCTTCCCATCCGGCCCGAGTTCGCCGGTTGTGGGGGCCTCCAGTTGCTTGATCCGCTCGTAGGGGTCACCCTCCGACCAGCCTGTGTTGAGGCAGTCGCTGCAGCCGTACGGCTCCGGCGCCTGGACCACACAGGTCATGCAGACGCCGGCCCGCTCGCAGGCCGCCTTGTAGGCGTCCCGCTCGCGCTTGAGGGTGTCATCCATATTTCTTGTCGAGCTCCCTCAATTCATCCCAGGCGAGCTGCTTCAGCTCCTTGAGGAAGTCTTTCATGCGGTTCTTGCCGAGCTCGTTCAGCAAGGCGACGACATCCTTGAAGCCATCGCAGGATGACGCATTGTGACCACCAAACAGGGGAGTGAGGTCGTTGCCGCTCTCGTATTCTTTCAACCATTTCTGGGCTCGCTGAAGCTGCTCATAACGGGCGGCGTCACGGGTCGTTTCCTCCGCCTTCCGGCGGAGGAGCAGTGCGGTGGTCATGATCAGTATCCTCGTGCAGGATTGTCGCAGTAGCCGGAGCGGTCGTAGTGCTTGTTGAAGCGGAACCAGCCGTGGCGACTGGCGTCCTCGACGCGGCGGAGCTGGCCGTCGAACATCTCCAGCTTCCCGTAGATCTCGATCCCCTGGTCGCGGAGGTAATTCCAGCCCTTCTCGGTGGGCTCCGGCCACATGCTTTTGGTCACGTAGCCGGAGCCTTGCAGGTAGCCGAGTGAGACGCCGGTAGCGGCGCCCCACCCATCAATGGCGTCATCGTCTCCCGCGACGGCTCGCAGGACCTTCAGATCGTGGTCGATCATGCCGCCAGCTTCTCCAGCTCGTCGACCAGGTCCTTGGCGACCGGATCGATTTCGGCGAGCTTCTTGAAGAACTGGATCTTCGAGAATTCCTTGGCCCGCCGGTCGAGCTGAGCCTCGATCTCAGCCGCGCGCCTCTTGCGCTCGGCCTGGGCCTTGTACTCGGTGTCGTCGACAACCTGGATGACGTTCTTGGTCGCCTTTATCGAGCCGCTCGGGAGAATTTCCACGACCTTGACGCAGGTGTAGCCGTTGTACGGGCTGTCGACGATGACATGGTCACCAACGCGAACCGGGTAGGGGCAGAAGTAGTGGTACTTGCGGCTGTTTTCGTGGAAGACGGCGGCGATGACGTTGGATTGGCGTTCGATTTCCATTTTCAGTGTCCTTTTGAAAGCATGTGTTGTTTGAGCAGATGGGCGCCGAACGCCTCCCAAGGTAGGGAGACAAAGTCGGCGATATTCACTTGTCCTAGAGTTGTGCTTGTTCTTTTCGCCTCCGGTCGCAGGACGAGGGTTGGTTCACCCTGCATGATCAGCTTGCGAGGCAGGTACGGAGCGGCTTCCAGGATCTGGTCGACGGCCCTTTTCTCAGACGCACGGATGCCCGTCAGCACCAGCGGTTGGACGTTGGTCTGTTCGAGCAGGCGAATGATCTTGTCGGGGCGTAGGCTCCAGAACGGAGCGACTGGGAGCTTGGTTGGGCTCGACATCCTGGCAAGCGTTGCGAAGATGAGCGAGAGCTCTTGTTGTTGGAGATAAGCCGCTGGAGTGCCGGTCTCTTGAGGCACCGGGGACATGGCGTCCACCAGCGGGTCGGCGGGAAAGCGTGTGGGGTCGACTTCAGCTCGGAGATCTATACGATGATCGCAAGGGCTCTTGCTCGGCTCGAACGGACATGGGATCTCAAAATTGAAGGCGGTTGTTATCCTCTCGCCTTGGATGAGAAAGGCGATGTCGCCTTCCCAGTGTATGCCGTTCACGCCGCCTTCTTGACCTCCTGCGCAAGCTTGACTTCGACCTTGGACTTCGACGCCCTTGTATAGATCGTCTCGGTTTTCAGAATTCCAAGGGCGAAGAGTTGAGCCTTTAGTTTTGCGTCGGCTTGTTCGAGCTTTTCGGGGTCGATGACGATCTCCGTCCCTTTGGCCTTTCGCTCGACAGCCGCCGAGACAATGACCTTGCCCTTGCCGGGCACGTCGTAAGTATCGGCGCCGGCCGCGCGGATGACCTCCTTGGCGGCCTCATACTGGGCCTCCAGCGGTTCGAGCTTCGCTTTCAGATCCAGCAGCTCGGCGATCGTCGGTTTCAGGTTGTCGTTCATTCCTTTCTCCTAATAAGAAAAGCCGGCGCTAGGCCGGCTGTTTGACTTCATCGTTGTGAATGCTCGTGAGCAGCGCTCGGAGCCTCGGGTCCTTTTCCAGCGTGATAGCCAGCTGGAAAGGACCTTTGAGCCACTCCGGGCGATTGGGGGTCTGTCGCAGTCCGCGGACGGCGCCCCAATAATTTTTCAGACGTTCATCGATCATGATGCGAATGGTCTTATCAACTCCTCTATGCTGGTGCTCATTACGGAAGCGAGGCTCTGCAGCTCCCGTACGGTGAAGTCGTGGAGCCCGAGCTCCATCTTCCGCACCGTGAGTCGGTTGACCCGGATTTGATCAGCCATCTCCTGGTATGTGAAGGCATGGTCGATTTCCCGGAATTTATTGAGACGGATCCCAATCGAGTGATGCCCGTAGCTCAACGGCTTCTGGCCGGACAGGGCCAATCGGCCGCCCCTGCGCCTGCTCGATGTGATTTCGACCCGCTTAGTCCCCATTTCCTTGGCTCGACGGACGAGCTTGACGACCGTGCTATACGACCGTCCGTACTTGTCCGCGAGCCACCCATAGCTGGCTCCTTGCTGCCAGTCTTCGATGGTGCCTTCCGGCCAGGGTTTTTTGGACCCGGCACCCATTGGTTGTATCGACATTTTTCCTCGTTGACCGTGAGGTGTGTTCGGCATCGTGTTGCCGAACACACCCGCTATTTCCGACTTTGACGCTCTTTGGCGATCGGAAACACGAGGCTCTTCAAGGATTTGGATGCTAAATCAGGTACTTAGCCCGAAAAAACACCGCTAACTCTTAATCAGCGGGTCACAGGTTCGATCCTGAACGTGTGCTTCGGCTCAGAACAGCCAGCACGCTACCCCAGCTGCCCCAGCACCGGAAAGTTCTCCAGCAGCCAGTAGGACGCGGCCTGCACGCCTCCGGTCAGGAAAAACACGCCGGCGACGACCAGCAGTGCGCCCATCGCCTTTTCGACACGGCCGAGGTGGACGCGGAATTTCGAGAGAAAGCGCATGAAGGCGCCGGAAAACAGCGCTGCGATCAGGAACGGGATGCCGAGGCCGAGCGAATAGGCGGCAAGCAGAGCCGCGCCCTCGCCCACCGTCTCGCGGCCACCAGCCAGCGTCAGGATCGGCCCCAGCACCGGTCCGATGCAGGGTGTCCAGCCGAAGGCGAAGGCCAGTCCCATGACATAAGCGGCAACGATACTGGCCGGCTTGCCCTGCGACTGGAAGCGCGCCTCGCGCGACAGCAGCGGAATGCGCAATATGCCGAGAAAATTCAGCCCCATCAGGATGATCAGCACGCCGGCGGCCATCGCCAGCGGCTCCTGCCAGACGCGCAGCAGCCGGCCGATGGTCGAGGCGCCTGCGCCCAGCGCCACGAAGACGGTCGAGAAGCCGAGAACGAAGGCGATCGAGGCATAGAGCAGCGCGTTGCGTGCGTCGGCCTTGGCGGTGACGCCGGCATTGCCGCGGAAATCGTCGACCGACACGCCGGCCATATAGCAGAGATAGGGCGGCACCAGCGGCAGCACGCAGGGCGACAGAAACGAGATCGCCCCCGCCCCGACCGCGCTGACATAGCCGATGTCCAATGCCATTCCCGAACTCCAACTGTATCGGCGCCGATATAGCGGCGCGCGGGCTTGTCCGCCAATCACCATTGCGTGGCAAGTTGCCGCCCTCGCATCGAGGAAGAAACGACACGCCAAACGCGTTGATGCAACGAGGCCGCGGCTTTCCGCGCGCTTCTCGATCATATCAGGGAGAGCGTCATGAAATCGATCACAGTTGGGCTGGCGGTGCTTTTGCTCGGCACCGCCACTTCATATGCCGCCGAAGCGTGGAAAGAAGCCGATGTCGGCGGCACCAAGATATACACCGATGCCAACGGCATGACCCTTTACACCTACGACAAGGACGAGATGGGCAAGTCGAACTGCTACGACAAATGCGCCGCCAATTGGCCGCCGCTGAAGGCTGAGGCCGATGCCAAGCCCGAGGGCGAATGGACAATCGTCGACCGCACCGACGGCACCAAGATGTGGGCCTATGAGGGCAAGCCGCTCTACACATTCATCAAGGACAAGAAGGCCGGCGATGTGACCGGCGACGGCGTCGGCGGCGTCTGGCATATCGCCAAGGCCGACTAAGCCCCGAACCTGCATCCCCGCCTTGACCGGCGGGAAATCCCTGGCTGCTGCATAGCCCTGCCGGCCTCCCGGCGGCCAGCTTTCTTGTGCAGTCCCACTGGACACACGAGCCCCACTCGCCACGCCAGTCTCGCCCGCCAGCGTCGTCTCATCATGCCGGGCGTCCCTCGGCTGGGGCTGGCGCGTGATCGATGTTTCTCTTATACCCGCAGAAGATTTTGTCCCGTTTTCCCGGATTCATGCCGGCTGGTCCAACCATAGGGCAGCCGCTCTCCTTATCTGGGATTGCGGATATCACATGACGTACCCTTGGGTTGCGCGCTCAGTGCAGGACTGCATTTTGGGCGCTTCCTCTTGACCGGATGCAAAAGCACGGCCATGTGAGCGACAATTGTACGAGATTTCGTCGCGCGCAGCGGAATTCTTCTGCCGCACCACAGCTGATATGAGACCTCATGGACGTCGTCGTCGTCGAATCGCCGGCCAAAGCGAAGACAATCAACAAGTATCTTGGAAAGAACTACAAGGTCCTGGCCTCGTTCGGCCACGTCCGCGATCTGCCGGCCAAGGATGGATCGGTGCGTCCGGACGAGGATTTTGCCATGTCCTGGGCTGTCGACACCGCGTCGAGCAAACGTCTTGCCGACATCGCCAAGGCGGTCAAGGATGCCGACGGCCTGATCCTCGCCACCGACCCGGATCGCGAGGGCGAAGCCATTTCCTGGCATGTCCTGGAAGTGCTGAAGCAGAAGCGCGCGCTGAAGGACAAGCCGGTCAGCCGCGTCGTCTTCAACGCCATCACCAAATCGTCGGTGCTGGAAGCCATGGCCAATCCGCGCCAGATCGATGCGCCGCTGGTCGACGCCTACCTCGCCCGCCGCGCGCTCGACTATCTCGTCGGCTTCACGCTGTCGCCCGTCCTGTGGCGCAAGCTGCCGGGCGCCCGCTCCGCCGGCCGCGTCCAGTCGGTGGCACTGCGCCTCGTCTGCGACCGCGAATTGGAAATCGAGCGCTTCATCCGCGAGGAATATTGGCAGGTCGCCGCCATTCTCGGCACGCCGCGCAAGGAAAATTTCGAGGCACGGCTGACCGCCTTCGATCGCAAGAAGCTGCAAAAGCTCGACATTTCCAACAAGGCGCAGGCCGACGACATCAAGGCGATGCTGAACGGCGCGACTTTCAAGGCGCTGTCGGTCGAAGCCAAGCCGACCAGGCGCAATCCAGGTCCGCCCTTCACCACCTCGACGCTGCAGCAGGCCGCCTCCTCGAGCCTCGGCTTTTCGGCAAGCCGCACCATGCAGGTGGCGCAGCGGCTCTATGAAGGCATGGACATCGGCGGCGAGACCACCGGCCTGATCACCTACATGCGAACCGACGGCGTGCAGATGGCGCCTGAGGCGATATCAGCCGCGCGCGATGCGATCGCAAAAGAGTTCGGCCCAAAATACCTGCCCGAAAAGCCGCGCAACTACACGACCAAGGCCAAGAACGCCCAGGAAGCGCACGAAGCGATCCGCCCGACCGACTTCATGCGCACGCCGGCTTCGGTTAGGCAATATCTCGATGCCGACCAGGCGCGGCTTTACGAGATTGTCTGGAAACGCGCCATCGCCAGCCAGATGCAGCCAGCCGAGATCGAGCGCACTACGGTAGAGATCGAGGCGGTCAACGGTGCCCGCAGCGCGGAGCTTCGCGCCGTCGGTTCGGTCGTTCGCTTCGACGGTTTCCTTGCTGCCTATACCGAGCAGAAGGACGAGGATGCGGAAGACGAGGAAGACCGCCGTCTGCCCGAGATCCGTGCCGGCGAACAGCTCGAGCGCGAGGCGATCAACGCCACCCAGCACACCACCGAACCGCCGCCGCGCTATTCGGAAGCCTCGCTGATCAAGAAGCTGGAAGAGCTCGGCATCGGCCGGCCGTCGACTTACACGGCGATCCTGAAGACGCTGGAGGATCGCGACTATGTCACCCTGGACAAGCGCAAGCTGTTGCCGCAGGCCAAGGGCCGGCTGTTGTCGGCCTTCCTCGAAAGCTTCTTCGAGCGCTATGTCGAGTATGATTTCACTGCCTCGCTCGAGGAAAAGCTCGACGAGATTTCGGACGGCAAGCTCGCCTGGAAGGATGTGCTGCGCGATTTCTGGAAGGATTTTTCCGGCGCCGTAGCCGACATCAAGGAATTGCGCGTCACCGACGTGCTCGATGCCCTCAACGAGGAACTGGCGCCGCTGGTGTTTCCGGCGCGAGAAGACGGTTCGAACCCCCGCATCTGCCCGAAATGCGGCACCGGCAACCTGTCGTTGAAGCTCGGCAAATTCGGCGCCTTTGTCGGCTGCTCAAACTATCCCGAATGCTCCTTCACCCGCCAACTCGGCGACGCCGCCAACCCCAATGCCGAAAACGGCAATGGCGAGGACGGCACCAAGGTGCTGGGCAAGGACCCCTACACGGCGGAAGAGATCACGCTGCGCAGTGGTCGTTTCGGCCCCTATGTCCAGCGCGGCGACGGCAAGGAAGCCAAGCGCTCCAGCCTGCCCAAGGGCTGGACTGTCGATTCGATCGACCACGAAAAAGCCCTCGCTTTGCTGTCGCTGCCGCGCGACGTCGGCAAGCATCCGGAATCCGGCAAGATGATCTCGGCCGGGCTGGGACGCTATGGCCCGTTCGTGCTGCATGACGGCACCTACGCCAATCTCGACAATATCGAGGACGTGTTCTCGATCGGTCTCAACCGCGCCGTGTCGGTG